>CAIYYN010000023.1 GCA_903930435.1 uncultured Hyphomicrobiales bacterium | reverse complement strand
GGTTACAGCATGAGGCTCTGACGTTCCATTGTCGCAAGGCACGATTCACCGAGCCTCCAACTCCGCCTTCTCGACGAGGAACCGGCGATGCGAAGCTCATGTGTACAAGCCGAGTTGCAAAGACAACGCCCGGAATTTTCCAGCAATGGCCGGCCTATATTCGCTGGCCACATCAGTGTAACCAATCGGAGAAGCCAAAAACAATCGAGATGACAGTCCTTGCGAAGGCTTGAAGCGCGTCACCTAAAATATTTTCGACTCGCCGATAATGTTCAACCTGTTGCCAATCCTGTCGACTTGAAATGCCATCCTTGGTTCCCTGTACTGATCTGTCTGGTACGCCGTTATGCGAGGAGACATTCCCTGTTAATTTTCTGATGAGAATACAAAAATATTCGAAAAATCATTTATTTGTTTAGGATTTTTGGCTAAGTTCAAACTCTTAAAGTGGATTTTTCCCTGTTAATTTCGCAGTTATCTGCAATTTCGCTTCAAAGAGGCGTTCGATCCCGGCTGTATAATCCGCCATAAATTAGCGATCTTATTTTTTATTATTGATTTTTTGCTTGACGTGCATGGCTCCGGTGTTTCGAGGATTTTGACTGAGGCCTAGATTCCGACATCGCTTTGGCGCCCAACAGACAGTTACTCACCTGCCGGTCATTGCTCCGTCGAAAAGCGGTGAGCCCGGAAGGCTTACCCCAGCCGCTCGACCGACGTCAGGACACGCTCTGCTTCCCTGGCTGCAGCGAGGTTTTTGCGCCCCTGTCGCGAACCGGCCAGTTTGGCGGCTACATGGTCACGGACAGTGATCGGCTCATAGGCAAGGCCATCACCCGGATCGATGAAGTGGTCCAACGTGCTGACGACGGCATCAGCATTGCCATCGTGGAAGAACGCGACAGAGCGGCGGCGGTGAATGATGCCGTTCACAACGGGTGGCTTGACGCGATGAAGTGTCGATCTCCAACGGTCATTCGTAATACGCGCCGTCAGATCGCCAAGATTGACCAGCAGGGCCCCATCAGCTGGCATGACATCGTGCCAAAGTCCATCCTGTCCGAGAACCTGCAACCCCGCCACTTGATCTGCCCAGAGCACAGTGACTATGCCGAAATCGGTATGCTCACTCATGCCGATCAGGTCACCGTCGAGGCTGATGTCATGGCCTGGCGGCAGAGCGTAGTTGTTCATGCGCAGGACATCGATGGAATGGTCGGTAATAGCGTTGAAATAGTCACGTTCCGCCCCCAGAGCGTCGGCGAAAATCGCTGTCAGGGTGCGGGCAACACGTCGGGCTTCTCCGAAATAACGAGCGACGCGGTCCTCAAAGCGTGAAATCGCCGGCCAGAGATTGATGCCATAGTCGCGCTCATCAAGGTCAAGATGCGGGAACGACCGTGCCTCTGCACCTACATTGAAGGCCTCGAAGAAGTCGTTCATTCGCGTCGCGGACTCGACGCCAAGGCTTAGCGACAGGGACTCGCTCTTCGGCGGGCTGTAACCGCGATTGGCGTTCGGCACCCGGTACTGCTTTTTTTCCTCAAGCGGCATCCCGAAGAAATCGTCGAGGGCTGAAGCCAGATCTGCCTGTACGTCAGACGATACGCCGTGGCCAATGATCTGCATGAACCCGACGTCGGTGCACGCCTGATCGACGAAACCAGCGACGGCGGCACGATCAGCTTCCGACCGGTGTTCGACGTGCGCGCTTATGTCGATAGTGGGGACTTCGAACGACATGCACCACTCCTCAAGTTTACCCCGAAGGTGTCTGGCCCGCATGACCGTCGTTGAACTCGGTCAGTCGACGATAGCAGACGGACGATGCGCGTCAATCAACTGGCCCCCCAAAGCATGTTGATCCGGCTTCGTTGCAAAGGCCATAGCCGCGCTCAGTTCAGCCATGCCTTGACCGTCAAATCGATCAGGCAACATGAGTGATGCGGACACGTGACAAGCGGAATTCAGCGTCGGCTTCCATCAAGCCCGCACGACTTTTGCCGAGCCAAACGGGTCTGCCAGGACCAACCTGTGTTCCCCGCCTTTGTTCAATGCGCCAGGAACGGTAATACGGCGCGCAGGAAGGCGTCGGGTTGCTCAAGTGGCGGACAATGTCCGCATCCCGGCAGTTCGATGATCTGAGCGCCGGGAATTCCGCTGGCCAGATGCTTGCACAGGGCGGGCGGAGTGGCCGCGTCGAGTTCGCCGTAGACGACGAGCGTCGGATTTTTGATCTTACCCAATTGCGGAACCAGGTCCGTCCCGACCAACGTGTTGCACGCCGCGATGAAAGCCTCCGGTGCAATCTTCAGGAGCGATTGGCGACGGACCTCGATCGCTTGGGGGTGCGCGGCGAGGTAGGCATCGTGGAATACGCGTTTGGCGGCGATCAGCGCAATCGATCCGAGGCCTTCATGGGTCACCTTGTCGGCCATGACTTCAAAGGCCTTGCGGCCTTCAGGCGGAAAGCCCGCAGCCACATCGCTGAGGACGAGCGGGCCAAACTTTGCGCCGTGGCGAATGGCCATCGCAACTGCGACGGTCCCGCCGAACCCATTGCCAATGACGATCGTGTCCGATCCGAAAACGCCAGTCTCGAACAGGCGCGCGATATGATCGGCGTAGCCCTCGATACCGGCGGGTATCGGGCGCGATCCGCCGAAGCCCGGCAAATTGATCAAGGTCACGCGAAATCGCGCCGCCAATTCGTCCAGGACCGGATCAAAAGCGGTTCGATCAACAAGCAGGGAGTGCAAGATCACGATGTCTCGGCCTGCGCCCAACTGGACGCCCGTCAACTCTCCGCCGGCGAATTTGACCTCGTTCATGACGACTCCTGCAAATTTGTGATATATCAGATTAACTCGTTACCTAAACAAATCTTATATCAATCAAAACGTCAACCTTAGTTTTTTTCTAATTAAAATCAATGTTTAAGACGAATTTTTCTCGAATAAGGCTCTCTCTTGACAGCGCAATTATATCGCTCCATAAATTTCGAATGAGCCAGAATTCAGTCACTCTGATACGCGACCAGATCTACGCGACGCTGCGGCGGGAGCTGCTCGATTGCACGATTGCGCCGGGTGCGGATATATTCGAGCCAGACTTGTCCGAGCGGTTTGCCTCATCGCGCTCACCCGTTCGCGATGCGCTGTTGCGCCTGGAAGCAGAGGGTCTCGTCGCAATCCATGCCCGCAAGGGCTACCAGGCGACACCGATTTCCATTTCAGACGCCGACGATCTCTTTGATTTCCGGGCGATGCTGGAGCCCGCCTGCGCACAGAATGCAGTGACGACAGCTTCCGATGCGACGCTGCGCGATTTTGACGTGTTCCGTTCGGTCGAAGCATTTGCCGCCAACAGCCTGGACAAAGCGTCAATCTCTTTTGTTGCCTACAATCGCGCATTTCACGTTGCCATAGCCCAGGCCTGCGCAAACCGGCGCTTGCGCGACGCGACACTTCAGGTCATCGAGCAATTCGATCGGCTTGTGCATGTCAGCTTGAAGCAAGTCGACACCAGCACACACGCCGCACTTGTTGCCGAGCATGGCGATATCATTGACGCCCTGCAGGCCCGTGACGGACGGCGAGCCGGCCGCATTCTCGGCAATCATGTCGGTCGCGCGCGCAAGCGCGTGTTGCGGGAACTCACCCGCACAGCCATCGTGCCATAGGAACTCGGATGAAAGCGGCAGCCTTTCACTATCACGACCCCCGCACCCGTGAGGATCTCATGGGGCTTCTCGGACGGCTTGATGATCTCAAGTTGCTGGCGGGCGGGCAATCATTGATGCCGATGATGAACTTTCGCATCGTCGCGCCGACGCATCTGGTCGATCTCAACCGCGTGGATGGACTTGGCGGGATCAGTCGCCAAGGGGCTGAGGTCCGTTTTGGAGCGCTGACGCGGCAACGCGAAGTCAAGGCGTCCGAGATCGTGGCCAATGACCTGCCGATCCTGACAGAGGCGCTGGATCATGTCGGCCATGTGCAGACCCGCTCGCGTGGGACCATTGGCGGCTCGTGTTGCCATCTGGATCCCTCGGCCGAGATCCCGGCCATAGCGGCCCTCTATGACGCAATATTTGAAATCGGTGGCCCGGATGGCACGCGCGAGGTCGGCTACGCTGACTGGCACCTCGGCATGCTGACATCCGCGCTGGATGAACGCGAAGTTCTTGAAGGCATTCGATTTAAGCCTTGGCAGCCGGCAGACGCTGGTCATGGATGGGGCTTTTACGAATATGCGCGACGCCATGGTGACTTCGCGATTGCCGGTGCCGGTTGTCTGGTGGATATCTCGGACCAAGGTACGATTGAGCGGATCGCCACTGTCGTGATGGGCGTCGATGCAGTTCCCGTGCGATTGCGCGAGGCTGAAGCGGCGCTGGTCGGTGCCCGACCAGATCGCACGGCGATCGCGGCCTTGGTCGAAGCAGCACGCAGCATTGATGCCATGACCGACCCACAGGTTTCCGCAACCTATCGCCGGCGTCTGGCTGGCGTGGTGACCGAACGCGCGGTTCTCGCGGCCTTTCAGCGGTCAGGGATCACACAATGAGCGATACACGCACGATTTCGTTGACCCTCAACGGCGCAGCAAAGACTGCCGAAACCGACGTCCGCGTCAATCTGGCTGATTTTCTGCGCCATTCGCTTGAAGCAACCGGAACCCATGTCGGTTGTGAACACGGTGTTTGCGGTGCTTGTACCGTCATCGTTGACGGCCAGCCTGTCCGTGCCTGCCTGATGCTCGCCGTTCAGGCCGACGGATCGACCGTTGAAACCGTTGAAGGTCTGGCCACCGACGGAGCCCTGTCAGATCTGCAAGCCGCGTTTTCACGGCATCACGGACTGCAATGCGGGTTCTGTACGCCGGGCATGCTGATGACGTTGCACGCGTTCTTGAAAGAGGTCCCGAACCCGAGCGAAACCGAGGTTCGTGAGGCCATTTCTGGCAACATATGCCGGTGCACGGGCTATCAGGGTATCGTCGCCGCCGCACTTGATGTCGCAGCCAGCCGTAAGGGAGCCTGAGGATGGGTGCGCGTCTGTTTGGTGCCAGTGTCCAGCGCCTCGAAGATGCCCGGCTTGTGACGGGGCGTGGTCGTTATGTCGATGATATCCATCCAGCCGGAGTGGTTCATGCGGCCTTTGTGCGTTCCTCGCTTGCCCATGGCCTGATCCAGTCAATCGACACATCCGTTGCTCGGACGATGCCTGGCGTTCTGGCTGTCTACGTCATGTCGGATTTCGCGGCCTTTGCCTCGGGACCCCTGCCGCAACTTGCGCCACATCCGCTCATTCAGGGACCGATTACCTATGAGCCGCTCGCCTCGGGCGAGGTGCGTCATGTCGGCGAGGCGATTGCAATGGTGCTGGCGACAAGCCGGGCCGAGGCCGAAGACGCCGCCGAACGGATCAATCTTGACATTGAGCCATTGCCGGTCGCGGCGGATCTGGCCCATGCGCTCGACCCAGACGCGCCCAAGGCTCGCAGCGAGCGTGCGGACAACCGGCTTGCCACGCTCAAGACAGCCTTTGGCGATGTGGCGGGAACTTTCGCTCGGGCCGATCATGTCTTGAAAGAGACATTTACCGTGCATCGCGGCGGATGCCATTCGATGGAGACGCGCGGCGTCATCGCCACCTTCGACGCGGATGACCGCAGGTTGGAAATGTGGACGTCATCCCAATCGCCCTATCTGGTCCGGCGCAACCTGGCGAGTTATTTCGGCCTTGATGAAAGCGCCGTTCGCGTCCGGGCACCCGACGTTGGCGGCGGGTTCGGCCCCAAGGCTGCCGTCTATCCCGAGGAAGCCGCCGTTGCGCTTGCCGCGATGATGACGGGTAAACCCGTCAAATGGATCGAAGACCGCTCCGAGCATTTCCTGGCAACCACGCAGCAGCGCGACCAGATCTGGGAGTTGGAAGTTGCTGCCAGCAATGACGGCCGTCTACTCGGCGTACGCGGACGCTGCCTGCATGACAATGGCGCCTATGCGCCCTACGGCGCGATCCTGCCAGCAACGGCGCTCGGTTCCTTTCCAGGCCCCTATGCGCTTGAAGCGCTTGATATTTCGATCGACATCGTCTTGACCAATCTGGTGCCGACGACGCCAGTGCGCGGGGCCTCACGTCCGAGCGTCGCCTTTGTGCTGGAAAGACTTGCAGATCGCGTTGCACGCCATCTCGGCTTGCCGCGTGAAGAGATCAGGCGACGCAGCTTCATTCGCGTCGAACAAATGCCCTATGTGACAGGCACCAAGGCACGCGATGGTTCACCCATCTCCTACGACAGTGGCGACTACACCGCTGCACTCAATCTCGTTCTGGACAAGATCGATGCGGATGGTTTTGCCGCGCGGCGTGCCGAGGCTGCTAGCCGTGGCAAGTTGCTCGGGCTTGGTTTAGCCTCCTGCGTCGAGGATACGGGCCTTGGCCCATTCGAAGGGGCCACGGTGCGCGTCAGTTCGCGCGGGCGCGTGATTGTGACGACAGGAGCAGCCAGTCAGGGCCAGGGACATCAAACCACGTTGGCCCAGATTGCGGCTGATGCGCTCGGCGTCTCGCTGGAGAACGTGTCGGTTGAAGCGGCGGACTCAGGCAAGTTTCCGCTCGGGATTTCAACAATTGCCTCGCGCGTCGCCGTGACCGCTGGTTCCTCGGTCGAACTGGCCGCCCAGCAAGTCCGTCGCAAGGCGTTAAAAACGGCCTCGCATCTGCTTGAAGCAGCGGAAGACGATCTCGAGATCGAGAACGGTGTCGTGTTCGTGAAGGGCGCGTCAGATGTGAAGGTGACGCTCGCGACACTTGCCCAATCGCTCGCGGGCACTGCTGGCATGCGTCTGCCTGGCGGCATTGAGCCGGACCTTGCCGCCACAGCCTATTTTGAATCGACCGCACTAACCTTCGCGCATGGTTCAAACGCGTGCGAAGTCGAAGTGGATCCCGAGACAGGTGACGTGCGGATCACACGCTATGTCGTTGCGCATGATTGCGGTCGTCTCATCAATCCGCTCATCGTTGATGGCCAGATCCGTGGCGGTGTCATCCACGGCATCGGCAATGCACTCTACGAGCGGATGATCCATGATGATCAAGGTCAGCCGCTCACGGCGACCTATGCCGACTACCTGCTCCCGATGGCCAGCGAAATGCCGAATATCGAGATCTACCATCTCGAAAGCCCAAGTCCGCGCAATCCGTTGGGCGTCAAGGGCGCAGGCGAGGGCGGCACGATCCCGGCTGCGGCCTGCGTCATCTCGGCGATTGAGGATGCGATTGGGCCGGGTGGGACATTCCTCAGGCACCACCCAATCTCGTTTGAAGAAGTAGCGGGACTAATCGATACACGAACGATCTGAAAACAAAGAACAATTCAATACGATTGATCAATGGAGGAAACATATGACCGTTGCAAGCTTTGCTGCCGCAGGCGTCCATTCGGGACAACGCCTTGATCGCTTGCCGGTCTCGGCGTTCCATCGACATATGTTCTGGCTGATCGGCGCCGGGATGTTTTTCGATGGCTATGACCTCTATGTTGGCACGTCCGTATTGGGTGCCACACTCTCCACTGGCTTTTCTACAATTGACCAGAATGCCCAGTTCGTGTCGTTCACTTTCCTCGGCATGACAATCGGCGCTGTGATTGCCGGCTTTATTGGCGACGCCTTCGGTCGACGCCTGACCTATCAGCTCAACCTGTTGATTTTCGGCTTTGCCTCGATCCTGGCGGCCGTTGCACCGACCATCGACTGGCTGGTCGGTGCGCGTTTTCTGATGGGGCTTGGACTGGGTGCCGAAATCGTCGTGGGCTATTCGACGCTCGCCGAATTCGTACCGCCAAAGGCGCGCGGTCGCTGGCTTTCATTCATGGCGTTGATCGTCGTATCTGGACTGCCGGTGACGACTTTGCTGGGATCAGTGCTTATCCCGCTCCTTGGCTGGCGTCCGCTCTTCGCGATCGCAGCCGTTGGAGCCCTGTTCGTCTGGTGGATGCGCAAGTCGATGCCTGAATCTCCCCGCTGGCTGGAAGCCAAGGGCCGGACGATGGAGGCAGAAGCGCTGCTAGCGAAGATCGAAGCCGACTGCGGTGGCACGGCATCGCTTCCCACACTTGTGGCTCACACACCTGCCCGGATGGTCACGCTCGGTGATCTCTTTCATGGCAGGTTGCTGCTGCGCCTGATCGTCGGTTGCGTGGTTCTGGTGACAGTCAACACGCTCCTGTTCGGCTTTGTAACTTGGCTGCCGACGTTCTTTGTCAAGCAGGGGCTGACCCTCAACAGGTCGTTCGCCTATACGCTCCTGATATCGTTTGCCGCTCCCCTTGGCTGTGCGATCGGCGCTTTCCTCTCTGATCGATTGGGGCGCAAGGTGACCATCATCAGTGGCTCTCTGGCCACAATCGTTCTCGGCCTGATCTATCCGCAACTATCGACGCCGGAACTTCTCGTTCCCGTCGGCTTCCTGCTGCTGCTGGCAATCTACGTCCTGGTTGCGCTTCTTTACGGTGTCTACACGCCTGAACTCTTTCCAACTGACGTTCGTCTCAGGGCCAACGGCATCTGCAACATGTTGGGTCGAGGCGCGACGATCGTTTCACCGTTTATCGTGGTGGCTCTTTTCAAAAGCTATGGCGTGATGGGCGTTACCGGCCTCATGATTGCACTGCTGATCTTGCAGATTATTGTCGTCTGGGCCTGGGGCATCGAGCCTGCGCGGCGGGGTCTCGAGGAAGTGAACCAGGTTTAAATTCGAACAAGAATGAATTGTTTGACGTGCTCCCCGCGATAGTTGGCCAAATATCGACGAGCACGTCAAATCAACATCAAAGGTCGTTCACCGGATCACACACACATAAAAAGCTAACTGCTGTTGGACTGCTTGCTTGCTGATCCCTCGTGCGCAGATTTATGTCTGATCGATGCGCGACCAACGTTGAAACGGCAAAGGACTTATCCGGCCCAGAATGAATTGGCGCCGATAGCTGCTCAGGGAGAGAAGCGAATGTCCAAGGTTGCAAATCGATTAGCGCTAATCTCCCTTTCGGGACTGTTCGGCCTTACAATGCCTGATAACGCGAACGCAGAAGATCTCGCTGTCTTGTCAGCTGCAGCGGTAAAGGCACCCGTCGAAATTGTGCCCCTCCTGGAGAACGCCAGGGGAAATCAGGTTCGTTTCACATTTGGAACTGCTGGTGCCATGCGCGACCGGGCCGTGAACGGGACTCCGTTTGACGTGATCATTGTTCCTCCGGCAACGATGACCGAACTTGTGAAACAAAATCTGGTTGTGGAGAGCAGTACGAGGCCGCTCGGAGTCGTCCGTCTCGGAGCTGCGGTCGCTAAAGGTGCATCCTATCCCGATATGAGCAATCAAGCAGCGATCAAGGCGGCTTTGTTGGCAGCACATTCGATCGGTATTGCGGACCCTGCAAAGGGCGCCACGACAGGCATCTATTTGACGAAGTTGTTTGGGACGATGGGGATTGCCGAAGAGATCAAGCCGAAGCTGAAGCTTTACCCCGACGGTCAACAAGCCATGGAGGCCGTTGCCAAACACGAAGTCGCGATCGCCATGGGTCAGATAAGCGAAGCCGTCAAGGTTGCTGGGCTTGAGCCGCTTATGCCACTGCCTGACGAGATCCAGTTGATGTCGATTTATACGGCTGCGTTGGCAACCCACACCACCCATCCGACAGAAGCAGCTCAACTCATCGAGTTGATGCTTGGGCCGGAGACCCAGGCCTCATTCAAGACCAATGGGTTCGATCCAGCCCAGTAGCTGAAAACGCGGCTCGCGAACGTGGACACAACGACGGCAACCCAAGTGAACGGTCACGGACTAAATAGCTTCCGGTGAAGGCTGTTCTCGGAAGCCATTTCGGTTGATCCGGGATGGCAGACCGGCACATAGACCTTGGCCGTTGCTTCGCTGGACGCTACGGGATGGGGATTGCCAACAACCGGTAGCTTGATGGTTTGCAGCAACTAGTTGGTCTTGGCGTCGATCACACCAAGAACCGGACCTGTCCTTGCGTTCAGGATTGTCGTCACTGTTGGCATTTCCTTGCCGTCCGCGCCGCAATCGTGAATAAAGATTAACTCAGTAAGCCTTCAGTTAGGAGCGCTAATATGAAGCAGGTGGACTGTTTACGATTTTGCGCATCTTTTTGGACGATGGATCAAGTCCCGGCTTTCAGCTGTTGACGGGACCAAGGACATCGACAGGTCGACGGAAATTGCCGCATTTCAGCAAATTGTGAGTAAAAGTCTGCTCTTCCGAAATTAAGATGAGTAAAAATATTTTTAATTAAAATCACTCGCTTGAACGTAATATTTTTACCTATTATTAATTTCATGTGATCAAAATAAATGGGTTAAATACAACAATATTTCCTATAGTATTGACAACAGCGAGATCGATCAAGCGAAAGAACAGTCTGTCTTCACCTTGAGTTCCCTGTTTTATCCAGTTTCGGACAGATCCCAATTCGCTCATGACCGCGACCACCGCCAGTCAGTCCTGCAAATCGTCACTGATAGCTGTCTGCGTTTGCAAGGCCCGCTTGTTTGGGGCTTTTGGCGTTTCAGGTACCGTTTTGGCTCGATTTTCCTGGGCTGATTTAGGGGTACTCATGGCCAGTTTATGAGGCTCGTCTCTGGCCGTTTGCGATCAACCGCGGTTTCGCGAGTTGCGCGAATTTCCTGTTTCCCTGCATGTGAATTTTTTGATCGACTGGCTTTTGCCCAGGATTGAGGCGTCGTAGCCGTCTGTCTTTCTGAAATATGACGTATGATCAATCATTTGGGGGCTTAAACGGATCTGTTTTAGACGTACGCCCGATGAGGCGTACGTCCGGGGCATCAACACGCGTGTCGCCTGGCAGGCTTTAATCCAATTCGACCAGGGAGACAGGCAGATTCACGAAAGCGCCATCTGCCATAGCAATGTGCGTGTGAACGATGTCGCGGACGAATTCGTCAACGTTATTTGCGTCAATCGTCGACCAGTCCATTTCTGTCGGGGAGATTAAATCGAGCCGGAATTTGGATGCGCCAAAATTGATCTTGTACAACCAGGCGAATATTTCATGTGCAGTGCTTGTCTATTTGGCCACCATGCCGAACTTACCATTCTGGTGAGCCATCGCCTCTGGGATATCGGAGATGATATCCCAGTGCTCGACAATCTTGCCTGACTGAACGCGGAACAGATCGAAGAATGCACTCGGCTTGCCGCCAAGCTTGCCCTCCGACATCGTGAAAACGAAATTGCCCTCGGCGACCACGAGATGAAGCGAATCGTACTTCATCGTTATGCCCTGCTTTGCCATTGCAGCCAGCGCCGAACCCAGCCCATCGAGACCATCGCCAATGGCCGTGTTGTGCTGGTGATAGGTCGCTTGGCTGATGAAGTTCGCAGCTTGATGGACCTGTCCGGCAACCAAGACAGTCTCGACGAATGCAGAAATGAGTGCCTTGTTTTCTGCCGTCTTTTCGAGATCGACGGTCTCAGTCGGGCCGTCTACCTGCGTGCGGCCTGAAGGATTCGCCGATGCAACCGGGGCCAGATTGTCCCAATGCTCCGCGACCTTGCCATCTTCAACACGGAAGACGTCGAATGCGACCAGGTTGTCAGCGCCGAATAGCTTGGCGTTTGAGTAAGTGTTGTGGGCGACGACAAAAGGACCCTCGGCGATAATCCGGTGGGTCGTCACTGAGATACCGCTCTCCTTCAACGCAGGCAGGAAGCCGACGATCGTTGCCCGACCAGTTGGAACAGCCGGGTTATGCTGAACGTAGTCTACTTTCAGCAGCCGTTCGACGCTTGCAACGTCAAAGCGCTCAAAGATTGCCGACACGGCATCAGCTACAATTATTTTGTTGGTTTGACTTAAAGGCATGGAGCTTCCCTTCAATAAAAACGTCTGACATAAGCTAGACGTTCATGGTATTAATTCCGCACTTAGTGTCAATAACGCACTTAAAGGATACCGAGTATGCTCAAGATAACCGTCGTAACCAGTGAGGACAGCGGGCTATGTCCCGTTCGCAATGTATTGGCAAACGTGACGGGCAAGTGGTCGTCATTGATTTTATTGAGTTTGGAAATTGGCCCGCTGCGCTTCTCGGAGATCAAGCGGACGATTGGCGACATCACGCAACGCGTGCTGACAGAAAACCTGCGCTCGCTGGAGAGGGATGGGTATATAACTCGAACGGTCAGGCCCGGTCCGCCGGTCGAAGTTTCGTACGCATTGACGAGCATGGGAGCCAATCTGGTTGGTATCTTGGCTCCCTTGGTTCTCTGGGCTGAGCAAAGTTTCGATGCGGTTATGACACAAAGAAAGCAGTTCGATAGTCTCAAATGAACCGTCAGCTGTCCGTCGTCAGACTATTTAGCTTAGATCGGGGCTTCCGTTCTTTTGGCCACAGATCGTCTGATCATAACCGCATCCCTGCTGGGACGGTTCTTTCTCCCAGTATCGACGGGCTGGATCTACGATGTCAGTCTTGTGCTCGCGGTCGCCCTTCTTTGGGCGACAGCCGCACGAACGCGATGAAACGTATCTGTCAGAACGCGTGTCGGTGCCGGGGGGGTGCCGCCGACACGCGCCTGGTACCCTCGTTCAGTACAATTTCGGCACGTGCAGATTTTCCGGCAGGGGATGCCGCTGATAGTCCTGGCTGCGCATGCGCTCAGGCAGACTGATCGGTTCTTGCGGCACGTCGCCATAGGGGATCTGCGTCAGCAGGTGCGAGATGAAATTCAGGCGTGCGCGCTTCTTGTCGACGGCGTCGACGATCCACCACGGGGCTTCCTCGGTGTGGGTGCGGGCGATCATCTCTTCCTTGGCGCGGGTATAGTCTTCCCAATGCAGACGGCTTTCCAGGTCCATCGGCGAAAGCTTCCAGCGCTTCAAGGGATCATTGATCCGCATATTGAAGCGGAATTCCTGCTCTTCATCGGTGATCGAGAACCAGTATTTGATCAGGATGATGCCGGACCGAACCAGCATGCGCTCAAACTCGGGCACGCTGCGGAAGAACTCCGCCACATCATCTTCCGAACAGAACCCCATCACGCGCTCGACGCCAGCGCGGTTGTACCAGCTGCGGTCGAACAGAACCATTTCGCCAGCAGTCGGCAAATGGGCGACATAGCGCTGGAAATACCATTGATGCCGCTCGCGGTCTGACGGGGCTGGCAGCGCGACGACGCGTGCGACACGTGGATTGAGCCGCTGGATGACGCGCTTGATGGCTCCGCCCTTGCCCGCGGAATCGCGTCCCTCGAACAGCACTACGACTTTGAGCTTCTGGTAGCGGACCCATTCCTGAAGCCGCACGAGTTCGTGCTGGAGACGGAACAATTCACGGAAGTAGGTCCGGCGAGACAAGCCCGATGCAGCCTCGTCACCGTCTGACTCGCCATCTTCATCAGCTTCATCAAGGCTCAGCTCAAATTCCTCGTCATAACTGTCCGCAAGTTCTGCCTTCAGCCGATCAACGTGTTCCTGATCAAAGCCCTTGTTGCTGGCGTCGTCGGTCATGGTTCGCTCCTCGTGTTTGCGTTCCGAAAAAGATCTTATGCCTTGAGGTAGTCGAACAGGATGCGACCGTAGGGCAGCGTCAGATCGGCAATGAAATGATGCGCGCCGATGATGCGGCGCACCGGCAAATCCGCCACAGGCGCATTGACGTGCGGGATCAGGTGCAAGCGACCCGGACCGACCCAGGATCCCTTGACCGAGATCTCCGTCAGATTATAGGCGACAAGCTGCGCCAACGCCGGTTCCCCATCAACACCCGGAATGAACTTGAGATTCACCTGAGTCTTGGAGAGCGTGGCGGTGGTCAGGACGCCGTTGCCTGCCATGGTTTCGTGCTTGTAGCCCATCGTGCCCATCGCCACGAGCTGGCCGGCATATTCCAGCGTCCCCGTCAGCGTGTCCTTGGCAACTTCCAACTTCGGGTGCGCGTATTTCTTGGGGAAACCCCAGATCTCGCGGCCAGCGGCAATCGGCGGATCGTCATCGAGATACATTTGCGCGACGAAATTGACTTCCTCACCTTCAAATCGGCAGGGGATGACCATGCCGGATTCAGTATAGCTGCCGAATCCGGAGGAATCCGGCATCTTGATCCATTCATAATGGACGATCGGCTGTTCAACCGGCTCAAGTGGCTCCGGCAATTGAGCGCGAATGACTTCGGGGTCGGTCTCATAGGAGATGACCATATATTCGCGATTGATGAACCGATAGGGACCCTTAGGGTAGCTCGGCCCGGCAAGCGGCATGGACGGAAGCTTCAGAATGTCAGATTGACGCATCGTCCAACTCCTCAGTGTGCGGTCCAGCCGCCGTCGATCGGGATGATGGCTCCGGTGATCGAACCAGCGTCTTCACCTGCGAGGAAATGCGCGAGGGCGGCAACTTCTTCGACTGTCACAAATCGCTTGGTCGGTTGTGCTGCCAGCAGAACGTCACGAATGACTTCTTCTTCGGTGATGCCGCGCGCCTTGGCGGTATCGGGAATCTGCTTTTCGACGAGCGGCGTCAGGACGTAGCCGGGGCAAATCGCATTGCAGGTAATGTTGGCGGTTGCAGCTTCCAGCGCCACCGTCTTGGTCAGGCCCGCGATGCCATGCTTGGCGGCGACATAAGCCGATTTGAAGGGCGAAGCGACCAGTGCATGGGCCGAGGCGACATTGATGATGCGCCCGAAGCCGCGCGACCGCATGCCGGGAAGGGCGGCGCGGCAAGCGAGAAAGGCAGCCGTCAGATTGATCGAGAGGATCAGGTTCCAACGCTCCGGCGGAAACTCTTCGATCGGGGACACAAACTGGATACCGACATTGTTGACGAGCACATCAAGGCCGCCGAGTTCGGTCTCCGTGCGTGCCACGAGTTCGGCGACGGCCTCGGTCTTGGAAAGATCAGCGCCATCAAACAAAACGCGGCGGCCACTGCGGACCTCAAGATCGGCGCGGGTTGCCTCGATTTGGGCAGCGTCGCCGAGGCCGTTCAACATGATGTCAAAACCATTGGCAGCCAATCGTTCGGCAATGCCCAAGCCTATTCCACTGGTCGAACCAGTCACAAGTGCTACCCGAACAGTCATCGTATAAACTCCAGGAATGAATTTTTAGACCGAATTGCCTTGTATAACGCCTGGGTTTGTTGAAGAATAAATGACAGTCTGACGTCATATGTTTGTTTTAAATCTGTGACTTATTCCCCCGACTTTAAGCCTTTACAAGCGGGGCACGTTTCTTGTGCCTAACCCGATTTAAGAACAGGTGTCATATGGATACGAAGGCTTCCCCGATGTCGGCAACACGATCGAATGACACATCCGGAACGAGGCCTCTTTGGAAGCCTGCGGGATGCGATCGAATTGCGTTGATCTTTCAGGGCGGCGGGGCCCTCGGGGCCTATCAGGCCGGTGTCTACGAAGCCTTGCATGAAGCCGATATCGAACCCGATTGGGTGACTGGCGTCTCGATTGGAGCCATCAATTCTGCCATCATCGCTGGCAATCCTCGTGAACGCCGACTAGAGCGATTGCGCACGTTCTGGGAGCGGATCACAGATCGGACGATCTGGCACACAACGCCGGACGGCGATATTTTCCGCCGCATGCGCAATTCGGCATCGGCAACGATGACGATGATGCTGGGGCAACCCGGTTTCTTCAAGCCTCAGCCGATGAACGCGTGGATGAGTCCGGCCGGAGCCGCGACGGCAACAAGCTTCTATGATGCAAGCCCGCTTGAAGAGACGCTGCGGGAACTGATCGACTTTTCAATGATCAACGATGGGCCTTGCCGCTTCGCGGTGGGTGCAGTCAACGTCCTGACCGGCAACTTCATTTATTTCGACAATACCAACGAGCAGATTGGCCCGGAACACATCATGGCAAGCGGTGCATTGCCGCCAGCCTTGCCGATGGTGAAGATCGGCACTGACTTTTATTGGGACGGCGGTATCGTTTCCAATACGCCGTTGCAACATCTGCTCGATCACGATGATCAGGCGAACTCGCTGGTCTTCCAGGTCGATCTCTTCAGCGCCCGTGGCGTCCTGCCGCGCGACATGGAAGATGTACTCGGACGGCACAAGGACATCATGTATTCATCGCGGACGCGCTTGACGACCGATGTCTATCGCAGCATGCAAAACTGGAAGGCCAAGCTGCACGACGCGCTCGCTCGTGTTCCCGATGAGTTGCTGACGGACGCCGATCGTAAGCTGAAAAGCGAGCTCGACGAGCTTCCGGCGATCAACATCGTGCACCTGATCTATCAGCAGAAGGCCTATGAAGGCCACGCCAAGGATTACGAGTTCTCAGGCACGTCGATGCGGGAGCATTGGCAGAGCGGCTACGAGGACACAAAGCGGACCCTTTTGCAAAAGCATTGGCTGGAACTGCCGACGGAAAAGGGCATCGTCGTTCACGACGTCCACCGTTTGCAGGATTTGTGAGCCGGAGCCCCGGTTCATAACCGGTTCGAGATGGCCAGATGGTGCAGCCGTTTTGCCGCCATCGGGTCCGTTTCGGCCAATTCGATCATGGCCGAAAAAGCGGCCAGGATGATTTGCTTTTTTGATACGTCCGGGTGTTCCTTGCGCACGGCATCCAGCAGGTCTTTTGGATCAACATAATAGGGAACAAGGCGTGCGACATCACGACTTAAGTCATCGGACTGTTTACTCGGCATGAATATTGGTCGCTGAATATTTATATGGCATATGACGGTATCATGAACACTGCAACATAGGAAGAGCAGGCATTTGGCCACATCTGGCCGACGATCTGAAAAACGTGATCTTTTCGACCGCCTCAAAAAAGCGCAACGAATCACACTCTGACGGTATAAGAAGGGCGCTCCCAGCTGCTGCCCTTTGCACGGTCTGCCTGACGATTGAGCATGGCCCACGGCCTCCCTAACTGTCATGCAATCGTCATAGGCGATTGGCATCACGTGGCTATCATCCTATTCTGTGCTCTTGCGAAACGGACGCGCCATGAACTTTGCCCAACGGTTCACCTTTCTGTTCGCAGCACCGCAGTTCGACACAGATGATCTGGAAGGCCATCGCATCGGCGAGATCGTCGGTGCAATCGAACGCATGGGCTACCAGATCGTACGGGCGCGACGCACTGAAGATGCGGAAATCGCCGTCCAGACGGATGCTGCGATCGGCTGCCTCGTTGTCGATTGGGGCAAGAAGGGCCTGGAGGGCAAGCCGGCCTCGCTGATTGCGATGATGCGCCGACGCGGCCTTGAGATGCCGATTGTGCTGCTGGTCCGGCGCAAGCGCTTCGAGGATATCCCGGTCGAAGTGCTCGATTATATTGACGGATACGTGTTCCTGGCCGAGGAAACGCCGGAGTTTATCGCCAAGAACCTCGTCAGCCGCCTGCGTCAATATGCCGATACGCTGAAGACGCCGTTTTTTGGTGCCCTTATCGACTATGGCGAGGAGGGCAACCAGCTCTGGACGTGCCCCGGCCACAATGGCGGCATTTTCTACAGCCGCAGCCCGATCGGGCGAACTTTCATGGAACATTTTGGCGAAGCGATCTTCCGCGCGGATCTGGATAACTCGATCCTCGAAATGGGCGATCTCCTGACGCACGAGGGACCGGCGCTGAAGGCCCAGCAGGCCGCAGCCGAGATCTTCGGGGCAGAGAAGACCTATTTTGTCCTGAACGGCACGTCCGCGTCCAACAAGATCGTCCTGTCGGCGCTGGTCGCGGATGAAGATCTGGTGCTCTTTGACCGCAACAATCACAAGGCCGCCCATCACGGGGCGTTGCTGCTTGGTGGCGGCATTCCAATTTATCTGGCAACGGACCGGAATGCCTATGGCTTGATCGGACCGATCACGGAAGATGCGCTTGATGAAGCCGCCATCCGCGAGCAGATCCGGACAAATCCGCTGGTCAAGGATCCCGACGCCTGGAAACGCCCGCGCCCCTTCCGCGTGGCCGTGATCGAACAATGCACCTACGACGGCACCATTTACAGTGCCGATCAGATCATTGCCCGCATCGGTCACCTCTGCGAATACATCCTCTTCGACGAAGCCTGGGCTGGCTTCATGAAGTTTCACCCGATCTATCGTGGCCGGTTCTCGATGGGCCTCACCGATCTGGATGAAACGTCACCCGGCATCATCGCCACCCAGTCGACCCACAAGCAGCTGGCAAGTTTCTCGCAAGCCTCGCAGATCCATGTGAAGGATCGCCATATCCACGGACAGGCCCGTCACGTCGAGCATCGGCGTTTTAACGAGAGCTTCCTGCAACACTCCTCCACATCGCCATTCTATCCGCTGTTCGCCTCACTCGACGTTGGCGCGCAGATGATGAAGGGCCGTTCAGGCGAAGTCTTGTGGGATGACACGATCCGTCTCGGCATCGAACTAAGAAAGAAGCTTCGCGCCGTTCGTCGTGAACTCGAACAGAAGGAAGCGCTCCCTGAGCGGCGCTGGTTCTTCGATCCTTTCGTTCCAGCACAAGTGACGCTGGCAGATACGGGACGGCCCGACGGCAAGTTCGATGCGCCCTGGGAAGCGGTTGCCACTGATGCGCTTGTGGCCAACAGCCGGTTCTGGGAATTCGGTGCTGATCAGAGCTGGCACGGTTTCGAGCATGCGGCCGTCGGTTTTGCCATGACCGATCCCAACAAGCTGACACTCCTTTGCCCGGGATTGGATGTGGTGACCGGTGAATACCTGCCGCGCGGTATTCCGGCCCCGGTGGTTGCGCAATATCTGCGCGAATCGCGGGTCGTGCCGGAAAAGAACGATCTCTATTCGCTGCTGTTCCTGCTGACACCCGGCGTCGAAGCCAGCAAGGCCGGGACGCTGGTCAGTGCGCTCGTTTCCTTCAAGCGTCTTTATGACGACAATGCGCGCCTTGATGACGTCATGCCGGAGTTCGTGGCAAAGCGACCGGGCCGTTACAGCCGCGTCGGACTGCGCGACCTCTGCACCGAGATGCACGACTACTACGCGTCCGTGAACATGAGCGCGCTGCAGAAGGCCATGTTCAAGGCGGAGCATCGCCCGCACCCGGCCATGACGCCCCATGCCGCCGCCCGCTCTCTGACGCGCAATGACGTCGACTATGTCCCGATCGGCCAGACCGAGGGCCGGATCGCAACGACACTCTGGGTCGTCTATCCGCCGGGCATCGCGATCATTGTGCCCGGCGAACGGCTCGATGAACGAACGAGGCCGATGGTCGCCTATCTCGAGGCCTTTGAGCGTGCCAGCAACCTGTTTCCCGGCTTTGATGCAGAAATTCAGGGCCTATATCGCGAAGTCAGGCCGAACGGCGAGATTGCGTTCTACACCTATGTCGCCCGCGAACGAGCCGACTGAGGTGTGGATCAAGCCAGGTCACCGGGGTTGAGAGTGCTTTCCTGTCTGGCGGTGTTTGGTCGAGGTCTGCTATTGCTGGCGTCCCGGTCGAATTCCAATGGATCAGGCCGGGCAAACCTTGTCAGAACACTCATCAGCCCTGGATTCATGCATGACCGAAACGCCTCCCGTGATCAGCATACGCCCCACTGAGGACAAGGATCTGGACGCGATGCTGGCGATCTATCGCCACCATATCCAGAAGGGCATCGAACCCGGTGTCTACGACGAAGACGACACCCTCCAAGCAGATGATCTCAAGCGCCGCCGCAAGAACATGAAGGCCAAGCGCTTGCCGCATCTGGCGGCGGAACTGAACGGCCAATTGGTTGGCTATGCTTACGCGGTCCCGTTCCGCAAGCGTCCAGCCTACCGCTTTGCCCTGAAGCACTCGATTTACGTGCACCGTGATTTCTTGAGGGCGGGCGTCGGTCGTGTTCTGCTGCCGGCCTTGATCGATGCCTGTGCCTTGGCCGGTTTCCGCCAGTTGATCGGCTATATCGACGCCGCGAACGAAGCCTCGCTGCGACTGCATCACAACTGTGGTTTTCAGGAGGTTGGACGGCTGCCGTCGATTGGCTACAAGTTCGGCGCCTGGACCGACACTGTCATGGTTCAGCGTCCACTTGGGCCTGGCAACCAGACCTCGCCGGTGATCTGGTAACGAGCGTCACGGGGTCGTCGAGATGCTTGGGTCAGTACGATGACTGCAATCCGATCAGGCCCGAGGTCACGCACTGTCCGGGCGCAGGCGTTGCGCTGAAGGGAATGACGCTGAATCGTTACAGCGCCAGATTACCCCGATCCCCGAGCCTTTGCAGAAAAGAACGGAAGACATTGCTGGAAAGCGTCATGCACGATTGCCCCTGAGCGTTTCCAGCGCGTCACAGTTCTGTTCTAGCCAGCCTGTTAACTGTCAGCCGTGATTGGGTATCGAAACACGCACTTACGACGAGAGCGGTATTTTGCAAAGAAATACAACGCACTATTTGCATTGACTTCATGCGTGAAAATAATTACTAAAATTTAATATATCTTTGAGGGCATCCGATGAAGCGTCAGTATTTTGCAGCTGCACTCTTGATGACCCTATCATCGCCAGCCCTTGCTGACTTTGTTGTGACGACAAAAGTAGGTGTTAACGGAAATTCGGTTTCGTCCGCGTTCACCGTAAATCTGTCGACAACATACACGTTTGCAGCGAGCCTCCTGTCTGACACTTATGCGATTTCGATTATCTCGCTTACGTCAGTAGACGGAAAAACGGTGTTTGATACCCTGTACCCTGGCAATCCGTTGCCCGCATCTAATTTTATCTTCGGCATCCCCGGAAATTTTCAATACTCGCAGGGGTCCGCGTCGGACAGCCTGTTCTTGAACGCAGGCACTTACGGCGTATCATACCTCGTCAACTCGTATTCGCCGAATGGCTCTGTTTTGTCTGCGACCCTGACGCCGTCGTCAGTGAGCAACTTGGCTGCGCCAGGTCCAGTCGCTGGTGCTGGACTGCCAGTGCTTGCGGTCCTCGGCGGCTTGACGTTCTGGCGAAGGGCAAGACAAGCTCAAGGCTGAAAAGTGCAAATAGCTACCAAAAACGGCCTTTGATGGCCGCTTTTTTGTGTTTGCGCGCTACAATTTACGGATAATGGTGTCACATCACTGTACGACAGGTGGGCACTTTTCAGGGGGGTGACGTGCTCCGTGCTTTTTGGCAATGACCGCTCCCGATTCAGGGAGCGGGTCATAGTTCAGACTGTCTTAATTTGCTGGAGCGCTGTAAAATAGTGTTGATTTCAAATATGCTTTTTGAATATTATAATATTCAAATTTTTTAATTCAATTATTCCGGCAACACGCCCTTGGCTTTTCAATATTATCTGAATTTTCAACTCTTCTAACAAAGCGATGATAAGAAAAAACTCTCAAACATCGCTTCACTGCGAATCACGAGACCGTTTGGGCAATTAATTCACGTATACTGTTACATACTTGACAATTAGTCTCAATCTGATTTAATTTCGAATTCATTATAATGCTGAACTTGTTCTGTATTTACTTCGTTCCTGATGAGGGTAGTTATGAGTGACAGTGTAAAGCAGTCGATACAGACGCCGCAATCGGACGAACAAATTGCAACAAAGGTCCACTGGGACCAAAGCCAGATGCGCGTCGATTATGCCAACGTCATCAATATTTTGAGCACACGCGAAGAATTTTCACTGCTGTTTGGCATAAATAGTATGCTGAATATTGCGGAGTCAAAGGGGTTCGACGTCAAGCTCTCCAACCGGATTGTCCTGACACCACATGCGGCCAAGCGTCTCGCAGCGTTGTTGACGGAGCGGTTGCGCGAATTTGAGGCGCGCTATGGCACACTCGATATCGGTCTTTGATCGGGCCAACCGAATGCGTGTTCAGTAACGAAGGCCGAACGCTTGCAGAGTGAAACAGGTGCGTCCAGTTCATCGCTTTTCGACACACATGTCGACCAGACGGTTGAGGCCGATGCATGGCGTTTGTTTGCGCAGGCCCAAGACCTGTCAGCGTTCGCCAATGCCTGGCTGACCATTTTAAGCAGATCGTATCCCGACGTGCAGGAAAGTGCCCTCATGCTCGGTGCACCGGACCAGGGACACTACGAGATCGTTGCCCGGTTTCCCCGGTCAGCCACGTCGCAGGATGATCCACTGCCGGGCAATTGCGCCGCTGTACTGGAGGCGTCGCTCGAACGTCGCCGCCCCGCAATCGAGGATACCGGGCACGCGCAATTAAGGATCGGCTATCCTCTTATTTTTTCAGGTAAACTGAACGGCGTAGTGCTTGTCGAGGCCGATGCACGCGACAGGTCGACCAGTCGCCGCATCATGCGGCATCTGCAGTGGAGCGCACCCGGTATCGAGGCCTTCCTCGGTCGTCATGATCGCGAACGGGGATCTGCTTCGGCTGCAAAGGCCCAATTTCTGATCGGAGCCGCTGATGCGCTCGCAGCGGAAGACCATGGTATTGATGCCGCTCGTGTGTTCGCAAATCTTCTGACGCGGCAGTTCAATTGCGATCGTGTCGCAGTGGGGCGCTATCGGGGCCATCGATCGCGGCTCGTAGCTGTTGCGCAAAGCGTGAAGGTAGATCGCCGTGACACGGTTTCGCGGGCAATAGAGGACGCGCAAAACGAGGCCATCGACGCGGAGATACCGATCGTAGCGTCTGGCAACAATCAGGTCGCACCCGGCATCCTGAGTGCCAACTTGATCCTGTCGCGCAGGCTTGGCGGCGCTGAAATCGTCTCGATTCCATTGTTCCGTAGCGATCGTGCAATCGGCGCGGTCACGATGCAACGGGCGGCTCCATTTTCCGAGGCAGATATTGATCTCGCTGATGCGGTTGCAGCCGTCGCGGGTCCGCTGTTGCATGACAAATGGCAGCAGGATCGCTGGCTACCAATGATCGCCCTGGACCGGACGACCGATGTGATCAGAAAGCTCTTCGGGCCCCGATACTTTGCCTGGAAGCTCACAACAGTCGCTATCCTCGCAGCAACAGCGTTCCTCACCTTCGCAACCGATACCTATCGGGTGCGTGCGCGCGCCCAGATCCAGGGTGAGACCCGACGCCTCATATCCGCACCCTTCGATGGTTTCATCCGGACACAATATGCGCGGGCCGGCGACATCGTCCCGGCTGACTTTGTGCTTGCAGAACTGCAGGACAATGATCTCGAGCTTGAGCGCTTGCGCCAGATCGCGCACAAACGCCAGCACCAATTAGAACTTGATCAGGCGCTCGCCAAGCGAGATCTGGCCGAAATCAATATTGCGCGGGCACAGATTGACCAGAGCGATGCCGAGATTGACCTTTCCCAGCAGATGATCGCACGCGCAAAGTTGCGCGCCCCGTTTGCTGCAGTCGTCGTCAGCGGCGACCTGAGCCAGTCTGTCGGTAAGCCTGTTTCGCGCGGCGATACACTCTTCGAACTTGCGCCGCTTGATCGATACCGGGTGACTGCGCTCGTACCCGAATCCGAAATAGGCGAGATCGCGGTCGGCCAAACTGGCCAGATGTTGTTATCCGCGCTGCCTGATCGCACCTACCCGTTCAAGATTGTCTCAGTCACGTCGGTGGCCCAGGCGGCGGAAGGCACCAACGGCTTTGAAGTGATCGGAACGGTTCCAGCCGAGGATCAGAGCATGCGACCGGGCATGGAGGGCGTCATCAAGATCGAGATCGAGAGGCGCAACCTCGCCTGGATCTGGGTGCACCCTGCGATCGATTGGCTCCGGATCAAGTTGTGGGGGCTGATCCCATGACCGGCACGTCGCTCCATTCGCCGCTTTGGCATCGCGTGGAGCGGCTGAAGCCGCGCCTGAGGCGCGACATCATCGTCGAGCGTCACATCGTGCGTGGCGATGTTTGGTATATCGTGCGCGATCGATTTTCAACACATGCGCATCGCTTCTCACCAGCCGTCTATTTCCTGCTGCAACGGATGGACGGCGAGCGCAGTTTTGAGGTGATCTGGCGCGAGGCCGTTGCGCGCTTTGGCGATAATGCACCTTCGCAGGACCAGATACTGCGCATTGCCTCTCAGCTTTATGTGGCCAATATCCTGCAATCCGACGCCAGCGTCGACGAAGACGACCTCACGCGACGCGCAAAGGCAGAGCGCGATCGGCTTTTGGCAGCAAATCTCAAAAACCCGATGTTTCTGCGGCTGCCCTTGGTTGATCCCGATGCCTTCCTGGCGGCAACCCTCCATCTCGTGCGCCCTTTCTGCGGTTGGGTCGGCGGGATCGCATGGCTTGCTGCGGTGATTTGGCTTGGTGCCGAAATGGCCATGAACTGGCGTGAACTGACGTCTGATCTGGCCGACAAGGTGCTCGCGGCGCAGAGCATCGTCACCATCATCGTCGTTTATCCGCTGCTGAAGATTTTGCATGAACTTGGCCATGCCTACGCGACCAAACTCGCCGGTCAGGAAGTGCACGAGATTGGTGTTATGTTTCTGACGCTGCTGCCGGCCCCCTATGTTGATGCATCGAGCTCCGCGCTCGTGGCAAGCAAATGGCAGCGCGCGATCATCGCCGCTGCTGGTATGATGGTCGAGCTCTTGATCGCGGCAGGCGCCATGTGGGTCTGGCTTGAGGCACAGCCAGGCCTCACGCGCTCGATTGCCTATGACGCATTGCTCGTCGCAAGTGTTTCGACGTTGCTCTTCAACGGCAATCCACTCCTGAGATTTGATGCCTACTATATCCTCAGCGATCTCATCGAAGTGCCGAACCTGGCTTCGCGAGCCCAACAGTATTATCTTTATCTGGCTCAGCGATATGTGTTTGGCCTGGTCGACAGTACCAACCCGGCAGCGGCCGCAGGAGAGCGCACCTGGTTCATCTTTTACGCTCCTGCCTCGTTTGTCTATCGTATGGTCACGCTCGCTGGCATCGCGATTTTCCTGTCGACGAAATACTTCTTTGTAGGCATCGCGCTGGCCGTCTGGATGATGGTAACGGCCATCGTCTGGCCGATCTTGAAAGCCGTGAAGTTTTTGCTGCTTTCGCCGGTGCTGGCCGGTGTCCGGTTGCGTGCAGTTGGGCTTACCGCTGTCTTCATCGGACTTCTGGCTGCTTCAATTGCGGGCGTGCCGATCCCGGAGGGTACAGTCGTGCGCGGGCTCGTCTGGCTACCTGACGAAGCCCGCGTCGTGGCTGGCGTCTCCGGCCATTTCAAGGGATGGCTGGTTGCTGCTGGCTCGATGGTGCGGACGGGAGATCCTCTCGTCCTTCTCGAAGATCCACTGATCGGAGCCAAGCGGCACGACGCCGAGGCAAAGCTTGCCGAAATTGAGGCTCGCCTCAGGTCTGCCGAAGCTCATTCGCCCTATGATACCCAGGTGCTGACCCGTCAACGCGACCTTGCCCGCGAGGAGCTTGCCGACCTCGACCGTCAGGAGGCCAATCTCCTGCTAAAGTCGAACGCAAACGGTCGCTTCATTGTACCGCATGAACGGGATATGCAGGGTAATTTCGTCAAACGCGGCCAGACAGTTGGGTATGTCATCGCCTCGGCATCACCTGTCATCAGGGCGTCAGTACCGGAAAGCGAGATTGAGTATGTCCGCGATCGCACGCAAGGCGTATCGATCCGCTTTGATGAAGCGATCTGGTCCTCGATTGATGGCGCAATCACGCGCGTAACACCCAAGCCGACACACAATTTGCCATCGCCGGCACTGTCGTCAACGAACGGCGGGCCATTTACCCCGGATCCCCAGGGCCATGACAAGGAGGCAATGCTCGACTCCATATTTGAAGTCGACGTCCAAGCACCCGACACATTCGCCGACGATCGCTGGGGCCAAAGGGTCTGGGTCCGATTTGATCACGGCGCCAGCCCGGTTGCCGCAAGACTTTACCGGTCTCTCAGGCAACTCTTCCTCGGGAGATTTCATGTCTGATCCAGCGCTCTCCGATTTGACGATGGCCGGTCAAGTGAAGATTGAAGGCAATCGGACGAGCGAAACGATATCGGCGGGTGCTCAATCCAGACGAGGTGCCGGTCGCTATGCGACCAGGTCGAAGCCGGGGCCAGACATCGACTCGCCCCTGAACTGGATCGGCAGCCATTTCTCTCTGCTGCGTTCCGGGTCGCGTTCGCGCAGAGCGAAACACATCGGTCGGATGGCTGCTCGCCTTGCCCGTATCTGGCAACGCCTCGACGATGCGGCACTTGCCGAAAAGCGTGCCCCTTTGAGCTTTGCGTTGCGCGCAAGGACCGTGCCGGACCGCATCCTCATCGCGGCACTCTCGCTTGCAAGCGAATATGCCCGTCGCAGCCTGGGGATGGCTCCGTTCTCAACACAGTTGGGTTGCGCTGCGGCCTTGTTCAGAGGAGCGGTTGCCGAAATGGAGACGGGCGAAGGCAAGACACTTGCGGCTTTCCTCGCCGCGTCAGTCTATGCGCTCGCTGGGCGGACTGTCCATGTCGTGACCGCAAACGATTATCTCGCGCGTCGAGATGGCGAAGAACTCCGCCCGGCATACTCGGCCATGGGATTGACGCTCGGCATCGTTGTCGGTGGCGACCAACCAGAAGCTCGACGTACCGCTTACGCTGCCGACATTGTCTATGTCACATCGAAGGAGGTCGTATTCGATTACTTGCGCGACCGTCTTGGTCGATCAGATCGTGTGAGAAATCCCAACCTCGCAGCGAAACTGTCACGCGTTTTCCCGGTTGAACTGGCGGGTTCCCAGCCCTTGCAGCGACCGCCCGATGTCGCGATCATTGATGAAATCGATAGCGTTCTCATCGATGAAGCCATGACGCCCCTTCTGATATCCGCACAACGGCCGGGCGAAATTTCGGAAGCTGTGGCACGGCAGGCTCTTTCGATTGCGAGCGCATTTGTGCCCGGACAGGATTTCGCCTTCGATGCGTTCGCGCTGATGCCAAGCCTGACAAAAGCGGGGTTCATGCGGCTTGCCGAGGAAACCGCCGGTCTTGATGGACCCTGGGGCGTTCGGCTCATGCGTGAGGAACTCATTCGTGCGGCCATTGCCAGCCAACACCTCCTGAAGCGTGACCTTCATTATCTGGTGCGCGACGGCAAAATCATACTCATCGACCAGCAAAGCGGGCGCGTGACGCCGGACAGGCACTGGAATCAGGGCCTCAATCTTATGATTGAGGTGAAGGAAGGCTGCACGACAACAGGCGAAAAAAAGTCTCTTGCCTCAATTTCCTTCCAACGCTACTTCCGCACCTACCCCACAATTTGCGGCATGAGCGGCACGGTGCGCGAGGTCGCGCGCGAACTCCATTCGGTCTACGGTTTGAAGGCGACCTGGATCAGTCGGCGATTACCGTTGCGACGCAAGATCGAGCCCCGCCGCATCCTGCCCGACCGCGCAACACTCTGGCGTAGCGTCGGCGAATTCGCGCGACAGTTACAGACGCGCGGACAACCGGGCTTGATCGCCGTTCGCAGCGTAGGTGAAGCGGAGTTGGCAAGTGAGGCCTTGACGCGAGCTGGTGTCAGACACCGCGTGCTCAGCGCGGCTCGGGCAGAAGCCGAGGCAGAAATCGTGGCTGAAGCAGGCCTTCGTGGTGCGATGACCGTTGTGACCAACATGGCCGGACGAGGCACCGATATTCGGCTCGGGCGTGACGTAGCAGCGCTTGGTGGCCTGGCGGTCCTGGTATGCGAGCGGCACGATTCTGCTCGCGTCGACCGCCAGTTGATCGGTCGGTGTTCACGACAGGGCGATCCGGGCCTAGTCGTGGAATTCGTAACGCCGGAAGATGGCCTGTTGGCCGGGCTAAGCGCAAGCTGGCACCGCTTCATCCGTCTCTGGCCAGCGGCAATCGGATTTGCGCTTGCCCGGGCACAACGGCTGGCCGATCGGCGCGGTATGGCGAGCCGACTGCAACTCTTGCGTCGTGAC
The DNA here is from genome assembly GCA_903930435.1 of uncultured Hyphomicrobiales bacterium. Taxonomy (GTDB): domain Bacteria; phylum Pseudomonadota; class Alphaproteobacteria; order Rhizobiales; family Ancalomicrobiaceae; genus CAIYYN01. Next base: position 4,703 of record CAIYYN010000023.1, on the reverse strand, counting down.
GAACAAATCACGCGCCTCATGGCTTTTGCGGGAGGTCTGGATTGACCCGATTTGACCCACTGAACACGTTCCGGAAAATCGCTTTCCGGTTTTCGTATTTGAACCTGCGGCAAGGACTCGTTAATCGGGCATGGACCGTTAGCATGACCACGACTATCCCCCTGCTCGCGGTCGCTGTCAGTCTTGCGTTTGCCTTTGAACCGTCGCAGGCGTCAGAGCTTGCCGACTACGGTCCAGGCGCATCATGTCTGATCCTGCCGGAAAATGTCTTCAAGCTATCGATGTCGGCGCAGGGAACACTCGCCAGGGTCAATGTCGTCCGATCATCCAAGGTGCGTCAAGGCGAGATCATCGCTCAACTGGAATCGGGGGTCGAAGAAAGCCAGGTCGAAGCCGCGAAGGTTCGGTCGCAGACCGAGGTCCAGATCAAGCTCAAGGCGGCGGTTGCGGAAGCAGCTGAAGCGAAGGTTGGACGCCTGAGCAAATTGCGCGCAGCCGAGGTGACAAATCAGCAATCGCTGGAAGATGCGCAAGTTGTTGCCGCGACTGCGAAAGCCGACGTGGCGCAGGCAGAACTGGATCGTCGCCTCGCAAGCCTTGAAGTGGTGCGCCTGCAAGCTACACTTGAGCGTCGCACGCTTCGGGCACCTGCCGACGGCGTCATCTCGTCAGTCGAACTCCATACCGGCGAATATGCCGATCCCGCCAATCCCGTCGCGGTCCTGTCCGAGATTGACCCGCTAAAGGTCAACGTCTATTTGCCGGCAGCGGCCTATCCTCTCGTCAAAGTGGGAGCGCGTGCTCGCGTGACCCCGAAAGATATCGAACAACCCGCACGCGATGCCATTATCGAAACAAAAGATCCCCAAATCGATGCGTCGAGCGGTCTCTTCCTGGTTGAACTACGCCTGCCAAACCCGGACGGTGATATTCCCGCTGGCATTCGCTGTGCGATCGATTTCCAGCGTTAAATGGATTTTGCAGGATCTGTATTCAGGTCGGCCTTGTATCGGCGGAGCGAACCATATGGTCACCGGGACGTCTGAGACAGCAGCGGTGCTGTGACGCAACATGGATGGCACATCTGACGACATGTCTTCAAACAATGACATCTTGCAGAAACTCCTCAAATAGCGTTGCCGTGGTCACTTACCTCGGATCCGATCTGACGCTCCGACATTGAACGAGGATCTGCTGTCTGGATGTAACTCACCGCAATAGTGCGCAACAATCGTTAACCCTACAGGCTTGACACATCGCGAACTGGAATTTGGGTGAACATTCCATGCCGGCAACAGGAACTTTAACTTGGATTTCCGGACCTTCATCAATTACAAAACGGTCAACACATCCAAATCTGGACGGTAGCGATTGCGATTATACAGAGTTCAGCAAGTGTTTTGCTCCAACTGCCTCCAAAGTTTGTCCACAGCCGACTTGACTTGGTATTAATGGAATGTTAATATTGTATTTGAGTGTAATAGGTTAAGGATTGATGTTATGAAAATTGCATTGGCTGGTATTGCGATTTTGGCAGCTCTTTCGAGCCAGGCAATGGCTCAAACTGCGACATTGAATACGGGGGGTGCATCAAATTTTTATGATTTGGTAGACACCGTTGACTTTAGCAACGTCGCTGCGGGCCTGTATGATTTTTCCGCTGCCATAACATCCTCGTCTAATGCAAAGTCCGGTTTTTTTGTTTCGCTTCTGACATCCACTGGCGATTCAACTGATTTGGGTGGTAATTTTTTACCAACTCTGACGGTGAACACCCCAAGCGCTGTCACAAATTATTCTATTTTCTCCGGCTTAACCCTTGCTGGCGGTGACTATTCGGTGGAAATCTTTGGTGCCGCGAAAGGCGCTGTTACCGTAACGGCGACGCTTGCGCCGAGTGCGCTTTCAGGCGGTATTTCTGCCCCAGGCCCTGTGGCTGGTGCGGGGCTGCCGTTGCTCGTTGCGTTGGGCGGGTTCGCTGCCTGGCGTCGTATGGCCAAGGATAAAATCCAAAGCTGAATTGATCATACTTTAATTGTCAGTCAATCAATCGTGTCTGATGCGTCGGTCGCATCGGGCACGGGTAATTAAAGTGAACAATGCAGCCATTCTATTTGCCTTTTCTCATTTTATTGGGATAAGCTCATTTCCTGACCGTATCGTATGGAGTGACTTTTTGTCATCACCGCAACGCCCCGAGCAAGTCCAGCCAGCGCGGAAGACAGATCGACCTGAGGTCGTATTTCTTGATGATCGTGGCGCGAGCCGCAGACCGCATGGGTTTGTAGGTGTCCGGATTTTCGAGGACGTCGACGACGCGATCGGTCAACATCTCGATATCGAAAAAATCCACAAGACGTCCGTTGACTCCGTCCTCGATAATTTCGCGGACAGGTTCCGTATCTGACGCGATGATCGGAGCGCCGGCGCTCATCGCCTGCAACATCGACCAGGACAGGACAAACGGATAGGTCAGATAGACATGGGCGGCTGACACTTGCATCAGCGCAACGAAGTCAGCAAATGGAATTTTGCCGACGAAATGGACACGTTCCATCGGAAGCCGGTCCCGCACCTCGCTCAGGAAAATCTGTTTCCAGCTTTTGCCTTGCGGTGGTGCCGCGCCATAGGAGACTGCGTCGCCGCCGACGATGATCACATGCGCGTTCGGACGTTCCGAGAGCAATCTCGGCAGCATTCGCATGAAGATATGATAGCCACGATAGGGTTCGAGATTGCGATTGACGAACGTGATCACTTCGTCACCCGGTCGGAACACCTGACCCGTCCCACCAATTCGAAAGACCGCGTTGGAGTTAGGGGCGATCAGATCCGTATCGATTCCCTCGTGTACGATGTCGATCTTGTGTTGCAGTTCTGCGGGGAACCGGCTCGCCTGCCAATGGGTCGGAGCCTCCGCCCGGTCGGCATCGATCATTGCAGCGAGGATCGCGGCGTTCTTTGCGCGCAATTCAAAGCGCCGCTCCGCTCGATCATCAAAGGGAAATTCCGGATCGAAGCCGACATCGGCACCGGAGGCCGAATAGTAGAATTCAGCGTGGACGATAAGCCGGGCGTCAGGAAAAACATCCTTGGCAAACAGCGTCTCGCCCCACCCAAGATGCCCAAGGATCACGTCAGGGACGAAATTCTGCGAGCGGATGGCAAGCATTGCATTCGCCGCCATGCGTCCGCGCGAAACCCGAAGCGCAAAATTTGTCGATATATGCTCTGGCCGTCCTGCTCGCTGAGGCTCCCACCCGTAACGGGCTGTTGGCAGGAAATCGACATGATCGTTCTCTTTGTGGGTCACCACTGCCAGCTTCAGCCCCGGAACATCCTTGAGCGCATGGGCTACGTAGACGAACTGGGCCGGAAAGTTCTGGTGGACAAAAAGAATGTTCAATTGCGTATCCACTTACCCGCGCTTGCAGTCAATGACTCGTCAAAGCCGAACCCAATCGACAATGCCTTCGTCATAATAGCTAGTCGCGACAAGATCGAAGTCGGACAAATCGCTGACAGGCTCAAACCGATCTCCCATGAGATCGAATGTGACGAGTTCTGATCGCCGACTTATATCCTCGGATTGACCTGACTTCTGTTTCGCTTTGCCTGCGAGAGCTGTTGGGACCAGAATTCCCGCAGCGAAAAACGCCGCCGCAATGTCCTGAGCGGAGTGCATCGGTCCAAACATCGTCCGCAGGCGCTCATGCGCCGGAGCCTTGGCGATCTGGACAGGCGCTGGTGTGGCACCTGTCTCTGTCGGGCTTGCCTGAATAACTTCAGATGATAGCGCGGGCGGTGTGGGCAAAGCGCGCGTGGTTTCCGCCAGCAGAGGATCGGCGTTGATGGAAGCATCTGCAGCTTCCGCCAGCATCACAATGTCGTCGTCGGTTGAATCCGCGCCCAGTTGTATTGTTTCCTGGCCCGTGTTCGAGAATGTCCCGGTCGCGACGACATTTGAGTGATTGAAATAAGTCGCCGATACCGCACTGCCGCTCGCTGAATACACGATCGTATAAGCAGTATAGGCGGCGCCATCGACTGCGCCTGCAACGCCCGAGTAAGCAATCTGGAAGCCCCCGCCCGGCAGCACTGTCTTTGCTATCGTCATCGTTCCGTTGATTGTGATGACATAGCCGCCGTCGGGCGTGAACGTCTCAACCGCTACCGGCTGCCCACTCACGTTATTATACGTTGACTTTGAATGGAAACCAGATGCTGTGAACGTCAAATCATAAGATGAGTAGGCTACACCAAATATTTGACCGGCATATCGATAATAAATATCAAAGCTACCATCAGAATGGACAGTCTTGGATTCCGTTATCATGCCATTGACTGTTATAACAAAACTTCCATTTGGTGAGAATGTCTCAATGGCAACCGCCGCACCGCTCGCATTCTCATAGGTCGTCTGGGCAAGGAACCCTGACGCAGTATAACTTTGATCGTACGAAGTATAGGAAGCGCCGAGGAAGGATCCACCCGACAGGTAGTGAATATCATAGTTTCCATTTGGCTGGATCGTTTCGACGGCGGTCAATACGCCGCCCGTGTAGATATTCTTGACGATCGGACCAGCATTGACAAACGTCACCGCCGCCGTCTCGCTCGCCGCGCCCTCGGTCGCCGTTACCGTCTCGACCTGCGCCTTCGTCGAGGCCAGCGTCGTCGCGAACACGCCGCTCGCATTCGTC
>CAIYYN010000022.1 GCA_903930435.1 uncultured Hyphomicrobiales bacterium | reverse complement strand
TGGCAGCGCAGACCCCCGCCATTGAGGCCGGTCGCGTGTTTCTGCCGCGCGAGGCGCCCTGGCTCCACGACTATCAGCACGAACTCGCGCTCTTCCCAAAAGGCCGACACGACGATCAGGTCGATTCCACCGCTCAGGCTCTTGCCTGCATCGGCATGCCCACCGACGCCGACAACTACATGGAGTTCATACGGATAGATACGCTGCGCATGCATGGCCTGAAGCCGGAAGATGTCACCATCACGTTTGACGCCAGCGAGCCGGACATGGAATTCACCAGTTGTATCGATCGCACCGTCCGTCGCGAAGCGGATGGGTTCTGCCACTGCACACCAACGGAATGGGACCGGTTTAGGGGAATGCCGGGCGTGAGGCTGGTCGATGGGGCGGAGTGGTAGTGAGCTCGCCCAGTAAAAGCGGAGAGCGATCGTTGCTTCAGGCCGCTTGCCCCAGCGGTCGACCTTCAAACGATATTGGTCATTGATAGCCTCGTTGAGAGCTTTCTGCCGAGCACCCAGCCACATCGGCTTAGATCCCGTTCGTGCCAGATGCACGAGATCTGCAAGTCTCGGGCGCTCGCCAGCGGATCGGTCGCCGGTGTCGATCGCCTGCTGAACCTCCTCACTACAGCGTGCAAAAGGACGTTCCGCGCTAGGTGTTTAGTCCCGGCATTTGATGGACCGTATTGAGGATGAATCGTTCCGGTTCAATTGTCCATTGTTTGCAGATGAATTCGTATGGGTTTAGGCCTCTCAGCGTCTTTAATCGGCGGCCAAAATTGTAGGCCGCGACGAAATCGTCGAGATGTCGGCGCAACTGCTCATTGGTGTCGTAGTGGTAGCGCTGAACGGTCGCTTCTTTGATCGTTCGGTTCATCCGTTCGACCTGTCCGTTTTCGGGGATTTGGTCCACTGGACCAAATCCGGACCCACAAAACTCCATGGATGGCTGATTTTGGTGAAGCGGTGCTCAATGCCGTTCTCGCGGCAGCGCAGATTGAACATATGTGTCATGTACGTCGCTGTGGGGCCGTCCGAATATTTCGGCGGGAAGCGGAACTGGATCCCAATGTCGGTCAAGACCGTGTGGATTTTGTAGGGACATGCGGAAATCAGGGCGACCAAGAAGGCTGATGCCGTGACACGGTTTGCCTTTACGACCAACTGGACGAACGCGAATTTGCTTGTCCGATCAATGGCAACGTAGAGATAGAGCTTGCCTTCTGCCGTCCGGACCTCGGCTATGTCGATATGAAAAAAGCCGATTGGACGGCTCTTAAACTTCTTCTTCGACGGTTTCTCTCCGTCTAGGTTTGGCAGGCGGGAAATGCCATGGCGTTGCAGGCAACGATGCAGCGACGACCGCGTTAGAAGCGGAATCGTTGGCTGCAAAGCATAAAGGCAGTCGTCGAGCGGCAACAAAGTATGCCGCCGAAAGGCGACGATGATCGCCTCGTCCTCCGGCGATAAAACGCTCGAATGGGGTTCTTTCGGGCCAGTGGGAACATCGGCCGTCGAAGTCCGCCTCTTCCACTTCGCCACCGTCTTTTGGTTGATACCGTACTTAATCGACAGCGCCCTCAGGCTCTCTTGACGGTCGCCGCTAAAAACATGCCACTGGCATGTTTTCATAACGCTTGCACTGTATCGCTCGACCGATTGCCTCAGTCGTGCGGGCGCTCCCGTGTAAAACCTGGCCCATAGCGCATCCCTCCATGCGGCCGTCAAGAATGCACCATCAAACTCCCGGATCAAACACCTAAATCAGTTCAGGCAGACCTCAGCATTTTTTTCAAAACTACTTAATTCCCTAAGTATATTACGTTGATTGAAATAATGATCATGCAAAATTAATCTAATCGAAAATCAAAGGCAAAAAAGTACAGGTGTATTTCGCCATCGATCAAAGGCAATGCCAAACAATCATTAACATGGACTGTTGATACCAACTGATCTGCATCATCGATCTAAAGATTAGGTCAAGCACGCACTACGAAAGAAAAAGCAGGAGTAAAGCAATGGTTACGTCGACGAGCAGCATTCAAAACTCAGCAGCATCAACGACATATGACAACGCTTCTGCATTTAGCAACGCTTTGACTGGCACATCAAGTAATATTCCAGGATCAAATGGTGTTACGCAGATCACTCAAAGTCAGACATCTTCACTCTATCTTAACTTGGCACCAGGCTGTTACGCAGATATCGTTCCGGGTAGCGGTTCAACAACCAGCCCTTACATAATTTATCAAGCTCAAATGCCTACAATGTCAATGCCAGATGCAAGCAATACGACGCTGTACCCACAGGGTGTAAACGACCCAGCATACAAACAGGCTTGCCAGGTATTCTATGACTTAACTGGAGTAACGGCGCAGGTTCCTCCTTCGCCAACAAACCCCTTGTATGCCTCAGGCACTAAGGATCCGCAGTATATTCAAGACCTAAGTGCCTATAAAGCGACATTAGCTAAATCATATTCCGTCACAAGACCCGATATTACCAATATAAATCGTTATGCTAATCCCAATACAAACAATCAATATAATGGCAACGTAAATACATTGTTCGATGTCGCTGACAACGCTCAATACATAGCTGATATGGGTGCATACAATAAAGCGCTTGCGGATGCAGACAGCAAGACGCTTGAAGATGTAAAAACGCTGCAAAAGCAGGCACAACCCATTCCAAGTCAGCCACAATACAACGGTCAGACTTTTCCTGTAGAAGTTAATTTCGAGTCACAATTCCCCGTGACATATATGCCGGATGTAACAAACTCGATTTTGTACCCGAAAGGAGTGAAAGATATTAATTATCAAAACGATTGTAAGGTTTTCACAGACCTGACCGGCCAAAAGGTTGCTACACCTCCAGACGCAACCAACACAACTCTTTACCCACAAGGAAAAAGCGATCGGGCATATATTTCTGCACTTTCCTCATATGAACAACAAATACAGACCGGAACGCCTGTAACGAACACCAGTGAATTCAATAACTCGGCGACCTCCCCCAGCGACCCAGCTTGGACTGAATATAATTTAGATTTACAAGCTTCTGCAAAAGCTGTGAGCCAAGCGAATTCAGCGAATTCATCTTTTCAGGCGTCACTGACCGGATTCGCTGATAATAGCGAATGTTCGACTGTAAATATTATTGCTGGTTCCGACCAAGTTGCGGTGACTGACAATACAAACAGCGATGGCTTTATTACAATCGGAAGTTCAACAGCAGATAACGCTTCAGTTTATACATTTAATTATAACAATCTTGGCAACCAAATGAGTGTGAGTAATACGCAATATGTTTATTATGACACCTCAGGAACCTCTGTTAAAGAGGAAGAAAATTCTCAAGTTATTGGTGGAACACTGGTGATGCCAGGGGGGCAGACGGCTCAAAGCAACGACCTATATAACCTTGCAGATGCGTTCACATTGATGCAGGCTGATAACTTTACAACTTCGCTCACCAATATTCAAGTGACAGCTGGTCAATCGAGTGCAGCTCAGGATGATGCGTTGGGAAACGGACTGAACCAGGCTGCAACGATTATTACCCAACAAGTCGGAAACTCTGCTCGTGTAATTCAAGATATCCAGCAAGCCGTCGAAGATAATGTATCATGGGAGCAAATCGGAAAAGCTCTCAACATCACAATAGACGCTAGTCAATATGACACTTCTGATCCGACAGCTCTGCAGGACGCTTATTTCAATGCTGTAACCAACCTGTTCGAATCCACGGCCCAAACCGTAAAAACGTGGCTAGCGAATAATGCAAATAACATCCAAGTTTCTATTGCTAATTATCAAGCGACAAAGTCGGCGGAAGAGGCTCTAAGTTCATTTAATGAAATAACAGCGGTCCTTTCGCTCATTTTGGGAACAGTGTCATGTTTTGCCAATTGCGCCGGAGCGTTCCTGGCATTTAAGGCTTTTCAGGCTAACCAAAAATCCGTAACGGATAATACTTCTTTACTTGAATCAGTACAACAAAATATCGATAAATATCCAAATGACCCAACATTAAATGCAGCGCTTGACCAAGCTCAGACCAACTTAACTTCGGCTCAGACAAAGCTTGCTGATAGTCAACTTAATTTAGGCGCATGGTCTGGATATTTAACCAATACTTTTGGTACGTTTGGAAATGATGGTTATAAATTGGATACTCCCAACGTGGCAACTTTGAATGCACTGATAAATAGGATCAATTCTGCGGGTGTACCACTCGGCGTGGATACGACAGGGTTAAATTCGAATGAAACCCAAGATGTGTCAAATCTTGAACAAACGCTAAATTTGCAATCTACGCCAGAATGGGCTGAGTTCGGAGCTGCCCTGAGGCAGGGTATCCTTGAATTTTCTCAAGTTCATAAGCTCGGGACCAACATTAGTAGTCCTGACACTTATCTACTTCATGCACCACAACTTACTTCAGTCGAAGCTAATGATCCGAATGCTGTTTATTATTATGGTCAACCTACGCCGGGTTCGACGGCCAGGAACAGTCTTTATGTCCTATACAAGGTTGATGCTCCGATTTTGCAATATTTTTCACCTTCCTGATTTCTCAGTCGTATGTGCGTGAGGGCTTTAATCGGCGAGGGTACGCTGCCCTCATCGCCCAGATTCCGCCATAGCTCATGCGCCGGCTCGATGAGCTTCATCTGAATTATCCGTTTACTGGCAGCCGGATGATTCAGGCACTTCTTAAACGGAATGCTATTCGGTCGGACGGCTGCATGTCGCGACCTGCATGAAGAAGATGGGTCTGGAGGCAATCTATCGCAGGCCGAATACGTCGAAGCCAGCACCCGGCCACAAGATCTACCCCTACCTCCTGCGCAAGGTGAAGGTCGAAAAGCCTAATCAGGTCTGGGCAATGGACATCACCTATGTGCCTATGGCCAAAAGGTTTGTTTACCTCGCCGCCGTCGTCGCCTGGTTCAGCCGGCGGGTGTTGTCATGGCGACTGTCGATCACGATGGGTGAGGAACGGGCCCCCCTTCAGCTCGAGTGCCGTTACGAACGACTTTTGCATCGAAGCTGTCTAAGAGGCATTGCTGAAATATGGCAAGCCCGAAATCTTCAACACGGACCAGGGCAGCCAGTTCACGTATGCGCCCGGTGACGGCCGCCTTGCGGTCTGAGGCTGAGAACTGGAATGTCTGGCCTTAAGTCTAGCTTTAAGGTCATGAAGCGAATGAAGGTCAAGGTCCTGGGTATCGAGCGCCGGCGGCGCTGGCGCGATGATGAGAAGCTGCGGATCGTCGCGGAGACGCTGGAGCCAAGTGCGACGATCACGGAGGTCGCTCGGCGGAATGGCGTGGCTGTCAGCCTGGTCTTCACGTGGCGTCGGCAGGCACGAGAAGGCCGTTTGGGGGATTTAGGGCCGCCTTCGTTCTTGCCGGCCCAGATTGTCGATTCCGATCGCGGTGCGAAGTCCTCCATCGATGGTGATGATGAGAAATACGAGGAAGCCGGTGATCCGATCCGGCGGCGCAAGGCGCTGTCGCGACATGGTCTGATCGAGATTGACCTCGGCCGGAGTGGTCGGGTTCTGGTTGATGCAGATGTTGATGCCAACGCGCTGCGGCGTGTTCTCGATTTGCTGGCGAAACGATGATCCCGGTTCCGACGGGGGTGCGGGTCTAGCTGGCGACCGGGCAAACCAGCATGCGCAAAGGGTTCGATGGGCTGGCATTGATCGTCCAGGAGACGCTGAAGCGTGACCCGCATTCGGGCCACGTCTTCGTGTTCCGCGGCCGGCGCGGCGATCTGATCAAGGTGCTGTGGTGGGACGGCCAGGGACTTTGCCTTTTTGCCAAACGCCTGGAACGCGAACGCTTCCTGTGGCCGTCGCCGGCGGACGGGACGGTCGCGATCTCGACGGCACAACTGGGCTATCTGCTTGAGGGCATTGATTGGCGGCACCCGCGCGAAACTTGGCGCCCGAGTGCTGCCGGATAGGCCCAAGATATTGCAAATCATAACGATTATGACAAAATCTGTTGATGCAGACGCCGCTTGATTTGCCTAAAAAACCTTGCTAGCGCCCACGCGATGATCGTCGCGGAACGGGCAGCTCGGACGGCTGTCGAACAGTTGTGAACGGCTGAGCGCCTGCTGATCGAGAAGCTGCAGTTGGAGATCGCCCGGCTGAAGCGCGAAAAGCATGGCGCCTCATCGGAGCGCGGTGCGCGCCTCGAACAGTTGGAACTGACGCTGGAAGATCTGCAAGAGACGCTGGCCGAGGCGACCATCGTGGCAGAGGTTGCGGTCGCCGTCGTCGATCCGGTCCAGGTCGAAGGCTTCGAGCGCCGCCGCCCGGCGCGCCGTCCTCTGCCGGAGCACCTGCCGCGTCAGCAGGTCGTCCTTCTCAACCCCATGGCTTGCCCGTTTTGCGGCGGGAGCAAATTGAGCAAGATCGGCGAAGACATCACCGAAAGCCTGGAGCGCATCACCGCATCCTGGCGGGACATTCAGCACGTGCGCGAGAAGCTGTCGTGTCGGGCGTGCCGGTCCGAACCTGATGGCCGAAGTCGTCTACGGCAAATACGGGCAGCACTTGCCGCTGCACCGGCAGGCCGAGCGCTTTGCCCGTGAGGGCGTTCCAATCGAGGAGTCGACCCTGTGAAATTGGGTCGGCGGCGTCAGCGTCGCGCTGCGTCCCATCCTGGAGCGGATTACCGCCCACGTTCGAGCCGGCGACCGCATCCATGTCGATGACACCACAGTGCCGGTCCTGGCGAAGGGTAAGACCCGGACCGGACGGCTATGGACTGTCGTGCGCGACGACACGCCCTTCGGCGGGAACGCCGCGCCGGCGGCGCTGTACTTCTACTCGCCAACCCGCTCGGGCGATCATGTCGCAACCTTGCTCGACGGCTGGACCGACATCATGCAGGCAGACGCATTCGCCGGCTACAATCAGCTTTACGCCAGCGACCGCAGGCCAAAGCTGATCCTCGAGGCGGCCTGCTGGTCACAAGGACGCCGGAAGTTCTTTGAGCTGGCCGACCTCAAACGCGCACCGATGGCCATCGAGGTCGTGAAGAACATCGACGCCATGTTCGCCGCCGAACGGGCGAACAACGGGCTGTCGCCCGATCAGCGCCTTGCCGTTCGACGAAGCTCTATCCACCCACTCGTCGAAGCACTCGAAGTCAGGCTGAGGTCCGATCGCGCGAAGCTGTCGCCAAAATCGACCACGGCAAACGCGATCGATTATATGTTGACCCGATGGAGTGCCTTCGCGCGCTTCCTCGACGACGGCCGCATCTGCCTCACGAACAATGCCGCCGAGCGTGCCCTGCGCGGAATAGCCGTCGACATTCGCCGGCTCCGACGCCGGAGGCCGGCGCGCCGCCGCCCTCTACAGCCTGATCGAGACCGCCAAGCTCAACGATATCGACCCGAAAGCCTGGTTGGCGGATATCCTTGCTCGACTGCCCGGTAATCCGGCAAAGAAGATCGACGAATTGCTGCCATGGAACTGGAAGCCCGTCAGCGCAGCACAGGATGCAGCGTAACCCTCGCGCCTGCAATCACGATTGCCGCGGCCTTCACCGGATGCGTACCAGTTCACGTCGGTCGAGTTCACACACCTCATCAAAGCCAACTACATCCAGATCAGCATGGACGGTAAAGGGGCTTGGCGGGACAATGTCTTCGTCGAGCGGATCTTGCGCTCGATCAAATACGAGGAAATCCATCTCCACACCTATGCCGGCGTGAAGGATGCCAGAACGGTCATCGAACGGTATCAGGCGTTTTATAACGGGTTGGGGCCACCCTCGAGTCTTGACCGACGCCCCCCGGATGAGGCCTACTTCAAAGCGCCGCGGCCAATTCCGGCAGCGGCATCATACAGGCGGAAATCCACTTAGCGACAGCCCGCAAACTGTTCAAACAAGCCGAGCCACCTCTGATGCTCCGCGAATGGGCCAAAGTATAAAAATAAACGCCTATCTATGTCAGCCCCGAAAATTATATTAATGGATAAATCCATGAATACTATTGATGTCGCACTTCAATACCACCTTCAAGGTGACATTGACCGGGCAAAAGCCTTGTATCATGAGATGCTATTGAAATCACCACATGATTTCAACGCGTTGCATTTGCTTGGAGTGCTTCTGTGGAATGAAGGACTCCTTGACGAGGCGGATAAGCTGGTTAGGGATGCGCTCAAAGTCAGCCCTGCAGAACCGGCAGCATGGTCAAACCTTGGAGCGATCCAGACCGCGAGGGGTCATGCAGTTCTGGCCCTTGACAGCCTCGACAGGGCCATTTCTTTGCAGCCGGATAGTGTCGAGGCTCTCAACAACAGAACAGTCGCACTCCTTGCGCTCCGTCGTTTTTCCGATGCACTGCTGACCATTGATCGCGCGCTTGAACTGAAACCGGACAATGCGGAAGCCTTGAATAACCGCGGTGCAGCCTTGCGTGGGCTTAAGCGACTCGACGAGGCCGCAGATGCTTTCTCGCGCACCTTGTCTTTGCGACCTGCCAACGTCGAGGCAGAAACCAATCTCGGGCAAGTGTTGCAGGAGACTGGACGATACGAAGAGGCGCTCGCCTGCTTTGATCGCGCCTTGGCTCTGGCACCTGAAAAGGCCGTGTTGCATGTCGGTCGTGCGAATGCATTGCGGGCTCTGCGGTGCCTTGATGACGCGCTGGAAAGCTGTGATCTCGCAATTGCACTCGGCGAGAGGTCAGATGACGCTCATTTTGTTCGCGGCGTGACGCTTCGCGACCTTGGGCGATCAGAGGATGCGCTGCGCAGCTTTGATCTTGCGCTGGCAGCTTTATCCACTCGGCCCGCGCAAGACGATTCAGCTCTCACCCGGCTCAATTCTGATCTCGCCCGCGTGCACGACAGTCGCGGCGTCGTACTGAGTGAAATGGGCCGATTGGCAGAGGCCGAAACAGCGTTTCTGGACGCCATCAATGCTGCACCGCAAGCTGCCCGCTCCTTCTACGGCCTGTCACTGATCCGACGTTTTGCGCCTGCCGATCCGCAAATGCGCGCAATGTCAGAATTACTGAACCCCCCCGAAAAGTTGTCGATCGAAGATCAGGTTTTCCTCCACTTCGCCGCTGCAAAGGCATTCGCAGACACAGGTGATTTTGAGGCCTCATTCAACTGCCTGAGCGCTGGATCAGCTCTCAATCGGACCCGCCAACCCTACGATGAGGCTGCAGAGCGAGCAGCATTCTCAGGCGCCAAACGAATTGATCGCGACGTGTTTGCTCGGAATGCGGGCCTGGGTGATCCGACAACGGTACCGGTCTTTGTGTTGGGCATGCCACGATCCGGGACGACGCTGATCGAACAGATCCTGTCCAGCCACCCCGACGTCTTCGGTGCCGGCGAAACAGAAGCCTTTCCGGAAGCCGTTACAGCGGCCGGGGAGACCTTGGAGGACCCGGGGTCGCTGGATTTCGGCCATGGTCTCGCCTCGCTCGGGCGTTCGTACCTGTTGCAACTTGAGAAGATTGCCCCCTCGGCTGCACGGATCGTCGACAAGCTGCCGGGCAATTTCCTGCATGTTGGCTTGATACGGCTCGCGCTTCCAAATGCCCGGATCATTCATGTCAGACGCGATCCGTTCGAGACCTGCATGTCCTGCTATTTCAACCTGTTTTCCGGGGGCCTGCGTTTCAGTTACGATCTGCGCGATTTGGGCCGTTACTATCGCGCCTACGATGAGCTTATGGCCCATTGGCGTCATTCGTTACCCGAAGCAGGGTGGCTCGAAGTCCGATATGAAGACGTTGTCACCGACCTCGAGAACCAGACACGCCGAATGCTCGCTTATTGCGGACTTGAATGGGACCCTCGCTGCCTCGATTTTCACAAATCCACGCGCGACGTTCGAACCGCAAGCGTTGCCCAAGTCAGGCGCCCGGTCTACACCAGCTCCGTTTCGAGGTGGGCTGGATTTTTGCCTTACGTCAGACCTCTTATAGACGAACTTGAACTTCTCTTTTCTTGAATTGGAAGCTCCTGACCGCTTCGTCATTCGATCCCGATCGCCTGTTCGACTACCTACGTAGTGCGCATGTATCTCGGTAGCTCTCATTGATATTTAATCTGCGGCCCATGGCGATAATGCTCTCATCGCCCCAGTGCGCGATTAATTGAGGAGAGTAACTCATGAGCTGTATAAATATCGATCCTTGCCAAACCCAGCAAGCAACATCGTGCAATAACGACCATGCTTTCCAGGCAGCCTTGACGAAGGCCTCTTGCGAACCCCAGCATCAATCCGCTGGAGCGCCGCTGCCGCAGTCGCGTGAAGCTTGCGCCCCTCAGCCGCAGCCTTCTCCCGCTCCCCAGCCGGGCGATTGCTCCACCCTGACATCTGAGATCTCCGACCTCCAGAGCGAAGTTGCTCAGCTGAAGTCCGAGCTAACCAACCTCCTTGGCAGCAAAGACCAGTGTGGCCCGGGCCAGTCATCCGGTGGAACCTCGGGCGGTTCATCAGCGCACGGCGGCGGTTCATGCGACAATCAGGGTTCGCAGGGATCTGACAATTGCGGCAATTCACACCAGACAAATTGGGGCAACTCCAACTGGGGTGGCAACGACAACGCTTGCAACAACACCCCGGCTGACTGGTGCGGCTCGAATTGGGGCGGTAATTATCAGAACAACAACAACCAGAGCGTCAATTGGGGTGGATCAAACTGGGCTCCCCAGGGAAACGACTGCTCGGGTTCGCATGGATCGGGCGACCATTGTGGTGGAGCCGACCAAAACGGCGGCAGCAATGGCGGCGACAATTGCTCGGGGAACCATCAGCACGGGATGAGCACCAACGTCTCCACGACAAATAATGGTTCCACAGGTTCTGTCACGTTCGGTAACGACCAGATTACATTCGATAAATCGAATTCGTCGATCACGGTCAAGGATACTTGCACTGGCGAAACCACAACGATCTGGGGCGACCCCCATGTCACCAGCCCGGATGGCACCAGCGAAAGCTACAACGGCAATCTGTCGTTCAATCTCGGCAACGGTACCACGTTGACCGTACTGACCGCCGACGGTAGCAACAATGCAATCACGACAGCTGGCACAGGCACCGCTGGTGTCGTCGGACAGAACGCCTATTCCAATACGGCGATCATCTCCAATGGCCACGAAACAGTCACCGTCAACAACATCTCGCAGGCCAACACGAGCTCCCTGACCATGTCGGAAGCACAGGGCCCTGCGACGACCACTGCTGACGCAACGGCTCTCAACGAAGTCAACAAGGAGTGGGTCGCTGCTTGACCCATCCCGCACTGCAATCGGCAACCTACTGACTCCTGATTTCAAATAGTACCCCAGGGATCTTGCCGTTGCAGCACCAGAAACCCGCCGTACCGGTCAAGGCCGACTGGTACGGCGATTACTGTACGGCTGTTCAACGAGCGCTGGCTATCGCCCTGGTTTCAGTCCAGCGGGAACACTCCGCGATCACGAGCCGATGCTTCGATTGACACCGGGATTTCAAGGCCAGTTGTCAGCACCGTCTCGACGGCGAGGCGCAATATCAAGAAGTATATAGTAAAAAATATTTAAATATTAATAGTACAAATTTAAATAAAACACTGACAAAGTTTCGATCATAATATAGTAAACCATATTTCGGATATGTAATGTAATATAGTTAAATTAACTAAGCAAAATGTTTATTATTTTATTAAATGAATAGCTCTTTTTTTTGATGAAATTCTGATTGATACTCACTTTAATGAATATGCGAGTTCGCACTTGCGTACGGTTGTTGAAGGGGTGCTTGCCTTGTTT
This sequence comes from uncultured Hyphomicrobiales bacterium, assembly GCA_903930435.1. Lineage (GTDB taxonomy): Bacteria > Pseudomonadota > Alphaproteobacteria > Rhizobiales > Ancalomicrobiaceae > CAIYYN01. The sequence goes on along the minus strand of CAIYYN010000022.1, from coordinate 17,278 downwards.
GAACTGGATCGAACTGTGGGAACCTGTTTCGGGATTTGAGTGCCAGGCGGCGCGCAAGTGATCCCCGATTCATCTCGCTGCGATCCGTTCGGCGATGTCAGCCCGGCTCCCCCGAAGTGGACCCGACAAGTTTCAAAAAGAGAGAGTCTGCCGAGATGCCCATTCGCGAAATGCAACTGAAGCCGCTGCATCCGGTTTCCGACGCTTTACCGGCAGGTCGGGCTGCTCGCGCGGTCGCAATACGCCATACATCGACCCCTGCAGGACGAAGTGCCGGGGCCATTCGCCAGAAATTGGCTTCCGGGCTTGATGGCGTTCTGTCGATTTTCAGCGTGGTCGCCAGGACCAATCGCAATGAACAGACCGGCAGCGACGCGCTTGCGGCAAGACTTGTGCGGATCGAGGCGCTGTTGGGACACGCAATCTCCGGTGCGAAATCGTCGGCCGAGAGCGAGACGCTCCTCATGGGCCAATCACTTGTCAACGAAATGGGACGCCGGTTGCAACTCCTGCAATCTGGCGGTCACATTGCAATCGACGCGGAGTGAGGCCGATCATGCTTGACATTCGTGCGCATCGCCGAAGCCTAACCCAATCGAGCGACAGTATCCAAGACAGCGACATCGAGCTGCTGAAATCGCTGGCAGCTGATCAGTTGCGATTTGGTCAATCGGAAGAAGCCTTGCTCCTGTTGCGCCTGTGTCAGGAGCTTCGGCCTACCGATCCGGCAGTAGTCTTGCAGTTGGCCCAGACATTCGCAGCCCTAGAAGAATGGGCCGCGGCCGACGCCATGCTCGCTGCACATCGTCAACTGAGCGGAAATGCGGTGCTGCGGGCAACCGACCATCTGCTGCGCGCTGTTGTTGCACAGTCTCTCAAACGTCTGGACGCGGCTCGCGGTGCCTTCAGCGACTTCCTTGCCCAAATGCGCGTGGAGATGGGTCGATGAAATTTCTGGACCGTTTCCTTTCAATTCTCAGCAAGCGCCAGGATCTGGCGTTTCTTGGTCTTTTGATCGCGACCATCGGGGTGATGATCGTCCCGATCCCGCCTTATTTTCTCGACGTGCTCATCGCGCTCAACCTGACACTGACAATCACCGTGTTGCTGGTTGCCGTCTATCTGGACCGGGCAACCAGCTTTTCGACGTTTCCCGCAGTCATATTGCTTGCAACCACTTTCCGCTTGGCAATCTCGATCTCGACGACCCGCTCAGTCCTCAGCGTCGCCGATGGCGGTGAGATCGTGAACACGTTTGGCCAGTTTGCCACCGGCGGCAATATCGCGATCGGTCTGGTCATCTTCCTCATTATCGCGATTGTTCAATTCGTCGTGGTCACGAAGGGCGCCGAGCGCGTTGCCGAAGTTGCCGCACGCTTTACCCTGGATGCGCTCCCGGGCCGCCAGATGAGCATTGATGCCGATCTGCGTGCAGGCACAATCGATCAGGATGAGGCACGTCGCCGCCGCCAGCAGATCGACAAGGAAAACCAGTTTTTTGGTGCCATGGACGGTGCCATGAAGTTCGTCAAGGGTGACGCGATCACCGGATTGTTGATCGTCGCGGTCAACCTGATCGGCGGACTTGTCGTTGGTGTCGCGCAGCACAAGATGCCAATCGGTGCAGCAGCCTCAACCTATTCATTGCTGACAATCGGCGATGGCCTCGTTTCACAGATCCCTGCTTTGATTATCGCAATGTCGGCAGGCATCATCATCACGCGAGTTACATCCAGCGATAATCAGAACGATCTCGGTACAGAAATCGTGGCTGAACTGACGCGTTCGAACCGGGGATTGTCGGTTGTCGGGATCGTCGTGATGGCGCTGGGCTTTGTTCCGGGCTTCCCGACAACCATCTTCCTGCTGTTTGGCGGCGCGATCCTGGCATTCGCGGTGCTCATTGCGCGCGGCAAGAGTCGAAATCAACAGGCCTTGCTAGAAGCAAATATCATGACGGAAGCCGGGATCGAACCGCGCGCCGGTGATCGGCTGATTGTTCACGTGTGCGCAACTCTGAACCCGGTCATTGACGCATCGAAATTCCGGGCAGCCCAGACAGCAATGTTACGCGATTATGAGGAGCGTATGGGGCTGACCTTGCCGATGTTTGGCGTGGTGTGTGATCTGAATCTGGCTGAGGGGCAAGTCGTCATCGCGTTCGACGGCGTCCCGCTTGCCGAGTGCGAGATCGAGGAAGATCAGCTCATGGCGCTCGCCGATGCAACGGTGCTCGATCTCCTGCAGATCAATCACCAACCGGCGGGCATCCTGGGCAATGGCCGTGAACACGCCCATCTGGTCAATGCATCCGCACGCTCCAAGCTTGTTGAGGCAGGCGTTCCGATCCGGTCAATCGAGGAAATGCTCGTCGACCTGGCTATCCGGTTGATGACACGCAAATCCTCTGCGCTCGTTGGGTTCGACCTCGTGCAGACCATGATACGCTCGCTTCGCTCGGACTATCCTGAACTGGCGGATCAGTTGAATGCGACTGTCCCGACGAGCCGCTTTCTCGACGTCCTTCGCCGCCTCGCCTCGGAAGGCGTTCCGCTGAAGCCTCTGCGGGTGTTGTCTGAAGCCATGGTGGAATGGTCGCCGCGCTGCGCCGATCCCGACATTCTGACGGAATACGTGCGCCGGTCGCTGGGTGCCCAGATCTGCAACGTCAATGCGGACGCCAATCGCCGGATTGCTGGCTACATCGTCGAGCCGGATCTTGAACAGGCCCTGCGTGCCAGCATTCGGCAGACGGACACCGGCGATATCCTGTCGATGTCGGCGCTTCAGGCCGATCGCTTGCTGCAACAGGTAGGTGAGATCCGCACGCCGCTCGATCCCTTGGCACCCAAGCCCGTGATCATCACGAGTCCGGATCTGCGCCGACACCTGCGGGCCTATTTTGTCGCACATGAAATTGATTTCCCGGTTCTGTCCTACGGCGAGATCTCGCGCGAATTCAACGTGCACCCAGTGGGCACCCTGTCACAGCCAAGCCAGCCGTCTCGGCCGCAGCTTGTCGCTTGAGGAGCGCACCAATGTCCTATGGTTTGCCAATTCTCCTCAATCAGTCGACACCCCGATCAGGCGGGTCTGATTTGAGTGACCGTGAACGCCAAGCACTTGCGTTCGCCTATGTCGTGTGTCGTGGAGCAGGTTTCATCAGGCACGGTGGTGCACTTGAGGCCTGGGCCAGACGCGATGGCGGCGGTAATCTTGAGCCTTTGGCTGCCCTGTTCGGTGCCATTGTCGCAGGCCATCCGGAAACCGCGCTTGGCACTCTGGCAAACCTTCGGTTCAAGGATCCGGCTGTTTCCGGAAAAGTCCGCGCACTGACACGTCAACTCGCGTCTGTTTGCCATCCAACTGGCAAGCCTACGCCTACAACGAGCTTCCGATGACCGCCATCAACAATGTCGCCGCAGCAGCGGCCCCGCAAGCCGCAACAGATCCCAACGCGGCCGACGCGACCAACTCAACGACGGATGCCCAGTTGCAGCAACTGGGGACAGCTGTCGCGACAGACGTCTTCAGCATCCTTCTCACGCTCGTCCTCAATCAGGTCGGCGGCGACCAATAAAGGAGACAGCCATGACAAACCCACTCGGTGCCATCTCTGCGGTGAATGCCGCAACATCCAGCCAGCCAGGTCAGCCGACCTCGGCGACCTTCGCAGGAGAGACCTTCAGCGCCCAGTCTCTGGCAGAATCCGGTTCAAGCGCGACGCCCGCCTCAGGATTGTCCAGCACGTTCCAGACCTTCATGGAAAACTTCCAGAGTTCAGGAGCGAACTTTGAAGGGTCGGTCAATGCTGGTGGAGCAAATGATCCCGTGGCTGCAGCGCGTGCCAGCATGACGGGCGGTGCGGATGCCAAATCGGTCGTGCTCGCACCAGCACCGTCACCTGATGCGATGGCGGCCAAAAACCCCGGCACCGAAGTTCTGCAGAAGAGTTTCGACCACGCGGTTTTCGTCAGTCTCGTCAGCCAGATTGTCAGCGGTGTGTCGCAGGCCACATCGACACTGGTCCGCCAGCAATGAGTAGCCAGTTCCAGAAACTTTCGCCAAGGGGGCCGGAGTCATCATGAAGAACCTGTTCAAAATCTTGATGTTACTTGCCTTCGCTGGATCTCTCGCGGCTTGCAAGTCGGAGCTTTATTCCAGCCTGCAGGAACGCGAAGCCAATGAGATGATCGCGGCTCTTGCCACGGCCAACATCTCGGCGACGCGCGAAGGAACCAAAGACGGTGCCTATTCGGTCCTCGTCGAAGGCTCTGCCATTCCGGACGCCACCCGCATCCTGTCGGCAAATGGCCTGCCAAGGGCAAAGTTCGAGACTTTGGGCAAGGTCTTCCAGTCTGGCAGCATGGTCTCCACGCCATTCGAAGAGCGCGCCCGCTTCATGTACGCGATGGATCAGGAACTGGCCCAGAGTATCTCGCAGATTTCAGGCGTGGCATCTGCACGTGTCCATGTGATCATGCCCGAACAGGCACCACTGGAGACCAAGAAGGAACATCCGCGAGCCTCGGTGTTTATTTATCTCAATCCGGGTGTTGATATCCGTGGCGAGGTGGGCACGATCAAGACGCTCATCGTCAACAGCGTGAATGGTCTTGCCTATGAAGACGTCGCTGTTGCCCTGTTCCCGGCTGCAGTGGAACCAGACGCGGTACGGTCTTCAACTGCAATAGCGAGCATCGTTCCAAATGGCTTCGGCATCGTTCTGGCTCTCATGGGTCTCGCCATCGCCGTGACGATCATGACTCGCCAGAAACGCGCGTCCAAGGTCCGCCGCCTCAGCTGATCCGTCCAGATCTACGCAAAGGGAAGTCGTATGTCCAATCTCGAGATCGACATCGCTCAGATACATCCAGACTGGATGGAGCTTTGGGCACCTGAATTGCCCCAAACCATGCGCTCTGCCATCCTGGCAAGTGATCGTCTGTCCCAGCGGGCCGGAGCACGCGTCGCTGCGGCGCTCGGCGTGTCCTCTTTGGCAGATGTGCCTGTGGCGGACGACAGTTCGCTCTACTATCAGCGTTATATGGCTGATCCATACCGTGCCCTCAGGATCATCGGCCTGATCCTGCATGCCCGCCGCTTGTCGCAGGTCATTGACGGGCATACGCTGCGCCAGATCGCGGGACATTTCCCCATCGATGATCTCAACATCGCCCTCAGTTGCCGCGACCTGGTTCCGGCTTCGCCAAACGATCGACCAGTCAGCGGTGATGATGCCGCCGCGATGCTTGATGACGCCATCGGCGCTGTCAGGCTCTGGCTCGAAACCCTGCCGGACCCACTCGCGGATCGGGTTGCGTTGACCTTGCCCAAGACCGTTCAGCCGATGGACATGAGCCGTTTCAAGGCCGATACCCAGATTTATCTGGTCGAGACAGCGCTCCTGGCGCTGGAGGAGAAGACCAAATGGCAGATCCACTGATCGCAGCGCCAATCACCGCCAAACTCATCAAGTTCAAGGTTCCAGCGGAACAAGTGGTTGCGAATGCGCGCGCTGAAGCCGAGGCTATCGTAGCAACTGCGCATCGGACTGCCATCGAGATCGTTGCCGCAGCCAATGCAAGGGCGACGGACATGATCGCGGAGAGCGAGCGGCGTGCGCTACAGACGGCGGAGCGACGTGCCAGCGAACTCCTGTTTCAGGTGAACGCCCGTGTTAACGCTGATATGGCCGATCTGCGTGCTTCGCTGGCGCAGATCCTGCGCAACGGTCTCGAAAAAATCATTGGCGAACAATGCGGAACACATGTGCTCGCTCGGGTCGTCGACCGCGCCCTGCAAGCCATTGATCGCTCCTCGTCGATTGAAATTCAGGTGAACCCCATCGACGCTCCGACAATCACAGGGCATTCCGCCTGGCTCCAACGCTCGGACGCTGCGACCAACGTTCGGATTCTTCTCGATCCCCAGGTTGACGCTGGAAGCGCGATGATCATCGCCGGAAGCGTGCGCACGCGTGTCGGATTGGCCGATCAGTTGGAACTCTTCGAGCAGCTTCTGCGTGGGCAGACTTCCGATTAATGACCTTGCATTGATATGGCCTGAAGGTCGTTCAAGGCGCGCCCGTTGAGGATTTTGCAATGGCTCTTGATTTGCTGTCGACTGTTGAGATGATGCAGCGATCCGTTCAACGGCATCTCCTCCAGCGGATGTCAGGTGCTTTGACGAGCGTGCTGGCGAACCGGCTTTTGACGAATGTGCCCAATCTCGTCATCGGCGATATCTGTTCGCTGGAAAACGGGACTGACGCTGAGCCCATGCGGGCGCAGGTTATCGGGGTCGATGCAAACGGTGCCACACTTGCGCCGCTCGGCGTAACCGATGGCCTTTCCACCCTTACTCGCGTCGTACCCCATTGGCGCCCGCTCGAGGTAGCATGCGGGGACGGAATGCTGGGTGGTGTTTTCGACGGGCTGGGTCGCCCCATCGATGGCAGGGATGTCGCTGTTTCCTGCCATCGCTCCATCACAGCACAAGAGGTCAACCCGCTCGAGCGTCCCTTGGTCAAACGCGCGAATCCCACAGGCATCAAGGCCATTGACGGATTGCTGACAGTTGGCATGGGCCAGCGCATTGGCATATTCGGTGGATCAGGGTCAGGCAAGACGAGCCTCATTGGTGCTTTGGCCCGGAATTTCAGCTGCGATGTCGTGGTGCTTGGGTTGATTGGCGAACGTGGTCGCGAAATCCGGGAGTTTCTGGATCGGCAGTTGCCACCGGAGACCCGGGCACGTTGCGTGATCGTCACGTCGACTTCGGATCGACCGGCCATGGAACGTGTCACAGGGGCTCATGTTGCGTCCACGATTGCCGAATACTTCCGGGATCAGGGCAAGCATGTGCTGCTCATTCTGGACAGTGTGACGCGGTTCGCGCGTGCCTTGCGTGAGGTCGGTCTGGCGGCGGGTGAAGGCGCCGTGAGACGCGGATTTACGCCATCCGTCTATGCCGAGTTGCCGCGACTTGTGGAGCGCAGCGGCATGAGTGCGACTGGTGCAATCACAGCCATCTACACTGTTCTTGCAGAAGATGAGCAGGGCGACGACCCGATCGTGGAAGAAATCCAGAGCCTGACCGATGGCCATATTCATCTTTCCAGCAGATTGGGACAGTCGGGTCATTATCCCGCGATTGATATCCTGCGTTCCAACAGCCGCTTGATGAATGAGATCGTCTCTCCTGATCATGCCAGCTCTGCCCAACGGCTCAGGGAACTAATGGCAAAATATACGGAAGTCGAGATGTTGTTGCAGGTCGGTGAATATCGCCGTGGTTCCGATACCCTCGCTGACGAGGCGATCGACAAGCACCCCGCGATCATCCAATTCCTGAAGCAGCAGTTACGCGAGGCATCGCCGCCTGGTCAGACGTTACAAGCCCTCGCACAGCTTGCTATCGCCCCGAGAGTGAATGAGGCTGCATGACCGCGCGCCCGATTGTCAGGCTGAAGGAGTTGCGTGCCTTGCGGGAAACACGCGCACGGGTGCGCCTCGGCATGGCCAATCATGAACAAATCCGCTTGGAGGAAGATCGTGACCGGGCTCTGAGTGCCGCTCGTGTGGTCGAAGCCGAGTTACCGGAACGCAAACAGAACGCCGTCAGGGCAGTGCTGGCTGAGGGCGCCAATCCCGCGACGCTGGCACGGATGTCGTTGCAGTATCAGATCGGTCAGGCCGATCTCGTGACAGCATTAAGAAATGCGGCCCAACTGAAGCGGCAGGCAGAACAGCAACAGATCTTGACCTCCAAAGCGCGTCAGGAGTGGTCCGAGCGCGCAAAAGACGTTGTGAAGCTCGATATCTTGATCGATCGTGACGCGAGGACTGCCCGCAAGAGCGACGAGAGCGCAGCGTAGCGATCTGCGGGCTCTCTGCATGCGCTTGTATATACAAAAACCCGCCACGATCCGTTTGCACAGGCAACCGCTCGCCCTCCCGATCGAGGGCCTCGTATTTAGCGCGGCCTTGTCTACGCGATGCCAGCAATGGAGCTCTTGACGATGTGCGGTGCAACGGCGCCGAATTCAGATGGCGGAATCTCCATGCCGATATTCACCATCTCCATCAGTCGCCGGGATAGTTCTGGATCCATCCAGATCGGAATTCCCAGGCGTTTTGCGGATGCGATGATGCGGTCAGCGTTGTAGTTCTCACCCTTGGCGACGACCATGGGGATTGGTGTCGTGTCTGGATGGAACCTGAGCGCGACGGCGGTATTGGCGCTCGTCAGGATCAGGGTCGGCACATTGTTGCCAGCCCGCATCAACGTTTGCTGCAACAGTCGACGATGGTGTTCGACTTCCGGTGAGCCTTCCGTGTCCTTCAGTTCCTGTTTGCGTTCCTGATGCGACATGCGCATCTGCCGTTTGAACAAGGATATTTGCAACGGCAGATCCAGCAGACCTCCAACCGCGATGGCGATCAGACCCGCCACGATCAGCCACCAGACGGCCGTGGTGCTGACGTTGAGCACACAAGCCGCACCGCAGAGCGGGGCGTTGATCAGGGACGGTGCGAAGTTCCAGGCGATGATCACCACAAAGCCAAACCAGAGGATCAGTGAAACGAAGCCAATCGCCAGACCCGTCATCTGCCGCATGCCGAACATGCGCGTGAACCCTTCCGCGAAATCGAGCCTGGAAAAATCCGGTACCAATGGAGTTGCCGATACGACCAGCCCACCTTTGTGGGCAACATTTGCGACCATTCCGGCGAGGCCAGCCGCGACAAGCAGTCCTGCGAGTTCGAGCAGAAGTCCGCTGAATATGCCGTTGACAATCGCAAGATCACGCTCGTGCGATGGTACGCCGACAGCCTGGGTCACAACATTCAGATTGCGAACAACGAGGGCCAAGAGATTGGGTCCGCGCACGAGCAGCCAGAGAAATACGACAACCGTGACCACACCGGCCACAAAGTCCGAACTGCTGGCGACCTGCCCCTTTTCACGCGCCTTCTTCAGACGTTGGGTTGTGGCTGGAAGCGACTTTTCCTGACTGTCTTGCGCCATCTGGGTGCCTCAGTGCTTGAACGCGAGCTGCAGCAGCCCGAGGTCGAAGATCATCGGGAATTGTCCGGTCACGACCCGGACAACGACAAGCGCATAAAGCGGCATAATACCAACTAAAAGTATGTTCTTCATCGACATCGAGAGGTCTAGGACATTCATCCTCTTGCCGAGCCGATTGGCTGTTAGCAACGTCACATCTGTGAGCAGCAACAGGGCCATGGGAGGACCTGCCAGGGTGATGACTGTCAGCAGCAACTGGGCAAGGAATGTGTAAAGCGCTTGCAATGCAGCGGAATTGAAAGCGGGAAGTGGCTGGTTGACTGGCCAAAGGCCGAAGCTCGAATAGATCATGTCGGCGAAGCGCCAGAAGCCACCGAGCGAGGCAAACAGCCAGAGTGCAATCACCATGAACAATTGCCCGAAGGTGGTATTGTCACCGCCGGGGCCAGGCAGTGATCCGCCGCCACGACTGGCGTCGATCACATTACCCGCCGCGCCGATCGCCTCAAGAGGCAATGAAGCGATGAAGCCCAGCAGGAGACCCAAGCCCAGTTCTTTCACGAGATCGAAGAGGTATCCGCCATTCACCATGGCTAAAGCGTGTTCCGGCTGCCCCCAGACTGGACCCATGACCGGCAAGGCGAGTGCAAGCGCCAGCACAGAGCGGATAATTCCCGAGCTGATCCGTCCCCAGATAAAGGCGGTGAACAGCATCGTCGCTCCGAGTACGCGAGCTGATGACAGCGCCCAGTATTCCAGGATCGCGTAAACATGATCAATCGAACCGCTGGTCAGATCCAGGGCCTGGTCCATGTCAATGTCCGCCGTAGAGGTAGAACGTGTTGAACAACGACTGTGTCGTGGCAAACAGGGGCGCGGACAAGGAGCCGCCAAATACGATCAGGATCAAAGAGACGACGAACATCTTCATCGATTGCGGCAGCGTTTGTTCCTGCAATTGCGTCGCGGCCTGGAACAGGCCGATTCCAAATCCGATCAAGGTCGCAGCCAGAAGAGGGACAACGACCAGCAGTGCCGCGTTCTCGATCACGGAATAGAGTGCGGATGTCAGGGTGCTCGGGCTCATGGGTTACCTCAGGTGTAGGTGAGTATCAGGCCCTGGACGAGCTTGCTCCAGCCGTCGACAAACACGAACAGCATGAGCTTGAAGGGAATTGAGATTGAACTGGGCGGCACCATCATCATGCCAAGCGCCACAAGTATCGCTGTGACCACAATGTCTATCGCCAGGAACGGCAGATACAGGAGAAAGCCGATCTCGAATGCCTGGGTGAGCTGCGTCAGCAGGAACGCGGGAATGAGGATCGTCAGATCCTTCTCGGTTGCCTTGAGACCGGTTTCCTCGGGCCAGATTTTCCGGGTTGATTGCAGAAAGAATGCGACCTGCTTGGCGTCGGCATGTTTCGACAGGAAGCCCTTCAATGGCGCAGAGGCGATATCAGCGGCCTCCGTGTAATCGCTCATGGTCTTGTAGCTGAGATTGGCCGTGTCGACCTTGTGATAGATATCACTCAGCATGGGCAAAGCGATATAGGCCGACAGCAGGACCGAGATACTGTAAACGACAATGTTCGGCGGCAGTTGTTGAATGCCAAGGGCATTTCTGAGGATCATCACCACCACGGAGAACTTTGTGAAGGCTGTGACTGAGACTGCCAGCATCGGGAGAAACGCCATCCCGGCAACCAGGAGCATCAAATTGAAGCTTGATCCGTTCACAGTGACGCTCCTGTTGCTGTCGAGAGTATCCGCAGTGCGACGTTGCCATCGACGTCGACAAGTACTCCTTCGGCCAGTCGCTCCCATGACCCGTCGACGATGAGCCAAGCTCGGTTACTTCTATGAAGGGCGAATGGCAGGCGTTGCTGGGGTAACATCGCAGTGTCGGCCGCTTCGCTTGATCCGATCGCGACCCAGAGTTTTTGGCTTGTGTGAGCCAACGCGTCACTTGATTGCGCAGAGAACGCCGACAGAAGCGACAGCTGACCATCCGCGATTTCAATCGGGAGAAGTCCGGCCGGTGTTGCAAGTCCGCCTGACATCGCCCCGTCGGTCAGCAACAGGAACAGGTCCTGGGGCTGAAACGTGTCGATCACTTCGGATGAAAAATCGATCGGACCAATCAGCACACTGCCGACATCCAATCCGCCGAGGTGTTGAGGTTCTGACGGGGCAGCCTCGATCTGATGGTCCCCGGGGAACGCGAAGGTTTCGAGCACAAGGCCCAAGGCTGCAGTCTCAGGCACAACAGCCTGACATAAAAAGGACGCGTCATTGCACGTGATATACAACGGTACACTCAGGTACGCCTGACCGGCCTCTGATGTCGTGTCCTTGCACGTGTTGGCCAAATCGATGTGCGTCAGGCTAAGCGTTGTTCCAAGGTGCCGCTCAAGCTCGGCCAATTGATCCCGAACGACGTGCTCAACGACGAGACAGGCGTCCTCATTTTGCAGTTGGGTGATTTGTTCAACACTTAATCCGGTGTCGCCGAGAACAAGCGCGAGGAGCCCGGACGGTAACCAGAACCAGCAAGACATATCGTCCAGATAGAAGGACAGCCGGACATCTGATGTTGTCGGGTTATACGGTTTGAAGGCAGGTTTGACTGTAAACTGTCGCGTCCCGATGCGAAACGTCAGCAACGCATCTGACACGATTTCCAGACTGCTCCTATCGCGCAAGAAAGCCGATTCTTTTGCGTGGTCGCTCATAAACATTGCGAACTCTCCGGCAAGACCTGAGCCGCGTGCCAAATTGGCTCGCCAGGCAATTATCACTTGGTCAAGGAGCAATCGCCGTGCCGAAGGAAGGTTAATGCCAGAGGTTTGCAATCTCCCTGACTGCCGCATCGGCTTTAAAATATTTTATTCATATATTTCAATGTGTTGATCGCAATGCATCGATCGGCAGGCGAACAATCGCGTTTGCCAGGTGCAAACGGGTTCTCATCAGAGAGATCGATATGCGGATTATAGTCGAACACCTTAAGGTTAAAACGCTCCAATTAATCATGAAGATTATAAATTTGTTTCATTTTGGGTATAAAAATGATTTTTTATGGGATTATCGAAATAATGGAATATTTTTTGCTGGCAACGAGACGGCTTGAATCCTACTACTTATGCAAATTAACATTAAATTGACTAATATATTGAAAGCCGAATACTATTATACTAATCGAGACATGTGGATTGGATTTGGAGCAGGTTGTTCAATGCCAATTTCACAAGAGTGTTTCGAGGCGACAGGGCAATCAAAGCAGTCATCGACTACATTGTTCGTTGCCGAACTGGTTGTTACATCGTCAAGAAGGTAGATCGCGATGCAAATCAAGAAAGCAGCGTCGAACCAGCTACCGGCCACGGGAGAGCGCAACTCTGCCCTTGGCATTCAAGGCTTCACGCGGCGGGCCAGCGACCGTTCACCGACTGCCAGTGATACCCGCATTTTTCTGATTGATAGCCATCCACTCATGCTCGCAGGACTGCGCGTCAGCCTTATGTCGGCGGTTGGCCTTTTTGTTGCCGCTGAAACATCCTCCTTCGCGATGGCCCAAAGGCTGTTGAAGCAGTTGGATATTCAGGTGGTCATCCTGGATGCCATGCTCGACGACATTGAGGCCTCTGACGCAGTCGCGGCGCTGAAACAACAATCACCGGCGTTACGCGTACTTGTAAGCTATATGTCATTGACACAGTTTGAGATTTCTCAACTCATCAAGGCTGGCGTGGACGGCTTGATCTTGCGGAACGCATGCGCTGACGACTTCATCCAGGCCATCCGAACGATCATGCGAGGCGCGAGCTTCATACCAATTGCCGTTACGTCGCGTATCTTCACCGACAGCAAGGCACCAGCCACCCCGTCAGCCGGGGGAATGACCGCACGGGAGACAGACGTCCTGCGACTGATTGCCTCAGGGTTCTCGAACAAGGACATTGCCAGGCGACTTCAGTTGAGCATCCGCACGGTTGAAACGCACCGTCTCAATCTCCGCAAGAAAACCGGGATGTTGCGCCCAAAGGACATGGTTCTGTTTGCACACAGATTGGGGCTGCTGTCCTTGCCGGAAGACAACCTGCGACGGCCCGATTCACGAAACCTGACGTTAAAGCCGATTGGAGCTGTATGAAATGACGCAAAGACATGCTCCCCAAGCCCGCAGTCGGCTTTCGTTGGCTGGACCGCTCGTCGTGTCAATTGGCCTTCTCGTCATGCCGCAGGCCCACGCGGGTCAGTACGAGTACAGCTTCCATATGTTGAAAGCTGATCCCTTACTGAAGCAGTTCAATGAGCCAGAACCGGAAGTGGTCCATCAAGATCCAATGATAGATCTGCCGACCACGGCTCAGAGCGACGCAGACAGCGGTTATGTTCTGATTGTCGATCAGGATTTGCGCAGCCTCGTGACGCAGTTTGCGCAGGAAAAGGGACTGACGCCGCAGATTTCAGCCAACCTCAGGCAAAATCTGGTGAATGTACGGCTACCGCTGGATACCAAAGGCTTCATCAACACCCTGCAACAGCGGTACAACTTGACCACCTACATTCAGGGTGGCAAGTTGGTTGTCGCCAGCCAGGGGGAAGTCGTCACACGGATCATTCCGCTAGGCGATATCTCCTACAACGCACTGCTGAACCAGCTTCGGACGGCCTCTGTTGGCATTGATCCGCATGACATCAAAATGCTGAAGGAATCCAACTCCATCATGGTCTCAGCCCCCGCTGAGGTGGTGGCGCAGATTGCCGGAATACTCGATTCGACCCGCAATTCAGCACCCGGCAGCAAGGTCAGAATGGTGCGATACGGTATCAACCGTACTGAAGCGCTTAAGTAGTTTGCGCTGATTAAAATCTAATGGTCCGAATGACATGATGATCATGTCGAAAGATTGGTCCGATGTCTAAAGCAGGGAAAACTGTGAAAAATTCATCTGTTCCAAGATTTAACGAAGTTGAAATGATTCTCAAATCTCTTTTATCCAGGCATTCTTCTGTTGTTGATCCAACTGGAGTGTCTGAAAAAGAGTTAAAGCACGCTGTTCAAGAAGCTCTCAAGGGTCTTGATTGTGTGCGAAACCACCCCGCCTACCAAAAACTTGCTTCAGGAGCGATCAAATGAGCAGCGTTACCGATACGTCCTCGACCAATTCAACCGGTTCATCCTCGTCGACCACGTCCTCGACAGGCAATCAGCAGCTGCAGCAGGCGTTCAACGATGCGCTGACGCAGGCCCAGGCAACGCTGACAATCTCGACCACGGGCAATGCCAACCTGAACGCCCTGCGCGCTCGTCCAAACTGAGGCCAAGTCGGCTTTCTGCGCGGAAAAGCTCCCACGACGCGAGGCGAATGCTCTCGTATCGTGGGAGGGTCAAAAGACGATGAAGGCATCAGGGATGCTCTCTCCGCTTTGCTAGAAAGCGAACGAGATCCCGGCCAGGTCACCCGAAAAGATTGGAAAGTCCATGATCGGTTCATTCGAGTTTCCCGGGATCGTAAAAGACCTGCAACACGGGATTCGTGGGCGCACGCAATCGGGTCAGGTCGTATTGACCGGCGGAGCGCATGCGGGCGCTCGTTTTGAACTGGCTGACCGACCGGTCTCAATCGGCTCCGATCTCGAAAATGATCTTGTGCTCATCGGCGATAGTGTTGCGGCGCACCATGCCCGACTGGCATTCGCCGATCTCCTCGGTCGCAAGCTGCTCGTCGAAGCGCATCATGAAGGCGTCGCGATTGATGGGCATGGTACCTTGCCACAGGGCTATTCCGTTGAAGTACCGCTGCCCGCAACATTGAGCCTTGGCAGCGCCAAGCTGCGTGTCGAAGGAACGGTTCCAGCCGTGACCTTGCCGAATAGTAAGGTGCTTGCAGGCGTCATCAGTCTCGTGGCGAGTGTGGTGCTGCTGTTCAGTGTTTCCGGAACAACCCGCGCCGTGGTGCTTGGTCCTTCATCAGCGCCACAGGTTCATGCCGTTGCCTCGCATCAGATCCTGGACAGAGAGGCAGCCATGGCAAAGGTTGCGGCACTCTTGTCATCTGCGGGTCTGGCTGATCGAATTGCCGTTATGGTCGACGAAAACGGTACGATGGCCCTGAAAGGCCGGCTTAGTGGTCCCAAGGCAATGGCCGCGTGGCGTGCGTTCTTGGTTGCGTCAGATTCTGAGTCTGATCTGCCGCCCATTTTGCAAGCCGTGCAAATTTCAGAGATTGCCGCAAAGCCACCCGCAATCAGCAGCGTATGGTTTGGGTCTACGCCAAAAGTGATGATGTCGGACGGACATCAGCTCGGAGTAGGCGAGACGAGCGCCGAGGGTTGGCACCTTGAGTCGCTCACACACTCGGAAGCCATCTTTACCGGTGAGGGTCGAGAAGCGGTTCGTATCAGCCTCAATTGAACCCTCATGTGGCCTGATTGCTTTAGATCGCGTGGCCACGTCAGTGATAGCGGAGCGCACCGAACCCTATCTCGTCCGTGGCCACGTACAGATCTTTCAATGCCGAACGCGCAGAGCTGCAAGGCGGAACGCGATCAATATGTTTTAGACGCCGCCGGAGAGTTGGCACGCTGGTAAGGCCCAGCAGCTTTGCTGCCGCCACGCGACCGTGGCCTGCAATGATCTCGTCCTCCTCGCTGATGAGGACTGGGTTTGTAAACCCGAACCGCTCGATGCTGTCGGCAATCTGGCGGATCTGCTGTTTGGAATGGGTCCGGGCGTTACGGGCATAGGGCCGAAGCGTGGATGGCGCTCGGTGTTCGATATCCGGATAAGGCTGTGAGTGATTCATGCACCCTTAATAGCAAATTCGGGCCTCATTCACAATCGCGTAATCAACATATAGTGTTTTATGATCAATCACTATCATTTTGTAGAATTCTGGTGCTGTTCTTTTGAAGTCGCGCTGCCTGCGCACGCACTGCGAACTGGACTTCGTCTTCGATTGGAGCGTTGGTGGTGTGCGCCCGGTTTCGGGCTTGTCCCGGTGCCGGGCGAAGTGGTCGCCTCGGCCTACCGGAGACGCGATATGCCAAAATCAAAAACCAGCACCGATGACGTAAAGCCAGTTGACGCATGTGTTTTGGACTTGCCTGGGTCGATGGCGGAATGGCGGGATCTTACCGCAAGACGTGCGGACACGGGCGTCAGGACGGCCACTTTCCCACCCCATACCCGCGCCGGACAGATCGAGGCAATGATGCGGGCTGACGGCGGAGCGACCATCGCCGGTCTGGCGGAGGCACTGGGCTGGCAACCGCACTCGGTGCGTGGGTTCATCTCAGGCACCTTGCGTCAGCACACGGCAATTGAAGTCGTGACCGTCAAGATCGATGGAATCCTCTGGTTCAGCATCCGTGATCGCGCGGGAGCCTGATCATGACGGACCTCGCCGCCGACTTGAGCAACCTCTCGACCCTCGATCTGATTGGCCTTCGGGCCGAATGGCGCCGCCACTTCGGCACGCCTCAGCCAACACGCTCGATCGAGCTTCTGGCACTCATGCTCGCGTGGCGCCTTCAGGCTGAGTGCGGCAACGGTCTTGATACCGAGACACGGCGCGCCTTGCGTCGTCCGATGGATGAGAGGCCAAGGAAGCTTGCCGTCTCAGGCATCCGCATGATCCGGGAATGGAAAGGCGAGCGGCATGAGGTCACCGCACTCGGACCAGAGGACTTCGTCTATCGCGGGACCCACTATCGCAGTCTATCCGAGATCGCCCGCTTGATTACAGGCACGCGCTGGAACGGCCCGCGCTTCTTCGGGCTGAGGGCAGATGGAGACGCCAAATGAAGGCAACCTCGCAACCCAGCAACCTCACCGCCAAACGCATTCGCTGCGCCATCTATACCCGCAAGTCCTCCGAGGAAGGCCTCGATCAGGCCTTCAACTCGCTCCATGCGCAACGGGAGGCGTGTGAGGCCTACATCAAATCACAAGCGCACGAAGGCTGGCGGCTGGTTCCCACTAGCTATGATGATGGCGGATTATCTGGTGGGACGCTGGAACGGCCCGGCTTGAAGCGATTGCTGCAAGATGTGGATGCTGGCCGAGTGGATACGATCGTCGTCTACAAGATCGACCGCCTGACCCGCTCACTCGCCGACTTTGCCCGCATCGTCGAGCGTCTGGAGAAAGCGTCTGCCTCCTTCGTGTCCGTCACGCAAGCCTTCAACACGACGACATCCATGGGACGGCTGACCCTCAACGTCCTTTTATCCT
>CAIYYN010000021.1 GCA_903930435.1 uncultured Hyphomicrobiales bacterium | reverse complement strand
GCGAGTTCGCCGAGGTACATCCGATTGCGCAGGAGATGATAGAGTGCGCCGCGTCCGAGGACGGTCCCACCACGTGGTTGCCCCGCCAGCGTGACCCAGGCCTTGGACCGGACGCCGGTGCGTTCAAGGTCAATCGCCAGGGCGTTGACAGATCCAAGCTCGAGGTACCGCGTAAAGATCATGCGGACGGTTTCGGCCTCGGCCTCGTTGGGAACAAGGGCGCGTGTCGCCAGGTCTGTCGGGCGGTCATAGCCGAGTGGGACCGTCCCGCCCATCCACATGCCCCGCCGTTTTGAAGCCCTGATCTTGTCGCGGATCCGTTCGCCCGTGACCTCGCGCTCGAACTGGGCAAAGGATAAAAGGACGTTGAGGGTCAGCCGCCCCATGGATGTCGTCGTGTTGAAGGCTTGCGTGACGGATACGAAAGAGGCAGACGCTTTCTCCAGACGCTCGACGATGCGGGCGAAGTCGGCAAGTGAACGGGTCAGACGATCGATCTTGTAGACAACGATCGTATCCACTCGGCCAGCATCCACATCTTGCAGCAATCGCTTCAAGCCGGGCCGTTCCAAAGTACCACCAGATAATCCGCCATCATCATAGCTAGTGGGAACCAGCCGCCAGCCTTCATGCGCTTGCGATTTGATGTAGGCTTCACACGCCTCCCGCTGGGCATGAAGAGAGTTGAAGGCCTGATCGAGGCCTTCATCGGAGGACTTGCGGGTATAGATGGCGCAGCGAATGCGTTTGGTGGTGGGGTTGCCTGGTTGCGAGGTAGCCTTCATTTGGCGTCTCCGTCTGCCCTGAGCCCGAAGAAGCGTGGGCCGTTCCAGCGCGTGCCCGTGATCAAGCGGGCGATCTCTGAGAGACTGCGATAGTGGGCCCCGCGATAGACGAAGTCCTCTGACCCGAGCGCGGTGACCTCATGCCGTTCGCCTTTCCATTCCCGGATCATGCGGATGCCTGAGACGGCAAGCTTCCTTGGCTTCTCATCCATCGGACGACGCAAGGCGCGACGTGTCTCAGTATCAAGACCGTTGCCGCCCTCAGCCTGAAGGCGCCAGGCGAGCATGAGTGCCAGAAGCTCGGTCGAACGCGTTGGCTGAGGCGTGCCGAAGTGGCGGCGCCATTCTGCTCGAAGTGCAATCAGATCAAGGGTCGAGAGGTTGCTCAAGTCGGCGTTTAGGTCCGTCATGATCAGGCTCCCGCGCGATCACGGATGCTGAACCAGATTGTTCCATCAATCTTGACGGTCACAACTTCAATTGCCGTGTGCTTACGCAAGGTGCCTGAGATGAACCCACGCACCGAGTGCGGTTGCCAGCCGAGTGCCTCCGCCAGACCGGCGATGGTCGCTCCGCCGTCGGCCCGCATCATGGCTTCGATCTGACCGGCGCGGGTATGGGGTGGGAAGGTGGCTGACCTGACGCCTGTGTCCTTGCTTCTCGCGGTAAGATCCCGCCATTCCGCCATCGACCCAGGCAAGTCCAAAACACATGCGTCAACTGGCTTTACGTCATTGGTGCTGGCTTTTGATTTTGGCATATCGCGTCTCCCGAATACCGGGGCGACCATTTCGCCCGGCACCGGGACAAGCCCGAAACCGGGCGCAACCCACCAACGCTCCAATCGAAGTAGAAGTCCAGTTCTCAGTGCGTGCGCCGGCAACGCGACTACGAAAGAACAGCACCCGAAATCTACAAAATGATAATGATTGATCGCTAAACACAATATCTTGATTGCGCGATTGTGAGTGAGGCCCGAATTTGCTATCAAGGGTGCATGAATCACTCACAGCCTTATCCGGATATCGAACACCGAGCGCCAGCCACGCTTCGGCCCTATGCCCGTAACGCCCGGACCCATTCCAAACAGCAGATCCGCCAGATTGCCGACAGCATCGAGCGGTTCGGGTTTACAAACCCAGTCCTCGTCAGCGAGGAGGACGAGATCATTGCAGGCCACGGTCGCGTGGCGGCAGCAAAGTTGCTGGGCCTTAGCAGCGTGCCAACACTTCGCCTCTCGCACCTGACCGACGCTGAGCGGCGAGCCTATATCCTGGCAGACAACAAACTGGCCCTGAACGCGGGCTGGGATCAGGAGATCCTCGCGATCGAGCTTCAGGCACTGATTGATCTGGACTTTGACACATCCCTGATCGGGTTCTCAACGACGGAAGTCGATCTGACGCTCGACCTTGCGCGGGATCAACACACCGATCCCGAGACGGCGTCTGAAGACGTGATCCCGTCGATGGCACATAAAGCCGTTTGTCGGGTTGGTGATCTCTGGCAACTCGGCAGGCATCGGCTTATCTGCGGTGATGCCCGTGATCCCGAGACCTATGAGCAACTGATGTCAGGAGATTGCGCCGATCTCATTTTTACGGACCCGCCATACAATGTTCCGATCGACGGACACGTCTGTGGCGGTGGGCGGATACGGCATCGAGACTTCGCGATGGGTGTCGGCGAGATGTCTGTGACAGCCTTTACAGAGTTCCTGACGGCTTCACTCGGGGCAATGGCAAACGTTGCCAGAGATGGTGCGATAGCGTTCGTCTGCATGGATTGGCGCCACATGGGTGAACTCATGGCAGCAGGCGAAGCTGTCTTCTCGGAACTGAAAAACGTCTGTGTCTGGAACAAGACCAATGGCGGGATGGGGACGTTCTATCGCTCCAAGCACGAGCATATTTTTGTCTACAAGGTCGGGACCGCTCCGCATGTGAATACCTTCGGGCTTGGGGACGGAGGCCGCTATCGGACGAACGTCTGGGACTATCCCGGCATCTCCAGCATGAGCCGCGACCGGGATACGTCGCTCGCGATGCACCCGACCGTCAAACCAACGGCGCTGGTTGCAGATGCGATCAAAGACTGCTCGAGGCGTGGAGGAATCATTCTCGACGGGTTTGCCGGATCGGGTACTACACTGATCGCTGCCGATAGCTGCGGCCGAACTGCGAGGATTATCGAATTCGACCCGCTCTACTGCGATGTGATCCTGCGCCGCTACCGAGCCGTCAGCGGC
>CAIYYN010000020.1 GCA_903930435.1 uncultured Hyphomicrobiales bacterium | reverse complement strand
TGGAGCAGCCCGGTAGCTCGTCAGGCTCATAACCTGAAGGTCGTCAGTTCAAATCTGGCCCCCGCAACCAAATCAACAACAAAATCAACGCCAATCACCCGCCGCAAGGCGGGTTTTTGCGTTCCAAAGTCCTAACACACTCTTAACAACATCATGATCTCTTCTAAGGAGTTGCCGATCATGACACTGACAGTATGATCGCACCAAACAGAAGCCCGATCACGGCCCCGGACGTGAGTATGGCTCGCAAACGCGGATACCAAGGCGGGATATCTGTCGAGCTGAAATCCCATACCCACTGTGATGCAAGCGCTACCGCCAGACCGATTAGGCGTCCACTGTGATGAAGCGCGGGTGTGGCGACGAGTCCAAGTGCTGCCAACGTCGGGAGCATGGATAGCGAGATCGTCCAGACATTGGGTGTCGGTTCCCGGATTTCCAAGCCCCAGCGCGCGCCGCCGAGAAACGACAGGATCAGTGCGCCGTAGGTCACAAGTAGATCCGTCGCAAACCCGCCCGCTTGCGGATAGAGCCAGCCGACCAACGGAGGTGCCAGAAATGGGATCAAACCAAGCCAGCCATACAGCAATGCGATCCCGGGGATTTGTCCGATCGGCTTTGCGGGCTGCATCATTTCTGGTCCCCTGGCGGCTTGGGCGTGATACGATGGGCTAGTCCTTGCAATGCCGGCCTGATGCGCAGGAAGGCAAGGTAGGCGGTTTCCAATAGTTTGAGAATGAAAGCGTTTTCCGCCAGCAATCCCAAGGGGCGTAGTAGCGGGATCGCGCGCCACATGACCGCGAAGGCCGCGGCTCCCGACACAATCGGCCGACCCTTAGCTTGAGCATGAAACCGGGCGAGAAGCGTTCCCCGATCCATCGGACATCCGGCCTCGGATGCAATGTCCACGAATTGGATTGCGTGCCGTTGATCAAGTCGCCGCATCAGAGCGATCTCGCGCGTGCACAACGGGCAGGATCCATCAAACCATACGGTGACAGATGCCGAGCCGGTCAATTGGTCAGGCGGACTTGCCTGTGTTGGAAACTGCGTGTTCATCGCATCAAATGAGATAGCGCTGATTACCGGGAATTCCAGTGACTCTGTCGTCTCGCCCTCAAATGACCTTATCCGATCCGGCCCGACAAACGATCATCAAGGCTCGTGAAACAGCTGGAGCTGGTCACCTGCACCGGATTTCCGCTTTGTCGGGCGACGCCCTGAACGTCGCTGACCGGCCCGGCTACCGTGTTTGGTATTGACCCCCTGCGCCTCCGTCCGGAAACCATTTTCGCGTCGAACGGCGGTCATTCGGTCACGGGCAGCCCGCGCTGCGTCAACATGATCGACGAGGCGAACCGGATAGGTATCTCCAAGCACGAGTCCAGCGGACTTCAAGCTTTCCGGATCGAGCCGCCATGGCTCATGAATAAACGAAACTGGCAGGCCGCCAAGTTCAGGCACCCAGCGGCGGACGAATTGACCGTCGGGGTCCTGATCATGCCCTTGCTTGATGGGATTGTAGATCCTCGGGGTGTTGATCCCCGTCTGGCCGGATTGCATTTGCACCTGCGGCCAATGAATACCGGGTTCATAATCCGTGAAGAGCCGCGCCAGCCGCGTCCCGCTCGCTTGCCAGTCAAGCGCAAGATGGTAGCTGGCAAAGGACTGGACCATGGCTCGCATGCGAAAGTTGAGCCAGCCCGTTGCGATGAGCGAACGCATGCAGGCATCCACAAACGGAAAGCCGGTCATGCCAGTCGCCCATGCCTCCAGCATTGGATCATCGCCTGAGGTTGGCCGTCTCGCCGCTTCGAATAGACGATGTTGCGAATGCCATTCGAGGGCAGGCTCTGATTCAAGCTTCTGGATGAAATGGCAATGCCAATGCAGCCGCGCTACAAGGCTGTCGATTGCGGTGAGCGGCACCGGGCGGTCGCGGGCATCGCGGCGACCAAACTCGGCTCGGACGGCATAACAGCGCTTCAGGGCCTCGCGCACCGAGATCGCGCCCGTCGAAAGCGGGACGGAGAGCCTGGAACACGCTTTCGCGCCCTCAAGTGGCTGCGACATTGCCTTCCGGTAGTTCAGGCCCCGCCCGCCAAAGAATGTATCCATCAGACGATGGCCCGATGCGCGTGTTCCCGGTTGCGGACGCGCACATCCATCATCCAACAGCCCGAGTGCCTCCGGAACGGGCAGGCTATCGGAAGCGACGTCCGTAACACGCATCAAACGGGTCGGCTCGGGGACGAGCGGCATATCCATATAGGCACCATGCAGCTTCCCCCAATCATCTCGGTTCAACAAGGGCCGGACGACACCGAATTGTTGATACTCAATCAGCTCAATGTCGGCCTGACGCGCGAACCGCCGAACAGCCTTGTCACGCCTGTGCGTGAAGTCGTTCCCGGTTTCCTCATGCGCGAGAATGCGGGTCAGATGATGGCTCTCGCACAAGGACCGGAAAACCTCGGCAGCCTCGCCAATGCGAATGACGAGCGGTGCGCCAAGCTCGCGAAGCCGTGTCGCCAGTTCCTCAATCGCAGCGGCAATGGCCAGATACTGGCGGCGGGAGGTGTCGCCAAGCGCCCAATAGGCGGGTTCGACGATATAGAGCGGGATCACAGGGCCTTGCTGCGCTGCCTCAAATAGCGGCCGATGGTCGACAGTGCGCAGGTCGCGCTTGAACCAGACGATCTGAACCATGTGCGGTTTCCCAACGTATGACCTTGTGACGCATCAAGAAAATCATTCGATACCAAATGGGGGAGTTCCTCCAACTATCCACCCCCTCTCATCGATGGCGGGTCAAAACGCGCCCGTTCACCGCAGGAAATGGTCCCATGTACACAGTAATCTATGGCGGAACGGGCGGTATCGGCGCGGCCTTGGCGCGTCGTGTCGCGGCAAAGGGCGGACACGTCCATCTCGTGGCGCGCAATGAAAACAAACTCCTGGCGCTTGCCACCGAGATTGGCGCGACCTTCACGGTTGGAGATGTGCTTGATCCATCCCTGTATCAGCGGGTTACCGCAGATGTTGCCAGGCCGGTGTCTGGTCTTGCCTATTGCGTCGGCTCCATCAATCTGAAACCGGTCGGACGACTGTCCGAGGCAGACTTCCTGACCGATTTTCGCCTGAACGCGCTTGGCGCTGTTGAGGCCGTCAAGGCCGCTTTACCCGCGATGAAACAGGCAGAACGCGGTTCGATCTTGCTCTTTTCGACCGTTGCCGTCGCTACGGGGTTTACTGGCCATGCCTCTGTCGCCATGGCCAAGGGGGCCGTCGAGGGACTGACCCGAGCACTCGCGGCTGAACTTGCGCCGCACATCCGCGTCAATTGTCTGGCGCCCTCGCTGGTGAGGACAGACCTGGCCGCCAGCATTACCGCATCCGAGCAAATGGCAGCTGCCATTGCAAAAATGCATCCCTTGCAACGGCTTGGCGAGGCAGAGGATGTCGCCGCCCTCGCAGCTTTCCTTCTGTCGTCGGACGCCGACTGGATCACGGGCCAGATCATCGGGGTTGACGGTGGACGATCCACGCTCAGCGCGAGGGGCTGACCGGGATGCCTAAAATGCGTCGCAAGGGCGACTTTCCCGAAAAGATCTGTCGTGTCTGCAATCGACCATTTATCTGGCGAAAAAAGTGGGAACGGGTCTGGGACACCATCGAGACATGCTCGGACCGGTGTCGTCAGGAGGCGCGTCGTGTCCGGAGCAGCGAGAAGACATGACGACGCTTCGGTTCATCCTCGGAGACCAACTGACGCGTGGCCTTTCGTCGCTGAACGACGTCAAGGCGACAGACGTCGTCTTGATGGTCGAGGTGACCGAGGAGACGACCTATGTTCCCCACCACAAACAGAAAATTGCGTTTATTTTAGCGGCAATGCGCCATTTTGCCGAGAGCCTGCGGGACGACGGGTTCAAGGTTGATTATGTCCGTCTTGATGATCCCGCCAACACCGGCTCGCTTACCGCCGAACTTGCCCGTGCCGTTGCCCGCCATCTGGCCGACCGCGTTGTGGTGACCGAGCCGGGCGAATGGCGCGTGCTCGAGATGATGCAGGGCTGGGCCGCTCAACTGGGAGTGCCCGTCGAAATCCGCGATGACGACCGGTTCTTTGCCTCGCGCGCCCGTTTTGCCCGCTGGGCCGAAGGTCGTAAAAGCTACCGCATGGAATATTTCTACCGCGAAATGCGCAAGGAAACCGGCCTGCTGATGGAGGGTGATCAGCCAGCCGGCGGAAGTTGGAACTATGACGCGGACAATCGCAAGTCCCTGCCCCCGGATATGGTTCCGCCGGACCGTCTGCGCTTTCCGCCCGATCAAATCACCGCCGAAGTTCTGTCCCTGGTACAGGAACGCTTCGGTGATCATTTCGGCGATCTGGACTCGTTTGGATGGGCGGTCACGCGCAAGCAAGCGCTTGCGGCCCTCGACCATTTTTTCCAGACTTGTCTTCAGCACTTTGGTGACTTTCAGGATGCCATGAAAAAGGGCGAGCCGTTTCTCTTTCACGGCTTGCTCTCGTCTTATCTGAATGTGGGACTGCTGACCGCGCGCGAGGTCTGCCTCGCCGCAGAGGACGCCTTCCGACACGCCGCCGCACCTCTTAACGCCGTCGAAGGCTTTATCCGCCAGGTTCTCGGATGGCGTGAATATGTGCGCGGCCTCTATTGGCTGAAGATGCCGGCGTATCGCGAGACCAATGCCTTGGGTGCGTCGCGCCGCTTACCCGACTTCTACTGGACGGGTAAAACTGATCTCGCCTGCATGGCAGAGACGATCAATGATACCCGCCAGAATGCCTACGCGCATCATATCCAGCGGCTGATGGTGACGGGCAATTTTGCGTTGCTCGCCGGGATCGCGCCAAATGAGATCGAGGATTGGTATCTCGCGGTCTACGTCGATGCCTTTGAGTGGGTCGAACTGCCGAATGTGCATGGCATGGTGCTCTTCGCCGACGGCGGATTGCTCGCTTCCAAGCCCTACGCGGCTTCCGGTGCCTACATCGACCGGATGTCCGACTATTGCCGAGGCTGCATCTATAATCCCGATATCAAGTCGGGTCCGGGCGCTTGCCCGTTCAACCTGCTCTACTGGAACTTCCTGATCGAGAACCGCTCGCAGCTAGCTGGCAATCCGCGCATGGCGATGCCATACCGAAACCTTGACCGTATGCCCGATGCGCGCCGGGCGACCTTGATGCGCGAGGCCCGAATGTTTCTGGAGTCCATGGATAGGCCAATCCCAGTTGCCGGGAGACCAACCCAGGCCGATTTGTTCGAATGAGCGGTGTTTCATCGCCGGTTCGTCGACGATTTCCAAGTCAGTGCCAAGATCATTTATTAGTGCGTGACAGATCCCAGATGTGGGCAGCGAATGCAGCAACGAGCGGGATCGCAGTCCAGACCCATTCAGCGCCGATGAGGGCTGTTCGAAGGGCGATGACGAGGCAAGCGCCGGAGAGCAGGTTCGGCAGGATGGCGATCAGCCGAATACCGTGACCTGTCCACCGTCGATGAGCGACGATGGCTATCGCCTCCAACGCGATGATCGCCAATATCAGATCAGCGATATGTCCACTGGCGAAAAGCTCCGCCATCAAGGGCTGCTCAGTGACGCTGATGGCTCAGACTTCCCGCGCGCTGTGAGAGGATTGAGACGGACAATCGTCAGGTTGAGGTAAGCTGCAAACGTGACCCAGGCCAGATACGGCATAAGCAACAGGCTCGCTGTCTCGCTGATCGACCACAAGCCTAAAACGAGGGCAAGAATAGATAGCCAGAGCAGGATAACCTCAAGAAACGCCCAGTCAGGTCGCTCGAGCCGGAAGAAGATCGCGCTCCAGGCGATGTTGAGGACGATATTCACACCAAAAAGTACGATAACGCGGCTTGCCTCACCAATGCCGTTCGCCGCATCCCAGGCATAGAGGGAAGATGCCACCATAAACCCAAAGATCACCGTCCAGGCTGGACCGAACAACCAATCCGGCGGCTGCCAGCTCGGCTTGGCGAGGCTTCTGTACCAAGGCCCGATCCGGGTCAGCCAACCGCCGAGTCCGCCCACAACAATGGCTATACAAACCGACACGATCATCGGCATCCAGGCGTCAAGCGCGTGCAGCATGGGTTGCCTCTAGGTGTTTGCTTCAGGATATGTGCCAGACTCATTTAGCACTCAGCCGAGCCAGCCATACACAAGATCTAGTCCGACTTCACGCAAACTCAAGGTCAGCCTTCAGTCAGCGACGAAAAAGACCTCGTCCCTGAAAATCCGACCGACATCAGTGCGGTTTGGATGAGCAGGGACGAGGTGAGCGTCGGCCCGAAGACCGACTTGGAGGTTCATGCAAGGCGTCGACGGTTCAAGGCACTCCGGGATGTGATGAGTTGACCATTTAGTTCAGCCCATCACGCCGGGTGCAATCTCCAGGTCATGGCTTGACTGGGGGCGTCGGTCCCGTGATCGGTCCGAGTTCCTTGGCGTAACTTTTGGCGAGCGTTGCACCGAGGAGTGGCTTTGACACACCCTGATGGCATGTTTCGCAGCTGACCTTCGGGCCGTCGCCCTCGGGACCGAGGTGGCTGGCAGGCAAGAGCCCCGCGACAACATCGAGGTATTGCTTGTTGACCTCGCTGACCATCCTCAGCCCGTACCAGGCCGTGACACGCTGCGGCGTGCTCTGTGGCCAGGAGGCAATCGAGCGGGTGTTGTGACAGAAGGTACAGTTGACCCCCAACGCCTCGCTCATGTGGATCATCAGGCCGTAGGTTGTCTCGGTCTGCATCGTGGTTGGGATATACGCGCTAACCAAGGCCTTTTTCCCGACAACCCGGATGTCATCCGGATGGGCCAGCAATGGCGTGAGCGGATCATAGGGGAGGGAGGTCTCGCCAACGGTCGCCGAAGCCAGACCACGACCTTCCCGGTCGCGCGCCATTCCCTGCGCCTGTTTTGGACCGGAATTGCCAAACCATACGAATTCCGGCACCGCCTTGCCACGGTGGCACGTGTAGCAGGTGACACCCGTGGTTCCGACGTGATTGCCCCATTTACTGTTGATGCTTCGCACCATCTCAATCATGTGGCGCGCGACTTTCTTCGTATAAAGCGAGTCGTCGGCCAGATTTTCGGGGTTGTGACAAAAGTTACACCCTTCCTCAGGTGCAACCCATGTCGTCATGGACGCCATCAGGCGCATGAGTTCATTTTCGGTGAGGTCACCGAGCACCTGGATGTTCTGGTAAACCTCCTTGGCCGGCTTGCTGTCAGGATCGGCAGGATCCTCAGGCGGCGGAGCCACGTTTTTCAGCTTCAGCGCTTCCGTTGCCGACTTGCTTGCAATCTGGACCATACCGGTGCCCCGGTAGCCAGTCTGGTTGCTCGTCTTGCCAAGGACGCTGGTTCCATCATCCCGGCAACTTGCAAGGAGTCCGGAAAGGCCAACCACTGCTATTGCAGCCAGCAGGCGCCAATTCGGAGCATATCTGGTCATTTCAGGACTCCCACGGTTGCGGGATCGACGATCGAGTTGAGGGGATAGGCCGGGGCAACACCGTGCGCGACGGCCCAGAGATACCAGTTGTCGACCACGGTTCCGGTGAGCAGGATGCCCATGCCGCCTGTGAGGGGGCAGAGAACCGCAAACCACCAGGCCCAGCGATGGATCGATTCCATTGTGGCGTTGAAGCCCATCGTCCAGCGCCAGAACAAGGCTGCGCGTTCTGTGGCAGTGCCGCGGTCGACGATCTGCTCGATCTCGCGCTCTCCGCCGTATCTGCTGACAGCCAGGATGGTCGCGGCATGCATGGCGAACAGCAGGACCGAGCCATAGAGGAAGGCAATCGAGAGGCAGTGGAAGGGATTGTAGAACAGGTTGCCGTAGCGGATGGAGAAGGCTGCGACCCAATCCAGATGCGGAAATATGCCAAACGGCACGGCCTCGCTCCAGCTTCCCATGATGAGAGGACGAATGAAGCCTAGGACCAGGTAGAGCCAGATGGCAGCGGCAAAGGCCCAGGCGACATGCGTACCCATTCCCAGTGCGCGTGCCCTTGCGTAGACCTTGGCCCACCAGAGCAGAATGGAGACCGTCAGACAGAAGCCTGCCAGGATCCACCAGCCGCCTTGCGCCATTGGTGGCAAGGCAAGGCCCCATTTTGCGCTCGGGGGCTCAAGCGCCAGCCAGGGAAGCTGCCGGACAAATTGCATCGGGCTCCAGTTGACCGAGGCCAACATGTTGAGACCAATGATCTCGAACGCGACAAACCCGAACATCAGCGAGATGACGCCGGTCCAGCCGAGGTAAATCGGACCAAGCTGTGCGTCGCCGATCTTGCCGAGCCAGTAGGAAAATCCAAGGGCTGGCTGGCGCTGCCAGGCGGTATGGGTCGGTTCCACGCCTGCGTATGCCGGTCCACGAACCTGAATGCGGGTGAAGATGTTCTGATAGTCGGTCATCGTCAGCTCCTTGCAGGTCAATGCCAGATCGGCAGATCAAGCCACCACGTCCACCATTCGGGCCAACCCTTGGTCCAGAGCGGTCCGGAGATGATGATGCAGACGGCGCTCCAGAACACGGCAGAGAGTGCGAGAAACAATCCCAGGCGGTGAATGCCGAGCGTTCCGATCGAATAACCGACCGTGTCGCGGAAGAAGGTGTTTTCGTGCTCCGGAGTCTTGACCGTTTCGCCCTTCTTCGGGTTCGTCGCCGACAAGATCAACCCGCCGTGCAGGGCCAGGGCCATCGTTGTCGTGAAGAAAAAGCTCACCGCGATCATATGGGCTGGATTGTAGTGGAAGTGGAGATATTGGTATCCGACGTTCGAGACCCAATCGAGATGGCTGAAAATACCATAGGGGAAGCCGTGCCCCCAGGCACCCAGCAGGATTGGTCTGAAGACGACCAGCGTCACATAGGCCAGGATCGCAAACGCAAACGCGAACGGTACATGATACCCCATGCCCAGCTTGCGGCAGATTTCAACTTCGCGCAGTGCCCAGGAGACGAATGCGCCGATCGCGCAAACGGTGATCACCTGCCACAATCCGCCTTCCTTCAGGGGGGCGAACCCCAAGCCATATTTGAGATCGGGCGGCGCGATCGAGATTTGCCAGATATTCCATGTCGGCCCGATCGCTGCACCATAGACGATGAGCGCTGTGCCGAGCGCGGCAAAGAAGATCGTCGTGACGCCAAAGAATCCGACGTAAAACGGACCAAACCAGAAATCGAACAGATCTCCGCCGATCAACGTTCCCCCGCGAACCCTGTATTTTCGTTCGAAGCTCAGCATCGCCATCGAATAGCCCTCCCGTCTCCCAAGTTCATCGGCCAGCGTCCTGTCGGCTGCGCTGGGATGACGAGGTTCAACCTATGAAAGTACGTGTTCACGCGCTGGCGTGAGACCAATTGTCGTGGCCCGCTCCGGTGTCGGGCATCCGGTCGGATTGGGTCGGCAGCGGCAGCGTCCCAGGTTCAAGGCCAGGGCTGCGTCCGCCGTCGATCCTGATGATCAGCCTGTGATCGCGGTGTCGACGATGTTCAAGGCAATCGCATGATCCATCACCGTCGAGATGTCGGCTTGCGCATGCGATGCACGCGGACCTTCGATCCAGTTGAACCGATCCGTCGAGAGCAAGATGAAATGAATCACCAGCGCAAGAACGAAAAGGAAAGCAAACATCGCGACCAGCACACGGCGGGGGTCGAATAACAACCACAGTTTCCACATGGCTCGCTCCTTGTCAGCTCAACATTGAAACAACATGATGAAGACTATCGACGGAACCGCCGATCATGTTCATCGCGTATCCCTTGACGCCCGGGAACCATGGCCGCCACATCCAGACCAGGATATGAGCAACAACGGCAATCGCCACGAAGGCGATGAAGCTTGAAACAAAGATGCCATGGAACTCCTTGGCCTCTGCTTCGGTCAGCCCGGATAGGGAGCTGCTCCGGTTTTCATTCATAAGTTCATCCTCCAGTTGAGGCCTTGCGGCCGCTGTCGCACTAAGCCCGCGCGACCGGGATAAAGACCCCGGGAGACCCGAGATCTTTTTTTCGCGAAGCGGGACGGATCCCGTTTCGTGAAATCTTGGGCCAGTACTCCAACGGCTGTCGTCGTCGTCGGATTGGGCATGGCATCAACGCGATGTTCCAAGACCCGGACCAGATACCCTTTTGCCGATCACGCCTGGCGGGCGATGTCTTCAGGGCTCGTGCACATGCTGTCCACGCTGGATCCGGTCCTTCGACGAAGTCGATGAAACGCGATCGCTCGCCGAGTGTCGCCGTCAAAACAGCGCATTCAGCCGTTTCCGTCGCGACCTAGCCCATGAAGGCAAATGCGATTGCCGTGCTCGCAGCCGTCTTGACCTGTGTGAAAATCGAGGCTTTCGCCTCTGTGCCTTCAGTCTTCGGGCGTTTGCCGGCCAGCGTGCTGCCGAGCACGATGATCAGGAAGATCGGGAACGTCAGGGCAACGAGAAGACGGAATTCGCGCTCGTCGCTCGAACGACGGCGCTGCCGCTCATCGTTGGTTCGTGCCGCCAAGGCTGTCATACTGTCCTCCTTCGTTCCACCGGACATCGACCCCTTCTGGCCGAATACCGGGTGTTGAAACCCATTGCACTTGGTGAGCCGGTCAGACCGGCACGCCGCGCGCAAAACCTTTGTGTGCTCGCTCGAAGAGCGCTGCTGTCACGACTTCGTCGCCTGACTTGCGCGCGGCTTGTTCGACAGCATCCCGCAACCGCTTGGCCGCTGAAATCCTGACAAGAATTGGATGTGTGGCGAGGACCTCGTCGAGCAGCGCCTGTGCTTCGGCATTCCACGGCAATTCTGCCGTCAACCGGCTCGGCGTCGCCTCTACCTTGTCCATTTCAGTTCCCAGCGGGATGATGTTGAACAGGGCGTCGAAGAGGGAATTGCAGACTTCCTGCACGATGTAGGTCGCACCCGCATAGCCCATGAAAGGGGTTCCCGTGTGCCGGCGAATGATCGCGCCCGGGAACGATGCCGGGATATACATCGAGCGACCGCCTGCCTCTGCGGCATACATGCGCTCATTGAAACTGCCGAACAGCACGAGCGGCGGCGTCGAATGCAGCGACTTGCGCACCGCTTCATTATCGGTCTTCTTGCCAGCGACGCGTGGCACGGCAAGCGTGCAGGGCAGTCCCATCTCGGTTTCGAGAAAATGGCGGATGCCGCGGGTATAGGTCTCGTTGGCAACGACAGCGAAGCTCGCCGTCGCAAAGAAATCCTGTGTCACAGACCGCCACAGATCCCAAAGCGGCTTGATTGTCGTATGTTTTTCACGTTCGATGAATGGCTCGGGATCGAGGTCTAGCATCTCGCCAAGCGCGCGCAGGAACTTCGTCGTCGAGTGCAGCCCGATGGGGGCTTGAAGGTAGGGACGCTCCAGGCGCTCGCACAGCAAGCGACCGAATTCGCGATAAAGACAGACGTTGGCGTCGGCCTTGACGAGCTTCGGCGTATCGGCCAGATGGCTGCCGAGCGGGAAGACGAGGTTGACTTCCGCGCCGATGCCTTCGATCAGGCGACGGATCTCGGCCAGGTCGGACGGGCCATTGAACATGCCGTAGCTTGGTCCGATGATGTTGACCTTCGGCTTCTCACCATCCTTGCGTGGCTTTGGCGGCGGAATCTTCTTGGTGCCATACTCGGACCAGAGCCATAGCAAGGCGCGATCAGCGCTCTGCCATTGATCCTCGTCGATGGTGCGCGGCAGAAAGCGCTGGATGTTTGTGCCTTCCGGCGTCACGCCGCCGCCGATCATCTCGGCGATGGAACCGGTGACGACCACGGCTGGCATATCGGGCCGCAACGTCTTGTGAGCGCGGCGCATGGCACCTTCAGTGCCGTGCTGACCCAGCTCTTCTTCGCCAAGACCCGTGACAACGATCGGCAGTTCGTGCGGTGGCAGCGCGTCGGTGTAATGTAGGACCGACGTCACAGGCAGGTTTTCACAGCCGACAGGTCCGTCAATAATGACTTGCAGGCCCTTGATTGCCGTAAAGACATAAACCGCACCCCAATAGCCACCAGCGCGATCGTGATCGAGTACCAGCATCAGACCGCCTCCTCGATTGCCTTGGATTTGGCCAGCTTTTCGAGCTTCTTCGCATAGGCAGCCCGGAACTCCGGATGGTCTTCCGGCTCTTCCTGCCAGACGCCGGTCTTGTCGCCTGTGCCGACGTCGCCAAAGAACGCGGACATTTCGTCCATGCGGGACTTGCCAGCGATGGCACCGTTGACGACTTGCGCCAGAGACCCCGCTCCCATGACGCCAAACAACGGACGGGCAGAAATCAGGTTCGTGAAATAGAGGGCCGGTATCGACAATTCCTTGGCTTTTTGAACCACGGGCGTCGTGCCAATCACGAGATCTGGCTTGAATTCGCGCATGGCGGCGAGATCGTTTTCGAGGCTGGCGCGATAGGTCACATGGATTCCACGCGCTTCCAGCCACTCGCGATCCGGATCCGACCAGCGCGTTCTGGGGCAGGCGGTGCCGACGTAACGGACGTCTGCGCCAGATTCTACGAGCAGGCGCGCCACCAGCAATTCCGAGCCTTCATAACCCGAGAGCGTGATGCGGCCTTTGACCGGTTTGGCTGCCAAAGCCGCTTTGATAGCCGGGAGCTGCTGGGCCTTGGCTGTGTCAATCGCAGACCGTGAGACATTACAGGCTTTGCCGATCGCCTCGATCCAGGCTTCGGTTCCATCATACCCGACGGGCGCGGAGCCAACGATGCTGCGTCCAGCAGTCTCGAACTCACGAATGCTCGCCGTGTAGAAGGGATGGATTGCGGCAACGACGGCGCAATCCAGTGCGGCATAGAGCTCGCGCCACTCGCGTGTGGGCACTGTGGGGCCGGGGCTGAGCCCCATCGGATCAAGCATCCGCTGGATGCCGACGGGATCGGCCGGGAACATTTCCCCCAGGAGCGCGACGGTGGGCCTTTGTGCCCGACCGGTACGCGGCGCCTGCACTGGCCCCTGTTCGGCCTCAAGGCGGGCATAATTCAGCATCGCGCCTGAAATGACGTCTTTTGCTTCGGCATGGGTCGGTACACCGAAACCAGGAACATCAATGCCGATAATGCGCACGCCGTTGATTTCGCGCGGCAAGAGTTGCAGCGGTACGCCAGAGGCGGTCGGCACGCAGAGGTTAGTGATGACAATTGCGTCGTAAAGGGCCGGATCGGCCATGCCGAACACGGCGTCGCGGATATCCTCGAACAGCTTGCCAGTGACGAGGGTCTCGGAATTGAAAGGCACATAGCCGACGGTTCGCCGCGCGCCGTAAAAATGTGACGTGAACGTCAATCCATAAACGCAACAGGCAGATCCCGACAGGATCGTCGCCGTCCGCCGCATGCGCAATCCGACGCGCAGGCTGCCAAACGCCGGACACATGCTTTGCGGCTGATCGTGCGGCCCTTGCGGATAGTCGGCGGCATACCGATCAAGCACTTCGCTCTTGCCTGCGGCATTGGCTGCCGCAACAAGCGCGTCCTTGCCAGCATGACAACCAACCCCGTCGCCCGAAGGGACAGAAGCGGCAGTGCCGTTCGGAGTGTTGATCGATGCCATGACAGCGGTTCCTTGTTTGCCGAACAGGTCTGAACGCCTCGGGTCAGACGGTGTCGTAGACAACCTCGAGCGAGGGCTTCACGACGGCGGACGCGCCGCACATGTCCTCGAAAGTCGCGGGTTCGAGGACAACGCCACGACCGACCGCTTCGCCCTTGAAGAGACCGAGCAATTCGTCCTGGGAAAGGGGGGTTGGCTTGACGGGCGGAGCTGTCGCAACTGCCTCTGCGAGGCCGTCGAATAATGAGCCCCATGGGCTGCCAGGTGTGCCGATGATCTCATAATTGGCTGACTTGCGCCGGATGTCTTCGTCCGCCGGGATCGCAGCCAGGATCGGAATACCCACGGCTTCCGCAAAGGCCTGTGCTTCGCCGGTTCCATCGTCCTTGTTGATGACGAGGCCGGCGACGCCGACGTTGCCGCCAAGCTTGCGGAAATATTGCACCGCTGAGCAAACGTTGTTGGCGACATAGAGCGATTGCAGGTCATTGGACCCGACGACGATCACCTTCTGGCACATGTCACGGGCGATCGGCAGGCCGAAGCCACCGCAGACAACGTCGCCGAGGAAATCGAGGAGAACATAGTCGAACCCCCACTCGTGAAACCCGAGCTTTTCGAGGAGTTCAAAGCCATGAATGATGCCGCGTCCGCCGCAGCCGCGCCCGACTTCCGGGCCGCCGAGTTCCATGGCAAAAACGCCATCGCGCTTGAAGCAGACGTCACCGATCTTGACCTCCTCACCGGCGAGCTTCTTTTTCGCCGAGGTCTCGATGATGGTCGGGCAGGCGCGACCGCCGAACAGGAGCGAGGTTGTGTCGCTCTTGGGATCGCAGCCGATGAGCAGGACTTTCTTGCCCTGCTGCGCCATGTTGTAGGAGAGATTGGCGAGCGTGAAGCTCTTGCCAATGCCGCCCTTGCCATAGATGGCAATGACCTGCGTTTCCTTCTTGGCGGGCGTCGTATGGACCGGGTCCGGTTCGATCGATGCCTCCAGACGCAGTAGTGCAGTGTTGACATCGGTCGCAG
The DNA here is from genome assembly GCA_903930435.1 of uncultured Hyphomicrobiales bacterium. Classification (GTDB taxonomy): domain Bacteria; phylum Pseudomonadota; class Alphaproteobacteria; order Rhizobiales; family Ancalomicrobiaceae; genus CAIYYN01. Next base: position 113,158 of record CAIYYN010000020.1, on the reverse strand, counting down.
ACGCGTCGGCGCCAATCGTTGCTTTGACGTTCATGCGCGTCCCCTCCAGTCCAGAATCATCTTCAGGCAGGTGTCGTCGTCGAAGGCTGTTGCGTAGGCGTCCAGCGCACCGTCAGCACCGCGTTCGTGCGTGATCAGACCGTCCAGTGACAGCTTGCCGGATTCCAGCAATCCAATGGTGCGCGTGAGATCGCCGGGCTTCCATTCAGCCGCGATACGGATGCGAGCCTCACGCATGAAGGCAGGCGGAAAGGCAAATGCGAGGGGCGATTCATAGAACCCGCCCAAGACAATTTCGCCCTGTGGCGCAAGCCGCGCGATGAGCCTGTCAAGAACGGTCGAGTCGCCGCTGACATCGCAAATCGTATGATAATCCTTGCGCTTGTCGTCCTCTTCGGTCGTGACCCGGTAACCCTTGGCCCCGGTCTGGCGCGATGGATTGCGTTCCCAGACGGTCGGTGCGGAATGCCCGAGAGCCATGGTGATGCGGGCGATCAGTCGCCCGAGAACACCGTGGCCAATGATCAATTCTGGAAACGAGCCGCTGACAACCGTGTGGAAGGCAGTTGCGGCAAGCGCCAGCAGAACAGCCTCGCGGCCAAGGGAATTCGGGATGACGTGTGCCCGCGTCTCTGGAAGCACCAAGCGGCTTGCCGCACCTCCGAACAGGCCCCTGACGTCGCCAAAGCAACGTGCGCCTGGCACAAAGACCGGCGTCCCCAGCGGCAGTGTTGCCTTGGGACCAACTGCTGTGACACGGCCAACCGATTCGTAACCGGGCACCAAAGGGTAACCCATGCCCGGGAATTGCGGCATGCGGCCTGTCCACAAAAGACGCTCGGTGCCTGTCGAGATGCCGCTCCAGTCGATATCGACGACGACGTCGGTTTCGCCGGGCTCAACCAGATCGAGCCGACTCAATCGGATCGTCTTGGGTGCCTCCATCACGACTGCAAGCGTTTCCATGGATCGGTTCCTTGTCGTTTGCCCTCCAGAGGGCATCAGATCCGTATTCGCTAGTATGGCCAGACTTCGCCAAGTGTCAATCTAACTTTACTGTAAAATGTGTCAAATAATATTTACACAAAGAGAGGCCGACGACCAATGATCAGGCTGGCCATCAAAGGTCGACGTGTGCGGATCGTGCGAATTCCGCCAAATCCGGCGTTTGCGAGAAACGTCTTCAGCTCATTTGCGTTTCGTGATCGACCACTGCCCATCGCGAGCAGATAAAAGTTGAAATAGGCGGCACCAACGCGCTGGGCACCAATTGTGTCCGCCATTGGTTCAGCAATGACCAAGGTTCCGCCGGGTGGGAGCGCGTCATAGGCACGGGCAAGAATCGTCCGGACCGAGTCGTCATTGTGATCGTGCAGCACACGCACGAGTGAAATGACGTCAGACCCAGTGGGCAAGGGATCGCGCAGAAAATCGCGGCCAACAGCGCTGGCGCGCGCCGCAAACGGTCCGTCTGCAAACCGGGTAGCCGCGACTTCGGCGACAGGCGGCAAGTCGACGAGCACAAGTTTCAGATGCGGCCAACGGGTTGCCGCAGAGGTCAAAAACGAGCCATCCCCGCCACCCAGATCCATCAGGGTCTTGGCGTCCCGCAACGGGTATGCGTCGAGAATATCTTCCGCCACGAAGGATTGGCTTGCTGCCATCAGTCGTGTGTAGGCGTCTATGTCGCCTGTTGACAGGCCGCCGGGATCTTCGGAACGGGCATAGGCCCAAAACTGTTGCAACTGCGTCCCGCCGCCGGTTCCTCTGAGTAGTGCCAAGGGGTCGGCCATATCCGCGTAGAAGAGCGCATGGTGCGACACCATCTCGGCCAGGCCGTGGTTGCCGAGGAAGGCTGCGCCGAGACTGCCGAGACCGTAACGGTCTTCACCGCGACGCGAGATCAGGTCGAGGGTGACCGCTGCATCGAGCAGGCACCGCGCCCGCTCCCTCGGCAGATTGACCCGGATCGCAATCGTATCGAGATCAAGAGGGCCATTCTTCAGATGTGAAAACAGCTGAAGCGAAACGCAGGCATGGAGGACCTGCGAGTAAACGAAACCCGCAACGAGATCAAATAGTGTGCGTGCCCGTGCATCGGCAATCGACCGGGTCAAAGGGAAACCTGCCGCCCAGCGCTGAAAGCGCGGACTGGACATCAGCCGATCCCGTGCGCCAAGCCAGAGATCGCGAATCCGTTCGCCAAGTGAGAGGGGACGCGGCCCTGTTGTGTGCGTGACAGCCATTTACGCCGCTCCGGGAGTTGCCGCCAATGTCAGGCCGCCGAGAGCGCAAACTCGGCTGGCAGGAAGCTGTTTGCTTCCTTCAGGATCAAGGATCGCAGTGGAATTTGCCCCGGACACGGCGGGATGACCGAGACGGCACGACGCACCAGGGTATCCAGTCGGGCGAGCGCGCCGGTAAGCCCCAGCTGGTGCGTTGCATTGGGCCGCCCGAGTGCTGCGTCCTTGCCAGCCGGTTTGCCCAAGTCCTCAGAAGACATGACCATGTCGCGAATATCGTCAGCCACCTGGAATGCTTCACCAAGCGCTTCGCCCAGCGCACGCCATGGTTCGCCCGGGCTACCGGCTGCGACAGCTCCCACCATGCACGCCCCTGCGAACAGCGCACCGGTCTTTGCCCTATGGTAGGTTGCCAGATCAATTGTCGGCTCGCGTTCCCAGGCCTGACCGGCGATAATGCCGTGCGGGGCACCGATGGCGCGTCCAACGGCTCGGACCAGCGGTGCCAGCCGTTCGGTCCGTTTGGTTGCTGCCCGCTCGAGTGTTTCGAAGGCAAGAACGATCAAGGCGTCTCCTACGAGTAGCGCCGTGCTTTCGCCAAAAACCTTATGGACCGAGGGTTTGCCGCGTCTGAAATCCGCATCATCAAAGCAGGGCATGTCATCATGCACCAGGGAGGCACAATGCAGCAGCTCGATGGCTGCCGCAACCTGCTCTGACGCAGCCGGGTCATCATCGCCGCACGCCCAGGCAACAGCGAGCGTCAGGCGTGGTCGAATGCGTGCACCGCCCGGAAACACAGCATAACTCATCGCGTCAACCAGACGAGGTGGGCACCCCTCGGCCCCGGCTTCGGCCAAAGCGCCTTCCAATGCGCGTTCGATTCGTGCACTAGCGTCCATGCGCCGATCCTCCTTGATGATGAGTGTCCATTTTTATAGACACCATATAATGTAAAATTAAGTTGACACCAAGAATTGCCGATGTCAACTGACAGGCGGAGAGCTTTGGCATGAGATTGAAGCGGGTCATTGTCATCGGTGCCGGCGTTGGCGGGCTGGTGAGTGCCTTGATGCTCGCGGCACGCGGCTGCGAAGTGATCGTGCTCGAAGCGGGCGATACCGTGGGCGGCAAGATCGCCGAGGTCCATGTTGGCGGAAGCGCGATTGATTGCGGCCCGACCGTCTTCACGATGCGCTATGTCTTCGATGACATCCTCGACGAAATCGGTCTGTCGCTTGACCAGGAACTGTCGCTCCATCCCGCGGATGTTCTCGCCCGACATGCATGGGGACCGGAAGGTCACTTCGATCTGATGGCCGACCGGGCCGCAGCCATCGAAGCAGTCGGCGACTTCTTCGGCGCGCGGGAAGCGGCTGCTTACAAGGGGTTTTGTGCGAGCGCCAAGGCAATCCATGATGCGGTTGCCGCGACCTTTATCAAGGGCGAGCGGCCTTCCCGACTAAGTGTACCGTTCCGCGTTGGTCTGTCGGGCGGTGTAGCTATGCTGAGGGAGCGGGCGTTTGCGTCGCTCTGGTCGACGCTCTCAGACCATTTCTCGGACCCACGCTTGCGGCAGCTCTTTGGCCGCTATGCCACCTACTGCGGGTCGTCTCCCTTTCTCGCTCCTGCGATCCTGATGCTGGTCGCTCACGTCGAACAGGAGGGTGTCTGGCTTGTGAACGGCGGCATGATTGAGGTGGCGCGGATGCTGGCGCGGCTCGCCGAGGCCCAGGGCGCGTCCATCAGGCTGGAAGCGCGCGTTAGTACGATTGTTGCCGAACGCGGGCAGGTGAGTGGCGTGGTTCTGGCGTGTGGCGAACGACTGGACGCCGATGCAGTGATCTTCAACGGCGATGTTGCGGCCCTTGGTGATGGATTGCTCGGCGCCGCAGCAACCCGGTCCGTGGACCCCGTCCCGCCGTCAGCACGGTCGCTTTCGGCGGTGACCTGGTCGTTCGGGGCGAAAACCAATGGCTTTCCGCTTGCCCGCCACACGGTCTTTTTCGGGTCTGATTATCCGCAAGAGTTCGAAGCCATTTTCAAGGCCGGCCAACTGCCGAAAGATCCAACGGTCTATGTCTGTGCGCCGGACCGCGATGCATCCGGTCGGTTAAAGACAGAGCTGGACCAGTCCGAACGCCTCTTTTGCCTCATTAATGCGCCGGCCGTTGGTGACGGCAGGACTTTTACCGAACAGGAGATCGACCCATGCAGGAAGGCGATGTTTGCCTTGATGCGACGCTGCGGTCTGGAGATCGATGTGAACCCGTTAGAGATGGCAACCGCGACCCCGACGACGTTCAACACGCGATTTCCGGGGACGGGCGGGGCGCTCTACGGCCGATCGAACCACAGGCTGAACGCATCATTCGACCGTCCCGGGGCGCGGACCCGGCTTCCGGGGCTTTATCTGGCCGGGGGCAGCATTCATCCGGGGCCGGGAGTTCCGATGGCGGCACTTTCGGGCAGGCAAGCCGCGCGGGCCTTGCTGAAAGACTTCGTTTCGACGCGTCGGTTCCGCTGAACGGCTATCGATGGTGGTATCTCGATGCGCTGAGCGATGACGGCTCGCAGGGTCTTGTCATCATCGGCTTCGTTGGCAGTGTCTTTTCTCCCTATTATGCGAGCGCGCGGCGACGCGGGGAGACTGATCCCGAAGCCTATTGCGCCATCAACGTTGCGCTCTACGGCAGGAATCGGAATTATTGGGCGATGACCGAACGCGGGCGGCGCTGGCTCCAGCGTTCGCGCGATACATTTCGCGTCGGCCCCAGTTCCATGTCCATCACCGGGGATGCGCTGACGATCGAGATCGACGAGGTCTCGATGCCGATCCCGGCCCGCATTCGGGGGCGTGTGCGCCTGACCCCTTCGGCTACCACCGAAACGCCTTTCCAACTGGACGCGGCGGGCCGACACCTTTGGCACCCCATAGCGCCGATTGCCCATGTCGAGGCAGACTTCGACAAGCCGGGCATGCGGTTTTCTGGCCACGGCTATCTCGACACCAATTGGGGCTCCGAGCCGCTTGAAGCCAGTTTCCGTTCCTGGAACTGGTCGCGTGGTCGCATCGACGACAAGGCTGTCATTTTTTACGATTCCATCCGGCGCGATGGGTCAATTGCGGGATTGGCTCTCTCAATAGGCTCCGACGGACAAGTTGCGTCCACCGAGGCACCACCGATGTCCGATCTGCCCGGTACGCTCTGGCGCGTGCCCCGGGCAGCCCGATCTGACTTGGGTCCCCCAGCGAGGCTCGTCAGGACGCTGGAAGACACGCCGTTTTACACACGATCCGTCATAGACGCCTCGATCGGCGGCCAGAGGGTGACATCCGTGCACGAGAGCCTGTCGCTCGACCGGTTCTCCTCGTCGATTGTTCAGTGGATGTTGCCGTTCAGGATGCCTCGTCGCGGCTAACGGGGCTTCTGCTGCTCCGCTGCCGCCTTTTCCGCGTCGCGCTTGCGTTCCCGGCGCAATTTATGAAGTTCCCAGAACGCCCAAGCGAGCGGAATGCTGAACGAGAATGCCATCTCGATAAGGCCCAGGGGACTGTCAGACATACGGACCCTCACATCGGACAAAGCCGCTTCAACGGATGCTGCCCTGCCGTGTCGCCATTGACCGACGTTCGAGCCGCTCAAACAGATCAACGATCCGAACGAGATTGTCGCCAAGTCCGGTCCAACCGGCAGGCGTCTGAACAAGGTTGGGCAGCCTGTGTCCTTGGCCGTTGGCTGACACGCTGATCAGATCGGCGGCTGCGCGGATCGGCGGTGCCACAAATTCGTGCGACAGACTGCGCTTGGCCCTGTAGGCAAGTCCCACGAGCGCCAGTTTTTGCGCCTTGCTGACCACGGCCCGCTGATCGACCGCATTATAGCCGAGTGCTGCAACCTTGCGACCGACGCGCTGGTAGATGAGGCTGGCTGCCCGGATAGCCGGACGGCAATCCGGCGGCAACCCGGCAATGCCTGCGTCAGCGCGGGCGTAGTAGCTGTCAGCCTTTTCAAGCAGCCGTGCGACCACCTGACCGAGTGCCGCGCTATGTGTGGGGCGCCGAGTAAACTCGATGGGGTCGATACCAGCCTCGATCAACCAGGTCTCGGGCAGATAGAGGCGACCTGCGCGGGCATCCTCGCCGACATCGCGCGCAATATTGGACAATTGCATCGCAACCCCGAGGTCACAGGCGCGCGCCAGAACGTCCGCATCGCGCACCCCCATCAGCAAGGTCATCATGACGCCGACCGTTCCGGCGACGCGAACCGCATAGGCCTCAAGATCGCTCAAGGCAGCATAGCGACGATGGTCGACGTCCCAGGCAAATCCTTCGAACAGGGCCTCGGGGACGGCGCGCGGAATATCGTAGGATTTTACGACGGCGGAAAAGGCACGATCAACCGGGTTCGGAAGTGGCGTCCCGGCATATGCCCGATCAAGCCGATACCGGATATGCGCCAGTTCGTCACGCGGATTGCAGGACAAGTCGATCGCATCGTCCGCCAGCCTGCAAAACGCATAGAGCGCCGAAGCCGGTTCGCGAATCCGCTTCGGTAACAGGAGCGATGCGACGAAAAAGGATTTGGAACCAGTGCGCAGGATTGCACGGCAGGCCGCGATATCGGCGCTGGTGCTGGCCATCCTTTCAGCGACAAGTCCTGAATCAAACGAATTGTGCAGCATCTGGCACCACCTCATCGAGAATTTTGGCCGACATCAGGACTCCGGGCAATCCGGCACCGGGATGCGTTCCCGCACCGACAAAGAACAGGTTCTGAAACTCATCTGGGCGGTTATGGGGCCGGAACCAGGCGCTTTGTGTGAGGATTGGTTCAAGACCAAAGGCCGCGCCCCGAAACGAGCTCAGCCGGTCCTGGAAATCCTGCGGGTTCAGGATGCGCGACGTGACGATTGATTGCTTCAGGCCCGGCAGCAACGTTGCTTCCAAATGGGCTTCGATCTTCTGGCGATAGGTCTCTGCCATTGTCGACCAGTCGATCCCGGCAAGCAAGTTCGGTACGGGCGACAGCACATAGAAGGCATCGCAGCCGGGCGGTGCCAGCATCGGATCAGTTGCCGTTGGGCGATGCAGATAGAGGCTGAAATCGTCGGCAAGGACCTTGTTCGCGAATATGTCGGTCAACAGGTCCTTATACCTCGGACCCATCAGGATCGTGTGGTGCGGAACGTCGTCATAATGGCGCGAGGTCCCGAAATACCAGACGAAGAGGCCCATGGAATAACGGGCTTTCTCGACTTTGCGGTGGCTCCAGCCGCGCCGGCCTGCATCGGGCAGCAGATGGCGGTAGGTCCAGGCAGAATCGGCATTCGAAACGACGATATCGGCGGATATCACTGCGCCGGACGCGAGCCTGACGCCCGAAGCGCAGCCATCCGTCACGCAGATCTCGGTAACCGTCGTGTTGCAATGGATGGCGTTTCCCTGACTGCGGATGAGTTTCACCAACCCATCGACAAGCGCACCGGTGCCGCCGCGCGCAAAATGCACGCCCCACCGCCGTTCCAGATAGGAAATGAGGACATAGAGCGATGGAACGGTGAACGGGTTGCCGCCGACGAACAGCGGGTGGAAGCTCAGGGCCATGCGCAGGCGTGGATCCCGGACATAAGCCGCGACAGTCTGATAGGCCGACCGGAAGGCGCCAAGACGCATCAGATCAGGCAGGCACTTGGCCATATCGGTCCACGACTGGAACGGCGTCTGGCCAAGCTTTTCAAATCCGACACGGTAGATCGTCTCACTCAGAGCCAGAAAGCGCTCGTATCCTGCGACATCCCCCGGCGCAAATTTTGCGATTTCTGCCCGCATTCGATCCCGGTCCCCGTGGCAATCGAAGCTCGTGCCATCGTCGAAGCGGATGCGGTAAAACGGATCTAGCGAAACCAGCGTCACATCGTCTTCGAGCCGCCGTCCGCATAACGCCCAGAGTTCCTCAAACAGGAAGGGAGCCGTGACGATGGTGGGACCGGCGTCGAAGGTAAAGCCGTCATCGCGATAGACATAGGCGCGCCCGCCCGGTGCATCGAGCTGGTCCAGCACTGTAACGCGATAGCCGCGTGCGCCCAGACGCACAGCCGCCGACAATCCTCCAAAGCCCGCGCCGATGATTACAGCGTGCGGACGGCGATCTTCCGTCAGAGCCATATCCTGTGGTCGCATTGCGAAGGTCATCGGTTAGCCACCTTCCGCTTTGTGTCGGCCTGATCGCCGCTCGTCAAAACACCTGTTTGATTGGCCGTGGTCAGGATCTGGTCTGCGATCAGTCCCGGCTGTTCTTCATGCGCTAGATGTCCAAGACGTCGGAGATACACAACCTGCGCGGTGCGCACCATCGACTTGATCTGAAAGGCTTCTTGCGGATTGATCATCTGGTCGTCTCCGCCCGCGATCAACGTCAGCGCCACGTCAAGCGATGGAATCCGCTGCAGCAGCGTGTTCAGATCCCAATTGGCCATCATTGTCAGCGCCGCAGCCATATGGCCGGGATTGCGCGCCAGTCGTCCATAGAGCTCGACACCTTGCCGATCCAGGTCCGAACCCGTTCCCTTGAGCAACCGGTTGACCACGTGTTGCTCTTCTGCGCGCCGTGCCAGGAAGCGCGGTACCAGCGAACTTGTCGTCAGCATTTTCGCCAATGGCGCGAACATCTGGCCGATAGTGCCGTAGTAAGGCATGATCGCGCCGTTCAGGCTGACAATGGATTTAGGCGCAATGACGCGATCAAGCGTCATGTTGATCAGGATCGCCACACCCGCGGAATGACCTATCGCGACATCCGGCTGGACATCCAGCGCCTTCAGCAGGCCGTGCAGCGCTGAAGACATTCCCGGCAGCGACAGCGTTGATTTGTCATGGACGCGGCTGAAGCCATGACCGGGCAGATCGGGCGCGATGACAGTGAATTGGCGAGCCAGAATGGGCGCGAGATCGCGCCAGGAATGGGTCGAGGCTCCCGTCCCGTGTACGAGCAGGGCGACCGGCCCCTCGCCCATGATCTGGATATGCCAGTCAACCCCGGCGGCCTGCACAAACCGGCTCGAACCGCGATTGGGCCAATCAAGCCCGTCGCGGTTCCAATCCAGATGCCAGGCCCCCGCCGTCGTCATCCCATTGCTCCGTACATTTCTGCGTCCATTGGATTGCGATAACCTTCTGTTATAAAACTGTTTTAGCTAAGTGCCGCCGCCGCATGCTTCACGATTGTGGAGACCGCGCCGGCATTGGCTTGCGGCAGAGGCACATAATCTGCCCCCATCGCAGCAGCCAGGTCGCGCGCGCGCTGGGCCGGACGCATCGCTGTATCAATCAGCACAGACGGATAACCTGCCGCGCGGACCTGTTTCGCCGCTGCGAGCGCATCAGCTTGTGCCTCAACACGTCCACTTTGCCCGTCGCGTCGGATATTTGCCTGTCCGTCAGTCAGAAGCACGACCAAAGCTGTCTCACCTCCACGCCGGATCTTTGCGGCCAGCGCGCAGGCTGCATCGATCCCGCTGGCCAGTGGCGTTGCCCCACCGCCCGGAAGTCCGGCCAGAGTCCGTTTGGCGCGTGTCAGCGAATGCGTTGGCGCAAGGATCAGATCCGCCGCGACGCCGCGAAAGGCGATGACGGCCACCTGATCGCGCCGAACGTAACAATCCGCCAGCAGAAGCTCGACCGCCCCCTTTGTCTCGGCCAGACGATGCAATGCCTGCGAGCCTGAGGCATCAACGACAAACACGATTGCCGTACGGGTCCGCGATTTGAAGCGCGAAACCCGTAAATCGCTTGCCCGGATGAGGATGCGTCCGGCCACTCGCTCCTTGGGTTGCTCCAGGGCGCGGATCATCTGCCAGGGGGCGGCAGCGCGCAGCGTTTCAACAAGATTCAATCGTGCTCCGGCCTTGGGCAGTCCCTGCCTTAACCCGCTCGTCCGCCCGCGCGTGCCGGAGTGCTTCTGCACTCCCGCCTTGCCTTCCGATTTCGACCGGTTGGCTCCCTTGGCACTCATCAATCGGGCGAGCAGATCGGCCGGCAGTGCGACTGCGACAGCAGCTCGCAAGATCTCGCCCAGGTCTTCGGTCGCACGTTCGTCGTCAGACGGCGCGTTGTCGCTGTTGGACTCCGCACGCGATGTCTCAGGGCTTGGCGCGGGATCGCGGGCTTCGCTTTCTGTCGGGGACGTGGGAAACTGCGTTGCGCGTTGGGCAAAAACCAGCCGCGCGCCGATGCTCGCATCTGCTTCATCAACCGTATCGCGGCCATCCAGCGCCGATGCGGCGCGGGCGACAGCCAGTGCAAGCAGATCAGCCCGAACCGAGCCTACGCCGAGGGCCGCAGCTGTTTCACACAGTGCCGTGATGACGGATGGATCGACGGTTACTGCGTTCAATTGCGCCTGCGCACGCGCAATGTCAGAGGCTGAAACTGGCGGCGCAGTCATATCGCCCAGTCGAATACGGGTCAGATCAATATCGAAGGCGAGCCGTTCCATGAGCGCTTTCGGCGGGCGTTCATCCTCACCAATGCCTTCATCCAGAGCGACCACGCCGAAGCGCGAGATATCCTGCAATCGCATTCCGTCACGCTCGACTGTCACAGCCCGTTCATCGAGTGCCGACGAAATCAGCGCGGCCTGCTCGCTGCCCAGTCGCTCGGCCATCGTGATCAGCAGGACACCGCCATCGGTTTCAGCCAGGATGCCGCGCCTTGCCGTCGGCTTGCCTGAGGCGAGTGTCGCCGTCAGATCAAGCCCACCCAGCAATCCCGCCGCATCAATATTGGCGGGGACCTTTCGCACGGACTGACCCGCTGGCAACAAGGCCGACAGGATCTCCAGCCAACGGCTGCGAACCGGGCCCGCGTGCCCTCGCACCCGAATACCGACCGTGCCAACCGGATCAACCGCGAAGAGCGCAAGCGCCGTCATCGCGTCCTGCCAGTCGCGACCACCCGGTGTCTGGAGGGCGTCTGGCTGGTTCATGACCCCATGATCTCACTGAGTGCACGATCTATCCTGACGCCAGATCCGACATCATCGAGCGGATTGCGGCGCAAGCGGTGGCGCAGGCTTGAAGCGGCGATTTCGGCTATGTGTCTGGGTTCAACGACTGTCTGACCATCAAGCGCAGCACTGGCACGCGCAGCCCGGATCAAGGTCAATTCGCCGCGCAAGCCGTCGGTACCGAGTGCCAGGCACAGCCGTGCCGCCAGTTCGAGGATCTGGTCGGAGACCGTGACGTCTGCAAGCCGCGCCCGTGCGGCGATCAGCTGTCGACGAATTTTCTGGTCCGCCTTTGCATAAGCGGCGACGAACCCGGCCCGGTCGCGCTCGAATGCGTCGCGCCGCTTGACGACTTCGATGCGTGTCGGGATATCGGTTGGTGTGCGGATTTCGACGGAAAGACCAAAGCGATCGAGCAATTGCGGACGCAATTCGCCCTCTTCCGGATTGCCGCTGCCGATCAGCACGAATTGGGCGGGATGGCGGATACTCAATCCTTCACGCTCGACGACATTTTCGCCCGAAGCTGCAACATCCAGCAGCAGGTCGACCAGATGATCCTCAAGCAGGTTCACTTCGTCGATATAGAGAAAGCCGCCGTTCGCCCGAGCGAGCAAACCGGGTTCAAAGGCCTTTTCACCCCGCGTCAGTGCACGCTCAAGATCGAGTGACCCGACAACGCGATCTTCAGTGCTGCCGAGTGGCAGATCAACGACCGGGATGCGGGCGGATCGCGTGGTGCGTTTTCCGCTCGCGGCCTGGCATCCGGCGCACAGGTGCTCCGGTGACGAGGTGACTGCACAGGAATAAGGACAATCCGCAAAGACCTTCCGTTCCGGCAACAGCGCCGCAAGCGCGCGGACGGACGTCGACTTGCCGGTGCCCCGATCCCCGAACACCAGCACACCGCCGAGGCTGGGATCGACGGACGCAATCAGCAGCGCCCGCCGCATCTCGTCTTGCCCTACGATTGCCGAGAATGGAAACACGGGCTTTTGCCGGACGGACTCCGGAGCAGAGGACTCGCCGGTGGCGACAAGCGGTCGCGCCGCTTTCTTGTTTTCGGCTTTCCCGGACTTCGGCGCATTGCCTTGCTTTGCGCTCTGGTCGATGCGGGTGTTGGGGAATGGCGTCACATTCGCATCTGTCGCGACAGACGGACTTGGGGCACGGGTCAGCATTTTCGGTTCCTTCACACTCAAACGGCGGTGCGGGATTGGAGACGAGCGGGCATGCGAAAGCGAATTGTTTCCTCGATTCCATCAAGTGTCTCGACCACCACGTCACGGAAGGTCTCGAGCCGAGCGATGGTTTCGTTGACTAGATGATTGGGCGCAGATGCCCCTGCGGTCAGACCGATTCGGTCGACTCCGAAGAGCCATTGCGGGTCGATATCGGCGGGGCCATCGATCAGATGACTGCGCACACCGGCTTGCAGGGCCAGTTCGCGCAAGCGATTGGAGTTGGAACTGTTTCTGGAGCCAATCACGAGGATCAACTGGGCCTTCTCGGCCAGTTTCTCGACCGCGATCTGCCGGTTTTGGGTCGCGTAGCAGATGTCGCGCGTATCAGGCCCGATGATGGCCGGAAACCGCTCCTTCAGAGCCTCAATGACCTCTCGCGTATCGCGGACGCTCAGGGTCGTCTGGGTGATATAGGCCACTTTTCCGGGGTCCTGGACAACGAGCGCGTCCACATCCGCGACAGTTGCAACGACATGGACCCGACCGTCGATCTGGCCGCGCGTACCGATGACCTCTGCGTGATCATCGTGGCCAACGAGGATCACGTCCAGCCCGCGCTTGGCATAGGCTCGCCCTTGCAGATGCACCTTTTCGACGAGTGGGCAGGTTGCATCGATTACGTCGAGCTGGCGCGCGCGTGCCTGGTCTTCGACCTCGCGTGATACGCCGTGGGCGCTGAAGATGGTTACGCCGCCGACGGGAATCTCGGCGATTTCATCAACAAACCGGGCACCCTTGGCCTTCAGTGCGTTCACCACGGTCCGATTATGCACGATTTCGTGGCGGACATAGACGGGGCCGTCGCATTGGCGCAGCGTCGCCTCGACAATGTCGATGGCACGCACGACGCCGGCGCAAAAGCCCAAGGGCTTGGCGAGGATGATGCGAAGCGGCTCCGTCATGGTGGCCTCCAGCCAAAATCTGTCCGATTGGCAGGTCCCCGCCCGATTGGGTCGGGGAACCGTCTGTCACGCCGCCCGTTTCAGGCCGTTTGCCGCCCAGATATCCGACAAGGCCGAAACGAGATGAGTGATGTCGGCATCCGAATGCAGCGGTGATGGGGTGATGCGCAGCCGTTCCGTGCCGCGCGCGACGGTCGGGTAATTGATCGGCTGGACATAGATCCCGTACTGGCTGAGCAATGTATCGCTGATTGCCTTGCAGACGCTCGGGTCGCCCACCATGACGGGGACGATATGGCTGGGGTTGGCCATGTGCGGGATGCCCGCTGCATCAAGTGCCGCCCGGACCTTCGCCACGCGATCCTGGTGCCGATCACGTTCCGCAGAGGATTGCTTCAGGTGACGGATCGACGCAATCGCACCTGCTGCAACGGCCGGGGGCAACGCCGTCGTGAAGATGAAGCCCGAGGCGTAGGAGCGCACGAAATCGCACAGGACTTCCGAACCCGTGATATAGCCGCCGACCACGCCGAAGGCCTTGCCAAGCGTGCCTTCGATCACATCAAGCCGATGGGCGAGGCCCTCCCGCTCGGCAACACCGCCGCCGCGCGGACCATAGAGGCCAACTCCATGCACCTCGTCGAGATAGGTGAGCGCATTGTGCTTTTCTGCGACATCGCACAACTCGGCAATGGGAGCTATATCACCATCCATCGAATAGACGGATTCAAACGCCACGAGCTTGGGCGTACCCGCCGGGACCCTTGACAGAAGCCGATCGAGATCTTCCGGGTCATTGTGTTTGAAGATCTTGCGTTCGGCACGGCTGTGCCGGATGCCCTCAATCATCGAGGCGTGATTGCCTTCGTCGGAGAACACGACGCATCCCGGCATGTTGGTGGCGAGCGTCGACAGTGTCGCCCAATTGGACGAATAGCCTGATGTGAAGAGGAGCGCCGCTTCCTTGCGGTGGAGATCGGCAAGCTCCTGTTCGAGCCGGACATGGTAGACGTTGGTTCCGGCGATATTGCGCGTGCCGCCTGCACCCGCGCCGCAGCGATCGAGCGCCTCATGCATTGCGGCGAGCACATCGGGATGCTGACCCATGCCGAGATAGTCGTTGGAACACCAGACGACCACCTCACGCGGACCCCTCGGGGTCTGCTGGATGGCTTTGGGGAACGATCCCGCCTGCCGTTCCAGGTTTGCAAAAACGCGATATCGGCCTTCACGCCGCAGCGACGACAACTGACTGCGAAAAAAAGCGTCGTACAACATATGGCTTTCTCCGAAGGCAAGGGGTTGGAGGTATCAAGGAATGACAGCCGGCGTGATCGGGCCGGTCTGAGCGGGTTTGGTTAGAGAAACGTCGCGACGCAGACCCAATGGGTTCGACGTCGCCTTCTTCTTGAGAGGATCTTTCGCGCGTGAGGCAAAGCCCCAGCTCCAGAGATCCGAGACCCGGATGGGCAACACGAGAAACCAGTGTTCGACCAGACCAAGTGCGACCAGCGTGGCGATGAGCGATAGGCCAGTTCGTTCGAAGTCGGTTGTGCCGGGGGCCCACGTCCGCATGATCAGGATGACGAGCGCCACGGTCGAGGCCGTCACCGATACGGGAAACAGGAGGTTCATCGCTCGCCGGCGGAAGAAGCTGGCGAGATAGATGAGATGATCCGGCAGAAATTCCTCGCTGAGATTGGGGACACCGAGAAAGATGTTGAGTTTTGTCGAAAGCCGCATGACCCAGAGCACAAGGAACGTCTGTGAAGCGACCTGATTTACAGCACCATGTGTCACGATGAGCAGGCACATCGCCGAGACGAGAATGAGCAGTTCATGGTGCAGGATGCTGAGGCTTGCGTAGCGGAAGTGTCGCCATCCCCGCGCATCCGCCGGGCAGGCCTGACGGTACGGTCCCGTGACGAAGCCGGTCAGAAACAGGACTTCGTTCCAGCCCCAGATCATCAGACTCGCCGTAAAGGCCAAATAGGCGCCAAACGGCGTCGTGTCCGACAGGGTTGCCAGCACGACGGCGACCGAGATCGCCATCACGCAGCTTGCACCTGCCACCGTCCAGCGGAATGTCCGGACGTGGAGACCGTCGAGATAGAGGATCGCGCCGGTGCTGAACCACCAGACAAGCACGACATAGATGATTGGCTGCGCAAATACAGGCACTGCCCGTTCCCCCAAATACGATCCCGCCAGACGGATGGTCTCTGCTCCCCAACGCTGGGAAGCAGGGCGACGACGTTCGCCTTACCAGGCTGCCGCCAGGCGCACGTTCTTGGGAAGCGTGTTGGATTTCGTCGGCAAAAGATAAAGCCGCGCCAGCTTCAGGCAGACACGTGCGCCAAGCACCGCGCGCTTCAAGCCACCGACCAAGCCGCCTTGCTGCTTTGCCCGCTCCATCGCCTCCGCCAGATGCCAGAGCTGGTCAAAGCCAGCCCGCATCACGGGATGATCGAGATCCAGCGTGAACGGGAAAACCTGCTTTGAAATCTCGGACGTCAGATGCAGGACCTTCATGTCATAATCGGTCGGATCGACGCCGAGCGCCTTGTGAAAGGCAGGGCGCATGTGATCACGCACGTACATGGTCGCAAAAACGGCCAGCAGGAAGAACCGGATCCAGAGCTTGTTGAGGCCGGATGTCAGCTTTGGATCAGCCCGCATGATGAGCGCAAACGCCTCGCCATGACGGAACTCGTCGTTGCACCACTTCTCGAACCATTTGAAGATGGGGTGGAACCGGTATTCCGGGTTCCGCTCCAATTGCCGGAAGATCGTGATGTAGCGGGCATAGCCGATCTTTTCGGAAAGATAGGTCGCGTAGAAGATGAACTTGGGCCGGAAGTACGTGTATTTCTTAGTCTTGGCGAGAAAGCCCAGGTCGACGCCGATCTTGGCATCCTTCAGCACCTCATTGATGAAGCCGGCGTGGCGGGATTCATCGCGGCTCATGTACGTGAACAGCTTGCGGATCTCGTCGTTCTTGATGCGCTTCTTGATCTCGGCATAGAGCACGCAACCGGAGAATTCGGCGGTCAGCGAGCTCATGAGGAAGTCAGTGAACTCCTGACGCAGGTCCGGCGGGAGATCGGCGAGCTTGAAGGCTTCGAACTCGGGACTGCGTTCAAAGTGACCCTTGTTATGGTCGGCCTTCAACTCGGCCATGATCTCATCCCACTCATGCCGGACGAGGCTCACGTCGATCTTGTCCATCGCCGCATGGTCGGTCGTGTAGAAGCGGGGGCTGAGCACGGTTTCGGTCTCGGCCAATTCCTTTGTCAGTCCTGGATTAATGGAGGCTGCGCCTCCGCCACCTTCGATTCTGATCATGACGCTCTCCCGTCTGAAAATCCGACTTCGTAAAGTTCGGTCAATTCGGTGTGACCCATCAGCTTGGTGAAGGTGGCTTCAAGCCAGCCTGCCCGAGTGATGGTTGCGGTACAGCGGCGGATCACATGCTCCCCGAAAGAGACATGTGTCGGCGCGCCATGCACCTGCACTTCGTCGCCGGGACCGAGCAGAACTCCGTCCAGATCGACATGAGCATGCAGACGCTCATGGGTGTGCTCGACGTCTACGGTGCAGGGCACCGTGATGGTCGTACGTCCGGGGAACCAGATGCTCATGAGGTCATTCCTTTGCGTTCAAGAGCACTGCGAAGGCCTCGACCTGGGTATGCCCGAAGGCGTCCAGCGCGATGTCGCGGCCGGTTGAAGGATCGACGAGGTCAAGACGCCCGTCGACGCGCTGGATAATTTGAAACGGCGGAGCATCACCAACACCGGCAAGCCGCCTGTTGCGGGCGAGGCCGCGCATGACACCGCGCACGAAACCGTTGGTGCCCGGTGCAAGCACTGCGACCTCATGGCCGTTCACGGCGTCAGTGACGATGACAGCCCCATCGGTTCGATCAGAAAATTGCACCGTACGGCTGGCCAGGGTGGCTGCCGCGACGGGTTCATCGCGACCGATCCCGGTGAACCGTGCCAACGAGGCGGCAGCGAGCGACAACATCACCATCACGCCTGCCGCGATCACGGCACCGCGCGGAAAAGGTTTTGCTGCCAGACTATCGCTCATTGTGTCCTCCTCGTTCTCGATCGCGTCGTCATTCGGCGGCGGCTGGATAGGCCAGAACCGGCGTCATCACTTGCTCGCCTCTGCCGTTCACCGTATGCCGGAGCAAGGGTGCGTCAGATGACAGCGACAGGCTGGCCAGCGACTCCGACAGGATGTCGGCGACGTCGCGCGCATTGGGGATCGAACGCAGTGTCGGTTGCGGGTGCGTCAGGTACCAGCGGCGGGCATGCGGCCAGAGCACGGCGTAGGCCGTCTTGTTGTCGGGTTGCAGCTGCAGCGCGATATCGCCGCTACCGTCCTTGAACAGTTTCAGGCTTGCTGCCTCGACGACCTTGAACGGTAGGTTCACTGTCATCGAGAGCGCGATGCCGATCCGAAACACGACCCGTTTTGTGGTGATCGTGTAGATCGTCGTCTTCGCTGTCAGAACGGAGAGAACTGTCAGCAGGGCCAGCCCGGCTATCGCCACTGGCAGGAACCAAAGCGCAAAGGTCAACGAGTCCTGTACCGATGCACCATCGGAAAGCCGGTCAAGAAACCGCCATATCATCAGGGCGACGAAATAAACCGCGACCTTGCGCACATGGAAGACATGCAGTGCCGTCGATTTGACGTCAGGAACACCCTGCCAGAGCAGACGTTCACCAACCGGCAGTTCATCGGGGAGCGCGTGGTTGTGGAGAACCTCCGGCTCACCGTCGGCGTGGTCAAGGAGCGCGCTCATATCAGGGGCTCCGCTCTGTCCGGCGTCGCGTAGAGGTAGCCGCCACCGTAATAGCCACAGATCTTGTCTTCCTCGAGGAACGTGACCTGGTCCGGATTTGCCAGGCCCGGTACATCGGCGAACTGAGCCGCCGTGATCGCCTTGACGCGGATCTGACGATTGCCTGCATCGACGCGGCAGAAGGTGACCGGCAGGAGGATGTGCCGCCCTGCTTCACCAACTTCCATCTCGAAGTATCTGAAAATATACTCGGATTTGTCGACCCAGGCGTCGGTGACCGTCCCGGCGATGCGTCCATCTGTGCCGATGACAGCCATGCCCCGAGGGTCTGGATCGCGGGTCGCGACGCTGAAGTCTGGTGCCACGCGCAGAGGCACAATCTTGGGATCGCCTTCCAGCGTCAGATCAGGAACGTCAGCCCGTTCGGCGTAGGACGCCGGACCGACGCCATCGATGAGCGGATTGCCGGTTGGCTCAAGCGGTGCGCCAGGGAACGGAGCGCTCGGTGTCAGGTTGATGGTTCGGGCGTCTTGCTTGGAATTGGGGACCGTGACCGTTCCGCCGTGCGGCAGGATGTAGGTCTTTGGCTTTGGCAGATCCGGCCAGCCGATCCAGGCGCCGTAGCTGCGATCAGCGACATCGGCCACGAGAGGATAGCCTTCACGCTTGTTTTCGCGGACCAGATACAAGATCAGGGCAGAGAAAAACAGCCAGAAGATGTACAGGACCACCTGCGCAAGATCTATGTGGGATAGAAAACCGTTGTATGTCATCGTCGTTCTCCTCAGAGATAGCGTCAGCCGAGCGGCTGGGCCATGCCATAGGTATTGGGGGTGGTCGGGTCTGTGGCGTGAGCGGTTGAAACCGGTCGACGCACCAATGGTCCAATTGCAATCAGAGTCATGAAGAGAAGGGCCAGTTCGCTCTGGTAGACCGCGCTGTAACCCGCCGCTGGTCCGACAACTGCCGGGCCGAGTACGCCGTTATCTGCAAGGCCCGTGATGAAATCGCGTAAGGCCCCGCCGCCGGCGATGGCGATGCCCGCGCTCGTTGCCTGCGCAGCACCCCAGGCACCAAGCGCCAGGCCTGTCCGTCCGGCCTTTTCGAGTGACATTGCAGCGGTCAGCGTACCGATGGCGAACAGTCCCCCACCGAAACCGATCATCAGGGTCCCGCACCGAAAGAGCATGGGTGAGTCCATCGGGGCGGCCAGGCCGACCGCTGCAAAGGCTGGCAATCCCGCGATCAAACCGATCGCCGCAATCCGGCAGGCGTCCGTGCCGCGCTGCAAGAGCCGTGCGGCGAGCCCGAATGCAGCCAGCGCGCCAAGGGCGAGCAGGGCGGTCAGCGCCGACGTCTCGCCGACGCCCAGATGCAGGATTTCGCCGCCATAGGGCTCCAGAACGATGTCCTGCATGTTGAATGCAGCGGTGCCGAGCGCGACCGTGACCAGAAACCGCTTGGCGTTCCGGTTTGCCGAAAACGCACGCCACGTCTCGAAGAACGATGGCCTGACCTCTGCATGCCGGGTCCGGCTCGGGTCGCGCGCTTCCTGCTTCCAGAGTGCGATCAGGTTCAGCGCCATCGTCGTGACAGCGGCCCCCTGGATTACCTGGATCAGGCGCAGCTCCGAGAAGTTCTTCAAGGCAAAGGAGAAGACAAAGCTTGCAGCTGCCATGCCCACCAGCAGCATAACATGCATGAGTGCAACGACCTTTGGTCTGGCGGCTTCGGTTGAAAGATCCGTTGCCAGCGCGAGCCCGGCTGTCTGGGCCGTCTGCAAGCCAGCGCCGACCAACAGGAACGCCAGTCCTGCCGCCACTTCGCCTATCCAGGCTGGACCAGTCGTGTCGCCTGAGAGGATCAGCAGCGCGAATGGCAGGATGGCGAGGCCGCCGAACTGGCTCATCGTTCCCATCCAGATATAGGGAACCCGCTTCCAGCCGAGATAGGAGCGATGATTGTCCGACCGGAAGCCGATCAGGGCGCGCAACGGAGCGAATATGAGCGGAAGAGCAACGACGCAGGCAACGAATGTGGTGGAAACGCCGAGTTCGACGATCATGACACGGTTCAATGTGCCGACAAGCAGCACCATCGCCATCCCGACGGTCACCTGAAACAGCGACAGCCGCAGTAGTCGGCCGAGCGGCAGGTCTTCCGTTGCCGCATCGGCAAACGGAAGGAACTGCGTCCCCAGCTTTTTCCAGACTGCTGCGAAGTCGCCGATCCGTTTCATGTGCGCACCAGTTCCAGTCCCTGGCTGATGTAGAAGCCAGACGTGACGCGTTCCGTGCGGGCAACCTGCCACCCCTTGAGGCGTGGGTCGGTCGCGATCAGGCGACGCAGGCGGGCTTCTGCCACGGGTTCGATGGACGGAGCACGATCGCCACGCGGGAACAGACGGCCGATGGAATGCATCGCTGCCAGCAGGGGCGTCCGGGGCGCAAACGTGAAGGCAATCGAATGACGCGTGCGGGCCGCAAGTCCAGCAAGGACGCCCGTGATGTCGCGATCCTCGTAGTGGATGATGCTGTCCATCGCCACGACGTGATCAAAGGTCCCGTGGCTGGCTTCGAGCATATCGCCAGCATGAAACCGGATACGCTCGCGGAATTCGGGCGGCATCCGCTCCTCCGCCATCTCGATGATCGTCGGGGCAATGTCGATCCCGACAACCTCGGCCCCGCGCTTGGCCACTTCGATCGACAGTGCGCCGGTCCCGCAGCCGGCATCCAGCAACCGTCGGCCTGAGAGATCCTCCGGCAACCAGGACAGAAGGGTGGTCCGCATTGCGTTGCGACCGGCGCGGACCGTAGCGCGGATCGAACCGACCGGTGCGTCTGACGTCAACCGCCGCCAGGCGTCGACCGCTGTGCGGTCGAAATAGGTCTGGATCTGGCCACGCCGCTCGAGATAGGTGCCTGTGCTCATCAGTCGAACCCCAGAAGATCAAAGATCTCGCGATCTTTCAGTGAATTGACGCTGACCGGATCGGTGCCTGCCCACAGCTTTGCGGCGAGCCGCAGATATTCCTGCTGGACAGCTTCAATCTCAGGCGATGCTTCCATCTCGAACAGGGTTGCCTTCTTCAGGCGCGACCGCCGGATGACATCCAGATCCGGGAAGCGGGCCATAGTCGTCAGCCCGACGCGTTCGTTGAACTTGTCGATCTGGTCGGTGCCTGCCGAACGGTTGGCGATGACGCCACCGATGCGGACGTCGTAGTTCTTCGACTTGGCCTGGATCGCGGCGACGATCCGGTTCATCGCGAAGATCGAATCGAAGTCGTTCGCGGTCACGATGAGCGCCCGGTCGGCGTGTTGCAGTGGCGCGGCAAAGCCGCCGCAAACGACGTCACCCAGGACGTCGAAGATCACGACATCCGTCTCGTCCAGAAGGTGATGTTCTTTCAGGAGCTTCACGGTCTGTCCGACGACATAGCCACCGCAACCGGTTCCGGCTGGCGGGCCACCGGCCTCAACGCACATGACCCCGTTGTAGCCCTCGTAGACGAAGTCCTCGACGCGCAATTCCTCGGTGTGGAAATTGACGCTTTCGAGCACATCGATCACCGTCGGCATCAGCGACTTTGTCAGCGTGAACGTGCTGTCGTGCTTCGGGTCGCAGCCGATCTGCAGCACGCGCTTGCCGAGCTTGGAGAAGGCGACGGACAGGTTCGACGAAGTTGTCGACTTGCCGATACCGCCCTTGCCATAAACGGCAAAGACCTTGGCGGTGCCGATCTTCAGCGCAGGGTCAAGCGCGACTTGTACGCTCCCTTCGCCGTCGAGGCGTCTTACACGATTGATCTGCGGCACGTGGTTCAAGGCGATATTCCTTCTGTCAGGCTGCAGCGTGAACGGTTAGTCCTTCAAGGCGATCTTCGAGTTCCTCACCCGCCTTCGCCAGGGCTTCCAGATCGGCCTCTGAGGGCGACCAGTAGTTGCGTTCCGTCGCCTCGATCAGGCGATTGACAATTTTGGCAGCGGAGGTCGGATTAAGTTCTGCAAGCCTCGCCCGCATCACGGGATCGAGGATGAATGTGTCGCTCAGGCCCTTGTAGACCCACTGCGCCACTTCGCTCGTCGTCGCCGACCAGCCCATAGTGTTGGAGACATGTTCCTCGATCTGGCGTACGCCTTCGTAGCCATGGGCGAGCATGCCCTCGTACCATTTCGGGTTCAGCATCCGGGTCCGGGCTTCGAGGCTCACCTGCTCCCCGAGCGAGCGAACGACACCTGCCCCGCGCGTTTGATCGCCAACGTAAACGGGTGCGCTGGTGCCGCCCTTGGCCTTGGCAACCGCCCGGCTGATCCCGCCGAGCGTGTCGAAATAGTGATCGACCGTGGTGACACCCAACTCGACGGAATCGAGGTTCTGGTAGGCGAGATCGACCTTTTCCAGAACGCTGGTCATCAGCGCCCGCTGCTGCACCGGCTTGCCCGAGCGGCCATAGGCAAAGCTCTTGCGTCGTGAATAGGTCTCGGCAATCTCGTCTTCCTCGCTCCAAGCGCTGGACTCGATGAGATTGTTGACATTGGAACCATAGGTACCGTCGGCGTTACCGAAGACCCTGAGTGCAGCCGTTTCCAGATCTCCGCCGTGTTCCTGCTGAAAGGCGAGGGCATGGGCGCGGATGAAATTCTGCTCGACCGGCTCGTCTGCTGCTGCCGCCAGATAGGTTGCCTCGGCCAGAAGCTTGATTTGCAGCGGCATCAGGTCCCGGAAGATGCCGGACATCGTGATGATGACGTCGATCCGGGGCCGACCGAGTTCGGCGAGGGGAACGAGCACCGCGCCGGCCAGGCGGCCATATCCGTCGAACCTTGGCCGAGCGCCGATGAGCGACAGGACCTGGGCGATCGGTCCGCCCTCGTTCTTCAGGTTGTCCGTGCCCCAGAGCACCATGGCAACGGTTTGGGGCAGTTTGCCTGTATCCGCGACGGCGCGCGCCAGCACACGATCCGCCTGCCTGCCACCGTCGAGCATCGCGAATGCGCTCGGGATCCGGAACGGATCAAAGCCGTGAATATTGCGGCCTGATGGCATGACCTCGGGGGTGCGCAGCAAGTCGCCGCCGGCAACGGGGCGGATGTAGCGGCCATCGAGTGCCCGGAGGAGCGCAGGCGTCTCGTGATCCCTTGCCAATTGGTCGTTGGCTGAGATCAGTTCGGCAATGATCTTGAGATGTGTTTCATCGGTGGGCAATTGTGCTTCGGCTGCGACTGCTTGAGCCTTTTGGCCTGCGACGATTGCGTCGGCTGCCGCAGGGCTAAGGGTCAGCTGGTGGCCTGCGTCAGCGATGGCAATCAGCATCTCCGCCCGTTCTGCGGCCTCAATTGGCTTGCCGATCACATGCAGGCCATGCGGGATCAATGTGTATTCCAGTTCGAGCACCGCCGCCGTCAGCCGGTCGATTTGCTGTGTGGCCTCATCACCCCAGACGGGTTCGGCTTCCGCCAGGTTGACAACAGCGGCCTGTGCCTGGATCAGGGCGGCGGTTTCATGCGCATCCGCGTTGGCCGTGACATCGATCCTGCGCCAGTGATCGAGCGATGATTTGAGATCCAGCAGCCCGCGATAGAGCCCTGCATGGGCTATCGGCGGGGTCATGTAGCTGACCAGCGTTGCCGCTGACCGTCGCTTGGCGATGGTGCCCTCGGACGGATTATTGCCAGCGTAGAGATAGACATTGGGCAGGTCGCCGATCAGGCGATCCGGCCAGTCGGATGCGGTCAGCCCGACCTGCTTGCCGGGCATGAATTCGAGCGCGCCGTGGGTGCCGAAATGCAGCACGCTCTCGGCGCGGAACTCTTCCTTCAGGTACCGGTAGAATGCCGAGAACGCGTGCGTGGGTGCAAAGCCTTTCTCGAACAACAGCCGCATCGGGTCGCCTTCATAGCCGAAGGCGGGTTGCACACCGACGAGCACATTGCCGAACTGGGCACCGAGCACGAAGATGGTGGATCCATCGGTCTGATGCCGACCGGGAGCCGGTCCCCATTGGGATTCGATCTCGCTCAAATGGCGTTCGCGGCGAACGTGATCCTCTGCCGAAACACGGGCTACAACATTCGCAGTCGCTCCATAGCGATCACGATTGCCTTCGATGATACTGTCGCGCAGCGCTTCAACCGAGGCCGGAACCTCGACCGTATAACCGGCACTCCGCATGGCCGTCAGCGTGTTCAGAAGCGACTCGAACACGCCGAGATAGGCAGCTGTTCCGGTGTTGCCTGCATTGGGCGGAAAATTGAACAGGACGATGGCGACCCGGCGATTGGCCCGCTCCGACCGCCGGAGCGCCACCAGCTTGCCAACCCGCGCGGCAAGCATGTCGGCCCGCTCGGGACACGGATGCATGTCCCGCTTGCCCTCGTTGGCGGAAAACACGCAAGCCCGTGTGCAGCCGGTACAGGCAACGCCCGCATGGTCAGAGCGTCCGCCAAAGACGATCGGTCCGGTCGCGCCATCAAGCTCGGGGATAGCGACCATGATCGTCGATTCCACCGGCGACAGGCCACGCTCGGATCCGGCCCACTGCTCGATGGTCTGAAGCTCGGCAGGTACGGCGGCGAGATAGGGCACATCCAGTTTGGCGAGGATTTCTTCTGCCGCGCGGGCATCATTGTAGGCAGGGCCGCCGACAAGTGAAAAGCCGGTCAGGGAAATCAGCGCATCAATGACCGGGCGGCCATTGCGATCGAGGAAAAAGCGCTCGATCGCCGGACGGGAGTCGAGGCCACAGGCAAAGGCCGGGATCACCTTGAGGCCACGGGCTTCCAGGGCGGAAATGACGCCATCGTAATGGGCGGAGTTACCAGCCAGCACATAGGACCGCAGCACCAGCAATCCGACAGTCCCCATGCGACCGGTATTCGGCAGGAGGTCGGGACGTTCGCCGATCCGCCCCTTCATGCGTGGATGATAGAGGCCCGTATCAGGGTAGACGACCGGTGCAGCCGTACCGACACCACGCAGACCCTTTCGGGGGCCGTCAGCATAGCGGTCGATCAGCATGCGGATCATGTTGGCGATATTGACCTCGGACCCGGCTAGCCAATATTGCAGGGTCAGGAAATAGGCACGGACATCCTGCGCGGTGCCGGGGATGAAGCGCAGGATCTGCGGCAACAGACGCAGCATTTTCATCTGATGCGCACCGCCACTGGCGCTCGACCCAGCCTTGCCCTTGCTGCCGCGCAATTTCTTGAGGAACGCCAGCGCGCCGGTCTCAGGCTCGTCCATCCGGAACGGCCCGATCCGCGTCAGCTTGGTCACTTCCGCCGCCGACAAAAGGCAAACCATCGCGTCGCAATGGTCGCGGCGGGCCTTCAAGTCTTCAAGGATGTCGCGGAAATGATCTTCCATGAACAGCATGGACGCAATGATGATATCGCCTGTCGCAATATCGGCCTTGCAGCGGGCAAGCGACCGTCCATCATCGCCCCATTCGGTGGCGGCATGCAAAGCGACTTCGAGTCCCGGAAAGACCTGACGCAGGTCCTTGACAGCCCGATCAGTTGCGCTCGCCACATGCGTATCCATCGTCACGAACACGACGCGGATGGGCTGTGCCGTCGAACGGGCCGAGTTACCGGCTGAAGTGAGCTTTGGCATCGTACAGGGTGTCCACTGTGATTTCCGTCAAGCGTCTTTCAAGGGCGAAGCGTTCGGTATTCCGGCGGGCCTTGCCGCGCACAAAGAAGGGAATCTTCTTCAGTTCCCGTTCTGCATCGGCATTCCAGACGGTCGTCGTTTGTCCGACATCCGGCTGGCTCTCAGCATTCACGTCCTGGATGGTAGCTGGTTGCGACTCGCTGCTCATTACAGAGGCAGCGGCCTGAGGCTGGGGTGTCGCCATCCGGACGATGTGCGACGGGCCTGCCGTGCCATGAAATTCCCGGTCGTCCCGGAACATGACGAGCAGGTGCTCTTCCAGCCCCATCATCAGCGGATGAACCCAGGTATCGAACAGCACGTTGGCGCCTTCGAAACCCATTTGCGGGGAGTACCGGGCGGGGAAATCCTGCACATGCACTGGGGCCGAGATGACAGCGGACGGGATACCGAGCCGCTTTGCGATATGGCGTTCCATCTGCGTACCGAGCACGAGATCCGGTGCAAGCGCTTCCACCGCCTCTTCAACTTCGAGGTAATCGTCGGTGATGAGGGCTTCGAGCCCATAAAGGGCGGCGGCGTCGCGGACGTCGCGGGCAAATTCGCGGGCATAAGTGCCAAGCCCGACAACCGTCAGGCCCAACTCCATCGTCGCTACACGAGCCGCAGCAATCGCATGGGTCGCGTCGCCAAAGATGAAGACTCGCTTGCCGTTCAGGTAGGTGCTGTCGACGGACCGGGCGTACCAGGTCAGACGCGACGTCGGCTCATTGAGCAAGGGGGCTGTATCAGACCCGATCAGTCCAGCAACAGCCTCGATGAAATCGCGGGTTCCGCCCACGCCGATCGGCGATACACGAACCGACTTCTGACCAAAGCTGCGCTCCAGCCATTTTACGGCAACGTCGGCAATCTCGGGATAGAGCACAACGTTGAAATCGGCCTCTCCGAGGCGCGCGATGTCAGCCGGCGATGCACCGAGCGGCGCGACGACGTTCACATCGACACCCAACCGGTCGAGCAACTTCCGCACTTCCACCAGGTCATCGCGATTGCGGAAACCCAGCGAAGTTGGCCCCAGTATGTTGCAGAGCGGTCGACGACCCAAGTCCCGCACCGGTCTTGACGTGCCCGGTGGTGGGACATGCGGCCCGGCCAAGGCCCGACACAGCCGGTAAAACGTCTCCGCTGCGCCCCAGTTTTCCTTTTTCTGGTACGACGGCAGTTCGAGCGGGATCACCGGTATCGGCAAATCGAGCGCGCGGGCGAGACCGGCGGGGTCATCCTGGATCAGTTCCGCGGTGCAGGAGGCACCAACGATCATGGCCTCCGGCTTGAAGCGATCATAGGCATCAGAGACAGACCGCTGGAAAAGGCCAGCCGTGTCGCCCCCGAGGTCGCGGGCCTGGAAGGTCGTATAGGTCACCGGCGGACGGGTATCGCGCCGTTCGATCATCGTGAACAGGAGATCGGCGTAGGTGTCGCCTTGCGGGGCATGCAGCACATAATGCAGGCCTGTCATTGAGGCTGCGATGCGCATCGCTCCGACGTGGGGTGGGCCTTCATAGGTCCAGAGCGTCAGCTTCATGGCTTGCCCCCTCCAAGACGCGCGCGGCGGATCAGGGGCCGGGCGAACAGTTCGGCGAGATCGCCTGCCTGCTCAAACCCGTGCGTGGGAGAAAACAGCAATTCGATGGACCATTTGGTCGTCAGGCCCTCGGCTTCCAGCGGATTGGCAAGCCCGAGCCCGCACACGACAATATCGGGTTGCGCCGCGCGACAGCGATCAAGCTGGCTGTCGACATCCTGACCTTCGCTGATCAGCGTGCCGGGCGGCAACAAGGCCAGATCGGCTGCCATATGCTGACGATGGATATAGGGTGTCCCGACCTCAACCGGGATCATGTCCAGTTCACGAGCGAGAAACCGGGCGAGCGGAATTTCCAGCTGGGAATCGGGGAAAAAGAAGAACCGCTTGCCCCGCAGCACGTCGCGATAATGGGCGAGCGCGATCCCAGCTCTTTCGCGATGCGGCGCGATGGTGCGCTCGACGGTCGCCCCGTCGATGCCAAAGGCTTGGGCTCCCGCTGCAATCCAGGCGCTCGTGCCCTCGATACCGAAGGGGAATGGTGCGGCCAACCGCGTCGCACCCCGATCATCCAGCGCACGGGATGTTTCCCCCAGGAAAGGCTGTGCCAGGAGATAGCGCGTATTGCTGCCAATCGGCGGCAGTTCGGCTGAGCCGCGTGGCGGCAGGAAGCCGACGTTCCCGAGGCCCAGATCCGCGAACAGGCGGCGAAATTGATCTTCAACCACGTCAGGCAGAGCGCCCACGATGAGAAGTGATGCGGGTGCATCGGCGGCTGCGGACGGCAATTCGCGCGCGAGTGTTGTCAGGCAAGCGTCTTCACCCTGCGTGAACGTGGTCTCGATTCCCGATCCGGAATAGGAGAGCACCCGTACATCGGGCATCAATTGCCGCGACAGACGCTGGGCGGCACGCGACAGATCGAGCTTGATGACTTCCGACGGACAGGATCCGACGAGGAAAAGGAGCTTGATGTCGGGGCGCCGTTGAATGAGGCGCGTGACGACCTTATCCAGTTCCTCGTTCATCTCGGCAACACCCGAGAGGTCACGATCATCAATGATCGCGGTTGCAAAACGTGGCTCGGCAAAGATCATGACCCCCGCCGCCGACTGGATGAGGTGGGCGCAGGTTCGTGATCCCACGACAAGAAAGAAGGCGTCCTGGATTTTCCGATGTAGCCAGACGATGCTCGTCAAGCCGCAAAAGACCTCGCGTTGCCCGCGTTCGCGCAGGACGTCATTGCATTCGAGTGGAGCGCTGATGGAGGCTGACAGGTCGTTCATTGCGCGCTCCCGGCCAGTTCAGACATTGCGGATTCGAAATGGTCGGTCGCCAGCGTTGCGGCTGCCTGCAGGCGGGCCGACCGCAATTTCCAGACAAACTGGATCGCATTGACCAGGTAGGTTCCATAGGCGGCCAAGGCGAGCAGGAGCTGGTCGCGTTCACTCAGCCAATGTGTTGCAAGGGCAATGAGATAGGCCGTGTGCAGCGCGATCACGACGAAGCTGACAGCGTCTTCCCAGAAGAAGGCCGGAGCGAAGAGATAGACACCGAACACATCCTTTTCCCAGAGGGAGCCGGTCACCATGATCGTGTAGAGGATCAGTGTCTTGACGATGATCGAGAGCGTTGCCGCTTCCACCCAGTCTCCGGTCACCAGGCTATGCAGCACAAGCCCAAGGCTGATGAGAAAGACCAGGAACTGGACGGGTGCCAGAATACCCTGAACCAGGGTCCAGGGAGACATGTCCCGCCTGATCCTCTGCTCAGCCGTATAGAGGCCGTTCGCTTTTCTGTTGAACTGCGAGGAGGGGAGGGGGGGCGATAGATATGTCGTCATGATCTCTCCTCCTCTGTTTGGGCAACATTGCCGCCTCGTTCACCAGAAGATAGAGCCGCTCGAATGGGAATGTCAATCCAGCTTGACGTAAATCAAAATTTACAGTTCTATTAAATCGTGAGAACTGGTTTTGACCGTTTTGACGACCCTTTCGACAAGGTGAAAGGGGCGAAACGAGCCTATGGCTTTGCGCATCCACGAGGATTTCAGCGCCATTGACCCGGGTATGTGTCGCCCTAAATAATTTCAAACTCGAAGGGGATGCGATTGACTCGGAATTAAGCCGGTGAGACATTGTCCCTAATTGATATAAATATAGAACGAACAGTCTTGGGGAGGCTGGCATGGATTACCTCGGCAGGGTTTCCGATGTCTCTGACTGTTTCGACAGAGAGAAGACGAAGAACCGTCGTTTTGTGACCTCGTCGCTCGGAAAACAGAAAAAAGACAATGAAGGTCTTGATCCAGAAGAAGTATTGAAGCTCGCCAAGACGATTGAAGGCGAGTTTATTCCTCGTTTATTACTTCAGCACAAAACAGATGCGGCGACGCTGAAGTTGCCGTCTGACGTGACCACGGTCATCGGTGTCAATGACGTGGAGCGCTTTGTGAGGCTCGTCATGGAGCATGAGGTTGAGGTTGCGATTGCGCAGGTAGCGGCGATTTTCGCCTCAGGCGTCTCGCTTGAGGCGATCTTCCTCGATCTGTTGACGCCGGCCGCCCGCCTGCTTGGCCGCATGTGGGAGGATGACACATGTGATTTCATGGATGTGACAGTCGGCTTGTTTCGTCTCAATCAGTTGTTGCGCGAGGTGAGCCGGTCGTTCGAAATCAAGCCTGATTATTCGCAAGATCCCAGCAGGATCCTGTTGTCGCCGACTCCTGGCGAACAACACTCGTTTGGCATTCTGATGGTCGAAGAGTTTTTTCGCCGTGCCGGATGGGACGTTACCTCTAAAGTCGATGGAAACCAGAACGAACTGGTTTACATGGTGCAAAAGTCACGTTTCGACGTGATCGGACTATCTCTGAGTTGCGAAATATTTGAACCCGCGCTTGTGGGTTTAATTAAATCGATAAGACTACACTCTCTCAATCCCAATATGCGCATACTTGTTGGTGGATCTTGGTTCAACGATCATCCCGAACGTGTATTGTTGGTTGGGGCAGACGCGTCCGCTGTTGACGCGCGTCAGGCGATCGTTCAAACAAGAACGATGACGCGGGTCAGCTAGGAGCGCATGTAAATGCGGGATCAAACATTTAACCGATCGGCCACGGAGGCCTCGGTGTTCTTAAATGGCTTGATAAATGCCTCCAGATCAGGGGACCGTACCGGTGCGATCGAGCCGGTAGCGGTCGCAAATATCGTTGCAGCTGTATCCGATCTGGCCTTTCTGATTGATGACGACGGCGTAATCGTGGACGTGTCGGTCGGCGAAAACCTTGAACATGCGGCTTTAAAGGGATGTGCTGGGCAGCGCTGGATCGATGTCGCTACCGTCGAAAGCAAACCGAAGGTCGACGCCATGTTGCGCGATGCGGCAACTGGCAAGAAAATAAGGGGCCGCGAGATCAATCTGGCCATTTCCGAGGATTTTGAACTGCCGGCCCAGTTCTCCGTCGTTCAGGTGGGTCCGTCAGGTTGGACGCTGGCGTTGGGCCGCGATCTCAGGCCGATTGCAAAGTTGCAGCAGAAAATCATCGATTTGCAACGATCGGCAGAGCGAGAATATGCGCGCGTCCGCAATGCGGAATCGCGCTATCGCATGCTGTTCCAGCTCTCGTCGGAACCGTTGCTGGTGGCAGAGGCTAGCAGCCTCAAGGTCACGGAAGCAAACCCGGCGGCGGTCAGTCTGTTTGGCGTGCCGAATTCAAAGGTCACGGGCGCTGATCTCCGCGATCTCTTCAGCGATGACAGTCAAGTCGCGTTGCAAGAAATCATCCAGTTGGCGCGCGTCGCCGGGCGTTCCGAACCGACAAAACTGGTGCTGCCGGAGTCCTGGACTGAGCTTGACGCGACAGCGTCTTCGTTCCGAACGGACCAGACGGTGCATCTGCTGATCCGTTTGGCGTCAGCCTCGGCACCAATCGAGTCCTCCACAGCCCGATTGCCGGTGATCGAGATCCTGCGCAAGATTCCCGAAGCCTTTGTCGTGATTGACAATGATAGGCGGATTCTCGAGGTCAACGAGAGTTTTCTGGAGCTCGCCGAACTGGCGTCTGCCGAGCAGGCGCGTGGTCAGCGGCTTGACCGCTGGGTTGGTCGACCCGGTGTTGACGTTGATCTGATCGTGTCGAATTTGCGTGAACATGGCGCAATGCGCGATTTCGCGACAATCGTCCGTAGTGAGCAACTGGGCCACGAAGAGGTGGAAGTCACTGGCGTTTCGGCCATGCATGGCTCGTCACTGTGCTACGGGATGGTGATCCGGGTGCTCCGGCAGCGCGCGACACTGTCGTTGCCGAGAGGCAGCTCTACCTTCGCAAAATCGGTGACGAACCTTGCTGAACTCGTCGGGCGCGTATCTCTGAAAGAACTGGTGCGCGAGACCACTGATATGGTCGAGCATATGTGCATCGAAGCTGCCCTCGAATTGACCAATGACAATCGTGCGTCGGCGGCTCAGATTCTCGGGCTGAGCCGGCAGGGTCTCTACGCCAAATTGCGCCGTTATGGCATTGGCGATCCGATCGATGATGATGGCGTGGACATATCTGTTCCGTCTTGAATTGTGACGCTATCGCGTTGCGTGATTTTCCAGAATCCAGTTATATTTTTTGCGCAAGAGATTGGATTTCTTGTGCTTTTTAGTGTGTGCGCAGGCTGCGCTCACGTCGGTACTCGCGACCTGTTGCACGAAAAATGTAGGAAGTGTCAATTTTACTAGACATAATTTAGTGTCAAAGATATCTTCGTATTCATGGGATATCAGACAGCCTCACCTGCTCTTGAGTTGTCGACGCAAATCGGCCGGTTTGCAGAGCTCTGCCGGCGTGGCGTCGGGTTGAAGAGCATCCCTTTCACGCTCGAAACCGCGGATCTCGAATGGGGATGGCGTCAGCCAACGCAGAACCAGATGGTCAAGCACGGCGGTCTGGATGGCTGTGCCCAACTGCGGGAGATGCTTCCGACCGGTCCTGACTTTTCGACCAACGCTCGGGTGACACCATGAAATCAGATCGATTTGGTTGGTTAGACATCATCCGGCTGGGCCTTGTTCAGGCGTCGCTTGGTGCAATTGTTGTTCTGACGACATCAACATTGAACCGGGTGATGGTTGTTGAACTCGCGTTGCCGGCTGTTGTACCGGGGCTGCTTGTCACGTTTCACCATGCGCTTCAGGTTCTGCGTCCGCGCTGGGGCTATGGCTCGGATCGTGTTGGCCGCCGAACCCCATGGATCATTGGCGGCATGGTGTGTCTGGCGGCGGGTGGCTCGCTGGCAGCCGTGGCCACCGCCTTGATGGGAACGGACAGAACCAGTGGTCTGGCGCTCGCTGGCCTGGCCTACGGCTTGATTGGCATCGGGGCAGGTGCGGCGGGCACCTCGATCCTCACAATGCTGTCTGAACGCGTCGAGCCTCGGTTGAAACCGGCAGCGGCGACTGTCGTCTGGATCCTGATGATCGCTGGGTTCGTGTTGACGGCTGGCATCGCCGGGCGTCTGCTCGATCCATTTTCGTCCGAGCGGCTCGTGAACGTCGTGCTTGGCATTGATGGAACGGCCCTGTTGATCTCGGTCTTGGCGATCTGGCGGATCGAAGGCCGCATCGTGAAACGGGCCGGGATCGTGGATGCTGTGACGCCGAATGGTGAAGCCCGCCCGCCGTTCTTCAGCACATTGCGTGCTGTCTGGGCCGAACCGCAGGCTCGCAGCTTCACGCTCTTCATTTTCATTTCCATGCTCGCCTATAGCGCCCAGGATTTGATCCTTGAGCCCTTCGCCGGGGCTAGCCTGAGCATGACGCCCGGTCAATCAACGACCCTTGGTGGTTTGCAGCATGGCGGCGTGCTTGTCGGCATGATCTTTGTCGCAATCGTCGGGACCCTGTTCGGGGCTAGCCGCAACGGCGTCCTGCGCGGCTGGATGATAGCCGGTTGTCTCGGATCGGCGCTCGCCTTGCTGGCGATTGCCGGTGGCAGCGTCTGGCCGCTTACCGCATTCAAAGGCCTTGTGTTTGCGCTCGGCACGGCGAACGGCGTTTTTGCCGCCGCTGCAATCGGCTCGATGATGGCTCTGGCCTCCGGTGGAGCAGATGCCGGGAGGGGAGCCGCCAAACATGATGGCACCCGCATCGGCCTGTGGGGTGCGGCGCAAGCGCTTGCCTTTGGGCTTGGCGGGCTTGTCGGAACCCTGACTGCCGATGTGGCCAAGGCCATGCTCGGCTCCGCGACCTCCGCCTATGCCGTTGTCTTTGCGCTCGAAGCCGTAGCCTTCGTTGCAGCGGCCGCAATGGCGTCATCGGCGACGAGCGCATCCGGGGAAAGGCAAGACTTCACGCGACGCGAACTCAGCGCTCTAGGAGCCGAACAGGTCCTTAATGAACAATCGGGAGGTCTGCATGCGACCTGATGATCGATATGACGTTGTTGTTGTCGGGGGCGGACCTGCGGGTGCGACGGCTGCGGCTGATCTTGCCGAGCGCGGCCATCGTGTTTTGCTGCTCGACAAGGCCGGGCGCATCAAGCCCTGCGGCGGTGCCATTCCGCCACGGCTCATTCGTGACTTTGCCATTCCGGATCACTTGATCGTAGCGCACATCTCGGGTGCACGGATTGTCGCGCCATCTGATCGCGTCGTTGATATGGCGATCGACAATAACTACGTCGGCATGGTCGATCGGGAGGTCTTCGACGAATGGCTGCGTGAACGGGCCGAACGATTTGGCGCAACCCGTCAATCCGGCACTTTCGTTGACATCACGCGAGATGCCGATGGAACCGCGATCGTGACCTACACAACGCGGGCTGAAGGTGGCGCCTCTGAGACGCATCATGTTGCGGCCCGCGCGGTGATCGGTGCCGATGGTGCGAATTCCCGCGTGGCCCGTCAAACCCTGGGCAAGGCCGCCGCCGTCCCATTCGTCTTTGCCTATCACGAAATCGTTCGATCTCCCGAGACGCCACTTGAACGGTTCGATCCCAAACGCTGCGACATCTATTACCAGGCACCGGTTTCACCTGACTTTTACGGTTGGGTTTTCCCGCATGGCGCGACGACGAGCATCGGAACCGGCAGTGCGCAGAAGGGCTTCGCGCTCCGCGAGGCGGTTGCCGAATTGCGTCGCGCGACCGGCCTGTCTGATGCTGAAACGATCCGTTGCGAGGGCGCTCCCCTGCCGTTGAAGCCGTTGAAGCGGTGGGATAACGGGCGCGATGTCGTTGTTGTCGGTGATGCGGCTGGTGTTGTGGCTCCAGCCTCCGGCGAAGGCATTTACTACGCGATGGTAACGGGCCGCTATGGGGGCGAGGCAGTCGAGCGACTGCTGGCGACGGGCAATGCGCGTGAATTGGCGCGAGTGCGCCGTCGTTTCATGTCGGAACACGGCACGGTCTTCTTCATCCTCAGGATGATGCAGTATTTCTGGTACGCCAATGACCGGCGTCGCGAGCGCTTTGTCAGCATCTGTCGTGATCCGGACGTGCAGCGACTGACTTGGGAATCCTATCTGAACAAGAAATTGGCCAAGCGGGACTTTTCCGCGCATTTCCGCATTTTCGTGAAGGATGTCATGCATTTGTTCGGCGCGGTCTCGGCCTGGGGCAAGCGCATTTGATCGGGTGGCGGCCATCCAAAATGGTCGTCTTGGACGTGATCTTTGCCGGGGAACGCAATGGCGAATGTGGTTGCGACTAACTTTGGCTTATTCGAGCCGCATCCCTTGCGGGCGACGGTGCTCGGCGAGGTCCATGCGCGCCCGTTCTCGCTCGTTGCTGCGCCGCGTATCTTTCTCCATTACGCCTTTGAAGCAGGTCGTGCGACGGGGACCCGCGATCGCGACTATTTCGATGATCTCTGCCGTTCGCAGGGCCAGCCACCGCCGG
Organism: uncultured Hyphomicrobiales bacterium; assembly: GCA_903930435.1. Classification (GTDB taxonomy): domain Bacteria; phylum Pseudomonadota; class Alphaproteobacteria; order Rhizobiales; family Ancalomicrobiaceae; genus CAIYYN01. The sequence goes on along the minus strand of CAIYYN010000020.1, from coordinate 77,837 downwards.
CCTCCGGTGCGAGGCACCACATCATTCCCTTCGGGGCTGGAACCCTCAAATGGGAGCGACATGCCGAATTCACCACGTACAGCTGGGATGGCCCTGTCAGCGGTACGCGCCAACCTTTCGACGAGATGCCGTCAACCCATCCGTTCGGGATCAGCTTTGTTCCGCCGGGTCTGTTGCTGGTCGCTGTGCGCGCCGAATTGCTGCCGGATACGGGCGATCTCGATCGCGCGGCTGCCCTGTTTGACCCCGCAAGTCTGTGTGTCTGCGAGGTTATCGCTGGCCGGGCGATTGCATTGACTGATTTTCGTCAGGATGGCGACGGGCGATCGCGCATTCTCGTTCTGGACAAAGGCCTGAACACACGTGAGGCCGGAGCACTTGTGCAGCGTCTTCTGGAGATCGAGACCTATCGCACCCTGTCTCTGCTGGGATTGCCGGAGGCAGAGCGCGTCGGTCCTGATATCCGTCGCATCGAGCAGGAACTTGGCGCGATCACGAACAGCATCCGATCCTCTGAAGGTCTGGACGCGAACCGCAAACTGCTGGCTGATCTGTCGCGCCTATCCGCCGATCTGGAAGCGGGGTCAGCGGCGACCTCCTATCGCTTCGGGGCCAGCATCGCTTACGACGAAATCGTCAGGAGCCGATTGGGCGTGATCGGCGAGACCGTCGTCTCAGGTTTCGGTCAGTGGTCGAGTTTTCTTGATCGTCGCATGGGCCCGGCGATCCGCACCATTCAGGTAACGGTCACCCGGCAGCGCAATCTGTCGGAAAAACTCGCGCGCGCCGCTGAACTCCTCCGAACGCGCGTCGATATCGATGTCGAACAGCAGAACCGGGATCTGCTCCAATCCATGAACCGGCGGGCGAGGCAACAGTTGCAATTGCAGCAAACGGTCGAAGGCCTGTCGGTGGCGGCCATCAGTTACTATGTCGTTGGCCTTGTCGGCCACCTGATCGGCGCGATCAGGGAACTGGTTCACTTTGAGATGGACGCCGATGTGGCGACGGGCTTAACCGTTCCCGTCGTCGTCGGCGTCATCTATCTCGTGGTTCGACGGATCCGGGTGTCACATGGTGACAGCTCAGCGGATCTCTGACGCCATCACTTCTTCTTGCCATCCGCATCAAACTGGCCGAGATAGCTGATCACGTCAGCGATATCGGTGTCGTTTGGCAGACCTGAGAATGACATCTTGGTGGTCGGATTGAAGGCCTTGGGATTCTTGAGATATTCCGTCAGCTTGTCTTCTGTCCACACCAGACCTTTTTCGGCCAGATCTTTCAGTCCCGTGCTGTAAGTGAAGCCGTCAATCGAGGCGGCCTTGCGACCGACGATCCCGTTCAGTTCCGGGCCGATCTTGGTCTTGGCACCTTCGCCAATGTTGTGACAAATCTTGCATTTATTGAACACTTTCTCACCGGCTGCAGGATCGCCCGCGGCTTGTGCGGTGACGGTTGCGGCAAGTAACATCAACGCGGTGATTGCAATTTGCTTCATCATCTTCCTCCCTTGCGATCAGATCGCCGTGTCCGGTCAAGCTTTTCGCATCAAACCACGAACATCGAATGCTATACGGTCGACGTCGAATTGCGGACCAATGGAGACGACACGATTTTTTGAGCGCAGGTCAAGGGCCCAATGTATCGTCATCTTGGGCGATCATCACGCGGTGAGATTGCGGTGCAGCAACCGAAAACGCGTTACTCCGCCTGACGGACGATCGGACCTAATCTGGTTTCACCGAGCCGTGTCGAAATGCGATATCGCATCATGTTTGCGTCGAATTGGCGGCAACGGACCCCTTGATTTCATTCATCTGGCTCAACATCAGCTTCAATGTCTTGCTGTCGACGTTGGCCATCATCTCGCGGAGCCAGTTTTCATGGGCGCGGGCCATTTGGCTGAATTGCTGGAAGCCGAGGTCTGTCAGTCGCGCCACCGTGACGCGACGATCATTCTCGAGTGTTTCACGGATCACCAGACCCTCTGCTTCAAGGCGTTCGACCAGCCCGGTCACATTGCCGTTTGAGACCATTGTCCGCTTGGACAATTCCCCGAGCCGCAGACCTTCGCGTTGGCGATAAAGCTGGGCTAGCACGTCGAACTGCGGCAGTGTCGTGCCGAACTCGGCCCGCAACCGGCGACGAATCTCTGCCGAAATCAGGCGTGTTGTGGCGAGGGTTCTGAGCCACAGACGCAATTCGAGCTTCTTGCCATCCTGCGTGCCCTGCACCAGAAATTCGAGATCAACGTCGCCGGGGTCCTGGTTCTCCATCGCGTCCTCGCCATTCCCCGCCCGGATCAATGGGCAAAAATGCCTGTTTGGTGCAGGTCTAACGCATTCAACTAGCTGGCGTTCTCGACTGTGTCAAAGGTCGCTGTGTCTTGAGCAGGTGGACCTCTGTCAAGTTATTGTCGCCGTTCACCTTGACCATTTTTATTTTAAGCTTAAAATAAAAATGGTCAAGGGAGCCTCGTTCAACGGACAGTCTGTTCGCTTGGAAATTGGGCCGGTAGGGGGATGGGCATGCGTATTGTCTGTATCGGCGGTGGTCCGGCTGGCCTCTATTTCGGGTTGCTCATGAAGAAGCAACATCCCGAACATCACATTACAATCGTCGAGCGTAATCGCCCTTATGATACCTTCGGCTGGGGCGTCGTGTTTTCAGACGCAACCATGACCGCGATGGAAGCCTGCGACATCGAGAGCGCGGCGAAAATCAAGGATGCCTTCAATCACTGGGATGATATCGAGCTGATTTTCAAGGGAACGCGGCAACGGACGTCCGGGCACGGGTTTGTCGGCATTGGTCGCAAGCGGCTGCTGAACATCCTCCAGCAACGTTGCGAGGAGCTTGGTGTCGAACTGAAATTCGAGACCGATGTTGAAAGTGATCTCCAGTTCCCGGACGCCGATCTGATCATCGCGTCGGATGGTCTGAACTCGAGGATCCGGGCGAAATATGCCGATGTCTTTCAGCCGGATCTCGTCATCCGGCCGAATCGCTACATCTGGCTCGGCACGAAGAAATCATTCGATGCCTTCACCTTTGACTTCCGCAAAACCGAGCACGGCTGGTTTCAGGCTCATATCTATAAATTTGATGCGGATACATCGACGTTCATTGTCGAGACCACGGAAGAGGCGTTCCAGGCGCACAAGCTTGGTGAACTGGATCAACAGGGATCGATTGATTTCTGTCAGAGCCTCTTCTCCGAGGTTCTGGAGGGTGCGCCTTTGATGACCAATGCGCGTCATCTGCGCGGCTCGGCCTGGCTCAATTTCAGCCGGTTGATCTGCGGCAAGTGGCACCATTTCAATGGCGAGTCGCATGTTGTCCTGATGGGTGACGCCGCACATACCGCGCATTTCGCGATTGGGTCGGGCACAAAGCTCGCGATAGATGATGCCATCGAGTTGGCGCGCCAGTTTGACCGACAGGGTCACACAGCCGACAGGATCCCGGCTGTTCTCGATGCCTATGAAGAGATCCGCCGTGTCGATGTCGCGCGCATCCAGAATGCCGCACGTAATGCGATGGAATGGTTTGAAGTGGTTGGCACCCGCTATGCCGATACATTGCCGCCCGAGCAGTTCATGTACTCGATGCTGACCCGGTCGCAGCGGATCAGCATCGAGAACCTGCGCTTGCGCGACAAGACCTGGCTGGAAGGCTATGAGCGCTGGTTTGCCGCCGAGGCCGGATTGCCGACGACGGAGGGTCGTGCGCTGCCGCCCATGTTTACGCCCTATCGCCTGCGCGACGTGACCTTGCCCAACCGGATCGTCGTGTCGCCAATGGCGATGTATTCCGCCAAGGATGGGCTGATCGACGATTTTCATCTGGTGCACCTCGGGTCGCGCGCGCTTGGCGGCGCGGGCCTCATTTTCGGGGAAATGACCTGCACCTCGGATGATGCCCGCATCACGCCGGGGTGTCTGGGGCTCTGGAATGGAGCCCAGGCCGATGGCTGGAAGCGACTCGTCAATTTCGTGCATGGCAATAGCGATGCAAAGGTGGCGATCCAACTCGGTCATGCTGGCCGGAAAGGTTCAACAAAGCGCGCCTGGGACGGGACCGACCAACCGCTCGACGAAGGGAACTGGCCGCTGATTTCAGCGTCGAGCATTCCCTACCTTCCGCAGAGCCAGACGCCGAAGGCCATGGACGCCGATGACATGGCGCGCGTTCTGGCGGACTTCGTTCGCTCGACCGAGCTGGCTGTGACGACTGGTGCGGATTGGCTGGAACTGCATTGTGCCCACGGGTATCTTCTGTCGAGCTTCCTGTCGCCGCTGACCAACCAGCGGACCGATGAGTTCGGCGGCAGCCATGCCAATCGCGCCCGCTTTCCCTTGGCGATTTTCCGGGCCATGCGAGCAATCTGGCCTGCGGACAAGCCGATGTCGGTTCGTCTCTCGTGCAACGACTGGGTCGACGGCGGCAATACCCCCGAGGATGCGGCGATCTTTGCCCGGATGTTCAAGGAGGCCGGTGCCGACATGATCGACTGTTCGTCGGGACAGGTGTCCAAGGCGGAAAAGCCGGTTTACGGTCGGCTCTATCAGACTCCGTTCTCGGACAAGATTCGCAACGAAATCGGCATTCCGACCATGGCCGTCGGCGCGATTTCGGAAGCCGATCATGTCAACTCGATCATAGCCGCCGGGCGCGCCGATCTCTGTGCCATTGCCCGTCCGCATCTGGCCGATCCCGCCTGGACATTGCATGAGGCCGCCAGGATCGGCATCAAGTCGGTCGCCTGGCCAAAGCAGTATTTTGCGGGCAAGTCGCAATATGAAACCGGGCTTGAGCGAGCGGTTGTTCAACCGAAGTGAGGACGGACGTCATGGCAACACAGGATCTAGCCGGACGCCATGCTCTGGTGACTGGTGCTGGCAGCGGCATCGGAGCGGCGATTGCACGCGCACTGGTGCGTGACGGTGCCCGCGTCACTTTGGCTGGCCGGCGTCGTGATCCGCTTGAGGCCCTTGCCGATGAGCTTGGTCGCGATAAAACCTGTGTTACGGATGGCTTCGATGTCACGAATGCAGACGCGATTGCGGTCGGTCTGGACCGTGCACGCGCGGCTTTCGGGCCGGTCCAGATCCTTGTCAATAATGCGGGTGAGGCACCCAGTGCGTCATTTGAAAAGACGTCTCTTGAAATGTGGTCGCACGTGATGGCGGTTGACCTGACCGGCGTTTTCCTTGTCACGCAGGCAGTCCTGCCGGATCTCAAGTCCGTAGTCGTTGGCCCGCGGATCATCAATATCGCGTCAACCGCCGGTCTTGTCGGATACGCCTATGTGTCAGCCTATTGTGCGGCGAAACATGGCGTCATCGGCCTGACGCGCGCCTTGGCGCTGGAATTGGCGAAGACACCAGTGACCGTCAATGCGGTTTGTCCCGGTTACACGGATACGCCCATGGTGCGGAAATCCGTGGCACTGATTGTCGAGAAAACCGGGCGGACAGAAGAAACGGTCCTCGCCGATCTCGCCAAGTCCAATCCACAGGGACGATTGATCCAGCCGGAAGAAGTCGCAGAAACTGTTTTGTTTCTGGCCTCACCCGGTGCAGCATCCATAACAGGGCAGGCAATTGCCATTTCAGGCGGGGGAGTGATGGCGGGATGAGCGGCGAAAAAGCAACAATGGCGGCGAACCTGCGGCCATTCAAATCCTATGCGGCCAGACATTTCCTGTTCGAGGTGAGCGACAACGGTCGTGTGGCGACGCTCACGCTCAATCGCCCTGATCGCAAGAACCCGCTGACGTTCGAGAGCTACGCCGAGTTGCGCGACCTGTTCCGCGATCTGGCGTATGCCTCCGATGTCCGTGCGATTGTGCTGACAGGGGCGGGCGGCAATTTTTCATCCGGCGGTGACGTCTTTGAAATCATCGAACCGCTGACACGCATGGCGATGCCGGATCTGCTCGCATTCACCCGGATGACGGGCGATGTCGTCAAGGCGATGCGCAAGTGTCCGCAGCCGATCATCGCCGCCGTTGATGGCATCTGCGCAGGTGCGGGCGCGATCCTCGCCATGGCCTCGGACCTGCGTATGGCAACGCCTGAGACAAAGACGGCCTTTCTCTTCACACGCGTCGGATTGGCGGGCGCCGACATGGGCGCCTGCGGAATTTTGCCACGCATCATAGGGCAGGGCAGGGCAGCGGAACTTCTGTTCACCGGGCGCGCCATGACCGCGAGTGAAGGACAGAGCTGGGGCTTTTTCAATGCAATCCATGCAAGTCCGGATCTGCTGGCCGAGGCGCAAAAACTGGCCCATTCCATTGCCGATGGACCCTGGTTCGCTCATACGATGACCAAGACCATGCTCAATCAGGAATGGACCATGGGCATCGAAGAGCTGGTGGAATCCGAGGCACAGGCGCAAGCAATCTGCATGGCGACGGGCGATTTCCGGCGCGCATTCGAGGCCTTTGCGGCCAAGCGCAAGCCCGTGTTCGAGGGCAACTGATCATGTCAGGTGCGTCAGTGTTGAGCGGCCCGACCCGTGAGTTGCTGGACTGGCCGTTTTTCGGCCCGGAGCATCGCGATGTCGCGGCTGCGCTTGATGGGTTCGCAGCATCGGCGGCCATTTCTGATATTGATCATGTTGATATTGACACGAGCTGTCGCAAGCTTGTGCGCGCCATGGGCGATGCAGGCCTTCTGGGGATCGCGACCGGCGACGCGGGGAAGCGGGATATCGACTCGCGCGCACTGTGCCTGGCCCGCGAGACGCTCGCCTGGCATGACGGCCTCGCTGATTTCGCCTTTGCCATGCAAGGATTGGGGACGGGTGCCGTAGGGCTGGGCGGTTCCGGCACCTTGCGTGAGACCGTGCTCGCGAAAGCGACGTCGGGAGAGTGGTTGTCGGCCTTCGCCCTGTCGGAATCCGATGCAGGGTCCGACGTTGCGGCGATGACCTGCGCCGCCCGTCTCGAAGGCACCGATTATATCCTCGATGGCGAAAAGACGTGGATTTCCAACGGCGGAATTGCCGATGTCTATACCGTTTTTGTCCGTACGGGCGAAGCGCCGGGCACGCGCGGTATTTCGGCGTTCGTCGTCTTTGCCGATGACCCCGGATTTCTCATCAAGGAGCGGATCGATGTAATCGCACCGCATCCGCTGGCCACCATCCGGTTTGATGGGTGCCGGATCCCGGCTGATCGCCTGCTTGGCAAGGCGGGGGAAGGCTTCAAGCTGGCCATGCGCACGCTTGATATTTTCCGGGCGTCGGTTGCGGCGGCAGGCCTCGGACTTGCGCGCCGCGCCTTTGACGAGGCGCTGCTGCATGCCCGGAGCCGAAAAATGTTTGGTGCGACACTTGGCGATCTGCAGATGACGCAAGCCGCGCTTGCCGACATGGCGACGGGAATCGACTCTTCTGCGCTGCTGACCTATCGCGCTGCCTGGAAACGCGATGTTCTCCGACAATCGACAACGCGCGAAGCAGCAATGGCCAAGCTGACTGCGACGGAGTCGGCGCAAAGGGTGATTGATGCCTGCGTGCAGATGTTCGGCGCGCGCGGCGTCGTCTCTGGCAGCTTGCCCGAAAAACTGTACCGCGATATCAGGGCACTCCGCATCTATGAAGGCGCAAGCGAAGTGCAGAAGCTGATCATCGCCCGCGACTATCTGAAACAAAGCTGACTGAGGAAAACACAATGAGCGCACATCGCGAGGTTTTCGACTGGGCCGATCCGTTCCGTCTTGAGGAGCAATTGACCGAAGACGAACGCATGGTCATGAAAACCGCGCATGATTACGCGCAGGCGAAACTTTTGACCCGGATGCCGGAAGCCTTCCGCCATGAGAAGACCGATCCGGCCATTTTCCGCGAAATGGGCGAATTGGGTCTGCTGGGTCCGACCATCGCGCCGGAGTACGGCGGGGCGGGGCTGGGCTATGTCGCCTATGGCCTGATCGCGCGCGAGGTGGAACGGGTCGACAGTGGTTATCGGTCGATGATGTCGGTCCAGTCGTCGCTCGTCATGGTGCCGATTGAGGCGTTTGGCTCGGAAGAGCAGAAGCAGAAATATCTGCCGAAGCTCGCGACCGGCGAATGGATCGGTTGCTTTGGTTTGACCGAGCCAGATCACGGATCTGATCCAGGGTCCATGGTCACCCGTGCCCGCAAGGTTCCGGGCGGCTACAGCCTGTCGGGCGCGAAAATGTGGATCTCGAATTCGCCCATCGCCGATGTGTTCGTCGTCTGGGCCAAGACCGAAGACGACGTGATCCGTGGCTTCATCCTGGAAAAGGGCTGGAAGGGTCTGTCAGCACCGGCCATTCATTCGAAGGTTGGGCTACGCGCCTCGATCACCGGCGAAATCGTCATGAATGATGTCTTCGTTCCCGACGAGAATCTCATGCCCAACGTGAAGGGGCTGAAGGGGCCATTCACCTGCCTGAACTCGGCTCGTTTCGGCATTGCATGGGGCGCACTTGGCGCGGCGGAAGCCTGCTTTGCCACGGCACGTCAATATGTGCTCGACCGCAAGCAGTTTGGTCGGCCTCTCGCCGCCAATCAGCTGATCCAGAAGAAGCTGGCTGACATGCTGACCGATATTTCGCTAGGCCTTCAGGGCTGCCTGCGTCTTGGCCGTATGAAGGAAGAGGGGCATCCACCTGTCGAACTGACGTCGATCCTGAAGCGCAATTCCTGCGGCAAGGCGCTTGATGTTGCCCGCGCTGCCCGTGACATGCTCGGCGGCAACGGCATTTCGGATGAGTTCGGCATTGCCCGCCATCTCGTCAATCTCGAAGTCGTCAACACCTATGAGGGCACGCATGATATCCATGCGCTGATCCTCGGGCGGGCGATTACCGGGATACAGGCGTTCTCCTGAGCGCCTGACGACGACCTTGTTATGATTGGACGGCCCCCGGGGACCAAACACATGCATCAGATCCTACAGCCTGAAGGCTGGGCAAAACCCCGGGGCTACTCCAATGGCATTGCAGCATCAGGCCGAATGGTCTTTGTCGGCGGCCAGATCGGCTGGAACGAGCAGTGTGAGTTTGAGACCGATGACTTTATCGGGCAGGTCAAACAGACGCTGAAAAATGTCGTCGCCGTCATCCGCGCCGCAGGTGGCGAACCACATCACATCACGACGATGACCTGGTATTTCACCGACAAGGCCGAATATCTCGCCAACATGAAAGGCCTCGGCGAGGCCTATCGCGAGGTGATCGGTCGCCATTTCCCGGCGATGGCTGCCGTTCAGGTCGTCGCCCTTGTCGAAGACCGAGCCAAGATCGAGATCCAGGCAATCGCCGTCGTGCCGGAATAGCCCGACCGCGGCAGCGCTTTAACCCAGCAGCGCTTCGATCAGCCCGCTGTCCGGGTCAGCCAGCCCGTCAATGACGTTGAAATGATGCCGGTCCGGCTCCTCGACCGCCAAAGTCGTCGCACCCAGGCCAAGCCAGATATTGGCAAGCAGCGCGTTCTGGCGGCGGAATTCAGCACGTTCAGCACCGCCGACCCAACAGGTGAGCGTCGCCCCGGCGATGGGTTCGAGCAGCGCCGGGCTTTGCGCTAGAGCCTCAGCTTGATCGATCCGAAGCGTCGCGTTCATGCCGGTCTTCATAAGGGGGCGCAGGTCGTGCAACCCTGAAATGGAAACCACATTGCCGATCCGGGCAAGGATCTCGGCGCTCAGGGGGCTACCGGACGCAATCATCCGACTGACGAGATGTCCACCCGCCGAATGGCCTGTCAGATGAATGGGACCATCGACGCGTGCGGCCGCTGACGCGATCGCAGCTGCGACGTCTTGAGCGATGTCAGTGATACGGACACTCGGTGCCAGCCTGTAGCTTGGCATCGCCACGGCAAACCCGTGCGCCAGCGCACCTGCGGCCAGATGTGACCAGTAGCTCTTGTCGAGCCGCATCCAGTAGCCGCCGTGGATGAACACGACGAGGCCTTTCTGCTCCCCTTCCGGTACGAAAAGATCAAACGCATGCCGCGCATCCGGGCCGTAGCTCTGGTCGAGAATGGCGCGATCCCCGAGTTGTGCGCGGAAGTCGGCGGCTGGCTTGACCCAGGCCTCCGGCCAGCGTTCGCCCTTCGGGATGTGATCTCCATTTGAATAGGCGTCGCTCCAGTCAATGATGTGATGGCGATACATGCGACCCGTCTCCAGCCCCTGCGGTATTCACGCAATTTATGGTCGGATCCTCGCAGTGACAAGTCGAATTATTTTAAGCTTGAAATAATTTTGGACCTATGCGAGCTTTTGGTGACGATGATTTCGGTCCAGTTTTGAGTGACCGCAGGCGAACCTGCCAGCCCCTGGGAGTCGATGCGATGCTTGGCCCTACAGCTCATGTCGATACGTTCACACGTGACAATTTGCCTGCTGAAACCGATTGGCCAGTCATCGAACTTGGATCACTGGATTATCCCGAGTATCTGAACGCGGCGGTCGAATTGACGGACCGCATGGTCGAACGCGGCTTCGGTGATCATACGGCCCTGATCGGACATGGACGCAGGCGGACCTACAAGGAACTGACCGATTGGTCGAATCGGCTCGCCAATGTTCTCGTTGAGGATTACGGCCTGAAGCCCGGAAATCGCGTGCTCATCCGGTCAGCTAACAATCCAGCCATGATCGCCTGCTGGCTCGCCGTGACCAAGGCCGGTGGTGTCGCTGTGAACACGATGCCCATGCTGCGAGCGGGTGAACTGGCGAAGGTCGTCGACAAGGCCGAGATCAGGCTCGCGCTCTGCGACACGCGCTTGATGGAAGATCTGGTTGCTTGCGCCAAGGAAAGCGACTTCCTGAAATCTGTCATCGGTTTTGACGGCACCGCCAACCACGACGCCGAACTCGACCGCGCTGCCCTCAACAAATCCGTTCGGTTCGAGGCGATCAAGACAGGCCGCGACGACGTCGCCCTGCTCGGTTTCACCTCCGGTACGACCGGGGTTCCGAAGGCAACCATGCACTTTCATCGCGATATTCTCGCGATTGCGGATGCTTATGCCAAGAACATCCTCCAGGTTCGCCCGAGCGACGTGTTTGTGGGATCCCCGCCCATCGCCTTCACGTTCGGTCTCGGGGGTCTGGCGGTGTTTCCACTTCGGTTCGGTGCGGCGGCAGCCCTGATTGAAACCGCGACGCCGCCCCATCTCGTCAAGCTGATCGAGACCTACAAGGCAACCATTTGCTTCACGGCCCCGACGGCCTATCGCGCCATGCTGGCCGCGATGGAAGAGGGCGCGGACCTCTCATCCCTTCGGATCGCTGTCTCGGCTGGCGAAACGCTGCCCGCACCGATTTACGAGAGCTGGATTGCCCGGACCGGCGTTCCGATCCTCGACGGCATCGGCTCGACGGAAATGTTGCATGTCTTCATTTCCAACAGGCTCGATGACCATCAGCCGGGTTCAACGGGCGTGCCCGTGCCGGGATATGAGGCCAAGATCGTCGACGACGATTTCAGCGAGGTCCCGCGCGGCACCTTGGGGCGGCTTGTCGTGCGCGGCCCCACCGGTTGCCGCTACATGGCCGATGATCGCCAGCACGTTTACGTGCAACACGGCTGGAACGTGACCGGCGATACCTTCAGCCAGGACGAAACCGGGCACTTTCATTTTGCCGCCCGCTCCGATGATATGATCGTGTCGGCTGGCTACAATATCGCGGGGCCGGAGGTCGAAGCCGCCCTTTTGTCGCATGACAGCGTGCAGGAATGCGCCGTGGTCGGTGTCCGTGACGAAGCGCGTGGCGAGATTGTCGCGGCCTATGTGGTGCTCGTCAGCGGCCATGTCGGTGATGACGCGATGGTTCAAAGGCTCCAGACCCATGTGAAATCTGTCATTGCGCCTTACAAATACCCGCGTCTGGTGAAATTCGTTGACACACTGCCGAAGACGCAGACGGGCAAGGTCCAGCGGTTCCAGTTGCGAGATGCGAGCAAATCATCATGACCAGCGATCTCTTTGCCCGCACCCGCACGCTGTTTGAAATACCCGACGGCGTCATCTATCTCGATGGCAATTCCCTCGGCGTCATGCCGAAGGCGGCACGTGAGCGGGTCATTACCGAACTCGATGTCAGCTGGGGCCGGGAGCTGATCCGCGCCTGGAACACCTGTGGCTGGATCGATCTGCCCTCAAAGATCGGCGACCGGATTGCCACGCTGATCGGGGCGCCCCCAGGCTCGGTCGTCGTGGCGGATTCGACCTCGATCAATCTCTACAAGGCGCTGACGTCTGCCCTCCAGTTGAGCGGCGACAGGCGGGTGATCCTGTCCGACAGCGGTAATTTCCCGACCGATCTCTACGTCGCGGAGGGCGTCATCCGCACGCTGGATCGCGGCCTTAGCCTCAAGATCGTCGCGCCTGAGGACATCGAGGCAGCGATTGACGCAGATGTTGCCGTTCTGATGCTGACCGAAGTCGACTATCGTACGGGTCGGATGCATGACATGGCGCGGTTGACAGCCAGGGCGCAGGCCGCTGGCGCGCTGACGATCTGGGATCTCGCCCACTCCTGCGGGGCGCTCCCGGTCGATCTGACGGGGGCCAATGCCGATTTCGCGATTGGCTGTTCCTATAAATATCTGAACGGCGGTCCGGGTGCCCCGGCCTTCATCTATGTCCGACCGGATCACCAGCCCAAAATCCAGCCAGCGCTATCGGCCTGGATGGGCCATGCCGCGCCTTTTGCCTTTCCGCTCAATTATACGCCCGCACCCGCCATCGACCGGATGCGCACGGGCACACCGCCGGTCCTGTCACTGGCCGCGCTCGATAGCGCCTTGACTGTCTGGGACGGCATTTCGATGCAGGATGTCCGCCAGCGCTCGATGGAATTGTCCGACCTGTTCATCGCGCGTGTCGAGGCCTTGTGCCCCGAACTGGAATTGGCATCGCCGCGTGATGCGACGAAGCGCGGCTCGCAGGTCTCGTTCCGGTTTCATGAGGGCTATGCGGCAATGCAGGCCTTGATCGCCGACAATGTGATCGGCGATTTCCGTGCGCCCGATATCATGCGCTTCGGATTTACGCCGCTTTACATCGGCTTCGCCGAAGTCGAAGAAGCCGCCCGGCGGCTGGCACGGATCATTAGTGAAAACCGCTGGGATCGGCCCGAATTCAAGGCCCGGAGCAAGGTGACATGAGCGACGTGCCGTTGACACCCGCCGTCAAATTCGAGGCCCCGGACGGTGCCGAGCTCGATTTTCGCCAGCGCATGTCCTATGCTGGTTATCTGCAGCTCGATCAGGTGCTGACGGCGCAACGGCCCCTGTCGACGGCGCATGATGAGCTGCTGTTCATCATTCAGCACCAGACATCCGAGCTCTGGATGAAGCTGGCGATCCATGAACTCAAGGCGGCGATGCGGGCCATCGCGGCTGATCATCCGCAGCCCGCCTTCAAGATGCTGACCCGCGTCAGCCGGATTTTCGAGCAATTGAACGGTGCGTGGGATGTCCTGCGCACCATGACGCCGAGCGAATATACCGACTTTCGCGGCTCACTCGGTCAGTCATCCGGCTTTCAGTCGTGGCAATATCGGGCGATCGAGTTTCTCGCTGGCAATCGCAATGTCGCGATGCTGAAGCCGCATGAGCATGACCCGGTTGTCTCGGGTGAGTTGCAGGCCATTCTCGCGGCACCGAGCCTCTATCAAGAGGCGATTCTGCTGCTCGGTCGTAACGGGCTGGATGTCGGGATATCGCGTGAGCAACTGGTGACGGAAGCAACCCATGTCGAGAGCGATGCCGTGCTCGCGGCCTGGCGGGAGATCTATCGCGCACCGGACAAATACTGGGAACTCTACGAACTCGGCGAAAAGCTGGTGGATCTGGAAGACTATTTCCGTCGCTGGCGATTCAATCATGTGACGACGGTCGAACGCGTCATTGGTTTGAAGCGCGGCACCGGCGGCACGGCTGGAGTCTCCTATTTGCGAAGGATGCTGGAAGTCGAACTGTTTCCCGAACTCTGGAAAGTGCGGACGACCTTGTGAGCCATGATCAGGCGGCGACGAGGTCTGACATGTGTTTCGACAGGCAGCCAAACCTTGGCTTCTCGCCTTTCTTGACAACGACATAGCCATATTTGGGCACTTCGACCCAATCAGTGCCAAAATCGAGCGGTTCGGAACCAATCACGGTTCCGTCGCCATTCTCGCGAATATAAAGCGAGGGTGGCTTGCTGTCAGATGACCATCGATACGCCCAGAGGCTTTCCCCATCCGACAGACAGGCGGCGAACCGGAGAGGCTCAGCTATTCCCGCTCGGGTCTGAAGCGCAACGAGTTGCTGCAAGGTCTGCGCAATGGCTGTTAGGGGATCGCGCTCCAGCCCGTGGCCAAAGGCAGCCAGAAAGATCGCCTCGGAATCCGTGGTTCCGCCGCGATATTGATAGCGATCATCCGGGATCAGGTTTTCGACTGGACGGCGGATCTGCTGGTGTCCACCGATCTGCCCATTGTGCATGAACAGATATTTGCCGACCGCAAACGGATGGCAATTGGCCCGTGATGTCGATGATCCCGTCGACGCCCGGACGTGGGCGAAGAACAACCCGGATCTGACCTGCGCGCAGACCGATTTCAGGTTCTCGTCGGACCAGGCGGGCGTTGTTTCGCGATAGAGTCCCGGATTGGGCCGTTCGCCATACCAGCCCACGCCAAACCCGTCACCATTTGTGACGGTCTTGGCTTCATGGGCTTCACGCGATTGATGGACCAGCGAGTGCTCGGGCAGGGCCACGAGTTCTTCAATCAGGATTGGCGTTCCAAGATAGGCGAGCAGTCGGCACATGGCAGATCCCGTCCGTGCTGAGCGTGCGGCATCGAACAGCTCGCAGCGCCGGAAGATTGCTTTGCTGTCGTATTAGCAGGGATGGAATTCTAATTTAAAGTTAAAAAAGAGCATACCATCCTCAAATCCAGCGCATGCGATCGCAGCCAGTGCGTGTTGGCAAAAAGATGGGAAAATTCATGTGCGCGGTGATATTTGGCGATTGAGAATGGCTGACAATGATTCCAGTATGTTTGTAGGGCATGCTTATAGAAAGTGCACAATGCAATATGCAGGTATATCCAGTTGCCCCGGAACGCGACAGCTGGCGGGTAGCAGATTGATGTCAAAGGGCGAGTTGGGTGACGCGCATGTTGCATGAGCAGGAACGGCGCGCGCGCCTCGCTGTGGATATCGGTGGAACCTTCACGGATCTGGCGCTTGAGTTTTCTGGCGGACGAGTGACGGCCAAGGTGCTCACGACACCGGCGTCACCGGAACTTGGTGTGCTGGAAGGTGTCCGGAAAATTCTGCGCGATGCCGGTTTGGCCCCCCAGGATATTGCGCTGGTCATCCATGGCACAACGCTTGCCACGAATGCGGTAATTGAGCGCAAAGGCGCAAAGACCGCGCTGATCACGACGGAAGGGTTCCGCGATGTGCTCGCGCTCGGCAATGAGAGCCGCTACGATCAGTACGATCTCAATATCGTGCTGCCAGAACCCTTGGTGCCGCGCAACCTGCGCCTGACAGTTCCCGAGCGTCTCGATAATCGTGGCCGTATCCTGTTGCCGCTGGATGAATCCGCTGTCCGCTCTCGTGTCGCCGAAATGAAGGCCGCACACGTCGAAAGCGTCGCCGTCGGCTTCCTGCATGGCTATGTCAACCCGGTGCATGAACGGCGCGTTGCCGAGATATTGGCTGCCGAATTGCCCGGCGTGCCCGTTTCGCTGGCAAGCGAGGTCTCACCGGAAATGCGCGAATGGGAGCGCTTTTCGACGGCGGCAGCCAATGCCTATGTCCAGCCCTTGATGGCAAGTTATCTGCGTCGGCTGGAGACTGAACTCCGCGCCATGGGCCTGACGGCCCCGGTTTTCATGATGCTCTCCGGCGGCAATCTGACGACGATCGACACAGCCTGCCGCTTTCCAATCCGATTGGTCGAGTCCGGGCCTGCTGGGGGCGCGATCTTCTCGGCGAGTGTGGCGAAAGCCTGCGGTCTCGGCAAGGTTCTGTCGTTCGACATGGGCGGCACGACCGCAAAGGTCTGCCTGATCGATGATTTTGCCCCGCAGACGGCCCGCACGTTCGAGGTAGCGCGTGTCGGTCGGTTCCGCAAAGGCTCGGGCCTGCCGTTGCGCATTCCGGTCATCGAAATGGTCGAAATCGGTGCCGGCGGTGGCAGTCTCGCGCATATTGACGCGCTTGGCCGGATCGCCGTTGGCCCTGAAAGCGCTGGCGCTGATCCGGGGCCTGCCTGCTATGGACGCGGCGGCGTCAATCCTGCTGTCACCGACGCCAATCTGACACTGGGCCGCTATGACCCCGACCGGTTTGCCGGTGGAACCATGCAGCTTGATGCGGCGGCTGCCGCGACAGCGCTTGAGACCGTCGTCGGATCGAAACTCGGGCTGGACAGCGGGATGGCGGCTCTCGGCGTCATCGAGATGGTCGACGAAAACATGGCCAATGCGGCCCGCGTGCATGCCATTGAATCCGGCAAGACTTATGATGCGCGGACCCTGATTGCGTTCGGCGGCGGTGGCCCGGTGCACGGAACCCGTATCGCCGAGAAGATCGGGATCAACAAGGTGCTGGTCCCCTCGGGTGCCGGTGTCGGCTCGGCCATTGGCTTCCTGCGCGCACCGATTGGCTATGAGGTTGTCCGCAGTCTCTACCAGCGGCTTGGCAGCTTCGACGTTTCTGCCGTCAACGCCTTGCTCGCCGACATGGCCTCAGAGGCGGCAAAAGTCGTGGCTGTCGGCAGTCTCGGCGCGCCGACGACGGATACGCGTGTCGCCTATATGCGCTACGTTGGCCAGGGGCACGAGATCGCCGTGCCATTGCCGTCGCGCACGCTTGTGGCTGACGATGTCGCCGCGATCCGGGCAGCCTATGATGTCGAATACGCCAAATTCTTCGACCGACCGGTTCCCGGCTCCGACGTCGAGGTGATGAGCTATGCCGTGACGGTGGCGACATTGCCGCCGGAGGTCGCGACCTCCGTTTCCGCAGTCACGCCCTATGATGCGACACCGGCCCGCTCGCAACGGGTCCGTGATACGGCGACCGGTGCTGTTGCAGACTGGGCGATTTTTGAACGGGCTGAGATGACCCCGGGTGCCTGTTTCAAGGGGCCCGCCATCTTGTCTGAAACAGAGACCTCGACGCTGGTTGGACCGGGCTGGACCGGGACGATTACCGCCGAAGGCTACATCGAACTGACGAGGGTTGCGTGATGCCAGATCCGATTACGAGCGCATCTGATCAGCTTGCAGCCATCCAGCGGCAGATCATGTGGAACAGGTTGATTGCTGTCGTCGAAGAACAGGCGCAGACGATGATCCGCACGGCCTTCTCGACGACCGTGCGCGAGGCGGGCGATCTGTCGGCAGGCATTTTCGATCTCAAGGGGCGGATGCTTGCGCAAGCGGTGACCGGTACGCCCGGTCACGTCAATTCGATGATGGAAAGCGTTGGCCATTTTATCAAGAAGTTCCCCGTCGACGTCATGAAGGAGGGGGATCACTACATTACCAATGATCCCTGGCTTGGTACCGGCCATCTACATGATCTGACAGTGGTGACCCCAGCGTTTCGGGGCGGCAAATGCATCGGCCTGTTTGCCAATACGGCGCATGTGATCGACGTGGGCGGGCTTGGCATGGGCCCCGAGGGGCGCTCTGTCTTCGAGGAAGGCATCTATATCCCGATTGTCCGCTGCTTCGAGCAGGGCAAGCCAAACGAGACGTTCTTCGATTTCATTCGCGTCGGCTCGCGCACGCCGATCGAACTGGAAGGCGACGTCTATTCGCTATGCGCCTGCAATGATGCGGGCGCGCGGCGTCTGGTCCAGATGATGGACGAGTTCCAGATGGACAGTCTCGATCCGCTGGCCGAGTTCATTTTTGAGGCAAGCCTGCGAGCAACAGAGGCACAAATCGCCAAATTGCCGAAGGGAACCTGGTCGTCGGATATTTCATCTGACGGCTATGAGGCACCCGTGACGCTGAAAGCCGCCTTGACTGTCAAGGATGCGACCATCGAGGTGGATTTCGCCGGAACTTCCGGCCTCTCGTCGCGTGGCATCAATGTGCCAGCGCCTTATACACGGGCCTATGCCTGCTTCGGTCTCAAGGTCGTCGTCGCACCGGAAATCCCGAACAATTGGGCGAGCCTTGCACCCTTCCGCATGCACATTCCGGAAGGCACGATCCTCAATGCGCCGCGACCTTATCCTGTGTCGGTGCGCCACGTCATCGGCCAGCTCTTGCCGGATCTGATGATGGGCTGCCTGTTCCAGGCGATCCCGGATCGGGTCGCGGCCGAGGGATCTTCGTGTCTTTGGAACCCGCCCTTGCGCGGTGGCGGGTCTGTCTCGGGGCAGGCAACGGGCAACAAGCGCGTTCTGCCTGATTTTGAGACAATCACGTTCAATTCAGGCGGTACCGGTGCCAGGGCGACGCAGGATGGTCTGGATGGAACCGCGTTTCCCTCGGGCGTCCGTACGATGCCGGTTGAAGCGACCGAAAATGTCGCGCCCATCATCATTTGGCGCAAGGAGCTGCGTCCGGATTCCGGGGGTCCCGGTCGCACGCGTGGCGGCTTTGGCCAGATCATGGAAATTGGTGGCCATGATGATCTGGAATTTGCCTGCAACGCCATCTTTGACCGCATCGCCAATCCGCCAAAGGGCAGGGCGGGTGGTGGCATGGGGGCTGGCGGGCGCGTCGAGCTGAAGTCGGGGCAAACGCTGCGCTCGAAGGGCTTTCAGATCATCCCGGAAGGTGATCGGCTCCTGCTACATCTGCCGGGCGGCGGCGGCATGGGATCTGCAATGACCCGTGATCCCGAGCTGGTGGCACGGGATGTGCTTTCCGGACTGGTGTCGGCTCAATCGGCTGAACGCGATTATGGTGTCAAACTACGCGCAGACGGGTCGGTTGATGAGGCGGCGACCGACGCCTTGCGCAAGTCTGGCTTGACCGTTTGACGGATGGAATCCTGATCTCTGAGACGACAACCAACGCATTGAATGGAGAAAAAAATGTCGGTTTCGCGAATTGCGCTTGGTGCTTTCCTCCTGTCGCTGGCAACGCCGGCCTTTGCCGCCGATGACATCATCATCGGTGCGATCTATCCGTTGACGGGAAATGGTGCCCAGGTCGGCCTGGATGCCAAAGCGGCCTATGAGGTCGAAGCCGACATCATCAACGGCACCCACCCGAAGATCCCGATGCTCATGGGCGAAGGCGGCGGTCTGAAGAACCTCGGTGGTGCACACATCAAGCTTGTCTTCGCTGACAGTCAGGGCGATCCCCAGAAGGCCCGCGCCGAAGCCGAGCGTCTGATCACCCAGGAGCATGTCGTTGCCATCGTCGGCAGCTACACGAGTGCGACGGCTGCAACCATCAGCCAGGTCACGGATCGCTATGAAATTCCCTACATGTCTGCGGATAACTCGTCACCGAGCCTTAATCAGCGTGGCCTGAAGTGGTTCTTCCGCACCTCACCGCATGACGAGATGTTCTCGGCGGCAATGTTCGGCTTCTTCAAGGATATCGGCGCGAAAACCGGCAAGCCGGTCAAGTCTGTCGCGCTGTTCTATGAAGACAGCATCTTCGGAACCGACTCCTCCAATGTCCAGCGCAAGCTGGCCGGTGCGGCTGGGCTGACAGTTGCTGCCGATATCAAGTACCGCGCCAATTCGCCGTCACTGTCGTCGGAAGCCCAGCGCCTGAAGGCTGCTGATGCGGACGTCATCCTGCCATCGTCCTACACGAGCGACGCCTTGTCGATCGTGCGCTCGATGAACGAAATTGCCTACAAGCCGAAGGCGATTGTCGCCCAGGCTGCCGGGTTCCAGGAGTCCGGATTCCTCACCGGCGCAGGGCCGTTGGCTGAAGGCATTCTGAGCCGCTCCAGCTTTGCAGGTGATGCGATCAAGGCCCGTCCGGCCATCGTTCCTGTGCAGGAATTGTTCAAGGCAAAGCAGAACAAGAGTCTCAATGACAACACCAGCCGTGAAATCACTGCGCTTCAGATCCTGGCCGACGCGATCAACCGCTCCGGCACCGGCAAGCCTGCTGATATCCGCACGGCGCTGATTGCAACCGACGTCAAGGGTATCGACACCATCATGCCGTGGGTCGGCGTCAAGTTTGACGAGACCGGGCAGAACATCGAGGGCACGCCAGTCATCCAGCAGGTTAAGGATGGGACCTATGTCACCGTCTGGCCGTTCGATGTCGCGACAACCGACGCTGTGTGGATGAAGTGAGCATGACTTTGGGCATGGCGGCGGAGATGGCTGGATGACCGCCGAACTGATCCTGCAGACGCTGTTGAGTGGTCTGTTGATGGGGCTCATTTATGCGCTGGTTGCGGCCGGCCTGAGCCTCATTTTCGGCCTGATGGACGTCGTCAATTTCGCGCACGGCGAATTGCTGATGGTCGCCATGTTTGCCACGCTCGTTTTGCATAATCTCCTCGGCCTTGATCCGCTCCTGCTCCTGCCCATCGTCGCGGTGCTTCTGTTCGGCGTCGGGATGGCAATCTACCGCCTTCTGATCGCCCGCGCCCTGTCGGTGACCTTCAACACCGGTATGGTGCAGATCTTTGTCACCTTTGGACTGGCGATCTTTATCCGTGGTGCAGCCCAGTTCTTCTTTGGTGGCGAATTCCGCTCGATCAACAACAGCTGGCTGGCGAACAAGACGGTCGCGCTTGCCGGCATCTACATTCCACTGCCGCAGTTGGCGGCCAGTGTCGTCTGCCTGCTCGCCTTTGCCTTGCTTCTGGCCATTTCAAAAACCGAATTCGGTCGCGCCCTCGAAGCAACGCGGGAGGACCGCGAGGCGGTTGGTCTGATCGGCATTGATCGCGACAGGATCTTCGCCATCGGCTGGGGCATGGGCGCGGCGGCGGTCGGCGTCGCAGGCGTGATGCTCGCCAATTTCTACTACATCTCGCCGCAGGTCGGGGCCAATTTCGCACTGATTGCCTATGTCACCGTGGCTCTGGGCGGTTTTGGAAGTCTGGGCGGTGCCTTGATCGCCGGAATTGTGATCGGCGAGGTCGAGGCACTGAGCGCACTCGTGCTCGAACCATCGCTGAAGCAAGTCGGCATGTTCGCGATCTACCTGGCCGTGTTGATGTTCCGGCCGCGTGGCCTGTTCGGGAGATTGTAATGGCTGGATCGATCCTCGGACATAATTCGATCCAGCGCCGCCGCCGACTGGAACTGATTGTTGGCCTGATTGTGCTTGCGGGTCTGTGTCTTCTGCCGCTGGTCGTGAAGGACGTCTATACCCAGAACCTGATCATCCTGACGATCCTCTATGCCGGTCTTGCCCAAGCCTGGAATATCCTTGGAGGCTACTGCGGTCAGGTTTCACTCGGCCATGCGCTCTATTTCGGCATCGGTGCCTATGTCTCAACGATGCTTTATGTGAAGCTGGGTATTCCGCCGACGCTCGGCATGTTTGCCGGTGGGCTGGTGGGCGGCCTATTCGCGCTGCTTGTCGGCTGGCCGTGCTTTCGCCTGTCGGGCCATTATTACGCCATTGCGACCGTCGTCGTCGGCGAAATCGGCTATCTCCTGTTCCTGAACTGGGATTTCATTGGCGGCGCGAGCGGTATCAATATCCCCTTCAAGCATGAGTCACTTGTCGAGCTGCAATTCCGCGTGACCAAGGTCCCGTGGCTCTATCTGGTAATCGCCTACGCCGGACTTGCCTGGATCATCGCCTGGATCATCGAAGGTTCGCGTTGGGGCTATTCCTGGCGAGCCGTCAAAGATGACGTGACTGCCGCCCGCAGCCTGGCGGTACGTGTGTTTCCCTCAAAGATGGCCGCTGCCGCCATCAGTGGCTGCCTGACGGGTATTGGTGGCGCCATCTTCGCGCAATTCGTCGGATATATTGACCCGGACAGCATCATGTCGGGCAATCTCTCGATCCTGATTGCTCTACCCGCCGTGCTTGGCGGTGTCGGTACGCTCTGGGGGCCGCTGGTCGGCAGCGCGCTCCTCATCCCGCTGAAGGAATTGTCGAGCAGCTATCTCGGCAGCTCAGGGTCGGGCCTTGATCTGATGATCTACGGGGCGCTGATCGTGCTGATTGCTCTGGCGCGACCGCAAGGCCTGATCAGCCTTTTGGGACTGTTTCGCAAGCCGGAGGGTGCACGATGAGCCACCTCCTCGAAGTCGACAAGGTCAGCAAGACTTTTGGTGGTGTCGCAGCTAACAGCGACATCTCCTTCAATGTGCATCAGGGCGAGATCCTGGGGTTGATTGGCCCGAATGGCGCGGGCAAGACCTCGCTGTTCAACTCGATCTCGGGTGAGGTTGAACCTGATTCCGGTGAAATCCGGCTTGATGGGGTCAGGATTTCAGGCCGAGGGCCGGTGGTGTGCGCGCGCCTTGGGATCGCCCGCACATTTCAGGTGGTGCGTAGCTTCGACAGCATGACCGTCCTGGAAAATGTCATGGTCGGTGCCTTCGCCCGCACGAATTCGCCGGGTAAGGCCATGAAGAAGGCCGAGAGCGTGCTGGACTTTGCTGGCTTGTCGGGACGTGTCGATACGCCTGCCCATCTCCTGTCGCCGCCAGAGAAGCGCCGGCTGGAGGTCGCCCGAGCCCTGGCGACCGAGCCGCGCATTCTGCTGCTGGATGAAATGCTCACGGGCTTGACCCCGACGGAAGCGCAGGCAGGCGTGCAATTGATCCGGGATGTCAGGGCGTCTGGCGTCACCATCATCATGGTCGAACATGTGATGGAGGTCCTGCTGCCGCTGATCGATCGCGCCGTCGTCTTGCATCTGGGCAAGGTGTTGACTGAGGGCCTGCCCACAGAGGTCGTCCGCCATCCCGATGTCATCCGTGCCTATCTCGGGGATCGTTATGCTGCAGCTTGAGAGCCTCTCGGCAAGCTATCGCGGACTGAAAGCGCTGCAAGGCATCAGCCTCACGGTAAATGCGGGCGAGATCGTCACCGTGGTTGGCGCCAATGGTGCGGGCAAGTCGACGCTTTTGAAGTCTATCGCCGGGCAAGTCGCGATTGAAGGGGCTATCCGATTTGATGGCGAGGACATTTCCGGACTGGCGTCGCACAAGATCGCCCGATTGGGGATCAATCTCGTGCCGGAGGGACGGCGTCTGTTTCCTCGCCTGACAGTGAACGACAACCTTCGGCTTGGAGCCTATGCGAAACGGGGCGATCCCGACCGTTTCAAGCCTCTGGATCTGGTCTTTGATCTGTTCCCGCGTTTGGGTGAACGGCTCAAGCAGCGAGCCGGCACATTATCCGGCGGCGAACAACAGATGCTGGCGATCGGACGCGCCCTGATGACGCAACCGCGCCTGCTCATGCTCGATGAACCGAGCCAGGGCATCATGCCGCGTCTGGTGGACGACATCTTCGCGGCTGTTGTTCGTATCCGCGCCTTGGGCGTGACAATTCTTCTCGT
Organism: uncultured Hyphomicrobiales bacterium; assembly: GCA_903930435.1. Lineage (GTDB taxonomy): Bacteria > Pseudomonadota > Alphaproteobacteria > Rhizobiales > Ancalomicrobiaceae > CAIYYN01. The sequence continues at coordinate 54,357 of CAIYYN010000020.1, read as the reverse complement.
CGAACAAAGACTGTCGGAGGCTCTCTCGATCGCCGACCGAGCCTATGTGCTACAGACCGGTCGCGTCGTCATGAGTGGCACAGCGGCGGAAATTGCTGCCGATGAGTCCGTGCGCAAGGCGTATCTTGGCGTTTGATGCTTGCGCAGGGCCTTTGAAAAGTTGCTGTCGAAGCTTTCGATCTTGGATCCCATGTGCTCACATCGTCAGGCTTTTTCACCCTTGATTGACACAGTATTCCGCCCGGATCGTTTGGCGTTGTAGAGTGCCTTGTCCGATTGCTTCAGCAAAGCGTCCTGCCGCAACCTGGTACTGATACTGTTGGCCGCCGAGGCGACGCCGACACTGACCGTGATGATCCCCCAGTCACTTGACCGGTGCTCCAGACCAAGCTGCGCCACATTGGCACGAATGATTTCGGCCACCTGAGCGGCGCCGGTCTGATCGGTATTTGGCAACAGGACCGCAAACTCTTCGCCACCATACCGCGCCACAAGGTCGCCCGGTCGCTTGAGCGAGCTTTGGATCGTGGCGCTGACCTGACGCAACACGTCGTCTCCTGCCGGATGCCCGTACCTGTCGTTGTAGGCCTTGAATCCGTCGACATCGATCATCAGCAGCGACAGGGTGGTTCCCTCACGCCGGGCGATCTTGACCTCGCGTGCAAGCATCTCATCAAATGACCGTCGATTATAGAGCTGGGTCAAGCCGTCTTGAGCCGCCAGAATGGCAAGCTGCCGATTGACGGCGGCCAGTTTTTCTTCGACTTCCTTTTTGGCGGTGATGTCGCGCAGCGCACCGATCAGACCGTTTGGCTGGCCGTTAAACGGGTCTCTCGTCGAGCGCAAGGCTGCTTCAACCCAAAGCCAGCGGCCATCCCTGTGCTGGATTCGATGCGTAAACGAGCCGCGCTCGCGCCGCCCTTCGGCAATGTCCAGAAAGCCGGATTGAACCTCTTCCAGATCGTCCGGATGAACCGCGAGGAGTGCCCTGTTGCCAATCAATTCATCGGGCGTGTAGCCGAGAATCTCCTGGCAGGCAGGTGAAATGTATTTCCGGACCAGATTGACATCAAACTGGAACACCATATCCGTGCTGTGGTCTGCTAGCATCCGATAGCGCTGCTCGCTCTCGATCAGCTTTGCTTCTGCCATCTTGCGTTCATGAATGTCACGTCCGACGGAATGGATTGCCGTGACCTGTCCGTCGCCGTTGCGGATTGCCCGGTTGGACCACGCAACCCATCGAACCGTGCCATCGTGCAAGGTCACTTGATTTTCGTCATGCTGCGTTTCTATAGACGCAATGGTGCGTGTCAGATGATCTCGCAGGGACTTATGGCCGTCGCTCGACACAAAGTCGAAAATGTTGCGACCGATCATTTTGAAAGGGTCGGTTCCATAATGCTTCGCATAGGCCGTGTTCACGAACAGCAAGTTAAAGTCTGGGTCGGCTAGACTGACCAGTTCCGTCTGATCCTCGACGATGCCGCGATACTTGCTCTCGCTTTCGATCAGTTTGCGCTCCGCCGCTTTTTGACCGGTGATATCGGTAATGAACGAAAGTGATTTTGGATCAGCCGATTCACGATCATGGACGAAGGCGGACACGAGAACATCAAGCAAAGTTCCATCCTTGCGGATCACCTGATATTCGACGTCGTGGATAAATCCTCGCTTGAAAAGTTGAGGTTGAACAATCTTCAGCGCTTTTTCGCGAGATGCGGGTGTCAGAAAATCCAACGACGACGCGCCAACGACGTCACGTCGGTCATAGCCGAGCTTCTCCAGCCAGAAGTCGCTGACAAAGCGGATGCGACCATCACTGTTAATGGAATGAATCATGGCAGGTGCGGAGCGCAAATAGGCTTCAACCTGAGCAGACGCATCATGCGTCTGTGCATTGTTTGGTTTAGAGTTGGAACCCGCATAATTCATGATTTTATTTATTATCATCATGGAGTTGATTAATTGTTAATACAGACTAAAAGTTGTGATGTCCGCACACCGTCTAGTATGAATACTAGTACTCAGATTTAAGCCAGACGCAAGGGGCGAGTATTTCGGTTTCTATATTCAATTTTTTACATATCAATACGATCGTATGCTCAAGGCATGTCCGATTGTATACGCGCTGCAGTTCTGGTGTTGTGTTGCCGTGAACGCATCAAAAAAATGGTGCCCGGGGGCGGATTTGAACCACCGACACGCGGATTTTCAGTCCGCTGCTCTACCAACTGAGCTACCCGGGCATCTACCAACTCGCTAAACCGATCTGCGAGCCGGTCCTTGTCAGCTGAACGCTGATGGCGCGTTCACTGGAAGTGGGGGCGTTATAGTCAGTGACATTGCCTCTGTCCAGCGTGTTTTCACATCACAGTCATCGAAGGTGGATAAATCGGCAACCACCTTCAAATTTGCGACAAATCAGTCGAATGCACCGATGCCGCCAATCGGTCTGGCGACATCGCTCAGGGGCATGGGATTTCAGTCAACGTCGAATGTGACACCCTGCGCCAAAGGCAGCGTACGCCCGTAGTTGATCGTATTAGTCGCCCGTCGCATATAGGCTTTCCAGGCATCTGATCCGCTCTCGCGGCCTCCGCCCGTTTCCTTTTCGCCGCCAAAGGCACCGCCGATTTCGGCTCCCGACGGGCCAATGTTCACGTTGGCTATGCCGCAATCCGAACCGCGATCCGACAGGAAGGCTTCCGCCTCGCGCAGGTCATTGGTGAAGATCGACGACGAAAGACCTTGTGGAACGTCATTATGCGCGTCCAACACGGCATCAAAGTCGTCATAAGCCATCACATAAAGGATGGGTGCAAAGGTCTCATGCTTGACCGGACCCGTTTGCGCAGGCATTTCAACCAAGGCTGGCCGGACATAGAAACCGCCTTCTGACCCGGTAACAATCATTTGCTCGCCGCCGGTAACGACGCCGCCTTCGGCCTTGGCCGCATTGAGCGCCGCATGCATCGTATGAAACGCGCGCTCGTCGATCAGTGGGCCGACAAGCTTGCCAGCTTCAAGCGGATTTCCGACAGAGACGCTCAGGTAAGCTTTCTTCAGGCGCGGCAGCAGCGTGTCATAGATGCTCCGATGCACGAACAGGCGGCGGAGCGTCGTGCAGCGCTGGCCAGCCGTTCCCATCGCCGCAAAGGCAACACCGCGAACCGTGAGATCGAGATCCGCCGTTGGTGCAACGATGGCAGCATTGTTGCCACCAAGTTCGAGGATCGCGCGGGCGAAGCGGGCAGCGAGCCTTTGACCGACGATGCGGCCCATCGCCGTTGAACCGGTTGCCGAGACAAGTGGAACCTGCGGGTGATCGACAAGGATTTCACCGACGTCGCGTCCACCGATGATAAGTCCTGCGAGACCCGTAGGAACTGCGCCGCCTGCAGCCTCAAACCGAACGACGGCGCGCTCGAACAAGGCCATTGTTGCAAGCGCGGTCAGAGGCGCTTTTTCAGACGGCTTCCACACGACACTGTTGCCGCAGACGAGCGCGAGAGCCGCGTTCCAGGACCAGACGGCGACTGGAAAATTGAAGGCCGAAATAATGCCCGTCACGCCGAGCGGGTGCCAGGTCTCCATCATGCGATGTTCGGTGCGCTCCGTGGCGATTGTCAGGCCGTAAAGCTGGCGCGACAGCCCGACAGCGAAATCGCAGATATCGATCATCTCCTGCACTTCGCCGAGACCTTCCGACACGACCTTGCCGACCTCGATCGAGACGAGCATGCCGAGATCCGACTTCGCTGCCCGCAATTCCTCGCCAAAGAGGCGGATGAGTTCGCCGCGCTTGGGGGCGGGCACAGTGCGCCACGTCTTGAAGGCAGCATGAGCTGCTTCGATTGTCGCTCGCGCCTGATCGGGGGATGCTTCCGGCAACATGGCGATCGCTTCACCGCTGATCGGCGTATGCACCGATAATGTTGCGTGGCCGTGGTGGCTCAGGTGAACCCCAAGCCGCCCTAGGAGGGAGGAAACAGTCTCTTTCATCGTCATGGTACAGTCTTTCTGAGGGCTTGAGCCCCGGTTTTTTAAACGTCAGAAACGGGCGTCGACGATATGGGCGATCTGCGCACCCACCTCATAATAGGGTTCCTTGATGTGACGCCAGCTGGCATCCTTGGGGTCCGTGACTGGCAACGGCAATTCCGCCTCTTCAATCCGCCCGAGGATCAGATCGGCGAGGACGCGACCGAAATTTGTCCCCGGTGAAATGCCGCGACCATTATAGCCGCTGAACCCGACGATCTCCGGTGCAAAGCGATGAAAGCGCGGGACGGAATCATCCGTCATGCCGATCCAGCCATACCACCCAGCCTCGACCTTGATTCCCTCCAGCGCCGGAAACAGTTTGGCGAGCGCGCGCTCGGTATAGGCCTTGTGAATGCCCAACCCGGTGTTGCGCAAGGCGCCGACACTGCCGAACACAAGGCGACCGTTATCGTCCATCCGATAGGAACACAGGATTTCCCGCGTGTCCCAGCAACCCTGGCGCTCGGGCAGGATTGACCGGCGGATATTGTCGGAGAGCACGGGCGTCGAGAAGTGATAATAGGGCAATCGCACCTGTTCGGTCCGTACCGCTGCAAACGGACCAACTGAAAAGGCCTCGCCAGCCGGGATCACCCATTTGGCGGTTACCGAGCCGCCTGACGTTGTGACACGCCAGCCATTGGCCGTCTTCTCGTAGCCGGTCGCAGCGCTCTCGGTATGGATTGTTGCGCCCGCAGTTATGGCGGCTGTTGCCAGACCGCGAGCGTAGGCCAGCGGCTGGATGGTACCGGCACGCAAATCGAGCAGGGCACCACGATAGGCATTGGTGCCGATCTTGGCGGCTGTTTCCGCCGCATCGAGGAGCCTGACGGGCGCACCGCGCGCCTGCCACTGCTGCTCGCGCTTGCGCAATTCTTCAAGCCCTTCCTCGCCGACGCCGCAATGCAGGGTACCTGTACGAGTGGTCTCGCATTTGATGCCGTATTTCTCTATGACCTCGAAGACATATTGCGGGCCATTGCCGAGAAGCTTCAGCAGACGCGCACCATAATCGCCGGGCAGGGTTTCTTCGACGTCATCCGGCATCATCCAGACACCCGCATTGACCAGCCCGGAGTTCCGGCCCGCGCCGCCAAAGCCGACTTCTCTGGCCTCAAGCACGATGACCCGTTGGCCGGCCTCTGCCAGATGCAGGGCTGCCGACAATCCGGTGTAGCCAGCGCCGATGATTACGACATCGGCCGTGACGTCTCCCGTTAACGGTGACGTTGGCGGGGCCGCCGGTGCTGTCTGCCGCAACAGGCCATGCGAACGAGGATCAGTTTCCATTCTGTCTATCCCTTTGAAAAGGCCAGACGATAAGACGGAACTTGTCGCGACGATAGAGGAATTTGATTGAAACGTTTCTTGACGGACGCAGGGCTGACCAGCGTGCTGAAAAGGCTCTCAACTGCATGCCAGTCTGCTATCTCAATCAGCAGATTTGGGACTAACGCTTGCGCCTTGTCGTCATTGATCGGGTGATGTCGAGCGCACAGTGCTGTTTCGGTAAAAAAGTGAACGGGAGATTTTCAGGTGTCAAAGCGGGTCATTTTTACAGGCGGTACGGGCAGGGCAGGGCGGCATGCGATTCCGCATTTGTTGGCAAAGGGTTACAAGGTCCTCAATCTCGACCTGAAACCGCTGGCCCAGCCCGGGGTCAACACCCTGATTACCGATCTCACAGACAGCGGCCAGACCTTCAATGCCCTGACAACCCACTATGGTTTTGACGGATTTGACGATGGTCACGTTCCGCGCGCGCCGGACGCTGTCGTGCACTTTGCCGCCATTCCCCGCGTGTTGATCGAGCCGGACAACAAGACGTATTTTGCAAACGTCATGAGCACCTACAATGTCATCGAAGCTGCCTGCAAACTCGGCGTGAAGAAGATCATCATCGCCTCAAGCGAGACGACCTACGGCGTCTGCTTTGCCGAGGGCGAAAAGGACTTCAAGTCTTTCCCGCTCGAAGAAGACTATGACACTGACCCGATGGACAGCTATGGCCTGTCAAAGGTCGTGAACGAGAAGACGGCGCGCGCCTTTGCCATGCGCTATGGCGTCGACATTTACGCGCTCAGGATCGGCAACGTCATTGAGCCCGATGGCTACGACAAGTTCCGGACCTTCATTGCCAAGCCGGAAACCCGCAAGCGGAACGCCTGGAGCTATATCGATGCCCGCGATCTCGGCGAGATCGTCCACCTGTGCATCGAGAAGGATGGGCTTGGGTTTCAGGTCTTCAACGCGGTCAATGACACCATTACCACGCGCGAGCCGACTGCTGACGTGCTCAAGCGTTTCTGCCCGAATGTTCCGGTCACGCGTCCACTCGGACCCTATGAAGCGCCCCTGTCAAACCGGAAGGCACGCGAGATCCTCGGCTTCCGCGAAGAGCACAATTGGCGCAAATATGTGCAGCTCTGACCTCGCGGCTATTTTGTCGTGGTGACAGGACAAATCGCCCAGACACCGGCTTGAACGCTGTTTCAGGCCGTGGTCCAATTCTTGCCAACAATGCGTGCGTCAGATTTCCCCCTTGGAGCGGATCATCATGTCGAAGAATGCAGAGCCTCAGTTTTGGCAGAATGCTCGGGATCATCTCATCCGCTACGGGGGCAAGTTCGAACCGCTGATCATCGAGCGCGCTGTGGGGTCCTTTGTCTATGACGCGGACGACCGCGCCATTCTCGATTTCACCTCGGGTCAGATGAGCGCCATCCTCGGCCATTCCCACCCGGAGATCGCCGAAGTCGTTACAAACTCGATCCACAAGCTCGATCACCTCTTCAGTGGCATGATCTCGCGACCCGTCGTAGATCTGGCGACCCGCTTGGCGGACATCACGCCTGCAGGGCTCGACCGCGTTTTGCTGCTGTCGACCGGTGCGGAGTCCAATGAAGCCGCGATCCGCATGGCGAAGCTGGTGACTGGCAAATACGAGATCGTCGGGTTTGCGCAATCCTGGCATGGCATGACGGGTGGCGCGGCTGCCGCGACCTACAGTGCCGGTCGTCATGGTGTCGGGCCGTCGGCGGTCGGGTCCTTCGCCATCCCTGCGCCATTTCCGTATCGTCCGCGCTTTGAACGCAATGGAGCCTATGATTGGCAGGCGGAACTCGATTACGCCTTTGATCTCATTGATCGCCAGTCCACGGGCAATCTGGCAGCCTTCATCGCCGAACCAATCCTCAGTTCTGGCGGCATCATCGACCTGCCGCTTGGCTATCTGGCTGCCCTCAAGCAGAAATGCGTGGAGCGCGGCATGTTGCTCATTCTGGATGAGGCGCAGACAGGTATTGCCCGTACCGGCACCATGTTTGCCTTTGAGCGCGATGGCGTGACCCCGGATATCCTGACGCTCTCCAAGACATTGGGTGCGGGATTGCCCCTCGCGGCTGTGGTGACATCGGCAGAGATCGAGGAAAAGGCGCACGAGCGCGGCTATCTCTTCTACACGACGCACGTATCGGATCCGCTGCCTGCCGCCGTCGGCCTGAAGGTGCTTGAAATCGTCGAGCGCGATCATCTGGCCGATCGGGCCAAGGTCGCCGGTCAGCGCCTGGGCGATGGTCTTCGCGCCCTGCAACAACGCTATGAATGCATCGGTGATGTGCGCGGGCGTGGATTGTTGCTGGGCATGGAGATCGTGAAAGACCGGCATAGTCGTGCGCCCGACAATGAATTCGGCTATCGCATCACGCGTGAATGCATGGCCTTGGGTCTGAGCATGAATGTCGTGCAACTGCCCGCGATGGGCGGCGTCTTCCGCATTGCTCCGCCGTTGACCGTCAGCGACGCCGAAATCGATCTCGGCCTCGAGATTCTGGGTCAGGCCATCGCAAATTCCTACAAGGCGGCCTGATATAAAAAGGCACTCACCCGGTGAGGGAGAGTGCCTTGATCGCTTGCTTTACCGCTTAGAAATTGAACTTGTCGATATTGGCAGCGTTGAAGGTCGTCAGTTCGGCTTGTGTGTTGATTACGTGATCCGGGCCGACTGTGACCTTGCCAAGACCGGGCACGTCGAGCGTTGCACCGGGCTCATTCTTGATCTTGCCTTCCTTGACAGCGACGGCGAAATAAGCCGACAGCAGACCCTCGTTATAGGGGCTCCAGAGCTGGAACGCCGAAACGGTGCCGTCCTTGATGAACGGACGCATCTGGTTCGGTGTGCCAAGACCCGTGACATGCACGGTTTTCGCCTTTCCGGCGGACTGGACAACCTGCGCTGCCGCAGCGATGCCGACCGTCGTTGGCGCGATGATGCCCTTCAGGTTCGGATATTTTGACAGAAGCGCTTCGGCAACCGTCGTCGACTTCTGCGGCTCGTCATCGCCATAGACGGTCGCGACAAGCGTCATCTTGGCGTACTTGGGGTTCGACTTCAGCGTGGCGACCATGTCCTTGATCCAGGCGTTCTGGTCCGGAGCGTCCGTCGTTGCCGACAGGATCGCGATCTCGCCTTCATAGCCGATCATGGAGCCGACCAGTTCGACCTGGCCCGGTCCCGTCTTGGTGAAGTCGACCGGCAGGATGGCTGCATCGCGATGCTGCGTGTTGCCGGTAATGTCGCCATTGACCGCGAACACGAGGGTTCCCTTGGCGCGGGCACGATCGAAGACCTGATCAAGCGCGTCCGGGCTGTTGGGCGAAATGGCGATCACGTTCACGCCACGCTGCGTCTGCGCGGTGATAAACGGGATTTGTGACGTGGCCTCGGCGGTTGCCGGTGCTGCCGTGGTGAACGTGCAGCCTGCCTTCTCGCAGCCATCGACGAAGCCTTGCACGAGGCTGTCGAAATAGGGATTACCCGTGTTTTTCGGGATATAGACGATGGACGTCTTGTCGGCGGCCAGAGCCGTCGTTGCCATCAGGGCAGTGCCTGCAATGAGACCGGCGATAAGTGATTTCCTGAGCATTGTCTTCCTCCTGTTTTGCCTGCCCGCTCGTTATCTTTGCGATCGAGCATAGATCGCGTTGGTCGCGATTATCGAGGTGATGAGGAGAACCCCCATCACAATGAGTTGTGACGTGACGACAATATTGGCCACCGTCATGCCCGTGGCGATGATGACCAGCAGCCAGGACGCCAGAAAGGTTCCCAGAATTGTGCCCCGTCCGCCAAAAATATAGGTGCCGCCGAGCATCACCATCAGCACCATCTGCAATTCGCCGCCCGTGGCCATGTCGTAACGGACCGACGCCAGCCGTGATGCCGTGATCAGGCCCGCCAACGAGGCGACGAGGCCCATTCCGACGAAAAGTCCCGCCTTGATGCGCTGGACCCGAATGCCTGCATGACGCGCGGCGATCTCATTCGTGCCGATCTGGTAGATCTGACGGCCCGGGATCGTCATACCGAGGAACAGGCCGACGATGATTGCCGCGACAGTGAACAGGATCACCGGAACCGGCACATCGAGAATTTCCCGGTAATCGATGCCAACGAACCAGTCCGGGAAATGGCTGATCGAGCGATCTCCGGCGAGGACTTGTGCAAGTCCACGATAGAGGGTCAGCGTGCCAATCGTGACGATGATCGACGGCAGGCGGAAGCCGATGACGAGGATCGCGTTAAACGCCCCCATCGCCAGACCGCAGGCGAATGACGCGAGGATAGCCAGCCAGATCGGCGCGCCCGCCTGAAACACGGACGCAAATACGCAGGCAGACAGGGCCATCATCGAGGCTGGCGACAGGTCGATTTCGCCCGAAATGATGACCAGCGTCAGCATGAGCGCGACAATCGAATATTCGGAATAGAGCGTCGAGCTTTCCAGAATGTAGCTGATATCCAGAAAGAACCGCGACAGCTGACTGCCGACAATGATCGCGCCGATCAGCAGCGCCAGCGTCACCGTTTCGGGCCTGATCAGCAGCACCTGCCAAATGGGACGGGCCGGGGCAAATTCGCGTCCCGACTGAGGTGCCGAAACAGTCGCGGTTGGCTGCTGGCCCGCAGAGTCCAATGCGTCGACTGGCTTGGGGGACCCGACTGGCGTCATCTGGCGCTCCTTTCCGCCGCGAGCGCCTGTTGTCCGCTGATGCGGACCGAGCGGTCGATGAGTAGCGCCACGATGATGACGGCCCCGAGGATCGCTGATTGCCAGAATTCCGAGACGCCGAGGAGCGGCAGCGCGACATTGACCATGCCGAGCAGGATCACGCCGAGGATCGTCCCGAGCACCGTGCCGACGCCGCCATTAATCGACACGCCACCGATCACGACGGAAGCAATCACCGTGAATTCGAAGCCAACGCCCGTAATCCCGGGATTCACATAGCCAAAGCGTGCCGCATACATGACGCCTGCCAGTCCGGCGAGCGCCCCCGACAGCGTGAAGACCAGCAAGGTTACGGGCACCACGCGAATGCCTCGCAAGGGCGCGGCGCTCGGGTTGGAACCGAGCGCATAGATCTGACGACCCAGTCGCATGTGATCGAGAAAGAGATACGACGCCAATGCGGTCAGGAAGGCGATGATCACCAGCCAGGGAATGCCGAGGATCGGTGATGTCTGTGACATCTGGATCAGGGCACGCGGGATAAATTGCGGATCAACCTGCCTCGAATTTGAAATGAGAAACACAAATCCGCGATAGAGGCTCAAGGTTCCGAGCGTGACGATGATCGACGGCAGCCCGAAGAGCGTGACGATGGCCCCATTCAGGAAGCCGAGCCCGGCCCCCACCAGGATAGCGACCAATACGCCGATCAGTATCGGCACATCGGGCATGTCCCGGAACATCATGCCGGCCACAATCGCTGAAAAACCGAGGATCGATCCCATCGACAGATCAACGTGACGGGCGATGATCACCATCATCTGCCCCATCGCGGCAATCAGGATGAGTGGGATTGCCAGCATCACGTTCCTGAGCGTTTCGAGCGTCAGGAACCGTGGCTGGATCAGCCCGACAACAATGGCCAGCAGGACAATCATCACGAAGTTGCCGGCCTCGCGATGCCGCATGAGCGCGCCGATTCCTGCCGTCAGTCGCATCATGCCACTCCCTCGATCTGACGGGTGGTCTTGGGCACTGCGGCGAACATGATTGCTTCCTGGGTTGCTTCTGCGCGCAGGATGTTGGCGGTAAGCCGACCTTCGGACATCACCAGAATCCGGTCACACAGGGCAAGCAGTTCCGGCAATTCCGACGAGATCAGCAGGATCGCGCGACCGCTCGCCGCCAATGCGCCGATCATGTCGTAAAACTCCGCCTTCACGCCGATGTCGATGCCGCGCGTTGGCTCGTCGAGGATCAGCACCTCGGGATCTGTCAGAAGCCAGCGGGCGAGGATCGCCTTCTGCTGATTGCCGCCCGAGAGTTCGCCAATCGGCTGCCTTTGACTTGCGAGACGGATGCTCATCCGGGTGACCTGGGCCTCGGCAATCCCCTTTTCGAGGGATCGGCGGATGAAGCCAGAAGGCGCGATCTGATCCGGCACGGCGGCTGTGATGTTTTGTTCAACCGACAGGCTGCGGAAAATCCCGGCAATCGCTCGGTCCTCCGGTACGAACGCCAATTTCAGCGCGATTGCGTCACTGGGATCGCGGATCTGGACGTCCTGCCCGTTGATCAGCACGCGGCCTGACTGAGCCGGCGCAATCCCGAAAATGGCCTTGGCGACATCCGTTCGACCCGCACCCACCAAACCGCCCAGACCAACAATTTCGCCCTTTCTGACCGTAAAGCTGATGTCTTCAAACGTCCCCGGCAAGGTCAGGTTCCGCGCTTCCAGCGCAACGTCGCCGATGGTTGTCCCCTGCTTGTGCATGTAATCCTGCAGCGGCCTGCCGATCATGAGACGGATGATATCTGTATCTGTCAGTGACTGGATCGTATCGGTTGTGACTCGATTGCCGTCGCGAAAGATGGTGACGCGGTCACAGAGTGCACGAACTTCCTCAAGACGATGGCTGATGAAGATAATCGTTCGGCCTTCATCCCGCAGTCGCCTGACGATACGGAACAGGATCGCCGTTTCCTTGGGCGTCAGCGATGCCGTCGGCTCGTCCATGATGATCAGGCGACTGTCACTGGCCAGTGCCCGCGCGATCTCGACCATCTGCTGGTCGGCAATCGACAGGCCCCGCATCGGCTTGGTCACGTCAATGCGGATATCCAGCAGGTTCATCAATCGGTTGGCATCGCGGGTCATTTCGCCCCAGGTCACCCGCTTGAGCAGCGAGCCCTCGGTCCTGCCCATCACGAGATTTTCAGCAATCGACAGATCGGGAAACGAGATCGGTTCCTGATGGATCAGGGTGATCCCGAGCCGCTGTGCAGCCAGCGGATTGCTGATTTCGACGCGCTCGCTGTTCAGGGTGATGGTGCCGCGCGTTGGGCGATGCACACCGGCGATGATCTTGGAAAAGGTTGATTTGCCCGCGCCATTTTCGCCAAGCAGGGCATGGATCTCGCCCGGATAAAGGTCGAGATCCACGTCCCGCAGCACCTCGACACCGGCGAATTGCTTCGTGATGCCGCGCAGCGACATCATCGGTGCCTTATCGGTGGCGCTGACGGGTTGCATCGGTCAGGTGTTCCAGATCTGTGTTGGGACGGGCGATGCGGGATCGATCAGATTGCGGGCCTTCAGGTCGCTCCAGAAGGAATCTGGAATTGGCGACTGGAGTGAGGCGACATTTTCAGTGACTTCGCTCGGCTTCGAGGCGCCAGGAATGACGGAGACGACCATCGGATGCGCGAGCGGGAATTGCAGGGCGGCGGCTGGTAACGTCACGCCGTGGTCCCGGCAGACCGCTTCAAGGCCACGCACCTTTGCCTGAACCTCCGGCGTCGCGTTCGCGTAGCCATATTTCGCCTGGCTGCCCGAGCCCGTCACCAGGATACCGGAGGCAAAGGGCGCACCGATCACGACATTGATACCGCGACGCTGGCAAGCGGCCATTCCGGTGTGGAGACTGGCCTGGTCCAGCAGCGTGTAGGGCATCGCCACCAGCACAAAATCTAGATCAACCGTCGATGCGATGGCTTCGAGTGCATGGTTGGTGTTGATGCCCATGCCGAATGCAGCGATGTCGCCTCTGGATTTGAGTTCCGTCAGCGCCCTCATCCCGCTGTCGGACAGAGCCTTCAGATGGTCCTTGTAGGCGTCGCCGTGATAGCCTTCATCGAGATCGTGAATGATGAGCGCGTCGACCGTATCAAGGCCGAGCCGAACGAGCGACTGCTCATAGGCTGCCATGATGCCGTCGTAGCTGTAGTCGAACCTGACCTCGAAATTCAGGCCGCCGGTCCAGGGTGCGCGATCAAAGCTGGCGGGATCTTTCGGTCGATGCAAGGTGCGTCCGACCTTCGTCGTGACCTGGAACTCGCTGCGCGGCTTTGTGCGCAAGAACCCACCAATCCGGTGTTCCGACAGGCCACGGCCATACCAGGGTGCGGTGTCGTAAAAACGCACCCCGAGGTCCCACGCCGCACCGAGAGTCGCTATCGACTGCGATTCCGGAACGACGCTGTAAAGTTCGCCCAGATGCGCCGAGCCGAAGCCGAAGACAGGCAGATCCAGCTGTGTCGCCTTGACGCGACGACGGGTTGACGGCAGCGGTCGCACGTAAATCCTCCCTGGGATCACAGGCCTTTTCGAGCGGGCTCTTGGATCTGCACGTAACTTGTCAGACAAAGATTTGTTTGACAAGTCCCGAACAACATGTCAGACAAAAAAGTGTCGGATCGATCAAAAACGACGATAACGTCATCTTGCCGACATCCCCGGAGACGCCGGACGTGCACGCGCCCGCAGAACTTGATGCCTTTGATGAATTGATTGAGGCGGGTCGGAAGCCGAAGCCAGCTGCAGAGCTTGGCGGCAGCGTTTCGGGGCGGCAACCGATTGCCGAACAGGTTGCAAAACGCATTCTGTCGATGATCAAGAGCGGCAATCTCAAGTCGGGTGATCGATTGCCCACAGAGCAGCAGATGGGGCTCGCTTTTGGCATCAGCCGACCGCCGCTACGCGAGGCGTTGAAGGCGCTGACGTTGATGGGCGTGCTCGAAAGCCGGCAAGGGCGGCGTTACACCGTCACGGACCTGTCGCCCAGCCGGTTGGTTGCGCCGTTCAATTCCATGATGTCATTCGCCGATTATGATGTTCATGATCTCTTCCAGTCGCGCGCGCTGATCGATCTTGAACTGGTCCGCCTCTGTACGCTGAACGCCTCACTTGTTCAGCGCCGCCGCATCATGAAGCTGGCCGAGGATGGTGACGCATTCCACGATGACCCCGTTGCCTTCCGCCTCATGGATGCCGAATATCATCAGGCCATCAATGACGGCAGTGGCAACCGGATGCTGACAGCAGTCGCCCAGGGGCTATACGACGTTGGACTGGACGAGCGCCGTGTTGCCAGTGCTTTGCCGGGCGTGATCCCCAAGAGCGTGCGCCAGCATCGCGAGATCGGCGAGGCGATCCTCGCCCATGATGTCGAGGCTGCCGTTCAAAGCTACCGGCGGCATCTCGAGCACGTGTTGGAAACAACCATCCAATCCATGTCAGCCAGACAATCCTGACACCGGGATGGCGCTCTTATCCCGACTTTTGCGACAAAAAAAGCCTGTTGCGCGGCTTTCCCGGCAACAGGCAGTTGGTTCGACGGTCAGGGAGTATTTTTTCAGGGAATCGGATAGTCGGCGTTGTTGAGCACCCAGCCGTCCATTTTCGTGAAATCCATGCGCGGCGGCGCAAAGATATCAACAAGCAGATTGGTGCCGGGGTCGAGCGCACGCGTCGTATGAATCGCAGGCGGCGGGATGATGGCGAGCGACGGCGTGCCGCAGAACTCGTGTTCGTCCGGCTTCCACATCGTCATGTCCTGTGTCCAGGCCCAGCGCAGGTGATGGATGAACGATCCTTGCAAGGCGAGCGAGAATTGCTCGAACTCATTGTGATGATGCGGTGAAAGCTTCGTCACATCCCTCGGTCCGTGCGTCGGATCGAACACATTGATCATGAACGTCGTGCAGCGCCAGATACGCCCGAAACGACCCGGCTGGGGTGCAACGTCGAGGCTATAGCTTCGCACGCGCCATCCATCCGTCGGTTCCGGCCAGGCAACGAAGGGCGGAATATTCGGATTGGGTGTCGAGAAGGTCCCGGCATTCAGGCTGCATTCCGCCAGATCGGTCGACCGGTTCGTGAACATGCGGACGACCCGCCCCCCTGCCAGCACGCGCGTTGTCGATGCGCCTGCCGGAATGAAGTTGATGGAATGACCTGTGATCACGGTCGTTTCGCCTGCGACCGTCACCTCCAGTCTGGTATCGGCATCCGGCAGCAGAATGACCCATTCATCGATCTGGTCAGGGCGCGAAAAACTGGCACCTGCCGTGACTTCCGAATAGGAAATGACAGCACTGTTTCCACGCGCCAGCCATGTCCGCCCGGTCGCGTCGACGATTTGCGGCTTGCGCTCATAAAAGCGGACGTAGTCCGAAGGCCGATAACTTGTGAAAACGGCAACCTTCGCCGCCTCCGCCGCCATGAGCGCGGCGCGGGGATCTACCTTGTCGTACATTGCGAGTTGCTCCCGTAATCAGCCTTTATATTCAACGATATAGAGGCCTGCACTGAAGTCTGTCACATAGCAGAGTGCATTCTTGTCGACGAACACGTCTGCGGAGTGCAGGACGATTGGCCGGTTCGGGCGTGGATCGACCCATTTGGCTGGCGGCGGTGGCACAAAAGCGCCGATTTCGCGCGGGCGGAACTGGTCCTTGATGTCGTAAACCCTGAGGCCCGCGTTCTGATAGGTCGCGAAGATGATCTCTTCGCTGACAAAGCTCCCCGGCCGGTTTTCGTGAATATTATGCGGACCAAAGTGACCGCCGACCTTCAGGTAATCCTTGTCGGATGGCTGCGGGAAGGTCGAGATGCTGATCGGATTTGATTTCACCTGGTTGTCGAACACCCAGATCGGCTTGAAGCCATCTTCCTGATTGTCGAGAACCGTCTCGTCCACGACGAGCAGCAAATCGCGATTTGGCAGCGGGAGCGCGTTGTGGGTGCCGCCACCAAAGGGTGGTGCCCAGACCTTGTGCGTGATCAGTTTCGGGTTGGCTTTGTCCTTCACATCAACAACGGCAAGGCAGGCATCGCGCCAGCTGCAATAGGCGATATCATTGTGGATGATCGGATGATGTAAGCCGAAGCGGCCATTCTTGGTCGGCCAGTTCGCGACTTCGCCCGCCGCCTTGTTCATGCCTGGCAGCCAGAACTTGCCGGTCAGGATCGGATTGGTGGGATCCGCCATGTCGATGGTGATCATGATGTAGTCGGTGAAGCCTTCCAGCAGGGCCGAGGCATAGGCCCAGCGCCCGCCGACATACCAGATCCGGTGCAACCCTGTGCCCTTGACCGGCATGAACCCGATCTGTCGGGGATCATCCGGCTTCGAAATATCATAGACGGCCATACCGGCGGACCAGTCCTGTTCGGCATGTGCATCGCCTGCATGATGATCGACGCTGCCCTTGTAATACTCCTTTTCGTTTGCCAACTCGGGCTGGGCAAACATGTCCTTGTTATGGACCACAAGCAGGAGGTCATCGTGCGCCTGCAAATGCAGCGACCAGGTATTATGTGGCGCCGCGACATATTTAACGGTCTTGGGATGCTTTGGGTCGCGCACGTCGACGATGGAAAAACCCTTGGAAAAGATATGGCCGATATAGGCATACCCGCGATGCACCATGATCTGCACGCCATCGCAGCGGCCGTCCTGGTCGGAGTAGCCGACAAGTTTCATATTGCTCGTTGCGTAATCAGGTGTCGGGAGTTCACTGCTCATCGTTCATCTCCTAGGCGGGCACATATGGTCGCAGTCCGGGCAGTTGGATCTGCCTCAATCCTCAAAAATCGACGCTCGCGGACCGGGGTCCGCAAGCGTCGCAGTCGTTATGATCACAGGATTATTTGACGCCCCAGATCTTCTTGTATTCGTCGCGATAGCCGTTGCCGGGATCGAACTTGTTCTCTGCTCCGCCGTCCTTGTCGACGTTATCCGCCGTGAACAGATGGACGTGTGGCACGAAGCCTGAAGGCTTCTGGCCAGCCAGCGCGCGGTTCATTTCGTCGATCATGATCCAGCCCTGCTGATTGAGCGGCTCAGCGACGGTTGCAATCTGGTACTGCTTGTCGCGGATACGCTTGAAGGCGGGGACGGAGCCGTCACCAGCTGAAATCTGCTGCGGGAAGCCATTGGCCGGATCGACGCCAGCAACCTGCAGGGACGGAGCCGAGAAGTCATAATAGAGGTCGTTGACGGCCAGCGAATAGGTCCACTTCTTGCCGTATTTGGCGAGCAGCGACGTCGTCAGCTGACCCATGCGGTTCGAGAGGTCTGCGATCGGTGTGTCGGCGACTTCAAGCACCTTGCACTTCGAGTAGCCTTCGACGGCAGCGCGTTCGGCATTGGTCTTGGCAGTCGCGATGGCATAGATCGAGTCCGTGAACAGGATCACGCCGCAATCGCCGCCCTGCGACTTCACGACAGCTTCAAGACCGGCCGACTTGGCGACTTCCGACGGGTCCGTCGTCACGTTCGTTAAGACAGCCGGAATACCGTCGATCGGGCCCGGAGCCGGGCCAGCATGCCAGCCGACAACCTTGATGCCGAGCGAAGCGGCCTGTTCGAGAATCGGCTGCTGTTCCTTGGAGTCGATACCGACGTTGAGAATACCGTCCGGCTTCATGGCGATCGCCTGCTGCAGGGCTGTTGCGTGTCCGGGGACAGTTCCCTGGCCGTCGAGGAGACGCACGTCCCAGCCAAGTGCCTTGGCGGCTTCAGCTGCGCCGTCACCAGCACCCTGCGCACCACCATTGCGCTGGTCGGTCGAGACGATCGCGATCAGCTTCTTGCCAACACCCTTGGCGCCAGTCGTCGGGCCATCCCACTTGGTGACCGGGGATGCAACATTGGCCAGATAGGCCTTGGCCTTGGCCAGGTAATCTGCATCGTCAGCCCGGGCTGCGGTGAAACCGACTGCCGTGATCGCAGCTGATGCCAGCAGAGCCTTTGCCAATGTCCTTGAAAGTATCATGTTCCATTCCTCCCTTTTGTGAGATGGCCACGTGTTCGTGAGCCGTGCCGGACGATCCGGCTTGAACGTAAAAAGCTGTCTCAGCTTCTGACGTGTTCCGTACCAGGCGCAGCAGTCGGCGCCTCCTTGATTGAAACATTGGCTGAGGGAGCAATCTTGCCCTTCACCACGGTGCGTCGGCGCTGGGCAAAGGCTGCGAGCGCAATTGCGAGCACGAGCGTCACGCCGTTGAACAGGGGCTCGACGAAAAAGGCACCGCCGAAAAGCTGGATGCCCGAGATGCCGACTGCCAGAATGAGGATGCCGCAGATCGTGCCCCAGACATTGACGCGGCCCGGCTTGATGGTTGTCGATCCGAGGAAGGCACCCACGAGCGCCGGGAGCAGGAAGTCGAGGCCGACATTCGCCTGTCCGATGCGCAGTTTGGCAGCCAGGACGCATCCGGCGAGGCCCGCGATCATGCCCGAGGCCACGAACACGCCGATCACATAGGCGCGCACGGGGATACCATTGAGTGAAGCGGCCTTTTCGTTGGCACCAATCGCATAGATGAAGCGCCCGATCGGCATGCGCTCACTGATGATCCACAGCACGATGGCAAGCAGCACCACATAGATCGCTGCAATCGGGATTCCGAGGACGGACGCCCCGTTGATCGCCAGAAAGGCTGGCGGCAGGGTGCCCATGATCTGGCGACCTTCGGTATGCCATAACGCCAGCGCGTAGAGAATTGTGCCCGTGCCGAGCGTCGCGACGAAGGCATCAACCTGGGCGACCTCGACCAGAATACCATTGAACAGTCCGACCAGTGACGCGCACAGGACCGTGATCAGGATGGCCATTGGCCACGAAAAGCCGAATTTGACCTGCAGGCTGATGGCAAGGATGTGCCACATCACGATGCCGAACCCGACCGTCAGGTCGATGCGTCCAGCCATCATCGGCAAGGTTGCCGCAAGCGCCAGCATGGCAACGATGGCCTTGTCCGCAAGAATCGACCGGAAATTCAGGACTGTCGGGAAGGTGTCTGGCAGCAGGATCGAGAACAGGATGATCAGGAAGACGGTGAGAATGGGCAACCCGTAGACGGGGGCCAGTCGCATGATCTTCTGTGCCGGTGACAGCGCCGCCAGTTCGAGGCGCGTCGGTTCGAGCGCGCTTGATTTAATGGACTGCATGATTGAGGTCTCTATCGTTTTCGCTCTGTTTCTGTCTGCCGCCGGCGCGATCAATGCTTGCTGACGCCGAGGCCAGCAAATTCTCGATGTTCAGGCTGTCGCCTGAGAGTTCGTCGACAACCTTGCCACGATCAAACACAAGGGCTCGGTGGCAGACTTTTGCCACTTCCTCGAAATCGGTTGAAATGATGATGATCCCGGCACCTTCGCTGAGGGCGACATCAAACAGTCCGTAGATCTCGGCCTTGGCTCCGACGTCGACACCGGCAGTCGGATCCTCGAAGATGTAGACCTTGGAATGCAGGTTCAGCCAACGACCGACGACCACCTTTTGCTGGTTTCCACCTGATAGAAGTTCAATGGCCAGCGTCGGGTCATTCGGTCGCAGCCCGACTTTCTCACCGAGATGGCGTGCCATCTGTGATTCCGACTGAGGCGATAACCAGGTGGTCAGGTTGGCACCGGCTGCCAAGGGATTGAGGAAGAAATTTTCGCGAATGGAGAGGCCGGGTGTGATGGATTCCCCGACGCGGTCGGCACAGATCAGATTGATCCCGAGATCCATGGCCTCGCGCGGTGTTTTGACCGCAGCACTTCTGCCGCCGATCGTGATCGTGCCACCTTCGGCTTGCTGCATGCCAAACAGCGTCCGCCCGACAACTTCCTGTCCAGCGCCCCGCAATCCGACAAGTCCCAGGATTTCGCCTGCATGGAGATTGCAATCGATCGGCCCGACGGGGCCAACTTTCAACCCGGTGACCGATAGCATCGGGTCGCCCAGTCGCTCCACCGGGCGGCTGAACACCTGTGACGGTTCCCGTCCGACGATCAGCAGGATGGTCTCGTCGGCTGATGTCTGTTCAACGATCCGCTCGCCCACGACCTTGCCGTCGCGCAGGACCACCATGCGGTCGGCGATCGCAAACACTTCGTCGAGCCGATGCGATACATAGATCATGCCGACCCCCTGATCCCTCAGGCGTCGGACGGCGTCAAACAGGCGCAACACCTCGTCGGCCGGCAGGCTCGCAGTGGGTTCGTCAAGCACGAGAATTTCGGCGTCAGCCGCAAGCGCGCGCGCGATCGCAACGAGGGATTTTTCAGTGCGATTGAGGCTCTGGACGCGCATGTCCGGATGAATATCCGCTCCCAATCGGGCCAGAACCCGGCGAGCGCGAGCGCGGGCTGCTTCCCAGTCGATCATGCCGAACTTGCGGGAGTAACCGAGCGTGAGCGAAATGTTTTCGGCAACTGTCATCCAGTCGATGAGGCCGAGATCCTGATGGATGAAGGCGACTGGCATCCGCCGCACGGCTTGCGACATGTCGGTGCCATTGTAGGAAATCGTGCCGCTGTCTGCGGTGTAGACGCCTGCGAGGATCTTGATCAGCGTTGATTTGCCCGCACCATTCTCACCAAGCAGCGCGACGACTTCGCCCTTGCCGATCGTCAGGCCGACGTCGTTCAATGCCTGCGTGCCGCCAAAACGCTTGAATACGCCGCGTACCTCCAGCATGCCGAGCCTTTTCCTGTTTCCACCCTGATAGCCGCCGTTGGAGCAGCCTTTTTGATCTGCGCTAAAGCTGTCCGAAACCGGTATTGTTGTCAATCTAATATTTAATTAGCTTGACAACTTTCCATAAATTGGCAAATCTGTCATACAAGATTACAACAAATAAGGCTAAATTCCGCGAGATGCCAACAAACGACGTCACACAAGAGACTGGGGATTCTCGCTTTCTGAAGCCACCGGGACGGCTGCGGGATGATCTCTATCTCGCGCTCGTCAAGATGATTGAGGAGGAATTGCCGCCGGGCTCGCGACTGCCGTCCGAGGTCACGGTTGCCGAGCGCTTTGGCGTTTCGCGGCCCACTGTTCGCGAAACACTGGCGCGGATGCGTGAGGAAGGCATCATTTCATCGCGTCGCGGTTCGGGGAGCTATGTGAGTGAGCGCGTCAGTGCATCTGCCCAGCGTGTCAGTCCAACGTTCTCACCGATCAACAGTTTCCAGCAAATCGGCCATGCCTATGATTATCGAAAGGCTGTCGAGGGCGAAGCCGCCTACTTCGCCGCATTGAACGCTTCCGAGGCACAGTTGCAGGCAATCCGGCTGGCTCTGGCCGATCTTGAAAAGGCCGTTGAGCAACGGGCCTCCTCGGGTGACACCGATTTTGCGTTTCATCTCGCTGTCGCGCAAGCAAGCGGAAATAACTGGTTTGTCGAAGCGCTCGAGGCCATGAGCGAGCAGGTCAATATCGTCATCGACATCGCGCGCAAGCTTTCGCTTGGAAAATCCGAAGCCCACCTTCGCGCCGTGCAGAACGAACACGTTGCTATCTTTGAGGCCATCGCTCGTAAAGATGCCGACAGCGCGCGCGAAGCAATGCGAATGCACTTGAGCAATACGTGCGAGCGCATCTTTCGTGGTCAATCCGTCTGACAGTGATTTCAAACTTGCCTGGAGTAAAATATGCCCAACGCCAATTCGATGTCAGTTCTCGCGTTCGAACGGTATGATCCCACGG
The DNA here is from genome assembly GCA_903930435.1 of uncultured Hyphomicrobiales bacterium. Classification (GTDB taxonomy): domain Bacteria; phylum Pseudomonadota; class Alphaproteobacteria; order Rhizobiales; family Ancalomicrobiaceae; genus CAIYYN01. The sequence continues at coordinate 32,533 of CAIYYN010000020.1, read as the reverse complement.
ATAGTTCGATTGCGTGGTTGCGAGAAAAGGGCCTGGCGGTCGAATTGGGGCATGCCCTCTGGGAAATGCCATTCAAGCGGTTTACGGAAGACCAACTGATCGAAAAGGCTCAAGGCTGTATTGCCTTGATGGGGGCCAGCGGCACGCGGGTCTCGCGTCGCGTGATCGAAGCCTTGCCGTCGCTTCGCTATATTTCGAAATATGGCATCGGCTATGACAGCATCGATATGGAAGCGGCGACGGAGCACGGCATCCTCGTCAGCAATACGCCGAACATGTTCCAGATCTTCACGGTGAGTGAGCATGCAGTTGCCATGATGCTGGCCGTTGCCAAGCAACTCGGCACCTGGACACCGGAGTTCATGCGCGCCGGTGGCTGGCGCGGACTGACTCATTCAGCCACGCTCAGAGGTGCAACGGTCGGGATCATCGGACTTGGCCGCATCGGCCTTGGCGTCGCGCAACGTCTGTCCGGTTGGGAAGCGAAGATCCTCGGTTATGACCCCTACCTGAAGGTCGCGCCTGAAGGCGTCGAACTCGTCGGGCTTCGCGACCTGATCGAACGCTCGGATTTCATCACGCTGCATGCGGCACCCGGTCCTGACAATCTGCGCATGCTGAACGCCGAGGCCTTTGCGGCCATGAAGCCGAACGCAATCGTGGTGAACACGGGACGTGGCTCGCTCATCGACTATCCCGCCCTGCGCGAGGCCCTGCAGACGGGCAAGATTGCCGGGGCCGCACTCGATGTCTTCGATCAGGAGCCGCCCCGGACCGACGACCCGCTGTTCCAGATGCCCAATGTCATTTGCACGCCGCATGTTGCCGCCTGGACAAAGGACGGCACCGAGGGCATTGGCTGGCATGCTGCGCGCAATCTCTGGGCCATGATCAGCGGCGAAGGCGAGGCCGATATCGTCAATCCCGAGGCCCGCGCCAACGCGCGCCGGACATGATCAGACCAGCGTCGCGTGTTCCCCAGGCAACGAACGCTGACCACCACCCCTCGCAGGTTTCAGACCCTGACGCGTGACAGGACCTGCGAGGCAAACAGATCTTCAGGTGCGAGATGCCGGTGGCAGACGCCCTGCTCGAAGGCATAACGCAAGAATGCCTCGAGCGTCGTCCTGTTGCCATCGACGCCATAGGGCCAGTAATCCTCGCCGAACAGGATCTGTGCGCGGCGGGCGTGCTCGAAGCACCACGGGATCGGGAAGCGCGGGGCCGTCACTTCGAGTGCCCGGGCAACGCTGCGCCGCTTTGCCTCCTCGAAGGCCTTCAGCAGGCTCATCGCGATCCACGGACGCTCGGTGATGATATCGCGCTTGATCGCGATCACATGCATGATCGGGAAAATGCCGGTCTCGCGGTAATAGTCCGCCTCAACCGACATGTAATCCTCAAACAGCCGCGTCACGTTTGGATGATTGTGCTCGAAACAGTCCGGCGCATGGGCTGACAGCACGGCATCCACTTCGCCGTCCACGAGCATCTGGCTGAGGCTCTTGGTCGGGGCCGGTGTCAGCTTGATGCCTTGGGGTAAACTGAGCGCGACCTTTTCCGAGCGTCCGGGCTCGTTGACGCCTGCCTGCACCCAGTCGATCCCGGTGAGATCGATGCCGTATTGATGGGCCATGAAGCCGCGCGAATAGACAGCTGCCGTCTGGGCCCATTCGGGCAGGCCGATGCGCTTGCCTGCGAGATCGGCGGGTGTCTTCACTGGGCCATCGCGCCGGATATAGATCGAGGAATGCCGGAAAATCCGCGACGGAAACACCGGGATCGCCGTCAAGGACGTATCGCCCTGTGAAATCAGCGAGGCGTATTTCGCGAAGGATAATTCCGAGACATCCCATTCGCGATGCTTCAGAAACCGGAAGAAGATCTCCTCGACCGGCAGGGTCAGGCACGTGAGCCTGACGCCATCGGGCGTGATCCGACCAGTGACCAGATCCTCGACATGATCATAGGGACTGATCGCGAGCGTCAGGGCTGCTTCATTCATGTGGATGTCCTCAGGCTGTACGGGGCGCGGCGGCGGCCTGGATGGCCTCACCACCTTCATTGCGATTGCGGACGATCGACAGGCGACCGAGGCAGAACAGGGCACCTGCCGAGACAAAGATCGGCGCGCTGGCGGCGGCGAACAGGGTGCCGAGCGGCAGGCCCAGCCCGATCAGGTAGCCACCGATCACTGGTCCCATGATTGACCCGAACCGGCCCATGCCAAAGGCCCAGCCGGTACCGGTTGAGCGCATGAACGTCGGATAGAGCGTCCCCGAGAGTGCGTTGATCCCGGCCTGGCCGCCGATGATGCCAAATCCGGCGAGCGTGACGAGTGTCATCAACGGAACTTCCTGTGTGCCGACGTGTCCAAGACCGGCAACGCATGGCACGACCACGAGCAAGGCCGCCACAATCCCGCCAATGCCCACCCGGTCAATCAGCGCCCCGACGATCAGGCTGCCAACCGCGCCGCCCGTCTGCAACAGGGCCGTCGCGATGACAGCATGCGAGAGCGGAACGCCGCTTTCGGCAATCACCGTCGGCAGCCAGCTCGTCAGAAAATGCAGCGAGACCATGTTTGAGGCATAGCCGAGCCAGAGCAGCAGCGTCATGACCACGCGACCGTCCATGAAGAGCTGCTGGACGGGCAGGGCCGTCTGCTTTGTCTCCTGCAGGGTGAATTGCGTGCCGTCGCGCAAATCAAGGTCGGGACGGGCGCGTCGCAGCAAGGTCAGCACGGCACCGGTCTGCCCGCGCCGCAGCATCAGGAACCGGACCGATTCCGGCAGGACAACGAGCAGCGTTACGGCCAGAATGATCGGCGCGATTCCGCCGAGAATGAACACGCTGCTCCAGCCAAAGGCCGGGATCAGCTGGGCGGCGATAAATCCGCCAAGTGCACTGCCGAGCGTGTAGCCGATGTACATGACGCCGACGCGCGTCGCCCGCGTCCGGCTTGGTGCATATTCCGCCATCAGGGCAATCGCGTTGGGGATCGAGCCGCCGAGGCCGAGGCCTGCGAGCGCGCGCAGCACCATCAGCGAATTGGCATCATAGGCAAAGGCGCTGGCAAGCGTCAGGATGCCGAACACGAGACATCCGACCACGACCATGATCTTGCGACCGAAGGCGTCGCCGAGATTGCCGAGCAGCGTCGCTCCGAGCATGAATCCGCCAAGGCTCGCCCCGAAAATCCAGCCAAACGCCGACTTGTCAACATGCCAGGCCTTGATGATCGCCGGGGCCGCATAGCCCAGCACCTGCATGTCATAGCCTTCAATGAACATGAAGGCGCAGATCCAGATCATCAGACCCGCCTGAAACCGACCGAATTTCTGCCCTTCGATCAATCCGGCCACATCCATCGTCGCAGCACCAGCCATCGCGAATTCCCCCCGCACGCGCTCCATCTGTCGAAAGCGTCAGCGCTAACATCGAACCACATCGATGACCCAGTTTCAATGCATGATGGGGAATGGGGGGCGGATGATTTAAACTTCGATTCCTTTGGCACGCGTCATCAACGTGAGTGCTAATTAGTCCGCTGCGATGATTAATGCGAGCAAAAAATTCTATAACCCACTCTAGATTTATAAATGCTAACTCAGTGTGCGTTGCTTCAAACTAGCGGAACATTTCGCAATTGAGCTTTAGCTGCGAGCCGTGATTGGAGCGGAATTGTTGTTGGTGTCACGATGTAGCCTTTCTCGACCGTACCCAGCATGGCTGATGCGTTTCGAGGTTCTAGTCGCCACCGCAGTCCGATAAGCAAGCAAATAATAGAATCTAGTTGATCTTGGTCTGCCTTCTTTACGGAATTTAAGTTGAAACCTTCAACCCAATTCGCAATCTCGTCAAAACCGAGACGCTTGGCTTCCCGATGCACAGCCGAGATTACTCGACCCCAATCGTTGGATTTAAATGTAGGTCGTTCGGGATTATATCGCGGTGCACCAAGACGTTGGAAGAATTCTGAATCAAGCGCAGCGAGAGCCAGTGCCGGGAAAACCTCAATGATATATCGCCCTTGAGTCGCGGTTCGTGCCTTCTCTGGCAATTGCAACGCACCCAATCCTTGAATGAAGCGCCAGATCGGTGCCTCATCATCGAACATGCCAACTTTGCCTCTATTGGCGGGCTGAACGCCTCCACCCATCCATGAAATCACAGAGGCTGCAACACGTTCGACAGGGCGTGAACCTGTCTGGTTGGGTACGACAGTGGGTTGATCAAGTGCAACGAGCAAAACTGATGATTTCGCAGCGATTTCATTGATGAATTCGAGCGCCTCGACGAAGGACACGAGACGAGGTGGATGATGAGCAATAATGTTTCCTCCCGTCAGCGTGACCGCGCATATTGCCCCTGGTTTCTTTGGACGGTCGGTCCATGCGGAATCGAAGCCTACAACACAAATTTCAATCTCTGGCTGTTCAGTTAAAATGCTCATATTTTTGAACCTTTTATCAGGGCGAGATATGTATTTGTATGATTTTGATTTAGGTTGCAGCAAACGCCAAATCAATCTTAAAGCAGTAGAGCTCAAGTATGAGAATTTTATCTTTCAGCCAAATGTTATTGCCAGAACTCACGTTCTCAATTTTCCACTATCACCCCCCTTACATCGGCAAGCCCTTGATCGCGGCGACGGCGGTCATGACACCGCGGAGTTCGGCGAGGCCTTTCAGGCGGCCGATGGCCGAATAGCCGGGGAAGCTGCCCTTGCCGATGTCATCGAGCAATTCGTGGCCATGATCGGGTCGCATCGGCAGTCGCCAGTCGGTCTGGCCAGCATCGCGCCGCCGCTTCTGCTCGGTCAGGAAGGCGGTGATGACGGCGACCATGTCGGTATCGCCGCCGAGGTGATCGGCCTCCTGAAACGATCCGTCAGGATCTTTTGCGACATTGCGCAGATGCACGAAATGCGTCCGCGCCGCGAATTCGGTCGCCATTGCGGGCACATCATTGTGTGCGCCTGCGCCAAGCGATCCCGTGCAGAAGGTCAGACCATTGGCATCTGAGTCGACGGAGGAGAGGAGCTTGCGGATGTCATCGGCCGTCGAGACAATGCGTGGCAGGCCCATGATCGGGCGCGGCGGATCATCGGGATGGATTGCGAGCCGCATGCCAAGCTCTTCGGCTGTCGGCACCACCTCGGCGAGGAAGCGTGCGAGATGTGCATGCAGCGTCGCGTGATCGATGTCGCCATAGCGGGCCAGCATGGTCCTGAGCCCCGGAATATCATAGCGGTCAAAGGCACCGGGCAGGCCCGCCATGATGCTGGCCAGCAGCGTTGCCTTGTCGGACTCACTCGCCGTCCCGAACCAGTCCCGCGCACGCACGAGAACCGCCTCGGTGTAGTCACCTTCCGCGTGGCGGCGCTCCAGCATGAAGCAATCGAACGCTGCAAACTCATGCAGATTGAACCTGAGCGCGCTGCCATCACCCGGCAAACGGCGACGTAATTCGGTCCGGGTCCAGTCGACGACGGGCATGAAATTGTAGCAGATCGTCTTGACGCCGCAGGCCGCGAGATTGCGCATGGATTGGCGATAGGCGTCGAACAGGGGCGCGAGATCGCCGGTCCCGAGCTTGATTGCCTCATGCACCGGCAGGCTTTCGACGACAGTCCAGCGCAGCTTAAGAGAGGGATCAGCCGCGATCATCGCCTGTCGCTTGGTGATTTCCTCGACCGACCAGACCTCGCCGTAGGGAATGTGATGCAGCGAGGTGACAACACCTTCCGCCCCCGCCTGGGTGATTGCCGTGAGCGGGACCGTATCGCCGGGTCCGAACCAGCGCCAGCATTGTTCCATGGATGTCTGTGCTCCCGATCAGTCCGGCTTGAGCGCTTTCGGTGGACGCAGAGATGTTCAAACGCCCGCGCCCTGATGCCGGGCCGTCACCCAAAGCGGCCAAAACATGCTGGCCCCACTTGCCCCAAACCCAATGGTTCTGTATGGCTTGTTTACTAGTATACAAGATACATGGGAGGAGACAAGCATGATCCCGCGCCTTTCGCGTCGCCGTTTTGGATTGCTCGCAGCAGGTCTGCCATTTGCCGCTCCTGCCATCGTCCGCGCCCAAGGCGCGAAAGTGAAGCTGCGCTATGGCACGGCGTTCCCGGCAGACCATCCCGGCGTGACGCGCATCCAGGAAGCCGCCGCTGCGCTCGCCCAGGAAACCAACGGCCAGGTTGATCTTCAGGTCTTTCCATCGAGCCAGCTTGGCAGCGAACCCGACATGTTCTCGCAGGTCCGTTCTGGTGCGCTCGACATGATGTCGACCTCAGGCGTGAACCAGACGGTGTTGCCGGTGGGTGGCATCAATGTCGTCGCCTTCGCGTTCGAGACCTATGACAAGGTCTGGGCTGCCATGGACGGGGCGCTCGGTGATCACGTCCGCGCGCAGTTCGAGAAGGTCGGGCTGCACGTGATGCCGAAGATGCTCGACAATGGCTATCGGCATATCACGTCCGGCGGCAAGGCTGTGCCCAAGCCGGAGGATCTCAAGGGCTTCAAGATCCGTGTGCCCGGCAGTCCGCTTTGGGTGTCCATGTTCAAGGCACTCGGCGCGGCCCCGACGCCGATCAATTTCGGTGAACTCTATGCCGCCTTGCAGACGCATGTCGTCGATGGCCAGGAAAATCCGCTGGCGCTGATCTCAAGCGCCAAGCTCTATGAGGTGCAGAAGACCATCACGCTGACCGGCCACATCTGGGACGGCCACCATATCTACACGAACCTGCATCGCTGGACCGGCTTGCCGGATGATCTGAAGGCCGCGATCACGAAGCATCTGTCCGATGCCGCCGAGAAGGAACGGGCCGATATCCAGCGTCTCAATGCTGGCCTTGTCGAGACCTTGACCAAAGCTGGCATTACCTTCGTGGAGGCGGACAAGCAGGCCTATCGCGCGGTGCTGAAGTCTGGCGGCTACTATGCCGAATGGAAGGAAAAGTTCGGAGCCGAGGCCTGGGCGCAGCTGGAAAGCTACACCGGCGCGCTCTGACGGCACAGTCCGGCGCGGTCCCCATGCCGCATGGGACTCATGATCAGACGGGTTTGAACCATGGATGCCTCGGCCAACAGACCCCGCATGACCGGATGGCCGGGGCGACTTGATCGCGCTTTCACGGTGCTGACGGAAGCACTTGCCGCTGCACTTGTGCTCGTCGAGGCGGTTCTGCTCGGTGCCAGTACCATCGCCCGTTACGTTTTCAACCAGCCTTTCGCCTGGGCGGACGAACTGGCATCGCTGCTGTTTCTCTGGCTGGCAGTTCTCGGGGCGTCGGTTGCGCTGCGGCGCGGCGAACATATGCGGCTGACCGCCTTCGTACGTGATCTCACGCCCGAAATCCGCTCATGGCTGGACGCGCTCGCCATGATGCTGACGGCAGCGGTTCTGGCGGCGCTCGTGCTGCCTGCCTATGCCCACTTCGAGGAACTGTCCATCGGGCTGACCCCGGTGCTTGAGATCAACGAGGGCTGGCGCGGCGGGGCTGTCCTGACCGGCGTCATCCTGATGCTGCTGACCGCATTGCAAAATCTGGCGCGCTTTGCAAGCTGGAAGCAGATCGTCAGCGCACTGGTGCTGGTTGGTGCGCTGGCCTTTGGCCTCAATCATTTTGCCGATGCCTTCGACGAGATGGGGAACACCAATCTCCTGATTTTCTTCGTCCTGTTCATCGCGGTCGCGATGATGATCGGCATGCCGATCGCATTTGCGTTTTTGCTTGGAACCGTGTGTTACATCGCCTTTGCTACTTCGATCCCGATCTCCGTGATCCCCAATCGGGTGACCGAGGGCGTCTCGCACATCATCCTGCTCGCTGTGCCGATGTTCGTGTTGCTCGGCGCGCTGATCGAAATGGCGGGGCTTGCCCAGGTCATGATCGCGTTCCTCGTGTCATTGATCGGCCACCGACGCGGCGGCCTGCAATATGTGCTGCTGGGTGCCATGTATCTGGTCTCCGGGATCTCGGGGGCAAAGGCGGCTGACATGGCCGCCATTGCGCCGACGCTGTTTCCCGAAATGTTGAAACGCGGCACCAGGCCAGGAACGCTGACGTCGCTCCTGTCTGCGTCTGCCGTCATGTCTGAAACAATCCCTCCATCCATCGTGCTCATCACCGTTGGGTCCGTCACGGGCGTTTCCATCGCATCGCTCTTTACCGGGGGTCTCCTGCCGGCGGTTGTCGGCATGATTGCACTGGCGACGGTCGTTTTCTGGCAGACCCGGCATGAGCAACCACCGGAAGGCGCGCGGGCAACAGGCTGGACGCGCCTGAAGCTCTTCATCATCGCGTTGCCGGGGCTGGGATTGCCGGTCGTGATCCGTTCGGCTGTCGTGGAGGGGGTTGCCACGGCCACCGAGGTGTCGACGATCGGCATCGTCTATACGGTGCTGGTCGGACTTCTCATTTACCGTCGCTTTAATTGGCGGCGAATTTACCCGATTCTGGTTGAAACTGCGTCGTTGTCGGGTGCTGTTCTCTTCGTCGTGGGTGCAGCGACGGCGATGGCGTGGTCGTTGACCCAGTCGGGCTTCTCGACCCAACTTGTCAGCCTCATGACGCTGGTGCCGGGCGGCAAGATCGGCTTTCTGCTGATCTCGGCGATTGCGTTCATCGTGCTTGGCAGCGTGCTCGAAGGCGTGCCGGCCATCGTTCTGTTCGGGCCGCTGATGTTTCCCATTGCCGCCCAGATCGGTGTCAATCCGATCCATTATGCCATGGTGGCCGTCTTTGCGATGGGCTTTGGCCTGTTCATGCCACCGTTCGGCGTGGGCTTTTACCTGGCCTGTGCCATTGGCCGCGTGTCGCCCGATGTGGCGATCCGGTCTGTCTGGCCGCATCTCGGTGCTTTGTTTGTCGCTCTCTTGCTGATAACGCTGATCCCATGGATATCCATCGGCTTCCTGTGACAGGCCCGACCTCTATTGCCTCGCCGGAGTTGCGCGGTTCGGGCGCGATTTATGCAGTGCTCCGCCGCGAGATCGCCCATTTGCGTCTGCGTCCGGGCGAGCGCTTGTCGGAGAACGAACTGGCCGAGCGATTTGGCACGAGCCGCATGCCGGTCCGTGAAGCCCTGATCAGGCTTGTTGACGATGGCCTGATCCAGGTCTTGCCGCAACGGGGCAGCTTCGTTTCCAAGATCTCGCTCGCCGCCATGCGGCAGGCCCGTTTTGTACGCGAAGCACTTGAGCAGGCGGTCGTCCGTCAGGCAGCACGCGATGGCTTGCCCGAATCAGCCGTGGAGCGGTGCCAACTGGCGATACGCGCTCAGATCAAGACCGCGCAGGATCCCGAAAATTTCATTGTTCAGGATGATCTCTTTCATCGCGCGATTGCTGAAGGCGTCGGTCTTGACGGTGTGTGGGCAATCATCGAGCGCGAAAAGGTCCAGTTTGACCGGGTTCGCATCCTGTCCTTGCCCTCGGCGACGCCCGTCAGCGTCCTGATCGGCCAGCATCAGGCCATTCTCGACGCCATCCTGGCCCGTGATGTCACCTCCGCCGTCGCTGCTATGGGCCATCATCTCCAGGAAGTCCTTGCAATCGCGGATAACCTGTTGCAGCAACATGCAGAATTGATCCAGGATTGAGGAGGCCTACTGTTTTGGTTGCCTTGGGCTTGCCCTTAGCTGCTGGACCATGTCGGCTGGTCGACGGATCGGATTCCCAGCGCGATTTGCGCCACATTTCGACTCGCGCCGCGCTCCAGTCCTGTTCGTTAATGAGCCCTAACGTGGGATATCGAGTTCGTCTTCCAGAATGACCTTGTCGAAATCGCTGATCAGTGCATCGACCCGGACATGCCATTTGCCAGCTAACGGAACGATCATCGGTCCTGCGTTCCAGATATCCCCTGCGCCAAGTGTCGCCTTACGTTCGATTGCCTCGATCCCGCTTTCGGGCTTCGACAGTTCAATCGTGACTTCCTTCGGCACCAAGGGACCGAAGTCTCCCGACAGGAATTGCATGGTAATAGTCACGGGACCAGTTGAAGCAGGGGCCATTGTCAGGTCTACCATGGCGCGCTGCTGGTGAATATGGATGTGCGCAGGCTGGGCAGCAGCGGCAAGAAGCGCGCGCGGTGGAGGGGTAAACCGCCAAAGCGCGACAAGGCCGAGAATAGCGACAATCAGCACAATTTCACCGGAAATCGTCCAGCGTAATCGCTTGGATGCAATGGACTTTCCAGCCAAAACGGCGGGCGTCAACCAGACATAGTTGATCCCGGCCAGACCGAGCAGAAGTCCGACGACCACCAGTTTCGCCAGCAAGACGGTGCCGTAGTCTGTCAGCCAGAGGGAACTGACGTTTTCCAATTGCGCTTTGGCCATTCCGGTACCGGCAATGAACAGGATGATAACCGACGGAATTGCCCAAAAGGAAAAGCGCCTGAGGGTAACAATTACCTGCGGTTCCCTGCTCGCGACCGAAAAAAGCATTGGCAGCAACGCCCCGCCCCAGAAGGCCACGGCAGTAGTGTGCAGGAACACGGCACTGCGCGAGACCCATGTGGGTTCGATGGTGCTAACGTGACCGCTTGAGGCAAGTGACATACCCACCATCAGAAGCGCGAGCATCGATATGGGCTTCGAAGCAACGCGCGGGAGGGGGCGACCCGAATAGAGGGCAAGCACAATTGCGATCGCGCTGAATCCGAGGCTGGTTGCATAGGTCGTCGCCAATCCTGCCGACCAGACGGATCGATCACCAATGTGTGTCAGCGGCAACCCCAACGCATCGAGGCCTTGCAGTCCCAACGCCAGCGCGGAAGCAAAGAGCGCGCAAACCATCATCGCGCCCCCGATGACCGAGGCGCTGCTGTCCTGCTTCGAAGCGGGTGCCGCTATCCAATGCCGGAAAAACGGACCACCAACGCCAACAAAGAGACCGAGATAAATCAGGATACGCGTGACCCAGATTGCCCTGGCAACCGACTGATCCGTCGTTGTCAGCGCAACTGCATTGTGTGTTGGATGACCAATTGAAAAGCTGATCGTACCGCCGACTGGATGACCATCGGCGGAAATAATACGATAGCTGAGGAGGCTGGTCCCGTCAGGCAGACGATTGCCGAGTTTGACAGTAACCGTCTCGTTCAGGGCTTCGACAGACGTGGGGATGATCTCAGCCCCCGAGGGATCGATGACCTTGAACACGGTTGGCGACACCGGTTCATTGAAGCGCAGCGTCAGGGTCTCAGGCGAATTGGCAAGAACGGTGCCGTCAGTCGGACTGGTCTGCAACAGCGAGGCATGGGCAAACGCGGCATCTGCCCACGCAATGGAAGCCAACAGCATGATCGGCAGCAGAACGAGCCTGCACGTCATCCATTGCAAGACGTCCAGCCGCTGAACACGCATGTCAATTGGCCGGTGGCAGCAGCTTCAGAGCAGGGGCCGGCTCCTTGTAGTCGTGCGCGCTTTTGCCCGCTTCCGGGATCTCGATCCAGCGATGCACGCCGACTTCGCATTCCTGAACGGTCGGGAAGTACATCACCGTCCCGGGCTGAAGGTCGCCTGCCAACTGGCCGCTGACAACAAATTCGTCATAGTTCTCGTCGAGCAGCTTGCCAGTCCAGATCACTTCCTTGACACCCTCGGAAATCTTCGCGTGGTAGCTTTGATATTCCTTGGCGTATTTGCCGCGCACTGTTTCGAGCGTCCAGCCCGCCTTTGGCATTGGTTTCACCCCGATATAGCCTTCGGGGATCTGGATGCGGACCTTCAGCGTGGCACTGCCATTGCAGCCATGGGGAACCCGCATCACGGCCTTGTAACCGGAGTTGACGGGAGCCTGCTGAACTTCGAGCGTGGCATGAGCAGACGCGGTTGCCGTCCCCAGCAGACACGCAATCAGGGTGGCGGACAGTCGGGAACCAAACGGCTTGAACACGGCGGATCTCCATCGTTTACGGGCAAATGCATCGCCAAACACCGGTCGGGAGATGCAGGGCTGAAGCTTCAGACCAGCCACACAGCCGAGCGCGCTATGCCATAACATTTCGCTCCGCGCCATTCGGATTTTGATGTGATAATTTTGTGACTACCGTTTTTTGCTCAACTTAACTCCACATCAGGACCTGCCCGTTCTATCGACTCTTTCACCCGGCTCGCTCTATATGTCGAGGAGAAGTGAGGATTATCGTGTCCATTCGGCGTCTGTTTGCCATCGTTCCAATCGTGTTTGCGTTGCTGGTGCAGGTTTATGCGCCGGTTGCGTCTTCCTATGCGATGGCAGCATCAGCGGACCCGGCTGCAAGCCTGATCATCTGTCAGCACGATCAGACTGGTACTGCGACCGATCAGGCTCCGGGACTACCTCTTTCCCATGATGAGTGCTGCGGCTTCTGCACCGTTGCTCATGCTGGGGCGCTGCCGTTGATCGTACCGGCGATCGTGGCACGGTTTGAAGCGATTACCCGCCCCACTGACTGGTCTTCGTGGACCAGCCGCTTGGCGTCGTCTGACGTCACCGAGCACGCCAGAGCTCGTGCTCCTCCGAAAATCTCCTGACACCTTCCTGAGCCTCGGCAATCGCCGAACATGAAGTCGCGGCATGACACGTCATGACCGTCGTTGGGGGTTTATCCATGTCCAGTTCTGTCCTGATGCGCAGCGTCAGCTCGCTCGCACTTATAGTCGTGTTCTCAAGCATTTCAGTTGCCGCCCGGGCTCAATCCGCCGAGCAGTTGCCAACGATCGAGGTAATCGCGGACAAGCCCGCACAAGGCAAAAGTGACAAGGAGGCCACTACGCCGCCAATCGCCGCACGGCAGGATCTGCCCAATACAACGGCGAGCGCGACGGAGAAAAAGCTCGAAGATACCGTCAATATCGTCGACTCCGAAGACGCGGTAAAATATTTCCCGAGCCTGTTCGTTCGCAAGCGCAACGAGGGCGATACCCAACCCGTGCTCGAGACGCGAAACTGGGGTGTCAATTCCTCTGCACGCAGCCTGGTTTATGCCGACGACATCCTGCTTTCGGCCTTGATCGCAAACAACAATACAATCGGCGCACCGCGCTGGGGCATGATTGCGCCGGAGGAGATCCAGCGCGTCGATTTTCTCTATGGTCCCTATGCGGCAGCCTATCCGGGCAACTCAATGGGTGGCGTCCTGCAGTACACGACCCGGATGCCGGACAAGTTCTCATGGGATTTCAACCAAACTGAGGCCTTTCAGACGTTCAAGCAATACGGCACCAACAAGGTCCTGCCGACAAGCCAGTCGAATTTCGCGATCGGCGATCGGATTGAAGCGTTCCGCTGGTTCCTGACCGGGAATTTCCAGGACAGTTACAGCCAGCCGCTGAGTTATGTCACCAACGGCAGCGCGCCTGCCGGGACGTCGGGCACCTACAGCGCGTTGAACAAGACGGGCGCTGTTGCCGACGTCGTTGGCGCGGGCGGAATGCTGCACACCGACATGTCAAATATCAAGCTGAAGCTCTCGCTTGATCTGACCGACTGGCTGACGGCGACCTACACGCTCGGCTTCTGGGAGAACAATGGTCATTCCAACGTCCAGAGCTACCTGACCAATACGACAACGGGTCAACCGACCTTCGGGAATGTCAACGGCTTCGGCAGCAATTACTATTCGATCAACGAACAGCATCTGGCCAATTCGCTTTCGCTGAAGACGGATACCAAGGGCGACTGGGACTGGGACGTTTCCTATTCGCGGTATGATTTCCTGGATGATATCCAGCGCAGCCCATTCGCGGTGCAGCAGAACAATACCGCGACCTTCTCCACCTTCGGCAAGATCACACGGCTTGACGGCACCAACTGGCAGGACGGGGATGCCAAGGCGATCTGGCGTCCGTTTGGCCCGAATGGCCAGCATGAAGTCACGTTCGGCGTTCATGGTGACCAGGAAAATCTGTCCAATCCCGTCTATCAGACTGCGACCTGGAACAGCGGTTCGGATACGGGGACAGGTGTCCTTTATTCGACGAGCAAGGGAACAACCCAGACCGGTGCCCTGTTCCTGCAGGACGCGTGGAAATTCCTGCCGACCTACAAGCTGACGCTCGGTGGCCGATTTGAAAGCTGGGAAGCACTCAATGGCTACACGCTGGCAACGACCAGCAACGCGTCAACAGGTGTGATCACGGGTTCTCAAGGCGTAAACCAGGCAACTGCCAATGCAACCCGGTTTTCTCCGAAGGCCAATCTGACGTGGGATCCCAATCAGGATTGGACTGTCTCGGCGTCATTCGGCGTCGCCAATCGCTTCCCGACGGTTAGCGAATTGTATCAGACGGTCACATCTGGCTCGAATATCTCGACGCCCAACGCAAATCTGACGCCGGAGCGGGCACTTGACAGTGACCTGACCCTTGTTCGTCACTTCCAGGATGGTCTGGCGCGGGTCTCGATCTTCAACGAAGACACCTACAACGCGATCGTGTCGCAGACGAGCTATATCCCGCCGAACACGACGACCACCTACACGGTCATCAATAACGTGAACCACGTGCGCAATACCGGCGTCGAAGTCTATGGCGAAGAAAACAATGTTCTGATCCGGGGACTGCAACTGTCGGGCAGCGTGACCTATGTCGACAGCCGCATCATTTCAGATCCGAACTGGGCGGCGGCAACGACGGTTGTCGGCAAGCATGTGCCCTATGTTCCGGACTGGCGTTCGACGCTGGCGGCAACCTATCGGCCTGACGACAAGTGGGCCTTCACGGCGGCGCTCCGTTACAGTGGAAAGCAATATTCCACCCTGGATAATACGGACACGGTCAGCAATGTCATGGGCTCATTCAACAGCTTCACCGTTGTTGATCTGCATGCCAACTATAATGTGACCAACTACGCCAAGGTCCAGGTCGGCATCGACAATCTCTTCAACGAACAATACTTCCTGTACCACCCGTTTCCGGGGCGGACATATATGGCCAGCGCGAAGATCAATTTCTGAGTGATGCCCGTATCTGCGCGAGGTCGGGTCCGTCCTCGCGCAGTATTTCAAGCGAACAAACGAGAAGGAGCCCCGGTTTCATGGAGCCAATCTCAATATCGCCCATCGGTCTCTATCTGCAGGCTGGTCCCGTCGGAAAAGCCGTCATGATCACATTGCTGGCGACCTCTGTCTGGTGCTGGATGCTGATCATCGTCGTGGCATTTTCGATCTGGCGGCTCCGGCGAGCCGTAAAATCTGCCGAAGCCGGGCAATTGAACAGCTTGGTGGCTCCCGTGTTGACTGCTGGATCAGAGGCTCGCCGCATCGAAATCCCTGGCGAAAGTGTCGGTGAAATCCGTGCGCGATTGCAGGAAACCATGAATCGGGCTGCCCGTGTGTTAATTGGACGGCTCGAATCCGGCCTGCCCAATCTCGCCGTGATTTCATCTGTTGCCCCCTTCATCGGTCTGTTCGGGACAGTCTGGGGAATCATGACGAGCTTTGCCGGGATAGCCGAGGCAAAGGATACCAGTCTCGCGGTCGTGGCGCCGGGTATTGCAGAAGCGTTGGCCGCAACAGCCATGGGGCTTCTGGCTGCTATCCCGGCCTCCATTGGTTACAGCCGATTGGGAAGTGCCATGGGCGGTGCGGCAGGAGAACTCGCCAATCTGATTGAAGAGCGCAGCGTTACCCTGATGATCCCGTCGGGACAGAGATCGAAGGAGCTGATCTGATGGCTTTTTCTGCGCCCAAGAAGGGCGGCTCGGCACTCTATCAGCCGCTGGCCGACATAAACGTGACCCCGCTGGTCGATGTGATGCTGGTGCTTTTGATCGTCTTCATGATCACGGCACCGATGCTTGCCTCAGGCATGAAGGTCAACCTGCCGCAGGCCAAGGCTGCTCAACCCCTGAAGCCGAAATCGCCCGTGATCATCACCATCGTGCAGGACGGCCACATTCAGGTGAACGGTAGCGATACAGCATTCGAAGTGCTGCTCGAGACGGTCAAGGCAAAGCTTGCGACTGCCGATGATGACGTCATCCATCTGCGGGGCGATAAGGATGTGCCCTACGGTGCCGTCGTGGCGGTCATGGATTTGCTTGCCTCGAACGGTCTGGTCAAGATTGCAATCCTCTCGGACTCGCGAAAACTGGCCGCTGCTGCAACCGCGGCAGCGGGCGTGGTTCCCTTGTCCAATAGCGATCAACCGACGTCGCCGGCAAGCGGAGCGGCGCATTGAGGAGTGCCTTGCGCCTGCTGCCACAACCCGAACCCCTGACCGACGTTCATCCGTCTTTGTCGGGGCGGGTTGGTGCACCTGTGCAAGTTGATACACCCGTTGCCATCAGGGCGAACCCACCGGTCCGCCCGCTATGGCTTTGGTTGGTGGCCTTGATCTCGGCGCTTGGCCTTCACGCAGCGCTTTATGTCGGCGTGTCGACTGTCCGGGAAACGCCGCCACCCGCACTTGATGAAGTTCAATTGACACTCGTTGCTCGTGGTGAACCGGTACCAGAAGAAACCATGGACCAGAAGGAGCAGGTTGCCGCCGAACCCGTCGTCGAGCCGACGCCTGTGCCAGCGCCTGCAATGCAGGCAGTTCCTGTCGATACAGCTCCGCCGCCTGACAAGCCTGTGGAAGAAGCCGTTGCGTTACCGGTGGCACCTTCAGACCCGCCGCCGGTGGTCATGCCGCCTGAACCTGCCAATGAAATTCCGGCCGACGTAAAACCGGTCGAAAAAGTGCAGGATCAAGCGATGCCTCTTCCCGTCAAGCAGCAAGAACCGGTGCCTGAGACAAAGGCTGAAGCCCAGCCTGTGACCAAGCCGCCGACAGAGGTCAGGCCCGCGACAAAGCCGATAAAACCGCGACCGGCATCGCAAGCGCATAAGGTCGGTACAGCAAACGGTGTAGCCGCCGTGACCGGCCAAACGCGTGCCGCATTCTCTGCTCTGGTGAACGCAGAAGTCCGATCGCACGTGTTCTATCCCGAAGCAGCACGCCTCAGAAGTATCAGCGGCCATGTCATCGTCAGTTTCACGATTGGCCGCTCCGGAACCGCGACGTCGGTGACCATATCACAATCCTCAGGTCATGCCGAACTGGATGATGCGGCAAGGCAGGCTGTCCGGGCAGTTCATGTACCTGCCCCGCCCGAGGGTACCTTCTCCGAAAGCATGGGCTTGAATTTCGGACTTCGATGATTGGGCGGTCATGAGATGACCCGAATAGTGCAGACAGATGTCGCCTCGCCGGTGGCGGTTTGCGACGGCCATGAAGAGTGTACCTGCGACAGAAGACGCCTGAAATTGCCCTGGTTGCGTCGGTTCAGGCTGGCTTGGGCAGCGATTTTTCAGCGTTACTTCGCCCAAATTCAACGAACATATCGCTGTCCGTTCCCCGAACGCATCCCTTGCCGTAACCGTCGGACACGGGTGCGCTCGGTAAACGACCTTGGCGAAACCGCTCTAGTTCATTCCCTTGTCCGTCAGGGTCTTCAGGAAGGCAACAAGTTCATCGATCTCGCGATCATTGAGCCTCGGCTTCTGGCCCGGATGCCGATCGTACGGGACTTCTTCGACATTGATATTTTTGCGATATTGCGTTGGCAGGTCGTTGATCTTGTCGACCTTGCCGTTTGCGCCCCTCGGATACCAATGGCCCGGATCGGTATCGCGTGTTGCGTAAAAGGCCACCGCATCGCGCAGGGATGCAAATACACCATTGTGGAAATACGGGCCTGTGACAGCGACATTCCGTAGTGTCGGCACTTTGAAAGCACCGCATAATTCACGTAACTTGATCGTCTTTGGAAGTTTTGCTTCGAGCCCGGGCTGGGCGCATAATCCGAGATCAAAGGAGTGCGGATCCTTGTTGGCTGGGATGGCCGGATTGCGCGGCACGCCAAGCGCGTCATAGGTGAAATCCGTAAAGAGCCAGTCGGTTGGATCTTTGCTTTCCGGCTTACCGTCGTGGCAGGCCACGCAGTTGCCTTTCTTTTTGTTCATGAAGAGCTTGTAGCCCGCCATTTCTTCGGCGGAAAGTGTCGCCGTGCCGCGCAGGTAATCGTCAAAGCGTGACGAAAATGGCGTAAACCGGGACGAACTCTGATAAAAGGCAAGCGCCTGCGAGAGCTTCGCCATGGCGATTTTTGGATCGGCGAAAATACCTTCACCATAGATGGTCGTGACCAGGTCCGCGTAAGGTCCTGCCTTCACCTTTGAAACCACGGCGTCGATCGATGGATTATTCATTTCGAGTGGATTGAGCAGGGGCCCCGATGCTTGTTCCGGCAGCGTTGCCGCCCGTCCGTCCCAGAACTGACCGCCCTTGGCCTCGAGCTTGGGCTTGCCATCATCTTCGTCCATATAAAATCCAAACGATGGACTATAGGCTTTATACATCAGGGTTGGGGTTTTACGGCTGCCCAGCAGTCCTTCATGAGAGCCAAGCGCGACCGCAGGAATAGGCGAGCCGTTATTGCCCTGGAACGCATGTCGTGGATCATGGCACGAGGAGCAGGCCTGTCCGCGAGGCTCCGACAGGTTGGTGTCCTCGAACAGGCGCTTGCCAAGTAACTGTTCGGGGGTGAGGTCATTTTCATCGTCCGATCGACTTGTCGCACCGGCTGCAGAGGCTGAAGAAAGCGTTTGTGCACAGGATGGGTCGATAGCCGTGATCAAGACAGCCGCGATCAATAGCCCCTGAAAACCTCTCATGGATCGAGAGCTAAAATTTTTGGATGTCACCAAACGACGCCGACAGGTTTGATCGCGATCTGGATGCTTTAGTGTTTTCAGCATTTCTCATTCCTCAGAATTACCTGAATTGAAATTCATCGAAATACGATCGAAGTCAATTGAAAATACATCAAATTATAATAGTTTCAGATTTTTATTAGAACTATTCTAATGATTTAATCTGGATTATTTCTAAACTGATTTTTGGATTGCGCTATTTTGTATTTTGATTTTGTGTTGACGCGATGATCATATCGCTTTGGGTAAACAGTCCGAGCTTGATCCTGCCTTGTTGGCGTCCAATGTTTGGCACCTCAGACACAGCGACGTCGTCTTCCCGGACCGATCTGCCGACAACATGCGGATTTTCATCGATCCGGGCTTCGATGAGTACCCCCGAATGTTTGTTCTGTTCGGTGATTGAGATTGATTAAGCCATGCCTTGAATGGATGTTCCGCGCCGCCGCTTGTGAGCGAGGAACGGGACAGTTGAATCCTCACCAGATCTGTTCTGCTGGGACCTTTGACCTCTCGCCTACAGAGGTTCACGTCTTTGGCAGGCAGGGTTGAGGCGCGCATACGCGGGCAGAGAGGTTCGAACGCCCGATCGTCAAACCAGGCGTTCCGCAGCCGGAATTCGACGCGATTGCAGCGTTTCATCATCCATTTGCATGTGCCAGACGCCCGTATCTGCTCGTGCCGCGATAGCGGCGGGCGGATGGCCGTCATGGAGAAACAGGCCCGCACCGTCACCGATGGCGTAGCCCGCCGGAATCTTGCCCTCTCTGACATGATCCGCAAAGGACACGGCCCGATCCGGCTCCGACGTATAATGCGGACAGCAACTGCCTGAGAAAATGCCAAGCGCTGGCAAGGGTTTGAACCCGGTACCCGCCCCGTCCCACAGTGCATACTCGAACCAGCACACAGCACCAGCGCTGACACCGCTTAACAGGACACCGCGATGAGCGGCGTCGATCAATAACTGGTCAAACCCGCGTGAGCGCCAGAGGTCCAGCATATTCGCCGTGTGCCCGCCACCCACATAGACGCAATCGAGGTCGTGGAAGAACGTCTCAGCCTCGGATCGCGTTGCGTCCATTGGCAATTCAGTTACCGAGGCCCCGAGCGCCGAAAACCGCACACGTACGCGCTCG
The DNA here is from genome assembly GCA_903930435.1 of uncultured Hyphomicrobiales bacterium. Classification (GTDB taxonomy): domain Bacteria; phylum Pseudomonadota; class Alphaproteobacteria; order Rhizobiales; family Ancalomicrobiaceae; genus CAIYYN01. The sequence goes on along the minus strand of CAIYYN010000020.1, from coordinate 12,694 downwards.
GCTCGTTCGATCCTCTCCGGTCTGGCATGCCCGATATAGCCGATGCGGGGATTTGGTGGCAGCAACGTCATCAGAGCATCCTCAAGCAGAGGATCTTCCCCATGCGTTACGCCGCCGCCTCCAAAGACAAGGGCTCGTGCCAAGTGTTTACTCCGTCAGTCGGGTCAGGTCGCGTAGGTCGAACCTTCTTCGTCGAGGATCGCCATCAGTTCGCGCAAATGCGCCTCCGCGTAACCGGGATAGGTTTCAAACTCGTCGCGGGTCTTTGAGGCAATGGCATCGCTCAGAACTCGCAATGGCTTCTGCGTCCACAGGGCCTTGATGTAGATCTCGCAGGCCCGTTCGAATGTGTAGAGACGCGTGAAGGCGTCAGCAACGCTCGATCCAATGACCATGACGCCGTGGTTGCCCATGACAAGCACATTGGTCTGCGGGTCTCGCAGGGCGTTACACGCCCTGGCAGCTTCATCATCAAGCGCAAGGCCACCATATTGGGTATCGATAGCGATCCGCTTGTAGAAGAGCGTCGAATTCTGCTCGATTGGGGGAAGTACGGAATCATCCAGCGTCGCAAGCACGGTCGCATAGATGGAATGGACATGCAGCGCGCATCTGGCGCGGGGCAACAAACGATGCAAAGCGCTGTGCAGATACCATGCGGTCGTATCCGGTGCATCTGGTCTTGCCAATGCATCTTGGTCATGGACATTCAGCAGGAGCAATTGCGAGGCCCGAATGCGGCGGAAATGCACGAGTTTGGGATTGATCAGGAATTGGCTGCCCTCATCATCAACCGCGAGCGAAAAATGGTTGGCGACTGCCTCATGATAATTGAGCCGCTCAGCCCACCGGAATGCTGCGGCGAGTTCAGTCCGCTCCTGCCAGTAATCGATATTGCCTTCGGGCATTGGCCTATGCATCGCGGTCATGGTTCTTTTCCCTCTGCTATTGCATATCAACCCATTGAGTTATTTGGTTTATGGCAGGCGAAAGAATGACCGGGCGTCACTGTTTGCCAGGGTGGTGTTTCTGTTTCGCAGATCATGCCAACTTTCAGGGGACAGCGCCGCTGACAGGCGCATCCTTTTGCTGGTGGTGACAATTCCTGGACGTCGGCAGCCATCAATTTTGGCCGCGCTGCAAGTTCCGGTTCAAGAATGGCACTCAACAGAACCTGTGTGTAGGGATGGGCCGGATTGGCGTAAACGTCCGACGCACGGCCGATTTCACACAGGCGTCCCTGATAGAGCACGGCGACACGATCGGCGAGCGCGCGAACAACAGCCAGATCATGGCTGACAAAGATGTAGGCTGTATTCCGTTCGCGCCGCAATCGATCCAGCAGTGTCAACACCGCCGCCTGCACCGACACATCCAATGCAGACGTCACTTCATCGCATAGGACGACATCCGGCTCTGCTGCAAAGGCGCGAGCAATGGCGACGCGCTGCTTTTCGCCACCCGACATCTGGCTTGGCAACCGGTCGAGGTAATGTGCACCCAATCGAACCTGAATTAGAAGCTCGACCATGCGGGCGCGAAGTGCCTGTCCACTCAGGCCGAAATACAGCCGTAGCGGTTGCGCCAGTATCTCGGCGACTGTTTGGCGGGGATTGAGGCTTTCATCGGGGTTCTGGAAAACGAGTTGTATCCTGCGGCGTTGATCTGGTTGTCGATGGTCGACGTTGGCTGCCAGATCCTCTGTGGCATCAAAGGCAATGGTGCCGGATTGGCGCGGTGTCAGTCCCGCCAATGCCTTGAGGATCGTCGATTTGCCGCTGCCGGATTCTCCCACAAGTCCCAGCGTCTCACCCCGCGCAAGTGTGAGCGAAATATCCTTGACCGTCGGCGTGGACTTATCAGCCTGACCCAGTAGTTGCCTGAACCAGTTCGCCTGATGATAGCTGATCGCCAATTCGGATAGGGTAAAAATCGCCGTATCTGAAGATGCTTCGGCAACAGGCGCGGGCGCAGTCATTGGCTCCATCACGATGCCTTGTGCCAATTCCGGGACATGGCAACGAAGCCATTCGCCAGATGCGATGGCACGGAGTTCGGGTCGCTCCAGACGGCAGACGGGTTGCACAATCGGGCAACGATCTGCGAAAGCGCAGCCTTGTCCCGCCTCGCCCGGCGCTGGCGGGCGTCCTTCGAGCGCGACAGGCAAGCGCGCATTGCTCACGCGCGGGATCGATGCCAGCAAACCACGGGCGTAGGGGTGCGTCGGGTTTTTGAAGATCTGAGCCGGTGTACCCTCCAGAACGATTTCACCGGCGTACATGACGACGACGCGCTGGCAGACCCGGGCAATCGCACCGAGATCATGGCTGACGTAGACCATCGCCATACCTGATTTTTGCGCGATATCGCTGAGAAGGTCGAGAATATGGGCCTGGGTTGTGACATCGAGGCCGGTTGTCGGCTCATCGAGCAGCAGCGCTTTCGGCTCGCCTGCAAGCGCCATGGCGATTGCCACGCGCTGTTGTTGACCACCAGATAATTCGTGCGGGAACCGGGCTATGATTGCCTCGGGATCGGGCAACCGGACTTGACGCAAGAGATCCAGGGTTCTTGCCGGGAATTGGGCTGGGTCCAGCTTACTGTGCAGCCGCAAAGCCTCGGTGAGCTGGGCACCTATACGCAGGGTCGGCGTTAACGACTGGCCAGAGTTTTGCGGAATCAGGGCAAGTTTGCCGCCGCGAATGCGTTCAAGTTCCGACCCGCCCAGCGAAAACATGTGCTGTTCTGCGAAAGTGACGGTGCCACTGATGACCTTCAGGCCACGTTTCAGGTAGCCCATCGCGGCAAGAGCGAGCGTGCTCTTGCCCGATCCGCTTTCGCCGACCAAACCGACCGTTTCGCCGGGAGCGATCGCGAGCGAAATATGTCGCAGGACGGGCAACAGTCGACCATCGCGGGAGGTAAACCCGACCGAGAGATCATCAAAGCGAATGAGCGCAGGTTCCATGGGTCAAACCGGGGCCTTCTGCGCGCGATCGATCCCGAGCGCCTTTGCCAGGGCGTCTGCCGTCAGGTTGATACCGACGATCAGCGAACTCAGAGCGACGATCGGAGCGAGCACAGCCCAAGGCCCCACTGACATCAAGCTGCGCGCATCAGCAATCATCAGTCCCCAGTCCGGTGTCGGCGGGGAGACGCCAAATCCGAGAAACGACAGAGAGCTGAATGCCAGCAACATCCACGACCAGCGCATGGCGCCTTCGACCATCAGGGCATCCAGCACATTGGGCAGGATCTCCACGCGAATGATCGCCAGTCGTCCATGGCCACGTGCACGAGCCGCAACGACGAAGTCGCGTGCGACAACCGTATGCGCAGCAGCGCGAGCAACCCGGATAACCGGGACACCATAGAAAAAGCCCAATGCGGCGATGAGCACCGGCATGCTCGACCCAAAAATCACGATCACGAGCAGCATGACAAGGATCCACGGCAGTGACAGGAAAGCGTCGACCACCCGCATCAGGCCATCATCAATGCGTCCACCCGCAAGCCCGAGCAGAATTCCAAGGAATCCGCCCCAACAGACCGCTATTGGTGTGGCAATGGCCGTCACAAACATCGCTTCGCGTCCACCCATCAGGGTTCGGGTCAGCACATCGCGACCAAGCTGGTCCGTACCGAACCAGTGCCCGCCATCAGGCGGCATGAGCATCAGATCCACGTCGACGCGCTTGAAATCAAATGGCACGATCCACGGGCTGGCGACGGCAACCACGACATGGACCATCACAAGCATAAGCCCGATCGCGCCGGACGGGCGGGACATGATGTCCTTCAAGACGCCGTACAACTTTGTTAGTCGGCCCCCGCTTTGCTCCGGAATTGTTGCCGCAGACGTCATCGCGTGCCTCGCATCTGAAGGGTGCGCAGGCGGGGATTGAGCAAGAGCGTCAGAACGTCAGCCCCGAGATTGACGGCGACATAGACGGTCGCAAGGATCAAGGCGATGGCCTGGACCACTGGTATGTCACGATCCGAGATGGCATCAATCATCAAGCGGCCAAGTCCGGGATAATTGAACACCTTCTCGATAACCACGACGCCGCCAAGTAACCAGGCGATCGTCAACGCAACGACATTGATCGCAGGCAGCAGGGCGTTTGGCAGCACGTGCCGGAAGATGATCTGCCAGTAGGGCACGCCCTTGAGCGTCGCCATCTGGACATAGTCGCTGGCCATCACCTCGATCACGCTGGACCGGACCGTGCGCAGGATATGGGCGGCCATCACCAGGGTGAGCGCCGCGGTCGGCAGCACAATTTCGGGAAAAAATGCCGCGACAGGTGCGCCGGCCGATGTCATCACGATCCCCGGCACCCATTCGAGCCAGATCGAGAAGACGAAGATCAGCACAGTCGCCGTGACAAATTCCGGGATCGTCATCGCAAGGATTGCGATGGATGAAACAACCAGATCCGCAGACTTGTCCCGGTTGAGGGCTGTCACTACGCCGAGAAAGAGCGAAAGCGGTACGCCGGCCACAATCGCGCAAAGCGCCAGCAGCAGCGTGTTACGGAATCGGTCACCAACCAGAGTCGCGATATCCTTTCCGCCGCTGGCTGACACACCGAGATCGCCGCGGATTGCTGCACCGACCCAAAGACCATAGCGTTGAATGGCAGGCCTGTTCAGTCCGAGTTGTTCCCGGCAATTCTCCAGCCGCTGTCCAACCGCATCCCGCTCGAGATAGGCGACGCAGGCATCGCCCGGCAGCATTTCGATGGCCACAAAAATGATACCCGTGACAAGCGCTACCGTGATCAGGCCAAGGCCCAGTCGTCGCAGGATCAGGCGGACCACGTTCTACCCTTCTTGTTTCTAGCGATTGTGCCTGGAGCATTGATGGCGCTGCCGATAAGCCCGCGCCACCGGGTACCGCTATCAATCGACCCTGACCCGGTTCCAGCGGATCGAGAAATTTTCGACGGCGTCCAGATCCTTCACGCGGGCCGAAAGACCAACGAAGACCGTTGCGTGATAGACGACATATGTCCCCGTGTTTTCCCAGAGATAGCGCTGGATTGCGGCATACATGTCCTTGCGCTTGGCAAAGTCCAGCTCCTTGCCTGCTGCATCCAGCATTGCATCAAACTTGGGATCGCTTTGATGTGACTCGTTCCAGGACGCTCCAGTCCGATAGACCTCGTTGAACAGGCTGTCCGCCGGACGCTCGTTCCAGCGCGTCATGGTCGCGTCCTTCTTCAGCCAGACCTGGCTCCAGTAACCGTCACTGGGGACCTGGACGATTTTGACGCGAATGCCAGCAGCGGCCACCTGCTGCTGGAAAGCCTCAGCGATGGTTGGCCAGACGGATTCAACGGTGCTCACGTAGAGATCAAAATCAATCCCGTCCGGATAACCCGCCTCGGCAAGAAGGGCTTTTGCACCCTTGATATCCTGCGGGCACATCGTGGCAACGTCTTCTTCCAGGCGATACTGGTCCTTCGGTCCGACCGGCGTATCGCAGCCAATAAACCCAGCCCCGGCGGCAACCAGCCCGACCATCGCCTTGCGATCAACGGCCATGCGGATCGCCTTGCGAACCCGCACGTCATCAAACGGCTTGACGTCAGTCCGCAGCACGATGCCGCGCCAGTTGCCCGTTGGCACTTCCTGCAGCTTGAGTTTCGGATTGCGCTGGATGAGAGCGCTTTGCTGGCGGGAAATACCGGGTTCCATATCCAGCTGACCACCAAGCAACGCCTGCAAGCGGGCCTGCGCATCCGGAATGCCGATGATTTCCATTCTGGCAACAGCGGGTGGACCTTCCCAATAGTCCATGTTGGCCGTGAGGACGGTTACACCCTGCGGATCAAATTTTTCGACCTTGAAAGGACCCGTGCCGATCCCTGTCGATTTGATTGTGTCGCCGGAGCCGGCTGGAATCATGCGCAGGCGATAATCGGTCAAGACCAATGGCAAGTCAGCCTTCGGGGCAGCCAGGGTCAATGAAAGGGTCAGAGGATCTATGGCTTCAATCTTGGTGACGCCCTTCAGCGTTGATTTTGCCGGGGAATCGAGTTTGGGGTCGATCACCCGCTGCAGCGAATAAACGGCATCTTCAGATGTGAACGGCTTGCCGTCATGAAACTTGACACCGCTGCGCAGTTTGAAGGTCCACACCGTTGCGTCTGAATTGGCGGACCAACTGACCGCAAGATCAGGGCTCGGAGTGCCTTCCATCGATGGACGAACCAGACGGCTCATGATTTTTTCGGTGATCTGGAAGACGCGACCCTTGGAGATCGGGTCGAGATCCGAAGCGTTGCCAGAACCGACCTCGTGCGCCTGCCGGAATGTGCCCGTCGGTTCGGCGCGAACCACCGATATGCTTGCAAGAATGGCCATAAACACAAGGCCCGTCAGTTTACGCATTTTTGCAAGTCTCCCCGTGCCGTCGTCCTGTCCAATCCATGAACTGGTGTCATGGTTTTAGCGTTCTCCAGAGTGATCCGGCACCAAAATGCTGACAAACCACAAAATCGGCCTCGGTACATTAAAAAAACTTTATGCATCAAGTCAGGACACTTTGCGGCGACATGTCAGATGGTCAGTGCTGCCTCTGCCTCGAGCCAACTGCACACTGCCCGGACTTCCGCGACCGTTCTCGCACCCGGATGCGTCAGCAGATAATAGCCGCGGCTGGGATGCAAGGGCACGTCAAACGGGCAGATCAATCGACCGGAATCCACCTCGGCCTGCACGAAGGGGAAGGCTCCGAGCGCAATGCCCTGCCCATCGATAGCCGCCTGCGTCACGACATTGGAGTCCGTGATGATGACTTCATTGCCGAATTTCAAATCGGATCGCCCCATCAGGCGCAGCCAGGCGGTCCACTCGATCCGCTCGCTCTGGTGAATGATGGGGAGCCGCGCCAGATCGTCGACACTATTGATTGGCCCGTATTCCCTGAGAAAGGACGGGCTGACAATCGGTTTGTAGTGGATATCGAGCAGATGAGTTGCCTCGATGCCCTTCCAGTCGCCATTACCCCAGTCCACCGCGATCGTCGCGGGCAAGTGCTCGATACTCGTGATGCGCGGACTGTGATGCAGGATCAGATCGATTTTCGGGTGCAATCGATAGAATTTGCTGAGCCTCGGAATGAGCCATCTGGCACCGAAGATCGGACCTACCGCAAGGTGCACCGTCTTCCGCATGGATGAAATATGCGATTCCACCTCGGCGCGAATGTCATCAAATGCTCGACTTATCACCCGGGCCAGCGATCGCCCGGCATCGGTAAGGATCACCTGCCGCGTCTTGCGGACAAACAGCTGGCATCCCCAATCCTTCTCCAGTTGCCGGATCTGGTTGCTGACCGTCGTTGAACTCACGTGCAATTCTTCAGCGGCATCCTTGAAGCTGAGGCGTCGGGCAGCAACCTCGAATGTTCGCAAGGCCGTGAGTGGCAAACGTCTTCTGGTGTACGTCAACGGTCCCAACGCCTCCCATAGCCTCAATTTCCTTTATCCATGCCGAGAACGATAGTCGCTTGTCAATGTTCCGCCCGCCCATAGGCTGTTGCACACACAATAACGCGCCAGTCCGGACGATCGATGAGGGAGGCCTGCACGGTGGCCAAGACGACACAAACACTCTCCAGCAAATTGTCACTGGATGGAGATCGTGTGACGCTGAAGGCGTCGAAAGTTACCCAGGTCCTCGCGGATATCTTCTTGCGCCTGGGGTGTGACGCCGAAACCGCCGCCGCTGTTGCCGCGCATCTGGTCGAAACCGAATTGAGCGGGATTGAATCACACGGGATCATGCGTTGCCTGCAATATGCCAATCAATTCCGGACCGGCTACATGCTGGCAAAGGCAAGGCCAGAACTCAGGACGACTGCCAAAGGCGTCGTCGAAGTTGACGGAAACGGCGGGATTGGTATCCCGGCCATGCGGCTGGCTGTCGACACATGCTGCGACATGGCCTCGGCCTCGGGAATTACAGCAGTGCCGGTGCGGAGCGTCGGCCATACCGGGCGATTGGGCGCCTATGCCGAGCGCGGCGCTGACCGGGGGTTTTTCGTTATGATCGTTGGCGGCGGCGGTCGCCAGAACTGGCGTCAGGTCGCGCCCTATGGCGGGAAAAAAGCTGTTCTGCCAACCAATCCGTTCTGTTTTGCGATGCCGGGTGGCGAGCGGGGGCCCGTTGTCGTCGACTTCGCCACGTCGATCATTGCAGGTGGATGGCTCTATGCGGCCCGCACCGCTGGCGCGCGCGTGCCGGAAGGGGCGATCATTGATGCTGATGGCGTCCCATCGCGCGATCCGGAGGCCTATTTCAATGGCGGCGCCATCCTGCCAAAGGGTGGACCGATGGGCTATGGACTCGCTGTCATGGCTGAATTGATTTGCGAGGCCATGCTGGGACCGGTGACCACGGAAGTGAACTGGCTCGTCCTGGCACTTGATACGAACCGATATCGGCAGGCCGGTACATTGCAGACCGTCGCCGAAGAAATCCTGCGCGAATTGCGTGAATGCCCGCCAGCTGATGGATTTGAGCGGGTCGAAATTCCAGGCGAGCGCGAGCGTGAACGCCGCCAGGCCAATACGGAGGGCCTCATCCAGTCGCCGGAAAATACCTGGTCCGAAATTCAGGCACTTGCCCGCTCCTTGGGTATCGGTGACTAGCCCTCGATCCCGACCCGGTTCCTGAGGCAGCCGACGCCGCTGACTTCGAATTCGAGGTGGTCACCTTGCCGCAGGAATCGCTGAGGCGAACGGCTGCCACCTGAACCTTCCGGCGATCCCGTCGCGATGATGTCGCCTGGTTCCAGCGGCATGGTGTGCGAAACATAGGCAATGATCTCGGGGATCGAGAAGAACATCTCGCGGAGCGCCGCGTGCTGAACCACGTCTCCGTTCAGCCGCGTCGTGATCGTCATCGCCTCGACGTCATCAATCTCGTCGGCGGTCACCATCCAGGGTCCACACGATCCGGAGCCGTGAAAATTCTTGCCCGCGTGAACGCTGTGCTTCTGCCACGCGCGAACAGACCCATCATTCAGGACGGTGTAGCCCGCGACATGCAAGAGTGCGTCCTCGCGCGCGATATGTCGGCCTGACTTGCCGATGATAACAGCAACTTCGCCCTCGTAATCGAAGGTCTCGGCTGCCTGACCCGTGGGGATTTCAAGCTGCGCGTCGTCCCCGAGCAAGGTTCCCGGCAACTTGGCAAAGAGGATGATAGTGTCAGGACTGACAGGCTTGCCATCAAGCGGATATCGCTTCGGATAATTGATCCCGACACAGATCACTCGCGCCGGGTCCGGGATCGGCGGTTGGAGCGCAAAGGCTGAAATTGGCTCACCCGTGCTCTTTGCGCAATCCACCGCCAGTTCCGAGAGGGCTTGCGCGGCAATCACCTGCTTCAGGCCGGGGAAGCGCTGGCGGAACGTATCGCTCACGGGAAACAGCCGATCGCCATTAACCAGACCATAGCCCGCCACGCCGTCACGCAGGAAACTCGCCAATTTCATGTCCGGTCCTTTCCGAAGCTGCTTTCACGCGCGCGGATCACGGTTGCCAGGGCGTCATTATAAGGGGCGGCAAGCCCATGCCGCGCCGCGACAACCGGCACCATGCCGTTGATCGCATCAATTTCACACCGCCGTCCGGCCAGATGGTCAATGGCCAGCGACGGTCTTGCCGCTGGCATTGATGCCGTGAACGCGGTGACATAGGCAATTGGGTCGGCAAAGCTGAAACGGACTGCTTCCGCGTTCCCTGCCGCGTAGGCTTCCAGCGCGCATCCGATTGCGATGCGCCACCAGTCCGGATTGGCCATCAGTTCGCCAAGCGTGCAGCCGAAGACCGCGCAGGGCGCCGACGTTGTGACATTGCAGAGGAACTTTTCCCAGATCAGTTGTTGGATATCCGGGAAGGCTTGCGCATTGAAGCCGACGCTGCGCCAGAGGTCGGCAAGCTTTTCAAGGCGATCGCTGTTGCCACCCTCGATCTCGCCGAGGCGGATCAGCTTCATCAGATTATGATGCGCATGGCCCGGCCCCTTCATCGAAGCCCCAAAACCATCGGCAACCCCGAGCAACACGCGGTCTGTCGGCATGTGGGCGGCGATGCGCTCGGCGGCACCGAGGCCATTCTGGATGGTGATGACCAGCGCGTCGGGTCCGACATAGGGCATGATTGCCCTGGCAGCCTCTCCAACCGCACCACCCTTTGTCGCCAGAATAAAGAGCGATGCGCCAGCGGTTTCTGACGGATCAGTGCTGGCGCGGATACCAGTGATGACCCGGTCGCCGCTGGCACCGCTCAAATGTAGTCCGCTCGTGTTGATCGCAGTCACATGATGAAGCCATGTATCAATGGCGACCACTTCGTGCCCGGCTTCGGCAAACAGTCCGGCATAAACCGACCCCATGGCACCCGCGCCAACAACGGCAATTTTCATCCCACCCTCATGTGTTCATCCGGCAACCGGATATCAAAATCCCGCCGCAAGTCCGAAATCAGATCCGCCGACATGTAGGTGGGAAAATGCGCCGCGAGTATTTCACGTGCCCTTGGCTTGGCAAGACCGCGGATATCCGGCGATCCCGCCAGTTCCCATTCCTGTACACCCCTGCGGTCGGCGAGGCGCGGATAGACGAAGTCCGAATTCATGCGCTGCAACGTCTCGGATTGCCCAAGAAAATGGCCTTCACCACGCACGACTTCGGCGATTGAGGCCAGTGCCAGCGTCCGGTCGGAGACTTCGATGGGCGCGAGCGAACTCAGGATCGACCCGATCATGTCATTATCAATGACATAGCTCTCGAATGAGCATCCCATCAATCCCGCCTGCATACCACAGGCCTGGGTGATCATGTTGCACCCGGCCTGCGCAGCCAGACTGACGGTCAACGCCTTTTCATAACCGCTCTGCGCATCGGAGATTTTGCTGTCTGCTGCTCCCGCGATTGTTGAATTCGGCAGGCCCAGATGCTGCGCGATCTGGATGGAGGCCGCCGTCAACAATGCCTGTTCGCCACCGCCACCAGCCATGCCACCTGTGCGCAGATCGGTCACCATCGGACGCATGCCCATGATCGCCTTGACCTCGGGGTTCCTGAGCCAGGCAAACACCAATCCGGCGAGGGTTTCAGCCGTTGTCTGCGCCAGGCAACCTGCCAACGTGACCGGGCTGGACGCCCCCATCTGGCCGAACGTATTCACATGCACCGGAATGCCGAGGTCAATCGCCGTTGCCATGACGGCGAATGCTTCCTGCGATAGACGCAGGGGTGGCGTCACATGATTGATGTTCAAGGACAGGAACGGTCGCCGACGGAACTCATCGCCCGACCCTGCAATGCGATAACACATGTCGGCGATTGCACAGACCTGATCGGGATGATCGGCGGACACCATCACGTGTTTTGCGGTGCCCGCTAATGACGCGAAAGCCGTGTTGACGGCAAGCGCATGCGGCGTTTCCATGTCTCGTGCCACGACGGACCGCGAGAAGAAATGTACATGCTCCAGGGCATCGACAAGCCGCGCCGCGTCATAGAGATCCCGCAGCGTCGAGGGACGATAGGTATCGGTCTCCATATCGATGAGAAACGGAGCCGCGCCACCGCTACCGGCATGGACACGTCTTCCTTCAAGCCGCAAATCATGCTGGGCTAATCGCCCGGCCAGCAGTACGCTTTTGCTCAGCCCGGCAATGGCAGTTCTGACGAGGGCTTCCGGGAACAGCAACCGACCGTCGCTGCTCAGCGATCCGCCGGCAGCAACAATCGTTTCGATCACGAGGGACGAGGCATCAGCGACCCCAAGATTGGCCATGATATCGAGGGAAGCCGCAAGGATTGTTTCCACGTCATGCGCTTGCAGCGCGTCATAGCGCGAACCAAACCAATCCCTTTGCGATGGTGCGATCGGCATCCGACGATCTGTCCGGCCACGGCGGGATGCCTTCTCGGTAGCAGATCCTCGCGATCTTGCTGGGCTATCCTCGGTCATCGTCACCCTGTTGCCCGGCAAATCGAGGCCTTACGCTTTTTCACCAGCGACTTTAAAAGTGTCTCAACCGACACCAACCAAGGCAATTTCATTTCTGCGACGCCATAGATCAAATCGATTTGATGCATGGAAAGAACGCGTCACGTCATTTCGTCGGGTGCTTGCAAACGGTCGCCCGTTCCCTGTGAGTATGGCCCGCCCCGCGCCTTCGCTGCTCCAGTCACGAATACGCCGGCGAACTTACGCGGCCAAGTCTACTGCCACGCGACAAGAAATCGGAATTGGCTTGTAACCCAGGGAAAACCACGTCCGAGCGGGCCTTGTTGTATGGAAAGGCACGTAATCGCGTTATCGGTGAGGGAACAAAATTTATCGTTGTCGACAGGACCAATGTTCGAATTGCGCAGGATAGCTTCGGAAGCTGGGTCTGGTTGTGCGGTCCTCTCCGTGACCGTCAGCATACCACCGGTATAGCTGATCGCGTAGTTCGACAGGCCCGTTCCAATGGCGGCGGAAGCTGCGATCCCGTAGCTGCCGACGATCGCAGTATTGGCCGCGCCCGCAGAGGAAAGCGTCGCCGATGTCACCGTGTCGCCATTGACAAGGCCGGATGTCGTGAACTCCGTTCCCGCGAAACTCAACGTCGAGCCATAGGTCTTGGTCTAGTTGTTCGCCGTGATCGTGAGTGCCTTGGT
>CAIYYN010000019.1 GCA_903930435.1 uncultured Hyphomicrobiales bacterium | reverse complement strand
GCGAGGGTCATCTTCGGTCCGCCGGGGGCAGTGGCCAGGAAGACTTGCGTACCAAGACCGAAGGCCTCGGCTCCGAAGCTGGCGGGTTCGGCGGATGTGGGATTGCGGTTGATGCCTCCGCCGAGGGCGGCGAACACATAGGGTCGCATGGTTGTGTCCGCCCCTGGCATAGTGGTGGTCCAGCCTGCTTCGCTGCGGATCGTGGCGCCTTCGTCAGACGACAGGGCACCGGGCAGAAAGGCCGACAGGGCAGACTGGCCCTCGAAGGCGAAGGCTTCGCCATAGAGGATCGGCTTGCCGAAGGTCGTCTGGGCGCGGACAGAGGTTGTCAGGTCGAGGGCATCGGCCTGGTAGCGCAGGCCGGAGGTCAGGACCAGCTTGTGGAATTCCGATGTTGCCCCGGCGTGCGACAGCGGTATGCCCGAGGCGGTTATGTCACTGATCGATCGCCCGGCCAGGCCCTGGGAATAGGTCAGTGTCCCCGTTGCGGACAGGTTCGCGGTGATCTGGTCACGCCAGTCGAGGCCGCTGCGGCTGGCGACATAGCGGTCGTGCGACAGCGTCGTGCCCAGGGTCGTGGCGTCAATCGGCTCGTCGATGGCCTCCAGTGCGCTCGAAATGGTGACATCCAGGGCATTGGACCGGATCAGCGGATAGGCGGCCCGCAGGCTGCCGCGCGTCATGCTGGATCGGGTGACGGGCACGCCCGTGACGACCTTCGGGTTGGTTTGCGAGACCGTCACTTCCGGGTTCAACGTCAGCCCGTCAACGCCGATCGGCACCACGAGGCCGCCGCCGAGCACTCGCTCAAGCGGCTTGCCCGAAAATGGCTGGACCTGATCGCCGTTCCAGGAAACATAGACCTGGTCGCCGAGGCCCAGCGGATTGTTGAGCGAGATATTGGTGCTGACGCTGGCTGAGCCCAGCCGGCTCGACTGATTGTTGTCATAGTTCACGTGCGCGGCGAAACTCGTCAGGGTTCCGTCGATCACGAGGATCATTCCGCCTTCGTCCTTGCCGCGCACGACCGTGCTGTGCAGGGTCAATCCGGCCAGATCCCCGGCCAGCAGCAGGGCGCGTTCGATGTCCTTGAATTGCAGGGGAGTCCTGTGCACCAGCTGCTCCAGCCGCTGCCGGACAAGGTCGCGAACGCCGTCCGGCAGGGCCGTGAGATTGAGTCCCTCGACAAAGCCCTGCACAACAGTCAACCGGACAGTGCCATGGTCGACGATCTTCTGTTTGGGGATATAGACGCGCGTAAAGCTGTAACCCGCGTCCGCATAAGCCTTTTCCAGCGCCGCCGCCGCCGCATAGAGCTTGCCGACCGTGATCGTCCGGCCAGTCAGCTCGCTGGTGATCGCCGCTTCCGTGGCATAAAGAGCCGGGAGGCCGTCGATGATATCCACGTGCCCCAAAGTGATCTTGAGATCCGTTCCCGCCGTGACATCGATGTTTGCAATGCCAGGCAAGATGATCGCGTTTCCTGAAGCAATTGCTGCAGGACGCAATGTTACAGGCGTCAAACGTCCCGCAGACAGTGTTTCACCATGAGCAGCAGCCATGGTGCGGATTACGACCAAAATACCGACAATGACTTGGAAGGTACCAACCAATTTGCTTACCGAGTTGATTGAAAACCGGTCACCTCTTCGACCTGATTTCATCATTGTAACCTCATGTGATCTGTCTTCAGCTTCTGCTGCCAGATTGGTGTGGATTTGGTTCAGGTCGCCCGACGCGATTCGATCCAACGCGCCGTCGATGGCTTTGGGCCGTCAGGCGCTTGAAGTGGTCGATTTTGCTGGCAACGGGCATGACCCGGTCATTTCTGCGGGCGGGTGAGCCGGCACGGACATTGGTCAGTTCGAGTGTGCCGGATTGCACCGGACCCGTCTTGCCTGCGGCCGGACATCCGGACAACAGGTTTGCGCATCATGAAAGCCGGGCTGCACCATCTGGATCTCCATCGAATCAGTAACGCAATGGAAACACAAAATTAATGATTCGGGTGAGCAAATTCAGTATTTAAGGCAATAAAATCGAATTATAATATAGAAAAAATACGAAATTAAGAAAAAAAATCATAATTTAGAAGCGTAATTTGAAGATTAAATGAAAAATGTATATCATTTTTTGCAAATGATAATTATAGAATATTTAAATAATGAATATATTTTTTCAGTTTGCTTCGACTCAATTCGTTAACCAGCCTGTTTCATAGTGAGTCAGCGTTCCAAGTTGTAACAACCATAACCCACGTAAATACCCATGAAGCGTTCAAACTCTCGCGTTAGCGAATCAAGCTATCGACCTGAACCTGGACACCAGTCTTGGCGCCGGTTTGGCGCGCTCTTTTTGATCTTTCTGCAAATCAATGTGCCGGTCTTGGCACAACAGGCCGTACCGACTGGAAGCAAGGTTGTTTTCGGCAGCGCGACCGTCACATCCACGCCGAATTCCGTCACCATCAACCAGTCCACAGGCAACGCCATCATCGACTGGCAAAGTTTTTCGATTGGTCAGGGCAACAGCGTCACCTTTGTCCAGCCAAATGCGTCCTCGGCGACCCTCAACCGCGTGACGGGATCGACCCCAACCTCCATCGCCGGCCAGTTGAACGCGAACGGGCAGGTCTATCTGGTCAATCCAAACGGGATTGCGCTGACGCCCTCAGGAGCGGTGAGGGCCGGCGCCTTCGTCGCGTCGACCAATGACATCAGTGATTCGGATTTCAAGTCCGGCAAATTGACCTTCTCGGGCAATTCCAGCGCCCGAATTAGCAATGCCGGTACAATTGTCACCTCGCCGAACGGATTCGTCGGCTTGCTGGCAAACGGAGGTGTCTCCTCTGACGGATTGATTTCCGTCCCCGCCGGTCGCGTTGCGATGGGAGCGGGCAGCGCCATGACGCTGGACCCAAGTGGCAAGGGCTTCCTGCAGATCCTGGCTCCCTCGACCGCCACAGACGATGGCAATCCGCTGATCGGCGTCAAGGGCAAGGTGATCGCGCACGGCGGCCAGATCGAGATCAAGGGATCGGTTGCCGCCAAGGCCGCCCGTGACGTCGTCAATATCTCCGGCTCGCTCGTCGCCAGTTCGGCCCGGCGCAGCGGTGGCGCCATCATCCTGGACGGCGGCAACGGCGCGACGACCGTGACCGGCAAGCTCAAGACGACATCGAAACAGGCGACGGGCGGTTCCATCGCCGTCGGTGGCCGGACGGTGACATTGAAGGGGGCGAGGCTTGACGCCAGTGGCGCGACCGGCGGCGGTACCATTGCCATCGGCGGCGGCGCGCATGGAGCCGATGCTGGTGTGACCACTGCAGACAGCGTCGCAGTCGATACCGGGACGACGATCAAGGCGGACGCGCTCACGTCCGGCAATGGCGGGCTGATCACGCTGTGGTCTGACGGCAGTACGCAATTTGCGGGCACGATCTCGGCGCAGGCCTTCGGATTGAGCGGCAACGGCGGCGATGCGGAGGTCTCCGGCGCGACGCTCAGCTACAGCGGCATGACGAACCTGCTCGCCGCCCATGGCAAGACGGGCACGCTCACTCTCGATCCGGGCACGATCATCATCTGCCACACCGGCGATACCGGTTGTTCCGGTGCCGTTTCTGTGGCGACCGTGCAGGGCGACGCATCGACCACCGACACGGATTACATCCTCGACACCACGCTTGCCTCGGCGTTGTCGACAGCCAGTGTCTCGCTGAGCGCGTCCACGCAGATCAAGGATTCCTCGTCCAGCGTCTCGGTCTCGACCGGTGCGGGCGGTGCCCTCAGCCTCACTGCACCCAACATCACGCTCCAGGGGGCCTATGGCGTCAAAGGCGGATTGACGCTGTCCAACACGGACACGGTTTCAAGTGTCTCAGGTGTGATCTCAGGCAGCGGCGGCCTGACGCAAAACGGCACGGGTACGCTGACACTGTCTGGTGGCAACACCTACTCGGGCGGAACAACGATCTCATCTGGAACAGTATCAGCGACGAACAATCTGAATAACGCCTTTGGAACCGGAACAATCAACGTAGGTGCCGGTGCTACTTTAAATATCGCGACCAATGGCTCTAATCAGCCGACCATGGCCAATACCGTTTCCGGCGCGGGTGCCGTCAATTATACTGGATCCGGCGGAAACCAGATGTTTGCAACCGGGAGCTGGTCCGCTTACTCCGGCACGCTAACGGTCGTCGCGGGAGGAAGTGGCT
>CAIYYN010000018.1 GCA_903930435.1 uncultured Hyphomicrobiales bacterium | reverse complement strand
GGCTTGGCTGGCGGAGAATGAAGTAGGTGGAAACTCGCGGCACATGGCCGACTTCGCCAAGGCCGAGGTACAGTGGACGGTGGAAGCCATTGCCGCTCATCTTCGGTTGAATGGTGGCTTGCTCGGACAGCGTTATGCCGATGAGATCGAGCGCGAGTTCGGAGGGGCGAAGTGATGGCAAGCGAAGAGATCAAGAAACTGGCGGTCAAGATGGCCAAGGCTGGTTACTGCAACGTGCAGGCTTGCGAGGAATACTTGGAGGCCGCTGAATCTCTAGGGTACGAACGTGCGAAAGAGGAAGCGGCGGCATTGCTCGATGCTCAGTACGCGGCCTACAAAGCGCGTGAAGAGGCCCAAGCCGACAATTCATACTACATATCAGTGCATTCCGCTCTGCTGGCGACTGCTGTTGAGTTGCGATCCGACGCGGCGGCGATTCGATTGCTGCCTGAGAGGAAAGGGTGAGCGTCGTGGAGGGACGGCGTATGTATATGTGCCCGGTTTGCTTTTTTCCTGAGATGCGCGAGCCGCCAACCGACTTTGCGATATGCCCCTCTTGCGGAACAGAGTTCGGATATTCTGATGCCGGAAGGACATGGGATGAACTGCGGGATGGCTGGATTGAACGTGGGAACAGATGGCATAGCCGAGTCATCCCACAGCCCTCGGGGTGGAAAGGGTGAGCGATGAGCACTGATGCCCCGAAGCCACCCTGTTCTGTAGTTTGCCCGAAGTGTGGGGCTGGCATCGACAAGCCGTGCAAGATGAGTCAGTTCAGTTCGTTCACCATACATCGAGAGCGGTTATTCAAAGCGAATGAAAGAAGGAGTCCCGATGAGCGAAGCGAAGACTGATGCCCTGCAAATATGGCGCACGTTCCCGGTGGGTTCTGGGATGGTGCAGCATAAATTCCTGTATCGCGTTGCGGAGCCAAGCTGTGCCAGCCAATTACTCGCCGCTATGATCGGCAGCGACGAGCCAGTTGAGGCGATTGAGGAGTGGACGCGCTGCGCGACCACAATCGAAGGCAGAGACGAAAACAACGGGGGACTTCTCTATAGCGGATTCACCGACTGGGTGCTAGTGAAACGGAGGGAGCCGTGAATAAAACTGATGCCCTAGATGCGTGCCCACAATGCGGAAGCCAGGTGAAGTGCGCTTTCCAGAACCCACTTTGCAACGATATACGTCACCATTCGTGGCACGACTCCGTGCAATTCGAGAACGTCGCTGCGACCGAGGCCGAGCCCAGCGCACCCCTCTTCAAGTGCCCCGCATGTCCACACGAAACGTATGACTTTGTGGCCGCACAAGAGCACGCAGGGTCTCACGCTGGCGATCCAGTCTCAATAAATTGGACTACGAATGCGGCAGGGCATGAAGGTAAATCGGTGCGTGAGGAGATTGCGCGGCTCACCCGGCTAGTCTCCGTCTTACAGGAAGGCAAGGACACATGGCGACGAGCAGCTACAGCCGATTACGCCAAGCTTGTAGAGGCCGAGGCCGAACTTGAGAAGGTCAGGGGAGAGTTGGCCGAAGCGAGGAAGTAAAGGATGAATAACTGTACTACTCCAGTTCGCGGCTATGGTGGTATCGGTCATGGCCATCCGTGTAAATTCCGCGGCAAGGTTCAACGCAATGGACGTTGGTATTGTCTCCGGCATGATCCAGTTACTCAAGAACGTAGGCGAGACGTACGGGAGTTGGCCGAAGCGAGGAAGGAGAAACTATGAAACGACTTGCTTTGCTAGTGCTGATCGGGATGAGCGTGGGATGCTGGGGGCAGGCAGCGATTGTGCTCCCCGATCTCGCAAATTGCAAGAATTCCGTCACCTTCAAGGGGCACGCCAAGAAGATCAAAGACCTGTTCCCAGAGGAATGCGGCCCCGATCCGATCACAGAACTTGGCCCTGCTCGCGTCGGTAGGCCAGCAGATCCAAGCGAGACTTGGCCATTCGTCGCATACGGCACGTTGTTCGGAACTTGCGCGGCTGAGACCGTCAATCAGTCCCCTGTCGATGTCC
>CAIYYN010000017.1 GCA_903930435.1 uncultured Hyphomicrobiales bacterium | reverse complement strand
CGCGCTGCTGGTGCGAGGGTTCGAGGCCTCCGGCCAGCCGCTGGATGACGCGGCCGCTGCGCCGCTGGTGGCGCGGTTCATCGAGATCTATCGCAGTCGGATCGCCCAGGAGAGCCGGCCCTATCCCGGCTGCGTCGCCGCCCTGGACCGGTTGTCGGCGGAAGGGGCGCGGCTGGTCGTTTGCACCAACAAGTTGACCGCCCTGTCGATCCAGCTGCTCGACGCCCTGGACCTCACCCGCCGGTTCGTCGCGGTGATCGGCGCGGACGGCGTCCCGGCGGCGAAGCCCGACCCGCGGCACGTGCTGCACGCGATCCACGCCGGCGGCGGCGTCGCGGACCGGGCGGTGATGGTGGGAGACAGCCTCAACGATGTCGCCGCCGCCCGGGCCGCCGGCGTGCCCAGCATCGTGTTTCCGTTCGGCTATACGGACGTTCCGGCGGCGGAGCTGGGCGCTGACCGGCTGATCGCGCACTACGACGATCTGGTCGACGCTGTCCAAAGCCTGTTGCAGCCGTCGCAAGGCTCGGCTATAGGCTCCCCCCTCTGAACGCCGGTTGTCTTGCAGCCGTCCGGTCGGGCGCGTAGCTCAGCGGGAGAGCATTCGCTTCACACGCGAAGGGTCACAGGTTCAATCCCTGTCGCGCCCACCATTTTCCAAGACTTAACGACTGCCGGTGGCCGCACCTGCGCTCACGTGGCTGAACGACGGCTGTTGATTTCAGGTCATTACAGCAGGGTGGATGCAAAGTGCGCGAATAGAGCGTATACTGATCTGGACTCGCAGGGTGGGCTGCATCTTGATCCCTGCATCCAGTGAAACTGGCCACGCGTCACGCGCTCCAACTATTCCGGCTTTTGCTGACCGACGACGGAAAGCCGCACACAATCGTCATCATCATCGGAAGAGACCCCGGATGCAGATCCAGTCGCATCCGATCCATCACCCGTCGCGCAGGCCGGAGCCGCGCGGCAAACAGAAAGTCGTGCCATGTCCGAGATCTTTGCCGTTGGCGACACCGTTGTCTATCAGGGCGAGTTCATTGATCGTCCGCTGACCTGCAAGGTCACGCGGGTCATGCCGAGCGAGCGTGCCGGCAGCTATTATCACATCCGCGATCTCGGAGAGCGGTTCGAACGATCCGTGCCAGGTTACACTTTGACACGCGATACACGTGAACAAGCCGATACGACCTTCGTGACACCCAACAAGAAGGCGTAATCGCACGCATTTCGTTCGGACCAACTGATGAAAGTCTTCCCGTTTCGACGGAGGATGTCGATTGACCAAACGATCCAGGAGACAGCCATGGCCCTCGATTTCCTTAATGATGCTCGCAGCTACGATGCGAGCCGTCAATGCGTCAGCTTCTGGGGATATGACGCCGCATTCGAGGTCACGTTTCGGCTCGACCAGTCCGCTCTCAGCCTGTTCGCCGGCGAGGCGACGTTGAGCGAGACGATTGCCCTGAAGGCCTTTGACGCAAATGTTGTCCAGATCCGCAAGGCGGCGCGCAAGCACTACAAGGGACTCCAGCATCGCTACCTGGAGATGTCCAGCAAGGACATGTGATCGAAGAGAAACAGCAAAAGTCGGGGCTGACCGGACCGACGCTGGCTTTCCGAGTTGCCCGAAAAAAGCGTGCTTGTCTGGCGCAATTGACTGCTGAACATCGTTTTCAATAGCAGCGACCGCGCGCCTTGCCGTCCGTCCAGTGCTATTGCGCAAGCTGATTGGGAGGTTATGCCGAGGTCAGCGAATCGGACCGATGCGTTCGAATTTGGTCGTCGCTAGGGCAATGCCAAAAAATTCGCCGGGGTGCTCGATATGTTGCCAAGACGGCTTGGGACGCCGCATCTAAACCACCCCAGCTTGACATCGGCGCCCCAGAATATATGCTTTGCAAAGTGTTAATGCAGGGTAAGTTGCGAAGCGAGTCTTCGCGCCTGCTGTTATATATGGTTTTACTGGGGGCATAGATGTTAAAATCAGTGAAGACGGCGATTGCGGCGCTTGGATTTGCGATGCTCTCGGCATCGGCGTTCGCGACGCAACCGCTTGATGTTAATATTAGCTTTACGCCGACCACAGCGGCTCAAACAGCGTTGAATCTGTTTGCGTTCTCGTTCCAGACTGTTGACGCTGTCTCAATTGGGCAAAATTTCGCACTCAACAATCTGAACCCATCAAACCCGCCACCTCAATACAACGCGGGGCAAATAAGCCCGATCACAAATATTTACGCAAACGGTCCTTACGAGCTTGAAGTCTACATGGGAGGCGTGCTTGATTTCCACGCTGGAGGCGTTAGCGGAACATCGAGTTCTTTGTTCACGGTAAACGGTAGCACGGCTTCCTTCAACATTGGTTCTTATTTGCTTCCGTCTACTTACGGCAGTTCTACAGCAATCGGGACGATTACAGTAAGCGATGCTCAGCAGTCTTCAATACCGGCCCCTGGGCCGATTGCGGGAGCAGGCCTGCCTGTAGTCTTGAGCCTACTGGGTTTCCTGGCGTTCCGTCGTCGGAATACAGCGGCCGCTTGATCTACCCGCCGATAGACAGACAGTTTGCGGTCACCTGCGGGTGACCGTTTTATTTTTTGGGTATCGATTCGCGTCAGAGCCATTTCACCGAAACTCATCGATCATCTCGATGATGTCGCGGCCATAGAGCTGGACTTTCTTGTCACCAATGCCGGTGATCCCCGTGAGATCTGCGAGTACGCGCGGCTTTTTGGTCGCCAGTTCGACAAGGGTCTTGTCGTGGAAGATGACGTAGCTGGGCACGCTGTGTTGCCTGGCAAGGGTTCCGCGCAAGGTCTTGAGGGCCGCGAGCAATCTGGCGTCGACATCGCCGAAATCATCGTCGCCGGTGTTGCCGAACCGGCGTTTGGCGGGCAGGCGTGCGGTGCCAGGGCTATCGTCGTTTCCGCCGAAACCAATGGCAGCGAAGGCCTTGCCCAAGCGGCTTTTTGCCAGACCGGTGCCTGATTTTGGGCGATCGCACATATCGCAGTTGCCGCAGGGCTCGCAGGCGTCACCGAAATAGTTGAGCAGGATCTGGCGACGGCAGGTTTTGGCCTCACAGAGCTTGACGAGCATGTCGAGCTTGCGGTGCTCGATGTTCTTCTGCTCATCGCTGGCACCGCCGCGCATGATGAAGCCGCGCTGCTGGCCGATATCGCGCGGCGAATAAAGCATCAGCGCTTCGGCGGGCAGGCCGTCACGCCCGGCGCGACCGGTTTCCTGATAATAGGCCTCGATGTTTTTCGGCACACCGGCATGTGCGACAAAACGGACATCCGGCTTGTCGATGCCCATACCGAAGGCGATGGTGGCGACGACCACGACACCTTCCTCACCCTGAAAACGGGCCTGATTGTGGGCGCGGAGCTTCTGGTCCATGCCTGCGTGGTAAGCGAGTGCCTTGACGCCACGGCTGACGAGAAAATTCGCGGTTTCCTCGGTCTTCGCGCGGCTCAGGCAATAGATGATGCCGCTGTTGCCTGCGTGGCGATCCCCGATGAAGTTCAGGATCTGCTTGTCGGCATCGGTCTTCTCGATGATGCGGTAGTGGATATTGGGCCGGTCAAAGCCGCCCACGAAGCTCTTCGCCCCCTTTAGCGACAGGCGCTCCACGATATCGGCGCGCGTTGGTGGATCGGCGGTCGCGGTCAGCGCGATGCGCGGCGTATTCGGGTAGCGCTCGGCAAGAATGGAGAGTTCGGCATAATGCGGGCGGAAATCATGGCCCCACTGCGAGACACAATGGGCTTCGTCTATGCCGAACAGCGCGATATCGCAGTGATCAAGCAGCCGCAGCATCTCCTCGGTCGCCAGCCGTTCGGGCGCGACATAGACGAGGTCAATCGTTCCGTCGCGCAGGGATTGGCGGATCTCTGCGGCCTCAAACGGCGGCGTCGTGGAATTGAGCGCGGCGGCACGCAGTCCGAGATGTCGCAGCGCGGCGACCTGATCCTGCATGAGCGCAATCAATGGCGAGACGATGATGCCCGCTCCGGGCCGGACAATCGCCGGGATCTGATAGCACAACGATTTGCCGCCGCCCGTCGGCATCAGCACCAGCGCGTTGCCACCCTCGATCACATGCGTGATGATCTCGCCCTGATCACCGCGAAACGCGGGATAGCCAAAGGTATGTTGCAGGATGGAAAGCGCTTCTGGGTCAACCGGACGGGACATGCGACTCTGGGTGTTCGAGCGAGGCAGCCTGTTGGATAGCGGGTTCGGCCGGGAACGCAATGCCGGGCGGGGTGGATCTTGCGGACTATGCTCGGAAGCTGGTTGAAGATCCCCACCCCCGGCGCTGCCGGACCCTCCCCGGTGGGGAGGGATGAACTAAGGGGCTGCGCGCAAGGGCGCTGGGGTGTCCGGTCAAGTTTGGCGGGATAGACCTCCCCGTGTCGGGGAGGTCGGCACGAAGTGCCGGGTGGGGCGGAACTGGCGACTTTCTCGGAGGGCTGTTCAAGGTCCCCACCCCCGGCGCTGCCGGACCCTCCCCGATGGGGAGGGATGAACTAAGGGGCTGCGTGCAAAGTGGCTAGTGTTGCCTGCCCGGCGGGGAGGGGGCGTGGGAGCGCGATGAAAGCCTCAAACACCCGATCTCCACTCGAAGGGGGTGGTTTCGATGCTATAGTGTGATACTGGATCGCCAGAAAATCGATGGCTTCGGGAGGCACGAGATGATCGACCTTAAAACCTATCTGAGTGACTGGGCCAAGTCGGGTGTGACGTCGATGGCCGTTGCCGAGACGGTAATGGCGATCGCGGAGGCAGGCATCGGTATTTCCGCGCTGATCGCCGATGGTCCGCTTGCGGGCAATCTCGGTGCGGCAATCGAGGAAAACGTACAGGGCGAGGTGCAGAAGGCGCTCGACCAGATCACCAATGATCGCATTATTGCCGCCTGCCGCAAGGCACCGGTCGCGGCCATTGCGTCGGAAGAACTCGATCATCCCGTCGCCGGAACCGCTGGCGCGCCGCTGCTGGTGGCGATGGACCCGCTCGATGGGTCCTCCAATATTGACACCAATGTCTCCATCGGCACGATCTTCTCGATCTTGCCAGCCCCCGCCACGCTCGACCCGGAAAGCCATGACGCTTTCCTGCAGGTCGGTCGCAATCAGCTGGCGGCTGGCTATATTCTCTACGGACCCCAGACGACGCTGGTGCTGACGGTTGGCGCAGGCACGCAGATCTACACACTCGACCGCAAGTCGAGCCGTTTCATCCTGACGACGGCAGCCGTTCAGGTGCCGGAAAAGACGAAGGAATTCGCGATCAATTCATCCAACGCCCGGCATTGGGATCGCCCGATCCGCGCCTATGTGGACGAGTGTATTGCCGGTGCTGGCGGCAAGCGCGGCGAGGACACCAACATGCGCTGGGTCGGGTCGCTCGTCGCCGACGGTCACCGCATCCTGATCCGGGGCGGCGTGTATCTCTATCCGTCCGATGCCCGCAAGGGCTATAGCGAGGGGCGTCTGCGGCTGCTCTATGAGTGCAATCCCCTGTCGATGATCGTCGAGCAGGCGGGCGGCGGCGCTTCCACAGGGTACGGTCCCGTGCTCGACGTCGAACCTGCCAAACTGCACCAGCGCGTCGGCTTCATCTTCGGCTCGAAACACGAGGTCGAGCGGATCGAAGGCCATCACGAGGATGAGGACGAGTGAGGCGCATCGCTTGACTTACGCCTGACGCATCGTTCAAGTGCCTGCCCAAGGCGCACCCGTATTCCAATCCTGATTTCATGCAGCCTGTTATCTGCTGACCTGCTTCGGAGTTGACCTCATGACACTGCCCAATGGAACCGATCTCACCTGGCCCGTTACGGCTGCCATTCGTGCACTGTCGATGGATGCGGTGGAGAAGGCCAATTCGGGTCACCCCGGTGCACCGATGGGCATGGCGGAAATGGCGGCGGTGCTCTGGCGCGGTCATCTGAAGCACAGTCCGGCCAATCCGCATTGGGCGAACCGCGACCGGTTCATCCTGTCGAATGGGCACGGCTCCATGCTGATCTATTCGCTGTTGCATCTGACCGGCTACGACCTGCCGATGTCGGAAATCCGCAATTTCCGCCAGTTGCATTCCCGGACACCGGGGCATCCGGAAAATGGCGTGACACCGGGCGTCGAAACGACCACCGGACCGCTCGGCCAGGGTCTTGCCAATGCCGTCGGTTTCGCGATTGCCGAAAAGACGCTGGCCGCGCAGTTCAACCGGCCCGGTCACACGATTGTCGATCATCGGACCTGGGTGTTTGTCGGCGACGGCTGCCTCATGGAAGGCATCAGCCACGAGGCCTGTTCGCTGGCAGGCACCATCGGCCTCCCCAAGTTGACCGTGCTCTATGACGACAACGGGATTTCCATCGACGGCAAGGTTGAAGAGTGGTTCGGCGACGACACCCCGGGCCGGTTCGAAGCCTACGGCTGGCACGTCATCCGCAATGTCGATGGTCATAACCCCACGGCCATTGATGCGGCCATCAACGCCGCGATTGCGGAAACGACCAAGCCGACGCTGATCTGCTGCAAGACGGTCATCGGCAAGGGCGCGCCGAAAAAGGGTGGCACCGAGGGCGCGCATGGTACCCCACTTGGCGCAGGTGAAATCGAAGCCGTGCGCGAGGCGATGAACTGGCACCACGCGCCGTTTGAGATTCCGGCAGACGTCTATGCAGCCTGGGACGGTCGCCAGAAGGGTTCGGCTTTTGAGAGCGACTGGAATGCGGCTTTCGAGGCCTACACGGCGGCTTATCCGGATCTGGCGGCAGAGTTCCTGCGCCGCATGGCGGGCGATCTGCCTGCCGGGTTTGCCGATTTCGCAGCCGCACAGCTCGCCGAGATCCAGGCAAAGACGGACGTCATCGCCACCCGCAAGGCCAGCCAGAATGCGCTCAATATCATTGCGCCGAAGCTGCCGGAGTTCCTCGGCGGGTCTGCTGACCTGACGCATTCGAACCTGACCAACTACAAGGGCGCGACCCCGATCACACGCGATCCCGCAGGCGATACGGTGCTCTATGGCGTGCGCGAATTCGGCATGACGGCGATTGCCATCGGCATGGCACTGCACGGCGGTTTCCTGCCGTTTGTCGCGACCTTCCTCGTATTCTCCGACTATGCCCGCAACGCGGTGCGCATGTCGGCGCTGACGCATTCGCGCCTCGTGCATGTCTATACGCATGACAGCATTGGTCTGGGCGAAGACGGGCCGACGCATCAGCCGGTTGAGCACACAGAGTCGCTGCGGCTGATCCCCAATCTCGATGTCTGGCGGCCAGCCGATCCGGCTGAAACCTTCGCGGCATGGGTGTCTGGTGTTTCGCGGGCCAGGGGGCCAACGGCACTCGCCCTGTCACGTCAGGGCCTGCCGGTGCAACCGCGCACTCCGGAGCAACTGGCGGCGATTTCGAAGGGTGGTTATGTGCTCGTCGAACCCGCAACAAAGCCGCAGGTCGTCCTCATCGGCACAGGCTCGGAGCTGAAGCTGGCCGTTGAAGCGGCGGCAGCATTGGCAGGCGAGGGCATCGCGGCACGCGTCGTGTCGATGCCGTCAACGGATGTATTCGACCGGCAGGACCGGGCCTATCAGGATAGCGTCATTCCGTCAGATATCCCGGCGGTCGCCGTCGAGGCCGGCTGCACACGCGGCTGGTACAAATACGTCGGCCGGACCGGTGCCGTCGTCGGTATCGACCGTTTCGGCGAATCGGCGCCCGAAAAGGCCCTGTTCGAACTGTTCCAGATCACGGCCAAGCACGTGGTGGAAGCCGCGAAAAGCGTGATTTGAGGGGAAGTAGACGTCACTCCTCTCTCGTTGCCTGTCAAAGCCCCCACCCCCGGCGTTGCCGGCCCCTCCCCTGAAGGGGAGGGATGACCGAACGGGCTTTGAGCAATGATACCTCCCCTTCAAGGGGAGGTCTGGCCACTCAGCGGACCGGGTGGGGTAGCCCTTAAAAATCCTTCGTCTGAGAAACATTTTCACTTGCCTGTCCGCCAATCCTTTCGCAACTGCAATATCTTGCTATCTCCCTGCAATTTAACAATCTTTTTTCACCAAGTCGCCATTTCGGGCTTGCAACGCGGTGATTTTGACCGTTAGAGCCATGTCACGTTTCACTTGCTATATAGCGGTACCAATCGCGACAGGAGCCACCCATGCCAATCGTTTCATTGCGCCAGTTGCTCGACCATGCAGCAGAGCATTCCTATGGACTGCCGGCTTTCAACGTCAACAATCTGGAGCAGGTGCGTGCCATCATGGACGCAGCCAAGGCGACGAACAGCCCGGTGATCCTGCAGGCGTCCGCTGGTGCACGCAAATATGCGGGTGACAATTTCCTCAAGCACATGATCCTCGGCGCGCTGGAGACCTATCCGGAAATCCCGGTGGTCATGCATCAGGACCATGGCTCGTCACCGTCGGTCTGCCAGTCGGCCATCGACAATGGCTTCACCTCGGTCATGATGGATGGCTCGCTGGAAGCGGACGGCAAATCAGTGGCGAGCTTTGAGTACAACGTCGAAGTGACCAAGAAGGTCGCTGACATGGCGCACGCGCGTGGCGCATCGGTGGAAGGCGAGCTTGGCATTCTCGGCTCGCTTGAGACCATGAAGGGCGACAAGGAAGACGGCCACGGCGCGGAAGGCACCATGACGCGCGAGCAATTGCTGACCGACCCGGACCAGGCGGCGGAATTCGTGGCCCGCACGCAGGTGGATGCGCTCGCGATTGCCATCGGCACGTCGCACGGGGCCTACAAGTTCACCAAGAAGCCGACGGGCGATATTCTCGCCATCAGCCGGATCAAGGAAATTCACGCCCGCATCCCGAACACGCATCTGGTCATGCATGGTTCGTCATCGGTGCCGCAGGACCTTCTGGCCGAGTTCCGCGAATACGGCGGCGACATCGGCGAGACCTATGGCGTGCCGGTCGAGGAAATCGTCGAGGGCATCAAGTACGGCGTGCGCAAGGTCAATATCGATACCGACCTGCGCATCGCGCTGACGACCGCCATTCGAAAGGTGCTGACCAAGACCCCGTCAGAGTTCGATCCGCGCAAGTATCTCTCCGAGGGCATCAAGGCGATGTCGGCGGTGTGCAAGGCACGCTTTGAAGCTTTCGGGTCAGCCGGTCACGCAGGCAACATCAAGCCCATCGGCCTGACCACGATGGCCGACGGCTACAAGTCCGGCGCGCTGAAGCAGATCGTGGCGTAAGGCTGCATGAGTGGCGCGCGACCTGTCGTCCCGGCGCAGGCCGGAATCGACGCAAGCGTCTGTTATTAAAGGCGTAATTTGAATAGAACGAGTGAGGCAAATCTGGATCCCGGCCTCCGCCGGGATGACAGACCCCCGCCGCTCAGCCCTTACTCTGCCGCCAGCAACGTCGAGGGACGTGCGGAGCGGTCCTTCTTCAGTTCGGCTGCGATCAGGAACGCCATTTCGAGCGACTGGCGTGCGTTGAGGCGCGGATCGCAGAGCGTGTCGTACTGGTTGGCGAGATCCGCGTCGCGAATGTCGACAGAGCCGCCGGTGCATTCGGTGACGTTCTTGCCGGTCATTTCCAGATGCACGCCGCCGGCATAGGTACCCTCGGCCCGGTGGATCTCGAAGAACGACTGCACCTCTTCCAGCACACGCCCGAATGGCCGTGTCTTGTGGCCTGACGGGGCCGAAATCGTGTTGCCATGCATCGGATCGCACGACCAGACGACCGACCGCCCCTCACGCTCCACGGCGCGGATCAGGCCCGGCAGGATCTTGCCGATCTTGTCTGAGCCAAAGCGGGCAATGAGCGTCAGGCGACCGGCGACATTGCCGGGGTTCAGGATGTCGATAAGTTCCAGCAGCCCGGCTTCCGTCGTCGACGGACCAACCTTCAGGCCGATCGGGTTCTCGATGCCGCGCGCGAATTCGACGTGCGCATGATCCGGCTGGCGGGTGCGGTCACCGATCCAGACCAGATGCGCTGACGTGTCGTACCAGCCGCCCTGCACGGAGTCGTCGCGCGTCAGTGCCTGCTCGTAAGGCAGCAACAGCGCCTCGTGGCTCGTATAGAACGTCACGCCATTGAGCGGGGCGGTGTTTTCCGCCGAGATGCCGCAGGCAGCCATGAATTCCAGCGCTTCGGTGATGCGATTGGCGACTTCATTGTATTGCTCAGCCACCGGGCTATCGCCGAGGAAATCGAGCATCCAGCGCTGCACGCGCTCAAGCTTGGCGTAACCACCGACGGCGAAGCCGCGCAGCAGGTTCAGCGTTGCCGCCGACTGGCGATAGACGCTGCGCATCCGGTTAGGATCGGGAATGCGGCTTTCCGGCGTGAAATCGAAGCCGTTGATGATATCGCCGCGATAGGCGGGCAGTTCGACGCCATTGCGGACTTCGACATTGGACGAACGCGGCTTGGCGAATTGTCCGGCGATCCGGCCAACCTTGACGGTCGGCAGGGCGGCCGAATAGGTCAGCACGACCGCCATCGACAGGAAGACCTTGAAGAAGTCGCGGATGTTGTTGGCCGAATGCTCCGAGAAGCTTTCAGCGCAGTCACCGCCCTGCAACAGGAACGCACGACGCTCAGCGACATGGCCCAGATCGCGCTTCAACTTGCGGATTTCGTCAGCGATGGTCAGCGGCGGCCAGGTGGCGAGGTCATCCTCGACAGACTGCAACACAGCGGGATCCGGATAGCTCGGCACCTGAACGATGGGCTTTGACCGCCAGGATTCAGGGCTCCAGGCTTGACCAGCATGGCTTTTTGTCATTTTGCACCCTCCCTGGGCTCATTCAAATGGCGAGACCGTCCCCGCGAAGGACGGCGTTATACCGAAGCAAGCAGGAATTCGCTACCATTTTGCGGGAATTAATCCGCGAAACACCGAAAAGCTGTCATATCGCAGCGATACTAGCCTGCCATCTCGATCTCTTGAGCGCGCCGGAACGCCGGTCTTGCCGTGCACCGATCAATATAGGCGCGGAAATTTGGCCGTGGCTCGATGATCTTGAAGATGTCCACGCCAAACCGGAGATCGCTGCCAATGGCAACGTCAGCGGCAGAAAACCGGTCGCCGAGCAACCACGGACCGTCTTTCAAGGCATCGTCAATCACAGTCATGACGCGCTCGACATCGCCCCATCCGGCGCTGACACTCGGCATCTGCAACTTCGTGAACGTCTGGACAAAGGCCGCTTCCAGGCAACCAGCCGAAAAAAACAGCCAGCGCAGGTAATCGCCTCGCCGGGGATGATCGAGGCCGGGTGCGAGCTTGGCCGCCGGAGCCTGCTCGGCGATATAGGCGAGAATGGCCCCGCATTCCGCGACCTTCACGGGTCCATCGATGATGGCGGGCACCTTCATCATCGGATTGATGGCGCGATAGATTGTGCTCTGCTGCTCGCCAGCCTCCAGATTGAGACGATTGAGGTCATAGGTCAGACCAGATTCTTCCAGCATCCAGATCGCTTTCAGCGATCGTGTCTTTGGTGCCCAGTACAGCTGCATTTTCGTCCTCATGCCAGCGTCACGTCCAGTGAAATGGCCCATCAGGCCTGCAGGATTTCGCCATGCGCCCTGGCGATTTCGCGCCGCATTTCGGAGATGACTGCTTGATAGTCCTTCGCGCCATAGATCGCGCTTCCGGCCACGAATGTATCGACGCCTGCTGCCGCAATCGCACCGATGTTGTCGGTCTTAACGCCGCCATCGATTTCCAACCGGATCGAGCGGCCCGAGCGGTCTTCAAATCGATCGAGCTTGCTTCTCACGACCCGAATTTTGTCGAGCGTTGACGCAATAAATGGCTGGCCAGCGAATCCGGGATTGATCGACATGATCAAAACCATATCGAGCTTGTCCATCACCCAGTCGAGCACATCGGGCGACGTCGCGGGATTAAGCACCAGTCCGGCCTTCAGTCCCTTGGAGCGGATCAGTTCCAGCGAGCGATCCACATGCAACGTTGCTTCCGGGTGGAAGGTAATGCAATCGGCACCGGCTTCCGCAAAGCTTTCGATCATCGCATCAACCGGGCTGACCATCAGGTGCACGTCAATCGTTGCCTTGGTCCAGGGCCGGATCGACTTCAGCACCAACGGCCCGATGGTCAGGTTCGGCACATAGTGATTATCCATCACATCGTAATGGATCCAGTCAGCCCCGGCAGAAATGACGGCCTGAACCTCTTCGCCCAGACGGGCAAAATCGGCAGACAGGATGGATGGCGCAATAACGGCAGGCTGCATGGATCGGTCCGGTTTGACGTTTTTATGATGCCTTGGGGCAAAGTGGCCGCTCCCTTACCACAAAAATTGGGGATTGCGAGCAAAACCGATTCCAGCAAGGCATCCTTCGGGCGTCCAGAGCACACTGTCATCCCGGCGGATGCCGGGATCCGCGTCTGGACTGGCTGCTGCGATAAAACTGGATCCCGGCATCCGCCGGGATGACGGGCTTGTGAGACTACTCAACCATTTGCGGGAAGGACCGCAGTCATCAAACGCGCCAGAGCGTGATGATCAGCCCGCCCGCGACGATGAAAGCCCCGCCCACGAGTGTCGGTGTGTCTGGCCGGATGTGGAACACAACCAGATTGATGATCTGGGCCACGACAAAAAACAGCGTGACATAGACGCCAAGGAGCTTGCCGAAATCCCACGGCGGCGCGTTGACCGCCACACCATAGGCAAACAGCGCGACCGCTCCGGCAACAAACAACCCCAACCGCACAAAGATCGTGTCGCCAGTCAATCCGACACGGACGAGCGCATCCCCGCCCGCTTCAAGCACGGCAGCCAGTAGTAACAGGAGATAAGAGACGACAGGGGTCATGGCGGGAGCTTAGCATGAACCTGTGATGACGCGATAAACGTGTCGACGCGTCACCAATATCCTTCACTCCCATCCTGAAACGAACCTGTACTTGCCTGCAGTCCAGACCACATATCACCCTGCGCCATTACCGAAATCAGTGCTCGGATGGCAACCTTCGAGCACATCCTTGACCTGTAACGCGTCAGACCACATAACTATCTTTGCGCGCACTAAAATTTCATGCAATCAAATCCAATCATTGACCTTTCTACTGCTAAGCCGTATTTATGCAAGACGATCAATTTGAGTGGGACGATGCGAAGGCTGCCGTCAATCTGGCCAAGCATGGGGTCAGGTTTGAGGCGGCCCGGGATGTGTTCAAAGATCCATTTGGTGTCGAATGGTCCGATGTGGGCCAGACTGCGCGGGAACAGAGATTCGTGATTCTGGGCATGGTCGACAGTCGGTTGCTTTTCGTTGCCTACACATTGCGCGGCGAACGCATCCGGATCATCTCGGCGCGATTGGCCGAACCGTTCGAACGGCGGAGATATCATGACGAAAACCGGACATGACTGGACAAGGGCGGATGCCATGTCCGAAGAAGAGCGGCACGCCGCCGCCCTTAGCGATCCCGATGCGCAACCATTGACGCCTCAGGATCTCAAAGGTCTCAAGCAGACGCCGCGCGCGAAGGTCATTCGTCGTGCTCTGGGCCTGTCACAGGAAGAATTTGCGGCCCGCTTTCACATTCCGCTTGGGACATTGCGGGATTGGGAACAGGGTCGCAAGGATCCAGACGCCGCCGCCCGCGCCTATCTCGCTGTGATCGGACGCAACCCGGCAGCAGTCGAGGCGGCACTCGCCTCGTCAACTTGATAGCTGCCTCGATTCCTCCCCCTCACCAACACCGGATGGCCGCGAGCTGCTTGCCCGGACGGCCCTAATGCGGCATCGTGGCGTCCTGCCCCTAACCCCGCAGGCTTTCGTTCCATGAAAATTGCCATCCTCGACGACTATTTCGATACGCTGCGCACCTTGCCTTGCTTCTCCAGGCTGGCGGGTCATGACGTGACCATCTTCAATGATCACGTTCAGGAGACCGAAGCACTTGCCGCCCGGCTGCAGGAGACGGAGGCGCTGGTCTTGATCCGCGAACGCACTGCGATCCGGGCGCCACTCATCGAACGCCTGCCGAACCTGAAGCTGATCAGCCAGCGCTCCGTCTATCCGCACATCGATATCGATGCCTGCACGGCAGCGGGCGTGCTCGTCTGTTCCAGCCAGCATGAGGGCACGCCATCCTATGCAACGGCCGAACTCACCATCGGCCTCATTCTCTCCGCCATGCGCCAGATTCCGCAGCAGATGGCCTCCCTGAAGCAGGGCAAATGGCAGATGGGCGTGGGCCATACCGTGCGCGGCAAGACGCTCGGCATCCACGGCTATGGCCGTATCGGCAAGGCGGTTGCCGGATTTGCCAAGGCGATTGGCATGAACATCCTGATCTGGGCGAGTGAAGCCTCGCGCGCCCGCGCTGTTGCTGATGGCTGGGCCGTGGCAGACAGTCAGTTGGCATTTTACGCCGCCTGCGACGTGATCACCCTGCACCTGCGCCTGCACCCCTCGACGCGCGGCATCGTCACGTCAGCCGATCTTGCGGCGATGAAACCGTCGGCGCTCCTCGTCAATACCAGCCGCGCTGGCCTGATCGCCCCCGGCGCGCTTGTCGAAGCTCTCGCCAAGGGTCGTCCCGGCATGGCCGCCATCGATGTCTTCGAGCAGGAACCCTTGCTCGATGTGGATGCCCCCATCCTGCAATTCCCCAATGTTATCGTCACGCCGCACATCGGCTATGTCACGCATGAGGAATGGGAATTGCAGTTCAGCGACATCTTCGACCAGATCGTCGCCTATGCGTCTGGCAACCCGATCAACATGATCAACCCGACTGCCTATCAGGCAAAATAAGTCATCGGCGAAGTCAATTTCCCTTATGAACTGCAACCTTGCGGGCACAGATGGCAACGTCGCAAAGCACCGTGGATTTCATCGTCGAGCAGGTGACGGGCGCAGGCACGGTCGCTGCCCGCAAGATGTTCGGCGAATACGCGCTCTTCTGCGATGGCAAGCTGGTGGCGCTGATCTGCGATGATCAGCTGTTCATCAAGCCGACCGTCGCAGGCCGCGCGCATATCGGCGGTGTCACGGAAAAGCCGCCCTACAAGGGGGCCAAGCCGTGTTTCTGGATTTCCGGCGATGACTGGGACAATAGCGACTGGTTGACGGCTCTCGTGCGTATCACCGCCGCTGAATTGCCCGTGCCGGTCAAGAAACCACGCAAGCCCAAGAGCGCCAGATAGCCCTCATCGTCAATGCAGGGGCGAGCCACATACTCCAGACTCTGATCAAGGGCCTCTGGAGTACCTCGCTGTGATTGCCCCCCTCAACCCCGCGCGCAGGACTGACGGAACTCCGTCATCCTGGCGCACGGAGGCCGGGATGACAGGAGCGAGCAACAACGCCGGTCTCCTTGTGAGTTTGTGCGCGTTTATTGAACAGTCCATCCAAGGTTTGGGGCCTGTTCCGTCATTGACGAAACAATCGGGACGCATGACATTAGGGCAACGGTGACGCCAGCATTGGCGTCCAGTCCGATCGGAGTTGCTTCCCATGACCATGCCTTCAATATTTGTTTCCCACGGCGCGCCAAACCTGATCCTGCATGATGCCCCGGTCCGTGACTTCCTCAAGTCCTACGGCAAGTCGCTCGAGCAGCCCAAGGCGATTGTGATCGTGTCGGCGCATTTCATGACGCGCGAGCCGACGGTTGTCGTCGATGAAAAGCCCGGCATGATCTATGATTTCGGCGGGTTCGAACCGGAACTGTACCAGATGGTCTATCCCGCACCCGGCGCGCCGGAACTGGCTGAGCGGGTGGCAGGATTGCTGGATGCGGCGGGTCTCACAGTGCGCGGCGTGCAGAACCGTGGCTTTGACCATGGCACCTGGGTACCGCTGAAGCTCATGTATCCAGATGCCAATATTCCGGTGCTGCAATTGTCGGTACAGCCGAAAGCTGATCCCGAGCATCATCTGAAGGTTGGCCGTGCGCTCGCCCCCTTGCGGGAAGAGGGCGTTCTGGTGATCGGGTCGGGGTCATTCACGCATAATCTCGGAGAAGTCTTCACGTCGTCGGGCCTCGCGCCGGTCGATGCGCCCGCCAAGGACTGGATGATCGAATTCCGCGAGTGGATGGATCAGAAGATTGCGGCCAACGACACGGACGCTCTCGTGCATTACCGCACCAAGGCCCCGCACGCCGTGCGCAATCACCCGACCGATGAACACCTGTTGCCGCTCTATGTGGCGCTGGGGGCAGGCGAGGGCGACAAGCCGGAACGTATCCATTACAGCTACCAGTACGGCGCGCTGGCACTCGATGCGTATCGGTTTGGATGAAATCGGTTCCTCCCTCCCTTTTGGGGATGGTACGGCGGAGCCGGGGGTGGGGCGTGACGCAGGCTCGCGCGGGCTGAGCAAAGGCCACCCCACCCGGCCCTTCGTGCCGACCTCCCCGTCACGGGGAGGTAAGTTGCGCGGCGGGTGAGGCGGTCCATCCTTGGACGTGCCGAAGGCCTCGTGCCGGGGAGGGATGTCCTCCAATTGACTGCTCTTAGCCATTCCGCAAGCATTCGAGTGCTTTACTGGTGATCGGGACGAGAAGGGGCCATCTGGTCATGTCGCCGATCGAAAGTATCTTGCGGGACTGCGGGGCTGCTGCCGGGATCGGGTTCTGGCGCTTTGACGCAACGCGGGGAATGGTGCATTGGCCGCGTGGGTTCGGTCCGGCGCATGACGACAGTTACGGGTCGTGGTGGCGGCTGGGCGAATTCGGGCAGGCATTCGATCCGGCTGAGCGGGCGCGGCTATTCGATTATTTCGAGAATATGTTCGAGCCGGATCGCACGTCCATCCGATTGGAACTGCCGGTGAATTCACCCAATGGGCCGATCCAGTTGCGGCTGGAAGGCAAGCCGCTGACCGGGGTCGAGGGATTGCTCGCCGGTGGCCTCGTGCGCGATATCACGCGCCGCCACGACGCCGAGGATCAGGCCCGGAACCTAAGCCAGATCCTGGATGCCCTGATGATTTCCGTTCACGCAGGCGTCGTCGTCATTGATGGCAAGGGGCATATTCGCAAGGCAAATGCGCGCGCGTTTCGCTTCCTTGGCATCGATTTTCGCGATGGCGATGAAGCCGCAAGCCTGTCATTGCTCGAAGCCCGCATGCCCGAGAGCGTGACCCGGGAGGTCCGTCAGGCGCAACTGGGGCGGATCGCGGCGAGCGGTGCGCTGCAAAACGCGCCCGGACTTGCCGAGCCGATCACCTGGGCGGCGAACCCGTGGGGACGTGGTGGCATGGTGCTTGTGTTGCGCGCTGCAAGCGGATCAGCGACTGCCGGACCGGCGTCTGTTGGAACGCCCATAGCTCCTGCGCCTTCCGCCGCGCCTGCCGACAAGGACGCGATGATGGCCGCTGCGACCGAACGCGCGCGGGCGCTTCTCGACTATGTCCACCACCCCTGCCTTGTCATCCAGTCACGCGATGCCTCGATTGATCATGCAAACAAGGCCGCACGTGAAAAGCTGGGTCTGAAGCCCGGCGTGCGGACACATATCAACAATCTCTTCGAGCTCTCCGGTCGACATGCGCCCAAGCACATGTATGTGACGCCGGAGCGCGTGAAATCAATCATCACGCTGCCCATGGGCGCCCGCGTCTCGCGGATGGTCGACATTGACCCGGACTGGCTGTTCGTCGAATACACCTGACGTGCGCGGGCAATGGTTGCCCCATGACTGCCAAAGGATTAAATTGCCGGTCATGACACATCATCTTCGATTGGCACTTGCCCAACTCAATCCGGTTCTCGGCGACATCAGCGGCAACCTGAAGCGCGCACGCGCAGCGCGGGCTGACGCAGCCAAGGCAGGTGCGGATCTGATCGTCTTCACCGAACTGTTCATCTGCGGCTATCCGCCGGAGGATCTGGTGCTGAAGCCCGCCTTCCAACTGGCGTGCATGACGGCAGTGGAAGAATTCGCAGGGGACACCGCGGACGGCGGGCCAGCGGTGCTGATCGGCAGCCCGTGGCGCGAAGGTGATACGCTGATGAATGCCGTCGCGCTTCTGAACGAGGGACGCATCGAGGCCATTCGGTACAAGGTGGATCTGCCGAATTACGGCGTTTTCGACGAGAAGCGGGTGTTTTCGCCGGGGCCTTTGCCGGGGCCGGTGACGGTCAAGGGCGTGCGCATTGGCGTGCCGATCTGCGAGGATATCTGGACCGACGAAGTCACGGAATGTCTCGTCGAGACGGGCGCAGAGCTGCTCATTGTCCCCAACGGCTCGCCCTATTCGCAGTGGAAGCCGGACAAGCGGCTGCAAATCGTGATCTCGCGGGTCGTGGAGACCGGATTGCCGCTCGTTTATCTCAATCAGGTCGGTGGGCAGGACGAGTTGCTGTTTGACGGCGGGTCCTTCGGCATTGAAGGCGACCGGACGCTCGGCTTCCAGTTGCCAGCGTTTCAGGAAACCGTGGCCATCGTCGATTACGAGCGCACACGCGGGCGTTGGGCCTCCAAGAATGGAACGATCGTCCCGATGCCAGACGGGATCGCGGCGGACTATGCGGCCTGCGTGCTGGGTTTGCGCGATTATGTCGAGAAAAACCGGTTTCCCGGCGTCGTTCTGGGCTTGTCGGGCGGGATCGACAGCGCGGTCGTTGCGGCGATGGCGGTGGATGCGCTGGGGAGCGATCGTGTTCACTGTGTCATGTTGCCCTATCTCTACACGGCGTCTGAAAGCCTGCAGGATGCCGAGGCTTGCGCCCGTGCGCTCGGCTGTCGCTATGACGTGGTGCCGATTGCGCCCGTCATCGACGGGTTCAACCAGGTGCTCGCGCCCGTGTTTGCAGGCCGGAACGCCGATGTGACGGAGGAGAACCTCCAGTCGCGCGCGCGCGGCACGATCCTGATGGCGATCTCCAACAAGTTCGGATCGATGGTGCTGACCACCGGCAACAAGTCCGAAATGTCCTGCGGCTATGCGACGCTCTATGGCGACATGAATGGCGGCTTCAATCCGATCAAGGACCTCTACAAGCAACAGGTGTTCGCAGCCGCACGCTGGCGGAATGAAAACCGGCCAGCAGGTGCCAGGGGGCCGCAAGGTATTGTGATCCCGGAGAATATCATCACCCGGCCACCCTCTGCCGAACTGCGGCCCGATCAGAAAGACGAAGACAGCCTGCCGCCCTATGCGATCCTGGACGCCATTCTCGAATGTCTGGTCGAGCGGGAATTGCCGATCTCGGAGATTGTCGCGCGTGGCTATGACCTCGATACGGTCAAGCGGGTCGAGGGATTGCTGCGCGTGGCGGAATACAAGCGTCGGCAGGCCGCACCCGGCGTCAAGATCACGCACAAGAATTTCGGTCGCGACCGCCGCTATCCCATCACCAACGCCTTCCGCGATCCCGGCGTCAAGGTTGTGTTCGACGCGGCTGTGCGGATGAAGAAGCCACAGGAAGACGTGGTGGATTTTTGAGGCTTGGTCGCACGGTTTGTAAGACTTGAATCACGACCGGTTTTCAAACGACGCCAAGAAACAGCGCGAGCGCGCGGTTAACCCGAACCATCAGGGTATCATCTGCCTGCCCGACGACGCCGCCGATCTTGCTCATGGGGATGGTCGTGATCTTGTCGATCATGATTTGTGAGGCCTGAAGAAGTCCCGTGGCTTCAGACGGGCTGACGTCAATGCGGAACTGATCGGCATCGATCCGAATGGTTGAGGTCAGCGGGCACACGACGACCGACGGCAAGGCGGCAAAAAGATTGCTTTGTACGATGAGTGCCGGGCGCGGCTTTCCATAATCACCCGGCATGGCCACCAGGATAAATTGGCCGCGCTCGATCATGAATTGGGCCAATCGTACGTGTTTTCAATAAATTCCAGCGCTTCATCTCCAGCGGGGTCCCTTGCGGCGACAGCCATCGCTTGTTGTCGGCAGATATCCGCGAACGCCGGTGATCTCGTATCTGGCACCCAGATTTGTACTGGTCGAAGCCCGGCATCTCGCATTCGCTGGCGATAGGAAGCCATGCGCTTCGGCGTGGGCACTGGTTCGTGTGTGGTTCTCGACATGTGACCTCACTTTCACGTAACATGTTACATCAGCTTTGGGCGGTTGTCATGAGGGGATCGCTTATGCAGGGCGAAGGTGAGTGGCGGCCTTAATCAGGGATGCAGGTGGTAGCTGCCGCTTCCAGTCCTCTCCGCTCAAATGCGGATCACGTCCATCTGCGGCGATGACGGAAACCGGGCGTCGGCGGTGAGGACATAATCGCAGCCGGCTTCGAGCGCGGCCAGATAGTGGATCGCATCGGCAAGCGGGAGGCCGAGTTCGCCACCTGCCTCGGCGGCGCGGATCATGAGATCGCCGGTGATCGGGATCTGTGTGATGAAGCCGGACGCGTAGACGTCCTGATAGACCTTCGCAAGTGCAGCGTTGTTCGCCTCGGACGGACCATAGAGACACTCGGCGAGCACCAGGTCGCTGGCGGCGAATTCCGCGCCGGCCTGTTTTGCGGCCAGAATGACCTCCAGCACGCGCGGACGAAATGTCGGATGCGATTCAACCAGATAGATCAGGATGTTGGTATCAAGGTAGATGCGCGACGATGGCCCGAAGTCAGTCATCATTGCGCAGCCATCGGATGTGCGCGTCGATATCGGTTCTTGAGCGCGGGGAAGCGAGGGTCTGGCCGAGATCCACGGCGGTGATGAACCGCTCGAATGCCACGTCCTGCGCTGTGGAGGCGCGTGTTTCGGGCCAGCCTGATTTTACGACAGACGGTTCATGTCGGCTGCGAGCGGGACTTTTGTGATTGGACGGCGGCCTTTGGATAGGTGCCGGTTGGCTAGGTTGCGTAAAATCCGCCCATTCCTCGGAAAAATGGCCGAGTGCGCCGCCGCGTCCTTCCGCCTTATCCACATAGTGCTGGATAGCCTCGACCGTGAGCGCTTCAACTGGCCGCCGCTGCGCGCGTGCGAGGGCCTCAAGCCTTGCTCTGAGCTTCGACGGCAGCTTCACGGTGAAAGACATCAGATCGCCTCGCAACGGGAACAAGGAGATCCACATCTCCTGACGGCACACAGGATAGGCCAAGGGATCAGTTCGGTTCAACGTTTAACGCCAACTCGGCGTAAATGCCAAGACGCCGAAAACCTCTAAAATTGAATTAACGCTTCTCTAACAATATGTTGAACACCAAAGCCGCACCTGTTTGTAACCGGATAACGGTCTGCTGCGAAAACCGGAGGTAAGCACTGTCAACTAGCTAAAAGGAGCGCATTATGTCTATTTCAATCGTAAATGGATATGTCTGCTACAATTGCACAGATCAAGAAAAAGCCCAAAAAGGCATCGATCCCACCAATACGACCAATGATCCGAGCCAAAACAAGGCCGCGGTGCAGAAGCGCGAAGCGGAAAAGGCGAGCGATCCGTCCGCAACAGCGGCTTCGAACGCCTTGTTGCCAAGCGGCCTTGGTGCTGCGGTGAATGTGTCAGTGTGATCGTTACAAGACAGATGCCGGGTTGACCGACGCTATTAAGTGATCGCGTGTCACTTGGATCCATTTTAGTCAGCCCCCGTCATTGCGAGCGTCAGCGAAGCAATCCAGACTTCACGATGTTGCTTCTGGATTGCTTCGCTGACGCTCGCAATGACGTTGCTTCTTTCCTGTATTCACGATCAGGTTGGATCAATGTTGTGTGCAGGGTCATTCTCAATCCGGTTCCCCGCGCCCTTTCATCTGCAATCCCGACCAACAGCCACTCGCCAAGCCCATGAATCGTGCTAAACCCTCCGCTTCCTGTATCGACCGAGACGCTTGATCGTGACATCTGACAAGAAGCCTGTTGTTCGTTTTGCCCCGTCACCGACGGGCATGATCCATATCGGCAATGTGCGTGCGGCGCTGCTCAATTGGCTATTCGTGCTGAAAGCCGGTGGGCAATTCGTACTACGCTATGATGATACGGACCGGGAACGCTCGAAGCAGGAGTTCATCGATGCGATTGCCGTTGATATCAACTGGCTCGGCATTCACCCGCATGTCGTCGTCTGGCAGTCGAAGCGGACCGAGCTCTATG
Source organism: uncultured Hyphomicrobiales bacterium (assembly GCA_903930435.1). GTDB lineage: Bacteria > Pseudomonadota > Alphaproteobacteria > Rhizobiales > Ancalomicrobiaceae > CAIYYN01. Next base: position 159,109 of record CAIYYN010000017.1, on the reverse strand, counting down.
ACGCAGCAGTTGAAAAGCTGAAGGCCGCCGGGCGGCTCTATGCCTGCTACGAGACGGCGGAAGAGCTTGAGCGCCGTCGTCGGCTGCAGCTGGCGCGCGGGCTTCCCCCGATCTATGACCGCGCGGGCCTGAAACTGACTGACGCAGACAGGGCGCGCTTTGAAGCGGAAGGGCGCAAGCCGCACTGGCGCTTCAGGCTCGATGGTCGCGATGTCAAATGGGACGATCTCATTCGCGGCCCGCAGACGGTTGATACCGCGTCGCTCAGCGATCCGGTTCTGGTGCGCGAAGACGGCACCTATCTCTACACGCTGCCGTCAATTGTCGATGATATCGATCTCGGCATCACGCATATCATCCGGGGCGAGGATCACGTTACCAATACCGGCGTGCAGATCGAGATTTTCGAGGCGCTCGGCGGCACCGTCCCGACATTTGCCCATAATAACCTGATTTCGACGACGACAGGTGAGGCGCTCTCGAAACGGCTCGGGTCACTCTCGATCCGCTCGCTGATGACGGCAGGCTATGAGCCGATGGCGGTCGCCTCGTTGGGTGTTCTGCTCGGGTCAGCTGAGGAGATTCACGCCTATCCCGATATGGCGACACTTGCCGAGCATGTCGAACTCGCGAAAATCTCCACATCGACCGCGAAGTTCGATCCGCATGAACTCGATCAGCTCAATGCGCGTCTGGTGCATGGGCTGGACTATGCCGCCGTCGCTGACCGGCTGGCGTCGCTCGGAATTGGCGGCGGCGAGGCATTCTGGCTCGCGGTGCGGGACAACCTGACCTTTGTCGGCGATGCCGTGGAGTGGTGGCAGATCGTGACAGGCGATATCAGCCGCGCTGAGGCATTGGCTGACGAAGACCCCGCGTTTTTTGCCACCGCGCGCGATCTGGTTCCAGACGAGCCGTGGGACGAAACGACGTGGGGCATCTGGACGAAGGCTGTGCAGGCTGCAACTGGCCGCAAGGGCAAGGCCCTGTTCATGCCGCTGCGCCAGGCGCTGACCGGACTTGATCATGGTCCCGAACTCAAGAAGCTGCTGCCGCTTATTGGTCGGCGAAAAACTTTGGCCCGACTTGCCTGATGACAGTCTTGAGGGATTGCGGACCGCGCAGTCCCTGCGGCGCAACCGTGACAACGGCGGACGGTTGCAGGATCGGCTGCGGGCTGAAGCTGATGGCGATGTTCGCGCGCGTCTCGGGATCCTCCGAGAAATCCGGGCGATCAATCGGCGTTGGCAGGTCTGATTTGAGATCGCTGACCTTGACGGACCCATCGGCATTGCGGTCGACATCCGGAAGGCTTGCGGCCGGCATCAGGGCGGGGTCCGGACGACCGCAGGTGCAGGCGCTCACGACCTCGTGGCGATAGCGCAAGGCGTTGGGCAGCTTGCTGTAGAGCTCGCCTGTGTCCGGCGCGAACGATTGCTCACCATCTTCACCCGGCGATTTGACGACGAACAGCCGGGTTTCCGTGCCCGGACAGCGTGCATGGCACACATCGGCATCATTGTGGAACTGGTTGCTGGACGCGGCGTAGCTGACGGGGAAATAATAGCCATCGCATGTCCGGACGCACAGGGTTCGAAACGTGCCGGCAAGGCTCTGGTCTGAGTCGGGGCTTCCATCCGCCTCGTCCGGTGATCTGCGCTGGACGTCCGGTTCGGTCGTGATGATCGTTGAACGGCGATCCGTTGTCGATGGACGAGGCGGTGGTCCCAGGGCGACGATGCGACCATTCGCCTCTTCGCGATATAGCATCGGACCATCCGGCCCTTGCAGGATGAATGTCCGCCCATCGGATTGGGAGGTTGTGACGGGCGCGCCCGGCTGCGACGGATTATTTGTCGTCAGTGTGCCTGTCTGGCGTTGCTGTGTGGGAAAGCCGAACAGGCCGCTACCCGGCGATCCGGCGTTCAGCAATTGCTGGACAGGCGGCGATGTCGAGATTGTTCCCGCAGGTCGCTCATCACAATGCGACTGCCGCATCAGATTGATCAGGCGCGCGCGGTTGGGATCATCCTTCGGCTGGAATTTGGGCGCGGTCCGTTGCAGCTTGTCGAGGTTTGCCTGCATCGCCTGGATGCGCTCGGCCATCGCAGGACATTGCTGCATGGGCTTGGCGAACAGGTTCGACGAACAGAAGCGCTGGTAATCGGCCTCAGCACGGTCAAGCGACGTCTTCTGGCGGGTGATTGCGTCGCCATAGGGATCATAGACGGGCGCGCGGCGATTGAGGCTTTCCAGATCGGCAGCGAGATTGGCGCAGGTCGTCGATTGCGCAAGCGCAGGCACGTTCCCCAGTGCAAGGAACCCTAGTGTACAAGCCCATGTCAGCGTGGTCAGACGCACCGCAATCCTCAATCCGCAATCGGTCAAGAACCGATTCACCCCTCGCGGACCAGTGTTTACTATGGCGGCGCGGAATTACCAATTCGGGGGAGCGAACATGACCTGCCTGGATTTGAAATTATGGTTTGGTTCTCATAATTTTGGGTACTTCGCAGACGGGACGTATCCAAGCGGCTGTATCCGGGCAGAGCCAGTTCAATAGCTGCATTATGTCACCATAGAGCAGGCTGATGTTTTCTTTGAGCAAGGGCTCGTGATGAGAGATGCGGTTTCTGAACTGAGCGATCCGACCTGCTATCCGAAAGAGTGTATTTCTCGTTTCTGTGGCGGGAACTTGGGGGAAGGCTGCTCTGAAATGGGCACCCCATATCGGTGGGTTATACCGCGCTTGCAGCATCCCGACCCAGAACCCGAATGATAAGCTCGCTACAATCTGGTTTGTATCCAGATCTGCATCTTTCCGCTTCAAGCGCGCAAAGACAGTGTTTAGATCTCGCGTCCGTTCGTGATCAATTTTCGTCAAAAATCGTTCGTTTTCCCACCAGTTCGCTCCAAACTCAGAAACGAGGGCAAAATTGATCCGGTTGCGTAAGGCGACTTCGACTGCCTGGATAGGTAAATGAAACGCGCCCCCAATCGTGGCGTTCCAAAGGTACAGGTTAAGCGCTCTATCCCGGTCGTGACCTGCCGCATACAAATACGTCTCAAACCGGCAATGAGACATGGTATTGATGATCTGGGCTACCATTGGGTTCATCGGATGTTGACAGTTTTGGTGCTAGTGTGCATTTCTTGCGTGTGAGCCGAATATCGTCACTGCTTCAGCAAACGGTTTCGGACAGATAGAGCCCCGCGACAGCCGTCAGGTCCTCGCGGGGTTTCGATTTGAGGGCGCTTTTTGGTCGCAACGTGTTTTGACGTACCTCGCTTCCCAGCGGATTAAATCCAAATCTCGCACACGCCAGGATTTTTCGTCAATATTTAATATCCCAGAGGTGGAGTCTGGTCGCGAAGAACGCAATCGCTCCCTTGACGCCGCGCGGGAAATCCGGCATGCACCTCTCATGACGAACCACACCGGCATTTTTGGCGTTGCCTGCGCCATCCGGATTATTTGCAGCTAGCGCTCAACGCTGGCCCGGTTCCGTCTGCCTTTCAATCAGAAGCGCGATGCGACACCACCGGCCAGCGGGCACGGAGGACTGACGCGTGACCATTCGCCTCTATAATACCCTGACCCGCGAGAAGGATGTCTTCGTTCCGCTCGATCGCAGTAATGTGCGCATGTATGTCTGCGGTCCGACGGTTTACGACTTCGCCCATATCGGCAATGCGCGCCCCGTCATCGTGTTCGATCTCCTGTTCCGGTTGCTGCGGCATGTCTATGGCGAGACCCAAGTGACCTATGCGCGCAATGTCACGGACGTCGATGACAAGATCAATGAGCGGGCGGCGCGGGATTTTCCCGGCGTCGATCCGGTCAAGGCGATCCACGAACTGACCGAAAAGACCTACGCCCAGTTCACCGCCGATATCACGGAGCTGCGTACGCTGCCGCCAACGGTCGAGCCGCGGGCGACGGAGACGATTGCCGAGATGATCGGGTTGATCCATCGCCTCATCAAGAATGGTTTTGCCTATGCGGCGGAAGGGCATGTGCTGTTCGATGTCGGCGCGATGCCCGATTACGGCAAGCTCGCCAATCGCTCGCTGGATGAAATGATGGCCGGTGCCCGGGTCGAGGTTGCGCCCTACAAGCGCAATGCGATGGACTTCGTCCTCTGGAAGCCGAGCAGCGATCAGGAACCGGGATGGACCTCGCCGTGGGGCTATGGCCGTCCGGGCTGGCATCTGGAATGCTCGGCCATGAGCTGGAAGCACCTGGGCGAGACCTTCGACATCCATGGCGGCGGCATTGATCTCGTGTTCCCGCATCATGAGAATGAAATCGCCCAGTCGCGCTGCGCGCATGGCACGGAGGTCATGGCGCGTTACTGGATGCACAATGGCTTCCTGCAGGTCGAGGGCGAGAAAATGTCGAAATCACTCGGCAATTTCTTCACGATCCGTGAATTGCTGAACGATTGGCCGGGTGAGGTGCTGCGTCTGGCGATGTTGCGGACGCATTATCGCCAGCCCATCGATTTCACGATGAAGGCGCTCGAAGAGGCCCGTCGCACGCTCGATGACTGGTATTGGTTTGCCGCTGATGTGCGGGCAACCGAGCCATCGGATGCCGTCATTGAAGCGCTGTCGGATGATCTCAACACGCCCAAGGCCATCGCGGAACTGCACGGCCTGCGCAATGCTGCACAGAAGGCCGACGGGTTCGACGCGCACGGCGAATTCGTCGCGACGCTGAAGTTCCTCGGCTTCCTTGGTGAAAGCGCCGAAAGTTGGGCGGAGAAGCGTCGCGCGGCGGCTGGGATCGATACGGCGAAGATCGAGGCGCTGGTAGCGGCACGTCTGACGGCACGCAATGCCAAGAATTTCGCCGAGAGCGACCGCCTGCGCGATGAACTCGTCGCCTTGGGTGTCACCATCAAGGACGCCAAGGACCCCAAGACCGGTCGCTTCACCACGACCTGGGAGGTCGCACGGTAGCGGTCTCCGGTCTTGATCCGCGCGCGGTTCCGGTGAGTTCGGGACCGCACGCACCAATCCTGCTTTTGAACACCCGAAAGTCAGTCCCATGAAAGCTCGCATCACCCTGTTCGACACGACCTTGCGCGACGGTGCGCAGACCAGCGGCATCGATTTTTCGCTGTCGGACAAGATTGTCGTTGCCAACATGCTGGACGAGTTCGGGATTGATTATGTTGAGGGCGGATACCCCGGCGCAAACCCGACGGACTCGGCCTTTTTCACGCAAAAGCGAACCAAGCGGGCGACATTCACGGCCTTTGGCATGACACGGCGCCCCGGCGTTTCGATCTCGAATGATCCGGGGATCGCCGGGCTGATCGAAGCGAAGGCCGATGCGATCTGCTATGTCGCGAAATCCTGGGACTATCACGTCCGCGTCGCGCTCGGCACGACGCTGGAGGAAAATGTGCTCGGCTTGAAGCAGTCGGTCGAGGCAGCGCGGGCTGCCGGTCGCGAGGTGCTGGTTGACTGCGAGCATTTTTTTGACGGCTACAAGGCCAATCCCGCCTATGCGCTCGAATGTGCAGCGGCCGCCTACAAGGCTGGCGCTCGCTGGGTGGTAATGTGCGACACCAACGGGGGCACGCTGCCGCATGAGGTCGAGGCGATTGTTGCGGAGGTGACCAAAACGGTTCCGGGCGATCATCTCGGCATCCATGCGCATAATGACACCGAGCAGGCCGTTGCCAATTCGCTCGCTGCCGTGCGGGCAGGGGCACGGCAGATCCAGGGCACACTCAACGGGATCGGCGAGCGCTGCGGCAATGCCAATCTCGTCACGCTGATCGGGACGCTGAAGCTCAAGCCCGAGTATGCGGACCGCTACGAGATTGGCGTGCCGGATGAAAAGCTGAAAGACCTGACGCATCTGTCGCGCGCCTTTGACGAGATCCTCAATCGTGCGCCCAATCGGCATGCGCCCTATGTCGGCGCATCCGCCTTTGCGACCAAGGCGGGCATCCATGCCTCGGCCCTGATGAAGGACCCACATACATACGAACACGTCGCGCCAGAAAGCGTCGGCAACACACGGCGGGTGCTCGTTTCGGATCAGGCGGGCAAGTCCAACCTGCTCGCGGAACTGGCGCGGTTCGGAATCGAGGTGGACCGGCATGATCCGCGTGTCGATACGCTGCTCGCCGTGGTCAAGGAGCGCGAAGCCCAGGGCTTTGCCTATGAAGGAGCGGACGCATCGCTCGAATTGCTGGCGCGGCGGACGTTAGGGGGCGTGCCGAGTTATTTTACCGTCGAGAGTTTCCGGGTCTTGGTGGAGCGCCGCTATAACGCGCAGGGCGATCTCGTCACGGCATCAGAAGCGACCGTCAAGGTGCGGGTCGGGGATGAGTTGATGCTCTCGGTTGCGGAAGGAAACGGTCCCGTCAACGCGCTCGATGGGGCATTGCGCAAGGATCTCGGCAAATATCAGAGCTATATCAACGACCTCAGCCTCGAAGACTTCAAGGTGCGTATCCTCAATGGCGGCACGGAGGCGACGACCCGTGTGCTGATCGAATCAAAGGATGGCGAGGATCGCCGTTGGTCAACGATCGGCGTCTCGGAAAATATCATCGATGCCTCGTTTCAAGCACTCATGGACAGCATCATCTACAAGCTGGTCAAAGCCGGAGCGACGGTTTGAGGCGTTTATGGCGAATATGACTGTTGAACAGGCACTCTGCTGAAATATTCATCTGTATTCGATGTTTATCAGATCTTTACCTGCGGAGCGTTCAATTGGATTCTGATGGACGAGATCAGTGATTCGTTTGGGAGAGTGACCTCGGGACAGACGGAGATCGCAGATGGGCGCAGGCATCGCATTGTCGCTTCTATCAGATCAACTCGACGACGGCAGCGCGTGTTATGACGCTGAAAAACCGTTGTCTGATCTCAACCTGTCGCGGCCCTCATACGCACGTTCGACGTCCGGTGACGGAAAAGCCGAAAGACCAGACGCCGCCAGGCTCAATGACCGGATTGATGCCGCTGTTGACGAGATGCGGGCCTTTCTGACGTTTCTCGAACCGGAAAGCGATGCCGAGGCGTTGCAATCGCTGCGTCTTGCCTTCCCAACCGCTCCGCTCGCCGACCGGATCGCCGCGATCAAGAACCGGTTCTTTGCGGAGTAAACCGGTCGCGATCCCTAGGGCTCGTTGACAAATAGGTTTCGGGCGCGGCGCGAGTCGAAATTTGGCGCGGAAAAGGCGAATCGACCGCGGTGGAGCTCATCTCCACGAGGGAGGTTCAACGCATTCCCCGCCGAATTTCGCCGCGCCCCGTCGGGGTATGGCGCAAATCGCCCAGCTTGGTGTCGAAAACGCTTGACTGGGGATAACCCAGCCTGCGCATTTTCTCCTAAATCTGGACGATTTGCGCTCATACCGCGCTCCAAATCCTATTTGTCAACGAGCCCTAGGCTTCTGATTCCGTTTCCATGTCGGCATCCGACTCCTGCTCGACGGTCGGCGTCGAGAGCCTTGCGAGCTGATTGTAGCGATGCCAACCGAAGGGAATATACGCAAGATAGGCGATCGAGACTAATGCGAGGATCTGCATCGGATAGCTGATCAGCGCCGCGACGATCAGAACAAACCCGACGGACATGGGAATGACGCGTTCCCGCGGGATGCGTGCGCCGATGGTTTTTCCTGAATAGGTCGGGATCGTCGATACCATCATGAAGGCAATAAACACGACATAGGCAGCGATGATCAGGGCGACGGCGCCTGTGTGCGGGATCTCGATGACGGTGTTGATATAGAGCGGCAAGAGAGCATTGAGGGCTGCGGCGGGTGCGGGCATACCCGTGAAATAGTCCTTCTGCCAATTGAGCAGTGGTTTTTCGCTCATCACGTTGAAGCGGGCCAGACGCAGCGCCATCGCCATCGAAAACGCCAGCACCGCGAGCCAGCCGAATGACGGGTGCAATTGCAGCATCCAGAGATACAGCATGAGCACCGGAGCCACGCCGAAATTCACGAAGTCGGCGAGACTGTCGAGTTCCGCGCCGAATTTCGACGTGCCCTTCAGCCAGCGGGCGACGCGGCCATCAATGCCGTCAAGGATTGCGGCGAGCGCGACTGCTCCCACGGCCCATTCCCAGCGTCCTTCCAGCCCCATGCGAACGGCGGTCAGGCCCGCACACAGCGAGAGGAGCGTCACAAGATTGGGTAGAACAACACGGAAGGGCACGGCTCGCAATCGCTTGAAACGATGGCCGCTTTTCACAGACTGATGATCGACGGGCGGAAACAGTTCACTCATCGCTTCACCCAACACGAACCAGCATGGAGTTGTCGCCAGTTGCCGAGAGATCGGCCAGCACTGTTTCTCCGGCGATTGCCGTCTGACCAACGGCAACGGAGGGAACGGTGTCGGCCGGCATGTAGACATCGAGCCGCGAGCCAAACCGGATCATGCCGAAGCGCTCGCCGGCGTTCAATTCATCGCCGGGGATGCTCCAGCAGACAATGCGGCGTGCGATAAGACCGGCGATCTGGACAACGCCGATTGTCGCGCGTTCGCCAACGATCACAAGGCCATTGCGTTCGTTGTGCTCGCTTGCCTTGTCCAGTTCCGCATTGATGAATTTGCCGGGCGTGTAGACGATCTGATGGATACGGCCAGCGATCGGGGCGCGGTTCACGTGGCAATTGAACACATTCATGAAGATGGAAACGCGCAGATAGTGCTCTTCGGGCAAATCCAGTTCCAGGGGCGGATTGACGAGGCCGACATAGGAGACGATGCCATCGGCAGGCGATATCACAAAATCCGGGTTGACCGGTGTGACGCGGGCGGGATCCCGGAAGAATAACACGACCCAGATCGTCAGCCCCAGGCAGATCCAGAACAGCGAGGTTGAAAACAGCCCGAGCACCAGCGTGATGAGCCCGGCTATCGCGATGAACGGATAGCCTTCCTTATTGACCGGCGGAATGGCCTTGGTGATCGAGGCGAAAATCGAATTCATGGGAACGCTGAACCTGCGGCTATTGGCACGAGCCACAGGGTTTCGCACGGAACAAGGGCAGGGGGCAAGGGAGGGGAGTGTGTGTCCTGCGTTCGCTGCGTTCAGTTCGTACAGATCTCACGGCTGGTCACGGCAAATTCAAGCCTTCAATCGCAATCACACGCTGGACGGCCGGACGGGCCATGAGCTTTTCGGTGTGCTTGCGCCAGTTGGGATAATCGACCTTGCTGTCAAAGCCTGCGCCGTAACCGAAATAGTAGAAAACAAGCAGGTAGGGGTCGGCGAGGGTGTAGCTGCCGGGGACGGCCCAGTCCCGGCCATCGCCAAGCAAGCCCTCGATATAGGCAAAGGCATCGCGCAGCGAGCGGCGTCCCTTGTCCTGAATGGGGGGGAACAGGTCGGGATTATCAACGAAGCGTCCGGTGCGACGGATGCTGCCGTAGATGCTCGAATGGACGCCAGTGGCCAGATAATTCAGCCACTCGATCATGCGGGCCTCGCGGGCGGGTTCCGACGGGATCAGCCCGGCCTCAGGATAGCTACGTGCCAGATAGATCATGATGGCGTTGGCTTCGGTCAACAGGTCGCCCATGCCGCCGCTTGAGCCTGTCACGCCACTCAGCGCGGGGACACGGCCTTTCGGGTTGATGGCCCGCCAGGAATCAGTTTGCGTATCGGTACCGGCCTTGACGATCTGCCGCTGATAGGTCGCGCCGACCTCTTCGAGCACGATGTGCGGGGCCAATGAGCAGGCACCGGGTGAATAGTAGAACGTTTGCATGGACCCTCTCGAGCGACATCGCGATTGCGTTGGCCTCACCATCGCCAAATCAGACGAATTTGTCACGGGGGGCGAAGAGCAATTCGTGTGAGCGAGCGCCGGTAGCTTGATGGTCTGCACGTGGCGCATTTCACGCAAGAGACGCAATTGTCTTTGCTGCAATCGGATTGCATTGGGTTGATAAACCGCTAATTATGCACTTTCAGGATCGACTTAACTAAATGATTGGATTTGGCATGACACGCAATCTTGTTGTTTGTTGTGAAGGAACGTGGAATTCGCCCAGTACGACCTATCAGGGGAAGCCAAGTCCGACAAATGTTCAGAAGATGTCGCAATTGGCCGTCAATGATCATCAGCAGCTTGTCTATTATCATCCCGGCGTGGGAACGCAGGATGGTAAGCTTATGAATGCGCTTGCAGCGGTGACCGGGCTTGGACTGACAAATCATGTCAGGAATTGCTACACGTGGCTGGCAACAAATTATCAGCCGACTGATCAGATCTTCCTGTTCGGGTTTAGTCGCGGTGCCTATACGGCCCGGGCGCTGGCCGGATTGATCAGCAAATGCGGACTGGCGAATTTTGGCCCCGGTGGCGTGGCATCCGGTGACCAGCCACCGCTGCTCGACGAAATCTTTGTCGAGTATCGCGGCGGCGGCGTGGGTGCACGCATCGGCCCGGCTCCGTTTTTCAACGTGGCCGATAATACGCAGCGATCAAGTAGTACGCCGATCTGGTTTGTCGGTGTCTGGGATACGGTCGGCGCGCTCGGTGTCCCCAGGGACTTGCCCGGCTTCAGTCTGATCGATGACTACGTGACAATCGAGTTTCATGACAAGGGCATCAGTCCAAACGTGCAAAATGCTCGTCATGCCGTTGCGCTGGACGAACATCGGGCGACCTTCGTGCCGACGCTTTGGACGAATGAAGCTGAGCGGAATACGGCCTCGCCGGACAGCGTCAAGCAAGTCTGGTTTGCGGGTGCCCATGCGGATGTCGGTGGCGGTTATGCCGAGGGCGATACAGCGCTCGCCGATTGTGCGCTCCAATGGATGATTGAAGAATCCAAGGGATGCGGTCTGCGGTGTATTGATCCCTTGCCGATTCCCATCCAGCCGGATCCGATGGGGACCTTGCATAATTCCGTGGCGGGTGTCTTCCAGCACCTGCCGACGACGCAACGCGTGGTGCCACGCCTTGATGCGACGAGCCCGCCAGTCTACCAGCATCCCGCCGTCACCGAACGGATAACCAAAACGGCTGCGACTGCTGACGCCTACCGCCCGACCCGCGAACTGGCTGTCGGACAATCTATCACGCTGACCGTGCCTGCCAACACGGCATGGGTGTCGACCGGGCTCTATCTTCGGGCGGGCGCGACGTATCTGTGTACGGCGGCGGGCAATTGGTCAGATAGCGGTCTGGCTTGTGACCCGGATGGCCATGATGACGGGTCGCCTAATGTCTCTCGTATCGCCGATATCGTCGGGGATCTCGCTGATGCGGCGCTCAGAGCCTACAACACCCTGCTGGATGCCTCGGCAAAAGGGGCTTTCATCGCCAAGCGGAACCTTGCTGCAAACTGGCTAAGCCTCATCGGCGTCATCGCAAATGGCATCAATGGGGACGTCACCGTGGAACGGCCCAATCAGGAAATTGTCATCGGCGCCGGAGCGACAATCAGTCCGGTGGCTGATGGGTATTTTTACTGTTACGCCAACGATTCCTGGCTCGGATATGGCAATAACACGGGGTCAGTGACCCTGACGGTGACACGCACACGGTGACGGGCCTGAGTGGTCCGACAGTTCTCTCGTACCTCCCGATCACGTGTAGGGCATGTCGAGACTGTGTCCCTTGGACGTGACTATTCGGCGGCTGTTGCCTTTGTTCCGGCCTTCTCAAAGACCGCATTGGCGGCTTCAGTCTCCTTGAGACGCTCGCGGGCTTCGTCGACGGCGCGCTGGCGGATCCACATGGAATGATAGAGGCCATTTTGTGCCAGAAGATCTTCGTGCGTGCCGCGTTCGACGATGACGCCTTGCTCGAGGACGATGATTTCGTCGGCTTCGACGACCGTTGACAAGCGATGCGCGATGACCAGCGTCGTGCGATTTTTCGAGACCGTATCGAGTGCGGACTGGATCTCGCGTTCCGTGTGCGTATCGAGCGCCGACGTGGCCTCATCCAGCATCAGGATTGGCGGGGCCTTCAAGATGGTGCGGGCAATCGCAACTCGCTGCTTCTCGCCGCCGGACAATTTCAGTCCACGCTCGCCGACCTCGGTTTCAAAGCTATGCGGCAGGCGTTCTATGAATGGCGCGATCTGGGCGAGGCGGGCGGCTTCGATGATCTCCTCGTCGGTCGCGTCGCGGCGTCCGTAACGGATGTTGTATTTGATGGTGTCGTTAAAGAGCACGGTATCCTGCGGCACCATGCCGATATTCCGCCTCAGGCTCGTCTGGGAGATATCGCGGATGTCCTGTCCGTCGATCAGGATGCGGCCCTTGGCGACATCATAAAAGCGGAACAGCAGTCGCGAGATCGTCGACTTGCCCGCACCGGACGGGCCGACAATGGCCACCGTCTTGCCAGCAGGAACCGTGAAGCTGACATTGTTCAGGATCTGCCGTTCGGCATCATAGGAGAACGAGACGTTTTCAAAGGTGACGCTGGCGTTGTTGATGACCAGGTCTGGTGCGCCGGGCTTGTCGACGACTTCCGGTGGCACATCGATCACCTTGAACATCGCCTCGATGTCGACCAGCCCCTGCTTGATTTCACGATAGAGCGTCCCGATGAAATTGAGCGGGATCGACAGCTGCATCATCAAGGCATTGATCATGACAAACTGGCCAATCGACTGATGGCCTTGCACGACCGCTGACGCTGATAGCGCCATGGTGGCAACCATGCCCAGCGTGAAGATGACGGCTTGCCCGAAGTTCAACCAGGCGAGCGAAGTATAGGTCCGCGTCGCAGCGTTGGAGCGCTTGGCCATCGCCCGGTCGTAGCGTTCAGCTTCGAGGCCCTCAGCGTTGAAATATTTGACAGTTTCATAGTTCAGCAGACTGTCGACTGCCTTGGACATGGAGTCGGTGTCGGCGTCGTTCATTTCACGCCGGATGCTCATGCGCCGATCCGACGTCCACACCGAAAACCAGATGTAGAGCCAGACAGTCACCGCCATCACCGGAATATAGGTCAGGTCGAATTCCCACGCGATGATCACGACCATGAAGACGAGTTCAAGGATCGTCGGCGCGCCGACAAGGATCGTCAGGCGGACAATGGTTTCGATGCCGGTCGTACCGCGTTCGATGACGCGGCTGAGGCCGCCGGTGCGACGCGTCAGGTGATAGCGCAGCGACAATTCATGCAAGTGCTTGAAGGTGCGCGTGCCCATGCCGCGCACGGCATATTGGCCGACGGAGGCGAACAACCCGTCGCGCAATTGGTTCAGACCGTTAAACAGAATGCGGACAACGCCGTAGAGCAATACCAGTAGCACCGGGAGCGAGATCATTGGATTCTGCGCCATCTCGGCCTTGAGGGCCGACGGCAGCAGGGAATCGGTTGACCATTTGTAGACAAGTGGCAAGGCGACCGTGACCAGCTTGCCGCATACCATGAGGACCAAGGCCACCATCACCCGGCGCTGGAGATCCGGTCGTTCGCTCGGCCATATATAGGGCCACAGGCGCTTGAGGGCGTTGAAGGTGTCCCCATCGTCCCTGGGAGATCTGGTCTCTTTGGCAGGCGCGGCTTGCGCAGGGAGTGAACCGGCTGAAGGCTGGACTGCCATTGAAACTCTCTCCCGACCATGGAGGTCGTCTGGACAACGGATCATCTGAAGAAGCCCGGATGCCGCCCCCTGTTCAGAAGGGAACGACTCCAGCTGCACCCATCATATGGATGCCGTACATACTGATCGGAATAGAAAAGGGGAATATTGTTCGGGAAAAATAGTCGAATTCGGCCCAGCGTTGCGCGATTGTGGGGGCTGAGCCCGAGTCTTCTGCTCGATCAAGGCCATTCTGACGGGCCGTTGACAGGGGGCTGGTCGTGTTTCAGCCTCTGCAGTCATACCCATGCATAAAAAATCCGCTTGGTTTGTTGCGTGTCAATCATTACCCATCGACCGGCGGCCTATGATCAGCGAGACCCGACGACTGCACTGCTGCCTGTCGGGCAAAGGAAGTCACCATGAGCAAACCCTTGTCCATCTGTGTTTACTGCGGCTCGAGCTTCGGCACTGATCCAGCCTTTCGCGAGGCTGCGGAAGCGCTTGGAACCGCCATCGGCAAGGCAGGGTATCGGCTCGTTTACGGGGGCGGCGCAGTCGGCCTGATGGGCGTCGTCGCTCAGGCAACGCTGGCTGCGGGCGGGACCGTGCTAGGCATCATTCCCCAGTTCTTGGTTGATCGCGAAGTCATGTTGCCGGATGTGACCGAACTCGTGGTGACCGCCGACATGCACGAGCGCAAGCGATTGATGTATGAAGCAGCAGACGCCTTTGTCGCCTTGCCCGGCGGTATCGGGACGCTGGAAGAGCTGGTGGAACAATTGACCTGGGCGCAATTGGGGCGGCATGCCAAGCCCATCGTGCTGGCCGATATCGGCGGCTTCTGGACACCGCTGATCGACCTTCTCCAGCATATGCGCGATCTCGGGTTTATCCGCCCGCAGGCCGAAGTGGCCTATATGGTGACGACCAATCCGGACCATGTCGTCCCATTGGTCACCGACATGGTTCGTCGGCGGTCCTGGGTCAAAACGGATAGCGGCGAGGGCGGCTTGCCGATCGACCAGATGTGATCGACCTTGAATCAGCGTGTTTGAATGCGACGGCAACACATTGAAACGAATCGCAGATTGAGACTGGTTGATTCAAGATGACAGCGTGTTGACTCAGTTTCGCAGCGACACGCATGCTTGAATCAGAATCTGAACTTGAAGCGCTTCAAGCGCCCTTGCAGCCTTTACCAAAAACCCATTCCGGGCTTGAATTTTCCCGCTCGACCACGTCAGATTGGCTCTGGCCAATTGTCACCGCCAGAGGACAGTATCGATCATGACCGAACCAGTTGCAGGAAATGGAAAATATCCGCGCGATCTCATCGGGTATGGCGCGAAGCCGCCGCATGCAGCCTGGCCCAATGGAGCGCGGATCGCGGTGCAATTCGTGATCAATTACGAGGAGGGTGGCGAGAATTGCATCCTGCATGGCGATGCCGGTTCGGAAGCCTTCCTGTCGGAGATCGTCGGTGCGGCGTCGTGGCCGGGCAAGCGGCACATGAGCATGGAGTCGATTTACGAGTATGGATCGCGCGCCGGTTTCTGGCGGCTGCACCGGATGTTCACGGAGCGCAAGATCCCGGTCACGGTCTATGGTGTGGCGACTGCCCTGCAACGCAACCCGGAAGCTGTCGCCGCCATGAAGGAGGCCGACTGGGAAATCGCCAGCCACGGCCTGAAGTGGATCGACTACAAGGATTTCACGGAGGCCGAGGAGCGCGCGCACATGGCCGAGGCCATCGCGATCCATACCGACGTGACGGGCAGTCGGCCGCTTGGCTGGTACACCGGACGCACAAGCGTGCATACGCAGAAGTTGGTGATCGAGGACGGTGGTTTCCTCTATGACAGCGACAGCTATGCCGATGATCTGCCCTATTGGGTGCCGACCCCCAACGGTCGCCATCACCTCGTCATCCCCTATACGCTCGATACCAATGACATGCGCTTCGGCACGCCGCAGGGGTTCAATTCGGGCGATCAGTTCTTCACCTATCTGAAGGACGCCTTCGATGTGCTCTATGCCGAGGGTACAACGTCGCCAAAAATGTTGAACATTGGCCTGCACTGCCGCCTGATCGGTCGGCCTGCGCGCGCTGCCGCGCTGGCCCGCTTCATGGACTATGTGCAGAGCCACGAACAGGTCTGGCTGACCCGCCGCGTCGATATCGCCTTCCACTGGAATACAGTGCATCCGCCGGAGTAATCACAGATTGCGAAAGGCTCATTGGGCAACTTAGTTCAATGTGTTCTCGAATCAATCCGTTCTGATTAACCAGACCGGTGAGCTGTTGTTCATTCGAGACAATTTTAACGACCCTCTTTGCCGAACGGAAGTTCTTCGTGCGCTAGGACTCCTCGCGAACGACCGGATTGATTGCCCCTTATGCGGTGATCGACTGTGTCCGGACCGTGGGAGGATATGAGCGTGCTAGACTGGAACCATCGGCAATGGTCTGCATCCCAGGTCTCCGGATCCTATGGTCGCGATTCCCGGTTGTTTGCGCCCGAAACGGTCGTTCTGGAATGGCTTGGCGTCGGGTTCCAGAACAGGCGCATTCTTGACATCGGTGTGGGCGGCGGGCGCACAACGCCGCATCTGTTGAAAATCAGTCCTCATTACGTCGGGATTGATTATTCCGAACCGATGGTGCGCGAGTGCCTGCGGCAATTCCCCGATGTCGATTTTCGGGTTGCTGATGCGCGTGATCTTCAGGAATTCGCGGCTGAGCCCTTCGATTTCGTGCTCTTTTCCTACAATGGAATCGACAATCTCAACCACGAAGACCGGATGAAGTGTCTGGCGGAAATTCGGGGCGTTGTTGCACAGGACGGAGCGTTCGTCTTTTCAAGCCATAATCGCAATCGCGATAGGATACCGAAGCCCTGGAGCCTGGAACATTTCGACTTTCAGCGCAATCCGACCCTCAATCCACTGAAACTTGCTCGCCGCAGCCTGAATTATGCTGCCGGTCAGCTCAACAACCTGCGCCTCAGCCGTCAGGAGCGCTATACCGAAGAATATGCGATCATCAATGACAGCGGCGACCAATATCGCTTCCTGTCATACCATATCAGTGCCGAAAAGCAGATCGCCCAGCTTGCCCGTGTCGGATTTGAGGTTGAGATGATCATCGATACGCAAGGGCGCGTACTGGATCTGGCGATGGCGCGTGACATCACGGAAAGCTGGATGATCTATTACGTGTGTCGACCGTTGAAACGATCCTTACGGTTGTCATAAGCTGCGTTGAAGCACGAGCGCATCGCAGAAATCGGCATAATAGTGGGGCTTTTCGCCGATCATTCGATAGCCAAGGCGCTCATATAGACTGAGAGCGGCGGCATTATCGCGACGAACTTCGAGGGACATGCAGGTCATGCCCCTGAGGCTCGCCAGTTCGTGGAGCGTTTCGAGCAGGAGGGTGCCGATCCCGCGCGCCGTCGCCCGAGTGGCGGTGGCGAGCGATATCAACCGGCTCTGCGCCGACCCGGCCCGATGCGCCGTGATACCATAGGCAACAATGCCATCGGTACGCTCGGCGACGATGACGTCAGCCCTGTCGTGCGCAATGTAGCGCCGGAATGAACGGGCTGTCAGCTGCTCCATTTCGAAGACCGCCTGTTCAAGGTGGACCAGGCTTGCGACATCCGCACTGACAGCACGCCGGATAGCTGCGAACGGATGCAATTTTGTCAGTGGCCGCGTTTCAGCTGGCATTCGGACCTCAACTACGCCCCCTCACATCACAATCGTCAGCTTTTCGGCGGCTCTCGTCACCCCGGTATAAAGCCAGCGCTGGCGATGTTCGCGAAACGCGCCGGACTCATCGAACAGGACGACCTCATCCCACTGGGACCCCTGCGCCTTGTGGACTGTCAGCGCATAGCCGTAGTCGAATTCGTCGGACTTGCGGCGGAGCAAATACGGGATCTCGGCGTCACTGGCCTCGAAGAAGGCGGGCAGGACGGAAACCGCGATCCGGGCGCGGTCGATGATATCATCAGGGGCCACATCCATCTTCAACAGGCCCGATTTGGGCGCCTTGACCTTGGTGACGCGAAAGATGCCGCCGTTCTGAAGCGACTTTGACTTGTCATTCCTCAGACACACCAGCTTTTCGCCGACCTCCGGATAGGCGGCGGTATAACCGCGCAACTCGCGGATACGATTATTGTAGAGCTTGCGGGTACGGTTCATGCCGACCAGTGTCTGGCCTGCCGACAGGATCGACTCCGCGTTGATGTCCTTGCGGCGAATGACGCGGCTCTCGCCGTAGGTGCCATAATCGAGCGAACGGCCCTCGCGAATGTCCATCGACATGCGGACAATCGGGTTATCAGCCGCCTGCCGATGGACCTGCGTCAACATCACGTCCGGCTCGGCCTCGGTGAAGAAGCCGCCGCCCTTGACCGGTGGCAACTGGGCGGGATCGCCAAGCACGAGCGTCTTCTTGCCAAAGGACAGGAGGTCCTTGCCAAGCTCCTCGTCGACCATCGAGCATTCGTCGATCACGATCAGGCTCGCCTTGGAAGCGGCGCTTTCACGGTTGATGGCGAAGGAAAAGCTCTCCTCTTCCTCGTCTTCCTCCACGGATTTGCGTTTCGGGCGATAGATGAGGCTATGGATTGTCGATGCCCCGGCGCAGCCCTTTGACCGCATGACGAGCGCGGCCTTGCCTGTGAAGGCGCCAAAGGCCACTTCGCCGCGCGTTCCTTCCGCGACATGGCGAGCGAGGGTGGTTTTGCCCGTTCCTGCATAGCCGAACAAGCGAAACACCTGCTGATCCGGACGCTTCAGCCAGTCAGAGACGGCCTTCAGTGCAGCGTCCTGTTCGGAAGACCAATCCATAAGCAACCCTGTTTCCGTACCCTTGCCGGGCTTGCGATGCCCCGGCACGATTCGCCCGCTATCCTATCCGTCAAGCGCCGAACGCGCCCTAGCCAATTTTGGTCGAGAGCGTCCGGGTGAATCGCATCTCGGCCTGTCCGCGCCGGAGGATTGATCACCTGGCATGAATCGGGAAAGAACATAAAGTGAACTTTTCGCCTTGGCAACGTTTTAATTGTAGCTCGGTGCGGGTGAATGGGCTTGCAATGGTGTCGCCTTTGGTCGAAGTGTTCCGGCGAACTTGAGCATCATTCATGGATCGGGACTCGGGGAGCAGGCAGATGGTGGCGATGTTGGACAAGGGCGAACTTGCTGCGCGGTTCGAAGCGGCAAAGGCAATTGCGCTTGAGGCAGGCGACCTGCAACGCCGCCGGTTTCTGGATCGCTCCGGGGTCGGTCGCGCCTATGATTTCAAGGGGCATCAGGATTATCTGACGGCGACCGACGGCGAAGTGGAACGCCTGGTGCGGACGCGGTTGAATGCTGCTTTCCCGACTGATGCCGTCATGGGCGAGGAAGAGGGCGGAGCGGTCGGTGATCTGACATGGATCATTGATCCGATTGACGGCACGGCGAATTTTGCGCGCGGCATTCCGCATTTCTGCATCTCGATCGGGCTTGCTGTCGGACTGATGCCGGCGGTCGGCGTGATCTACAATCCGATGCTCGATGAAATGTATGCAGCCATGACAGGCGGCGGCGCGACATTGAACGGCGAACCGATGCATGTGACCGATATCGATCGGCCCGAGGTGGCTTCGGTCGAAATGGGCTGGTCACCGCGCCTGCCATTCTCGACCCACATGGAGGTCGTCAATCGTGTTGCCGAAACCGGCATGCGCGTGCGTCACGGCGGATCCGGTTCGCTCGGGATCGCCTACGTCGCGGCAGGCCGGATCGACGGTTTCGTTGAAGCCCACATCAATTCCTGGGATGTGCTTGCGGGTCTCGTCCTGGTGAAGGAAGCCGGTGGCGTGCTGAACGACTTCATCGGTCAGGGCGAAGGGTTCAAATCAGGCAATGCTATCCTCGCCGCAGCGCCGGGTATTGCGCAGGTGCTCAGCGCAGCCTCGAACATCGCATTGGCCTGAATTGACCGCGCTGCCGTCTGGATCGGACGTCACACACCACCTATATAGAGCTCGCGCAGCGTGACCGCTGTAAAAAACACCGCTATTTCAAGAGGAAACGCATGACCCTAAGTCCCTACGCCGTTGCCGTGCCGACATTCATCACCACGCTGGAGGCGCTTGATGCCATTCTGGCGAAGGCTGTCGAGTTCTGCGCCGAGAAGAAGATCGACCAGACTGTCATGTGTTCGACGCGGCTGATGCCCGACATGCTGACGTTCGCTCGTCAGGTCATGATCGCCTGTGATCACGCCAAGAATGGTCCCTCGCGCATTGCCGGTAGCGAAGCACCCCGCTTCGAAGATACCGAAACGACAATCGATCAGCTGCGCGAGCGGATCGCCAAGACCTTGGCCTATGTGCGGTCAATCGATGAAGCTGCGCTCAACGCCGGTGCTGGCAAGGTCATCGAGTTCAAGATCGGTCCGAACGTGATGCGCCAGGAAACAATGCTGTATCTGGTGCATTTCGTGCTGCCGAATTTCTATTTCCACGTCACGACGGCCTATGCGATCCTGCGCGCGTCCGGTCTTGGCATCGGCAAGCGTGACTTCCTCGGTGCCGTGCCGGGCCTGACGGTGGTCGGAGCAAACTGAAGGACGACCAAACTGGTCTGAGCCTGCAGGGGAGAGCGCTTAACGGCTGATTGTCTTCAGAACGATGATCGCTCTTCTTGCGGGCTTCGGCTCAACGGCGAATGCGGCAGAGGCGAGCGTCGCTATCGGTCAGGTCATCAAGGCCAAACCTATGGCTGGCCTCGATGTCGTCGGCGCGTTGCAAGACAGCATGCAGCTGAAGACAACCGATTCAGCTGCCATCGCCGCTCGCCCGGGCAAGCGCCGAACGGATCATGGCCCAGATGCAGGCAGACGGATTTTGGTCCCTGCTGAGGGACCAAGGGTTCGAGGTCACGGACTGACGGAAGCGTCGCGCCCGTGACATCTGGCATCAACCGGCCATGTAAGACCGGCGCATCTTTTTCAGCACGAAAAACGCCAGCAGGGCCGTGATCACGTCCAGTCCGATGGCGAGCACAAACACCGGCGACCAGCTGCCTGCGCCGTCGTGGATCAAGGCTGCGACGGGACCGCCGAGCACAGACCCGATGCCTTGCGCGATATAGAGCAGTCCGTAATTGGTCGTCGCGTGCTTGGTGCCGAATGTATCGGTCAGCGTGGAGGGGAACAGCGAGAAGATCTCGCCCCAGCCGAAGAACACGACGCCGGTCAGCAGCGTGAAGGCATAGGCATTGGAGCTGAAGATCAGCAAAAGCGTGATGGCAACGGCTTCCAGCGCGAATGCCAGCGCCATCGTATTTTCACGCCCGATGTGGTCCGACACCCAACCGAAAAAGGGCCGGGTCAGGCCGTTTGTCACGCGGTCGAGCGTCAGAGCAAAGGGGATTGCCGCCATGCCGAAGACGACGGCATCGGCGACGCCGAATTCCTTCGCAAAATTTGCAAATTGCGCTGTCGCCATCAGGCCGCCCGTCGACATCATCGACATCATGGCGAACATCAGCCAGAAGAGCGGTGTCTTCAGCATGGCCTTCGGCTCGGTCGATTTCACAGATGTCGCCGACTTGATCGTCGCCACGACTGGGACTTCGCCTTCACGCGGTGCGCGCAATCCAAGCGAGGCCAGAACGCCGATCCCGCCAAGAATGAGGCCAAAGGTGATCAGTGTTGCCTGATAGCCTGATGACGTCAGCATGGCGGTGATCGGGAAGGTCGTCAGCATCGCGCCCATGCCGTATCCAGCGGCGACCATGCCTGCAGCGAAGCCGCGCCGATCGGGGAACCAGCGAACCATTAGCCCGACGACGCCGACGTAGACGATGCCGGTCCCGAAGCCGCAGAACAGTCCATAGGTCAGATACAGACCGTAGATGCTCGATATATAGGCAGACGTGATCCAGCCAATGCCGCTTAAGGCTGCACCTGTGGCGATGAGCAGTCGCGGCGAAAAGCGATCGATGAGCCAGCCCTGGGCTGGCGAGAAGAACGTCTGCAAAACGATCAGCAGCGTGAAAGTCACCTGAATCGCAGGCAGGGACGCGCCGGTGGTGGCCTGAAGTGGCTTGACGAACAAGGTCCAGACGTACTGCGGGCTGGAAATGGCCATCATCGTGATGAGCCCGAAACCCAGTTGCAGCGCGCGTGTGCGGCTTGCAGGGACGACGGGCAGACTATCGGCTGTTATGGATGACATGGTTCACTCCGTGTTGATACGGATATCAACGCAAAGGCCGTGCCATCTGGGGAAAGTCTGGATAGTGCGTTCCGGTCAAGCGACAAACGACAGCTAGCTGTCAGCACTCGGGGCGTAATGATAAAAATAGACAGGCCGAATCAAGTCGCAGAGAACGTATTTATCTCTTAAATGCCGCTTCCATCTTGCGGATCGGATGTAAACGACAAGACATAACAACTTTCGAAAACGAGATGGCATTTTCGAACGCAGATCGGTAGCCACATGTTTGACACGGTTCTCTTGATGGTCCCTTTAGATGCCTATGAGCCCATGTCGCTACAGCTTCTCCAATATCGTCCATCGCTGCGGGTCATCCGGGTTGCCACCAGTGAAGAACTCGAGGCGCTGTCGCACCAAACGTTGGCAGGATCCCGGTTGATTGCCTTCACAAGCCCGGTGATCGTGCCCTCGGGTGTCCTGAGCCAGTTGGGTTACGGTGCCTACAATTTCCACCCCGGTCCACCAAGCTATCCAGGTCTCGCACCGGCGCTCTTTGCCAATTATGATGGTGCGCGGATCTATGGGGGGACGGTCCATCTGATGCGTCCGCAAGTGGATTCTGGTCCGATAGTTGGTGTCAAATATTGCGATGTGGCGGCGGATGCGACGGTTCTGGACCTGGAACTGGTGGCATTCCAGTCGCTGGCGCAGTTGTATTGTGAACTGGCGAACCACATGGCGACGAACCCTGACCCGTTGCCAGACTTGCCGATCCAATGGTCGGGTGAGAAAAGTTCGAGGCGCACCCTGACGACTGCATGTGACATATCGCCTGAGATTTCAGCCGAAGAGCTCGCTCGAAGGGTGGCGGCGTTCGCAAACAATCATTTCAAGATCCAGCCGACGATCACGCTGCACGGCTATACATTTCGTCTCGAATACAAACCCGAAACCGAGCAGGAAATGATGTGGTGAAACCCTCATCAGCGAGGCATGGGCCAGGTGTCTGATAGCCTGTAGCCACCGGGGAAAGGGTCTGACGGGTCGAGCGTCAACTGGTGCGTTCCAGTGATCCACGCCCGGCCGGAAATCACTGGCCGAATAGCCCGCCTGCCGCCGACCGATGTCTCGCTCTCAATACGGCAGTCAAATTCGGTCCCGATAATCGACGTGCCGATGAAACGATCTCCGACCTTTAATTGACCGCGTGCATGGAGCACCGCCATGCGGGCCGAACAGCCGGTGCCGGTGGGCGAGCGATCGATCTTGCCGGGGCGGATGGCGACGGCGTTCGCGCCGGTCGCGACGCCGTCGCGCATGACGATCGGCGCGGCGAACTGGCAAAACGAAAAATGCGTCCAGTCCTTTTCCGGGTGGTGGAAGCCGAGTTGTTCGTCGGCTGCGCGGGTGATCCGAATGCCGAGTTCGGCGAGGTCACGGGCTTCATCTGGCTTGATCGAGAACCCGAGAGCATGCGCGTCCACGATGGCGAAGCTGTCCCCACCGAAGGCCGTATCCACCGTCAAGGTCGGCAGCCCCTCGATCTCCAGTTTCGCGTCGAGCTTGTCGGCAAACGAGGCGATATTGCGCACGCTGATGCGTTGCGCCTTGCCATCCCGGCATTCGGCTTCAACCTCGACCAGTCCGCCGGGGGCTTCCAGAACCATGAGGGTAACGGGCTCGGTGATCGGCACGATGCCGCTGTCGATGAGCACCGTTGAGACACAGATCGAGTTTGACCCGGACATCGGCGGCGTATCGGCGGGTTCCATGATGATGAACGCGTGGCTCGCACGCGGATCTTTCGGGGGAACGAGCAGGTTCACGTGACGGAAGACGCCGCCGCGCGGCTCGTTCAGCACGAAATTGCGCAATGTTTCGTCCGCCGCGATAAACCGGGATTGCTCCCAGAGCGTCTCGCCGGGTGGCGGGGCAACGCCGCCGACGATGACATCGCCCACCTCACCCTCGGCATGACAACTCACAACATGGATCACTTTATTTGTGCGCATCACGCCTTCCCGTTCTGGCAGAGTTGCCACGATCTAAGCCCAAAGCCGACATCAGCGCCAGTGCCTGTCGAAAGCCTCTTGCCCACGCCCCAGAAAATGCCTGATATGTCGCTCCAGATAAACGTGAGCGAGGAAACGGCGGAATGACATCTCATCTGACAGGCAAGCGCGTTCTGGTGACGGCGGCAGCACAAGGCATTGGACGGGCAACGGCTCTGGCATTTGCCAATGCGGGTGCGAGCGTCGTCGCCACAGACATCGCCGAAGCCAAACTCGCCGAACTCGCCGCCAGTCATCCCGCCATCGAGACACACAAGCTTGACGTGCTCAATGACGCAGAAGTCGCGCGCGTGGTGGCGGCGACCGGTCCGTTCGACGTCCTCTTCAACGGCGCAGGCTATGTGCATGCAGGCTCGATCCTCGACATGAAGGATGGCGATCTCGACTTCGCCTTTGATCTGAACGTCAAATCCATGGTCCGTCTGATCCGGGCGGTACTGCCAGCCATGCTGGCGAAGGGCGACGGCTCGATCATCAATGTGGCTTCAGTCGCCGGTAGCGTGAAGGGTGTTCCAAATCGCTTTGCCTACGGGACGACAAAAGCTGCCGTTGTCGGCCTGACGAAAGCGGTGGCTGCCGACTACGTGGCGCGTGGTATTCGGTGCAACGCGATTTGTCCAGGAACGGTCGAAAGCCCTTCGCTCGAAGACCGCCTGAAAGCGCAGGGTGATTATGAGGCGGCCCGCAAGCAGTTCATTGCGCGCCAGCCAATCGGTCGTATCGGTCAGCCTGAAGAAATTGCCGATCTTGCGGTCTATCTGGCGGGCGCGACGTATACGACGGGTCAAATCCATATCATCGACGGTGGTTGGGCCAACTGAGGCCGTCGGAGCAGACTGAAAGGATCGCCCATGCGGGATGACGAGCGTTTGCTCCGACAGTGCTTCGCCGTCGCCTCCCGGTCGCGTCAGAACGGCAATCATCCCTTCGGTGCGCTTCTGGCTGACGCAAACGGCACGGTCCTCATGGAGCAGGAGAACGCCTATCAGCCCTTGCGCGATATGACCGGCCATGCCGAGCGCGTGCTCATGACGCGCGCTTCTCAGGTCTATCGACCCGCATTTCTGGCAGAATGTACGCTCTATTCCTCGGCCGAACCGTGCGCGATGTGCGCGGGCGCGGCCTATTGGGCGGGGGTCGGACGGGTCGTCTACGGGCTTGGCGAGCATCAGATGAAGGCAATTATCGGTTCGCATCCGGAAAACCCGACGCTCGATTTGCCCTGCCGGGTTGTGTTCGGGGCGGGCCAGCGTCACGTTGATGTCATCGGGCCGATGCTGGTCGATGAGGCGGAAGCCTTGCACGAGGGCTGCTGGTGAGACATTTGCGCCAGCATTTAGAGGCGGCTGCGCCGGTGTCAGCAAGCAACACCGGCGTCTGATCAAGTCTGCGATGCTGTTCATCAAGCCAGATGAATTCAATAATGATTAACTGTAATCATGACGCGGCTTGTCTGTGTACTCATCAGACAAGCCGACGTTTTTGTTTGCTCAGCATAGGTCTGTAAACACGCGGCGTTCGGCGCCAACACGAGTACATGTTCGAAAAGGCTATTTATTAAATTAATTATATCTTATATTTCTTAATATATATGATTTTCGATCACTAAGTGAGGATTGGTCCCTTTTCGGAAAAATGGAATGAAATATTTTGATCCGAAGCGTTTGTTACTGGCAACCATCGCGTTTGTGGTCATCGTCACGGTGTTTGTCGGCGTGGGTGTCTGGCGTCTTCGAGAAGACACGATCGCATCGGCGCTGCGGGAAACCGACGATCTCGCAACGATTCTTGCTGATGAAGTCGATCATTCCACGCGCGCGATCGAAATTGTCCTTGATGAAGTCATTGAGACGGTTCGCCAGCGCGACTACGAGTCGAACGAAACTTATCTGAGCCGCCTGAAAAGCAGGGAGCAATTTGACTACCTGCAGGATCGACTGTCACGATTGCCGCAAGCAGACCTCGCCGCAATCGTCGGTGTTGATGGCAGGCTCTTAAATCTGACACGAACGTGGCCTGCTGCTGATGTCGATCTCTCGGATCGTGATTATTTCGAGTATCTGAAGTCCCATCGTAACTCCAGCATGTACGTCAGCGAACCGACCGTCGGTCGTATCTCCGGTGTCTGGACCATTTATTTCGCCAAACGCCTGGAGGCGCAGGACGGGCGGTTCGCCGGTATTGTGTACATTGGCGTGCGTCCCGAGTATTTCATTCGAACAATCGACGTCGTTTCCAGCATTCCCGATCGCACGATGTTGCTGGCTCGCAAGGATGGCGTCGTGTTGCTGCGTTCGCCGGATACGGTCGTGCGTTCCGGCTTCCGTATACCGCGGCACTCCCCCTGGTATGATCTGGTCGAAACTGGCGGACAGTATTTCTCTGAGGGCATGTTCGAGCAGAAATCGCGCTGGATTTCGGTCAGGCCGGTCCAGAAATTACCGCTCGTTGTCGATGTCGGCGTCAGCCAGCGTCAGGTGCTCGCGTCCTGGCTTGTCCGGGCGATCATCATTGGCTGTTGTGGGCTCGTCGTCGATGCGCTGTTCATTCTGCTCATGTTTGCGCTTTATCGGCAATTCGAATTGCTGAGACGGTCCGAGGATGCGTTGTCCTCCAAGACGGATCATATCCAACAGGTCAATCACCGGTTTAACGCAGCCTTGTCGAACACGACGCACGGTATTGCGATGTTTGACAGCACGGGCCAGCCGCTCATCAAGAATGAAAAATACGAGCGGATCCTCGGCTTTCATACGATTGAATTTGTTCTGGATGACCACCAGGCAATGAGCGACACGGCGGACCTGAAAGCTGGCGCGGAAGTTCCATTCTGCGTCTATGACGGTGATCTCGTCATAAAACTGAAGACTGGTGGCAGCCAGTCCGATGTTGTGAGCCTGGATGACGGGAGCAGCATCCGGATCACGCTGGAAGCAATGTCCGAAGGCGGTTGGGTCACCACGCTTGAAGATGTCACGGAAGCGGAACGGGCGAACGAGGAAATCGTTCGCATGGCGCATTATGATGGCCTGACCAAGATTGCCAATCGCACCAAGTTCCAATCCGCGTTGAATGAAGCCTTGACGCCCGCTACGCAAGGCGCGGTGGGCGTCATGTTGCTGGACCTTGATCATTTCAAGGAAGTGAACGACACGCACGGGCATGGAATTGGCGATGCCCTGTTGCAGCACGTGGCGCAACGGCTCGTCGCCTGTGTCCGCACTGAAGATCTGGTTGCCCGGCTCGGCGGTGACGAATTCGCCATCTTATGCGACCTGTCCAACGACGAGACGCGTGACCTGTCCCGCCTCGCTCAATTGCTGCTGGGCGCGGTCGGGGCCAATTTCGTGATCCAGGGGGCCGATATCACCATCGGACTGTCGATCGGTATTGCCGTCGGCCAGAGCAGCACCCACGCGTTTGAAAAGCTGATGCGCCACGCCGACCTCGCCCTCTACGAGGCAAAATCCGAGGGACGGAACTGCTATCGCTTCTTCGAAACGCATATGGAAGACCGGTTCAATCAGCGCAAGGCACTGACGGCTGATCTCGAGCAGGCGATCCGGAACGACGAGCTGGCAGTCTATTATCAACCGATCGTGGATGCACAAACCCTGCAGATTAGGAGCATGGAAGCACTCGTGCGCTGGAACCACAGCACGCGCGGCATGGTTTCACCGGCTGACTTCATTCCGATTGCCGAAGAATTCGGGCTTATTTATTCGCTTGGCGAACTGGTGCTCAGACGGGCCTGCCTCGACGCGGTCAAATGGCCTGAAGATGTGCGTGTTGCCGTCAATGTCTCGACGATGCAGTTGATCAAGCCAAATTTCAGCCAGATCGCCACCGCAATCCTGACCGAGACGAGGCTCAATCCAAACCGGCTCAAGCTGGAAATTACGGAATCCGTGCTTCTGTCGGAGACCACGCACGGTCTTGCCAATCTGAGCACGCTTCGGGCACTGGGCGTATCCATCAGCCTTGATGACTTCGGCACCGGGTATTCTTCGCTGAGTTATCTGAAGCGGTTCCATTTTGATGAAATCAAGATCGACAAGTCGTTTGTGGACGATCTCGGCATTCATCGAGGCAGTACGGCGATCGTCGCCGCCACGATTACGCTTGCCCGCGAACTGGATATCGTGACGACCGCCGAGGGCGTCGAAAACGAAGATCAGCTCTTGCTGTTGCAAGCCTCTGGCGTCCAGCAGATGCAAGGCTATCTGTTCGGCAAACCTGCCCCTGCCAGCAGTTGGACCTATGACGTGCTCGCCGGGCACGATACCGGCACTCCGATGGCGGCGCTGCGCCGCGCCTGATGGCAGTCCGGGCTTGATTGCAAGCCCTTAGCCCACTCATCAAACAGTCCTTTGAAACGTGTCATCGTCCGTGCGAGCGGCGATGGCATCGTCATATTCGTGTTGCTACGGAGTTGTCCGCAAGTCGCCATGGATGACTGCAAGTCGTTTAAGTTTAAATTATATATTTTGATGTAGATTTCAAGAATGCATAAATAAATATGCAGATCTATTGTGGAATTAAATAATGCAATATGTCGATCCGAGGCGAATAATTGTAGCAACGGTGTCATTTGTGATCTTTATGACGCTGTTAGTTGCAGTAGGTCTGTGGCATATGTACGCGGATGCCATCGAAGACGGCGCGCGTGAGGTCAATGATATCGCAAAAATACTATCTGAAGAGGTTGCCCATTCAACGCGCGGGATCGAAATCATCCTTGACGAAATCATAGTCGAGGTGCGGCGGCGCGATGGTGAAAGCGATGCCGGTTATGCGGCACGTCTCAAGGGCAAGGCGCTGTTTGATTATTTCCAGCAGCAAATGTCGCGCTTGCCGCAAGCTGACGCAATGGCCGTCGCCACTGCCGATGGCATGATGGTCAATACGTCGCGGTATTGGCCAACCACGCCGATCGACGTCAATGATCGCGACTATTTCCGGAATCTGAAGGAGCACGCCATCTCGAGCTTGACCGTTGCGGAGCCGATCATCAGTCGGACCGATGGCAGGCGGATGATCTATTTCAACAAGCGTATCGAGACGCCTGACGGGCACTTCGCCGGAATCGTCTACATTGGTATGCGACCTGACTATTTCATGCGATCAGTCAGCGTGCTTGCACAGGTGTCGGAACGGTCGATGGCATTGTTGCGCAATGACGGTGCGATGCTGGTGCGATATCCAGATGCTGAAATTCCGACAGGGTTCCGAATGCCGAAGGAATCGCCTTGGTATGGGGCCGCCTCGGTGGGGGGGCAATATCGCTCGTCCGGCCTATTTGACCAGAAGGCGCGTTTGGTTTCCGTTCAGCCTGTGCCGGGCTATCCGATGGTGGTCGATATCAGCATCAGTGAAGATGAGGTCCTTGATGACTGGAAGAGCCATGCCTTCCTGATCATCAGTATCAGCCTTGTCGTTGAGCTTCTGTTCGTCTTGCTGATGTGGTCGCTCCACCGGCATTTTGTCCGCTTGCGTCAATCGGAGCTGGCGCTTTCAGCCAAGACCAACGACATCGAACTGGTCAACAAGCGTTTCGCCGCTGCATTGTCGAATACGACGCAGGGCATCGCGATGTTTGGCCAAACCGGCAATCTCCTGATCAAAAACGCCAAATTTGGCGCGATCCTGGGATCCCTGGCGATTGAGTTCATCGTTGGAAGTCGGGAATTCCGGATCATTGGCTCTGACGACGAGTTGTTGCGCCAGCCGCGCTTCTGCCGCTACGACGGTGATCGCCTGATCACGCTGATCGCGCGCGGCGGCGAAAGCGATATTGTCAAGTTGAGCGATGGCCGGTTCATCCGGATCACGCTTGAGACGATGGCAGAGGGTGGTTGGGTCACGACGCTGGAAGACGTGACACAGGCAGAGCTGGCCAATGCCGAGATTGTCCGCATGGCGCATTATGACGGTCTGACCAGTCTCGCCAACCGGACAAAGTTCCTGTCGGAGTTGTCCGAATGGCTGGGTGGCAACGCCAGCCACACCATAGGAGTCATGCTGCTCGATCTCGACCACTTCAAGGAAGTGAACGATACCTTCGGACACGGGTTGGGCGATGCGTTGCTTCAGGAGGTCGCCGGACGCTTCCAGGCCTGTCTGCGCGAAGGCGATATCGCTGCCCGACTTGGCGGCGACGAGTTCGCGATCATGTGCCAGATCGAAGACGGGGAGATTCGCGATCTCACGGCTCTCGCCATCGAATTGCTCAATTCGATCAGCCTGAGTTTCGACATCCAGGATAATGATATCTCGGTCGGGCTGTCCGTCGGTATTGCTTTTGGCCGACCGGGTGAACATTCCGTCGAGCAAGTGATGCGACACGCGGATCTGGCGCTGTATGAGGCCAAATCGGATGGCCGGAATTGCTATCGCGTGTTCGAAGAGCATATGGAAGAACGGTTCAACCAGCGAAAATTGCTAACGAATGATCTGGAACTCGCCATCAAGCGCGACGAACTGGATGTCCACTACCAGCCCATCGTTGACTGCAAATCCCTCAAGATCAAAAGCATGGAAGCGCTGGTTCGCTGGAAACACAGCAAGCGCGGCATGATCTCACCGGCTGATTTCATCCCTCTCGCGGAGGAATCCGGCCTGATTTACGCTCTGGGCGAATGGGTTCTGGAACGCGCCTGTCTGGATGCCACCAAATGGCCGTCGTACGTCCGGGTCTCGGTCAACGTCTCGACCTTGCAGCTGACAAAGGCAAACTTCAGCCAGATCGTCGCAAAGATCTTGCGGGATACAGAGCTTCCCGCGAGCAGGCTCAAGCTCGAGATCACCGAGTCCGTACTGCTCGCAGAAACAGCGCACGGGTTGGCAAATCTAAATGCCTTGCATGCCCTTGGAGTGGCAATCAGTCTTGACGATTTCGGGACCGGGTATTCGTCGCTCAGCTATCTGAAGCGGTTCTATTTCGACGAGATCAAGATCGACAAATCCTTTGTCGACGGCCTGGGGACCCATCGCGGCAGCACCGCGATCATCGCGGCAACAATCACACTGGCGCGTGAACTCGGGATCGAGACCACGGCTGAGGGCGTGGAAACCCATGATCAGCAGGTTCTGCTGCAAGCCTCGGGCGTCCAGCAATTGCAGGGCTATCTGTTCGGCAGGCCCGCGCCGGCCAGCAATTGGCCCTATGAACTGTTCGAGAACCAGTTGCCGGAAATAAAGCCGTCGAGCGCGAAGCGGGCGTGAGCCCTATTGCTGGCAATCGACCTCAGCGGCCACGCCGGTTTTGCTGGTATGCCGTGCAATTGACCTGAGGTAGGCGTTTCCGAGGCAGGCATGTCAGGCTATATCTGGCCGCTAAATTCATGCCGCCAGGGGATGCCCGTACCATGACTGATACCGTTCTCGACCGCTTCCTGCGTTATGTCGTCATCGACACGCAGTCCGATCCGCGCTCCTCGTCACACCCATCGACCGAGAAACAGAAGAACCTTGGTCGAGTGCTCGTGGACGAACTGCTGGCGATCGGCTTGTCGGATGCGCATCTCGATGAGCACGGCAACATCTATGCGACCGTCCCGTCAAATGTCGACAAGCCTGTGCCGGTCATCTGCTTCTGTTCGCATATGGATACGGCGCCAGATTTCACCGGAACCAACGTGAAGCCGCAGATCATTCCCGCCTATGCGGGCGGCGACATTGTCTTGGTCGGGGATCGCAAGCAGGTGATCCGCGTATCCGAACACCCGGAACTCCTTAACCAGATCGGCAATGATCTCATCACGACGGATGGTACAACCTTGCTCGGTGCCGACGACAAGGCGGGTATCGCGGAGATCATGACGGCGGTCGATACGTTGATGCGCCATCCCGAACTGAAGCACGGTGCCATCCTTGTCCTGTTCACGACTGACGAGGAAATCGGGCGCGGCGTTGACAAGGTCGATCTGAAAAAGCTCGGTGCCGACTTCGCCTATACGATGGACGGCGAGACGGCGGGACATCTGGAAAACGAGACGTTTTCCGCCGATGGCGTCGACATCACGCTGTCCGGCGTGGCCATTCATCCCGGTTTTGCCAAGGACCGCATGGAGAATGCGATCAAGATCGCCGGTGCAATCATTGCCGCTCTTCCGAAAGATATGGCACCGGAGACGACAGACGGGAAAACCGGTTTTGTGCATCCGACAAGCGTAACGGGATCGATGGAAAAGGCGACGATCAGCCTGATCGTGCGGGATTTCGACGACGCGGGTCTCGCCGCCAAGGAAGCAATGCTCGAGACAATTGTTCGCGGGGTTCTGGCGGATTATCCCGGCTCGTCCTACACATTTACTGTCAAGCAGCAATATCGCAACATGAAGGCCGTTCTGGATCGGCAGCCCGAAGTCGTCGACAATGCGATCGAGGCGATCCGCAGGACCGGGATGACGCCGGTGCTGGGCAGCATTCGTGGCGGAACCGACGGGTCACGTCTGTCAGCCCTCGGCTTGCCGTGTCCGAATATCTTTGCAGGCGGCCATGCCTTTCACTCCCCGCTGGAATGGGTCAGCCGACAGGACATGGAGAAGGCAACGGCAACCATCGTGGAACTGGCGCAGATCTGGGCCGAAAGGGCTTGAGAGGGCGCTGCGCTATCATGCGCTTTTGATCAAGCGGGGGGCTAACCGGGCAATCGCCATGCCGACCATCATCGCGGCGACGAAGATCAGCGCAGGCTGTCCGCCAACCGCCAGATCCGTGATGGCCGGGCCGGGGCAAAATCCGGCAATGCCCCAGCCAATGCCGAAGATCGCGGGGCCAACGATGATCGCAAGGTCGAGCCTGGTTTTGGTTGGCACGTGGAATGTGTCGGCGAGGAGTGGCTGCGGGCGGCGGAACACCAGACGATAGCCGATGAAGGTCACCACAAGCGCGCCGCCCATGACAAAGGCAAGGCTCGCGTCCCAGGTCCCGCGCGCAATCGCGGCGATATCGAGAAAATTCAGGACCTTGGCGGGATTGCTCATGCCGGAGACGATGAGGCCGAGCCCGAACAACAGGCCGAGCAGCAGATTGAGAATCAATCGCATCAGACGACCCCGACGATGTGACGCAGGATGAAAGCGGTGATCATGGCCGTCGCCATGAACGTCACTACTGCGACCATCGAACGCCGCGACAGACGCGCCAGCCCGCAGACGCCGTGGCCAGACGTACATCCGTTTCCAACGACGGTGCCCAAGCCAACCAGCAAGCCGGAGATGACGAGGCCGGTCGTGCCCGTGGTGACAGTGATGTCCGGGCCGTGACCGGTGGTCCAGAGGACTAGAAACGGTGCCAGCACCAGACCGAGGACGAAAGCTGCGCGGCCGAGAGTGTCACCAGATCGGCCGGGTGGCAGCAATTGTGACGCGATGCCACTGATACCTGCGATCCGTCCGTTCAACAGCATCATCAGGACGGCTGACAGGCCAATCATCGCGCCGCCAGCCAGGGAGACGAGGGGGGTAAATTCGGTTGCTGGCATTCAGACATCCTCTGCCGATGGGGCCGATTACTTGACCAGAATCGAGCTGTTGATCTCGGCAATCGTCTTGACGCCTGTCAGCGTCATGGCGACCTTCATCTCCTTGGCGAAAATATCGATCAGGTTTTCAATGCCGGATTGTCCTGCGGCTGCCAGCGCAAAGGCTGCGGCCTTGCCGATCATCGCGCCCTTGGCTCCCAGCGCCAGCATGCGGACAACGTCGAGGCCCGAGCGGATGCCGCCGTCGACGAGCACGGTC
The DNA here is from genome assembly GCA_903930435.1 of uncultured Hyphomicrobiales bacterium. Lineage (GTDB taxonomy): Bacteria > Pseudomonadota > Alphaproteobacteria > Rhizobiales > Ancalomicrobiaceae > CAIYYN01. Next base: position 125,515 of record CAIYYN010000017.1, on the reverse strand, counting down.
AGATCAGTCCCGACGGCATCAACGATTGTCGGCAGCGCCTTTGCCGTTGAGGGAACACCATCCAGCTGACGACCGCCATGATTGGAGACGATGAGACCCGAAGCGCCGAAGCGGACGGCGTCGCGTGCGTCTTCCGGATCGAGAATGCCCTTGATGATCATTGGGCCCTGCCAGAAGTCGCGGATCCATTCAAGATCGCTCCAACCGATGGACGGATCAAAATTCTTACCGAGCCAGCCGACGTAATCTTCCAGGCTGATGGCCTTGCCGAGATACTTCGAGACGTTGCCGAGGTCATGCGGGCGACCCAGGAGACCGACATCGATGGCCCATTGCGGGTGCAGGATCGATTGGACAATGCGGCGCTGCGCGGCGAAGGGGCCGGACATGCCGGAGTGTGCGTCGCGATAGCGCGAGCCGGGCGTCGGCATATCGACGGTGAAGACGAGATTTTTCACGCCAGCCGCCTTGGCGCGCTCCAGCACATTGCGCATGAATCCGCGATCTTTCAGCACATAAAGCTGGAACCAGTTCGGTTTCGGGTTCGCAGCGGTGATTTCCTCGATCGAGCAAACCGAGACAGTCGACTGGATATAGGCGATGCCGCGCGATGCCGCTGCGCGGGCGATCTGGACTTCACCGCGTCGCGCAAACATGCCGGACAGACCAACCGGGCTCAGCATCAGTGGCAGCGCGAGCTTCTCGCCGAGGATTTCCGTCGAAATATCGAGGTCGGCAACATTCTTCAGCACGCGCTGGCGCAAGCCGATGTCCGCGAGATCTTCGGCATTGGCCCGCAAGGTGCGTTCGACATTGGCACCGCCATCGATATAGTCGAACAAGAATGGCGGCAGCCGACGTCGTGCGGCCTCGCGATAGTCCCAGGGCGAAGAAATGATCATGCGGCACTCCAAAGGCGGACGCTTATTGGCTTGAAGCAACGGCTTATGCCTGCTTGCGTCGGAATTCAATGCTTTGGATCAAGCTACAGGAAAACGGCTGCATCAGAGGAGACTGATGCAGCCGGTCAAGACGTCTGGTCGAGTGACTGAAGGATAGCGCGAGCGTACGCGGCTCAGGTGGTCGCAGGGGTGGCAGCGGGATCGCCAGCTGCGGCTTTCCTCGCCTGAATGCGCTTGTGCATCCAGGAGGTAAGGATCGGCGTCAGGATCGCGGTGACAATCACACTCGCCGCGACCTGAACGGTCGCAATCGGTGCGATGGTGGCATAGCTCGGATCGGCTGCGGCGATAGCTTTCGGCACTGCTGCTGCATTGCCCGCCGTGCTGGAGGCTGCCGCGCCCGCGATGCCGGACCCGCCAAGCCAGACGTCGGCGAGAATGCACAGTGTCCCGGTGACAACGCAGACGAAGATGCCGAGCAGGATGCCCGAGGGGCCAGCGGTCACGACGTTGCCGAGATTGATATTCTGGCCGAGCGTGAACGCCATGAACGGAACGATGATCGGCTCGTGCTTGCCGAAGAAGTCGCGCAGGTCGCTATCGAGATTGCCGAGGATGGCTCCGACGAAAATCGGAGCGATGACCGATACCATGGCAATCCATGGAATATTGGCAAGACCTGCGCCGACCAGGAACAGCATGGTGATGAACGGCCCGGTCTCGATGCTCTGGGGCACGTAGGTGCCTGCATCTTCCTTATCGCCCATGACGCTGGTCAGTGCCATGAACATGCCGCCGTTGGTGTCGCTGAGCGCAACCATCAGGGCCAAAGTGCTGAAGCCAAAGAGGTTGCCATCAAACAGTTTGGCAACGGTGAAAGCGATGACCATGGCGACGGCGAGCTTGGCACCCATGATGCCAAACCCGCGCTTCAACATGAGCGGCGCTGCATTCAGGGTCATCTTGGTGCCGACGGTGAAGAGGTACATGCCCAGCACTGTATTATAGCCGGCACTGCTCAGGCCCTCGGTGAAGCCGCCAATCTTGAGCAAATTCGGTGTGAATGTGTTGATCAGCATGCCGATGAAGAGTGGCACGACCATGAGGCCGCCCGGTACGCGATTGATCGTCTGCATGATTTTCATCGGACGCTTTCCCCCTGTGCTTTCTTGTTTTGACTGCCCGGTATCTTAACGCTTCCCGGAAGCATGTTTTCGAAACTAAAGGGATTAATGGCATTCGTTCAAGTAAAATACTTATATCGCAATGCGATAAATTATTTTTGCGATGCGGTATGTATTTTTAAAAATCGCGCGTTATTTGAATTTTATCTTGGCAATGCAGCATCGGGCTGGTTGCCCTCGGGCCTTTTCACGCCTTTGTTGCAATGAAACGTTCAAATGCTTGCAACGTTTCCTGGCTGGCGTAGTGCTCAATGCCTTCCGCGTCGATGCGGGCGGTTTCGTCACTGATCCCGAGTGCTCGCAAGAAGGCTTCGACGATCTCGTGCCGGGCGCGACTTTCGGTCGCAAGCGTCTTGCCTTGGTCGGTCAGGAAAACTCCCCGGTAGGGGCGCTGCAGAACATAGCCTTCATTCACCAGACGTTTCAACATCTTGGCGACAGTCGGTTGGGCAACCCCGAGCCGGGTGGCAATATCCACCTGACGGGCTTCACCGCCGGATTCGATCAGTTCGGCGATCAACTCGACGTAGTCCTCGATCAGTTCGAGCTTGCGAGCTTCACGCGTCCGACGAAAGCTCTCGGCGTCATTTGCCGTGGCATCTGCGCCTGATGGATCGTCAGCCAAGCGAACCTCCCGTTATCCCGAAGAATACCTTATGCCGCAGGCTATATGATTTGCCAAACGATAAATTGGACGGAATGCCGGACACCTGCGGGGTTGTCCGGGCTTGCGGAAAAAGCAGGGTGAACCCCTGTAATATAGCACTTGCTATAAGAGGACGCCCATGCTCTTATTTGCAGTGAGATCTAAGTTAGCAGCACATGCGTATCAAAGCATGAACCCTTGAAAAGACACAGGACTCGTTGGAGCACGGTAGCTGGATGAGTGCGGTTTGGCGAAAGGACAGTTTAAGTACTCAAACGGACACCCAAATCCGCGCGGTACTGAGTGGAAAAAGCGGAAGGGGCCTTCCGCGCATGCTGCTATTCGCGGGACCGGCGGTAGTGGCGTCGATTGCCTATATGGATCCCGGCAATTTCGCGACAAATATTCAGGCGGGCGCGAAATATGGCTACGGGCTGCTTTGGGTCGTCGTGCTGGCCAACGGGATTGCCATGCTGTTTCAGGCGCTGTCGGCCAAACTCGGGATCGTCACCGGCCATAATCTCGCGGAGTTATGCCGGGCGCATTTTCCCCGGCCCGTCGTGTTCGCCATGTGGATTGCCAGCGAGATAGCCGCGATGGCCACCGATCTGGCTGAATTCCTCGGGGGCGCGATTGGTCTGTCGCTGCTGTTTGGCTTGCCGCTGTTTTACGGGATGGTTGCCACGGGCATTATCACCTACGCGATCCTGCTGTTTGACAAGCGGGGGTTTCGACCGCTCGAGCTGATCATCGGCGGCCTCGTCGGTCTCATTGCGCTCAGCTATGTCCTTGAATTATTTGTCGTCCATGTCGATTGGGCTGCGACCGCCTATCACTCCGTCGTGCCACAGCTCGACGATGCGCAGGCTGCGACAATTGCCGTGGGTATCGTAGGTGCGACGGTCATGCCGCATGCGATCTATCTGCATTCCGGCCTGACACAGGCGCGGACGGTGGTCGACAATGATGCGGATCGTCGCAAACTCATCCGCTTTTCCAACATTGAATGCATTGTTGCGCTGGCCCTGGCTGGGCTGGTCAATATGGCGATGCTGATGATGGCGTCGGGCGCGTTTCATGATGGCCATCCCGATGTCGCGGAAATCGAAACGGCCTATCACACGCTGACACCCCTTCTGGGCGCGGGCGCGGCGGGCATCTTCCTCGCCTCGCTGATTGCCTCGGGCGTCTCAAGCTCTGTCGTCGGCACGATGGCCGGGCAGGTGATCATGCAGGGGTTTGTAGGATTTCGCATTCCCGTCTGGGTGAGGCGACTGGTGACGATGCTCCCGGCGTTCATTGTTGTCGGGCTGGGCATCGATGCGACCAATGCGCTGGTCATCAGCCAGGTGGTTCTCAGCTTTGCCCTGCCGATTCCGATGATCGCGCTGCTCCTGTTGACGCGACGGCGCGATGTCATGGGAGCTTTTGTCAACTCCCGCCTTGTTGGCTGGAGCGCCTTTGTTGCGACCGTCCTTGTATTAACGCTCAATGCGATCCTGATCCTGCAAACGCTCGGAGTGACCATTCCCGGCCTGCCGTCCACCTGACGCATAGGCCACGGACGACCCTTGCGACTTGTGCGACGGCCAGACTTGGGGTTCGATCAGTCGGAGGGGGCAGAGCATGGCCGGGAACAGCGAGTACGATACGATCGTCATCGGCGGCGGCATGGTGGGCATGTCCATTGCCTACGGTCTGGTGCGTGGCGGCGAGCGTGTGCTTGTCCTCGATCAGGGTGATGATGCGTTTCGGGCCGCGCGCGGCAATTTCGGACTGGTCTGGGTGCAGGGCAAGGGAATTGCGTATCCGGCCTATGCCCGTTGGTCGATGGCAGGTGCCAAGGCGTGGCCGTCTTTCGCTGCAAATCTGCATCAGCAAACCGGGATCGATGTGCAACTGTCGCAGATCGGTGGCCTCGACATCTACCTCGATGCAGATCAGCTTGCCGCGCGTGCCGAAAAGCTGCGAACTCTGGCGGATGGTGTCGGCGAGCCGTATCCGTTTAAGGTCCTTGATCCCGCCGGAGTGCGTGAGCTTTGCCCGGAGATCGGCCCGGACGTGGTCGGCGCGATTTTCACGCCAATGGATGGTCATGTCAGCCCGTTGCGGCTGCTGCGGGCGCTGGTGCAGGCGTTCACCCAATTCGGTGGCGAGCTGAGATCAGGCGCAGATGCGGGTGCGATTGCGTTTCGCGACGGTGTTTTCACGGTAACGGCTGGTGATGAGCGTTATACATCCGGCAAACTGGTTCTGGCGGCGGGGCTGGGCAATCGCGCACTGGCGCCGCTCGTCGGGCTATCGGCACCCGTCGTGCCCAATCGCGGCCAAATCCTCGTGACTGAACGCTTGCGACCATTTCTTGCCTATCCAACCGGTCACGTCCGGCAGACCGGCGATGGCGGCGTCCAGATTGGCGATTCCAAGGAAGATGTCGGCTTCGACGACGGCACCTCACATGAGCAACTGTCGCGCATGGCAAGGCAGGCTGCGCGAATGTTTCCGGTGCTGGCGGGCGCAAATATCATCCGGACCTGGGGCGCACTCCGCATCATGACGCCCGACGGGTTCCCGATCTATCAGGCGTCGACCGATTGCCCCGGCGCGTTTGTTGTGACGTGTCATTCGGGGGTGACGTTGGCCGCGCGTCACGCGGGCGTCATCGCGGACTGGATTCGGGGCGGTCCGCCGCCTGATGAACTCGGCGCGTTTTCTGCGGAGCGGTTTCATGTTTAGGGCGTTGGATGGTGGTGGAGCCAAACAGTCCATCGACGTCGACGGTCGTCGGGTGCAGGTACGCGCCGGGATTCCTTTGGCCATCGCCCTGCTGGAGGCCGGGGTCATTCCGTTTCGCAAAACACCGGTTTCAGGCGAGCCACGCGCGCCGGTGTGCCTCATGGGCGTGTGTTTCGAGTGCCGCGTCGCCGTCGACGGGCGCAGCGGCGTGCAGGCGTGCATGATTGAAGTCGCAGACGGAATGTCGGTTCGCATATCTTCCGGCGATGCGTTGGCAGGGGATGATGCCGATGTATGATGTCATCGTCATTGGCGCGGGGCCTGCGGGATTGTCAGCCGCCGCGAAAGCCTCGGAACTGGGGCTTTCCGTCGCGGTTGTTGACGAGCAAACCACGCCGGGCGGGCAGATTTACCGAAATCTTGAGCGCAGCCAGCCGGGTATCACCAAGCGTCTGGGGGCGTCCTATCTGAAGGGGCAGCCCATCATCAGCCGCGCCCGATCGAGTGCTGCTGACTTCTATCTGACAAGCACGGTCTGGGATTTGTCGTCCGATCTGAACGTGACCCTGTTGCAGGCGGGAAAGACCCGGCAATTGCAGGGACGCCAGATCATAGCGGCGACAGGGGCCATGGAACGGGCATCGCCCGTCCCCGGCTGGACCTTGCCCGGCATGATGACGGCGGGGGCGGCGCAGATCGCATTGAAAAGTGCGGGATCGATCCCGTCCGGCAAAGTCGTGATCGCGGGCTGCGGACCCCTGTTGCTGCTGGTCGCCTGTCAATTGCTGGATGCGGGTGCCACGATCAGCGCCGTCGTGGAGACGGCCCCGGCTGAGAACCTGAAAGCAGCTCTCCCGCATCTGCCTCAGGCGCTCGGAGCGCCCGCTTATCTTGCTCGGGGCCTCGGATTTCTCGCCAATCTGCGCTTGAGTGGTGTGCCCTGGTACAAACAGGCGGAGAGCCTATCGGTTGAAGGCGCGGACCGCGTCAGGGCCGTCACATTTTCAGCTGATGGCCGGGACACTCGGATTGACGCGGATACGGTCCTTCTCCATCACGGGGTCGTGCCAAATACGCAGCTCTCGCGGCTGTTACGCATCGATCACGACTGGTCGGAGACACAATTGGCGTGGCACCCTCGCGTGGATCAATGGGGCGCGACCAGTCTCGCCGGATTTCGGATTGCAGGCGATGGTGCTGCCATTTCGGGGGCGATTGCTGCCGAGGCGAGCGGAGAACTGGCGGCGCTCGGAGCCGCACATGACCTCGGCCGGCTCACAGGCACCGAGTTGGAGGCACAGGCGCGCAAGCCCTTGCGGAAGCTCAGCGCCGAACGGCGGATCAGGCCGTTTCTCGACGCACTCTATCGGCCACCGGCCTCGGTTCTGCTGCCGGACAATGACACGGTCGTTTGCCGCTGCGAGGAGGTAACCGCCGGTCAGATCCGCGCGATGGTACCGCTCGGCTGCCGTGGTCCAAGCCAGACGAAATTCTTCAGCCGCTGCGGCATGGGGCCGTGTCAGGGGCGGATGTGCGGACTGACGGTGACCATGCTGCTCGCGGATGCGCTCGGCGCGAGGGCCGGCGAGGTTGGTGCATTTCGCGTACGTGCGCCGCTGAAGCCGGTTCCCCTTGAGGCCATTGCGTCACTCGCGTCTGACGCAGGGCTGCACAGCTGAATTTTCGATGTCTGGACATGCCGGGGCGGCTTGCGCATTGAAATTCGCTCTCTAGACTGGCGCACTTGCAAGGTTCGGCAGCATGGAGGCATCATGCGGGTACTCGTGCTTGGCGGTGGCGTGGTTGGGGTCACAACGGCCTATCAGCTCCAGAGGGATGGCCATGAGGTCACTCTGATCGAGCGGAACGCCGACGTGGCCGCCGAGACCAGCTGGGGCAATGCAGGCATGATTGCGCCGGGGCATTCGTTTGTCTGGTCATCCCCGAAAGCGCCGATGATCCTGCTGAAATCATTGTTCATGAAGGATCAGGCGCTGCGCTTTCGCCTGTCCACTGACCCGCGTCTTTATACGTGGTCGTGGAAGTTCCTGATGGAATGCACCGATGCCAGGGCGCGACGCAATACGCTGCTGAAACATCGACTGGCCGCTTATTCGCAAGCTGTGTTGAAGGACGTGCTGGCGGATGAAGTGATCGACTACGATCGCAATGACCGGGGCATCCTCTATTTTCACCGCAGCCAGGAAGCGCTTGATCGCGGTGTCGAGCACATGCAGATCCTGCAATCGGACGGCCAGGTGATCGAGGTGCTGGATCGCGATGGCGTGGTAGCCGTCGATCCGTCGCTGGCCTCGGCCAAGGACAAGATAGCGGGCGGCATCTACTGCCCGACCGATGAAACCGGGGATTCCGCCAAATTCACGCGGGCGCTGGCAGGTATCGTGCGGGCGCGGGGCGGGACGATCCTGCTTGACACAGAGATCACCAGCATCGCTGCGGCTGGCGGCGCGGTGACGGAAGTCCGCACAGCCAAAGGCTCCTACAAGGCGGATGCCTGCGTTCTGGCGCTGGGGACCCATAGCGCGGGGATGGCGCGGTCCATCGGGATCGATCTGCCGATCTATCCGATCAAGGGCTATTCGCTGACCATCCCCGTCGGCAATCAGCCCTTGCCGCCAACGGTCGCCTCGGTTGACGAACATAATCTCGTGGCGATTTCGAGTTTCGGGGATCGCGTCCGGGTGACCGCGACGGCGGAATTTGCGGGCTATGACACAAGTCACAAGCCGGCGGATTTTGCCTTCATGAAACGGGTGACGCAGGAACTTTACCCGGAAGGTGCCGATTATGATCGCGCGGAAATGTGGGCGGGTCTGCGACCGATGACGCCAACGAACCTGCCGTTCTTCGGACGGCGGCAATACGGAAACCTATTTCTCAACACCGGGCATGGCCATATCGGCTGGACCATGTCGCATGGGTCCGCCCGCATCACCGCCGATCTCATCGCAGGCCGGACGCCTGCCATTCCCATGGACGGCCTCGTTGCCAATTGAGCTGGAAAGGCATTCACGATGTCGCTTACGCTTGACCGCCCGCTCCAACAGTCAACGGGCACGATTGATCTGGGTGTTTTCCCCTCTCAGCTGGATGGCGGGCTTGCGGCGCGAGCTGCGATTGGCCTTGTGGTGCTGGCCACCGACCAGACGATGGAGCACGAGTTTCGCGCCCTGATCCGGCAGCCGGGGGTGGCTTTCTACGAATCCCGCGTGTTCAGCGACAATGACATTACGCCCGACACCTTGCGGGCAATCGGGCCACGTCTGGGGCCGAGCGTCGATCTGATCCTGCCGAGCATCCCGCTGGATGTCGTGGCGTTCGGGTGTACGTCGGCGACCATGACGCTGGGCGAAGAGGCGATCTTTGCCGAGATCCACAAGGCCCGTCCGGGCGTCGCCTGCACGACACCGGTGACCTCGGCGCTGGCGGCCTTCAAGGCACTCGGGGTCAAAAGCATCGGATTGCTGACGCCCTATGCGCCCAAGATCAACGAAGGATTTGTCTCTTATTTCAGCGGACGGGGCCTCGATATCGCGGCTGTCGCGACCTTTGATCGCCGCGATGACCGCGAGGCCGCCCGCATCTCGGTTGCCTCAATCGAAGCCGCTTCGGAGACAATGGCAAAGACACCGGGGGTCGAGGCGATCTTCGTGTCGTGCACGAGCTTGCGGATCGCTGAGGCCGTGGAGGCACTTGAACGGCGGATCGGCATTCCGGTGACGTCAAGCAATCATTCCATGGCCTGGCACTGCCTGCGACTGGCGGGCATCGATGATACGGTGCCCGCAGGTCGCCTGTTTTCGCTGCCCGCACGCCCTTGAGACGCGCCGGGTTTTAGCCGCCAAGTGCGCCTTGTGTATTGACGTAAAGCGCGTAGAGGCCGTGACCGCAGGCCATGAACAGGCGATTGCGGTAGGGTCCGCCGAAGCAGACATTGGCACAGCGCTCCGGTAGCGCGATGCGCCCGATGGGCGTGCCTTGCGGGTTGAAGATCATGACGCCGTCCAGTTCCGGCGTGCCCATGCCCCAGCCACACCAGAGATTGCCATCGACATCGCAGCGCATGCCGTCCGGCGTGCCGCCCGGACCCGCATCGATCAGGATGCGATTATTGGTGAGGGTTTTTCCGTCCACAACGTCGAATGCCCGGATCTTGCGTGTTGGCACGCCGCGCGACTCCACCACGTAGAGGACAGTTTCATCGGGCGAGAAGCAGAGGCCATTGGGGCCGAGTACATCGTCGGCGACAATCGAGGCGGAGCCGTCCGGATCGATCCGATAGACGCAGGCGGGCAGTTCCTGTTCGGCATAGACGCCCTCATAATTGCCCTGAATGCCGAACGGCGGATCGGTGAACCAGATGCTGCCGTCGGATTTGACGACGACATCATTGGGGGAGTTGAGACGCTTGCCCTCCCAGTTGTCCATCAGCACCGTGATGGAGCCATCGTATTCCGTACGCGTGACGCGGCGACCGCGATGTTCGCAGGTGATCAGACGCCCGGCCCGGTCGCGGGTGTTGCCGTTGGCATTGTTGGATGGCTGACGGAATGGCGTCACCGCTCCGCTCACCTCGTCCCATTTGAGAATGCGGTCGTTCGGGATATCGCTCCACAGGAGATAGCGGCCATCACCGAACCAGACCGGCCCTTCGCCCCAGCGCGTTCCGGTCGCCAGCCGCTCGACGCTGGCACTGAACAGCCGGTACTTCAGAAACGAGGGATCTAGGATCTCGACGGATGGGTCCGGGTAAAACGGACTGGGTTCCCATTGGGTCATCGCTTGGCCTCTCCCGATTGGCTGATTGTCTTGTTTTCAATAAGTGCCCACGCCCGGCCCTGCCGGACCCTCCCCGTCAAAGGGGAGGGATGACTTCACGGGCCTTGGAGAACTCTAATAGGCAGCCTGATAGATTGCGAGGGCATCGGCTTCCGTCACGGGACGCGGATTGTTACCGAGCAGGCGGGTCTGGTTCATGGCGTCGCTGGCGAGTTTTGGCAGGAAGGACTCCGGTATCTGCATCTCGCGCAGGCTCTGCTGGAGGCCGCAGGCTTTGGAGAGCGCCGCCAACCGTTCGCAGAAGGCCTCGGCGCGTTCCTGGCCTTCGAGGCTGGCAAGGTCCGGGAACACAAATGGCGCGATCTCGGCGTAGGGCTGTGGCGCGACCTTGGTGTTGAACCGCAGGACATGCGGCAGGACGAGTGCATTCGACAGCCCGTGCGGAATATGGAAGTGACCGCCGAGCGGATAGGCGAGGGCGTGGACGGCGGCAACTGGCGAATTGGCGAAGGCTTGTCCTGCCAGCATCGAGCCAAGCAGCATGTCGGAGCGGGCTTTGATATCGCTGCCCGTGTGGACGGCGGTCAGGAGTGACCGGCCCATCAGCGTCAGGGCCTCGGTCGCCAGAATGCGGGAAACCGGATTGTTGTTCGGGTTTGCCGAGGCGTAGGCCTCAATGGCGTGAACCATGGCATCGATACCGGTCGCGGCTGTGATATGCGGCGGCAGGCCAAGCGTCAGTTCGGGATCGAGCAGCGCGATATCGGGCAGGATCACCGGCGAGACGACACCCATCTTCTCGCTCGTGCCGGTGGTCACGATGGAGATCGGGGTGACTTCCGAGCCGGTCCCGGCGGTCGTGGGAACAAGGATCAGCGGCAGGCGCGGCCCCTTGACGTTGCCGATGCCATAGAGTCCCTTCAGTTCCTCGCGCCCAAGCGCCAGAACGGCGACGAGTTTGGCAACATCGAGCGATGATCCGCCACCCAGACCGATGATGCCTTCAGCGCTGGCTGCCTTGGCGGCGTCGACTGCGGCCAGGACGATGGCTTCCGGTGGATCAGCGGCGACATCCTTGAAGATCGTGACCGATACCGACGCTGCCTCCAGCGCGTCCGTTGCCCGCTTGACGATGCCCGTCGCGATCATGCCGGGATCGGTGACGAGCAGGACACGAGAGCCGATCTGTGCGCGAACGAGATCGCCAATCAGATTGATGCGTCCCGCCCCGAACTGGACGCTGCGCGTGGTATTGAACACAAAGGGTGTCACAGTCGCCTCCCGGCCAAGCCTCATGATTTGTTTGGCGAGAGGCTGCCGCAATTGACTGGAAAAGGCAAAGGATTCCTGTGACGTCGAAGTCAGGTCAGGCGTGCAACCCCGGGGCTTCCTGACCGGTGCGGGCGACATATTCGGTATAGCCGCCGCCGTATTGGTGGATGCCTTCAGGGGTCAGTTCCAGCACGCGATTGGAGAGCGCGGCGAGAAAATGGCGATCATGCGAGACGAACAGCATGGTGCCCTCATAGGCCGACAGGGCCTTGATCAGCATTTCCTTGGTGTCGAGATCGAGATGGTTGGTCGGCTCGTCGAGCACGAGGAAATTCGGCGGGTCATAGAGCATGATCGCCATCACGAGGCGGGCCTTTTCGCCGCCTGAGAGGACGCGGCAGCGCTTTTCGACGTCATCACCGGAAAAGCCGAAACAGCCAGCCAGCGCGCGCAACGATCCCTGACCGGCCTGCGGGAAATTGCTTTCGAGCGTCTCGAAGATGGTCTGGTCGCCGTCAAGCAAGTCCATGGCGTGCTGGGCGAAATAACCGAGTTTCACGCTGGCACCGATGGTGACATTGCCAGCGTCAGGATCGGTCGTCCCGGTCACGAGCTTCAGCAGCGTTGATTTGCCTGCACCGTTGATCCCCATCACGCACCAGCGTTCGCGGCGGCGGATCATGAAATCGAGGCCGTCATAGATGGTCCGGCTGCCGTACGTCTTCTGGACGTTCTTGAGCGCGACGACATCTTCGCCGGAGCGGGGCGCGGGCGGGAAATCGAAAGCGACGACCTGCCGCCGCTTGGGTGGCTCGACGCGGTCGATCTTTTCCAACTTCTTGACGCGACTCTGGACCTGACTGGCGTGGGACGCGCGGGCCTTGAAGCGCTCGATGAATTTGATTTCCTTGGCCAGCATCGCCTGCTGGCGCTCAAACTGGGCCTGCTGCTGCTTTTCGTTGAGCGCGCGCTGCTGCTCATAGAACTCATAGTCGCCGGAGTAGCTGGTCAGCGATCCGGCATCGATCTCGATGATCTTGTTGACGATCCGGTTCATGAACTCGCGGTCGTGCGAGGTCATCAGAAGACCGCCTTCATAGGCCCTCAGGAATTGCTCCAGCCAGATCAGGCTTTCGAGGTCCAGATGGTTGCTTGGCTCGTCGAGCAGCATGGCGTCAGGCTTCATCAGGAGGATCCGACCGAGCGCGACGCGCATTTTCCAGCCGCCCGAGAGCTTGCCGACGTCGCCGTCCATCATCTCCTGCGTGAAGCTAAGGCCAGCCAGAACCTCGCGGGCGCGGCCTTCCAGTTCATAGCCGCCGAGTTCTTCAAAGCGGGCCTGAACTTCGCCATAGCGCTCGATGATTGCGTCCATGTCGTCGGCGCGGTCCGGATCGGCCATGGCGGATTCCAGTTCGGCCAGTTCCGCCGCAACATCGCTGACCGGACCTGCGCCATTCATCACTTCGGCGACGGCGCTACGACCCGACATTTCGCCAACATCCTGATTGAAATAGCCAATCGAGACATTCTTCTCAACCGCAACCTGGCCTTCGTCCGGTTGCTCGGAGCCGGTGATCATGCGGAACAGCGTCGTCTTGCCTGCACCATTCGGGCCGACCAAACCGACCTTCTCGCCCCGGTTCAGCGCCGCAGAGGCTTCAATGAACAGGATGCGGTGGCTGTTCTGCTTGGAGATGTTTTCAAGGCGGATCATGGGGCGTCAGGTTCCGATGGCAAAGGTCGTGCTCAGAAATTGAATCAGATAATTGCAATAACTGATTGTTTTGGCAGTTTTTATGCCGGTCATGTATCTGGTTGATTGTTAGTGAGGCGTCGCTCTTATGCCACAGGATGATGGCGAGCGGCAATGACAGCGAGATGTCGTATCAGCCTATCGGCAATTCAGAACTGTCATCCCGGCGCAGGCCGGGATCAACACCTTGTCTTCGCACTCCTGGCGCGTGGATCCCGGCCTGCGCCGGGATGACAGGGGCGCGACCGCATGACGCCGTCAGGCCCCTTCACCCACCAAATCCGAACAGGGCATAGGCGTTATCCCACATGAATTTGGCGCGATCTTTCGGGTTCGGGACCATGTCATGGGCGAGATCAACGAAGGGGCCGAAATCCAGCCGCTCCGGCGCGCGCAAATAGGGCCAGTCAGACGCCCAGAGGCAGCGGTCGATTGTGTAGGCATCGATCAGTGCTTCGACAAACGGCAAGGCATCCGTATAGGGGTGGCGATGGCGCGAGAACTTGCTGAAGCCCGACAACTTGACATGCGCGCGTCCGTCCCGGCCAAGAGCGAGGAGCGTTTGAAAAGCCGGATGCTCGACGCCCCATTCCAGCGTTGGTCGGCCACAGTGGTCGATCAGCAGGCGGTTCCGATGCCGGTCCAGCAGCGGCATGATCGCAAGCAATTGGTCCTTCTCGAACTGCAGTTGCAGGAACAGGTCGAGTTCGTTGAGCTTGGCGAGCAGGCTGTCGGTGGCGAGGTAATAGTCGATGCCATTGACGGTCAGATTGAAGGCGACGCCGACGATTCCTTGCGCCTTCAACTGCGCCAGATCGTCGAGGCTGATGTCGTTTGCGACGACAGCAACGCCCTTGTACCGGCGGGGATTGGCAGCAATCGCCGACATCATGCAGCTGTTGTCGCCGCCATAGCCAGAATTCGGCTGAACGAGAAGCGCGTGCACCACGTTATGGGTGTCAAACAGGGCTTCCATCTGCGTGGGTGTGCCAATTTCCTGGCCCGTCGGATGGTAGGCAACAGCTGGATTGTATGGGAAATGGACGGGATCGAGGACATGACAATGGCAGTCGATCTTCGGGTCTTCGGGCAGCCGCATGGCATGTCTTTCTTCTAGTCGCGATGTCTCAGGATCCGGTCACGCCCATGCCGATTTCAAATGCTCAGGCCAGAGTTTGAGATGGGACAGGATCAGTGCTCGGGCCTAGTTTGCATATTGGTCGGGGTCGCCGCAAGGATGATGCTTGGGGCTATCGGCTCAGGAATAGGGTTTGCTTGGGGATTGGTGGATGTGGCTGCACCCCTCTCCCTGTCCCTCTCCCGCAAGGGGAGAGGGGACGCCCAATGGTCGCTGAGGCCGCAATTTTCGTTCCCTCGCCCCTTGCGGGAGAGGAACGAAGGAAAGGGCTGAGAGTGACCATACCTCCCCTTTGAGGGGAGGTCGGGCTGCGCAGCGGACCGGGTGGGGTGGCGTTCGGGATGTGTTACGATTGCCCCACCCCCGGCTGCCGCCGGACCCTCCCCACGGGGGAGGGATGAAGGAACGGGCTGTTACTTATTGCGGGAGAAACATTTGACAGACCGATATTCCGCCCTATCGCTCTTCAAGGAAGGTCTGCGTGGGCACAAGGGCTGGAAACAGGCGTGGCGATCGCCTGAGCCGCAAAGTCACTATGATGTCATCATCATCGGTGGCGGCGGGCACGGGCTGGCGACAGCCTATTATCTGGCGAAAGTACACGGCATCCGGCGTGTCGCGGTCCTTGAAAAGGGTTGGATTGGCGGCGGTAACACCGGGCGAAACACGACGACGATCCGCTCGAACTATTTTTACCCCGAAAGCGTCGCGCTCTATGATTTTTCGCTGAAGCTCTACGAGGGTCTATCGAAGGAGCTGAATTACAACATCATGCTCTCGCAGCGGGGCGTGGCGACCGTCGCGCATTCCGACGCGGAGATGGAAATTTCCGCCCGCATCGTCAATGCCATGCAGATCAATGGCACGGACGCCGAACTGATGACCCGTGATCAAATCATCGCCAAGGCACCCCTGCTGAACCAGAGCAACACGGCGCGCTATCCGATCTTTGGCGGTGTCTGGCAGGGCCGGGCGGGTGTCGCGCGACATGATGCTGTTGCCTGGGGCTATGCGCGGGCGGCGGATCGACTGGGCGTGGATATCATCCAGGGCTGCGAGGTTTCCGGATTTCTCATTGAGGGCGGGCGTTGCGCGGGTGTCGAGACGTCACGCGGGACGATCCGGGCAGATCGTGTTGGACTGGCGGTTGCCGGGCATTCGAGCGTTGTCGCGGAAAAAGCCGGGTTCAAGCTGCCTCTGCACATCTATACGTTGCAGGCTATGGTGTCCGAGCCGGTGAAACCGTGCCTCGATACGGTGCTCCTCTATCCCGGCACCGGGACCTACGTGAGCCAGTCCGACAAGGGCGAGATGATCATTGGTGGCGGCATCGACCGCGTGCCGTCCTATGCGCAGCGCGGCAATCCGCCTGTGCAGGAGACCGTGATCGCCGGGCTTCTGGAGATGTTTCCGTCGTTTGGGCAGTTGAAGATGCTCAGGCAGTGGGGCGGCATCGTCGATGTGACGCCCGATTCCTCGCCGCTGATCGGGCCTTCGCCGTTGCCGGGATTGTATCTCAACTGCGGCTGGGGAACGGGCGGGTTCAAGGCGATCCCGGCGGGC
This sequence comes from uncultured Hyphomicrobiales bacterium, assembly GCA_903930435.1. Taxonomy (GTDB): domain Bacteria; phylum Pseudomonadota; class Alphaproteobacteria; order Rhizobiales; family Ancalomicrobiaceae; genus CAIYYN01. Next base: position 109,518 of record CAIYYN010000017.1, on the reverse strand, counting down.
GGATACCTGCTGGCGCACCTGCTAGCGACCGGCGATCATCATCCGATCAGTCGTCCGTTTGATCTCGATCGCTTTGAGCGCTGTCGCCTCATCGATGAAGCCGCCGGGTCCGGCATTGCCCATTAAGTCAAGGATTTGCGGACATGCAGCTTTTCACCTGTCCCTTTTGCGGACCGCGCGCGGAAACCGAGTTTTTCTATGGCGCCGAGGCCGGCAAGACGCGGCCTGAGCCAGCCAGCGACGTCAAAGCCGAGGCATGGGCCGCCTATCTCCACACGAATGCGAACCCCAAGGGCGCAACGCGTGAAATCTGGCTGCACCAGACTTGCGGGGAGTTTTTCCTCATGGAGCGCGATACGGTGACGCATGACGTCGTGCAGTCGGTTTCGCTGAGGGGAGATGCGGCATGACGGCGCGACGGGTGGGTGAAATCGGCGAGCGCCGACCGATATCGTTCCAGTTCGACGGTCGCAGGCTGCAAGGGCTTGAGGGCGATACAATTGCCTCCGCGTTGCTGGCCAATGATGTGCGCGTCATCGGGCGCAGTTTCAAGTATCATCGCCCGCGCGGCATCTATGGCGCAGGCGTCGAGGACCCGAACGGGCTTGTCGACGTGACGCTTTCGGGAAAAACGTCACCGAATGTGCGGGCGACTACGGAAAAGCTTGTCGACGGCATGGTCGTTCGTGCCGGGAATGCCGATCCGGGTGCAGAAACCGACCGCCATGGGTTCATCGACCGCCTTGCGCAATTCATCCCGGCTGGTTTCTACTACAAGACCTTCATGTGGCCGGACTGGCATCTGTTTGAACCGCGCATCCGGGCGATGGCGGGGCTGGGGCGGCTTGATCCGACCCACGAACCACCAGCCGATAGCCCGCAGATCAACGAGCGTTGCGACGTACTCGTCATTGGTGCGGGACCGGCAGGGCTTACGGCGGCACGGGCCGCGAGCCGGGCGGGCAAGCGCGTGATCCTTGTCGATGACCAGACGCAGCCCGGTGGCTCGCTGCTTTATCGTGATGTGACGCTTGAGGGTATTCAGGGTGCGGACTGGGCGCAGTCTGTCGGGGCGGAGTTGTCGGGTGCCGGACAGCGCGTGCTGACCAATTCGACCGCCTATGGCGTCTATCAGCACAATCTCGCCTGTGTTTGGGAACGGCGGCTCGGGCAATCCGATGCACTTTGGCAGATACGGGCGGGTCAGATCATTCTGGCGACCGGGGCCATCGAGCGGCCTTTGGTATTCCCAGACAATGATCGTCCGGGCGTCATGTCGGCAGAGGCGGCGCTGGTTTTCCTGAAACGGCATGGTCTGCTGGTCGGGCAGAAGATCGTGCTTGCGACCAACAACACGCGAACAGACGATGGGATCGATGCCTTGCGCAAGGCAGGCGCAGAGGTTCGGGTCGCAGACCGGCGGTCTGGCGCGGAGATAACCGGAGTTGAGGGGAAATCCGGCGTCACGGCGGTTTGGATCAACGGAGAGCGCGTGATTGCGGACTGCCTGCTGGTGTCTAGCGGATTTTCACCCACCGTACATCTCTATGCGCAGGCGACGGGCAAGCTTCGTTACGATGAGCAGACGGCTGCCCTTGTTCCGGCCAAGCCTGTCAGCGGACTGGCTGTGATTGGCGCTGCGAACGGCACGTTTGATCTTGGTCCATCGCTGGCCGAGGCGCATGCTGCGGGAGGCGGGTCAGGCGACGTGCCCATCATCGACTGGGCATATGCGCCCTATGCGATTGAAGCCGTCTGGCCGGTCACCGGTGCCAAGGGGCGGCAATGGATCGACTTCCAGAACGATGTCACCGTAAAGGACATCGAACTGGCCGCGCGGGAGAATTACCGGTCTGTCGAGCACTTGAAGCGCTACACGACGCTCGGCATGGCGACCGATCAGGGCAAGACCTCCAACCTCAATGGTCTCGCCACCATGGCGGCGATCACCGGCAGATCGATCGACGCCACCGGCACGACGACCTACCGTCCGCCCTATGTGCCGGTGCCGCTTAAGATCATTGCCGGGCGCAGGCGCGGCGAATTGTATAATCCGGTCAAAAGGCTGGTTCTGGAACCGCAGCATCGCGATGCCGGGGCCGTGTTCCGCGAATATGGCGGCTGGCTGCGGCCAGCCTACTATGGGACAGGCGCGGATCAGAGGGAAATCCAGCGGGAGGCCCGGATCGCCCGCGAGACGGTGGCGCTGCTGGATGGATCGCCGCTCGGAAAGATCGAGGTGTTCGGTCCGCAGGCGGGAGCTGTTCTCGATTTCAATTCCTACAACACGATTTCGACCCTGAAGCCTGGACGCCTGCGCTACGGCTTCATGCTGACAGAAAGCGGCGTCATCTATGATGACGGAGTCGTCGCCAAGGTCTCGGACACGCATTACATCGTCTCGTGCTCTTCCGGCCATGTGGATGGCGTGTTGATGCCATTGGAGGAATGGCGGCAGGACCGGTTCAATCCGGCTGAAGTCGTCATCCACAATTCGACGCCGCAGTGGGCGACACTGACGGCAACCGGTCCGCGCGCCCGTGATCTCGTGGCCCGGCTTGAGCTTGGCGTTGATCTCGATGATGTTTCCCTGCCGCACATGGCATTCGTCGAGGCGACATTCGCGGGCGGCCCGGCGCGTTTGGCCCGTGTCAGCTTCACCGGCGACCGGAGCTATGAGGTGTCGGTACCCTCGCTCGCAGCGCCGGATTTGTTCACGCAGATGCGGGCTCTGCTGGCCGAGTTCGGCGGCTGTCTGCTTGGCTCCGAGGCGCTGCTGCTGCTGCGCGCGGAGAAAGGCTACATCATCGCGGGCAAGGATACGGATGGTACGACCATTCCTGCCGATCTCGGGATCAACGGGCCACGCGACAAACGCCGGGATGAGTTTGTCGGCAAGCGCTCGCTGTTCACCGAGAATGCCCAGCGGACGGATCGCCAGCAACTAGTGGGCTTGACGGTGCATTCCGCCGAGCCGCTGCCAACAGGCGCGCATGCCGTTGAACTGGCTGATGGCAAGCGGCGGTCCATCGGGTTCGTGACATCAAGCTATTTCAGCCCTGTGTTGAACCGCCCGATTGCGCTCGGCCTTATCGAGCGCGGTCTGGCAAGGCTCGGCGAAGACATCATGCTGTATCATCTGGGCAAAACGTTGCGCGCAACCATCAGTGACCCTTGCGCCTTTGATCGTGACGGAGGGCGGCTCAATGCGTGATCCCGTAGCAGTTATGTCGATGCCCGACCCGATGGCGAAATGGACGCCGGTTCCGGATTGGCGAACGGTTTCCCTGATGAGGGACGGCTGGTCGCTGAAGCCAGTACCGGGGCTGGGGCGGACGATCGTGATCGGTCGGATCGCAGAGGCGATTGCGTCCATCGCGCCGGATTGTCCGATGCTTGGGCTTTGGGAGATCGCGCAAACGCCTGCTTTCGCGATCCGCATGTCCCGCGACAAGGCCATGATCGTGTCGCCTGAGCCGCTGGGCTTAACGCCGGGCTGGAATGCCGGGGGATGGGCCGTCACGCCTGCCGACAGCGGCTATCTGGCATTCGAACTGGCGGGTGATGAGCTTGACGCCATCATCCGGGAAGCGACGACGACGGACGTCTGGGCGGGCAGTCGTTCTGCCGCAATTGTCTTTGCCGGTGTTGCCTGCCTTATGGTGCGGACCGCCCCGAAAACCGCGCTTCTCCACGTCGAGACGGGCCGCGACGCTTATATCTGGCGCTGGCTTGAGACGCGGTAAGTCCGAGACCCCTCGCTTTTGAATTTACAACGCACGCGAAACACGGGAAAAGGAGATCCGCTTTCCCGAAAATCGCCCCGGAACACCCTCATGATTACCGTGCTATCGTCCATGGCTGTGCGCCGGACACTCGCAGACCTCACCGAACGCTACCGTCAGGAGCATGGCGTCGAGGTATCGGTTCTATCCATTGGCGGCGTTGAAGCCGCGCGGCGGCTGCGGGCGGGCGAGACGTTTGATCTCGTGTTTCTGCCTGCCGATGTGCTGGCGACGCATGAGGCCGAAGGTGCCATTCTGGCGGGCAGCCGGCGTGATTTCGTCCGCTCAGCCATGGCGCTGGCAGTGCGGGCCGGAGCGCCCAAGCCGAAAATCGAGGACGAAGTCGATATCAAGGCCGTGTTCTTTGGGGCCCGTGTCATTGGCTATTCGACGGGGCCGAGCGGCAACCACCTGGTCTCGGTGCTGAAGCCGTGGGGGCTTGATCCGGCGCTCAATCCGGACCGTTTCGTGCAGGCCAAGCCCGGCGTGCCCGTGGCCTCGCTGGTCGCCAATGGAGAGGCCGACATTGGTGTCCAGCAATTGAGCGAATTGCTCGGCGAACCCGGCATTGAAATCGTTGGCTTGTTGCCGCCGCCGGTGCAGACAATCACGACATTCTCGGTGGGTATCGGGGCGGGGTCGCAGCAGGTGACCGCTGCACGTGATCTTCTCGATTATCTCCTTGCCCCGACCGCCGAGGCGTCCAAGCGTCGCTTCGGGCTTGAGCCGATCGACTAATGCGACGGCTTGATTACCGCTGCGTCTAGCTTAGGTGCCGGAGATAGTGGGTATTCTTTCGGCTTCGAACAGCCAGTTTGCGAGTAGCAAGCCGGTTATCGCACCGATCACCTGACACAGGATGAAGGGCAAGACGTCGCTGACGGCGATACCTGAAAAGCTCCGAGTCAGTGCGCGCGCAATGGTCACGGCCGGGTTTGCAAACGACGTCGAAGACGTAAACCAGTAAGCCGCCGTGATATAGAGACCGACAGACACGGGGATCATGTGGGCACGTTGGCGGGCGACCGCGAGGATCGTGAGGATCAGCCCAAAAGTCGCGACAGCCTCTGCCAACCATTGGCCAGCGCCGGTCCGGGCCTTCAAGCCATATTCGACGAGTGGCAACTCGAACATGCCATGCGCCAGAAGCGTGCCGAAGCAGCCTCCGATGATCTGGGCCAAAGCATAGAGCATCATCGCCTGCCACGGCATCTCTTTGCGCATGGCCATCACAATAGAGACAACGGGATTGAGATGGGCGCCTGACAGGGGGCCGAATATCAGGATCAAAACGACAAGGATTGCGCCGGTCGGGATCGTGTTGCCGAGAAGCGCGACGGCGATATTACCACCGGCCAGTCTTTCGGCCATGATGCCCGAGCCGACTACCGTCGTAACGAGAATGCCTGTGCCGAGGGTCTCGGATGCAAGACGTTTTGAGAGCGGGACGTTCATTGCGCCGTCACCCGCTTGCCGTCGGCATCGACAACACGTTCACCGTCTTCCTTCGTAAAGGCGTCGCGTTGCGGCTCGGGCAGAATCTCAAGCACTTTTTCAGATGGACGACACAAGCGAACGCCCATCGAGGTGACCACAATCGGGCGATTGATCAGGATCGGGTGGGCCATCATGGCATCAAGCAGCTGATCGTCGCTCAGCGTCGGATCTGCAAGCCCAAGGTCCTGAAACGGCGTTCCCTTGTCGCGCAACACCTCCCGAACGGTCAGTCCCATGCGTCTGATGAGTTGCACCAGCAGTTCGCGCGCGGGCGGCGACTTCAGGTACTCGATTACGTGAGGCTCGATGCCGGCGTTGCGGATCATGGCCAGCGTGTTGCGTGACGTGCCGCAGGCGGGGTTGTGATAGATGATGACGTCGACGGGATGGGTCATGCCGTTTCCTTTGGCGTGCAGCACGGGATCAGATCAGACATGAGCGGCACACAGGCATCTGGCCGTCCGCCGCAACAATCCCGCAGCAGATATAGGGCGATGTCGCGGAACCGGCTGATGTTGGCACGGTAAGTGATCGTTCGGCTTTGCCGTTCGCCTGAAATCAGACCCGTCCGCGTCAATATGGCGAGATGGGTCGACATCGTGTTGTGCGGAACCTCGAGCTGACGCGCGAGTTCCCCAGATGCCAGGCCATTTGGCTCATGCGTGACGAGGAGTTTGAACGCCTGGAGCCGGGTCGTTTGCGCCAGGGCCGTCAGTGCCGTGATGATTTCCAATTCGTCCATATGTCGAGACTAATTGAAATATGGATCGACCGCAAGCGGCTGGTCCGCTTCGTGCTGCATCGGCTGGGTCGGATTGGGCAAACTTGAATAGGGACAGCTCTTCGGGTTAAGCTTTCCGCCTGATCAACAAGGCAAAATTCGGCAGGAAACGCGAAAATGATGATCGCCAAGACGATAGTCCGTACGCTCGTGGTTGCCTGGGCAGCCCTCTGGATGGGGTATGCAAATGCGCAGACGGTGCCGACGGTAAAGGCACCTGCGAACCCGTCGGCAGAAGCCTTCATGTATGTCGGCAACAGCTTCTTTTATTACAACAACGGCTTGCCCGGTTATGTCAGCCGGTTGGCTGCAGGTGCGCCAGAAGCCGAGCGGCGTCCCAACTCCGGCACGATGGTCACCATCGGCGGGTCGGGGTTTGACTGGCACGACATGGAGTCCTACCTGCGCCCGCACGCGATCGGCTATTACACCTTCGATTCTAAAAACAACATTGTTTTCAACAAGAAGTCGAAGTTCTACGATGGCGTCATCATGATGGATTGCAGCCAGTGCCCGATCCATCCGCAGCTGTCGGCTATCTTCGTCGATTATGCCCGCAAGAATGCCGAGATCGTCCGCAAGCACGACATGGAGCCGATGCTGTTCATGTCATGGGGTTACAAGGACCATCCTGAAATGACGGCCCAACTGGCGGAGGCGTACACAAAGGCAGGCAATGACAACAACGAACTTGTCATTCCGGCAGGACTGGCGTTTGCCCGCGTCTTCAAGGAGCGTCCCGATCTCGAATTGTATCAGCCGGACCTGCGGCATCCGACATTGATCGGCACCTATCTGGCCGCAGCAACCGTCTACTCCGCGCTCACTGGCCGCTCGTCAGAAAACAACACCTATGAAGCCGGACTTGACCCGGCCGTTGCCCACTATCTGCGCAAGACGGCGTGGGAGGTGACCACGGCCTATTACGCTGGTCATTGAGGGAACTGGCCGATAACTTGCTTCCAGTTCGCAGGCGTCGGGAAACGGCGTTGTCCCGGACGCAAGGATCGTGATCGATGAGACCTGTTGCCCAAAATTGTCTCATCGAGGCAGGCGCGATCCTCGTGGGCGTCGATGCGGACGGGCGGATGCAGGTCCGCGAAAATGCGGCGATTGTTGTCGAGGATGGCAGAATCGCGCGCATCGATCCCCTGGTGGCGATTGGGCACGGCGTTGATCAACTGCCGCGATTTGGTGGCTCGCACGTCGTGGCGATCCCCGGTCTTGTCAACGGGCACCATCATTTCGGGGTGACGCCACTCATGCAGGGCGTCACCTTTGCGCCGCTCGAGCTTTGGCTGCCGCAATTCCGCGCGATGCGCCGGATACCGCCACGTCTCGACACGCTCTATTCCGCAATTGAAATGCTGGAAAGCGGGACGACGACCGTTCAACACATCCACAGCGGCCTGTCGGGAACGCCCGACATATGGATGGCGCAGGCAACCGCGATCCTCGGTGCCTACAGCGATATCGGCATGCGGGCCGGGTTCTCGTTCATGATCCGCGACAGAAACATCCTCGGCTATGGGCCGGATGCCGATATACTCGCGCAGTTACCTCTGCCATCGCGCGCCTGGATCGAGCCGCAACTGAAGGCCGCCGCGATCCCGATTGCCGACCTGATGGCGTTTCATCGCAATCTGCGTACGCAGTTGCTGCCCGGATATGAGGATCGGCGTCGGTTCAATCTCGCGCCGGCCAATTTGCACTGGGTGAGTGACGAGGGACTGCAGACGATCTTCGAGACAGCGCGCGCGACCGATGCCCGCATTCACATGCATCTGGTGGAGACGGAGCGTCAGGCTGAATTCGCCCGTCGCCGGTTCGGACGATCAGCCGTCCAGCATCTGAAGGCGCTGGAATGTCTCGGGCCGGAAGCGACCTTCGGCCATGGCAACTGGATGAGCGCCGAGGATCTCGACACTATTGCGGAGTGCCGGTGCTCGATCTGCCATAATGCTTCCTCGGGTCTGCGATTGGGCAGCGGGATTGCCCCCGTCAACGCAATGCGACAGCGCGGTATACCGATTGCGCTCGGCATTGATCAGTCGAATATTGCCGATGATCGCGATATGACGCTAGAAATGAAGCTCGTCTGGGCGCTGCACCGGGAAACGGGCCTCTTCAACGAGCGGCCTGATGCGGCGGCGATCCTGCAAATGGCAACGCAACATGGCGCGGAAACGGTTGGTTTCGGCGGGTTCACGGGCCGACTTGAGCCGGGATATCAGGCCGATATCGTCTTGATGGATCGCGCCCGACTTGAACGACCCTTTGTCAACCGGCGCACACCGTTGGCCGAGACCGTCCTGCATCGAGGGGGGCGAGGTGCGATCCGGCAGGTGTTCGTGGGCGGGCGGCTGGTGGTCGACGAGGGGCGCGTCATCTCGATTGATCGCGACGCCGTGCTGGCCGAACTCGGCGAGGTTCTGTCGCAGCCGGAAACAGCAGGGGAAGAAACAGGCTGGCAAGCGGTGCAAGATCTTTTGCCGGTCCTCGAAGCGCATCAGCGGGGCGAGAACCTGGGACACGGATACCGACCCTATCGATACAACGCGCTGTGACGGCCCGGTCTGGCATACGATGACGGGAGCAGGTCAGAACACGGCATGGTCACCGCGCTCAAGCGTTTCTGTGCCTGCGACAAGGCGCGCGTAATAGTCAAACAGCGTGTCTGACCCGAATGAGGGCGTCAGGTCCGCGTCGTAACGGCCAGCGACGGGATCAAATACAAGCATGGATTCGCTCGCGTAATAGCGACCGATCCGTGCGAGTTCGGCCTTGTCGGCAAGCGATGGCACGATGCGCCCCGCGAGCGATAATCCGCCGATGATCGCATCAAGCACGGCGAGCGGCACCTGCTTGAATTTCGGCGGTCGTCCCAAAAGCCGGAACAATTCCGCACCCTGATCGCGCGGCGTGATTGCCGGACCGGGGCCACCAATCGGCAAGATCCGGTTCCAGCAGTCGGAATCATCAAGGCAATTGGCGAGATAGATCCCGAGATCGGCATCGCTGATCGGCTTGCAGGCCGTGAGGGTCCCGTCGCCGAAGACGAGGAACGGCTTGCCACGTTTCAGTCGGTCGATCTGGCCAGACAGTGACTTGAAATAGGCGGTGGGGCGCACGATCGAGTAGCGCATCCCCGAGTTGGCAAGCGCGGCCTCAAAGGCAAGCTTGGCGTGCTGGAAGGCGAGACGGGGCCTTTGCACGCAAATGGCCGAAAGCAACACAAATTGCCCGACACCGGCCTCGATGCCAGCTTTCAGGACGGTCAGATGGGCTTGATGATCGACAGCCCAGGCATCGCGCGGCGCACCGGTGCGCGAGGCCATGCAGGAGATGATCGCGTCAAATGGGTCGCTGCCAAAGCCATCCCGCGCAAGAGAAACCGGATCGTCGAATTGAGCAAACCGAACCGTCGCGCCTTCTCCGGTCAGGACGTCCAGTGTTCGTGATCGGGGCGAGGGGGCGCTTGACTCACCCGACCTCTCGGGACGGACAAAACAGACGACCGAGTGCCCACGCCCGACCAATGCTCGAAGCGTCGCGCGACCGATCGTGCCTGTCGCGCCGAGAAGACAAATGCGCCTTTGTCCGCCGTCCGCCCGCTCGATCCCGACCGTTCCCATGCGATTGACCCATCCAGACGTTTAGCAGGTGAAATCCTATCAGCCGCCGGGATCAGGTCGCAAGGTGCGAGATATGGCGCTAAGTGTCCGGCAACGACGGAAGCAAGGCATTGGCTTTTCAGTGACCGGTTTGGCCAAGCGGTCCAAGGCCAATATCCTTGGATCGGATCAGGTGATCCTGTTGCTCAAATGATGATTAAGAGCCTTTGTTGGTTTTCTACAGGGACCAGTTTCTTATTGTTCGAATTGAGTGATTACTATGAATAATACGATATTTCATCAGAATAAATATGAACAATGAATGAATATTGAATTCATTTTATGTATATCAATGAATATATATGACAACGATGTGGCCCGAATGACCTATTCTGGTTTGGGCCTTCGCGACAAAATAATCTGATCATCGATCAATGCAAAGAAGTCTGGAGTAAATTTGATGAAAAAATTGACAGCGTCACTTATTGGAACTGTTGTGGTTTCAATGATCATTGCCTCGACAGCTGCACCGGCATTCGCGCTGGGCGGTTGCGGAGCCAACTATCACCGCAATGCAGCTGGCCAATGCGTCTGGGGCGGACAAAATCAGTCGTGGTGCGTCAGGACCACCGGGCACGAAGCCGTGCGCGCTCCGAACGGCCGCCTGGTTTGCGTTCGCTAAATGTGACAGCGGTGTCGACACGTTCCGTTGACGACACCGCAGCCCCTGCGCTCGCTCGCGCCCAAAGCACATGTCGGCCTGGCACGACCCAGGCGCGCGATCCTGCCGGACCGTCAGGTCAGCATCATTGGCCCAACATTGCGCGTCGCCTACTACCTCGACCAGCCCGGCACGATCGAAGTGGATGGATCAGTAGTCATCGTGAAATTCGCGTGCGCGCGCTGGACAGAGGTGCTCGACTGACCGAATGACCCGTTGTAGCTGATGTCGACCGTCGCGGTTTCGGTCACCTTGCCCACAAGTCCAAGTCCGACCGAGATGCCTGGGCTGACGAGGGCAGGGGTCGCCGACGAGAAACTCGAAGCTGTATTATTGGCCAAGGTGCCGTTGATGCGACCGTTTGTCACACCGAAGTACGCGTCGTATCCGAGATCGGCATAGGCGGTCATGGGCGTCGCCTTGGTGTTCAGGTCGAAGCCGACGCGCACGTCACCGCCCCCGAGGAAGGCCGAGGCAATGCGCGAGTCAAAGCTGATCGGTGCGACGATGCCGGACTCATTGAAGCTTTCGAGTTGGCTCATGACGAAACCGCTCCGCAATCGCGGCTCGAACGTCATCGCCCCCGAGCGGTAAAGGATACCCAACTCGTCGATAACGTTTCCGGTGATGCTGGTGGGAGAGGCCGTGTTGGTGAGCGGACCCACCGTCGTGCGGTGAAGGTTGGTGAACGAGGAAATGCCGATACCGGTTTCGATCTTGTTGAAGACAGTTCCCGCCCGGTAAACCGCCGCGCCGTCGAGCGATCCGGTCAGGAAGTTGGCACCCGCAGTGCTCATGCTGGTGCTTCCCGTATCCATCGTTATACCGAACACAGCCTTCCAGTCGTCATTGATCGCGACGGCACCGCCGGCAGAACCGCTTGCAGCGTTCCAGTTATAGGATCCTCCGACTGCCGGATTGCTGGCCGATCCATGGAGATAGTTGGATGTCAGGAAAATGCCGTCCTGCAAGCCGGATACAGGATCGACACGGTCGAGGAAGCCGCTGGCAATCGACTGGCGCTCCTGAAGGGAGACTGTGGTTATCGGTGCATACTGGACGGCATAATTGCCTGCATAAAGGTATTGGGTTGCCGCCGCAGCCATCAGTTGCTGGCCTGCCTCGGTCGGATGGACGGAATCCCAGAAGAGATAGGTATTTTGCGTTGCCGCACTGCCGGTCAGACAGGCAGCCACGCTGATGCAGGCTTGCGTCGTGTTGACGAAACCAAAAGCTGATGGGTTCGCAGCGGCTGCGTTCACGAGACCATAGACGTTGACCTGGATGAGATTGAGATCCGGGTGTGCGGCCTTGATGGCGGCGAGGTTTTGCGCCAGATCCGCGTTGAATGCCTGCGAGGCACCGGATCCAGCCTGCGCCGTCGTCGTGCTGCCATTGAAACTCGGTGTGATGCCGAGGTCAGGCAGATTGTTGACGAGCACATTGCGACCGCCGGCGGCATAAATCGTGTTTACCGAACTGGCGATGTCGGACGCTGCTGACGAAGCGGTCGACAGGATAGACGCCTGGTTCGGTAGCACAAATCCGGGCAGGGACGAGCTGTTGGCACCCGTTGCGCCGGTATCGAACAGATTGAAGAAATTGTTCGCCCCGCCCCAGATCATGACCATGGAATTGCCGGTCACGGTACCGCCGCGATTGAAATAGGAGGCGATCTGAACCGGAATACCCGGAGGCACGTTGACCTGGCTATAGGTGGTGCCAAAGGTTGCGCCACTGGTCGTCGTCAGGTTGTTCAATGGACCGAGTACGTCCGTACGGGCCCCGCCAAAGGCGTAGTTGACGTTGCCGGTCACGCTTGCGCTGAAGAATGTATTCGTGGGCGGCGCAATGATTTCAGACCAGGTGATGCCGTTACTGAAATGGCCGTTAAAGTAGGGTGCAGCGGGTTTCGCACCGCTCGTGAGCGCATAGAGATTGCCAGGATCGGACAGGCTATCACCAAATGTGATGAAACGATTGTAGGTCTGCTGAGCCAAGGCAGGTGTCATAGTCACCGTGACTATTGCCCCGAGCACGGCAAGCTTAAAACCTTTCATGGCGTATCCTTCCAACTCAATACAACGACGTGAGCCAAGCTGATTATTTCTTGCGGCGACCATCTTAGATTGGCTTGTCTTGCTCAAGTCCCTTCCGTAACGAAAACTCGCTATTAAAATGCCTCGTATCTTTTTTATCACATATAAATGATTTATATTTATCATTAAACATTTAGATTTGTAATTTTTTATACTTAATGCATGTCGGCGAAAATCTCAAAAGGCCCGTGTTACCTTCCGCAGTGCCTTGAATTCCGGGGTTGGCTCCGCTTCCGGCGGGGTACAAGCGCTCTGTCCGTCCTCGGCGGTGTCGTTTTAGGTGTCGCTCGTTTGCGGAACGGCTGGAAGTCAACGTTTTCCGATGAAACCGGGTGATCCCGACAAGACAATCTCTGCATCCGAGTATGTCAATATACTCTTGAAGGTAGAAGTTATGCTTCGGGGAACGGGCTCGATCCCTGGTGCCTGTGCTGACGAGGGGCATGCCGTCAAGGGTTGATAGCTGCTGATCTGACCGAGTTGCTATTTTGGGTCGGTCGGGCAGTTGCACACGTAGAGGCGAAAGCCTGGCACATTGTGCACGTGCTCGCGGATAGCGGCCAATCAGCCATTGCTGCCACCAGACGACTGCACAAAACCTGCACAAAAATCCTGAAAGTCTCGGGATTGCTTGAATGCTGCCTGCACGTCACGGCGGTACAATCGTGTTACGGGACTGCGCGCAAGGCGCATCGTTCGATCTGGTCATCCCCTAGTCCCGGGAACCCGGGTTCAGACTGGCTGCTTCAACTTTAGCGGGTCGGAAGGTGGTGTCCGTCCGCTCGTCTGGCCGGGGTTTCTCAATGAACCGAATCCCGTTCGTTCGAGGAGACAAAAGCGGTAAAAGCGCGTGTCTTGACGCTTTGTTTTCAGGCGACCGTATTGACGCCCAAGATGTTCACGGACAAAGTGCTACGCGTTAAAGTTTGAAGGCACCAACGCAATTTTGAGTGCGAGAAATTGAACATGTCTTGCGTGACGCCTTCCCGATCCTCGCCAGCAAATATGTTCGATATGCTGAAGAGGCAAATGGCCGGGGACGGTTGTGCGCGGGCCATCTGTGGCCAGAGTTGCGAAGATGCCAAGGGTCAAAATCCTTTGCCGAGAGCCAGTTTTTGGATCTCTGTAGTCTTTTTGACCATATTCTCCGCGATACATGTATCGGCAGCGCCAACCCCGCAGGAGGTCAAGGCACAACTGGCGATAACAGACACAAGTCTTGGCATTCAGTCGAGTTTCCCGGGTCCGAAGGCTGCCCCGGCAGAACAGAAATTCGTTCTGAGTGAACGATTTGCAGACGCATTTCTGTGGACGGCCATTATCCTTGGTGGTGGGGCGCTGGCGTTTGTGCTGCGGGATATCCTGCCGGGCGGTTACGCGCGTCGCGCGGCTTGGCAGGTGCTGGATGACGCAGATGCCGCCGCCGCTGTCGCCTCGCGGGATGATGTCGCCAGCACTGCCGACGATCTCGCGCGGCTTGGGCGCTTCAACGAAGCCGTGCATCTGTTGTTGCTGACCAGCCTTGCCGATCTCCGGCGTAAACTGGACACGACATTTGCCGATTCATTGACCAGCCGGGAAATCCTGCGGCATGTCACTCTGAGTGACGACGGCAAGGTCGCCTTCGCTGCACTCGTTGGCAGGGTAGAGCCGCTGCACTTCGGCGACCGCGTGGCGGACGCTGCTGATTATGCCGCCTGCCGCAACAGTTTTGATCATCTGACGGCGGCGCTCGCAGCCGGATCGAAACCATGAATGGTGGAGCGATCTTCTCGCCCCGACAACTGATCGGCTGGGCCCTGGCGGCGCTGGCGACGTTCGCGTTGACGTTCTGGCTCATGGCAACCGGACATGGAGGAGGTGGCGGTGTCGAGGCTATCGGACCGAGCGCCTTTTCCCGCTCTGCAATCGGCTATTCCGCGCTTGCGGATCTATTGCGACGGCTGGATGTGCCTATCGAGAAGAGCCGTGATGCAGGCGTGATCACGCACCATGCCAACGATCTGGTCGTCATTGCCGAACCCCGGAACTCAGCCGAACTGGAGGCCGGGCGCGCCCGTTTGATTTCGGGACGAGACACGCTCTACATCCTGCCGAAGTGGATCGGCATGGAGGATCCCGCGCATCCAGGTTGGCTCGAGAAGGCCGCACCGCTCTCCGTCGAGAGTGCCAACTGGGTGTTGAAGATCATCGATATCGATGCGACGGCGCTGTGGGTCGACAAGATGCCGACGCTTCCTCCGACCGTGCTGGACGTGACGCCGACCATCGACGGCAGTGTTCAACTGGTCGCCAGCAAGATCCTGCAACCGATCATCGGCACTGCTGACGGCATGCTGCTTGGCCACGCCACGATCCGTCATCGGGAGATCTGGGTGTTGTCGGACCCGGATGTATTGTCGAATTTCGGACTGTCCCAAGGCGATAACGCCGTGCTTGCAAAGCTGCTGTTCGACATGATGCGCCATGAAACGGGTGCCGTGATTTTCGACGAGACGGTGCACGGGTTCACCGCGCCGACGGTCGGTGCGCTGAAGTTGTTTGTCACATGGCCCTATGTCATCGGCACGATGCAGGGGCTCCTGGCGATTGGCCTGCTGGCCTGGGCGACAATGGGGCGTTTCGGACGACCGCAGCCGCTCGCCGGGCCCTTGACGGCGGGCAAGGTGGGTCTGGTTGCCAATGCCGCCCGCCTCATAACCTTCGCCGGGCATCAGGATGTCATGGCGCGGCGGTACGTGGAAACGGTCGTGCAATTCGTTGGTCGCAGGCTGCATGCACCGGCGGCGTTGAGTTTTCCGGAACTGATCGATTGGCTCGCCAACGCTGCTGCTGCACGGCGCGTGACGGTCGACACGAAGTCGGCGATAGAAACAGCCTTTTCTGCCGCCAGTCACCCACAACACGGTGCCAGGGAGTATCTCCTGGCGATCAAAGCCCTACATGTTTGGAAGCAGGAGTTGCTGTATGGACGTTCGGATCATCCGCGAGGTCGCTGACGCTATTCGTGTCGAAGTCGGAAAGGCGATCGTGGGTCAGGAGCAGGCCGTGGACCTGCTGCTCGTCAGCCTGCTGGCAGGCGGGCACGTGCTGGTCGAAGGCGTCCCCGGAACCGCCAAGACCATGCTTACGCGGGCCTTTGCTGCGGCCCTGTCGCTCAATTTCGGCCGCATCCAGTTCACGCCCGACATGATGCCCGGCGATCTCATTGGAACCAACCTGTTCAATTTCCAGACCAACAGCTTTTCCCTGACAAAGGGACCGATCTTCACCCAGTTCCTGCTCGCGGATGAAATCAACCGGACACCACCAAAAACCCAGTCGGCAATGTTGCAGGCGATGAACGAGCGTTTTGTGACAATCGATGGCACTGACCATCCGCTCGGTGATGAATTCATGGTGGTCGCGACCCAGAATCCCATCGAACAGCAGGGTACCTATCCCTTGCCTGAGGCACAGCTCGACCGCTTTCTGATCAAGGTCCTGATCGACTATCCGTCTCGCGACGAGGAACGCGAACTCGTGCGCCGCCATGGGCGCCAGACGGCGATGCCCAAATTTGCCGACCTCGGTGTCCAGCCCGTGATCAATGCTGACGGATTGGGTCAATTGCGCGAATTGGCGACCTTGGTCAGGGTGTCAGACGACATGATCGACTATATCGTCGACGTGATCCGGGCAACGCGCGATCATCCTTCGCTGGAGACAGGTGCGTCGCCGCGCGCAGCCAATATGCTGGCGACGGCTGTGCGTGCCTGGGCCGCTTTGTAGGGTCGCGATTTCGCCATCCCGGACGATGTCAAGTTCATCGCGATTCCGGTTCTCAGACACCGGGTCGTCCTGTCGCCCTCTGCCGAGATCGAGGGATTGACGACTGACAAGGCCATTCGCGAGATCCTCGACCAGACGGCGGCGCCGCGGTGATGCGCCCGAGCCTTGCCGCCGTCCTGATCTTTACGGCCGGCGTTCCGCTGACATTGGCGCTCGTCGTCATCAACCCGGCATTCTGGCCGTTTGGCCTCGAGTTTGCCGGATTGATCCTCGCCGCCGTGCTGCTGGATGCACTTGCGACACTGCGGAAAGGCCAGATCGGGTTTTCAGCGCAGGTACCGGCGCGGATCTATCTGGGGGAGACCGCCAGGCTCACGCTGACGTTCGGCCCCACGCGTCATCGCAGAGACGTGGCCATCGAACTCCTGTTGAACCAGACCGGCAGTGCCGCGCCGCAGACGATTGTGACCACGCAGTCGTCATCGGACGCGCCCTGGACAGTGACCATGCCGGTCGTCCCGTATCAGCGCGGACGCCTCGAATTCGAGTCCGTGTCGCTCCGCTGGCGAAGCTCATTGCGGCTGGTGGAAGCCATCACGACGATGCCGATCGGACAGGTGTCGGATGTGGTGCCCAACGTCCGGGGCTTGTACAAGACGGGGCTGGCCTTCCTCGCAGAGGACGCGCAATTTGGCATCAAGGCACAGCGTCAGAAGGGCGAAGGATCGGAATTTGTGGCGCTGCGCGATTACGTGCCGGGGCTCGATCACCGGTTCATCGACTGGAAGCGGTCCGCCAAGCATCGTCGGCTGGTGAGCAAGGAATTCGAAACCGAACGCAATCACCAGATCGTTCTCGCATTCGATACAGGGCATCTGATGCTGGAGCCGATCAACGGGCTGAGCCGGCTTGATCATGCGATCAATGCGGGCTTGCTGCTCACTTGGGTGTCGTTGAAATGCGGCGATCTCGTCGGTTCCTATGCGTTTGATGCGGCTGTCAGACACTACACGCCACCCGGGCGCGGCATGAACACATTTGCCAGGATACAGCATGCATCCGCAGGGATCACCTATCATCCCTACGAGACCAATTTCACGCTGGGGCTGGCCGAGATCAATGTCCGGCTGAAACGCCGGGCGCTGATCGTGTTGTTCACGGATTTCGTTGACTCCATCTCGGCGGAAATCCTGATCGACAGCATCGGGCACATTGCCAATCGACACGCCCTGATGTTCGTTACCCTGCGAGATCAGGATTTCGAGGCGATGGTCGACAAGCAGCCCGAAACCTTCACTGAAGCAGCGTCGGCTGTCATTGCGCAGGACTTTCTGCAAGAGCGGGCAGTTGTGTTCGAGCGGCTCAACCGCATGGGAGTCGCGTGTCTGGATGTGACCGTCGGAGGTCTGTCGGTCTCACTGCTGAACCGCTACATGGCGATCAAGAAACAGGGGCTGATCGGATGACCGAGGTGGTGGGTCCGCAGAAGGCACGACCGTTGCAGCTGAAGTCCAGCGAGTTCCGCCGTCTACGTGAACCGGCCTGGCGCGAGCTTGAAGGGATCATCGCCCGGATGGAGAGCCGCGGGCTTGGCGCGCTGCGACCAGAGGAATTCGAGCGGCTGCCGCTTCTCTATCGCAGCACACTCTCATCGCTGGCGGTTGCCCGCTCAATTGCCCTTGATTGCAACCTGTTGCTTTATCTCGAAAATCTCGCCATGCGGGCGTTCCTGAACGTCTACGCACCGCGCTCCAGCCTGATCGAGGATCTCGGTCGGTTTTTGACAACCGGATTTCCCGTCGCGGTGCGACAGGCACGCTGGCACCTGATGCTCATACTCGCGGTCTTTCTGGCCGGCGGTGCGATCGGTTACCTGCTGACCATCGGTGACGAAACCTGGTATGGCGCATTTGTGCCGGAGAGCCTCAGTCAGGGCCGAGGACCGCGCTCGACCCGCAGCGAACTGATGGAGGGCGAACTCTTTGCACCCTGGCCGGGAGTCGCAAACAGCTTCATCGTTTTCGCGAATGCCCTGTTCCAGCATAACGCCATCATCGGCATCTTGAGCTTCGGGCTTGGTGCGGTGGCAGGAGTTCCGACGTTGCTGCTGGTCGGCTATCAGGGAATGGTCATTGGTGCCATGCTTGCGCTTCATGCCAATCGGGGGCTGGCAATCGATTTCCTGGGCTGGGTGTCCATTCACGGCGTCACTGAAATCGGGGCCATCCTGCTGTCCGGGGCAGCAGGACTCGTGGTCGCCGAAAAGATCCTGTTGCCCGGTCCGCACAATCGCCTCGACAATCTCTCCATCCATGGTCGTCATGCGGCATTGATAGCAGCGGGTGCGGTGATGATGTTTCTCATCGCCGGGCTGATCGAGGGAGGCCTCCGGCAATTGATCCAGCCGACAGTGCTGCGCTTCACCTTCGCAGGCGTGACATTCGTGCTGTGGCTTGCCTATTTTCTGTTTGCCGGCCGTCAGACCATGCGGGGGCGCACATGACGCTTGCGGCTGAGGGGGCATATCGCGCGGCGGATCGGGTCGATGCGCTGATTGACCGTGGCACGAAGCGCCGCATCCATCTGATCGTCACGCCGGAAGGCATTGAATTGCCTGTCGCATTGGCCGAACACTCGGAACGGCTGGTCGCCTTTCTGTGCGACATGCTCTTCTGGCTGGGCACGACCTTGCTGATTTATATCGCCGCCATCTGGCTCGTCGTTGAATTGGGTGGTCCGCTTGTCGCCTTTACCCTGATCACCCTGATCGCCTTTCTGGTTCGCAATCTCTACTTCATCTATTTCGAGATGATGTGGGGTGGTGCTACGCCGGGCAAGAAGATAGCCAAATTGCGTGTGATCGATCGTCGGGGTGGTCCGCTGATGCCAGCGGCGGTGATTGCCCGGAATCTCACACGCGAACTTGAAGTGTTCTTGCCGATCAGCGTCTTTGCGAACCTCACCTCGCATGGTGCATCGGCCAATTGGCAGTCGTTCTTTCTGCTCATCTGGCTATTGCTGCTGTCCGGCCTGCCACTCTTCAACAAGGCCCGCATGCGTGGTGGCGATATCATTGCCGGAACGCTGCTGGTCAGCGTGCCAAAACGGGTGCTTCTGGACGATATCGCGGAACAAGCCTCGTCGGCCTATCGGTTCACGAGCCGCCAGTTGCAAGCCTACGGCTCCTTCGAACTGCAAGTTCTGGAGGAGTTGCTGCGCCGAACGCCATCGGAAGAGACGAGCCAATTGCATGAGACTGTGGCGGGCAAGATCGCGGCCAAAATCGGGTGGTCGGATCCCGTTCCACCCAGTCAGACCCACGACTTCCTGAAGGCTTTTTATGCCGCCGAGCGCGCCCATCTCGAGCGCGAACAGGCTTTCGGTCGCATCTATCAGGACAAGCACGCTCGTGGCGGGCAAGACGCGGGTTAGACCGCGCCTCGCCTGACGATTTCTGGCATTCGGA
This sequence comes from uncultured Hyphomicrobiales bacterium, assembly GCA_903930435.1. Lineage (GTDB taxonomy): Bacteria > Pseudomonadota > Alphaproteobacteria > Rhizobiales > Ancalomicrobiaceae > CAIYYN01. Next base: position 89,784 of record CAIYYN010000017.1, on the reverse strand, counting down.
CCATGAGCAGGCCGAAGACCGATCTGTTGGAGAGACCTGCGCGCGAGCACTGGGACCTCGAAGCGGGCGCGTCGGCTGTGCCTCAGGCAAAGACGTCGACGATTTCGTCGATACCGACACCTTCCTTTGCGTAGCGCAATTCAGAGTAAATGACACTGATGACGACGGACAGGAAACCAACGGAAATAAGCCGTATTACAAAATTCAAAATTGGGGACACCATTTGGAACCGAATTCCAACCAGGTCCACTGCCGTAGGGCGTATCAAGAAAAATAAAGAGCCCATGATTGCAGAAAAAATAACGAACATGACAATCATAACGAGAGCGTAAATTCCGAAAACCTTCCAACGGTTACCCTTGGTCAGCGTGCGACTGCGTCTGAGACTTTCCGAAACGCCTGTACTCTCGATGACACAGGCCGGAACTGCGACCGCATACACGGTGCCGACGATCACACCGGGTATGAGAAGCGCCAAGCTAGCAAGACCGATCAGGAGACCAAGCACGATCGAAAGACCCGCCAATGTGCCAACCTTTCGAAAGGCCTGCCGAAATGCCCCACCCACATCAAATGACTTCCCTTGCAAGACCCGAAATGTACCGAAGACAATGATACCCTGAATGGCGATTTGCAGTATAAATCCAAATATTCCGACGGTAAATGAAAATATTCCGAAATATAAGACGCCAAAAACCCGGATTGCAGGAGTGATCAGCTGCAGTATCAAATCGGGCACACTTGCGCTGGCCGTGACCAATAGTATCGGCAAAAATGCTTGACCACACACCTTGAATGACTTTTGGAAACAGGTTCCGATGGAGAACGGATTAAGCTCTACTTCGATGGCTGACATGACGATCCTGTTCACGCTCTCAACCGGCTGAACCCCTGCCACGGTTTTGCGGCAAAGAATTTCGGAGAAACCGGCGACGCTCTCGTGTGCAACGCCAGACTCGCCACGAGACGATAACGTCAAACGTGTTCAGGGTACAAATCAGAATTGTGGAACGGCTGCTTCGGTGATGAACCAGACGGACATTGTTGCGTTTGTGCCGCAAGCCGGGTCAGTCCCAGCCGGGCGGCTTCCAGTGCAGTCAGGCCCGCCACAGTGTTTTGGGAATTGACCGATATCGGGCTGGACCAAGTGTCACGCCAGTCGGGAGTTCAGCTCAAAAACAATCCGCCTCTGATCCCATCGGTGAAGTGGAGTCGAGACCTGTTATCGGACATGATCGTCTGACATTAAAAAAGCGCGGAATCAACAGCCAGAATGGACATGAAACAATTGGCTGGGGGACCTGGATTCGAACCAAGATTGACGGAGTCAGAGTCCGCAGTTCTACCGTTGAACTATCCCCCAACACGAGCACTGCAACCGATTTTTCACAGCAGCCCGGAAGGTGTCGACGCATAAATATGCTCGAACAGAGGCGCTCTGGTATCACCACCAGAAACAGGTTTCAAGAGGGGAAATTCATCGAACCAATACCATGAGAGTGGTCGGGCGGTCGCTGCGGAGCGGCAGTGGCCGCAAATGGCGTTCATGTCCGGTTCAATCGAGTCTTGATATCGGTCCATACGGCGTTTGACTTGGCGGCTGTGTGATGCAAGCCTTTCACCGGTTTTCGGTTTCGCTCGATGTGCCGGGTGGAATCGATGTGTTCGAAGCCGTCATCGCATCCAGAAATCCAAGTGCCCTTCGCCCGCAGTTTGCTCCCCGGAACCCGGTTATCCCTATGGCCGTCATCGCGCTTGAAATCAGCCAGTCTCCAGCACCGCCCGTCCGCAAGGTTTTCAACCTGCCTTTGACCGTCGGGCGCGGTTCATCGTGCGATATCCAGCTGGCGGCGAATAATCGGGCAATTTCGCGGGTCCATGTCGAGTTGGCTGAGGAGCGGGGGCGGACCGTCGTCTATAATCGCGCATCGAACCTCGAGGCCACGCAGTTCAATGGTCGTCCGATGGGGGCAAATGAGCGGGCTGAACTGAGGCAAGGCGACCGGATTACGATTTTCGGCACTGTGTTGACGCTGCTTGAACCAGCCAGACTGGGCATCATGATTTCGCGTCGAAGCGATCTGAAACCGGTTGGCGACTATCATTTGCTGCCCGGCGCGGCGGTTCTGGCGACCGAGCAGGCGGGTGAATTGGCGGTCGAGACGGTCAGTGATCTGCCGGCGTTCGATGCAGCACCGCTCGCCGACAAGCTTGCACTGCTCTTTTATTATGACGGTCCGGAACCGACCTGCGCGCTGCTGTCAAATCCGGAAGGCTTGCCACTGCTGCTGGATCGTGGCCTCGTGGATCAGCAGGCGCTTTACCTGCGTGCAGAAGATACGCTCGAAATTGGCACATTTCGCTATGAGGTCGTGACCATCGGCGAAGCCAGCATTGTGTGTGAGAATCCCGCCTGTCAGGTGTTGAACGGCTACGATCGCGGCGAGACGTGTCGCATGTGTGGAACGCGCCTGTTTGGGGCAACGCGCCTGCTCCGTGTCCGCAAGATCTGAGATGCATTCATGTCGGACCTGACGCAATCGCAGACCGTGATCGAGATCGATGTCAGGGATGCCGAAGGCCGTGTTCTGCAACGCTACCAACTGGCTGATGACGGCGACTATATCATCGGTCGCGATCGGGAAATTGCCCATATCCTGATCGACGACAAGAGCGTCTCCCGGCGACATGCGGTTCTCCGCCGCAAGGGTGATCGTCTTGCGCTCGCGGACGTAGGCAGCCTGAACGGGACGCTGATTGCGCCGACGTCCGAAAGGGCAGGTGCGCGGGAGACAACCGACGGCTGGCAGGACTGGCCGCGTGATGCCTATGCCACGATAGGGCTCTTTTCGCTGTACTGGCGGGCGGATGCCATGATCGCCGAGGCCGGGGATGGTGACGATCAGGCTAGCCCCGTGATTACGACTCTCGGCGCGGATCGGGGCGTCGAGGCGACCAGCGACGAGCAAGGCGCGGAGGCTGACGCCAGTGGGGCCGCAACTGACCTGACCCAACTTTTTGCGACGACAGAACTTGTGCCGTTCTCCCAGCTCCTCGCGACGGCAGAAAAGCTCGATATTCCTGTCGAGACCAAGGATTACCTATGCATCGGCGGTGGCATGGGATCGTTTATGTTTGTCGATCATCTCCGGATTGTCGGCGTGAGTGCGCAAGCAATCCGCGTGATTGGCGTCGACCCTGATCCTGTTCGAAAATGGGCCGATTACTGCCAGAATTCACAGATTCCGGCACATGAGCGCATCCGCTCCCATTCAGCGTCGACGCCGGACAATATCTGGGGCTTTCCGGGCTACGCGCTGCGCGAGACATGGCAGCGGGTCCGCGCCGGGCGACGCGACGCGCTTGAACCGGTCTTGCGTGTTTTCGGTGAGCCATTGTTTGCGGAAACCTATACGCCGCGGCTCGGCGATGTCCTCGCATCGGTATCGCGCGAGGCGCAGCGGATCGGATGGCAAGGCATGGTCCGCTGCGGACGCGCCATTGCCTTGCGCAAGCTCGACGATGGCCGTTATGCCTTGCATTTTCGAACTCCGCTTCAGCCGGGGCAGGGCGAGGAGACCACGCGCGACTGGATTTGCATCGCCCGCCACGTCCATATCGCGACGGGATATCCGGCGATTCGGGTTCTGACGGTCCTGCAGGACTATCGCCGCAGGCATTCCGATGATCCCTCGGTCGTCAATGCCTATGAGCCACATGATGAGCTTTACCGGATGCTGGAAAAGCGCGGCGGAACGGTTCTTGTCGAGGGCAGGGGGATTGTCGCGTCGCGGATCTTGCAGCGCTTGGGTGAATTGCATCAAAGAAACCCGACCATTCGGATCGTGCATCTGATGCGCTATCCGGTCACGTCGGGTCATCGCTCTGATCTGGCCCGGCGACCTGTCAGGCATCACGTCGAGGTCCAGCCGTTCAACTGGCCAAAGGCCTGCTGGGGCGGCGCGCTGCAACAGAGGCTCGAACGAGCAGACAGCGCGAAGCGGTCGGAATGGATGGATGTGTGGGGCGGCACAACGACTGCCGACCGTAAAAACTGGCGCGTGATGCTGGCTGAGGGCACGCGGCAAGGCTGGTATCAGCCTGTCTTCGGAGACCTGATCAAGGTGCGTCGGCGCGATGGCCAACTGGCCCTGACCATTCAACCGCCGAAGCATGCGTCCCGGCAGACGATCAGCGCGGATGCCCTGATCGATTGCACCGGGCTGGTCGCGGATGTGACGACTTCCGCCTTTCTCAGGGATCTGATTGACACCCACGCGTTGCCGCGCAATCGCGCTGCCGGAACCGGGCCGGAACGGGGCATGTCGGGCCTCAGGGTCACGAATGCCTTCGAGGTGAAGGCGCTCCGCACAGGTTCCGGGCGGGTCTATGCCGCAGGCATCATCACTGCCAACGGACCTTACGCGGCAGTCGACAGCTTTCTGGGACTGAGTTTCGCCGCCCTGCGCGCGATTGATGATCTCGTCCACTCGCGTACTGCGGGGCTGCGACGTTTCGGCCCGTTAGCCTCGGTCCGGCAATGGATCAAGTGGTGTCGCGGGGTGTCGCCATGACCCCCACGCTGCTTGGACGCTGGCAGACGCGATTGGTCCTTTTTCTGGTGATTGTTTCTCCGGTGACGCTGGTCGCGAGCTGGCTGCTGGGCAAAAGCGGCGGGCTGTCAGCCGAGCCATTCGGCCTCGCCGCCGCGATGTTGCTGACCGGGTTGGTGTTTGAAGCGATCGCACAGCAGCTGCAGCGCTTCAGATGGGACCAGGACTGGCCGTTCGCGCTGTTCGTCGGGCAGGCAGTCTGCGAATTCTGGGTGGCATTTGTGGCTATCCGGCTTGATTTCGTGCCCGGACTTGAGGCGTGCGATCTGGCCCGCATCGACCGGGTATCGCGGCAGATTGCCTGTGTTGACTATGCCTTGCCGATTGGCCCGGCTATGGTGCAAGCCGCTGTGATCATTGCCTTGTCGCTCGTCTTTGTCACGGGCGTGGCGCCGGTCTTGTTCCCGCGCTGGCGATACAGGGGCGGGCAGTTCAGCGGATTTCATCGACGGGACTAGGCGTGATGGCTCAAAAGGACGGTGGTCGAGGCAATGTCTCGGGTTTTCCAATGATTTGCCATTTGCCAGCCATTATTTCAGGTCATGGTTTCTGGTATTGTCGGATTTTAGATGTTGCGTGACTGGATTTGAACGATGCCCGGATTTCTCAAGCACATGGTGCGGGTCGTATGCGCTTTCGGGCGGGTTGGTGCCATCTGCATTTTCTTGCCATTCGCGGGTGCCGCTGCGCAGGACGTCGTCACTTTTCAGCCGAACTGTAAAACCCAGGCGGTAGCTGGCGAACTCCGCGCTTTCACGGCCAGTTGCCAGATCGGCCCGGTTGGTAATCTCCACATTTCGCGTGTGACCTTCCACAAGGACGGCTCGGCTGAACCGACAGCGGAAGCGAGTTTCCTGCCATTTGATCTGGCCAACCAGCACGCAGCGGTTCAGTTCCTGATTGATCGTTCGGACCGAAGGCGTGCCCGGACGATCGCTCTCGGTGCTGCCGATGCCTTGCGGATGATCGATGCAACGCGTGGCGTCGGGTCCTATCGGTTTGGCATTGCTACCATGTTGGGCGACAAGCTCGATGTCGTTGCACCGATTGGCAGTTCGCGGGAAGAACTCGGGCGTTCGGCCACCGCAATCCGGGCCGATGGGATTGGCGCTGACGACACGCATGCCGTTCTGGACGCCATCAGCCTGCTGGCCCAGACCGCAGCGGAGCGACATATCCTCGTTCTGGCGAGCGACGGCAAGCCGGAGGATCGCGCCCTTGCGTCTGACGAGATCATCGGTGCCGCACGGCGTGCAGGTGTTGTTGTTGTCGGCATCGGCTACCGCGAGCACACGGGCGAAGGCGTGGAACTCGCGTCGCTGAAGAAGCTTGCCGAGGAAACGGGCGGCTTTTACGCCGAGCCACTGTTACCGGCAACGCGGGTGGAGGACGCTGTCATCAGCCGGTTCGGCCAGTTTGTTGCCTCAGGCGGCGTCGCAACATTCCCATTAGACCGGCAGGACCCGCGCGGACGCTATCAAATCACCGTCGAGATCGAGGGCGCAAAGCCGTTGGTCGGCAACTATTTGCCGGAAATCACCATTCCCGGCCTGAAGTCGGCCGAGGTCAAGGCGACGAAAGCCGATCCGGCGCTCGGCCTGAAACCTGCGCCGGGTCCAAAGCCGGCGGCGAACACGCCCGTTCCGGTTTCCGTGGAGATGAAACCTGCTATCGCAGACATCGATCAACCTGAGCCTGGAAGCCTTGCCGATATCACCAATCAGATCAAGCTCTTCGCGCTCGGGGTCTTCTGGGCGCACCCGATCACGATTATCGGCGGAGCGATTGTTGCAATTGGGCTTTTCGTTGGGTCGATTATTGCCATGGTGCGGCGGGCCAGACGGATCCGGATTTTCGCGTGGATCGAGTTGCTGGACCAGCGACGGACGCGCTTTCCGGTTACAACCCCCGGCGTTCGGCTCGGTCGACATTCTGACAACGATATCCGGTTCCGCGACAAGAGCGTGCATCGTTACCATGCCCTTCTGCAACGCGACGCGGCGACAGGCACCTATCAGATCAATGATGTCTCGCGTAACCAGCCGCAATCCAATGGTGTCATGGTGAATGGCGAGTTCATTCATCAGCCGGTTGCTCTTGGCAATGGCGACACCGTTGAACTCGGCGAAGTCTCGTTCCGCTTTATCTACACCTGATTTTCCGTTCTGTTTTCAGTTGAGGGTTTGCTATGGCCAATGAAGACGGCTCTGATGCCGACAATGAATTGACCCGTATCGTGCGACGTCCCGGACCGGCGAAGTTGCCGATCAATCTTGTTGCAACGCCAGCCAGACCAAGCGATGCGGTCGTGATTTCACCGACACCCGCTGTCAGCGCTTCATCCGCTGCAGCGCCAGACGTGAAGCCCCCGGTCAGGGACGTGATTGCTTCGGCCCCGGCGGAGAAGCCACGCCCCGTCATGGTTCCCCCCGCACCAGTTCCCCAGGCGCATGTTCCGCCTGCTGCGATCATTCTGAGGCAAACACCTTCAAATCCCGTGACGCCGCCGGTTGCAGCTGTGCCCGGGGATAAAAAGATCGCCGCAGCCCTGACCGACGTACCAGCGGCTCAGTCGCCCGCAGTTAAGCCGCCTGCTGCGACCCCCTCTGTGACCAGCATTGAGCCTGTCGTGGGCTGGATCGTTGTCATAAAAGGCCCCGGTCGCGGCGCTGCCCGTCCGTTTGTAACGGGGCGCAATGCCATCGGCAGTGCGGCTAGCGCCGATATCCCGCTTGACTTCGGTGATCCCGCGATTGTCGCAAGCGGTCACGCCTACGTTGTTTATGATGAGGAAGAGCGGGCATTCTTCGTCGAGGATGGCAAGCAGAAGGTCGTCGTGCGCCTCAATGGCAAGTTGCTCACCGAAACCATGCCGATCAAACATGGGGACACGCTGCGCATCGGAGCGACGACACTCAGGCTGGTGGCTCTCTGCGGGCCAGAGTTTGACTGGAACGACACCGACGATGCCGCCGAAAAGGTGGAACCGGACGACGCCGACAAGCCCGTCTAGGTATTTCGCTGCACAAGCTGCCACGCATACGGACGGTTATCATCCCGGATTGCGCCGGGATGATGATGTCGATGCGTCACGCACCGGCTTACCCGCGCAAACCCAGCCATTTATCGACGGCATCAATCGTGCGCGAGGTTATGGTGCCATCAGCGGCATCTGAGAACACGCCACGATCCCGCAGATATTGCTGGAAGGCGCGGCGGGTCTCGATACTCCAGTCGTCAAGATGAAGCTCGCCAACCGTGCCCCGTTCCTGGGCAAGCGTATTGTCAGGACCAAACAGCGCCGTCAGATAGGTCACGAGGTAATGCAGTGACTGCTCGACATCGCGCGGTACACCGCGTCCGCTATCATACATCAGGCTCAGATAACGATAGGCGGTGACATCCTTGCCGTCTGCTTCCCTCAGAAAGGCTTGCAGGGCGCGACCATACCATTCCTGCGCCAGCACGGGATCAACAGGCACGATACGGCGGTTCAATCTCCCGCGCTCATACGCCTCTCCCAGCCGGTACATGGCGCTGGCCTGGCCGCGTTGAGCGGCTTCTTCCAGCAGGCGAATCGCATCTGCCTCGCCCGGGGCGGTCGGACGGTCTCCGTAGGTGTAGAGCACGCCGAGTGCCGCTGAAGCAGGCGCAAATCCGCGACTGCGGGCAATCTTGAAATAGCGCTCGGCTTCCGCATCATCCGGTGGTCCGCCCAGACCCTTGTTGGTCAGCACAGCATAGAGGAAAGCGCCGGGTCCGCTGCCTTCGTCCGCAGCTTGCCTGTAAGCCTGCCGCGCGTCATCGAAGCGACCCGCCCGCTCATAGGCCCGGCCCAGTGACACGCGCCAGCGCAACACGTTGGGTGAGGATTCCACAGCCTTCAGACAAGCCGGGATCGCGTGACTTGAATCGATGAACTCGACCGGCTTGGGATCAACGCCCTTTGGCAATTCGGGGTCACTCACGTATCCGGCCTGACGGTCACATTCGTTGGCGGGCGTGCCAATCAGTCCGCCGGGAGGCACGGGTCCACAGGAACGAACGAGGTCGGTAACCCGCTTGCCGGAGGGATCCAGAAGGCCCGACTGAAGCCCGCTGCCAGCCAGCGCGCCGGTCACTGATGTCAGGAGGCCACACGTGTGATCGTTCTTGTTGAACACCCAGCCCTGGCAATTTGCACCGGAGCGGCAAAGGTATGCGCATTGTTCAGCAACGGCCTGAACACCGAGCTGTGTCGTTGAGCCAGCGCCTTGTGGCGTGCAGGTCGACGGCATGTCGCGGAAGTTGGCGCGTTGAGCTTCGGACTGCTGGATGCGTCGCTTGACCGCTTCGATGACCGGTCCGGCTGGCCCCTTGAACAGTCCCGATGTGCGTGCCGGGTCTGGAATCGCATCCGTGATCGCCGTTACGAGGGTGCATTTGCGCTCGGCGTGCAGGAAGCTGAAGCCGGTGCAGGCTTGATCTGCCTTGCAAATCGCCTGACAGTCTTCCGGCGTGTTGGCTGTGCGGGCACGGTCATTGACCGACGGCGTCGCCAGCAGATCAAAGCCCGGCAGGATCTCGATCTCGCCCTTGGCCTCGCGTCTGACGGCTTCGTCAACGCGCTCGGCTAGTTTGGGATCATTTGTGTCGAGGAAGCCCTCGGCACCGGGGTGAGTCCTCACTGTCTCAACGCCGGAAAAGCGCTGGCAATCGCCGTCCGCAAAGGAGGCCGCAATGCACGCCTGGTCTTCCGAGCACGATTGTCGGCAAGCCGCAGCGTCCGGTGCCTGCGCGTGCCGGGCATTCGGTCCGGTCAGCTCAAGGCCCGCATAAGACTTGAACGGACGCGGCTTGGGCAAGAGCGCCTTCTTTATCTCGGCAGTGACGAGGCCGTCCGGGTCCGCGACGACGGTGACAACGCCGACGGCGGCTTTCGCGTCCTTCGGCTGGACTTGCGAGAAGGTGCGGCATGCGCCGACCAGACCGGCATAGGTGTAGGCCTTGCAGGTGGAATCGCTTGAACAGACAAACTGGCATTGCTCGCGCGTGACGGAAAGTTTCGCCGTCGCCGTGCCGCCAGCGAGGGTGACGCCGTCTATCAGCTTGAAGGTTGCGCGGGCCTTCTGGTCGGCCTCGATCAACTGACGAAAGCGCTTGGCGGCGGGCTGGTCAGCGCGTACGGACAAGCGGTGATCCGCCTCCGGCAACAGGCTCGTGACATCGGAATAGAGCGAGCATCCTTCGGCAGATTGGGTGAAGGCGTGGCATTGGGCGTTATCCGAACAGGCATCCCGGCATGCGTCCGGGCTGGTGCCCGGTGTCGATGACAGTTCCTTGCCAATGCCGGAAAATCCTGTGAAGTCCGCGTAATCGACCTTCGGCTTGGTTGGTGCCAGCTTGGGCGGCTCGGGCTTGGCCGGCTCCTGCACACTGATCTGAGGCTTGGCCGGTTCGGCTTGTTGGGCAATCGCAGGCAGTTGTGTCTTGGGCGGATCAGCCGGATGTGTCTGTGCGGTCTCCGGGTGCCCGGCAAGCAGGGACCGGAAGGGCACGTCGCCTGTTGCAAGGAACCAGCCCAAGGCTGCTGTTACGACAATGAAAATGGCGAGGGTCACCGACAGCAGCATCCCGCCGGAACGACGCGGTTCCAGCGTATAGGTATGCTCGGCGTCATCTTCCTGCACCTGAGCCGGACGCGCCCGCGACGGTGTCGCCCGGTGGGCAAGGATGTCGGTGTCACTGACCATGTTGGCTGGAATCGCCGTATCGACGGGCAACCTTGGCGTTGGGGGTGTAACGCCCTGAACTGGCACCGTCGGCAGATCAGCCGACGTCAGAGGTGCCCCGGTCCAACCGAGTTCGACGCGCAGGTCGTCAATTGTCGGCGGGCGCTGCCGGTAATCGAGCCGCAAGGCCGCATCTATGCCACGCAGGAACTGGACGCTGTAAATATCCGGATATTGAGCCGCTTTTTCAGCTGGCACATAGGGATCAGCCGATGGTCCGGCAATCGCAACCTCGTGACTGCGCTTTAACGGCTTGACCGGCGGATAACCGGCGACCGCCTTGTAGAGAACGCCACCGATGGAGAAAATGTCGGTGTGTCGTCCTTGCAGGCGGCTATCGTCTCCAGCCAATTGTTCGGGCGGTGCGTAATTGGGCTGCGCGAAGGCGGTCGAGACGCCGCGATCCATGTCCAGACCCTCGCCCGAGGCACCGAAGTCGACCAGGACGGCAGTCCCGTCAGGCCGAACCATGATGTTGCGCGGGGTGAGGTCGCGGTGCATGCCATCGCGGCTGTGGATATAGGCAACAGCGTCGAGCACCGGTTCGAAGATGACGCGCAGTTGCGCCTCATCGGGCACATTGACCTGCACTGCAAGCCAGTCGTCGAAACTGACGCCTTCGATGAATTCCATGATGAAATAGGCGGTGTTGTTTGCCCGCAGGAAGTTCATGCCACGCACGATGTTCGGATGGCTGTAGCGGCCGGTCAGCTTGGCGGCTTCCTGCTCGAACTTGCGCAGAGCCTGTTCATAGGAACCCGTCGAGACATCGGAATGCAGCAAGACCTGCGCGCCTTCGCGGCTTGCAAACCCTTGCGGATAGAACTCCTTCACGGCCACCGTGACCAGCGTGACAGGGTTCGTTGCGGCATAGGTGATCCCGAAGCCGCCAGCGCCCAGCACCCGGTCAATGATATAACCGCTGATTTCGGTGCCACGCGGCAAGGCAAACGGGTATGTGCGTGAACTCATCACTGTCTCTTCACTTTGGCCCTGCATCACCGACGACAAATGCCTGCCACCGCGCGTTGTTCCGATCAAGCGATTTGATCACGCAGATGAGCAAGACCCAATGCAATCCATGAACCGGAAAGGCGATTTTTTCCATTGCCTGATTTCCGCCGCCTTCCCAATACACTCAATCACTCGGCAAAAGACGTGTCGTTTCCATGGCAAGGCGCAGAAAATATGCGGTGTCGCCCGACAAATGTGGCCTTGAGCGCCGCCACGGACCTTAAAAAATCATCAAGTCCGTCGGCTGACGTCGGACGGGACGTGGAATAGCGATTGGGCGGCCTTTCAAAAATGACGGCGGAAAGAGTGTTTGACGGCATGGGATTGATCGGTCATTTCGAACAGGACATTTTCAGGGTTAGCTTTGGATAGGGCCGAGTCGCGCGGGCGAGGGTGAAGTAAGGTGATCGAATTTGCCTCCGGACAGATCACGGGACGACGCGCCGCTCAAGAAGATGCGCTCGACGTCATGCCGCTTGAGTCCGTCGGGGCTAAGCCCGAAGCCGCCCGGGGCGAATTGACGGCTCCGCTGGATACCGGTTTGATCATGGTGGTGGCGGATGGCATGGGCGGTCATGTCGGCGGCCGCGTTGCCAGTACGATCTGCGTGCAGAGCTTTCTGAACTCTATCCGCAAGTCTGAAGCGGGCTGGGACAAGCGCCTTGAAGAGGGCCTCAACGCCGCCAATCTGGCCTTGCGCCAGGAGGTCGACAGTCGCCCGGATCTGAGCGGCATGGGATCAACGCTGGTTGGCGCGGTCGTCGGCGAACAGGGACTCGGCTGGATCTCCATCGGTGACAGCGCGCTCTATCATTTTCACAATGGCACCCTCGAGCGCGTCAACGAAGACCATTCTTTCGGTGCCTATCTCGATGCGCAGGCCCGAGAAGGCTTGATGACGGCTGATGCAGCCGCCAATGACCGCCGCCGCAACCATCTGTTCTATGCGCTTCTCGGCGACGACCTTGATCATTTCGAACGGTTTTCCGGTTTCCGCGCGCTTGTCCCCGGCGATATCGTCATGGCTGCCTCTGACGGTTTGAAAACGCTGTCTGACGAGGAAATCACGGCGCTATTGCGCGCCAACGCGGACCGGCCCCTGAACGATATCATCGCCGCCCTTTTCTCGGCGATTGAGCGGGTCGATCGTGATCGGCAGGACAATGTATCGATTGTCCTGGCGCGTCTGAATGGCAACTCGGATCATCAGGTCGATAAAGCTGCTCCCGAAGCCGCCTCCGGACTGCCGCCCACCGCTCCGATCCAAACGCCGTCGCCTGCTCCGCCAATGCGCCCTGGGATTGTTCGCTTTGCCGGGATTGCCATTGTCGCCCTTGCCGCCTTGCTGGCGGTCTCCCTCGCGATTGCTCACCTTTTTTGACATTAGCAATCAAAACCGATGGCGGCTCGCAAATTTGCTCCCAACGGGGCGAATTGCAGCCTGAATCCTGCGAAGTCGTGCTTGTCAGCGCGTGCGGGAGTGTTAAACTGGTCTCCGACTTGAACTCGAACAGCGCCACGCTCAAACCCTGAGACTTGGGTTGCGCATGCCGGCGCGGAGAAGTGCATTGGGGCACGAAGGAGACGAACCGCCGGTCGCGGTTCGTCCTAAGCCCGCCGTAAAGACCGATGCGCCGGCGAAACGCCGTCGGCGCAGGCGGCGGGGCAAACGAAGCCGGTGGCCACAGGCGGTCACGCGGGACGCTGGTGGTCGTCCTGAGAGTGACGTTCAATCGGTCGCTGTGACATCTGCGGAGACTGATGGATCGTCCGCTGCAACAGGTTCAGCAGCGCTTTCACATCAGCAGAAGACGAAATCGGAGCAGAAGTCCGGTAGACGCTCAAAGTCGGGACGCAACGCGCGTGGCAGAAAGCGTCGAGGTCCGACCGTGCGACCGATCGAGCGCATTGACGTGGTGAGCGCTGAAACGACGATTACTGCCGTTGAAGCCTTTCTGCCTCCGACGGACATTACCTTGCAGCCTCTGTCGCCGCTGGATGTCGTGCTGAGGCTTGAAAGCGTCGTTCCGAACGGCACGGCTGCGAGGGGGCAAAGACCGCCCTACAGGGTTGCCGCCCGCCCGCCCGTCGGAAACAGCCTTTACGCTGCGCTGGATCTGGGCACCAATAATTGCCGATTGCTCGTGGCCGAGCCGCATCGCAATGGCTTTCACGTCGTTGACGCATTCTCGCGGATTGTCCGTCTGGGCGAGGGGATGTCTGCCAGTGGACAGCTGTCAAACGTGGCTCAAGACCGCGCAATCGAAGCTCTGCACATCTGCCGGTCAAAACTCGAATTGCGCGGTGTCAATCGTGTGCGCCTCGTCGCGACGGAAGCCTGCCGTATCGCACGGAACGGTGCCGATTTCATTTCACGCGTTGAGCAGGAGACCGGCCTCATGCTGGAGGTCGTCTCACGCGAAACCGAGGCAAGGCTGGCCGTCGCCGGTTGCGCCAACCTGATCGATTGGCGCGCGAATGGCGTACTGCTGTTCGATATCGGCGGTGGCTCCTCTGAGCTCGTATGGCTCGATCTCAACAAGAATCGCCGGAGTGATGACCTCTCTCAGCATATTCGCGCGTGGACGTCGCTGCCGGTGGGGGTCGTGACCCTTTCGGAGCGCTATGGCGGTATCGCCGTCGACCATGGCGTATTTGAAGACATGGTCGAAGACGTCTACGGCCTGCTCGACGGGTTGGCAGAGGGAGCGGCTCTGGCTGCTGCAATCCAGTCAGGGCCATTTCACATGCTGGGTACGTCGGGCACGGTCACGACGCTGGCTGGCGTGCACCTTGGCCTCCGTCGCTATGACAGGCGGCGGGTGGACGGCGTCTGGATGGGGGCCGGCGAGGTCACCGAAATGATCGACCGGTTGCTCGATATGAGCTTTGAGGAGCGCGTCGCAAATCCGTGTATCGGTGCCGACAGGGCCGACCTTGTGCTCGCAGGTTGCGCGATCCTCGAAGCTATCCGTCGGCGCTGGCCTTGCGAACGCCTTCGTGTCGCCGATCGAGGGCTGCGCGAGGGTATCCTGACAGAAATGATGGCCGCCGACGGTGTCTGGCATCGCCAAAGCGTGCGACACGACGAGCATTGGCACGAGAGCCATAAACACGGAGCTGGCCCCGGGCCAGATAACAACCATGACGGATAAGCCTTCCGCGCCAACGCGCATGTTGAAGGTCAAGGTAAAGACCTCGAAACGACGCACGGCCTCTTCCAACAAATGGCTGCAACGCCAGTTGAATGATCCCTATGTGATCCGGTCCAAGGCCGATGGCTATCGTAGCCGCGCCGCCTACAAGCTCATCGAGATCGACGACAAGCACAAGCTGCTCAGCCCGGGCAATCGCGTCGTTGATCTCGGCTGCGCGCCCGGCGGATGGTTGCAGGTGGCAGCGGCGCGGGTCGGCTCGCGCGAAGGCGCGCCACGTGTCGTCGGCATCGATTATCTCGACGTCGATCCCGTGCCGGGATGCGTGATCCTCAAGAAGGATTTTCTCGATGATGACGCACCGCAAGCACTGTCGGACGCGCTCGGCGGACATTTTGTCGATGTCGTCCTGTCCGACATGGCCGCGCCTGCCACCGGTCACAAGAAGACCGACCAGTTGAAGATCACCTATCTCTGTGAAATCGCCATCGACTTTGCCCGCATGGTCCTGAAGCCCGGCGGACATTTCCTCGCCAAGGTCCTGCGTGGCGGCACGGAAAACGAACTGCTCGCCCTCCTGAAGCGCGATTTCGCCATCGTCGCCCACATCAAGCCTCCCGCCAGCCGCTCAGATTCCGCCGAACTTTATGTGATCGGCAAGAATTTTCGCGGTCGCGTCGATGAGCAGGATGAGGTGCAGGCGGAGGGGTGATTGCGAGTTGGTTTCTCGACCCCCGGGCCGTGGATTGATGTGCCCAATTTCAATAGGTCTGTTTCAGCAACAAACTGTTCATCGTGACGATGCATTTTGCAGCTCGACCAGCCTCGCAAAAGCGATGCTGCGTTATTAAATCGATGCTGCGTTTGTCGGTTACCCCACCCACCAAAGGACCACTCCCATGGAACTCGGCATTGATACATTCGTCGATACGGCGCTGGGCGAGGCTGAGGCGGAGCGGCGCGGGGATGTGGAGCGGGTTCAGCGGTTGCTCGAGGAGGTCGAGACAGCCGAGCGGGCCGGTCTCGATGTCTTCGCGATTGGGGAGCATCACCGGCCTGACTTTATTGCCTCTTCGCCGGTGGTACTGCTCGCGGCTGCGGCGGCGCGGACAAAATCGATCAAGCTGGCGAGCGCCGTCACGGTCCTGTCGTCGGATGATCCGGTTCGCTTGTTTCAACAGTTTGCGACGCTCGATCTGATCTCCAACGGACGGGCGGAAATCATTGTCGGGCGTGGATCCTTCATCGAGTCGTACCCGTTGTTCGGCTTCGATCTTAATAATTATGACGAGCTCTTTGCCGAGAAGCTGGACCTGCTTCTGACGTTGCGCGAGACGACCCGCGTCGAATGGTCCGGCAACCATCGGCCACCTTTGACAGGGCAGGGGGTCTATCCGCGTCCAGCCCGGAATCCGCTGACAGTGCGCATCGGCGTCGGCGGTACGCCGCAATCGTTTGCACGGGCTGGAGCCCTTGGATTGCCATTGGTGATCGCCATCATTGGCGGGGAGCCGCATCGGTTCAGGCCGCTCGTTGATCTCTACCGGGAAGCGGGTCGGCGGGCCGGTCACGCCCCCGAGGCACTCTCGGTCGGCATCCATCTGCATGGTTTTGTTGCGGAAACTGGGGAAGCCGCCATGGAGGGATTCTATCCGGTCTACCAACGCGGATTCAACAGGATCGGCAAGGAACGAGGCTGGCCCCCGGTCAGCCGAGCCCAATTCGACGCACTTGCGTCACCACTTGGGGCCATGATCGTTGGTGATCCCGAGACCGTCGCCGCGAAGATCCGCCATGTTGATACATCTCTCGGCGGCATCGATCGCGTTACCATTATTCAAGGGTCAGGCAATCTGCCACACGAACTGGCGCTGCGCTCAATCGAGCTTTTAGGCACAGAGGTGAAGCCGTTGGTTAACAACCGCGTGCTGATGTCTGCCTGAAATACCGCCGTTTATTCGATCATATTTCATTCAAATTAGCTATTTCGTTCAAGTGTTAATAAATGTGAAAAAACGAATATGTCTCTCAGCGAACTTTGGGAGACATAGGCGGTGTTCGAGGTACTTTTCACATTCTCCGGGCGGCTAAACAGAGGGCAGTTTGCACTCTGGGCCACATTGCAGTGTGGCGTGGTCGTTTTATTTGTGTATGGGGTGCAGTTTTATTCAGTCGATATCACTCGAATGCTCCGCATTGGAAACAGTCTTGCAAGTCAGTTACCCAGCATAGCGATTATTGCTTTGCTGGGTTTGGGATTGGTGCTGCTGCCGATATCGGCATTGCTGGTGAAACGTCTCAGGGATGTCGGACTGCCAGCATGGCCGAGCTTTTTAGGGCTCACGGTGATCGTCGCACTCCTTGCTGTTCCCATTCTGTATCTGGCCAATGTGACCGCAGGTCTCTATGGATGCCTCGCTTTCACGGCTGTCATTGTGGTTTTGCTGGCTTTCATCCCGTCAAGTGCCGATGGCAGTGATGACAACGCATCGGAAAATGTCGATCCGGTTGAACGCTTTCTCCTGGCGCAGGCAGAAATGGCCCGCGAGCGTCGGTTGAAGGATATCATGACAGCCTCGAAGCCAACCGAGGTGATCGTTCGGTCCAGACCCGATGTGGCACCCAAGCTGAAACCTGCGGAACCTGGCTTCGGACGCCGACATTGAGGTCGGTCTGCACTGCTTTGATCTGCCGAAAGGCATCTTTTTTATCGCAATGCTGTTGCGCGCTTCCGTCACCGACATTTCCGTGTTACCTACCCGCGCCAACTTGATGTTTTAACGCTATGCCGGATTCGCGTTCCCAGCGATTACCGGTTTATTCGCGTTTTGCCTTATTGGAGTTGGCCATGGCGGTCTTTTACGAGCCTTCCCACAGTCGCGAAGCACTCACGTTTGATGATGTGCTGCTGCTCCCCGGTCATTCGGAAGTGATGCCCGGCGAGACAGATGTCCGCTCGCGTATTACCCGTGAAATCGAGCTCAATCTGCCGATCATGTCGTCCGCGATGGATACGGTGACGGAGGCGCGACTTGCGATCGCGATGGCGCAGGCTGGCGGGATCGGTGTCATCCATCGCAATCTCACGCCGGAAGTTCAGGCGGAACACGTTCGCCAGGTCAAGAAGTTCGAGTCCGGGATGATCATCAACCCGGTCGTGATCGGACCGGATGCGACGCTCGCTGATGCCCTGGCACTCATGAAATATCACCGGATTTCCGGCATTCCGGTCGTTGAAGGTGGTGGCAAGGGCGGGCTGAAGCTCGGTCGTCTCGTCGGCATCCTGACCAATCGCGATGTACGGTTTGCCACCGATCAGAATCAGCGCGTCTATGAGTTGATGACCCGCGATCAACTTGTCACGGTGCGCGATGGTGCGGGCCAGGATGAAGCCAAGGCGCTGCTGCACAAGCATCGCATTGAAAAGCTGCTGGTGGTTGATAGTGATCAGCGTTGCGTCGGGCTGATCACCGTCAAGGATATTGAAAAGGCCCAGTTGAACCCGAATGCCGCCAAGGATGCTCTGGGTCGGCTGCGGGTTGCCGCTGCCACAACGACCGGCGACGACGGTTTCGAACGTGTCGAGCGGCTCGTCGATGCGGGTGTCGATCTTGTTGTCGTGGATACGGCCCATGGCCATTCGCAGCGCGTGCTTGATATGGTCTCGCGGGTCAAGCGCATGTCGAATTCGGTGCAGGTGATTGCGGGCAACATCGCGACATCGGACGGCGCTCAGGCCCTGATCGATGCCGGAGCGGATGGTCTCAAGGTCGGTATCGGACCGGGCTCCATCTGCACCACGCGCATCGTCGCCGGTGTGGGTGTGCCGCAGCTGACAGCGATCATGGACGCGGTCTCTGTCGGGCAGAAACATGATGTGCCGGTCATTGCGGACGGCGGCATCAAGTTCTCAGGCGATCTGGCGAAGGCGCTGGCGGCAGGGGCTTCGGCGGCGATGATCGGCTCGTTGCTGGCCGGTACCGAGGAGAGCCCAGGCGAGGTCTATCTGCACCAGGGACGCTCCTACAAGGCCTATCGCGGCATGGGGTCGGTCGGCGCGATGGCGCGCGGATCAGCGGATCGCTATTTCCAGGCGGAAGTGCGTGACAGCCTGAAGCTGGTTCCCGAGGGCATCGAGGGGCAGGTTCCCTACAAGGGACCATTGGAGGCAGTGCTGCATCAATTGACCGGTGGTCTCAGGGCTGCGATGGGTTACTGCGGTGCACGGACGATTGTCGAGCTGAACCAGAAGGCGCGGTTTGTGCGTATTTCCGGTGCGGGCTTGCGGGAAAGCCATGTGCATGACGTCAGCATCACGCGTGAAAGCCCGAATTATCCGAGCAACGTGTAAGTGACGACGCGAACCGCGCAGAACCTGCTATAACAAGCGGCCTGCGATCGACTGCGAGACCCCGACGACATGACCCTTTCCGAGCGACTGCTCATCCTTGCGTTTCTTGGCCAGATTGTCTGGACGTTCTTCATCGCGTTCATGACGGGTCGGGCGCGCTTCAAGGCGGCCGCGAGGCGGGAAATCAAGGGCGATATCTCGCTCGATATGAGTGCGATGCCGGACTATGCCCGCAAGCTCGGCAACAACATGAACAACCAGTGGGAAACGCCGACGCTCTTCTATGCGTTGATCCTGCTGGCGCTGCTGACGCATCTGGCCAGTCTCGTTCTGGCCATTGCCGCCTTCGTTTATCTGGGATCGCGGATCGTCCACTCCTATATCCACACTGGCCGGAATAACGTTCTGCTGCGCGCACGTGTCTTCTTTGTTGGCATTGCGGCGCTGATCACGATGACGGCCATCCTCATTCTCGATCTTTTGACTGGAAGTATCATCTGATGCGCGACGGCGGACGACTGGAGGCTGCGATTGCAGTACTCACCGATATCGAAACACACCACCGGCCAGTCTCGGAAGCGCTGAAGGATTGGGGCATCAAGCACCGGTTCGCGGGTTCCGGTGACCGTACGGCCATCGGCAATCTGGTCTATGACACGATGAGGCGCAGGTCATCGCTCGGGTACATGATGGGCGATACCAGCCCGCGTGCAGCCATTCTGGCAAGCTATGCGATTGGTTGGCAAAAGGGCCTTGAGGGCTTGACGGCTGCGCTGTCCGATCCCCACGCCCCGCCACCCCTGACGGACCACGAAGCCGCGCATCTGGCCAATCCGAACCTCGACGGCGCGCCTGCGCATATCGCGGCTGATTTTCCCGAGTGGCTCATGACGTCGCTGGAAAGGGTGTTTGGCGAGCGCCTCCTGACGGAAGCGCGTGCGCTGTCCGAGCGGGCCCCGGTTGATCTTCGTGTCAACACGTTGAAAGGCGATCGCGACAAGGCCTTGAAGCAGTTGAACATGCTGGATGTCGAGCCATCAACGCTCAGCCCTTACGGCATTCGGATCAAGGTCGGAACTGGCCCGGCAAAAGCGCCGCATGTTGAAGCGGAACCCGCCTATATCAAGGGACTGGTCGAGATCCAGGATGAAGGATCGCAGATTGCGGCCTTGATCGCCGCACCCCTGGCCGACGAGCAGGTGCTCGACCTCTGTGCAGGTGCTGGCGGCAAGTCGCTCGCGCTCGCCGCGCTCATGTCCAACAAGGGTCAGCTCTACGCTTACGACAATGACAAGCGCCGGATGCGCGATCTCTATGATCGCCAGACCCGCGCGAGCGCTCGCAACATTCAGCCGCGTGCGCCGGGCAAGGACGATGTGCTGGATGATCTCGCCGGTCGCATGGATCTTGTCCTCGTCGACGCACCGTGTTCCGGCACGGGCACCTGGCGTCGGCGTCCCGACGCGAAATGGCGGCTGACGGAAGCCTATCTTGAGACGCGCATGGCCGAGCAGGATGCCGTGCTTGACGATGCCGCTCGTTATGTGAAGGCCGGTGGTCGGCTCGTCTATATCACCTGCTCGGTGCTGGCAGATGAAAACGAAGATCGGGTTGAGGCGTTCCTGCAGCGGCATCCGGGGTTCCAGGTCACCGATCCCCTGGCGCGCCTCACGACACAGGACCCGGCAACCGCTGCCAAACTGAAGCCGTTTGTTCGCACTGACGAGCGTGTCTCGCCAGTCGTCCGCCTGACACCTGCCAGCGCTGGCACCGACGGGTTTTTTGTGGCGGTGTTGGTGAAGGAATAAGAGCTTACTTTTTAGGCGACGCTCGCAAGGCCGAGCGTCGCTCCATATTTTATGCAAAATCGGGTTTGATTGAACAATCGCCTAGAAATAAGGCGTTTTCAGCGCATTTGCATGCAATGTGGTCGAGCAGGCTGAGTTTAGTGTCGCCGCGAGGGTCCGACACTGATGGCTTCAGCCTTCTTTGTGCCAGCGCGGAATTGGCATGGTGCTTGCTGATGCCTCTCATGAACCCGTCGCTCCAGGGGCGGCACATTGATCATGAGGAGTTTGCATGTCGCGTCGCACGCCTGTTGTCACCCGCCGCGCGGCGCTGGCCCTCGGCTCAGCCGGTCTGGCCGCCAGCGCCTTCTCTGCCGCCCGTGCTGAAACCCCGAAAATCCGTATTGGCTACTGGCCACTGTCGGCTGGGTTGCCGTTTTATGTGGCGCTTGAAAAAGGCTTCTTCAAAGAGGTCGGTCTCGACGTCGAGGGTGCCAAGTTCGCCAGTGCGACGCAGGTGGTCGAAGCGATGATCGCCGGACGCATCGAGGGATCGGCGAACGGCGTGGCTTCGGCTGCACTCGGTCTGGGAGAAATCACATCGCCGGGATTGTTCAAGATCATCTGTTCAAACCCGAGCAACAAGCAGTTCGTGCTCGATGAAATCCTTGTGCCGGTCGACAGTCCGATCAAGTCCATCAAGGAACTCGCGGGCAAGCGCGTCGCGTCCGGTCCCGGTATCCAGAATATCGTGCTTGCCAAGGCAATCCTTGAAGCCAACGGGATCAAGGATCCCAAGATCATCGAGTTGCCCATCGGCCAGCATGTGCCCGCGCTCGCGGCAGGTCAGATTGACGCCGTCTACACGCTAGAGCCAACCGGCACGATCGGCCGTCTGAAGAATATTTCGCGTATCCTAGAGGACGGTGTGATCTCCACGTATGTGCTCGGGGACGAGAAATTGCCCTGGTTCGGTGGCACAGCGACGCTGACAACCGTCTTCATGGAGAAATACCCGGAACTCGTGAAGCCTTACGTGGCAGCCTACGCCAAGGGCGTCAAAATTGTCGCAGAGCAGCCGGATGAAGTGCGCAAGTACTTGAAGGGTTACACGGGTATCGAGGAGGGGCTGGCCAACGAGGTGCCGCTGCCTGGTTTCAAGATGGCGACAGAGTTCAGCGAGACTGATCTCGCCGCCTACCAGAAATTCTTCGATGTCTTCACGGATCGCGGGATCTTTACCCGGCACATTGATGTCGCTCCCCTGTTTTACAAGGGATAGGCGGATGGAGCCGACGCTGACCCGACGCCTGCTACCATTTCTCGGACCGGTCCTGTTTTTCGTCGTCTGGTATGGCGTCGTTGTCTTGGGGCTGGTCAACAAGGTCTTATTGCCATCGCCGTTCGAAACAGTTGCGTTTCTGGCCAATTCGCTCGTCAAGGGCGTGATGGTCATCGATATCTGGGCGACATTCGAGCGAACTGCGATCGCGTTTGCTTGCGCCGCAGCCGTGGGTGTGCCGCTCGGGATTGCGCTTGGGTCGTCCGAGACCGCCTATCGCAGCGTCGAGTTCCTGATCGATTTTTTTCGCTCGACGCCCTCATCCGCGCTGATCCCGCTGTTCCTGCTGATCTTTGGCATCACCGACGCGAACAAGATCGCAATTGCCGCCTTTGCCGCCGTGCTCGTGATCCTGTTCAATTCAGCCTATGGCGTCATGCATGCCCGCAAGACCCGTATTCTCGCTGCCCGCGTCATGGGCGCAAATGCATGGGATATCTTTCGCGACGTCCTGCTGATGGAGAGCCTGAGCCAAACGTTTGTGGGCCTGCGCAACGGTATTTCGATGGCGCTTGTCATCGTGATCGTGGCCGAGATGTTCATTGGCTCCGAGACCGGCCTCGGCCATCGCATCATCGATGCGCAGCAGGTCCTGAACGTCAAGGACATGTATGCCTCGATCCTTGTCACGGGGGCGCTCGGTTATCTGCTCAATGTGGCGTTTCTGGTCATGGAAAAGCGGTTCATCCACTGGAGCGGCAAATGAGCGACATGCTGACCGACGCTGCTGGCCTGCCGGTCATGCTGACGCGCGACCGCACCCACATCACCGTACGTGGACTCTACAAATCCTTCGCCGGTAGCCCGCTCTATGAGAATTTTGATCTCGACATTCCGGAGGGGCGGATCATCTCGATCTTCGGCCCGAACGGTTGCGGCAAATCCACGCTGATGAACATGATCGCCGGACTCATCCCGGTCGATCAGGGCGAAATCCTGTTTGACGGCAAGACCCTGAAGCAGACCCGGATCGGCTATGTGTTCCAGCAGTATCGCGAGGCGCTTTTCCCGTGGATACGGGCCATCGACAATATCGCCTATCCCTTGAAACGCATGGGGCTGGGCAAGCCGCAGGTCAAGGCGCGGGTTGACGAACTGGTTGCCGAATTCGACATCCGCTTCGATCTCAATCGCTACCCCTACGAACTCTCCGGCGGGCAACAGCAAACGGTCTGCATCATGCGTGCGCTCGCCCCGCGCCCGGAGGTGCTGTTTCTGGATGAGCCATTCTCCGCGCTCGACTATGAAATGACCCTCTTCATCCGCGACAAGCTACAGGACATCTATCTCAAGACCGGCGTCACGATGGTCATCGTCAGCCACAATCTGGAAGACGCGGTGTTTCTGGCGGACAAGATCCTACTGCTGACGCGACGTCCGACCCGGATCGCGGACTATATGCCGTTCGATCTGGCGCGGCCGCGCAATCCGGCGAGCATGTCTGAGTCAAGCTTTGTCGCCACGAAGGCCCATGCCCTCGAGATTTTCCAGCGGGAAGTGCGGGCGTAACGCCGTCTGAGAGCCTTTTGCGGGGCTTAACCTGAAGCTCCACCCCTTGCCTTGCCCGCGAACCTCCTTTACATCCCCGCCATGCAGCACCAATCCATACTGATCGTCGACTTCGGCTCGCAGGTGACCCAGTTGATCGCGCGGCGTTTGCGCGAAGCGGGGGTCTATTGCGAGATCCATCCCTATCAAAAGGCCGGCGACGCATTTGCGGCGCTGAAGCCGAAGGGCGTGATCTTCTCGGGCGGGCCGGATTCGGTGACACGTGAGGGATCGCCACGGGCACCGCAGGCGGTGTTTGACTCAGGCGTTCCGATCCTCGCGATCTGCTATGGCCAGCAGACGCTCGCAACGCAACTTGGTGGAACCGTCGAGGGTGGCCACGCCGCCGAATTCGGCCGCGCGGATGTGGAAATCCTGAAGGTGTCGCCGTTGTTTGAGGGCATCTGGGACGTGGGTCAGCGCTATCCCGTCTGGATGAGCCACGGCGACCGGGTCACACAATTGCCCGACGGCTTCGAAGTCGTCGGCACCTCCGAGAACGCACCATTCGCCATCGCCGTCAATGAGCAGCGTCGCTATTACACGACGATGTTCCACCCGGAAGTGGTGCATACGCCGGATGGGGCGAAGCTGCTGGCGAATTTCGTGACGCGTATCGTCGGCCTGAAGCCGGACTGGTCGATGTCCGCCTATCGCGCCGAGATGATTGCCAAGATCCGCGCCCAGGTCGGCAATGGCCGGGTTCTCTGCGGGCTGTCGGGCGGGGTTGATTCCTCGGTCGCAGCGGTGCTGATCCACGAGGCGATCGGCGATCAGCTCACTTGCGTCTATGTCGATCACGGCCTGATGCGCTTGGGCGAGAGCGAACAGGTCGTCGGCATGTTCCGCGACCATTTCAATATTCCGCTCGTGCACGTGGATGCGTCCGAACTCTTCATCGGCCAGCTTGAGGGCGTCTCTGATCCCGAAACCAAGCGCAAGATCATTGGCCGTCTGTTCATCGAGACCTTTGAGGCCGAGGCAAAGAAGATCGCGGCTGATGGGCGCGGGCCGCTGACGTTCCTCGCCCAAGGCACGCTTTATCCCGACGTGATCGAAAGCGTGTCGTTTTCCGGCGGACCCTCGGTGACGATCAAGTCGCATCACAACGTCGGTGGCTTGCCCGAGCGCATGAACATGCAGCTTGTCGAGCCATTGCGCGAACTGTTCAAGGACGAGGTGCGGGCACTCGGGCGCGAACTTGGCCTGCCCGAGAGCTTCATCGGTCGGCATCCCTTCCCGGGGCCGGGTCTGGCGATCCGCTGTCCCGGTGGCATCACGCGCGACAAGCTCGATATCCTGCGCAAGGCCGATGCCGTCTATCTCGACGAAATCCGCAAGGCAGGACTTTACGACAAGATCTGGCAGGCATTCGCAGTGCTCCTGCCGGTGCAGACTGTCGGCGTGATGGGTGATTACCGGACCTATGATTTCGTCTGCGCACTGCGGGCGGTCACGTCGGTTGATGGCATGACAGCGGATTTCTTCCCCTACGACATGAACTTCCTCGGCCGCGCCGCGACCCGGATCATCAACGAAGTCAAGGGTATCAACCGCGTCGTCTATGACGTGACGTCAAAGCCGCCCGGAACAATCGAATGGGAATGAGGCCGACGATGACTGGCCTTGTACTCGCTGCCGGGTTGGCGGTCAGGAAAACCGGACAATATCGGTGTGAAACTCCGCCAAATGCTGTTGCGCCCAGCGGCCAAGTCCGTCCAGCGCTGGCCGCAGAGCAGCCCCGCTTTCGGTCAGTTTGAAGGCGTTATTGCGTGGGCTGGCGTCGGGATTCACGCGCTCGACCAGTTTAAGGCACGTCAGCAGATCAAGCCTTGCGGCCAGAATGTTGGTAGAGATGCCTTCCGGCGCGGCCAGAAACTCGGAATAGGTCCGAGACCCGTGGATCAACAGATCGCGGATAATGAGCAATGACCATTTGTCGCCGACAACATCGAGGGCGGAACTGATCGGGCACACGGAACGCCAGTCAAGTCCATCCACCCTCTTTGCCAATGGTTTGCTCCCCGGCTAATTCCCGCGTACCTGAAAGACGGCGCGGACGCCGTCTTGACTGTGCTAACTCAATATTGCGAGTACCAACAGATGACCGTCATCGGGTCCGGCTCATCGGCCCATGAAATGGACCACGATTTCCCAGACATAGACCAGCATGGCGAACTGTCCAACGGCAAAGACCGCCGTCCGCAAGTACGGAATGCCAGCAATGTAGACGATCGCATGCAACACGCGCGCGATGAGCAAGACGATACCAGCGATCATCGTGACGCCACTGGTGGCACCCGTGATGTAGGCAATCCCGATGATCCCGACATACATTGCCAGATTGTTAGCGAGATTGTCATGTGCACGCACGGCGCGGTCACCCCAGGATGGTACGCCCTCCAGCCGGGTGTCGCGATTGTAAAAGAGCCATTTGATGCCGCCCGGCACGGAGCCGCGAGCGAACGCGGGCGGAAGGGTGAGAAGTTCCGTGAGCAAGGCAAGGCTCAACACTATCCAGAGATCAGGGGTCATTGTTGTTTCCGATGGATTGGAGTGTAAGTAAGTCAGTCTAACAAGTCTTGATGATGGTTTTTTAGAATTGGTCCGGATTCGATAAAGCGTGGGTTGGCCGACTTCGATGTTGTCCCATAACAGTATTGGCATTCGCGGCGTATCGCGTACCCAGGTCGTTACGGGCTTAGCCCGACGTCACGCAACCCCACTATTGGCACTACCTAAAGGGTCATCTAGCGGCGCGTCATGAGCACACACAGGGTTGGTTGCCTGTCCAAAGTGAGACAAACGACGAAAAATCCCCCCAATCTCTGAGCATCATAACGAGTTAACGAGAGGTTTGTCACGATAACTTGTCAAATGCAAGTTAATAACCTGCGTCAAGCGATGACGCGACAAAGGTCTGGTCTGTCAATTCTCGCCTGCTGAGTCCGAAAAAATGCAGGAGAAGCAGCGTGCCTTGGCAATTGACCGCGACAACAACACTACGCAGCCAAGCGAACCGTCCGATCGAACTCAGGTCAGAGGCTTTGGTCGACCCGCTGACGTGGAAATCGAGACGTTTTCCAGATGGAAGTGGATTCCAATTGGCCAGCTTAAATCGTAGGGAAAATGAGAAGGCAGGAGCCAAAGCGACTTTTCGGTCGGTTTTGGTCTGAAATGTTAAGAAGCAAGGCAAATGGTCATTTCGTTTCGGCGTGAGATGATGTACATCTTCCGGAGTTGATTTTGTGGGTAATATTCCCACGAAATTCAGGAATTCGAGGAAGGAAAGTCGCATGCCCAAAATTTTGAAGTCAAAATCAGATTATGGGATAGATGCGCCAGACGTTCGGCGAATCATGGCGTTGATTGCTGTAATTGGTTTGCTGTTTCTCGTATTTAATTTAGCGTGTTTTGTGTACCAGGTGAGGGATTTTGACTTCTTGTTTGCAGGTTCAGCATTGATTGGTTTGTTTTTATTTTCGTATGGCGCGTTTATGAGTTTATATATGACCTGGAGCTCAAAGATTGGCAAATTGAACACCCGCGATACTTTGCTGGAGACCGTAGGCCAGATTCGCAGTTGGAGCGATAACGAGCTTGTCGTCGATGTTGGGTGCGGTCGGGGTTTAATGCTGGTTGGTGCAGCAAAGCGGATGTCGCAAGGCTTGGCAGTTGGCGTTGACGTTTGGGTTGAGAAAGACCAATCCGGTAACACGCCTGATGCGACCAGGCGCAACGCCGAGATTGAGAGTGTGGGCCACCGGGTTGACGTGACGACTGGCGATGCCCGTTTCCTGCCACTGGAGGATGGGACCGTCGACGTTGTCATGTCGCACTGGGTCATCCACAACATCGAACCTGAAGCAGATCAGGTGAAGGCGCTCAACGAAATGTGGCGCGTTCTGAAGCCGGGCGGGGTTCTGGTGCTGGCTGATATCGCAGGCGTTCCGAAGTATGTCTCTCATCTGGGCCAACTTGGGGCGAGAGATATCCGGTTTTACGACGGCGGATTGGAAGCCAGGGTCATGGGCGTTTTAAGTGGCGGGACGTATGTTCCGCAGGCATTGGTGTGTTCTCGTCCTGTTGAGATTCTGGATACACGATTTCAAAGCACACGAGAGCGGGATCTGATCGGGCAAGCTCGATTGATCCAGGAGCCAATCATCTCGGTTTAACGCCTTGCCGCGCCCAGCTGCCGTTCGCGCCTAACTGGACGGGTGGCTTAACTTGCACGCGTCTCGCGTTTGGCGGAATAAATCCCGCTTGCGGCGATGATGACGCCGCCAATCAGCGTCCAGGGGCCGGGCGCCACGCCGAAGACGATGTACCCCATTCCACCGGCGAAAATCAGCTGGGCGTAGGCGAATGGTGCGAGAAGCGATGCCTCAGCCTTGCGATAGGCCATCACGACCAATGCCTGACCGATGAGGGACAGGACCCCGGCCAGCAATCCGATCCAGAGTTCCCGGAAGTCGGGCGTGCGCCAATCAATTGGCACGAGCACGGAGAGAATCGTGAATCCGACCACCGCCGTCCACGCCATCGTCACATCAGGGCGGTCGTCGGTGATCTTGCGCGTGGCGATCATGGCGATAGCCCAGGAGCCTGCGGTCGCAACAGGATAAAGCGCGGCCATCTGGAACGTATCCGATCCGGGGCGAACGATCAGGAGCACACCGAGGAACCCGACCAGCGCCGACAGAAGACGCGGCAATGTCAGGGTTTCTCCCAGAAATGGGACGGCGAGCAGCGTGATGAACAACGGCGACAGGAAATTGATCGCGGTTGCCTCGGACGGCTGCATATAGCGCAAGGCAAAGATGAAGGTGATTGACGCACCGCAGAGGCCGATTGCCCGGACGATATGCATTCCCGGACGACGCGTCTTGAAGGCACGCAAACCGTTGTTGGCAAATGAAAGCGGAACAGCCAGCGCCAGAAACACGATGTAGCGGAACCAGGTGACTTCGACCGGCGGAATTGTCGCACCCGTGATCTTGGACGCGACGTCGCCCGCCGAAAAGAACAGCGTGGACGCAATAACCAGCCCGATTCCTTTCAGGATATCGCTACGAATGATCTCGACAGGCGCAATCCGTTTCGCCCGATCCGCATTTTCATAAACAATGTCGTCTGCAACAGCAGCGACAGCCATGGGGGGAGCCATCTGATCCAACTTCACCAAATTGCGGGAAACAAGCCGCGAATAATATGAGTGTAACTTCCATTACTATACGGAACATGAAGACCAATAGAAATTGACTTGTCAGGTTCAATCGCGGGAAGCAGCCATGATTGCCACGCGCATGATCGTCCACAATTATGCCTTTTTGCGACTTTGTCGTGTAGCAACAGGGTCCGTGAGCTGGCATAAACATTCGGTCGCATGTCCATCTGACCGGATACCGCGCTGACGAGAACAGGAACTCTCATGTCCGACACGATTGCGTCACCCAATGCCAAGATGATCGAGCAGTGGAATACAGCAACCGGGCAAACCTGGGCCGTCTTTCAGGCCGAGTTGGATGCGCAGGTCGCGCCGCTTGGTAGCCCGGCACTGGCAGCGCTCGATGTCCACGCAGGCGCGCAGGTGCTCGATATCGGCTGCGGATGCGGCCAGACTGCGCTGCAATTGGCTGATCTGGTCGGCCAAGACGGACATGTCGTCGGGGTTGATATCTCGAAGCTCATGCTCGAAGTCGCGCGCGGACGGGCAGGGCTTTCCGGCCTGTCGAATATCACGTTCCTGGAGGCCGATGCGCAGACCTATGATCTGGGCAGGCAACGGTTTGATGCAGTGTTCAGCCGGTTTGGCGTGATGTTCTTTGCCGATCCGGTCGCTGCATTCAGCAATATTTCCAAGGCGATGAAGTCCGGCGGGCGGCTTGCGTTCGTGTGCTGGCGGCCATTATCGCTAAACGACTGGATGAGACTGCCGCTCGAAACAGCGATGACCTTCCTGCCGCCAAGCCCGCCAAGCGATCCCCTGGCGCCCGGACCATTCGCGTTCGCCGATGCCGAACGCGTCCGGTCGATCCTGAACGAAGCAGGTTTTACACATATCGAGACGAGGCCCTTCGATACCCCGATCAGCATGGGTGATCTGGCGACTGCAACGCGTGTTGCCCTTCAGGTCGGGCCGCTCGGTCGCCTGCTGCGGGAAAACCCGGCAGTCATACCCGATGTGACCGAGGCTATCGGGACACTTCTGAAAAACCATGTAACCGAAGTCGGCACGGTACAAATGCCAGCTTCGGTCTGGATCGTGACCGCAAGCGCGTGACCTAGACGATTTCCCAGCCGCCTGTCGCGCCAGACCGCGTCAAGGCGTCGAGTACGCGCATGTTGGCGATCGCATCCTCAAGACGGAATTCCTGTGTCTCGGTGCCGAGAATCATCCGGCTGAACGCGTCGCCCTGAAGCGTGTACTGATCGACCGCCGGGAAGGTCTCAACCGCGATCTTGCCGCCCGTCAGGTCCGTGCCATCGTCGAACAGAATGCGGCACGGGCGATCGGGCGGCGCATTGAACGGGATTTCGATTTCCAGTCGGCCTTTGGTGCCAAGGATCTGGACGCGCTGGTATGGCACGAGCTGGGTTGAGCAGGTGAACGTGAGTCGTCGGTGATCGGGGAACGCCACGATGCCGCTCGACAGGCGATCCGTGCCGAACGTCGGGTCGTGTTCGATCAGGCCGACGGCGCGGCTCGGCTCGGCGTCGAAAATATAGCGCGCAGTCGCAACGGCATAGCAGCCGATATCGAGCAGGCCGCCGCCGCCAATATCCGCCTTGTTACGCACATTTTCAGGGTCATTGTTGAAATAGCAAAACGCTGTCTGAATTGCACGGACGTCGCCAAGCTCGCCCGCGCGCACGCGATCACGCGCGCGCTGCCATTGCGGATGAAAGCGGACCATGAAGGCTTCTGCCAACAGTTTGCCCGAGGCGTGGCGCGCGGCAATCAGCGCCTTGGCTTCATTGGCCGTGATGGCAATCGGCTTTTCGCACAGGACATGTTTTCCGGCTTCGAGCGCCTTGATGGTCCAGGGCACATGCAGATGATTGGGCAGCGGATTGTAGATCGCATCGATTTCCGGATCAGCCAGCAGCTCTTCATAAGACCCATAGGCCTTGGCGATGCCCAGTTTGCTCGCGGTCGCCTCGGCAGTCGCGAGATCGCGCGAAGCAATGGCCGTGACACGCGAGACCGAGCCGCGCATCATGGCAGGTATCACCTTGGCGACACCGATGTTGGCGGTTGAAATGATGCCCCAATTGACGGTCGCTGACATGAAATGATCCTTAGTTGCCACTGCGGGCGGTGTGTTTTTGTGCGAAGTCCCAGCCGATGTCGGCGAGGGGGCGGGCCTTGCGACCAGTTTCGACGGCGTTTTCGGCGGCGGCGGTGCCATCTTCGGCCCGTTTGGCAATTCCCTGCAGGATTGCCGCCATGCGGAACAGATTATAGGCGAGGTAGAAGTCCCAGTTGGCGTCGGCGCGCAGTCCGGTTGCAGCGGCATAACCGGCGATATAATCGGCCTCGCTCGGGATGCCGAGGGCAGCGATATCCAGCCCGCCGATGCCGCGCCAGACATCTGCCGGGATGTGCCGGCTCATGCAATGATAGGAAAAGTCGGCAATCGGCGAGCCAAGCGTGGCCAATTCCCAATCGATCACGCCGATCACGCGCGGTTCGTCAGGCGCGAATATCAGGTTGTCGAGCCGGAAATCGCCGTGCACGATGCTAGTCGTCGTGTCATCCGGCGCGTGGGCCGGAAGCCAGTCGATCAGCCGATCCATGGCCGGGATAACAACCGTTTCGCTCTCGCGATAGGCCCTCGTCCAGCGCGCGATCTGTCGGACGACGTAGTTGCC
The DNA here is from genome assembly GCA_903930435.1 of uncultured Hyphomicrobiales bacterium. Classification (GTDB taxonomy): domain Bacteria; phylum Pseudomonadota; class Alphaproteobacteria; order Rhizobiales; family Ancalomicrobiaceae; genus CAIYYN01. The sequence continues at coordinate 58,325 of CAIYYN010000017.1, read as the reverse complement.
GGGCCGCCCGAAATCGCTGAGGCCGAGCGCCAGATAATCCACGCGGTGCAAGGCTGAGATGACGCGCAGCATTTCGCTGTAGATCGCGTGTCGCTCCGCAGGCGTCATGCCCGGCAAGGCCTGGTCCTCGAACGTACGGCCAGCCAGAAACTCCATCACGTAAAACGGCGTACCGAGGATGGTCACATCTTCGGAATAAAAATACATCCGGGGCACCGGCACGTCGCTGGCGTGGAGCGCACGCATGATCCGGAATTCGCGGTCGACCGCATGAGCCGAAGCGAGCAGGTGCCCGTCGGGCTTCTTGCGCAGAACCAGCGGGCGGTCGGCCCCTTCAAGGCGGAAGGTCGGGTTTGATTGACCGCCAGTCAGCGGTACAAGCGCGAGGGGTCCATTCGTGGCAATGCCATTTGCCGCCAACGCGCGTGAAAGCGCTGCCAGATCATAGCGTTCTGCCGGATCGCTCATAGTCCACTCACCAGATGGGCACCATCAACCGCAATCGTCGCACCGGACATGGCGCGGCCCGCGTCGGATGCCAGCAAGAGCAACGGACCATCAAGGTCTTCCGGCTCGCCAAACTTGCGACTGGGAATCCGGGCGCGAAGCCGTTCACCGGCGTCGGAGGTTAGGAAGTCGCGGTTGATGTCGGTCGCAATATAGCCGGGCAGGATCGCGTTGACCCGGATGCGGTGACGCGCCAGTTCGAGCGCCATCGCCTTGGTCGCCTGAACGACGCCAGCCTTTGAGACGGCGTAAGGCGCTATGCCGCCGGCTACGCGCTCTCCGAGGATTGAAGCGATGTTGATGATCGATCCGGGGATACCAGCCGCGACCATGCGGCGAGCTGCCTCCGTCGCCACGAGCCAGACGCCTTTCAAGTTCGTGTCAATGACCGAATCCCAATCGGATTCATCGTGCTCCAGCAAGGGCTTCACAATGCTGATGCCGGCATTGTTGACAATGATGTCCGGGGTACCGATCGTGCCCACCATGGTCTCGAAGGCGGCGTGGACGCTTTTGGCATCGCTGACATCGAGTTCCACTGCAACGGCAGTTCCGCCAGCCGCTGTGATCGCTTCGACCAGACCTTGCAGCCGATCCGTCCGCCGTGCAGCAACGATCACCCCGGCACCGGCTTTCGCCAGGACCTGGGCGAAATGCCAGCCGAGACCAGCAGACGCGCCGGTGACCAGCGCCAGTTTTCCGTCAAGTCGGAACAGATCGCTCATGACCGCTGCTCGTTTGATGCCAGGATTTTCTTGGCCATGCTCCAGCGATGAACCTCGCTCGGGCCGTCATAGATCCTGAACGCGCGCATATCCATGAAGATCCGCATGACGACGGTCTCGCCGGTGACACCTTGGCCGCCAAGCATCTGGACGCAGCGATCAACGACCCGCCATTCCGCCTCCGAGCACGCCACCTTTGACCGGCTCGATTCGAAATTGCAGCGCTCGCCTTGATCCAGCAACCAGGCCGTATGCCAGATGTGCAGGCGGGCTGTCATCAGATCAAGATCGTTGTCAGCGAGCATGAAGCCGACGCCCTCGTGTTCGCCCAATGGTTTGCCGAAGGCCTGGCGGTGGCGGACATAGTCGGTCGCGACATCATGCGCGCGGCGGGCCTGACCTAGCCAGCGCATGCAATGGGTCAGCCGGGCAGGGGCAAGCCGCACCTGCGCATAACGAAAGCCCTTGCCGACCTCGCCCAGAACATCGCTGGCGGGCACGCGGACGTCCTTGAACTCCATGAGCGCATGGCCACCGGCAAAGCAGCTATCCATGGCGTCCATCTGGCGGGTGATCGTGATGCCCGGTCGGTCCATGTCCGAGAGGAACATGGTTGCGGAACCGTCGGCCATCTTGGCCATGATGATCACGTAATCCGCGCCCACGGCGCCGGTGATGAACCACTTGCGACCGTTGATGATGTAATCGTCACCATCCCGGGTGGCTGTGGTCATCAGCATCGACGGATCGGCACCTGCGCCCGGCGGCGGCTCGGTCATGGCAAAGCAGGATCGCGTCAGACCCGCGACCTGGGGCCGGAGCCAACGGTCCTTCTGCGCTTCACTTGCAACCTGCTCCATCAGGTGAATATTCCCCTCATCGGGCGCATGGACATTCAGCGCCGTCGGGCCGAGGTGAGAATAACCGGCTTCCTCGAACACAATCGCCTTTTCGATGTGACTGAGACCCATGCCACCCAGATGCTTCGATGCATGGGGCGTGAGGAGTCCGGCCTTGCGCGCCTTGGCAGTCAGGTCGGCGCGGAGTTCGGGCGTTGGTCCATGGGATGTCTGACGGGGATCTGATTCAATCGGGATGATTTCATCTGCGATGAAGGCCCTGACACGTGCCTGCAAGTCGCGCAATTCCGGCGAAAGACTGAAATCCATGGCGTTTCCCGATGCTTGATCGTTTCTGACGCCAGATTAAACAGAACCTCGGCCTTTCGCCAGAGAGAAGCCAGTCGAAAACGACACAAGCCACGGCAAGGTGGCCGTGGCTTGTGTTTTGAGCGCATCAGATCTGGTATCAGGCTGCCGAGCGATGCGATGTCTTGCGGATGGCCGCTTCCACTTGTGTGAGGCGGAACTGGGCGACGAGGTCGGAGAGGACCCGAGTCTCCTCGCTCAGCGTATGGCTGGCGGCGCTGGATTCCTCGACCATGGCGACGTTCTTCTGGGTCACGTCGTCCATCTGGTGGATGGCATTGTTGATTTCGGCCAGCCCCTGCGCCTGCTCCTTGGCGGCATTGGCCAGTTCGTTGATGATCGTGTTGATCTCGGAGACCGAGCCCTGGATGCGATCGAGTGCCTTGCCGGTTTCGCCGACGAGACGGACCCCGGTATCGACATGTTCGGTGGAGGTTTGGATCAGGGCCTTGATATCCTTTGAGGCTTCCGAGGAGCGTTGGGCGAGTGCCCGCACTTCGGAGGCGACGACGGCAAACCCGCGACCGGCATCACCCGCGCGCGCGGCTTCGACACCGGCATTAAGGGCGAGAAGGTTGGTCTGGAACGCAATCTGGTCCATGACCGTGATGATTTCGCTGATCTGCTGGCTGGATGTGGAAATCGCATCCATGGCCTCGACGGCCTGCCGGACGACGGCTCCTCCCGCCGTGGCTTCGGCATCGGCGTTTGCGGCGATCTGCTTGGCCCGCAGCGTATGCTCATTCGACTGACGGACGGTCTCGGTGATCTCGTTGAGGGCGGCGGCGGTCTCCTCCAGGCTGGCGGCCTGCGCTGTGGTGCGCGAGGAGAGGTCCTGCGAGGCGTCGGCGATTTCTTCAGAGCCGTTCTTGATGGTCTTTGTGCTGTTGACGACAGCGATGATCGCGTCTTTGAGACGACCCGTGGCCTCGTTGAAATCCTGCCGGATCTGGGCATAAGCTTCGGAGAAGTTTCCATCGAGTTGGCTCGTCAGGTCGCCTGCGGCGAGCGTGCGCAGCGACTCACCCAAAAGGCGGACAACCTCTGCCTGTTCAGCGGCGACGCGCGCGCGTTCGGCAGCGGCACGTTCGCGTTCAGCCTCGGCAACGGCCGCATTGGCAGCAGCTTCCGCCTCAAGCCGCTGCCGTTCGATGGCGTTCTCCTTGAACACCTCGACCGACCGCGCCATCGCCCCGATCTCGTTGCGGAACTCGGTCCCCTTGATCTCGACCGACAGATCGCCTGCGGCCATGTCGCGCATGACGCCCTCGATGTTGCCGAGTGAGCGCTTCATGAACATCCACACAATGGTTGAAACCATGAGCGATGCGGAAAGCGCCAGACCGATCAGACCAAGGGCGATCTTCAGATTGATGTCCGATTGCTCTGCGCTCGCATCAGAACTAGCCTTGCTGACCGCGTTCGCCCGGTCGGTTGCCGCGATTACGATCGGCTCAAGCTGGGCATATTTTTCGGACACCCCCTTCTGAACTTCGGCCAGCTTCAGGGCCGCGACAGCCCAGGACTGGAAGTTGGCTTCATAGGCATCAATGCTGGCCTTGAGGCCGATCTTTTCCATCAGCGGCAGATCGCGCTGCGTGATCCGGTCCTTCAGGGTGTCTGCGACCTTGGCATGTTCCTTCCGATAGGATTCCTGACGGCGCAGCATGAAATCCTTCTCATGGCGGCGCAACATTAGAAGAAGATTGCCGAGCTCATAATCCTTGACCTCGGCAAATTTCGCTTCGAGATCGTGCACCGTGTTGCGCATCTGGCCTTCAAGGCCCGTCTCGGGGGTCAATCCCATTTCGAGGCGAAGTGCCACGAGGTCATGAAAGCCTGCCAGATAAACATCGAGAAGGGGCTGAATGGCCTGAATACGCGACAACAACTGAGGATCGCCGCTCTGCTTGGCCAACTGAGTTAGCTCGGCGATCTGAGCAATTGCCACCTGGGCATTCTTTTGATGACTTTCGGCATATTGTGAGTCCGATCGTAACAGGAAATCCTTTTCGTTGCGGCGGAGCTGGAGCAAGGAATTCCCGAGTTTTGCAGCATTCAGGGCAATTGCGTTACCGTTGCGGGCCAGTCCATCAAATTCTGTCTGCCGGTTCGCTGACCAAAAGGCCTCGCCAAGGATCGCTGCGAAACCGATCGCGGCGATCAATCCAATGGCAAAAATTTGAGCGCTTAGACGCATGCGTGACAGAATGCTCATACGGACAGTTCCCTGCATCAATAAAAGTTCCTTGTGCAGTCTCGCATCTCATGGATTAACGCTGCATAAATTTTAACCACAATGCGGAAAATCTTGATAGATCATATAATATTAGAAAAATTAGTTGTATAAGTTTAGTGCCACTACTTAGATCACAACTAGAGATTTTCGCAAAGGCGCGCGATCATTTCGATCAAGCGCAGAACGAGTCCATCGCTCATGGTTGTCGAAGCTTGTCTTTTGGCCTTGGTGACGGCTCCGCAGGCGAGATAGTCCCCGACATGGATGCCGAGGCCTCTCGCTAAAACTGATCCGATCCGATCCGATTTCAGTCAACCAGGCAATTCAGCCTTCGCTGTTTTCGCCGCCCGTATCGTCGTCATCATCACGGATGCGGTCGCTGGCAGTCGAGTCGAACGCCGTGACCGCCAGTGTCGGGTCTGTGGCCATGCGGAAAGATCGTTTGAAGCTGGCGCGCAAATCTTTTCCGTCTTCACGCATGACCGCCCGATCGCGCTGATCATGCTGGCCGGGTCAAAATGGGCAAGCGAAGTCAATAGCGATCACATCCAACGACTCTGCTGCGAGTTCAGTTGAACGCGTGGTTTGTTCGTTATCGGTCGTGATATTTCGGACGCAAGCGCTTTTCTATCGGATAGCCCGACAATTGATGATTTAAGATGCTAATTGCATTGAGATAAACATGATGACTTGCTTGGCTAATACATACAAAATATAATATATATTATGAGGTAAGAGACATTATATGATTCGAATATCATGTAAATAATGCATAATATTTCATTAAATAGACTAAAGCTTATAAAGAGAAGTAATAATAGTCACTATATTTATCTGATCTTAAGCAATATAGACGCACTTTATAATAAAATTAATTATCTTAAAAGATTCGAATAAATCACTTTTCTGGAAAAGTCTGTTGATCGAAATCACGCGACTCTTGGACTTTTTTGCATGTGAAGGCCCGGTCGAGCTATCGAGCTGTTGGATTAAAAAGTCAGAAAAACGATAAATATCAATGAAATGCGTGAAGCTTTGCATTGGTGGGTGCTTGAGATTGGCCCGAAGGCCAGCGGCTAGATAAGGTTAATCGGAAAGACAGTCGCGTCAAAATATTGCCCGGATCTCAGGGTGTCAAAAGAAGACGAGTAATAGAATGAATAGTGTAATTCATTCTGATTGAATGAAATGAAGAGTTTAAGACATCGTTCAATATTGATATTCACTGTTACGCAAAATTTAGGTGTGTAACCGTGTCGGAGTTAGGGTCATGTTATCTCATCAGCGACGTCAGCATGCGTTGGCATCAGCGCATGCTGATCTACGTCCGAAGCTGCAGCCACCGGCCAGACATGAGCGCGATGTTGTAATTCGCTCCTGGCTTGAGCATGGCAAGTTATGTCATTCGCAGTCAAAAATGGCCGAAGCAGAACAATTTTATGATGCGATCTTGAGATCAGTGCCCAATCATGTTGAAGCACAGTATTTAAAGCTCTTTGTCATACTCCAGCAAGCTCGGTTTGATGAGAGCTTAAAGCTGGCAAAGCGGTTGCTTCGCAGTCGGCCTGAAGTCGATTTGCTTCACTATGCCGCAGGGGTCGCGCAGACCGGCCTACAACTCTTTAGCCAAGCACTCGACAGCTTGAATACGGCGCTTAGTTTAAAGCCTGACCATATCGATGCGCTTTTCAATCGAGGCTATGTGCTTGGAAAGCTGGATCGAAAACGAGAAGCACTCGCCGATTATGAACGCATTCTGATGATCCAGCCTCACCATGAGGATGCATTGACCAGTAGTGCGAATATCCAAATGGAACTCGGCGAGCCCGCTATTGCGTTGGCTCGGTACCAAGCAGTTCTGCAGAACAGGCCAGATCACGTCGGTGCGCTTTTAAATACGGGTCGTGCGCTTCGCGGGTTGAATCGACACGAAGACGCTCTTGAGCTTATCGGACGAGCGGTATCACTGGACCAGACATCAGCTAATGCTTTTAACGATCTTGGGACACTATTGAGCGAAGTCGGGCGATTAGCTGAGGCACAAATCGCACTTGAGCGGGCTATTGAGCTGGAACCGACGTCTTGTCGGTTCTATCAAAATTATGCGATTGCCCATCGATTTACAGGTGACGACCCAAATTTGCGAAGAATGCTGTCATTGGCCAATAGCGAAGAGAAGCTCGGAACTGAGGATAGAGCGATTCTCGATTATGCTTTGGGCAAGGCCCACGCAGATATTGCGGCACACGCCGAAGCGTTCAATCATTTCTCAAAAGGCGCAGCGTTGAAGCGAATGAATTTATCGTACAACGAAGCATTTGCCTTTCGTTATTTTGACCGCATCGAATCCCTGTTTTCTGATCAGCTAATCAAGGCGAAGTCTGGTTCTGGCAATCCCTCCGATCGCCCTATCTTCGTGATGGGCATGCCGAGATCGGGCTCAAGTTTGATTGAGCAGATTTTGGCAAGCCATCCACAGGTGGTGGGGGCGGGTGAACTACCGATCCTGAACGCGATCCTTCCCGCACTCGCGTTAAAGGATCGCCCAAACGAAGCTGTTCTCTATCCGGAATATGTTTCTGGTCTGAATGCGTCCGATTTCGGAGAGCTTGCACGCGCGTATCTTACGCGTTGTGCACCTTACGCACGGGAGGATGCAAAGTTCACCGACAAGTTACCGAGCAACTTTTTCTATCTCGGTCTTATTCACCTGATGCTGCCCAACGCACGCATCATTCACACCGTCCGCGATCCGATGGACACATGCGTCTCGTGTTTCACCAACTATTTTGCCGGTAATCAGGACTACACCTATGATTTGGGTGAACTTGGTCGCTTCTATAAAAGATATCAGCGTTTGATGGAACACTGGCGGCGTGTGCTGCCGGAAGGGGCATTCATCGACGTACGATATGAAGACATGGTCGCTGATACCGAAGCTCAAGCGCGTCGTCTCCTCGATTATTGCGGCCTGCCCTGGGACGATGCCTGCCTTCGGTTTTACGAGGCCAAACGCCTGGTGAAGACCGCGAGTTCGCGACAGGTTCGCGAGCCGATCTATTCGAGGTCAGTTGGTCGCTGGCGCGACTATGAACCGTGGCTCGGCCCGCTGAAAGCGGAGCTTGGCATCAGTTAGATCTCCGCAAATGCGCAAAAAGCCGACGGACCGGTTTGGGTCCGTCGGCAATTTCTCTAGCCCAAAATCAGCCTTCGCTGCTTTCGCCGTCCGTCTCGTCCTCATCATCACGGATGCGCTCGACCGAGACGACCTTCTCGTCGGCAGCTGTGTCGAACACGGTAACGCCCTGGGTCGGACGTCCGGCGATCCGGATTCCGTCAACCGGGCAGCGGATCAACTGGCCGCCGTCGGTCACCAGCATGATCTGGTCACTGTCCTCGACCGGGAACGAGGCGATCAGCTTGCCGTTGCGTTCATTGACGGCCATGGCGACGATGCCTTTGCCGCCACGACCAGTGGTCCGGTACTCATAGGATGAGGTCCGCTTGCCGTAGCCGTTTTCGGACAGCGTGAGCACGAACTGCTGCCGCGCATCAAGTTCGGCATAGCGCTCGACCGGCATGGCGCTGTCACCGGCTGTTGCCTCTGTTTCGTCGGCTGCCTCCGGTTCCGATCCCTCGATCTCGGCGTCAGAGATTTCACCGGTCAGGGCACGACGGGCAGCGGTCTGACGCTTCAGGAAGGTTGCACGCTCGTCGGCGTCGGCATCCACATGGCCGAGGATGGTCATCGAAATGATCGAGTCGCCTTCGGCCAGCGTGATGCCACGCACGCCCATGGAGTCGCGGCCCTTGAAGACACGGACTTCCGGCACGGCAAAGCGGATGCATTGGCCAAGCGCGGTCGTCAGCAGCACGTCGTCATTCTCGGTACAGGTTTCCACGCCGACAATGCCTTCGCCCTCTTCGAGCTTCATGGCGATCTTGCCATTGCGGTTGACCTGGACGAAATCGGACAGCTTGTTGCGCCGCACCGTGCCGCCCGTGGTGGCGAACATCACGTCCAGCTTGTCCCAGTTTTCCTCATCCTCGGGCAGCAGCAGGATCGACCCGATGCGTTCACCCTGATCGAGCGGCAGGAGGTTGATCAGGGCTTTGCCGCGCGCTTGCGGGGCCGCGAGTGGCAGACGCCAGACCTTCGTCTTGTAGACCTGCCCCTTGGAGGAAAAGAACAGGATCGGCGAATGGGTATTGGCCACGAACAGGCGCGTGACGAAATCTTCGTCCTTGGTCGCCATGCCCGAGCGACCCTTGCCGCCACGTCGCTGCGCACGATAGGTGGAGAGCGGCACGCGCTTGATCCAGCCTGCGTGGGTGACGGTGACGACCATGTCCTCGCGGGCGATCAGATCCTCATCATCCATGTCGCCTTCGACATCGAGGATCTCGGTCTTGCGCGGGGTAGCAAACTCGGCCTTGATCTCGGTGAGTTCGGTCTTGATGATCTCCATCACACGGTCGCGCGACCGCAGGATATCGAGATAATCAGCGATCTCGCGGGCGAGTTTTTCGAGTTCTTCGGCAATTTCATCGCGACCGAGCGCGGTCAGGCGTGCCAGTCGCAGTTCGAGGATCGCGCGCGCCTGCTCGTCGGACAGGCGATAGGTATCGTCATCCTCAAGCTTGTGGCGTGGGTCATCGATCAACGTAATCAACGGACCCATGTCCTTGGCGGGCCAGTTGCGCTCCATCAATTGCGCCTTGGCGGTCGCCGGATCGGGCGCGTGACGGATGAGATAGATCACCTCGTCGATATTGGCGACGGCGATGGCAAGACCGACCAACACGTGCGCGCGGTCACGCGCCTTGTTGAGCAGGAACCGTGTGCGGCGTGTGACGACTTCCTCACGGAACGCGACAAAGGCCCTCAACAAATCCTGAAGGTTCAGCACTTCAGGGCGACCACCGTTCAGCGCGACGATGTTGCAGCCGAACGACGACTGGAGCGCTGTGTAGCGGTAGAGCTGGTTCAGCACGACGTCAGCCATGGCGTCGCGGCGCAATTCGATCACGACGCGATAGCCGTCGCGGTCACTCTCGTCGCGAACCTCGGCGATCCCCTCGACCTTCTTCTCGCGCACCAGTTCGCCGATACGCTCGACCATCGTGGCCTTGTTCACCTGATACGGGATCTCGGAGATGATTAGTGCCTCGCGGCCACCCTTCACGGTCTCGGTCTTGACGCGACCGCGCATCACGACGGAGCCGCGTCCGGTGTGATAGGCCGACCGGATGCCGGAGCGTCCGAGGATGACGCCAGCTGTCGGGAAGTCGGGACCCGGAATATACTCCATCAGGTCTTCGACGGTCATTTCCGGCTTGTCGATCAGTGCAATGGTTGCGTCGATCACTTCGCCGAGATTATGCGGGGGAATATTGGTCGCCATGCCGACAGCGATACCGCCGCCGCCATTGACGAGCAGGTTCGGATAGCGGGCAGGCAGGACAACGGGTTCGCGTTCTGACGCATCGTAGTTGGCCTGAAAGTCGACCGTATCCTTGTCGATATCGTCGAGCAGCTTGTGCGCGACCTTTTGGAGGCGAACTTCGGTGTATCGCATGGCCGCAGCGGCATCGCCGTCGACCGAGCCGAAGTTCCCCTGGCCATCGACCAGCGGCAGGCGCATCGAGAAGTCCTGCACCATGCGCACGAGGGCGTCATAGACGGACTGGTCGCCGTGCGGATGGTATTTACCGATGACGTCGCCGACGATACGGGCTGACTTGCGATAGGACTTGTTCCAGTCATAGCCCATTTCATGCATCGAATAGAGGATGCGGCGATGGACGGGCTTCAACCCGTCGCGCACATCAGGGAGTGCCCGGCTCACGATCACGCTCATGGCGTAATCGAGATAGGAACGCTTCATTTCTTCGACGATGGAGATCGGCTTGATGTCAGAAGCGTCGCTGCTTCCGCTGCCGGGCTGTTCGGTATCGGCCAATTTTCAGGACTTTCTTATCTGTGTGTATGTGTCTTGTAGCCGATTCCACACAGATTAGCCAACAGTGTGGCAGCCTCATCAAAAAATGTTCGAAGCTTTTGGAATTGTTGAGAAGTTGGGAAGGGCGATTGCACAATTTTCGCGGCGCGCCCTTCCTTGATTCCGATCAGTGACCACCACCTAGATAGGCGGCACGAACGGCGGGGTCATCGCGCATTTTGGCGGCTTCGCCCGAGAGCGCGATCTTGCCGTTTTCGAGCACATAGGCGAAATCGGCGACTTCGAGCGCGGCAGCAGCGAATTGCTCGACGAGTAGCATCGTGATGCCAGCAGCCTTCAGGCGTGCAATGGTCGCAAAGACTTCTTCAACGAGCTTGGGCGAAAGTCCCATCGAGGGTTCATCCAGCAACAGGACTTCCGGCGACAGCATGAGCGCGCGCGCCATGGCCAGCATCTGCTGCTCACCACCGGACAGGGTCCCGGCCAACTGGCCGCGACGTTCGCGCAAGCGCGGGAACAGCTCATACATGCGCTCGATGTCGGCAGCCACGTCACCTTTAGTGCGGGCACCGGTCAGGCGTGGATAGGCACCGAGTTCAAGATTGTCGCGCACGGGCAGGGTGGGGAACACGCGCCGACCTTCCGGCGAATGCGCAAGGCCCCGCCGGGCAATCTCATAGGCCGGTTTGCCCGCGATTTCGGCATCACCCAATTGCACGCTGCCAGACTGGGGTCGCAACATGCCGGATATGGCCCGCAGCGTTGTCGTCTTGCCCGCGCCATTGGAGCCGATGAGCGCGACGAGCGCGCCTTTTTTTACTTGCAATGTGATCCCGTGCAGGACGCGGACCTTGCCATAGCTTGCAACGAGTTGGTCGATCTTCAGCATCGCCTGGTCCTCACGCTGCATGTGCGGCAGAGCCGCCGAGATAGGCCTCGATCACGCGCGGGTTTGCCTGCACGTCAGCCGGCAGACCCTCGGCAATCTTTTCGCCGAAGTCGAGCACTGTCACCTGATCACAGATACTCATGACGACATCCATGTGATGCTCGATCAGGATGATTGTGATGCCTTCGGCCTTGATGCGGCGGATGATCGCGGTGAGTTCCACGATATCGGGGGCTGTCAGCCCTGCGGCAGGCTCGTCGAGCAGCAGCAGCTTCGGGTCGAGCGCCAAGGCGCGGCCGATTTCGAGCAGGCGCTGCTTGCCATAGGGCAGGTTGCGCGCCTCTTCATTGGCCAGTTCGGCCAGCCCGACAAAGTCGAGAATGCTGAGCGCGCGCGCCCGGGCACGGGCCTCTTCGCGTCCCTGCAGGGGCAGGGCGAGCGCAACGCCGGGGAAGCCGCTCATGTAGGTATGATGCAAGCCCACCATGATGTTGTCAGCGCAGGAGAGTTCGCCAAATAGCTGCACGTTCTGGAACGTCCGGGCGATGCCGCGCTTGGCAATTTCGAAGGACTTCAGACCGGAGATCGGCTGGCCATTGAACACGACCCGTCCGGAGGTCGGGATATAGATCCCGGTCAGGACGTTCATCATGGTCGATTTGCCGGACCCATTGGGACCGATCAGCCCGTGCACAGTTCCCGGCATGACGCTGAGATCGACGCCGCCAAGCGCCTTCAGTCCGCCGAACTGCATGACGACGGTCTCCACGGACAGAAGTGGCTGGCCAGTCGATGCGATGGCTCCACGCTCGCCCCAGACCGATCCGGTTTCGCTTGACACGGCCGCTGTAATCGATTTGCGTCCGGTCCGGCCAAGCTTGTTTGTCAGCTGCTTCAGGAATCCGACGATGCCATCGGGCAGGTAATAGACCACGAACAGGATCATCACGCCGAAGACGGTCAGCTTGAAGTCCGTAATCTGTTGCAGCACCAGCGAGACACCATAGAACGCGAGACAGAGCGCAACGGGCACTGCAATGCGCCAGCGGTTTTCGGGGGCGCGCACGACCGCTGCGATCCCGGCGATCCCGGCGATAATCGCGATCCCGGCTGCGATCATGCGGAACAGCTCAATATCAGCCAGGAGGTTCGGCATGTAGACAATAATCGCGGCACCGATGATCGGACCGAGCCGTGATTTGCGCCCGCCCATCGTGACGGCGAGCAGGAACTGCACCGAGAGATCAAACGAGAAATTGTTCGGTGCAATATATTGTTCCGAGTAGGCGAAGAGAACGCCAGCAAGCCCGGCGAGGCCAGCCGACAGCACGAAGGCCATGACCTTGTAGCGATAGACGCTGACGCCCATGCAATCGGACGCAATCGGGCTGTCGCGCAAGGCCTCGAACGCGCGTCCGATATGCGAGCGGATCACGCGATTGATGACGAGGATGGTGAGCAGCAGCGCCGCACCCGTCACATAGAAGAACTCGACGTCCTTCATCCGCTTCAACGTCATCTTGAACAGCGGGATCGCGTCGGCATAGGGGCGTACGTCAAGGAACAGCGGGGTGTTCAGCTTGATGCCGAGCGGGCCGTTGGTCAGGTCCGTCATTTCATTGATGAGGATCGCGACAATGGTTCCAAACGCCAGCGTCACCATGGCCAGATAGGGACCCGTCACGCGCAGCGCCGGGAATGCCAGCAGCATGCCGAAAATCGCCGAGACGATGATGCCAAGCGGCAGCGCTGGCCAGAACCCGATGCCGAAATGCATGACCAGCACGCCAGCCGTATAAGCTCCGATGCCGAGCAGCGAGGCATGGCCGATCGAGACTTCTCCGGTATAGCCGAACACGACATCGAGGCCGAGCGTGACGATGGCGAAGATCGCAATGGTCACGAGCAGATGCAGGTAATAGGGGCTGGTGATCAGGAACGGGCAGGCCGCGATGGCCACAATTCCGAGTGCCCAGGGAAGAAAACGCATGGGCTCAGACCTTCTTGATTGCGGATTTGCCGAACAGCCCGGAGGGCTTTACCGACAACACAATGAGCAACAGAACCAGACCCGGAACGTCCTTGTAGCCGGTTGATACATAGAAGCCGGTCAGTGTCTCGACGATGCCGAGGATCAGGCCGCCGACGACAACGCCAAGCCCGGATGACAATCCGCCGATGATCGCGACTGCAAAAGCCTTCAGCCCGAGTACCGCGCCCATGGACGCACCGGTCAATGTCACAGGCGCAACGAGAACTCCGGCCAGCGCAGCCGTCATCGAGGACAGCGCATAGGAGAATGTGATCACGCGACCCGTGTTGATGCCCATGAGCTGGGCTGCGTCGCGGTCGTTGGACGTCGCCACGACGGCCTTGCCATAAATTGAGGTGCGATTGAACACTTCGACCGCCAGCATCATCAGGAGCGCGCCGATCACGATGGCCACTTCCATTGGCTGGATGCGGATACCGCCAATGTCGAGCGAGGCTTCAGGCAGCGGCGAGGGGAATTTCAGGGCATCGCGGCCCCAGATGTTTTCCGCGAGGTTTTTGAAGATGATGCCGAGCGCAATCGTCGCCATGATCCAGCCGGCTTCCGACTTGGTCTTGATCGCCTGCCGGACGCCCAGCCACTCAACCACGGACCCCTGACAGGCTCCGAACAGCAGCACGACCGGGATCATCAGGATGAACGCGACGGAGACCCCGAAATGGTTGCCGATCAGGAAGTTGATCGTGGTCAGGCCAACCAGCGCGCCGGTCATCAGCGCTTCACCCTGACCGAAATTCAAGGTCTTGGAAGTCGCGAATGTCAGCTGGTAGCCGAACGCGATGACCCCATAGATCATGCCGACCGAGATGCCGGAGACAACGAGTTGCAGGAAAATTTGCATTGGAACTCAGGTGTTTGAGGCATGTTTCCGCATCATGCGGGAAACAGGATCATGACATGGCGGAACCGGCTCGAAGGCCGGTTCCAGGTGCGTGTGTTCGTCGCGTTCGGTGGTCGTTCAAGATCAGGCTTTCGGCTTGACCCGAATGACCTTGTCACCATCGAGATCTTCCGGGTGCGCGGGAACGACGCGCCCATCCTTGACGATGCCGAAGACCGGGATGTTCGACGAAATGGCTTCATGGTCGGCTGCGCTGAAGGGATGATCATAGACCGTCACAACGCCCTCAACCTTCTCTCCCAGATTTTCCAGCGCGGCACGGATCTTTGGACCCTCGGTCGAGCCAGCCTGCTTGATGGCAGCGGCCAGCAGATAGATCGAGTCATAGCCCTGCGCCGCCGACACCGGCGACGGCATGCGATCAAGTCCCGTAGCCTTCTGGTAGGCTTCGATGAAGGCCTTGCGCTTCGGCGTATTGGGCAACTGGATGAAGGTTTCCGGCATGATTGCGCCGTTACCGTTCACGCCAGCCGTATCGATGAAGCTCGACATCGACAGGGTCCAGGAACCGACCATCGGCACTTTCCAGCCGAGCTTGGCCATCCCGTTGGCGATCTGGGCGAGTTCCGGGCCGATGGCGTAAGTCAGGATGCAGTCGGCCCCGGCTTCCTTGGCCTTCAGCAACTGCGCAGTCATGTCGGTATCACCGATGTTGAACTTTTCAGCGGCAACCGGCGTCACGCCCATTTTGGCAAGCGCATTGGTCAGGTCGGTCTTGCCGAGCTGGCCGTAGTTGGTGCTGTCGGCGAGGATCGCGGGCTTCTTGAAGCCGAGGCGCTTGACGGCTTCCTCGGCGATCATCGATGACTGGATCGTATCATTGGCCGCATTGCGGAAAATATAGTTGGCTTCGAAGTCCGGTGGATTGAACTGCTTGGTGATGACCGAACCAGTCGACACATTGTTCATGACGGGAATTTCCGCTTCCTCATAGAAGCGTTCAGAGGCCAACGAAACACCCGTGTTGATGAAGCCTACCGTGGCGACCACGTGTTCCTTGTTGATCAGCTCCTGGGCGATCTGAACGCCGAGTTCATTCTTGGCTTCATCGTCGCGTTCGACAGCCACGAGTTTCATGCCGTTGACGCCGCCGGCCTTGTTGATCTCCTCAATGGCCAGCTTCACGCCATCGCGCATGCTGACGCCCATGGAAGACGAACCACCGGTAAACGGTCCACTGACGCCGATCTTGATTGTATCGGCTGCAAAGGAGCCGGTTATGAGTGCAGTGGTTGCCAGCAAACCTGCGGCCAAAAGCGTCGTGACTGACGTCTTCATGTGTCTCTCCCTGTCGGCCTCGATGTGCGTCAAACCGTTGACGCCTCAAGCCCTTGCTTCAATCATTTCGGTCGGAACATTATCCCAAGGGGCACAAAGGGGTCTAGGCCCAATGTTGGGATCATGACGCTTCCGGGGAAAAGCCTTCTACATTGTAAGACTCTGATAGAAATGCATTTTTTTGATAGCGCTATCATAAGGAGCCCAAGCTTGGGGCATGCGACTTTAGTCGCGTTCCGCAAATATTTTGCATCTGGACCTCAATCTGGCAAATGCAATTGATTGATCGACCAACCGGACAATGATTGTTATGATGGCGCGCACATGATTGGAAAGACTGGTAGCAATGGCCCGAACGCGAGCACAGGATTACGCCATCAAGCAGGACCTCATCCTGCAAAATGCAGCGCGTCTTTTTGCTGAATTCGGGTATGTCGGTACATCCATCTCGATGATTGCCGAGGGGTGTGGTGTCTCCAAGGCGTTGCTCTACCATTATTATCCTGACAAGGAGACAGTGCTGTTCGATCTGGTCTCCATGCATCTGGAGAAACTGATCACCGTCGTTGAGGCTGCCATCAAGGCCGCGCCGGAGAACGACAGGCTCTATGCGATGTCGGCGGCCCTCCTCGACGCCTATCGGGATGCAGATGCCCATCACAAGGTCCAGATTGCCAATCTGACGTTCCTGAAGCCAGAGAAGCAGGAGATCTTGCGTGCGATGGAGCGACGCCTTGTCGCGCTTTTCGCGGACGCAATTGCCGCCGCTGTCCCGGACATCGGACACGGACCCATGCTGAAAGCCGTGACCATGTCGCTCTTCGGCATGCTCAACTGGCATTACCTCTGGTTCCGGGAAGGCAAGGGACTGAGCCGCGAAGACTATGCGCGTCTGGCAACAGCCATGATCGTTGCGGGCGCATCGCCTGCCGCGCAACGCGTTCAAGAAATGGATTGAACGGCCTTGACCGATTCCGATGACCAATCACGTTTACAATCCCACAATGGACAAACGCGTGCTGGCGAACTCGCGCCGATCCTCGCTCATCTGAATGCAGGCCCTTCGCGCACCTGGTCGCTCATCATCACCGTGTTTGGCGATTCCATCATGCCGCGCGGTCAGGCTGTGTGGCTCGGGACGTTGCTCTCCCTGTTCCGGGCGCTCGACATTGGCGATGGCGTCGTGCGCACCGCCATGTCGCGCCTGACGGCTGATGGCTGGCTGGAGCGCACCAAGGTTGGGCGCAACAGTTACTATTCGCTCGGCGAGGCAGGAAAATCGGCTTTCGGGCGGGCCGCCGACCAGATTTATACGCGCCGACCACCGGCTTGGCCCGGCTATTTTGACCTCTACATCGCTGATCCCGCTCAAAATCCGGACTTCGTGCGTCTGGCCGGGGAAGCCGCTTTCGGTTTCATCGGTGGGGATGCGTGGATCGCGCCGGGCGGGGACGACATTAACGTCGGGGGTGTGATCCGACTGAAACTCACGGGTCAGCCCCAAGAATTGCAGGCGCTCGGCCAGCGTGCCTGGGTGCTGGATGCGACTGCGGAAGCGTATCGGCGGTTCATGCTCGGTTTCGAGCCGCTCGGCGATGCACTGAAATCCGGCCTCAAACTGTCCGAACTCGATGCGCTCCTCACGCGTACACTTCTCATCCACGCCTATCGCCGAATTGTGTTGCGCGACCCGCTGTTGCCGCTCGAGATCTTGCCTGAGGACTGGCCGGGGACAGCGGCGCGCAGTTTGTGCGGATTCATCTATCGCAGGGTTCTGGACCAGTCAGAGCGGTGGCTGGATGACAATGCCATTGGCGCGGACGGGCAACGACTGGCAGCCAACCCAGCCATTGTCGGGGCACGGTTCCGGGATTAAGGTACCCCATCCGGCTTACTGGATCCTAAAGGCTTGGCGTCATCAAAGCGGAGAACTGCCGAACCCGTTAAAACTCAGTCTTCCTGTGACTCCTGAGGCACCTTCCCCCAGTGTGCCGTGCCATCACGCATCGCGAAGTAGCTGCCGCAGCCATATTTCCAATCGCGCGGCATTCCAACGTCGACGTGGATCATGGACTGATGACAATAGGTGCCGACACCGCCAACGCTCGGGATCGATCGAGCGTAAGCCGCCAGCGCCTGAGACGAGACGCCCGGCACGATAATGTCGGCAGCGCGACACGTCCGGTGCAGGGAACCTTCGCGGCCACGACTGCGATAGCCGGACGTGATGACGACCTTGCGTCCATAATGCGTTTCAATCTCACGCAGGATATCCAGCAATTCCGGTCTCAGACAGGCCGTATCGACGGTCTGCGTCTGAAGCACATAGGGGATGCCGAACGGTGTCGGTGTCTCGATCGTCGCGGGCGGCTGGGATACGGGGGGCGCAACCACTGGAGGCTGGGCGTCGTTCTGGGGCGTCAGGAAAGCGAGAACAGAGCCTGGTCTGGCAGGTGGACGCATGGGAATGCCGCCGGCATTTCCGGATTCGACCTGGTCAGATTTGCCAAGCGATGCGGGCCGCGCCGGAGGGATGCGACCCGGGTTCAGGATCATGGCCGTCGCCGGAATGTCCGGCCGCATCTTGGGCAGCGGAATGGTCTGATCGAGAACCGGGCGCGTCGGCGGCTGCGGCAAGGCGACCGTCATCGGCTGAGCGTCATCCTCTTCTTCGGCAATAGCCGGTGTTTCGCCCGGATGGATTGGTACCGCGGACGAGTTCATCGACACGACTGGCTTGTCGAAACGCGTGGGCCCTTCCCGCAATTGAAGCGACGCATAGGCAGTGCCCGGGATCACGTAGGTTTCGTTTTCGAATCCTGGCTCGGTCACTGCGGAATACGCAACCCGCTGTGGTTCATTCGCGTTTATCGGCTGGCTCAGGTCCGTGGCTGAAGCTGAACCTGCGAGCACAAGCCGTGCGTTGATCGGCAAACGATCCGCCTTGGGAAGTGCCACCATAGGCAGGGATTTGGCCAAAACCGTTTCGCCAGCCATCTCGTTTGGCTCGACCGCCAAATCGCTCAATCCGTACTCTGGATCCATCTGCGACAATTGCATGTCTGGCTGAAAACCAGAGGAGAGCATTGTGGAATTCAAAGCAGCCAAGAGTGCGAATCCTGTCGCGGCCACGACACCGAAACACGCAGCTGCGATACGAGCTCCCCGGTGTTTGGCCCCTTTGGGTGCTATGTAATGGATAAGGCGTTTCATCAAAGGTCAGCAATCGATGGCAACATGGTGCAAATGAGCTTGCCACGATGTGCGCAGGCCAATTTGTCACCGTTGAACAAGCGATATCTCCATAAGCACACCACACCGGTTGTTGTCGAGGCTGCTGACCGGATTTTGCGAGCCAGCCATCGTACCGACTTCAACTGCCCGCCGCGACTCATTCGTCAACGGTCCTGTCTGCGACAAATCGGCGCAGAAGCTACTCAATCTCGAAGCAAAGGTAAACCGGCTAGGTGTGATCGAAAGCCGGAAAACGGGCAATTTTCAGGTGTCTGGCACCCGTTGGTCGGGTTCCAGACACCGTATTACGTCATCGCGGCAAATGACCGACTGATCACTTGTTCGCTGTCACATCGGCTCCGAGCAGATCGGGCAATGTCTGGGGCGCAGCACCCGCCACGCCAATGATCTGCGGCACCGGGAGCGGCTGCGCAGGAGCGACCGACAAGGTCAGCGTATGTGGCGATGAAATGAAGGCTGTCACCGCATCCACGACCTTTTTCTCAAACGCCGGATTTTGCACGCTTGTCAGCAACAACGGCAGCATCGCAGTGCCTTGATGCAACAACTCGTCCTTTGTCGTTCCCTGCTTCTTGGCCTGCTGACTGATCAGACGCTCGAACAGCGATGCGTTCGTGATCTTCAATGACGCGGAGGCAACTGACACGGCCTGCATTGCACCGAGAGCGGCACTCGAGTCATTTTTCGCGGCTTGAAGCTGCTTCAGGACATCCGGTGTTACGCCGCCCAAGACGAATGCCAACTGGACATCGCCCATGTCCTTTGCGCTGATGGACAGGGAATCCAGCGACAGGCGACCTGATTTATCATCCCAGCTGCCCTTGAAGGTCGCATCGATATTGACGTCCTTGTAGCCAAGCTCGGCCAGATCCGCCATTTGCGGATTGTCCGCTGCAACAGGTACATCCAATCCCTTGATTTCAAGGGAGCCCTGATGAGGGACGCCATCGCGGAAATCAGATGACGTCAGCAAAAGATAGCTCACGGTTGCCGTCGTCTTGTCATCGCCAGCTTCAATCCCCGTCATTTCAAACCGGTCGAAATGGCTTGCCCCGGGAACCTTGATCCGGGCAGGGGGAGCGAGCGTGAAGCCCATGATCTTGATTGTTTTTGCGCTGATGCCACCCTTGTCGGCAGACATGTCATAGCCCGTGATGTCTACCTCGTCGGCGACGATCCCGCCATCTGCCGTCGGCTTGGCGCCAATGAACGTCAACTCTTCCAGCGTGAAGCTGTCGCCGTCCTTGCCCGTATCGAACTCAACGCCCGATAGCGTGAACTTGCTGTCGTCGCCTGAAATGTCATCCTGATCGATGCCCTTCAAGCCAGCAGCAATCACCGTCTTGGAGAGAATGCTGATGACCTGCTCCTTGGTGCCGTCAGCAAAGGCCGCGTTTGATCCCAGCAGCGCAGCTCCAAAGGCAACCGACATAAGGAGTTTAGCGTGGGGGTGATAGCGTGTCGTACGAATGTTCATTTTTAAAGGTTCCTTTTAGAACAAGTGGTTGTGAAAAATTCTGTAATTGGGGCCCATCTTTGAAATCGGCAGTCATCGATTGGCCTAAGTCGACCGACAAACCGAAACCTCGGTCCCAGGTGATGGAGGATTGTCTAGCGCCTTTTCCATCGAAGCGGAACGGATTTTTACAGTTGCCAGAGCCGATGTCAGCCTTGCGTCATCCCGGAGGGCCTGTTTGTGCCCGTCGATTTGACTGGAAGTATGCTGTTATTTCGTTAATCAGGAGTTGTGTCTTGTCCTGTGCAACCAGAAAGCCGTGATAACCGAAGGTTCATTCAGGGGCCACCATCGGAACCGACGCATTCCCTTCACCGATGAATGCGACAATATCAGGGGTATTGAATACTATTTTAGCAAATTCTTTGGGGTTGCAGCTTACACCATTCCTGTTGACAAAGGGTCCGGGTGTAATCGTTGCTGGCAAAGCGCAAGCCAATCCTGTTTATCTTTTGCTTGCTATGCTGCGCGGGCGGCATGGTCGCGATTGATTGGGCGCTTGCCAAAGCCAATGCGGAAAATCGCATCAGATCGATTTCATCTCTGAATGCCGACTTCATCGCACTGCTGGATCAGCGACTGGTTCAGGTTCGCGACGGTTTGGGCGTGCTCGACGCGATGCGCGCGATCAATTGCAATTCCGCCGATTTGCAGGCGAGCGCTGAACTCGTTGTCAAATGGCCGCAACTCAAGACCGTTGCGACAGAGACCCCGGATGGAGTGACCGCGTGCGCCACTTTGCAGGCCATCGCGACACCCCTGACGGATTTCATGAGCAGCGCGACGGATTTAAGCTCATTTGAGCGGATTGATGTCGTGTCGTTTGGTGTCCGCACCTCATTCGACAACAGCTCCGGACAATTATCCCTGCGGCTGCAACGTCGCCCGGCCAACTCGGTCAACAGGCTTGTTGCGATTGTCCCCCTGGCGGAACTCGTATCGGGCTTCGAGGCGCGGGCTGCAAATGCGGCAGGCATCACGGGTGTCCGTCTCATGTTCGGGACCCGTCGTTTGATGGACATCACAGGCGAGCCTGGTGCGGCAGACGCGAATGTGCCCGCGTTGCTCGCAGGTTCGGAAGTTGGCATGGCGGAGTCGGTATCATCCGAAGCATCGGTCACCTTGACCGACCATAGCCACCTGTTTCCCCTGTCGGTGGTGACGACAGCCGAGCGGTTTCCAAACGGCCGATTTGACGGGCAACGGATACTCACGGATTTTGCGCTCGGAGCGGCGATGACAGGCTTCCTGCTGGGCCTCTTCATCCGCCGGCAGGAAGAAGCGCCAAGTGTTGGCCGGTTTGAACAGGCGATGCGCCGCGAGCAATTCGATGTTGCCTATCGTCCGATTGTCGATCTCCATTCCGGCAAGTTGTCCGGCGCGATCGTCGAGATTCTCTGGCGTCAGACCAGTGGCGACCTCCTGCCGTCTCGAGAATTCATGCCGCTGGTCATCAAGAGCGGATTTGAGCCGCAGATGTTGCGGTTTGTCCTGCAAAGGTCGCAGGAGGGGCTGGCCCAGACGTATAAATTACGCCCGCGTCTTCGGTTGAAGATCCCGGTTGATCACAGCACGCTCGTCCGGCCTGGTTTCATCGATCAGATCCGTCGCGGGCTGAGCGGGGCAAGTCTGCGGCCCAGCCAGCTTGTTCTTGCCTTCAAGCGGATTGAAAGCGCCAAGGATCCAGTGCGGTCCCAGATGTTGATGCGCGATCTGCAGAGACTCGGGGTGCAGTTGGAAATGAGTGGAAGTGCGGGTGAAACCGGATTTGGCGTCGACATGACCGATATATCCGTATCATCGGTTTGCATCGATCCAAACCTGCTTGAAGCTCTCGGGTCGCCTCTGCCGTATGTCGTGGAACAGGCCAGAGCCTGGATACGTACAATTGTTGACGCTGCGGCAATTCACAGCGTCAAGGTGATCGCTCAAGATATCAAGTCAGTGGCCGTCGTGCGCCAGCTGAAAGAACTCGGCGTCGACGAAATTGAAGGCGACGCCATTTCACCTTCCTTGTCTGCCGGTTCGTTCATGGCGTTGGTCGCCCGTGCCGGAATGGACATGCGAGAGGCGAGTGACCTCCCGGACACGGAACAACGTCAAGGTCCGGGGTCTCCGAGAAGGCAGGCAACCGGCTTGTGATGCCTGCAAACGGATTATCCGATCAAGGTCATCGTCTTGCTTGACCGCCATCCTCCAACGAGGTCGGACACTTTTGCAGCGTGTCTACCCTTGAATTGAACATCACCACCGATGCTACGGAGTGTTCGTTCCGAGCGGTTTTAAATTTCTATTAAAATTGCAAATCAATCATTTATGTTATTGTCTTGTATGGGCATTTCTACATCAAGCACAGGACAAGTTTTGATCCGGGGTGCTGACTCCGTGCAAAGAATGATACTCTTTCGTAAGAGATTCGCGTCAGCGCGATTCGTTGGTCAGTCAGACGGAGCATTCGCGCGTGGTACCGGACTCCAGGAACATGTCCAGGAAGCCGATTCAGCGGCTGCTTGAAACCGAGGAAAAAGGCCGAGACATCGCGCTTTTCGGTTGGGCAGGTGTTGCTGTTTTTTGTTGCCTGGCCGCGTTTGCATCCTGGCAATTCTCGCCCCAGCACAGTGCCATGCAAGTAGCTCGGTTTGACCAGGGGGCGGCTGGCGATATCACGGGCACCATAAAGCCGACTTCGCATTCCCAGACCGGCCAGGTTCCGACCGTTCCAACACCACTGCCCGATGATACCGGGCTCGATAAGGGCGAACTCAGCCAGTTGAGATCCGAACTCAAGGATTTGCGGCGCGTTGTCGGCCGAATTGACATGTCGACGGATGTGCTCGCACGCCGGTTGTCAAATCTCGAAGACAGCATCACACCCGGTTCTGGCGCCACAAACAGGCCTTCGGCGTCAAGCGCCAACCTGCCGCCGATCGCGTCGACGGGACCTGCGCCTGCGGCGGCGATGCCATCAACAAATCCGCCACCTTCCAGTTCCGGCTCAGTGAGCCAGACGGCTAGTGTCCCTGCCGCGCCCGCACCGCAACCGCCCGCAGCAACCCAACTGACACCGGCAGTCCCTCCGGCGGCGCAGTCGCCAGCTACGCAAACGCCCGTTACACCGGCGCCTGCGGCTCATGCGCCGGTTCCGCAGCCGCTCGGCGGCGGTGTCGTGATGATTCCGACACAGGCAGTGCAAGGCGTAAGTGTGGTGCCGCAAAATGTGCAGCGTCCCGTAACACCGTTGCCACCGTCTCCAGCGGATCGAGTCGCAGCAGATAAGGCAGCCGCAGATCGCGCAACACTTGAGCGAATGCTGCTACAACGGTCCCAGGCGCTGGATCCGGACACTGCAGCCGCATCGGGATCCCTGATTCCGCCACTTCCTGAACCGATTACGGTCATGCCGAAATCCCACGCCGCGCCAGTCACGCCGCCAATGCCCGCACCGCCACCGATGGCGCAAGGCCCAGCGAAACCCGATCCGGCAGCGCAGGCCGTTGCGAAACCCGAACCACATCCCGTTGCCGATGCCGCAACGACGGGATCCGTGGCTGATCGTCCGGTTTTGCCGATTGATCCGACGAAGGCGGTCACGGTGCGGTCAGCGCCTGCTCCCGCGCCGATGGTCCAAGCGATGGCTGACACGCCCAAACCAGTCGAATCCGCCCGTCCGGCGGAGCAGTTCGGCATCGATCTCGGCGGTTACAAGAGCCTCGTCCAGGTCAAGAAATTCTGGTCGGATCTTGACCTGCGTGATGGCAAGCTGACGAAGGCGTTGACGCCGCTGGCCCGCCTGGGTGAGTCAGGTGATGGCGTGGACATTCGTGTGATCGCAGGACCATTCGCCGACAAGGAGCAGGCAGTCCGCACGTGCCACCAGTTGCGCGGTGCGCAAGCGGTTTGCGAACCGGTTGCCTACAGCGGCGAGCCGATCCTGCCAAAGACAGCCTCTGCCGCTGACCGTCGGCTGCCCTCCGGGACCGTTACGGAACCAGTGAAACGCGCGCCACTGAAGCTCGACGTGCCACACCCGACCGTCACGACACCGCAGGTGCAGTGATATTTTCAACGGACCAGATCGGGCTTGAGCCGCGAGCGCCAAGACATTGATTGGCCGTAAGGGCCATGCATCCGATCGCGCTTCAGAGCACCAGTTTCGCCAAATCCGGGAATGTGTCGATGAGCCATTGCGACGCATAGCTTGTGCCGCCTGTCAGAAACACGATCCCCGTCGCAATCAGTGCAACGCCCATGACCTTTTCCGTGTGACCAATATAGCGGCGGAAATGAACCATCAGTTTCATGAACGGCCCGGTAAAGAGTGCTGTCAGAAAAAAGGGAATTCCGAGGCCAAGGGAATAGATCAATAACAGGATCGCCCCTTGCGCAACGGTTTCCTGGCTCGCCGAGACCGTCAGGATGGCCGACAGAACCGGCCCGATGCAGGGCGTCCAGCCAAATCCGAATGCCAGACCCATGAGATAGGCCCCCGTGACGCCGGGTGACGTCGCGGCCAGCGTGACGCGGGCTTCCCGGTAGAGCAGTGGAATGCGGAAAACACCGAGGAAATGCAATCCCATCACGATGATCAGAAGCCCGGCCAGAAGTCCAAGTTCGGCGCGATAATAGTTCACGAATTGCCCAAGCACTGAGGCGCTGATCCCCAGCAGCAAGAAGACGGTCGTAAATCCGGCGATGAACCCGAGCGAGGCTCCCGCGACATGCAGCCGTGACAGACCGGCAACCCTCGTCGAAGTCGCGCGTAATTCTTCCAGGCTCATGCCAGCCATGAACGCCAGATAGGGAGGCACCAGCGGCAAGACGCAGGGCGAGGCAAATGAAATGAATCCGGCGCTGAAGGCACCAATGAGCGTCACGCTGGATGTCATGAAATCCGGAAACTCCTCTGAACCTTTTTGCCGCAACCGAATGGCCGACTGCGCAGTCCGGCCATATAAATCAAATCAGATCGGGCGCGAAGTCACGTTACCGCGACCGTGCGCAGTTCTGACCAATCGACGTCGTTCACAAAAAATTGGTCGCCCCTGACGCGGGAACATGCGCATTGACCAAAATGAGGCGACATTCCATATGCATCTTGGGGGGATATCTTATCCCGAAAGGAACAAGCCATGGCGCGTCGTGATATCTCTGCCTCTCGTCGTTTCTGGGTCAAGGCACTTGGTCTGGGACTGCTGCTCCCGGCCAGCGGTCTGGCCGCAGTTCAAACGGCCTTTGCCGGTGAACAGCGGTTTTCCGCGATTTCGGTGGATACGAAGCCGCTCGCCGACAAGGGGCTGTCCGGCTATGCCGCACGGATCACGAAAGTGGCGCAGCCGCTGGTGGCCGAAGTCTTTGCGGATCGGCTGGCGCCAAATACGCCATCGGCACCGCGCTTGGTGATCAGGATCGACTCGATCCAGCTTGGCTCGTCGGAACGTCAGCGCATGCCTTTCAGCATTGGATCGAGCAATGATCTGGACTGGATTTCCGGGGCAGGCGTCGTCACGGATGCGCATGGGAAGGTGCTGCACGTCGAGCCGATCGAAACATCTGCCCAGGCGTTCGGTGGCAGCACCGCCGACATCCTAGCCGTCGAAGCGCTGCGGACCCAGCACCTGATCACGGTGCTGGCGCAATGGATCCATCAGGCTGTCTGACCTGACCCCTCCGGTTCGTAGCCTCTGGGGCCACGAACCGGAGGGTCAGATTGCGCTATTACTTGACGCACTTGCCGTTCACGAGCCTGCAATTCGGCAGGACCGGTTTTGCAGGCGCACGCCCCGGAACATTGGCTGGCCGCTGAACCACGTGCTGGACTGGCCGAACCTGCTGGCCCCGGTTTGGCGCTGCGACCTGCGGATTGCGGATCGGCACGTTTCTCGGTCGAACAACGTCGCGCCGCACAGGTTCGCAGATGTTTCCAGCCCGCACTGTGCCGGGTGGGCAATGAACGGCAATCACGGGTGGCGGATTGCCGCCGGGATGCTGCGGTACCGAGACCACAGGCGGCAGGGGCCGACGATTGGCCGGAGCACAGGCAGCGCCGTTGAACACGAAGCCGGGCGGGCAGGTGACGGGATGCGGTATCCCGACCGGTATCGGTCGTCCAATCGGCTCGCAGCGACCATTGCGCAGCGCTGAATTCGGCGGGCAGGCGCACCTGCCATAGGCCATTGATCCGCCGAAGCATTGGACGTTCAAGCGCTCACATCTCAGAATGCCGGATGGGCCATTGACCGGAACCGTCCCGGCAGGGCAGAGGCATCGTCCGCCGTCTTGATATCCACCAAAACAGCTCGGCGGAGGACCACCGACCTGCGGCTGGCAGATAACGCTTCCCTGCCCAGTGCGTTGACCGATGTAGCCCGCCGGGCAGCGGCATTCGCCCCCGGCAAGCCAACCGCCCCGACAAATCGGTCCACCTTCGGGGAAACAGCGGTCACCATAGGCACGATAGCCCCACGGGCAGGTGCGTACGCAATCGCCAAGCCGGTTCCAGTAGCCGACGGGGCAGGTCGTGTCGATGATCGTCGTCGTGATGACCGGTGGATCAAGATAGTCGATGACAGGCGGCGGCGGGACGTAGGTGTCCACCGTGGCGGGCAGGTCAATGTGGAAACGGGCGCATGACCGTTCGTGCGGTCGAGCCCTGTCGGGTGGGATCGCGCTGCCTTGTCCAAACAGCGATTCGATCAGCTCACCTGTCATTTGACCGGTTTTTCTGAGACCGTGACGCTCGGAATAGGTATCGATTGCAGCGGCCAGTTTCGGACCAAACGTCCTATCCGGTGCGCCAGAATAGAGCCCGAGGCGTGCCAGTTCGATTTCTGTCGCAACGATCGTCTGGGGCGAATTCAGGTCTCCCAACCAGGCTATCTCCGCACAGTCGGCGAATTCCGGATAGGACCAGCGCGCCGGCAGCCGGTAATCCAGAAACAGGCTGGCTGATAACCCAGGCCGAATATCGAGTCCGGGGTGGTGGCAGCTGATGTCAGCCCCGCCCTGGCCGCAGTTCCAGCGCGACGGACCGGTTCCGATCAGCCGAGCACCGGCCTTGTCCAGATTTTCCGCA
Source organism: uncultured Hyphomicrobiales bacterium (assembly GCA_903930435.1). GTDB lineage: Bacteria > Pseudomonadota > Alphaproteobacteria > Rhizobiales > Ancalomicrobiaceae > CAIYYN01. The sequence goes on along the minus strand of CAIYYN010000017.1, from coordinate 30,719 downwards.
ATTGTCAGGGGGCCCGAATACCGGCGATCCCCACGGTTCCAGATGCGGATTTCGATGCGGCAAATGCCATCGCGACGGCAGTCACCGACAGCAATCTTTTCCACCTGGAGATCAAAGACATCCGGCGGCGATTCAACCGCCACCGCTGTAGCGTTTGCCGCCGGGGAGCCACAGGTCTTGAACGCCCGCACGTCGCCGACATGCCCGCGCGTTGCTGCCCGTGGCAAGATACCGTCATAATCCGAGAAATGCAGGGTTTTTGCCGTCAGATCGGCAGGATCCAGCGGGCTTGCCTGCAAGCCGGAAATATTCAGGCCGGTCGCGCCGTCTGGCGCATCGGAGGCTCCCGCGTTGGCGGTCTTGCGCGCCGAGCGGTCGAGATCGTCACCGGTTGCCCACAGTGTACCGTCGCAGGCTCCGAAGTCGATCTTGCCTTCGGTCGTGTAGCCATAGCCGAGAGCGACGCCACCATCTGTCTGCCGACGGTCGGCATTGAGGCCGACAAGGAACTCATCCGGCACGTCTATCCAGGCGTTGGTGGCGGGATCAGGACGATAGCGCAGCAGCCGAGCAGGGGATTCAGCCGCCAGGAACTGGTAATCGTAGTTGCCAGTCACGGGAGGACGCTGGGCAAGATAGATCCAGCCTTTTGAATCGAAGGAGATATCCGAAATTTCAAACGGTCCCTGATCGGCGGGCACGATGATCTCGCGACGTGCGTCACCGAAATTGCCGTCCGCCTTGATCGAAACCGACCAGATTTCCGGGCCATCTGCCACCGCATAATACAGCCGTCCCGACGAGACATTCAGACCCCAGACGCGTCGGCTGGGGGCAGCATAGCCCCAGGTGTTCGGATCATCCGCGCGAAACTGGATCGACTTGATGTCGGCGCGCGTACTCGGGTCATCCGGCACCGGCGCGAGATGCGCGGCCTGTCTGGCCGTCACACCGTGATCGAAGGTGCCGAGGTCCTGCCCCGTCAGGCTGAGACGATGGATCAGGCCGGATTCGAGATCCGAGACGAAGAACTGATGGCTTCGGGCGTCATAGGCGATATTGCCAAGCGCCGGAGCGCCGGTCGGTTTGCCGTCAGTCATGATGGTCGAAAACAGCGTTACCTGACCGGTGATCCCGTCAATCCGCCAGATCGAGCCTGGTCCGCCATTGACGGGCTTGTTGTCTGACGCGGTGCCATAGCCCCATTGACCGGCCATCCAGCTGGCCAGTTGGTCCCCGCCGAGAGTGCGGCGTGGCCAGGCATTCTCAGACTCTGGCGGGAGCACGATGTTGAGGCCGTAGGCAGAGGTGGCTGTCGTATAAATATTCGGCGCGGGTGACTTGGAGACGGGGGCGATGGCATCATCCAGTGTGACACCAAATACCTGGCCAATGGCCCGCGCATTGATCGCAGCGACTTCGGTTGCGTTAGTTGCGGGATCGGTGCCCACCCGCCAGGTTCCGCTGACGTCAAGGACGCGTAAACTCGCCCCGTTCGTCTCGATCGTGACAGCGTCAGCGTTTGCCTTTGACGGATCGATCAGCTTGTCGGACAGACGTGTTCCCGAGAACCCGGTGACAACAATATTCCCCGGACGCACCAAACTCTGCCCCGCGACCGGCGTTTGGCCCGCCGGAGCCTGAACAGTCTGCGCGTTCGCGGCGACGATCGTCATCCCTGTCCAGACAGCCAATCCGAACAGCCGCGTGTTCCGAACACCAATTGTCATCAAAGCCTCCCGCAAATCGATTCTGCAACTGTTTGATGCTTTTCCTCGGGACGGTCAGGTCCCGTCGCAATGACGCAAACATATTGGCACTTTTTGATCCAATCGGATATCGCTGCCATGCCAAGTCAGCGATATCAATTATCAGACGTCAGATGAACGCAGCCCGAACGGCTGCCTGAAATTCGGGAAACTGCGCATGTATCTGGTCCTCTTTGACGTCGATGGAACCCTGGTTGACAGTCAGAACATCATTTTTGAGGGATTTCGCCGCGCCTTTGCCAGTATCGGTCGCCCGGCACCGGAACGGCGGGCTGTGCTGTCGATCATCGGGCGTTCGTTACCGGAAGCAGCGGCGACCCTGCTAGATACCAGACCTGACGCCCAAATCGTCAGCGAAGCCGTGGCAGCCTACAAGTTGGCTTTTCAGGATTTGCGGCAGATGGCGGAGGCCTATGAGGCACTCTATGATGGCGCCAGGGACACAGTAATGGCGCTCGCCGCTCGCGATGATGTCACGCTCGGGATCGCGACGGGCAAGTCGCGCCGAGGCGTCGCGGGCGTGATCGCCACGCACGGATTCGAAGGTGTGTTCGCGACAATCCAGACGGCTGATACCCATCCCTCCAAGCCGGACCCGTCGATGATTTTCACGGCGATGGCCGAAACCGGCATTCCGCCTGAGCGGACAATCATGATTGGTGACAGCAGCTATGACATCCTGATGGGCCGGTCGGCGCACGTCAGCGTGCTCGGGGTCAGTTGGGGCTATCAATCGGTGGCGGAATTGCGCCACGCCGGAGCCGAGCGGATCGTCGACAGCTATTTGGAAGTCGTGCCTGCGATTGCAACGCTTTTGAACTGGTGATTGGCCTATTGGTAGGAGCTGTTCTATATCCTGCGGCAGTGTGCCATCGAGACCAATCCCAAATGCGTGATTTCCTTGAATTTGACCATGAGGCTGCTGCACTGGAGCGCGCAGCTGCTGACCCGATTGCCAAGGCGCGGGCGCTCAACCGTCGCGAATTGCCCAAGCGTTTCTACAAAGACGCAGGTTTCCGTCAGTCGGCAGATGGCTTTACCGTCGAACTCGATGGGCGGACGATCCGCACACCGGCCAAGCGAGAACTCGTTGTGCCGACGGAGGCATTGGCTCGCGCGATCTCCGCCGAATGGGCCGGGCAGGGCGAGTTCATCGATCCCGGTCTGATGCCCTACACGCGGCTGGCCAATTCGGTCATCGACGGCGTGAAGGACCGGCGCCATGAGGTCATTGAGGATCTCACGGCGTTCGCTGCGTCTGATCTCCTGTGCTATCGAGCGACAAGTCCGGAGCGTCTCGTCGAACGGCAGACGCTTGTCTGGGATCCAATTCTTGATTGGGTGGAAGAGCATCTGGGTGCCCGTTTCCTCGTGTCCGAGGGCGTGATGCATGTCGCGCAGGACCCCGACGCCATTGACCGTATCCGCAACGCCGTTGAACCGCTCGATCATTTTCAATTGGCGGGCCTTCACTCGATCACGACGCTGACCGGCTCAGTCCTGATTTCGCTTGCCTTGCATGCCGGGCGACTGGATGTCGATGCGGCCTGGACGTCTGGCAGTCTCGATGATCTCTGGAGCCAGGAAGTCTGGGGGGCGGACGAGGAAGCTGCCTTTCGGCTCGAGCAGCGTCGGCGCGATTTTGATGCTGCGGTTGCCTTTCTTGCTGCCGTCTGACCTCTGCTGCATCCCGGATTGCCAGCGCGCCTGTTCGCCTCTAGGCTGACGAAAAGCCAAATGGGGGGATGCCTGCATGTTGCGGATCAATCGACTGTCTTTCGTACTTGCTCTCGGACTGAGTTTCTGCGGATTTCAGGCGGCAGAGGCGCAATCGACGTCCCGTCTGGACGAGATCCTGACGCGCGGTGTCCTCAAGGTCGGCACGACCGGCGATTACAAGCCGTTCACATTCCTCAACAAGGAAACCGGCCAGTTTGAGGGCTATGACATCGACATCGCCAATGCGTTGGGCACGACGCTCGGCGTCAAGGTCGAATTCGTCCAGACCGCGTGGCCAAAGATGACGGATGATTTCAAGGCCGATAAGTTTGACATGGTGATGGGCGGTGTCTCGATCACGATCCCGCGCCAGAAGCTCGGCTATTTCACCGATCCGATCATGCGTGAGGGCAAGACACCGATCGCTCGCTGTGCAGATGTAGCCAAATATCAGACGCTGGATCAGCTGAACCAGCCGTCCACGCGGGCAGTCGTCAATCCGGGTGGGACGAACGAAGTGTTCGCCAAGGCAAATTTCCCCAAGGCGACGATTACGGTGTTCCCGGATAACACGAAGATCTTCGAGGAGATTGCCGATGGTCGACAGGATGTCATGGTGACCGACAGTTCCGAGACCCTGTTCCAGCAGAAGAACCATGCAGGCGTGCTCTGCTCGATCCATCCCGACAAGCCCTTCGATTTTGCCGAAAAGGCCTATTGGCTGCAGCGCGACGTGCCCTTGCAGCAGTTCATCAATCAGGCCCTGCACATCATGGGCGCAACCGGCAAGACCAAGGCCATTTTCGCCAAATATTTTGGTGATTGATGATCGCCGTTTCATCCCTCCCTCCGGGGAGGGTCCTGCGCGAGCCGGGGGTGGGGGTCTTGTCCGGATTTCGGATGCGTCGGTGATTTCGCCCCACCCGGCACGATGTGCCGACCTCCCCGTGAGGGGGAGGTATGTCCAGCCAGACTGGACCGGTTGCGCTGACGGCCTTGCGCGCAGCTCGTTGGGTCATCTCTCCCTTCGGGGAGGGTCCGGCGTCAGCCGGGGGTGGGGGTCTTGTTTGGATTTCGAATGTGTTCGTATTTCACCCCACCCGGCACTGCGTGCCGACCTCCCCGTGACGGGGAAGCATGTTGCGCCAGACGCGAACGGTTGCGCTGACGGCCTTGCGCCGCAGTCCGTTGGATAATTCCTGCCTCCGGGGAGGTATGCGACCAAAGCGACCTAGTCCTTTGGCGCACTTTGCCGGCTCTCCCTTGCATGGTAAGACCTGACCAACGTCTTATGTCAGGGATTATTGCTCGATGAAAGAAATCCTCGCCGAACTTGAACGCCGTCGCTCGGAAGCCTGGGCTGGCGGTGGTGAAAAGCGGTTTGCAGCCCAGCATGCGCGCGGCAAGCTGACGGCGCGCGAGCGGATCCAGGTGCTGCTGGATGAGCACTCGTTCGAAGAAATCGACATCTATGTCGAGCATCGCTGCACTGATTTTGGCATGGCAGACCAGAAGGTCCCAGGCGATGGCGTCGTCACCGGGTCCGGCACGATCAACGGCAGGACGGTCTATCTGTTCGCCAAGGACTTCACGGTGTTCGGTGGCTCCCTCTCGGAGACCCATGCGGCCAAGATCGTCAAGCTGCAGGACATGGCGCTACGCAATCGCGCACCGATCATCGGCCTGTTCGATGCCGGTGGCGCCCGCATTCAGGAAGGCGTCGCAGCGCTCGGCGGCTATGGCGAAGTGTTCCAGCGCAATGTGCTGGCATCGGGCGTGATCCCGCAGATATCGGTCATCATGGGGCCCTGCGCCGGTGGCGACGTCTATTCGCCCGCTATGACCGATTTCATCTTCATGGTGCGTGATACGAGCTACATGTTTGTCACGGGTCCCGATGTCGTGAAGACGGTGACCAATGAAATCGTGACGTCGGAAGAACTGGGTGGTGCCTCGATCCACACGACGAAGTCATCGGTTGCCGATGGCTCCTTCGAGAACGACGTCGAAGCGCTCTTGCAGGTTCGACGCCTCGTTGATTTCCTGCCTGCCCATAACAAGGCGGAACTGCCGGAAATCCAGACGTGGGATGATCAGGATCGGGTCGAATTGTCGCTGGATACGCTGATCCCGGATAATCCGAACAAGCCCTACGACATGAAGGAACTGATCCTGAAGGTCGTCGATGAGGGTGATTTCTTCGAGATTCAGGCCAATCACGCCAAGAATATCCTTTGCGGTCTGGCGCGCATGGAGGGGCGCACGGTCGGGATCGTCGCCAATCAGCCGATGGTGCTGGCGGGCGTGCTGGATATTGATGCCTCAAAGAAAGCAGCCCGATTCGTGCGCTTTTGCGATTGCTTCAATATCCCGGTGGTCACATTCGTCGATGTGCCGGGCTTCCTGCCGGGAACGGCGCAGGAATACGGTGGCTTGATCAAGCACGGCGCAAAGCTGCTGTTCGCCTATGCCGAGGCAACGGTGCCGAAAATCACGGTCATCACCCGCAAGGCCTATGGCGGCGCGTATGACGTGATGAGTTCGAAGCATCTGCGTGGAGATTTCAACTACGCCTGGCCGACCGCCGAGATCGCCGTCATGGGTGCCAAGGGCGCGGTCGAGATCCTCTATCGCTCGGAATTGGGCGATGCCGCCAAGATTGCCGAGCGGACGGCGGAGTATCAGCGTCGCTTTGCGAACCCGTTCGTAGCAGCTGAGCGCGGTTACATCGACGACGTGATCAAGCCGCGCGCCACCCGCTCACGCATCAATCGCGCGCTTCGGCTCTGCCGCAACAAGCAGCAGGAAAACCCCTGGAAGAAGCACGATAATATTCCGCTTTGACGGGAGTACCAGCGGGGCGGCGCTTCGGTAGCCTGTCATCCCGGCGAATGCCGGGATCCCGCGGCCAGGTTGCTGTGGAGAACCGGGTTAAGTGGTTTATTTTGCGATCAAAACTGGATACCGGCCTGCGCCGGGATGACAGCGTGGGCGTTGGGTCCGCGCCGACGAACCCACTCAGATCGAGAAACTCGTTCCGCAGCCGCATGTGGAGGCAGCATTCGGGTTCTTGACCTGAAACGACTGGCCGATCAGATTGTCGACGAAATCAAGCTCGCTGCCTGCGATCAGATCTATAGCCGCGCCGTCGACGAGGACCGTCACGCCATCGCGGGTAATGGCGACATCATCGTCCCGACGTTCCTGCGTCATTTCAAAGTCGTAGGAGAACCCCTGGCAGCCGCCGCCATTGACGCCGACGCGCATCAGCGTACCTGCCGGTTCATCAGCCAGTATCTTGGCAATGCGTTTGGCAGCGCTCGCGGTGATGCTGAGCGGGTCTACCGAAGTCGTCTGGTGATCAGACATGATACCGATCCTTTTTGGGCTCGCGCTGCTTCAAGGGCAGCGGCTGTCGTGGTGTCGCCATCAGATAACCCCTAAGATGCGGTCACCGGGAGACAAGATCAAGGCGTGATTCTCGGTTGATGCGCGATCAGCGCTCGAATGGTGCTATCCGGCGATCAACTCGTCGGTCAAATCGGGCAAAAGTCGTCGTTTAGGGGAAGTGGCCTGCACATGGTGGATGTGAGCACTCAGATCGGGTTTGGTGGCGAACCACGGGCGTCCTTTGCCAGCGATCCCCGACAAACCCGCGGGCGGCTTGTGCCGGAACCGGCAAGCCCGACGCGGACGCCGTTCCAGCGCGATCGCGACCGGATCATCCATTCCGCCGGATTTCGGCGGCTGGCCTACAAGACCCAGGTTTTCATCGTCCACGAAGGCGATCACTTCCGCTCGCGCCTGACCCACACCATCGAGGTGTCGCAGATCGCCCGTGCGCTCGCCCGTGCCCTGCGCCTCGATGAGGATCTGGCAGAAGCGCTCGCGCTCGGCCACGACCTCGGCCACACCCCGTTCGGTCATGCCGGAGAGCGAGCCATGCAAGCCGTCATGGCGGATTATGGCGGCTTTGATCATAACGCGCAGACGCTGCGGCTCGTCACAAAACTTGAAACCCGGTATGCCGATTTCGATGGTCTCAATCTGTCCTGGGAGACGCTTGAAGGCTTTGTCAAGCACAATGGACCCTTGGTCGATGCCGACGGGATACCGCTCAAGGCGCATCATCACGCAAGCGGCGCAGCACGCGAATTGCCGTATGCGATCCGGGTCTATCAGCGCAGTCAGGACCTGCTGCTCGATCGTTATGCGTCCGCTGAAGCCCAGGTCGCGGCCATTGCCGATGATATCGCCTATGATGCGCATGATCTCGACGATGGCTTGCGGGCGGGACTTGTGCAGATCGATCAGTTGGATGACGTGCCGGTGCTGGCGGCGCTTGTGAGCGAAGTGAGGGCGCGGTATCGCCAGTTGGACGAGGTTCGGCTGACGCAGGAAGTCACGCGGCGACTGATCACGCGCATGGTCGAAGATGTCATTTCCGAAGCGCTGAAGCGCATCGCGGACCATCGACCGGATTCAGCTGACGCCGTGCGTGGTCTTGACAGGCCACTGGTCACCTTTTCACCCGACATGGCCGAAAATGATCGCGCGATCAAAACCTTCCTGTTTGCGAACGTCTATCGTTCCGTGCCTGTCAAAGCTGTAATGTCGGCTGCAGAAGGGGTCGTTCGCGATCTCTTCGGGGCCTACTTCAGCGGCGATGCCGACCTGCCTGCTGAATGGCGGCGCGGACTTGATCCGATTGACAAAGAGATGCGCGCGCGCCGTGTTTGCGACTATATTGCCGGGATGACGGATCGCTTTGCCCTGGCGGATCACGCGCGTCTGTTTGACCATACGCCGGAATTACGTTAGTTCGCCGCTCATCTTGGATCAGATCTTGTGTGGCCGCGCCCGAACGTCGCCATGCTTCATCGCGCCAAATTGATATCACCTGCATAGGGAAGGGTCGCGAGACCATGAATGTATTTGCCGATTTCAGCGACCGCGTTGCCAGCCACATCAAGGCTCTTGCCTGGACGGCGACGGATGGATCAGCCCTCGACCTGACGCGCATCGCTGTTGAGCCGCCGCGCGATCCTTCCCACGGCGATCTGGCAGTCAACGCAGCGATGGTGCTGGCCAAGCCGATGGGCAAGTCCCCGCGCGATCTGGCAACACAGCTGGCCGCAGCGCTGAAGTCCGAGCCGGATGTGACGTCGGTTGACGTGGCAGGTCCCGGTTTCCTGAACCTGCGCCTCGCGGAAGGCTACTGGCACCGGGTCATCGGCGACATTCTTGAAAAGGGCACCGAATACGGTCGCTCAGGTGCCGGCAAGGGTGCCAAGGTCAACGTGGAATATGTCTCGGCCAATCCGACAGGCCCGATGCATGTCGGTCATTGCCGGGGTGCGGTGTTCGGCGATGCGCTCGCCAATCTCTTGGCTTTTGCCGGGTTCAGCGTAACCAAGGAATATTACATCAATGACGCAGGTGCGCAGGTCGATGTGCTGGCTCAGTCAGCCTATCTCCGGTATCGCGAGGCACTTGGGGAAACCATCACAATCCCGGAAGGCTTGTACCCCGGTGATTACCTGAAGCCGGTCGGGGTCGATCTGGTCGCCCGTTACGGTCGCGCCCTGCTTGCACTGGACGAGGCGGAATGGCTGCCGATGGTCAAGCGCATCGCCATTGACGCTATGATGGCGATGATCCGTGAGGATCTCGCGCTGCTCGACGTCCACCACGACGTTTTCTTCTCCGAGGCGAGCCTGCAGGCGCACAACAATGATCGTGTGTTTCAGGCGATGGAAACACTCAAGGAGAAGGGGCTGATCTATGAGGGCCGACTTCCGCCGCCCAAGGGCCAATTGCCCGAGGATTGGGAAGATCGCGAGCAGACCCTGTTTCGCTCGTCCGAGTTTGGTGATGACGTCGACCGCCCGCTCATGAAGTCGGATGGCAGCTATACCTACTTTGCCTCTGATATCGCCTATCATTTTGATAAGTTCCAGCGCGGGTACGCCGATCAGATCGACGTCTGGGGCGCGGATCACGGCGGCTATGTCAAGCGCATGCAGGCTGCCGTCAAGGCGATGTCCGGCGGATCCGCGACGCTTGATGTCAAGCTTGTCCAACTCGTCAAATTGCTGCGCGGTGGCGAGCCGGTCAAAATGTCAAAGCGCTCGGGGGATTTCGTGACCTTGCGCGATGTCGTCGAAGAAGTCGGCTCCGATCCGGTCCGGTTCATGATGCTCTATCGAAAAAATGATGCGCCGCTGGATTTCGATTTCCAGAAGGTCACCGAACAGTCGAAAGATAATCCGGTCTTTTACGTTCAGTACGCCTATGCCAGAACACGGTCCGTGTTTCGTCAAGCGGCAAATGAACTGAAGAATGTCGATATTTCGCGGGAAACCCTCGGAAAGGTGCCGCTCGACACATTGACCGATGTTGGTGAATTGGGGATCATCAAACGCTTGGCGGAGTGGACCAGATTGCTCGAATCAGCGGCAATCAGCCACGAACCGCACCGGATCGCATTCTATCTCTATGAGTTGGCGAGCGATCTGCACGGACATTGGAACAGGGGCAAGGATATGCCTCAATTACGCTTTATTAACCCTGACGATTTACTTTCAACCATGGCCCGATTGGCAATGGTGGAAGCTGTTGCTCTAGTACTTGCGTCCGGGCTCGCACTATTGGGCGTGTCAGCGCCTGAAGAAATGCGGTGAAGGGCGTCGGTTTCTGGCCGGGTATCCTTGGCGAACGTCGACCATGTCGGTCGGCGCGCTGGATGCGGAGGTAGTTGAGTTCGATGCCTGAAGTCATTCGCAATCGGTTCCGTGATCAGTCAGCTCTTCGAGACTCCGAGTTCCAGGATACGACTGGTACCCGGGCCGGGTTCGGTTTTGACGAAGATCCGCTTGATGAGTTGGCGCGCATCGTTGGCGATACGGCCCCCGCGACGCAGTCGACTGCACGGCAGGCTGCGGCCAGTCCCGGCACGGCGCGGCGCGCTCCGGGCGAACAGCGTGACACTGCTGGCGCTAGCCGCGATTATCCGCGACGGGATACATCCTGGCGTGATCCGGGTGCCCGGACCACCGTTCGTGCAGGGATAACGCCTCAGCCGATGCCGGGTCAGCTCGAAGACCTTGAAGTCGAACTTTTCAATGAAATCCGGTCCGAAAATCTCCGGAACTTGCCGCCGGCACCCAATCTGGATCAATTTGTCCCGCAATCCGCGCGGTCTGACGCTAGGTTGCCGCAATCTGATGTGCATGCATCTGGCGGGCGTGCGCCAGCGCAGTATCAGGAGCCTCAGTCTGATGACGAGGTAACCTTGCCAATGCATGCTGTGTTGCGCTCCGCGCCGTCTGCTGCGCGCCATTCGGAGGACGTTGGGATGATGAGATCGACGCGCTCCACTTCTGCCTCGGGCCATCTCGTAGATGAGTCTTATGTCGATACGTCCGGTCATCGGGAACATGCCGGTCATGAGTTCGATGATGAACAGTACTACGCCGATCACGGCGAGCTTGATCCAGCTGGTGCCTACGGTCACCCGCATGAGGCTGGGGCCCAGAGCGGTTATTATGGCGCGGACGACGAAGGCTACGCGGTTTCGTCGCAGGGTCTCTATCCCGTCCGCGACGCTGGTCCTGATGATGAGGACGATTATGTTCAGCCCACCCGCAGGCAGGAACGCCTCGAACCCAAGCGCGCGCGTTCGACGGGTATGTTTGTGGCTCTGTCGCTCGTTGGCGTCCTGGTCGTTGGTGTCGGCAGTGTCTTTGCCTACAAGGTGGTTTCCGGTCGCAGCTTGACTGGCGGCGATATCCCGCTGATCCGCGCGGATGGTAAGCCGGTGAAGGAACAGGTTGTCCAGCAGCCCATCACCGCGACCGGCCCCAATCTGGATGCGGCGAAGTCGACGGGTCAGGACAAGCTTGTCACGCAGGCGGAAGATCCGGTTGACCAGATCCCGGGCAAGCCGCCCGTTCGCGTCGTGGGCTCAGGAATTGCGGGCAACAATACGCTTGCGCCGATCCAGCGCGTGCACAGCGTTATCGTCAGGCCGGACGGTACAATCGTCACGCCGGACGCCCCCGCGCCGCAGCAGCCTGTGCGGACGGCATCGGTCGATGCTCCAGCACCTGTCGTTCCGCCGGTCAGCCAGCCTGCGCCCGCCGTTTCGGCGCCAGCGGCGACATTGCCGCCCGTGACGCCGCCTTCCACCAAGCCTGTTGCGACTGCGCCTGCGGCTGCTGCCCCCAAGCCGAGCGTTGCAGCCGCACCGGCTCAACAGACACCGGCTGTCCAGCCTCCCGCCGCAGTCAAGCCGGTAGTCAAGCCGATTGCCAGTACGCAGCCAGCTCTCGTACCGCATGCTCCGCAGCCCGCACCTGAAGCCAATGCTCCGATGGCGCTGGGACCCTCGAGCGCCCCCGCACAACCCGTGCGCCTTGCGACTGCCGCGACGCCGCCAGCTGCGAGCGCCGCTCCATCAACTCCTGCGCCGACACATCCGGCGGCTCTGGATGCTGGATCGGGTGACTACATGGTCCAGATCTCCTCGCAGCGCTCGGATGCCGAAGCGCGCCATGCACTTGCGGCGGCAGAGCAGAAATATGCGTCCCTGGGGATCAAGGGTGGTGACGTTCAGCAAGCCGACCTCGGGGCTCGTGGCATGTATTATCGCGCGCGTCTTGCTGGCGGCACTCATGAGCAGGCGGCGGCACTCTGCTCCCAGATCAAGGCACAGGGCGGCGATTGCGTCGTCGCCAAGCGCTGAGCTCGTCCGCGACCACCCGCATTGGATCAGCCATGACGTCGAGAGCCTTCATCAGCGGCTGCTCCGGCCTGACCCTGACGGAGGCGGAGAGGCGCTTTTTCAGCGAGAGCCAACCGTGGGGCTTCATTCTCTTCAAGCGGAATTGCGACAACCCTGACCAGATCCGGCATCTCACGGCGGATCTTCGGGCTGCCGTTGGCTTCGACGCGCCGATCCTGATCGATCAGGAGGGCGGGCGCGTGCAACGGATGGCCGCGCCACACTGGCCAGCCTATCCGGCAGCCCGTGTTTTCGGCGAAATTTACGCCATCGATCAAGGGAGGGCGCATAGGGCCGCCTATCTCGGTGCGCGACTGATGGCGCATGACCTGCGCGCTGTCGGGATTGACGTGGATTGCGTGCCATGCCTCGATGTGCCGGTTGAAGGCGCGCATGACGTCATCGGGCGGCGCGCCTATGGGCTGGAGCCGGAGGTTGTTGCTGCGCTCGGACAGTCCGCAGCTGACGGGTTGCTTGCGGGTGGTGTTCTGCCGGTCATCAAACATATTCCCGGCCATGGCCGCGCGGGCGTCGACAGTCACCTCGCTCTGCCAATTGTCGTCACCGATCGAGAAATCCTGTCACAGGTTGATTTCAGGCCGTTCAGGGCGTTGCGGGACTTGCCGCTCGGCATGACGGCGCATGTCGTCTATAGCGCCATTGATCCGGACGCACCGGCGACACTGTCTGCCAAGGTTATTCACGATGTGATCCGCGCGGAAATCGGGTTTGACGGATGCCTGATGACCGACGATCTCTCCATGAAGGCGCTGTCCGGCAGCGTGACGGAAAAGGCTCGCCGCGCGCGTGAAGCCGGAGTGGATCTCATTCTCCATTGTAACGGCGAGATGGACGAGATGCGCGAGTTGGCCGAGGCGACGCCTTTGCTCGAAGGACCAGCCTTGCAGCGCTGCGAGCGGGCATTGGCACGCCGCCGCCAGCCGGATGTATTCGACGAGGCCTCGGCACGGGCTGAGTTTCAGCAGCTGACGGCGTAATTGCCGTTTGCGCACAGGCATCCGAGACCTTACAAATGCCTTCGACCTGAGCCGGTTTCGGCGTATGGGCGGGGCATGAACCATGGCGAGCACTCAAGCTGACCTGTTTTCGGCAGCGGGCAATTTGCTCGCAGCAGAGGCTGCGTCGTCTGATGATGCGCATTGGGGGGCACCTGAACGCCGCTCTTCCGACAGCGAGCCAGCGCTCATCGTCGATGTCGCCGGGTTCGAAGGGCCGCTCGATCTTCTGCTGACCCTTTCGCGGAGCCAGAAGGTCGACCTGACTCGTATCTCGATCCTCGAACTGGCGGACCAATATCTGGCGTTCGTGGAGGCGGTCCAGTCGACGCGGCTGGAACTGGCGGCGGATTATCTCGTGATGGCGGCCTGGCTCGCCTATCTCAAATCGCGGCTGCTGCTGCCCGATCCCCCCAAGGATGATGAGCCGACGGGCGAGGAAATGGCGGCATCCCTCGCATTCCGCCTGCAACGTCTGGAAGCGATGCGCGAGGCGGCCAAGGCGCTGACCAGCCGGACGCGGCTCGGGCGGGATGTTTTCGCGCGCGGCAGGCCCGAGGACATTGCTTCCACGCGAAACGCGACCTACACAGCAACGCTTTTCGATCTGCTGACGGCCTATGCGGACCATCGGCAGCGCAAGATGTTGACGAGCGTGCGAGTCGCGCGCCGCACGGTCTGGTCACTTGCAGAGGCACGCGCCATTCTGGAACGGCTCGTCGGCCATTTCGGCGATTGGACCCCGATCGATGGTTTCCTTGCGCGCTACATGACCAAGGACTCCCGCTCGACCGTGATTGCATCGTCTTTTTCGGCGAGTCTTGAACTGGTGCGAGAGGGCAAAATCGAGTTGCGCCAGACCGGACCGTTTGCGCCCTTGTTCCTGCGTTCGGCGTCGCGTAGCGCGGAAGTCAATGCATCCGATGACGTGGGCAACGACGAAGGTGGATCGGCATGACCGTTGATCCCGACCATCTGCGCATTGTCGAAGCCTTGCTGTTTGCCTCCCGCGAACCGCTGGATGAAGCAACGATGCGGCAGCGGTTGCCACTGGATGCGGATCTTGATGCGCTGCTCTCCGCCTTGCAGTCGGATTACGCGCATCGGGGTGTCAATCTCATCCGGGTCGCAGAAAAATGGCTGTTTCGCACCGCTGAGGATTTAAGCGGCTATCTGACGCATGAAGCCGAGGAGCCGCGCAAGCTCTCCCGTGCCGCACTCGAGACACTCGCGATCATCGCCTACCATCAGCCGGTCACGCGGGCCGAGATCGAGGCCATCCGAGGCGTTTCGACCTCGCGGGGAACACTCGATGTGCTGCTGGAGGTCGGCTGGATTCGTCTGCGCGGGCGGCGACGCACGCCGGGACGCCCGATTACCTTCGGCACGACGGATGGGTTCCTCGCGCATTTCGGGCTGGAGTCGATCCAGGACTTGCCCGGCCTCGATGACTTGAAAGGCGCGGGGCTGCTGGAAGGACAAATTCCGGCCGGATTCCACATTCCGATGCCGAATGACACCAGCGCCTTGACCGAGGCTGAAGACCCGCTCGACGGACCAGATCTCATGGATCTGGCCATGGATGGTGAGGAATAGACCGTTTCATTTGCCAGACAGGCCGTTGCAATGCTAACGACGTCTGATCAAAGATGGAGCGGGTGATCGTTCCTGTCTTTCCAATTGACGCGGTTCAGCCCATATGTTGGTGCATGAGCATGTGATCGATCTGGTCCGGATGTCCTTTTGCAGGATGTCATTGGTCGGGTTGATGATGAAACGGAGTAGAGTTTATGGGTTCCTTGAGCATCTGGCACTGGCTGATCGTCCTCATCGTCGCCATGCTGTTTTTCGGCGGACGCGGCAAGATCTCGGATCTGATGGGCGATTTCGCCAAGGGTATCAACAGCTTCAAGAAGGGCTTGAAGGAAGATGATACCGCCGCCGAAACCAAGCCCATCGACCACAAGGCCGGCGAGCCCGCAGCAACAAAGGTCGAAGACAGCTCCAAGGTCGGCTGATCCGGCCAAGTGTTGATCGCGGTGTCCGCAACGGACAGGCTGATCGCGCGGAGATGTTGGCTGGATGCGTCAGCTGCAAGTCGTTTTAATCGAGAACCCGGCACGAGCCTTCGGGCGGTCGACTATGCGTGGTTCCGCATGGGTCACGTCGAGGTTCGAGGACGAGAGAGACATATGTTCGGTATAGCCTGGAGCGAACTTCTGCTGATCGGCGTCGTCGCCCTTGTCGTCATTCCACCCAAGGATTTGCCGACGGCCATGCGCATGGTCGGCAAGTGGGTCGGGCAGATGCGGCGGATGGCGTTCGATTTCCAGCATCAGATGAGTTCTGCGCTCCGGGAAGCCGAGTTTGACGATCTCAAGAAGAGCGTCAATGACCTGACCTCCTTTGATGCGATGGGCGATATTCGCAAGGAACTGGAATCCGCGACGCAGCCGCTGACGATGCTCGAAGGCCAGATGCGCGAAGACCTCAGCATCCCGGCCACCCTTGATCATTCATTCGGTTCGGACCCGACCATCGCCGCACCTGCCTCGACAACAGCTGAACTATCCACCGAAGCCGATAGCAGCACGCCTCCCGGCCACACCGGCTTTCCCGGCGCGATTGATCTGTCACCGACGCCTGCCACCAGCGCCGAGCAAACGTCAATTGCAAATTCCGAGGAACCCGCCCACGCGGCTGCACCAGTTTCGGGAGCGTCCGCATGAGCACCAGCAGGCCTGATGAAGACGATATCGAGGCATCAAAAGCCCCGTTGATGGATCATATCATCGAGTTGCGCTCACGCCTGATCCGGTCGCTGATCGCACTTGTTGGCGGCTTCATCCTTAGCTTTGCGTTCGCGCGCTATATCTACAATTTCCTCGTCTGGCCCTATGATTATGTCATTCGCGCCATGACGGGAAAGCCAGCCA
Source organism: uncultured Hyphomicrobiales bacterium (assembly GCA_903930435.1). GTDB lineage: Bacteria > Pseudomonadota > Alphaproteobacteria > Rhizobiales > Ancalomicrobiaceae > CAIYYN01. The sequence goes on along the minus strand of CAIYYN010000017.1, from coordinate 14,494 downwards.
CGATGATCTTCACCGCGCCGCAGGAGTTTTTCCTGACGCAGGTCAAGGTCGCGTTTTATGCGGGCGTCTTTCTGTCGTTTCCCGTGATCGCGACGCAGCTCTACATGTTCGTCGCACCGGGTCTCTACAAGCACGAGCGGCGCGCCTTCCTGCCGTATCTTGTCGCAACTCCGGTGTTCTTCCTGTTGGGCGCGACGCTGGTCTATTTCATGCTGCCGGGCATCCTCGGGTTCTTTGCCTCGATGCAGGAAGACGGCACCAATGGAATCAAGATCGAGCTGCTGCCGAAGGTCAGTGAGTATCTGTCGCTGATCATGACGCTGACACTGGCTTTTGGTGTTGTATTCCAGTTGCCGGTTGTATTGACGCTGCTGGCCCAGATCGGGCTGGTTACATCAACGCAATTAAAGACTTACCGGCGGTACGCGATCATCATCGCCTTCATTGTGGCGGCTGTCCTGACACCGCCTGATCCGCTCTCCCAGATCTCGCTTGCCCTGCCAACCATCCTCCTCTACGAACTCACCATCTTTGCTGTGAGATACGTCGAGAGACGAGCGGAGCGGGAAAAGGGCAAATCCTCGACCGGGACTGATCTGACCCTGTCGTAGGCGCACTACCTGCTTTTCGTCAGACCGGGACCAAGCGAAGCAATCCTCCGGCGATTTGTCCGGCCTGGAACGGCTTTGCCCTGATCCCGTCGACGGACGACGTCCACAGCGAGCCAGACGGGACGATGTGAGGCGATCATGCACGATATCAAATGGATCCGCGAGAATGGTGAGGCTTTTGACCGCGCGCTGGTCAATCTGGGCAAGGAACCCTTGTCGGCGGAGCTGATCGCGATCGATGAGCGTCGCCGCGCCCAGTTGACGCGCTTGCAGGAGACGCAGGCGCGCCAGAACGCAGCTTCCAAGGACATCGGCAAGGCCAAGGCCCAGAAGGACGAAGTGACCGCACAGCGGCTGATGGCCGAGGTCGCCGATCTCAAGGCGATCATTCAGGCGGGCGAGGCCGAAGAGCGCGTGATTGCTGCGGAACTCGAGACGCTTCTGGCTGGTATCCCGAATATTCCCTTCGACGAGGTTCCGGTCGGCAAGGACGAACACGACAACGTCGAGATCCGCAAGGTCGGCACACCGCGGGATTTCGATTATACCCCGAAGCAGCATTTTGAACTCGGCGAAGCGCTCGGCCTCATGGATTTCGAGACGGCAGCGCGGATTTCCGGTGCCCGTTTCGTGATCCTGAAGGGTGCCTTGGCGCGACTTGAGCGGGCACTTGGCCAGTTCATGATCGATGTCCACACGCAGGAACACGGCTATACCGAGATCAATCCGCCGTTCCTTGTCAATGCGGCCAGCGCCTATGGCACCGGCCAGTTGCCGAAGTTCGAGGAAGATCTGTTCAAGACCAATGACTTCTACCTGATCCCGACGGCGGAGGTCCCGCTCACCAATATGGTGCGCGAGCAGATCCTCGACGAAGCCACGTTGCCGATGCGGGTCACGGCGTTGACGCCGTCGTTCCGGTCGGAAGCGGGTTCGGCTGGCCGCGATACGCGCGGCATGATCCGCGTGCATCAGTTCATCAAGACGGAACTCGTGACGATCACCACGCCGGAAACATCCGAGTCCGAGCATCAGCATATGGTGCGCAGCGCCGAGTCGATCCTTGAACGGCTCGGATTGCCCTATCGCACCATCATTCTGTGCACGGGCGACATGGGCTTCGGGTCAAGGAAGACCTATGACATCGAAGTGTGGCTTCCCGGCCAGAATGCCTATCGCGAGATTTCATCCTGCTCGAACTGCGGTGATTTCCAGGCCCGCCGCATGAATGCGCGCTACCGGCCCAAGGACGCCAAGGGCACGCAGTTCCTGCACACGTTGAACGGCTCAGGCGTGGCCGTCGGCCGGGCATTGGTCGCCGTTCTGGAAAACTATCAGGAAGCCGATGGTTCCGTCACAATTCCGGAAGCGTTGCGCCCCTATATGGGCGGGCTCACACGGATTGGCGGTTGATATGCGGATTCTCCTTTCAAATGACGACGGCATTCTGGCTCCCGGTCTCGCGGTGCTTGAAAAGATAGCCCGGCAATTGTCGGATGATGTCTGGATCGTGGCGCCTGAAACCGATCAATCCGGCAAGGGCCATTCGCTGACCTTGCATGATCCGGTCCGCATCCGCCAGATCGATGATCGCCGGTTTGCGGTCGGTGGCACGCCGACGGATTGCGTGATCATGGCGATGCGTCAAATCCTGCCGGAAAAGCCGGATCTGGTGCTCTCAGGTGTCAATCGCGGGGCCAATATCGCCGATGATGTCACCTATTCCGGCACCGTGGCCTGCGCGATGGAGGGCACGATCCTCGGCGTGAAGTCGATTGCCCTGTCCCAATCATATGCATTCGACAGTGGTCGGACGCCAGACTGGAGCGCGGCTGAGACGCATGGCGCGGATATCGTACGGCGTATCCTCGCGCACGGCATCCCGGACGGGATTCTGATTAACGTGAATTTCCCGGCATGTCCTGCCGCCGATGTCGCGGGCGTGGAAATCACGTCGCAGTGCACGCGGGTGGAGAGTCTGATCGGCGTCGAGAAGCGGATCGATGCCCGCCAGATGCCTTACTATTGGATCAGCTATCGCCGCAGTTGGGATAATCCGGCGGTAAAGACCGATATGTGGGCCCTGTCGCAGAAGCTGATCTCGATCACGCCGCTGCTGCTCGACCTGACGGACCGCGCGACGGCGGAGTCGCTCAGCAAGGCATTCGGCTAATCAGCCCCTGTCTGCCACCGAATAGCTTGTCTCCCGGTGGAACCTCGACGTAAAGTCTGAGAAGCCTCACCATTAGAGCGCGGATTGATCGGGTATTATGATCACGGATGCTCCCTCGCACGATGAACCGCCGGATGACCACGCCCGTTTGGGGGCTTTCATACTCGGCTTGCGGGCGCGCGGCATCCATGATCAGCGGGTCTTGGGGGCCATCGAAACGGTTCCACGCGCGCTGTTCCTGCCAGCCTCGTTGAAAAGTCAGGCGCTGGAAGATCGTGCGCTGCCAATCGAATGCGGCCAGAGCATCGCGACACCATCGGTCCTCGCCATCATGCTGCAATCTGCCGCACTTGGCCCAGACCATCGCGTGCTCGATATCGGGACAGGGACCGGCTACGCAGCGGCGGTCATGGCGAAGCTGGCGGGTCAAGTCTACACGGTCGATCGCTACAAGACGCTGATTGACCTAGCGCGTGACCGGTTTTCAGCCCTGCGCCTCTACAACGTCATCGCCGAATGTCGCGACGGGCTGGAAGGCTGGGACGAGCAGGCACCGTTTGACCGCATTATTGTGTCGGCGGCGGCTCCTGACATACCCGCCGTTCTGCTGCGCAGCCTCAGGCCCGGTGGCATCATGGTCATCGCCACAGGACCGGCGGGCAGTCAACAAGCGCTTTTGAAGATCACAGCCCCACGGGATCGCGGATTGAAGCCGCTGATCGACCATCTGGCGGACGTTCGCTTTGTGCCACTGATGCCGGGCAGGGCAGGCAACCTTTAACCCGCTGAGACACATACGCGGATTTCTCGAGCGATACGTCGGCCTACGCGCCCATCACGTCCTTGGCAAAGCGCTCGACCTCCAGCCAATCCCCTGTCTTGAGACTAACCCCGGCGACGTCACGGGCCAGCGAGCGAAATTTCGGGTGCGCGATGAAATGGACCAGATGGGCCGAAGGCACACTGATACGCACCGACTCCAGATTATTCACGGAATCATCGATGAAAATTAGCGTGTCAGGCGCGTTTGCCGCCATCGCGCGCGCTCGTATCCTTTCGACGACCGGTCCTTTTGGACCGTCGTTGGTGATGAGTTTTGCCGTCACGCCTTGTGACAGGAGGCTGGCCCTGCGTCGCTCCTTGTGCCGATGCGGGGCGTTGGTCAGCAGGATGATCTCATAGATGGGCTCCAACTTGCCAAGGACTGCAGCAGCGTTGTCGACGGCTGGCTGCGCATGGATCTCCTCATCGAAGAACGATTGGATTAGCGCTCCGATGTCTTCCTTGGGGACTTGCCGTTCGGTTCCGGCGTATTTGATGTTGCCGCCGAGCTTGTAGGAGTCCATGTCGAGCTGCAGGCCAAGCTTCTCCAGCCAGGGAATGAAGGGTGCGACCATGTGGACGACGACTTCATCGACATCCACGACAAGAAGCGGGCGGCCGGTGAACGTGAGATCGTCGACGGCGGCAATCGCGAGGGGATCTGTGTCTGGCGGGGCCGTCATTATTCGTCGAGCCCCCGGCCAAGTTGGTGGCGAGCGAGCGCAAACACGGTCGGGCGCACCTTGAAACGTTCTGAGGCGATCAGCAGAAGGCTTTCATCGCCCAGCATATATTCGATGACAGCGGCAAAAAAACCCGGTTCAGAGGCTGCGTGGCGCAGCGTCTCCGGGCCAAGGCCCGTGACCGACAGAAAACGCTCCAGTGTTTCGGTCTCTTCGGCGATCAGGTTCAGGCAAGCAATCGCCAGGTTTTCGGCCTCTTCCCTCGGCAATCCGCGATCTCGTTGCAGGGCCATACGTTTTTTCCCTCATGTGTTTGGCTTCGTCTTTCCTAAAGGATTTTGCTTTAGGGTGATAAACAGGCGATGCGTCCAATTGCTTCGTCTTATGTGTCGCTGGTGGCCAAATCCAATGCGTTTGCGTCAGATCAGGTCAAAGCGAACCGCAGGAGTTGACTCATGACGAAGTCGGTACTGATCGTGGAGGATAATGAGCTGAATATGAAGCTCTTTCACGATCTCCTTGAGGCGCACGGCTATCGCACGCTGCAAACCCGCAACGGGTTTGATGCGATGGATATTGCTCGTGCCGAGCATCCTGACCTCATCATCATGGATATCCAGTTGCCCGAAGTATCGGGTCTTGAAGTCACCAAGTGGCTGAAAGAAGACGATGAACTGCGTGGGATTCCCGTCATCGCCGTGACCGCCTTTGCGATGAAGGGTGACGAGGAACGCATCCGGCAGGGTGGATGCGAAGCCTATATTTCCAAGCCCATTTCGGTCGCCAAATTTCTCGAGACCGTCAAATCCTATCTCGGTGACGCCTGATTTTCTTCGGAGCCCTTTATGACAGCCCGCATCCTTGTCGTTGATGATATACCGGCGAATGTCAAATTGCTGGAAGCACGCCTGTCGGCTGAATACTTCGAGGTATTGACAGCGACCAGCGGCTTGCAGGCGCTCGAACTCGTCGAACGGCATATGCCGGATATCGTGCTTCTCGATGTCATGATGCCCGGTATGGACGGGTTTGAGGTTTGCCGTCGGATCAAGGCGGATCAGCGTTCGCAGCATTTGCCCGTCGTCATGGTGACGGCGCTCGATCAGGTCTCAGACCGGGTCAAGGGGCTTGAAGCAGGAGCCGATGATTTCCTGACCAAGCCAGTCTCCGATATCGCCTTGATCACACGCGTCAAGAGCCTCGTGCGTCTGAAGATGTTGACCGACGAGTTGCGTATCCGGGCGGAAGCCACACGCGAACTGGGGCTGGAAAGCGGTCAGTTCGACATGGATCTGGCGGGTAGGAAGGGCAAGCTCATGCTTGTCGATGATCGCCGGTCTACAAGCGAACGCCTTGCAGGCATCCTGCAAACCGCCAATGACGTCAAGATTGTTGCCGATCCCCAGGAAGCACTGTTTGCGGCTGCTGACGGCGACTATGAGCTCGTCGTCATCTCGCTGGCACTCACGAATTTTGACGCGTTGCGGCTCTGTTCGCAGATCCGCTCGCTGGATCGCACGCGTCTGCTGCCGATCTTGCTTGTCATTGATGAGGATGAGACGGCTCGTCTGATGCGGGCGCTGGAAATTGGCGTGAACGACTATCTCGTGCGTCCGCTCGACCGTCAGGAAGTCCTCGCCCGGGTCAAGACGCAGGTCCGCCGCAAACGCTACAATGATTTCCTGCGCACCAATGTGCAGGCGTCCATCGAGATGGCCGTGACTGATGGCCTGACGGGGCTGTACAATCGCCGCTACATGATGAGCCACCTGACGAGCTTTGTCGACCAATCGGCAGAGCGGTCACGTCCCATGGCGGTGCTGATTGTCGATATCGATTTCTTCAAGTCGATCAACGACACCTATGGTCATGATGCCGGTGACGAGGTGCTGAAGGAATTCGCCAGCCGTCTGCGGGCCAATGTCCGGGGCATGGATCTCGTTGCGCGTTTCGGCGGCGAAGAATTCGTCGTCGTGATGCCTGAAACCGATCTGGCGTTGGCACAAGGGATTGCCGAACGGTTGCGTGAAACGGTCGCGGGGACGCCGTTCACGGTGTCGGGCGGGAAAGCGGAAATTCCGGTGACCATTTCCATCGGCATGGGCACGTTCGACCGGGGCGATGATACGCCGAACACGATCCTCAAGCGGGCAGACACGGCGCTCTATCGCGCCAAGAAAACCGGACGCAACAAGGTCGTCTACGACGCTGCGTAATGACCTGCGTTATGCCTGCGGGCGCGTTTTTTCCAGCAGGACGACGGGCTTGCCGCGATACTCGGTATCGGCAAAGCGCTTAAATCCCAGTTTGGTCGCCACGCGGATCGATGCCGCGTGAGCCGGTTCAATCATGCAGGTGTAGCGCTCGCCTATGCCGTAGTGATCCGCCCAAGCAAGTGCCGCTCGCATCGCCTCCTCAGCGATCCCCTGGCCCTGCGCTGCGGGCGTCAGCGCATAGCCGATTTCCAGGGTTCCAGTGAGTGAAGGTTCCAGATCGCGTTGCGCGTCGTGAAAGCCGGCCTCGCCGAAATAGGCGCCGGTTGCCCTGTCCTCGATCGCGAAGAACCCGAACCCGAGAAAGTCCCAATGCCCCGGTCTTTGCAGAAACCGGCGCCACAAATCTTCATGTGGCACCGCGACGCCGCCGATGAAGCGGTAAACTGCCGGGTCACTCCACATCGTGGCGAAAGGCCCGAAGTCCTCGAGCTTGTATCCGCGCAGCAACAGGCGTGGTGTCTCAAAGACAGGGACAGATGGCATATCGCACCTTACCCGGTCACGATTGTCGTGTCGTCGCGTGATCCCCATTCGGTCCAGGACCCGTCATAGAGCGACAGTTTGGTCGCGCCGAGGGTTTCGAGGCCGAGCCAGAGGATAGCGGCGGTGACCCCGGAGCCGCAGCTCGTGATGATGGGTTGCGTCGGGTCAACGCCGCCAGCCGCAAAGGCCGCAGCAACGGTTTCGGGGGAGGCGAGACGACCATTTTCAATCAGTTTTGACGAGGGGACATTGGCTGCGCCCGGCATGTGTCCTCCCTTGACGCCGGGGCGCGGTTCCGGCGCTTCGCCACGGAAGCGGTCAGCCGGGCGGGCGTCAACGACCAGCGCCGACTTTGTCGCCAAGGCAGCTTTCACGTCCTCGACGGAACGGACCATCGAATGATCGAGCCGGGCCGTGAAATGCCGTTCGCGCGGACGGGGAACGTCCATCTCAAGCGGGCGTCCCTCGGCGATCCATTTCGGTAATCCGCCGTCGAGGATGAACACATCGCGCACGCCGAAGACCTTGAAGGTCCACCAGGCGCGTGGCGCAGACATCAACCCCATGCCATCGTAAATCACGACCGTCATGCCATCGCCGATGCCGAGCTTGCGGACGGCGCTGGAAAAGGTCACGGCGCTCGGCAGCATGTGCGGCAGGTCGGTCGAGTGATCAGCGACCTTGTCGATATCGAAGCGTACGGCACCGGGAATGTGGCCAGCGAGATATTCGGCTTCCGGATCGCGCTTATGGGCTGGCAGATACCAGGAGGCATCGACCACCACAACGTCTGGGGCCGACAAGTGGCTCGCAAGCCACTCGGTTGAGACAAACCAGCGGCTGCGATCTGTGAAATTGGTCATTTTGGCCTCCCGGGCGAACGTCTTCTTGTCAGGCGACTGGGGCAAATGCGATCCGGACGCGCCGGTTCAACTTGCCCTTCTTTTCGATCTTCGTCACATAAATTGGACCGATTTCAGCGGTTGCCGCAACATGGGTGCCACCACAGGGCTGCAGATCGACAGAGGTGTCGCCGGATGCGATCCGCACAAGCCGGATCCGGCCCGATCCACGCGGCGGCTGCACGCTCATCGTCTTGACCAGACCCGGATTGGCATCGAGGTCGGCGTCCGTGATCCACTCGGTGGTGACGGCATGATTCGCCGCGACTAGCGCCTGCAATTCCGCCTGAATGACAGCGGGGTCAAGGTTCGGGTCGGGAATGTCAAAATCGAGCCGACCTTCCGCGTCGCCGATTGATCCGCCGGTCACGGGGTAGGGGAGGACGACCGACAGCAGATGCAACGCCGTATGCATCCGCATCCGTGCGTAACGACCGGCCCAGTCGAGTTCCTGCCGCACCTTCGCACCAACTTCGAGGCGCGGCGCAACGGAGCTTGGCACGTGCACGATGCGCGTCTTGGATTGGTCTTCATAGACGGCGGTCGAGATCGAGATACGCGTGCCGTCCGCCGTGATGAACGTGCCGCTATCGCCGGGCTGGCCTCCACCTGTGGCGTAGAAGATGGTTCGGTCCGTGATCAATCCACCCGCTTCGGTGATACCGATGACGTTTGCCTCCAACGACTGGAGATAGGCATTCTCGCGGAAAAGCGGCTCGGTCATTGGATCATCCCGGCGAATGTTGAGCCCTGATGCGGGCTTGGATGAGGGCTATTGGCGTGAAAAGGTGGGGCTTACTGCGACACAAACGGGACTTCGATTTCGGACGTGCGCTCAAGCCAGTCCGGCACAGGCAGTCCCTTGGAGCGCAGGAATGTGGGATTGAACAGCTTTGACTGATAGCGGGTGCCGACGTCGCACAGGATCGTCACGATGGTATGCCCCGGACCCAGTTCCTTCGCGAGCCGGATCGCCCCGGCAACGTTGACGCCGGACGATGACCCCAGGCACAGGCCCTCGTGCTGGAGGAGATCGAACACGACTGGCACCGACTCGGTATCGGGAATTTCCCACGAGAGATCAATCGGTGCGCCCGCAATGTTGGCCGTCACGCGCCCTTGTCCGATGCCTTCGGTGATCGAGGAACCAGACGATTTCAACTCACCGGTCTGCACCCAGTGATGCATCGCTGCGCCGGGAACATCTGCCAGACCGATCTTGATGTCGGGATTGCGCGCCTTCAACCCCATCGCTGTTCCCGCGAGCGTGCCACCGGTGCCGATCGCGGCGACAAACCCGTCGACCTTGCCATCGGTATCCCGCCAGATTTCCTCAGCAGTCGTGCGCGTATGGCCTTCGCGATTGGCGACATTGTCGAACTGGTTCGCCCAGATCGCGCCGTTCGGTGCGGATTTCGCAAGTGCTTCGGCCAATCGTCCAGATATTTTGATGTAGTTGTTCGGATTGGAATAGGGTACGGCAGGCACCTCGATGAGATCAGCGCCACAGAGCCGTAACATGTCTTTTTTCTCTTGCGTCTGGGTGTTGGGGATCACGATCACAGTCTTGAAACCCAGGGCATTGCCGACAAGGGCCAGACCGATGCCGGTATTGCCAGCGGTGCCCTCGACAATGACCCCACCCGGTTCAATCACGCCACGCGCGATAGCGTCCTTGATGATGAACAGCGCTGCCCGATCCTTGACGGATTGGCCGGGGTTCATGAATTCGGCCTTGCCGAGGATCTGGCAGCCTGTCGCTTCCGAGGCGCGTTTGAGCCGGATCAGGGGCGTATTGCCGATTGCATCGAGAATACCGGGGCGAAACATCATCAAAGTCCATCCTTCATGTGATGAAAGCTGGGGCTGGTTGCCCCGCATTTCAACCCAGCGAACTCAATGGCCCAACTGACCATCCTGTTCTGCATCCCGCAAGATCTGGGCTTCGATCGCTTCCCGCAATTTTTCCTGTTCCTTGGCACCAATCGGGAAATTCCACACGAGCGACACCGCCCCGAGCTTCAGGACGATGGGAACAACGCCATAGAGGAGGACGAGGGTCCAGATGGCGAAGGGTGTCTGCTGCACCGGTTCATCGGAAGCCGTCGTTGCGGACACATGATTTCGGGGCGACAATGAAGCCTGAGCCTGCTCAGCCGCGGGTGTCACGGATGAAGATGTCGTTGCCGGAGCCGAGATCGCGACTGGTGGCTTGGGGTGATCGCCGCCCTTGTCAAATCCGGCCAGCCCGAGCGCCACGAAACCAAATCCCAAGGCAATTGAAAGCGCAATCTTGTTCGCCAGTGCCCAGGACGCGAAATAGAACCCGGTGTGCTGCTCACCGGTCCGGGCTGTATCGACGTCGATCACGTCAGCCTGCATCGAGACGGGGAGCATGAGGTCCGCGCCGACGGATACGCCTGCAATCGCCATGATCACGCCGAACGCATAGGGGCTCCAGCTTCCCAGGAAGTCATAACCAATGAACGGGGTCCAGATGAACCCGGCGCAGGCGACGAGCATCGCGGTGCACCAGGCCCGATGTTTGGACGTCGACCGTGACAACCGCATCCAGATCGGCGTGGAGAGAACACCACACAGGAAATAGAGCAGCAGGAAGAATCGCTGCGCATCCTCACCCGCATGGACGTAGTCCCGGGCGAAATAGAGCAAGAGCGTCGCGGGTACAGCGTTGCCCATGTTGCCGAGTGCATAGGCTCCGAGCAGGCGCATGAAATGCTCGTTCGCCCAGAGACCCTCCAATCCTTCAAAGAAATTATGGTGCTGCTGATGAACGTGCGGGGGTTCCGGTACGAACGTCACCATCACAATGACGAAGAGCGGCAGTGACACGACGACCAAGGCGGACAAGACGATCAGGACGGTCGCATCGCCATGAAAGCCGAGCCGTGACAGGATCCAGGGCAGGGCTGTGGCAACCAGGGTACCGATGACCGCCAGCACCTCGCGTGCCGCGAAGATCCGGTTTCGGCCATAATAATTCAGCGAAACTTCCGCACCCCAGGACAAATGCGACAGGGAGATCGCGGTGTAGCCGACTGACAGCATCATGCTCCAGATGAAGAACCATGCGCCCCAGAAGACGGAATTAGACTCAGCAACATTGGGGAACGGGTTGAACACGAAAAACGCGCCGACGGTTGTCGGGATCGCAGCAACCGCGCACCACGTCCGTCGACGTCCCCATTTGACCCGCGTCGTATCTGCGAGATAGCCAACCATCGGATCGAGCAGCGCATCCATCAAGCGTACGATCGCAATGATCACACCGACCGCCGTGAGGCTGAGGCCGACATTGTCTGCGTAGAACTTCGGAACGAGGATGACGAACGGCAGCTGGAACGCGGCGACGGGGAGAGCCGGAAGTGCAAACGCCAACAGGCGCGGCAAACTTAATTCCTTCGGGATAACAGAGTGATCAGACGTAGGCTGTGATGCGGTCATCGGGTGCGCGTCTCTGTTGTTGTCAGTGAATTCATCAAAATGGCAGCCATCGATTTGTCGCCTGGCCGATGCCCTTCAAGCCCGAATTGGCGCGCGGCACGGATGAGAGCTATGAGTATCGAACGGGTTCTTGCGCAATCAGTGCTCACTTTCGATGAACGCCGAACACCCATGTCTGGAACCTTATGCGTCTTGTGTTGCATCATCTCTTTTGATCATGTCAACCGATAATCCTGTTGCTGCCAGCTTGGGGCTTTCAGTGCCGGGCGGCTCACCGCCGATGTCTCCAATTCAAAGACCAGAAATGGGCTCCCGCATCCGTGCGACAAGCTCTATGATGATGGCATGAACGCAAAAAAGGACGGGAAGATGTCTGACATTATCAATCTGACGGCTGCCGAGATCGAGAGTTTGCTGGCACGTGATGCCATCATGTTGGTTGACGTGCGCGAAACACATGAGTTCGCGGGACGGCATATCGAGAAGTCTGTCAATGTTCCGCTTTCCAGTTTCGATCCTGACCACCTGCCGGTGGTGGACGGCAAGCCGGTTGTCTTCATGTGCGCTGGTGGCGTCCGCTCGGTACGGGCGATCGAGGCCGCCAGGGCTTCCGGATTGCCGTGGAACCAGCATCTGGCCGGTGGCATAAATGCCTGGATTCAAGCTGGAAAACCAACGATCTAGGCGGATTGAACTCCCGCAGGCTGAATGACGCGCCCAATTTGTCCCGCAATAGGGCTGACCGGAGACGATCCACATAGAAAAAAGGCCGACATCGCAATGCCGGCCCCCTGCAAACCCTGAATTCTTGAGATCAATTCGACGACGTCGTTTCGGTTGCGGCGGACACGTCCACATGGTCGGGGCCAATGAGGCTTGTGATCGTCGATTCGACCCGCAGAGTCGCATTGACGCTCAAGTGATGCTTCTTGCGATCAATCGCCACACGCAGGCTTTGCGGATCATCCTCGATGAATACCTGCTTTTCGATGCTCCGCTGCAACGCGAGCTTCAGTTCTTCATCGGACTTCTGATCGAACTCCGGCGGCAGGTTCACGGCGGCAGTCTCTACTGCCTTCTGCAAACTTTCCTTGGCCGTATGAATATTATTCGTGTCGACAGCATATCCGACGAAACCGACTGCGACCAAGGCAAACACCGCAAGCGCAGCGAGCTGGGCTCTTGTTGGCCGAAAAGAGATGTCCGAAGTCCTGTTCATCATTCATACCCACTGTCGAAGGCGAACCCATACCGCAGTCTTTTGCTTAGCAAATACGACAGATATCTTATTGCAAACGCAGACCACGACTCAGGCCGATGTTCCACGGTCAACGACCGTTCATGTATACAGGTTGCCATTTCACTTCAAGTGTCGTCAATAGGTTATCTGCTTTTTAGCCCAATTTTGACACCAAAATGTCATAATGCTAGCAAGATTTCGCAGTGCAAAAAATATAATCCAAAAAAGAGCCTTGCAAAAATATCGTCCGATACTAGGGTTCATTGAAGAAAAGCCTTGTATTACCGTATGTTCATTTGCCATTGTCATGAACATCAGAGACAAATGACTTTCTTTTGGGCTTGCACAAGAAACCAGCGTTGCCGCAACGCACACAAAGGCTCATCAGAAAATACGTCGAAATTGTGAGGTGCTCTAGACATTCCAGTGCACCGGGCGGGTGCCAATCTGGGCCAATATCAGCTTCTTGCAGTCGAACCACGGTCCTAACGCAGGCTCCGATCTGGCGAAGAGATCGCCCGTCAACGAACGTCTTTGCATTCGCAGGGCGGGCGGAACGTGTCGCGACTTCTCGCGCGTGTTCAGTTGTTCAATAAACGGAACAAATTGAACGGATGTAAGCCGTAGACGTCACTAATAACGTCGATTATGTTCAGGATATCAAGCGAATTGGGCTGGCGGATCAGCAAAAATCCTCAGCCTTGCCGACAACGCAGATCCCGCAACCAGATCGAGGGCGCAGAGATGAACTACCAGCACCGCACGAATGATCTCGAAGCTCTCTGGATGCCATTTACGGCAAACCGCCAGTTCAAGCAGGCCCCGCGCATGCTCGTTTCGGCGGACCGAATGCATTACAAATCTGACGATGGCCGCACCATCCTGGATGGCACAGCTGGTCTCTGGTGCTGCAATGCCGGTCACAATCGCCCGAAGATCGTTGAGGCAATCCGCGCGCAGGCTGGCGAACTTGATTTCGCACCGGCCTTCCAGATGGGTCATCCCAAGATGTTCGAGTTTGCCTCCAAGGTGACCAACATCGCGCCTCCCGGCTTCGACCATGTATTCTTCACGAATTCCGGGTCGGAATCGGTAGAAACCGCGCTGAAGATGGCGATTGCCTATCACCGCGCCAAGGGTGACGGGTCCCGAGTTCGGCTGATCGGTCGCGAGCGCGGCTACCATGGCGTCAATTTCGGCGGCATTTCGGTCGGCGGCATTGTCTCCAACCGCAAGATGTTCGGCAGCCTTCTGACCGGCGTCGATCACATCCGCCATACCCATGATCCCGCCCGCAACGCCTTCACCAAGGGCGAGCCGGAATATGGCGTCGAGTTTGCCGACGAACTCGAGCGGATCGTGACGCTGCACGACGCCTCGACGATTGCCGCCCTCATCGTCGAGCCGGTATCAGGCTCGACGGGTGTGCTGATTCCGCCGAAGGGCTATCTCAAGCGCCTGCGCGAGATCTGCACCAAGCACGGCATCCTGCTGATCTTCGATGAAGTGATCACCGGCTTCGGTCGTCTCGGCACTCCATTCGCGGTCGACTACTTCGGGGTCGAGCCGGACATGATCGTGACAGCAAAGGGCATTACCAACGGCGTGATCCCGATGGGCGGCGTTTTCGTCAAGTCGAAGATCTACGATGCCTTCATGAATGGCCCGGATCATCTGATTGAATTCTTCCATGGCTATACCTATTCCGGCAATCCGATCGCCTGCGCAGCGGCGCTGGCCACGCTGGACACCTATGCCGAGGAAGGCCTGCTGACACGCGCCGCATCGCTGGCGCAATACTGGGAAGACGCGATGCACTCCCTGCGCGGCGCGCGCAAT
>CAIYYN010000016.1 GCA_903930435.1 uncultured Hyphomicrobiales bacterium | reverse complement strand
TGCCACCTTCGCCTTGAAAGCCGGGCTATGGTTCCGGCGTGCTCGTCTCGTCATCGTCGCTCCTGTTCACGGCCAGTATGGCCCGCGTTCAGGCAAAAAATCCACTTATCCCCGCTGTGCAGATTTCCCGAACCAGCTCTTTATTGCAGTCTGACGACCTACCCAAGCCTTTCACTTTTGCGGTCATGATAACCGCTGAAAGTGGGTGCGACGGAAAGAATATGCCCGATCAGTCGCGCGGAATGATCCGAGCTTTTCGAAGACGTTGGAGTTCCAGAATGCCCAGTCGCAGATCTTCGAACAACCTTGGTGGCAACATACCGTAGTCATAGCGACCGTCGCCACTTGGTCGGAGATCGTAGCCCGGCCAGAGAAACCTGTTCAGTTCGTCGAGCCGCAACCAATGCCGACCGGAATCCAAGCCGAGACTCTTGCAAATGGCAGCTGGGATCTCGATGGAGGTGTTAATATCATCGGGAGCGCTGTGCGTAATAGGCGCAACAATTGTTTGGATATGTCCATACTCATCGCGAGGTGTCGCTACGACGATTGCACAGGGACGATCTTTAGAACCTTCAATAGCACCCCTATTATGTTCGTTGCTCCAGAGAAAACTATAGCGGATAACCAGACCGGGCTTGGGTACAGGTATAGTCACCTTGCTTCAGTACCGTATTCTGCGGCCTCAATGGCTGCGATGGTCTCATCATCAAGGCTGCCGACTACTAGAACCTCGCGTTCGCGCCTTTTCAGCAATTCATAGTGCGCGAGCTCAGTTGCAGATAGATACCCGCCCACCACTCGCCCATGGCTGGTCACACTAATAACCTTTGCGCTGATTGCCTCGTCCTGGTACCGCGCGAAATTTCGAGAGAAATCGCTGGCCGGAACAGTGATACCCTGTGGCATTAGACCTCCATTCATTATGTGTAAAATGCGCATTTTACGTAAAATGTCAATAAGGACACCTTTTATAATTTGTAGCAACCTGATATCGATCGGCGGCGCAATATTAGATACTGGGGGGCTTCGGCTTCCTAAACCTGGGGTCAGGGGTTCGAATCCCTTCCGGACACCAAATTTAAGCTTTAATTTCAATAAGTTGTATTCAGATCCGGATATTCAAAAAGCTAGTTTTGACGGCGGGGTAACGCTAGGGGTAACGCTTATTACCCGGAAGTCGACATGTATCTTTCGACGGTGGTCAGCCCTCTTTCCCGATCATCTAACACTTGTCGAACCACATGATGGCCTTGCGGCCGTTCTTGGCACAAACCGGACATTTGGGGTAGCAAGCAGACGAGCGGCTTCGCGCCCGCAAATCGGTCACTCAAATGATAGCAAGCGGACCCGCAAAGCAGTTATTTGCTCGTCTTAACTCTTCGGGGCCGCGACATCTCCGGCCTGTTCGGGTAGAAGATTGTGGGCTAATGATTCCGGACTAGGGAGGGAATGTTGACTAGGGGGCGAGATGCATAAGCATGATCCGGTTCGACAGATTAGCTTAATTCAGCAGGCGCTGTCGCAGAACCGTAAACCGATTGGCTTCTTCCTCGGCGCAGGCTGCCCCCTGTCGATCCGTGTCAATAAGCGCGAGGAGAATGGAAAGACTCTCACCGACCCGCTGATCTGGGACGTGGCTGGACTGACGAAGGTGATCGCCAAGACTCTATCCAACGGGGACCCCGCAATCCTCAATAGTTGGGACAAGATCGTTCAGATCGTGAAGGAGGATGGTGGCAACGGCGACAACATCGAACTGCTCCTCAGCCGCATCCGCGTGTTCGCCAGCGTCGCCGGCACCGGAAATGTGCGCGGCCTCACAGCAACAGAGCTTAAAGTGCTCGATTCCGAGGTCTGTAAGGTGATCTCCAAGGAGGTCACTCGCACGCTTCCGGAAAAGGACAGCCCATATCACAATCTTGCGATCTGGAGTCGATCGATTCGTCGTGAGCGGCCCGTCCATCTCTTTACGACCAATTACGACCTGTTAATGGAACAAGCTCTCGAGGAAAGTTCAGCACCCTATTTCGACGGCTTCATCGGCGCACGGAAGGCTTTCTTCGACCTCGGCGCCGTTGAGGACGAGGGCCTGTTGCCGCCACGGTGGACCCGGCTGTGGAAAATCCATGGTTCGCTCAACTGGCGCCTGGAGAATGAGACGAACGTTGTTCGAACCGATGAGAAGACCGATGAGCAGAGCTATCTAATCTATCCGTCGCATCTCAAATATGACCAGAGCCGCAAGATGCCCTATCTCGCGATGCTCGATCGGCTTAAGGCCTTCCTGCTCGCACCATCGTCACTGCTCTTCATCTGTGGCTATTCCTTTGCAGACGAGCATATCAATGATGTCATATGCCGTAGTCTGGAGGCGAACCCGACTGCGCATGTTTTTGCTTTTGTTTATGGCGACCTAGAGACAGACAGCTATAGGCTAGCGCGCCAGTGTGCGCTAGCGACCCCGAATCTTAGCCTGTTGGGTTTCGACAAGGGTATCGTCGGCCGCACGCCGGGCAACTGGACAGGCGACGGGGCGGATGACCTAGTGCTGCCGCCCAACATTTTCGTGAAGGATGGCGACAAGGTCACCGTGCGGCTTGGCGACTTTGCCGCGCTCGGCGCTCTGTTGCGTGGTCTCTCCGGCGATGGGACGAGCGATGATCCAGTCTGACCTAGCCAACCGGGCAACCGTCATCGGCACTGTCCAAGACGTCAGCGGCACGTCTGTCAGCGTGACTTTGACATCGGACCGCTTCTCGGGCCTGAGCTTTGTCCACGGCCAGGGCCACAAAATCGGCCAGATCGGCAGCTTTGTTAAAATCCCGATCGGTTATGTTGACCTCTATGGGATCGTGTCGCAGGTGGGCGCCAGTGCGGTTCCCGAGAAGGCTGCACTTTCCATGCCCAACGGCCTGCGCTGGATGACGGTCCAGCTGATCGGCGAGGGTTACAGAACGGGCCGGTTCCAGCGTGGCATCTCGCAATATCCAACCTTCGAGGACGAAGTACATCTGGTCTCTGAGGCAGATCTCCAAGCGATCTATGGGCGGTCGGACAAGCAGAATCATCTGGTCCGGGTCGGTCATGTTGCAGGCAGCGAGTCGATCGACGCACTTGTCGATGTGAACAAGCTCGTGACGCGCCACAGCGCTGTCGTCGGGACCACCGGCTCAGGCAAGTCGACGACAGTCGCGGGGCTGTTGAACGTCCTTTCGGATGAAAGCCGCTTCCCGTCGGCGCGGATCGTCGTGCTCGATCTACACGGTGAATATGGCAAGGCACTCGGCGACCGAGCGAATATCTTCAAAATCAGCCCAGATGCGCGCAACCCCAATGAGCACCGGTTGTGCATCCCCTTCTGGACACTGAGTTTCGATGAGCTCATGCGGGTGACGTTCGGAAGCCTTCCTCAAGACGGCAAGGCACGCAACATCATCCTCGAACAGGTCCTTGAGGCCAAGATCGCGAGCTTGGTCGCGCAACCCATTGAGGGTGTTGATCCGGCCAGCATTACCGCCGACAGTCCGGTTCCTTTCTCTCTCAACAAGCTCTGGTATGAGTTGTATTGCCGAGACTTTGGCACCTATTTCAGTGCCGACAATGCTAGCCCTCTCGACCCGGCCAACTGGGCCTATGAGCTCGACGCTTCACAAGCGAAGTTGGTGGGCGACGCCCAAGCAGGCATCCCGCCTCGTTTTCGTAAGGTTAAGAATATCGGGGCCGATAAGGAGAAGATCAATTATCTCCCTGATGGCATTAACATAAGAGGGGCGCTCGAGGCGCTCGGCGCCCGGCTTCGCGTTGCCCGTTACGACTTCTTGCTGAAGGCAGGTGACTGGCATCCTGAGCTCAACGGGAAGACGACCAAGACGCTCGCGGATCTCGTCGGCCATTGGCTCGGGAGCGACAAGCCGATCACGATCCTCGATCTATCGGGAATCCCCTCGACGGTGACTAACGACATCATCGGTAACATCCTTCGCGTCCTCTATGATGGCCTGTTCTGGGCCCGGAATCTTTCCGAAGGTGGGCGCGAGCGCCCGCTGCTCGTCGTGATGGAGGAAGCCCACAGCTATCTTGGCGATGATGGAAGCAGCGCCGCTTCGATTGCGACCCAGCGCATCGTCAAGGAAGGCCGGAAATATGGGATCGGCGCGATGATCGTTAGCCAGCGCCCGGCAGAGATCAACCCGACGATCTTGTCGCAATGCGGGACCTTCTTCGCAATGCGGTTGAGCAATGCGACGGATCGCTCGCATGTAACGAGCGCGCTTTCGGATAATCTCGAGGGCCTAACGAGCATGCTGCCGGTGCTGCGCACAGGCGAGGCGATCATTCTCGGCGAAGCGGTCCGGTTGCCAATGCGCACGATGATCCAAGCGCCGCCTCGTGACCGTCGCCCCGACAGCCAGGATCCGCTTATTTGCGACGAAGCTGCGCCTGACGATTCGATGACGCCTGGCGGCTGGAATCTTCAGACGCATATTGCCGCAGACTACCGCTATTTCGTCGAGAACTGGTTGCAGCAGAACCCCATATCCTCTCCTCCAAAGAAGGAATGACCGTCCATGGCATGGCAAGAATTCGTGCCCTTCACCTCTTCGAATATCGCGGCGATCCGTTACGACGAGGATCAGCTGCTGCTCGAGGTCGAGTTTCTCAACAGCACCCGCTATCATTATTATGAGGTGCCGGCGCATATTGCGCAGGCCTTCGACCAGGCCCCGTCAAAGGGGAGTTTCCTTGCCTCGACCATCAAGGGTCATTATCGCTACAGCCGAGTCTAATATGCCACTTGTCAGCCTCGATCAAAAAAATAGTCGCGTTCAGTTTGGTGCCTTCGAGGTCGACAACAAGATCTTGTTCGAGTTCTTTAACAAGGTCGCCGCCGCCGATCGCGACGAGCAGCTCCACAAGGCGCTCTATATCGGCGTTCTAGCACTCATGGAGGACCGGCTCTCGAGCTTCCTCTCACGGACAGCGAACGACCTGGGGACTGAGCTCGAAAGCCTGAAGCTAATCTTCGATATGAAGAAGGAGCTTTTCTATCGGTCGGCGGTGAAGGGCGTGCTCGCCGAGGCCGATATCGCCGACTTCCTGGCGGAGTTTTTCGCTCGCCAGAAGCTCGCCGACCGGATCGAGCTGACCGGCGACCGTGCCGGTGCAATACGTCGAAACAAGACTGGTGACATCGTTTGCCATCTTGCCGGCGAAAGCGGCAAACGGATCGCGATCGAATGCAAGTTCGACAAGAGCATCCGCCTCGGTGACATCCAGACCAAGGACGTCTTCACCAAAAAAGCAGATACGGCCTGGAGCCAGCTACTCGAAGCGCAGGCCAATCGCGAGGGGCAGGCCGGAATCATCGTCTTTGACGCCTCGCTCGTCGACAACAGTATACTCGCCACCGTCCAGGATCTAAAATTCCTCCCCGGTATCGGGCTGATTGCGATTATCGATTCCCAGAAGGGCGATTATCGCAACCTCGCCATAGCTTACATGCTAGCGCGCGACATCGCCCTCAACGCGAAGACGCTCGAGCTCGACACCGACGTCCTCAAGATCATCGTGAACCGGCTGATCAAGGATGCGCGCGACATGGCGCTGGTGAAGAATCTCGTCACCGCCAATATCGACAATATGAAGCAAATCCTCGCACAGATCGAGAAAGGCATCCTTCTTGCTGAATTTAATCAGCGCTATCTTATCAAGTTTCTTGCTGAGGGGACGCTCACGAAGGACGACATGCTTGCTTTCTATGCGGGAGAAGAGGTTAAGGAGCGTTTCCGGCTTGTAGAACGCGAGATTGGCGACCTCTGTTCATGAGATATCGAAATGTCGCCCTTGCATTTGCCATCGTGGGGTTCGCGCTTTGAACCAGACAATCCGGAGACGGCCCCAAGTCAGATTGTTCGTTGTTTGAAGCGACTGTCCGCTGTTGGCGCAAATCGGTCAATTCAAGCGGGTAGCATTCCACTAAATTTTGACCGCTTCCCCGCTTCGCCACCTTTGCAATCGTTGCCCGGCTACAACTTGTCGCCGCCTGGATCTGCGTCCATGACGCGCCACCCTTGAGCATCGCAGCGATACCGTCGTTCCGCGATACATTCTCGGAGCGTCCCTTATATCGACCTTCAGCTTTTGCTTTTGCCTGCCCCTGAGCTTGGCGACGACGGCGATCCTCGTAGTCTTTGCGCGCGACGGCGGCCAGAACATCGAGCATCATGCCGTTTACAGCCTCGAACATGCGGGCCGTGAATTCGTCTGTCGGTTTGGCCAACATCCAGGATGTCGGCAGGTCAAGCGCCACGACCCGGATTTGACGCATGGCCAGTTCATTGCGGAGACGCTTCCAATCGGCGTCGGTCAATCGTGATAGTCGGTCGACTTGCTCAATGAGGAGTATGTCACCAGGCTTGCTATCACCGATCAATCGGAACAATTCGGGTCGGGCTAGTTTGGCCCCGCTTTCATTTTCAATGAAGGTGCCAACGATGGGGATTTCTCGTTCTGCTGCGAAGGCTTCAATTTGTGCCCGCGCTCTTGATGCGTTTTGTTCGTCAGTCGATGCGCGCAGGTATGCTCGTGCATGCATGATTTACCACCCAGTTTGTTTTGGATGGTTTCATTATATCAGTTTATTTAAAATGGTTCATTTATTAAAATATCATCTTATAACAGTGGTTTGTAAGCGCGTAGCCGACCCCATCTTTGCCGTTAGCTGGTCGACTGTTACCAATTTCGACATGGTTCGAAGGAGTTGGTAGCAACTATGTCTGCGCCTATGTCTAGACCTAGAAGTATCCAGTTGATCGAGGCCGTTGCAG
>CAIYYN010000015.1 GCA_903930435.1 uncultured Hyphomicrobiales bacterium | reverse complement strand
TCAGTGATATGTTCGCGGCCGCTCGCGATGGCATCGACCGCGAGGCAGTTGATCATCTGGAAGATGTTAGCAGTTATACCTTCAGTGATCTGCAGAATCCGTCGCAGCGATTTAGGTGTGAGCACCGAGGGGTCGGTTCCGGTAGGGGGCGAAAAGACACCCTAAGCGGCGCGCGTACCTTAGAACATCGGGCCGGAGTAACTGGTCAGCCCCAAAATTAATGTGCATGAAGCCAGTCGAGCCACCCGCCCGCTGGTGAAATCCGATCGTAATTGAGCCACGCGAATGCTGGATTTTCGCCCGGCATCAATTGGCCGATGATCTCCGGCATGATAGCCATTCCGTTGGAGCCATTCGTAAAAACAACAGCGGCTGACTGTGTTGCGACAGAGCCGACCACAAATGCTTTAAATCCTCCATTGTCGCCCCAATGGAAAAACAAGCCTTGATCGGGTTCAAGCCCCCAGCCCAAGCCCCAGGCAACGTGCTGATCCGCATCCGGCGTGTCCAACTGGACACATTCGATGCATCGCTGATGAAGCCTGATTTGCGGTTTTAGCCATTCGGCTGCCGTGGCGGGTTTAAGGCGCGCACCAGATAGAACCGCTTGCAGGAAGCGCGCGTAATCTGCCACCGTAGTGTGCAGCGTCGAGGCGACTAGGGGTTTGGCTGGTCGCTTTTTATTGCCGGGAGTCAATTGTGTATCATGCGGCGTCGCATAGTCTGCCTCAAAATCGGAACGCCAGATGTAGCTCGATTGCTTCATTTCAAGCGGATCAAACACCAAGCGTGCCATCAGATCGTTTAACGTTTCGCCAGTGATCGCAACGACCACACGCTGAAGCCAAATAAATCCTTCGCCAGAATAGCTAAAGCGGCTACCCGGCGCGAAATAGGTTTTCAAAGGACTCGTCTTGCTGCGCCAATTCTGCAAACCGGACGTTTGACTGAGCACATCACCCACGGTGACCAGGGCAGCGCGCGGATCGTCCTTGACGTAATCAGGGACATATTTCGATAGCGGGTCATCCAGCGATAAAACTCCAGAATCGACAAGCTGCAGAACGGCATATGCGAAAACAGGCTTCGATAGGGATGCCGCCTCAAAGACGGTGTTCTCGTCGACCGGGTACCTAGACGACGCGTCGCGCACACCAAACGCCTTCAGATCGGCAATTTTGCCGCCACGGATAACAGCATAGGCGAGCCCTGGCACGTGGCTATTCTTCAGCAATTGCTCGAGATCGGCGGCTTGACATGGAGCAAACAAGGCTACGCATAGCCAAGAGCAAACACAGATGATGATAGCCCAACCCGAACTAGACAACGAGAAACGCATTTAGAAGCACCTTGAGATTGTGTTGCTAAAGGGCGATCTTGCCGGTGGAACGTGGCATTTCCAAGTGCTGTCGCCTTCCGCAAGCATTGTGCTACTCTACTGGAAGGAGAATTTTCTCTCTCAACCGCAAACGTTTAGCGACATCAGCCACGGTGTTTTTGCTGATGCCGAGATTGCGCGCGATCCAGCGATAACTGCGGCCCTCGTCGATCAGCGCCATGACTTTTGGTGCGAGCCGGTCCGATTTCGGTCGCTCGCCAGTTTGGCGGCCCAGCCTCTTGCCGCGTGCCTTTGCAGCAGCCATGCCCGATTTGACCCGTTCGCTGATGAGGTCTCGTTCAAATTCCGCAATGCCGGAGAGAAAGGTCGCCAGTATCCGGCCATGTGGGGACGATAGGTCGAACGCCGTGCCGTTCATGGCGATGACGGAAACCTTCCAGTTTTCCAGCTCGCGCAGCGTATTGAGGAGGTCGATCGTTGAGCGCCCCCACCGCGAAAGCTCGGTCACCAGGATCACGTCAATCTGCCGTGCCTGGGCGAGCGCCATGATTTTGCGGCGCTCGGCCCGATCGAGTTTCGCGCCGGAGCCTGTCTCCTTGAAGATTCCCACCACCTCGTAACCGGCGCGACCGGCAAACGCCGCCAGATCGCGCTCTTGTCGTTCGCACGATTGGTCAGCGGTCGAAACGCGGCAATATATGGCGGCTCGCTGTCCCAATTGAAGCCTCGTGGATTTTGGTGCCGGAAAGCCTTGATTTGTGTAGGGCGATTGTTGTCCAAAAAAGACTATACTTCAATAGGGACAATTGGGATGCCGCGACGACATATTCTCACCGAGCGGCAGCGGGCAGCGCTGCTCGATCTGCCGACAGACGAGTTGTCATTGCTGAAGCACTACACACTGGGTGACGACGATCTCGCACACATCCAGGAACGCCGCAGACCGGAAAACAAACTGGGCTTCGCCTTGCAGCTGTGTGCGCTACGCTATCCAGGGCGGGCGTTGTCTCCGGGCGAGGCGATTCCGCATGAAGTCCTATCGTTCATCGGGGCTCAGCTGGGCGTTCCGGCTGACGCGCTTCTCACCTATGCCGCTCGGCGTCAGACCCGGCAGCAACATATGGAGGCGCTGCGCGAGATCTATGGCTACCGGACATTCTCCGGCCGTGGTGCCCGTGACTTGCGAGACTGGCTTTTCGATCAGGCCGAAGAAGCCCGATCGAACGAGGATCTTGCTCAGCGTTTGGTTGCGCGGTGTCGTGAAACTCTGACGATCTTGCCAGCGGTATCGACAATCGACCGACTATGTGCGGAGGCACTGGTCGCCGCCGAACGTCGCATCGAAACACGGATCGCGGAAAGGCTCGATAGTCCCGCCCGTGAGCTGCTTGATGGGCTGCTGACCGAAATGTTCGATGCCAATATCAGCCGGTTCATCTGGCTACGCCAGTTCGAGATCGGCAACAATTCCGCAGCGGCGAACCGGCTGCTCGACAGGCTGGAATTCCTGCGTGGCCTGGCTCTTGATCCGTTGCTTCTCGCCGGTATCCCGCCGCACCGCGTTGCTCGCCTACGGCGGCAGGGCGAGCGCTATTTCACCGATGGCTTGCGCGACATCAGCTCGGATCGGCGATTGGCGATCTTGGCAGTCTGCGCCGTGGAGTGGGAGGCGGCGATCGCCGATGCCGTGGTTGAGACCCATGACCGGATCGTGGGAAAGACTTGGCGCGAGGCAAAACGGCTGCATGAAGAACGGATTGCCGGTTCCAAGACAGCAGTCACCGATACATTGCGCGCCTTCACCGCTCTGGGGGTCTCTCTACTCGAAGCCCGCAATGATGGCGTGTCGCTGGAAACGGCCGTCGCCAAATCGCCGGAATGGGATCGGCTCGAACAACTTGTCGCGACAGGCACTCAGCTCAGCACGACGTTGGCCGATGAGCCGTTGGCTCATGTCGGACATGGATACCATCGCTTCCGGCGCTATGCGCCGCGCATGTTGCGATGCCTGAAGATCAAGGCTGCGTCTGTGGCCCAGCCCCTGATTGCCGCCGCCATGGCGATCGGGGAAATGCGCACCACGGCACGGACAACCGAAACGTTCCTACGGCCGAATTCAAAATGGCACCGCCATTTGCAAGCACAAGAGAAGGGCGACAATCGCCTTTGGGAGGTGGCGGTTCTGTTTCACCTGCGCGATGCTTTTCGCTCCGGCGACATCTGGCTGGATCATTCGCGCCGGTACGGCGATCTCAAGCAGGTGCTGGTGCCGATGACCACGGCACAGGCGAATGCAAAGCTGGCCGTTCCGCTTGATCCGCAGGCTTGGCTGACAGATCGCAAAGCACGCCTCGCCGATGGTTTGAAACAGCTGGCCCGGGCAGCACGCAACGGCACGATCCCGCACGGCAGCATCGAGGATGGAACATTGCGGATCGACCGACTGACGGCAGACGTGCCGGACACCGCCGAAGACCTGATACTTGATCTCTATCGCCGGATGTCACCAGTTCGGATCACGGACATCTTGCTGGAGGTCGATGCTGAGCTCGGGTTTACCGAAGCCTTCACCCATTTGCGAACCGGCGTGCCGTGCGGCGACCGGATCGGCCTTCTCAATGTCTTGCTCGCGGAAGGGTTGAACCTGGGGCTGCGCAAGATGGCAGAGGCCACGAACACGCATGATTACTGGCAACTATCGCGCCTTGCTCGCTGGCACGTCGAAAGTGAAGCCCTGAACCAGGCCTTGGCAACAGTGGTGGCTGCGCAGGGAAAGCTGCCGATGTCCCAACTCTGGGGTATGGGAACGACCGCATCGAGCGATGGTCAGTTTTTCCCTTCAGCTCGGCAGGGCGAGGCCATGAATATGGTCAATGCCAAATACGGCACCGAACCCGGCCTCAAGGCTTACACCCACGTCAATGACCAGTTCGCTCCATTCGCTTCTCAGACCATTCCCGCGACAGTCAGCGAGGCCCCTTTCATCCTGGACGGCCTGCTGATGAATGAGGCCGGTCGCCAGATTGGGGAGCAGTATGCCGATACGGCCGGGTTCACCGATCACCTGTTCGGGACCAGCGCCATGCTGGGCTATCGCCTCGTCCTGCGCATTCGTGACTTACCCTCGAAGCGGCTCTACGTGTTCAATCCGGCAGGAACGCCCAAAGATTTGCGCAAGCTGGTCGGCGGCAAAATCCGCGAGGAACTGATCGTTGCAAACTGGCCAGACCTGTTCCGTTGCGCCGCCACGATGGCCGCAGGCAAGATCAGGCCCAGCCAGTTGCTCCGCAAACTTGCGTCCTATCCACGCCAAAGCGATCTGGCGGCTGCGCTGCGCGAGGTCGGCCGCGTGGAGCGCACGCTCTTCATTATAGAATGGGTCCTCGACACGGACATGCAGCGGCGTGCCCAGATCGGTCTCAACAAGGGCGAGGCCCACCACGCGCTCAAAAATGCGCTGCGCATCGGCCGCCAAGGCGAAATCCGGGATCGCACCACTGAGGGACAGCACTACCGGATCGCCGGGCTAAATCTGCTCGCCGCAATCATCATTTACTGGAATACCGTTCACCTGGGCCGTGCTGTCGCTGAGCGGCGAAACGAAGGGCATGATGTGCCGCCGGAGCTCCTGGCACATATCTCCCCGTTGGGCTGGGCGCATATATTATTGACCGGCGAATATCTGTGGCCCAAGGAAGCCAGCGCTTAGGGTGTCATTTCGCCCCCAGCCTGAACCGACCCCTTTATCGTCAGTCGGAGGGAGGATCTTAAGAATGCGTAGGCGACCACGACCGGCAGTCCACAGAGAAACGTCAACATCAAAATTTCCGATGTACCAAAACGTTCCGACAAATATTTGATGATACCGTCCGTTCCGCATTGCAGCGCAATTGCCAATGCTACAGAGAGCGCGGCGCGCAAATTATTATTCAAGGTTGTTTCCGCCTTGCTAGCCCTATGTAGGATTTTACCAAAAGACCCAGTTAAAACCGATATAAGTCTTTCACGGAAATCTCAAGGAAATTGCAATTTTTGCTACGAATGGTCGTTGTTTCTGCTTGGACACGCAATCCATGAGGTGTATTTGATATTTTCAATTTTCAGGAAAGGCCACATGGCATTTTGCGCCCGCAGGAACCACACTATCCGGGTTGTCCAGAACGAGACGGACCCCGAACGTGTTACTGGCTGAATCAATCACGGTATCAACCAAACTCACCTTGACATCACGCGGCCCGACGCCCGGCACTGAAAAGCTCACGCGATAGGCGTCGCCAATTTTCACCCGGCCATAAAGATTGGCTGGCAACGCCACTTCAATATACAGCGGATCCGTTTTGTTGATAACGACCACCGGCTTTTCCGCCACCAGATTACCTGGTGGCAGATTGCGCTCGGTTACAAGGCCGTCCGTCGGGCTTCGAATGGTCCGAATGTCGAGCAAAACGCGCGCCTTCGCCAGTTCAAGCGCAGATATCTTCTGTTGCTCGCGGGCGGATTCAAGATCAAGCTTGGCATTGTCGCGCTCAGTGGTCAGTTGATCGAGGTCATTTTCGGAAATGAGATTTCGTCGACGCAAGTCGGCGTTTCGTTCAAGCTTACGCTCGGCGAATGCCAGTGTTGTCTCCTTGGAACGCAAGACGGCTGACGTATTAGCCTTGGATTCGGCTAAAGCAACGTCCGCCTTTTCCATATCGGCGCGCAGCGTGACGAGAACCTGTCCTTTGGTCACCCGATCGCCGCGATCGACTTCGACGGATTGAATGATGCCAGCGACGGGGCTTGCGACTTCGACTCGCTCGCTGGCGACGACCTGACACACCAGATCGTCAAGCGGGGTGTCGTCGCCCATAGCAGGGCAGACGGATGCCAAGATGCTAACGATCGTCGACAATAGCGGAAGTTTACGCATGAAAATGCCTCAGGAATACGAGCCGCGCCGTTCGCAGTAGTTGCCAGCCCAGCGGTTCCAGACCGAGATCGAAGCGCACGTCGGCCCGACCGCTGAAATAGTCGATCGGCAAGCGGTCTGCGAGCTGAATATCGATGCGAAACAGGATTTCAGCCGTATGCGCGCCCTCGGCATCGCGCGTGGTCACCGCGTAGCTGCCGCCGCCGTCGAGAGACAGCACCGGATTTGGCAGAACGTCGTTGGCGGCGGGCACGATGCGGGCAATCTCGCCCTTGATCTGGTGCTGCGGATCGTACGACATCCTGACAGAGACAGACTTGGCAAAACGCCGGACCCGATCAATCTGCCACTGGGGTATCACGGTCCGGACGATAGGCGCATCGACCGGTCGGATGAAGCCGAGCATCTCTCCGCGCGCGATCCAGCGACCGGGCAGATCTTCCGGGTTGACGACAACAACTGTACCGGCCAACGTGCTGCGTATCGCAAGCCCGTCTTTTTCAAACTGCACGGCAGCCAGTTCCTGGCGGGACTGATCCAGCCGCTCGCGGGCAATTCCGGCCTGCACCCGGCTCGTGGCGGACGCCTGAAGGTAGGTCGCCTCCATTTCACGAACGGTTGCCTTGGCGTGCACGAGCCGGCTGTCGATATTTGGGTTGTCGAGTTCGGCGATGACGGTCCCGGCCACGACCGACTCTCCGGAGGCGACCCTTAAGACTTCGAGCTTGCCATTGGCCTGTGATTTGATCAGATTTTCGTCGGGAAGTTCAATATAGCCCTGGCTTACAACCGCGCTCGGCGTCGGGATCACAAAAAGACCAATGCCAATCAGCAACACCAATAAGCCGATCCGCCCAGCCACGCGCAGTCGGCCTCCCGCCGTAGAAGCCCGCATCGCCCGGTAAACAGCCGTAAGTGGTCCGGATGCTGCGCCGGCCATGGTCCAGATTGCCAGCGCGGCGCCAACGAACGGAAACGCGTCGGCAATATAAAGGGCGATCGTGACAATGAGCACGGTCCGATAGATTGACGAGGCGACGCCATATCCGACGAACCAGCCGCGCTCGTAGGCGCTGGCGCGTGGAAGAGCTGCCTTGGTATCGCCGAGGATCCATCGCTTGCCCAGAACGCCGACAAAGCGCGCCGCACGAGATCCAAGGTCAGGGATCTCGATCAGGTCGCACATCATGTAGTAGCCGTCATATCGCTGCAGCGGATTACCGTTGAAAAGCAGAGTTGAAAGTCCGGTGAGGATCAGAATATTATAACAGAAATTATGAAGTAACCCCGGTTCTGAAGCAACCCATAGCATGGCTGCAATCCCGAAGAGGAAGAGTTCCGCGATGATCCCAGCGCCTGCGACAAGTATCCGCGAATATTTGTTGACCAGCGTCATCGACATGGACGCATCGACATAGGGTACAGGAATGCCGGCGATGAACAGCAGCCCCATGCGCCGCACCTCGCAGCCGAAGTGTTTCAGCGCCAGCGCATGCATGGATTCATGGATTACTTTGATCGCAGGGTAGGCGATGCCGGCAATGGCCAGATTTTCAATCGAGAAGACTCGATCACCGAAATCCTCTGTCAGTTCGCGCCAGTGCAGTGCCGCAAGAACAGCCCCTAATGTGACGACCGCAAGCCAGACGCTCATCCCGAAGGCGCCGAACAGCCAGGGCGTAAGCGGCTGCAGCCACCGCAGGATCGGCTCAGGATCGAGCAACGGGATCCGGAAACTGACGGGACTCTTCAGGAACCCCTTCCAGGTGCGCGATCGTTCCTGTTTGGCGAGGCTTTCAGACACGCCAATGCGCGAACTACCGGTGCCCGTGAGAAGACCCAGGCCATCCATCTGTTTCATGAACGACTGCATTTGCCGGGCGGCGTCGGGCGACCCCTCGTGGTCGGCAATAAAGTCGTCCAGCACCTCGGTCGATGGCCGGCGGCCATCAAGCATCGCGAGAAACTCGCCCCCCAGGGCCGATACCCGCACAATCCGATCCATCGCGCGATCGTGGAACACGTACCAGATCTCGTTCTGGTAAATGTGGCGAAAGACATCCACATTCGCTTTCAGGCGCGGGAACGCGCGTCCGGCTGTGGTTGGGGCCGTCATGGGAAAATGGCCCAAAGCTTCAGGCGCAGCCAGTCCACCACGCCATGCGTATAGATCCAGCCGACCGATTTCGGCTCCGTCTTGACATGCGCGACACCTTGCATGCCTGGTCGAACCAGCCCGCCGACCTGTGACAACTTTGCCTCGACCCGAAAGACCGTCTTACCTTCATGTGCGGTTGCTTGCGGCGACAGCCGCTGAACCACGAAAGAAAAAGTGTCAAAAGGCAGGGAAGCCAGAACGAGCTGCCCGGATTGGCCGAGTTTGATCGCAGAAAAGTCGGCCTGGGGAACATCGATCGCCACGCGAAATCCGTCGAGTGGCGACAATTCATAAAGTGTGTCGCCGCGCCGAAGCGGTGACCCGATTGATTGGGTCTTGTCGCCTGACACGATGTATCCGTCGAAGGGTGCCGTGAGTACGGTGCGCTCCAGGTTCTCCGACACTTCGGTTAGCTGTGCCCGGACCTGATCGCGCCGGGCGGAGAGAATGTTCACCTTGGCCGGATCCCGTTGCCCGACGGCTTCGTCGATCTGTTTCGATGTTTCGGCCAGTCGGGCCTCGAGATCGAGCTTCTGCAACTTGAGCTCGCGGTCGTCCAGACTGCCCAGCCGGGCGCCCGCCAGGACCCGGTCGCCGGGCCTCACATCGGCCGTGGCCAGATATCCATCAAACGGAGCGACGATTGACCGGCGGATCGTGCCTTCGATCGAGGCATCACCGGAGACCTGGTAGTCGAGTTTGACGAAGATGCCGGCAGCAATCACCAAGCCGATTGCGGCTATGCCCAAGAGAAAAAGCGGCATCTGTCGAAGGAGACCTGCCATGCCGCGCAGCAGGCGGCGCGACATCGGCTGGTCAGCCTCCTCCCGCGCAGCCAGGATCGGTGCGACGATCTTCGAGAGATTTGACAACTGCGCCTCAAGGTCCGTCGGCAAAGGTCCGCGTCCCAATGCTGACAGGACAATGCGATTCGGGTTGCTGCTGTCTCTACTGGCTTCCCATGGCACGCTGACCGCCCAATCGGCGTCGTGAACCCGCAACAGGCGCAGATGGGCCAGATGCGGAAACGTTGCCTCGGACGCGTTCAGCGGCACGTGGATCGCGCGGGCCGCGTCGACAGCCTCGTCCATTGCGGCAAGAGCTGTTTCAAGGAAGGTGGTTGTGACCTTGCTGAAGCCTCCGTGCGATGTGGCCAGAAGGCGCGTCTTCAAGTGCCGGCGCACGCCAATCAGCACGCGCATGGCCCCAAGATCATCGGCGAGTTGCGTCGCAAGAGCCTCCGAGCCGCTGACCACGCTTGGGCCACTCGTTGCCCGGCGGGCCGCCTCCAGCGTGCCGCGGAGATCCTGGCTCTTATCAACCGCTTCGCGAACAGCCTTCAGCCGCCAGCCGAACCAGGCAATAGCCCATTGCGACAGACGCATGGCCGGTTCCAGATGCGCCTGCGCTTCGCCGACAAGCTCGACGGCAACGACGCCGAACAATCGATCCTCGATCAGGAGCGGCTGGGCGATCTGGCAGGCGGCGTTGGGTGTGCCGCCGGGCTGTATGATGGCCCTGCGGGACAACATCGCACGCTCGGCTGCTTCCGCGAGAAGCAGGCTTTCTTCGCTGGACGGACCATGGCGAGCGACCCGAACATAGCGGTCGCTATCCGGTGGCCCAAGTGCGAGCAATGCATCGCGCACGACAAGGTCTTTTCCGGCAAGCGGCCCGATCATCAGATCGATTTGCGCGCAGAATAGCTTCAGCCACGCCTTATGGGCTTCCTCTGTCAATTCCGCCGACACCAGCCCACGCCATAGCGCTACGTCGGTGAAAAGCGACAGAGGTGCCGTCCGGCTCAGGTGTTGCGCTTCGATCTGCTCAATCCGACCCATTCTAAAACAAGTCCCGTTGGCAGCATTCAAGTCTCAAGGTGGCGCATTTCTGCTCAATCGAGTGAACCGTAGTTCTTCTCGTATTCCTGCAGCGTGCGAGCCAACAGCACCAGAAGGCGCTTGGCCGCGAATGGGTTCATGATCAAACGGTCTGTGAGGGCTACGGTGACTTCCTCAGCGTGATTGGTCCAGGCCTGACTTGTCCCGAACAACAGCATGACTTCTTCACGCGTGGTGGCCACATTGGCCACATTGGCGTAAGCACTGCGCATCTGCCGATCGTCCCAGGTGACCTTCGTGCGGCCAACCATCGACGTCTTGCCATTCGGATCCAAAGCAGACGCCGGTTCGGCAGGTGTCGCTTCATGGGGCGGTTTAGTCATGCGTCTCTCCAACGATTACGTCTCATTTGCGCCGCCATACGATGACCGCAGGGGTGGCTCTAGTTCGAATTGCTCAGGGGCTTGATTTGCTCGGACACTACAGCTTTCAGCCCGAGAAACAAGGGTTCCCATTTCGATTGCAAATCTTCAGGAAATGGAATTAACCTAACTTTCTCCGCTGTTTATCATGACTAGCCGCATGGATGATCAAGGTATCAGCCGACCATCAACAGCTTCGGACGTTCGCCTCCCGCGTGAACCAGCCGCGGTCCTTGCGCCACGTGCTGTTCGCGAACGAGCACACCATTCAGCGCGTCGAAATAAAACACGTTCGTCGCGGCGCTGGATCCTGGCGACGCATCGACGCTCTGGCCATGATTGGGGGCCGGATCGTGGATCGCGACAACGGCGTCGTGCGGCTGTGTTGAAGTATCAGCCGGCGAGGCGGCCATGACCATTGTCGTATCGAAGCTTGCTGCCGCGATGACATCCGACAGGCTGCTCGCGCCGAGAGCCGGTCCACGATCGATGTTCAGAGCCGCGCCAAGCGCATCGTCGGAGCTGCTCGGTGACGTCGTCTCGACGTTGGCGGATTGTGACTCGGTGCCGGCATCGACGCGAACAACCGAGAATGGCGTCGTCGGGATGCCGTTGTTCGAGAACTGATGCAATGCCGTACCGCTGTCGTCGCTCACATCATTGCGGAAGAACCAGTTCCCCGTCGGCGACGTGATCGCATTGCCCATGAAGGGCGGCGTCGAGAACTGCGCATGGCGGCCAGGCGACAGAACAATGGTGCCATCGGTCGGGAAAATAAGGTTCTTCAGTGGGTTAGCATTGATCTGGTTGCCCACCACGCCGCCGCCGAAAATGAAATTGTAGCCTGTTCCGGCGGTGATCTGGTTCGGCCCGTCGTCGAACTGGTTCAGCGTTTCGGCCTTGTATTCCAGATCGTTCTGGAAAAGCACGTGACCGTCGCCACCGATCAGGATGTCGGTGCCGTTACCGCCATAGATCTTGTTGGCACCCTGGCCACCGATAATGTCCTCGTTGCCATCGCCGCCATAGATCGTTTCATTCTGATTGATCGCCGGCGTCTGATCGACCGTCGTCGCGCTGTTGCGGGTCCCGTCGGTATTCCATGTGATCTGGCCCTGTGGCCCGATCAGGATATCGCGCCCGTTGCCGCCACGGATGACATTGTCGCCCGATCCGCCGATGACGTAATTATTGCCATTGCCGGTCGAGATCTGGTCCGCACCGCCATAGGCGAAATTCGTCGAAGCCATGTTGGTGGCGATGCCGGCCGTGGTCCAGGTGAAGGTGCCGTCGTTGCCGATAGCGTAGTCGTCTCCGGCACCGCCGTTAATCGTGTTCGAACCGGCGCCGCCGATCTCGTAGTTGCTGCCCAGACCCGTGGTGATCGTGTCGTTGCCGCCGATGCTCGGCTCGACCGAGATCGCATAGAGCGGAGCAAGCGTCGTCGGATCACGGATGACCGATCCGTTCGCGCCCATCAGTAGGTTGTCACCGTTCAGCGAGGTCAGTGTATTGGTGCCGCCGCCGCCCATGACGACGTTGGTACCATTGTAGACGGTGATCGTATTGTTGCCCGTACCAACAGCATTGCCGTCGCGCCCGACCACATCCGGATTGATGCCGTCCACTGCGGTGAAGGAGCCGAACCCGGCCATGACGGCATTCTGGCCGTTGTAGACGTTGATCGTGTTGTTGCCGGCGCCGCCAAAGACGACATCCTGCGTGGTGTCCGTGGCGGTTGTGTTCATGCCGACATTGATCGTGTCCGCGCCGCCGTAGGCTTGCTGAATCGTATCCGCCTTCAGGACGGCGCCGGTCGTTGCATTGCGCGTGACCTCGCCGCCGTCGCCGAAGATCACGTCGATACCGGCGCCCGCATTGATCGTGTCCGCGCCGCCGCCGCCGATGACGACATTGTGGCCGATGCCGACGTTGATCGTGTTGTTGCCGTTCGTGGCGAGATCCATGTCCTGCGAGGTGACGTCGGGTGTCGTCCCATTGGCAGGCACGACCTTGCCGAAGGATCCGATCAGGACGTCATTCCCACCACCGGCCGTGATGGTATTGTTGCCACTGCCGCCGAGGATTATGTCATTGCCCCCGCCGGCGGTGATGGTGCTGTTGCCGGCGACTGTCGAGGAATCGTCGATCGT
Source organism: uncultured Hyphomicrobiales bacterium (assembly GCA_903930435.1). GTDB lineage: Bacteria > Pseudomonadota > Alphaproteobacteria > Rhizobiales > Ancalomicrobiaceae > CAIYYN01. The sequence continues at coordinate 28,161 of CAIYYN010000015.1, read as the reverse complement.
CTGGGCGGAAATAAGCAATGAAGCCAAGGTCAACGGGGTATTGGACACTGAAAGTGCCGTGAGAGAGTTGCTGAGTTCGACGGTGCCGAAATGCCCGAGGATAATCGAGTCGCCGGAATACTCGGTGATCGTGCTCGTGCCCCCACCGCCGGCCAGGATATCGGCGTTCGGGCCGCCGTAAATGGTGTCGGTGCCGGAACCATCGTCGGACGACGTGATCGCGTATTGGCCGTTCACCGCGCCGGATGGACCGGCGATCGAGCCGGTATCGCCGAGGATGATGTTAATGCCGGTGCCGCCGGTGATCGTGTTGTTGCCGCCGCCGCCGATTGCCGTGAAATTGCCGAAGCCTTCATAGGTGATCGTATTGTTGCCGCCATGCGCCGTCGTATCGGACGCCTGGACCAGGTCGTCGGCGTTGCCGAACAGGTGACTGGTCAACGTCGTCGAACCCGTGACCGTGACCTCCGAACCTGACACCGTGGCCGTGACCCCGGCTGTGGCAAGCGCCTGATTGGCGTTGATGAGCGAGGCGATGCCCTGCGCAATTGTTGCCGTGGTGTCGCCGGATTGCACCGCGTAGATCGCGTCCTGCGTCGCCGACAGCTTCGCATTGGCGATATCGACCATGACGGTATCGCCGGCCGCTGGCGTGCCGTCGATCGTGACGGACGTGCCAGAGACGCTTGCCGTTTCGGTCGGCGCCGTCGTGACCGTCCCGGTGGCGCCCATGACGACGGCGTCGCCGCCGCTGATCGTGATGGCGTTGTTGCCGGTGCCGCCGAAGACGATGCTCTGCCCGCTGCCCAGCACATTGATGGTGTTGTTGCCGTCGACAGCATTCGGATCGGCGGTCAGGGTCGAGCCGATATAGCTGATGGCGAGACCAGCGATGATTGTGTTCGACCCCGTGCTGCTGGCCGTGCCGGCCGTGATCGTGTCACTGCCGCTGCCGCCGACGATGACGTTGTTGCCCGTGCCGACCGTGATCTTCTTGTTGCCCGAGGTGCCGTCGATGATGTTGTTGCCGTTGCCGGCCACGACGACGTCATTGCCGGCGGAAAGGTGGATGATGTTGTTGCCGTTGCCGACGGTGATGATATCGGGATCAGTCGTGGAACTTGAACCGGTGATGACATTGTCACCATTACCGAGCGTAATGGTCGGGTCACTGACGCCCGAAAGGTTGATCGTGTTGTTGCCGTCGCCGCCGGTGATGACGATGGGCGCAGACACATTCGACATGGTGATGTTGCTGTTGCCATTGGCCAGATCGAGGTTGATCTTCGAAGCGCTATCGAAATGCTGCGACGTGACCGACCCATCGTCTTCGGTATAGTAGACCGTGACGCCCGAACCGGTCTGGTCGCCGACGACGCTGAAGGTGCCGCCCGTGGCCGTATTGTCGCCGACCAGGCGATTGGTGGCCAACGAACCTGAGTTCAGGGTCAGCGTCCCGTCCGACGCCTGTGTCGCAAGCGTCGGTGTCGGCGACGGCGCGGTCGAGAAGGACACCAGCGTGATCGGGCCGATGATGTTGAAATGCAGGTCGACGAGCGTGATCTCGCCGACGATCGGGATATCGATGCCGATCCAGACGAAGGCCGAAATGGTCAGATCGATCTCGCCAGTGAAGACGAAGATTTCCAGTGGGTCGTGTTCGATTTCGCTCAGGATCTGATCGAGGCGGACCTTGCCGGTGCCGGTGGAGTCGTAGAGCATCATCGTGATTTCGCCGTGCAGCGTTCCCGTCACGCCGGCGCGCAGCAATGTCAGATCGAGCGAGGCGCCGATGCTGATGCTGGCGTCCAGCGTCACCTGCGGCTGCGTGTCGAGGATGTAGAAGCCATCCTCCAGGAACAGCGGATTGTGCGACGACAGGAACTCGGTGATCCCCAGCGTATCGTAGCCGATCGTGACATTCAGCGAAGCGGTAAAGCTGATGCCGAGGTCTGCGCCGATATTGACGAAGGGAACGCCGATGAGCGGGAAGTGCCATGACTTGGCGAAGGTGAAGCTGAAGCTCGGCAATTGCCAGACGAAGAGATTGACCGCCGATGCATTGCCGGTCAGGAGTTGCAGCGCCGACAGCGGATCTGTCAGGATCGGAATCGAGAACTTGCCCGCCGTCGTCGACGAGCCGTTGTTCAAAGCCGCGACGCTGCTCATCGCGCTGGAAGCGGCCGCATTCGACCCGATTGTCTGTATTGTGTTTCCAGCCTTGGCAACGGCCGATGAGACGTCGACGCTGCTGAGACTGGACGAGAACGGATCGAACGTCGTGGCAGCGGGGCCGCCCTGGGACGGGGCCGGTGCCTGCGGTCCGACCGTCGCGGTACCGAACGTATAGGTGCCGAAGTCGATCTTCAGCGTACCGCCTGTCGAAATCTGCTTGATCTCCTGGATCAGGTTGGCGACCTCGTCGATCACCTTTACGGTCGTGATCACGCTCGCGATGGTCGGATTGTCGCCGCCGAGCAATTGCGCGATGTCGATCAACGAGACCGAGTGTCCGACGATGCTGGAAACGCCGGGGAGGGGATCGGTGAGGAAATCGAGCACCGGCTCGATCGGTCCGATCACGTCCCAGGCGGCGTTGAGGATCGGCAGCAGGAAGCTCGAGAAGAAGGCGCCAGCATCGAGCGTGATATCCTTGAAGGTGACCGGAATGACGACGCCAGTCTCGGCGTCGGCGTAGGTTCCCTCCAGAACCTTCGCGATCTGGTACTGGAAGATCAGTTCGGTGCTGACCGACGGCAGGCTGAAGCTGCCGCCGACCGAAATTTGCGCCGTCAACATCAGGTCGACGTCAACGTCAGCATCGATGATGGCGCGAAGGTTGCTCGCGACCTGCGATCCGCTCAAGGTCACGTCTTCGAGCGCGAAGGTCCCGACCGCGCCCAGGTTGGCCTTGGTGGCGACGAAATTGAGGGTCGAGCCCGTCAAATTGACCGTAACAATGTCGGAGAGCGCATGCGTGCCCGTCTTGGAGGGATCGGTGACGCTCCAGTCGATCGTTGCGGCATGGATCGCGGCGTTGAGGGCCGTGACGAAGTCCGCCGTGTCGCGCCCGGTGGCGGCGGCGACGTTGATCAGCACTTCCTTGCCGTCGATGACGATCTCGAACTGATAGGCGGCGGCGGAGTCGAAGTTGTCTGGCAGGGTCGTCGAATACGTCAGGTGCGTGCCGTCGTCCGTTGGCGCTGTCGTGATCGAGGTGACGCCGAGATCGGAGAGGGAATTGTAAGTGCTCGAATGCAGGTCCAGATCGACGGAGCCTGCCAGCATCGTCCCGGTGCTCGTCGTGCCGTCAGCGCGCGTGAATGTCGTCGACGTGGCGTTGAGGCCGGTCGCCTGGAGGATGCCAAGCGTCGCACTGAGCGAGAAATTCTGCGGAATGGTGATCGCAAAGGCGAGCGCGACGGCGTGTTCGTTGGCAAGCGTATCGTCGAAGTAGAAGCCCTTGGCGGTGCTGTAGCCAAAATCGAGCTGCAGATGCAGGTTGAGGCTGAGGTCGACAGCGCCGTTGGAAATCGACAGTCCGAGTCCGGGAATGCCGAAATCGGACGACAGATTGACGATGCCGTTGAACACGGTCTTGGTGATATCAAGATCGAACGTGATGTTCTGGTTGGCGACATCAGTCGCCGATGTCACGCCGCCGGCGAACCCGAGCTGGTTCAACAACGTTGTCAGAGAACCGGCGATCAGGTCGGCGGTGGTGGGCTGCTCGCCGTTGTGGATCGCCGCATAGTCCTTAACCGCCGCCCTGAGGTAATCGACGACGTCAGCGCGCAGGGTGCCGATGAAGTCACCGGCATCGGCGAGCGCAGTGCCAACGATCGGCAGCTTGTAGCCGAATATCTGCTGGGTGAAGAGTGTATCGACAGTGCCAAGCAGCCCATCGATTCCGTTGATGACGGCCAGCGGATTGTTGAGGAAGCTGAAGGCCGACAGCGCCGTGGTCAGGTCCGGCACAGCGAAGCTGATCGAGCGCGGCAGGCTGCCCGTGTCGATCGTGTTGTTGACGATGCTGTCGGCCGTGCCGAGCACGTTGCCGATCTTGACGGTCAGGTCCGATCCGAGCGGAACGCCAAGGACTTCCAGCGGCAGATCGACCGAGACGGCGACGTTGGAGGTCACGCTGAACAGGGTCGAGGCGGACTGTCCTGTGAGTTCGGCCAGATAGAGCCGGCCTGCGGTTGCCGAGAGATCGGTCAGGCCAAGCTCGACGCCATCCTTCAGACCGAATGCGATCGTCGCCGGGGTCGTGGTGCTGACAGCGAAGGCGGCATTCGTCGCCGCATCCAGATGTCCGCCAGAAACCGCCGTTTCCGAACCAAGCGTGACCGTGCCATTGACGATGGAGACCGACAATGGTCCGAGCGAGGCATCGAAGTTGAGGCCGGTGCCGGAGATTCCGAGCGTGGCGGTAATGCCCGTTTGCGCGGTGTTGATGAACACACGGTCGCCGCTGGTGGATACGTCGATTTCGCTGCCGGTCAACACGCGCGCGGTGCCGCTGGCGGTGGAGACGGACTGGTCGGTTGTTGCGAACCCGAGCGATTCAGCCGATCCGCTCGTGCCGATGTCGGTCACGCTCAAGGTCAGCGGCGCGGCTGCCGCCACGTGCTTGGAAATCGAGAAGCTGGCGGCGGAGGAATTGGCGGTGGCAAGCTTGCTGTCGGCCGCCGAGAGCGTCAGCGTCGTCGCATTGCCACTGCCCGCTGTCCCGACCTCGAACAACTGGCCAAGGATGACGTTGCCGGTACCGGCGAGACCGAGGGACGAACGGCTGACGATCGTGGTTCCAAGCGCGGAGCGGATCGCATTGGCCAGATCCGTCGCCGTCGTGCGATGGCTGTCGGCGGCGATGTCGATGGTGACCGGTTTTGCGGCTCCATCGACTGTCAGATCAAATGTGTATTCGGCGGCATAGTTCGGCGAAGCGGGCAATGTCGTCGAGACACTGAGAACGCCGCTTGCGTCCGTCGCCGCATCGGTCGCGGTAAAGCCGAGCGCGGTCAGATCGAGCGCCGTCGCGGGAAGGCTGGCAACGGCGAAAGTCGGCGCGGTCACGCCAAGGCCAGTCGTGGTGGCGCTCAGCGTCAGGCTTGAGCCGCTCGTGGCCGCGGTGACGAAGGTCGACAGAAGCTCGGTTCCCGACGTGCCGCCGACAGTGGTCGAACTGATGCTGGTCGATGCGAGCACGTCGTTGATCGCATCGGCGAGGCCGGACGCCGTCGTGCGCGCGGCGTCAGAACCGACCGAGATCAGGGTCGACTGTCCGTTGACGACCATTTCGAACGAATAGGCCTTGGCAAAATCGCCGCTGCCAAGCGCTGAAATATCGGCGGTGACGACGTCGTTGCCACCAGCGATCGTGCCGGCCTGGCCGGACTGGAAGCCGAGCGCGGTCACACTGCCGGGCGCCGCCGATGCGGTGGTGGAATTGTCGGTCAGTACGATCTGACCGGCGGTGAGTGTGGCCAGCGTTCCGGAGAAGCCGGCCGCGGTTGCCGCCGTGTTGATCGCGGCGATCAGATCGGCGGCAGTTGCCGTGGTGCCGAGCGCATCGAGATCGACGGCGAACTGCAGGCCGCCGCCGGTCCGGAACAGGAGATCGGCCGCGCTGGTTCCGTTGGTCTTGACCCCGGCACCTTCGTTGAGGGCGCTCACCAGATTGCCGGCGACGGCCGGGGCACCGCCCATCCGAATACCAAGCGCCAGGGCGATCGTTGCGCCTGCGGTGACCTGCAGCGTCCCGCTGCCATCGGCGGCGGCCAGATCCGTCACAAGCGCCGGCAGTGTCACGCCAGCTTCGGCGGCAAGCGTCGCCAGGCTCATGTTGAACGAATAGGCGTTGGTCGTCGTCTGCGTGAAATTGAGCACGATCGACAGCGTCGACGAGGCGTTGTCATAGGCCAACGACACATCCGTCGTCCCGATCGCCTGCTGCAGGGCGGCCGAAAGCTGAGCCACGGAGCTGGCCGGATCCGACTGCAAGTTGGAGATGATGGTCGCGAATTTGTTGGTCAGGTTCAGCGCATCGCCGAGCGAGATATCGGCGATCGGGATATTCGTGGCGAGCAGCGACCCGTTGCTCTGATCGTTCAGCTCGTTCAGAACCGCCGTCACGCCAGCCAGAATGTCGGTGAACGACATGTTCTTCAGCCCGTCGAGGCTCGTCGGCAGGCCGGTAACAACCACTTGCGGGGTCGCGCCCGTCAGGTCCGTCAGCTTGGTCAGCGGATTGGTGAATTCGATTTCGATCGATGGCGCGGTGCCGCCATTCAGCGCGCTGGCGATGCCGGCAACATCGGCTCCGTTGATCGTCACATCCGTGATCGTCAATTGCGCCCACGGCGCGTTCGGGTCGCCCGACGATACCGTGAAGTCCCAGAGTGATCCGGCGTTGCCACTTGAGATTGCGTTCGAAATTTGCGCGAATGTGATCAGTGATTGGCCATCCGGTACCTGCAGGCTGAGATCGGCGGAGAAGACGACCTCGCCTGAACCAGTTCCGGAGAAATTGAGGAATCCAAGCGAGCCACTGAGCGTGAGGTTGCTCAGAATCAGATCAATGGACGCGACGATGCTGGCGTCCTGCACGAAGAAACGGTCGTCCAGCGTCTCGCTGTAGAGAACGGTCCCGTAAACAACACCCTCGGGCTGAGACCGCTGGTTGGAATCGGTGCCGCCGATGCCAAGTACATTGAGCAAATAGGAGCCGTTGGCGGCCGTGACGCTCGTGTCAATCGCCAGGATTTCCAGGCTCGACTTCGCATCCGCGCGCAAAACCGATAGATCGGCGGCGGCGCGGATTTCCGGCACGTTGTACATCGTCGTCGTCAGCTGGAGCGCGGTCACGTTGTTCGGCGACGCCGAAGTGCCGATGTTGACCTGCGTTGTTCCGGCAGTCACAAGGTCCGAAAGATGGATCGTGCTGTGCGTTGACGGCAGCCCGAGCTCGATCGGATTGATCACATCGGTTGCCATGGCGGCATTGACGGCAGCGGCGAATCCGGCGCCATCGCGACCTGCGGCTGCAGCGATATGCACTTCCACCGGGTTCAAGGATCCGACGACGACAAAAAAGTCCATCGCCTGCGTGGAGTCGATCGCCGCCGTCGGCGCGGCAGTCAGAATTGCCTGATATTCGCCGGCGTTAGGCTGCCCGGTCGCTATCTGGTTTGAAGCGACCGTCTCGCCCGACGTGAACCCGAGCGATGTCGGCGAGGTCGCCACAGGGGTCGACGTATCGTGCAGCTCCAGCGAGAAGGTGCTGTTGTTATAAATCGCATTGACCTTGCCCGGCTCGATATCGTCGAGCGCGGTGAGGAAGTCGCCGAGTACAGCCCGATGTTCACCCGCGGCGCCGCCTGTCCCTTGGACGGTGATCGGCGCGTCATTGCCCACCGTGACGATAAACGACTGGCCGGTCCCATCGGCTGCGCCGGCATTGAATTCGATCGTTCCGACCGTGCCATCGCGCAAGGTCACCGTCATGTCGGCATTGCCGGTTGTCCCGAGCTGCTGGTCGGACGTGATCTGATCGCTTCCGATGGTGGAGACCGTCGCCCCCCAGGTCTGCAGGTCATTGATCAGGGCAGACGAGGCAAATGACGTGCTGGTCATACTGACGCCGTCGATGGCGACGTCCGTGCCGAGTGTATCGAGATTGATCCCCAGCGTCGCATCAAACGCCACATTGGCGGTCAGCGACAACGTGCCGGACCCAGACAGGCTGGCGATCTCGCCAAGGCTCACTCCTGTGCCCAGCGTCAGATTGGTGAAGACAGGCAGACTGGCATCATAGGATAGATGCCATGTGATTGTGTCGGCGGCGGAATCATAGGCGATGCCGAGCGACGAAAGAATGCTCTGAATGTCGGAAATCGTGCTGCCGAGCCCGAGCGCCTGACCGAGGTTAAGCGCGAAATCGGTGAGGTTCGTGAATGAGGTCGCTGGCGTCGACAAGGTGATGCTGGCCGGCGACTGGCTTTTGTTGGTTGCAACCGCATCGAACTCGATCGCCGCGCCGTTATTGACCGTCGCCACGGTAACGACGTTGGCCAAGCTCGTGCCGAGCAATGCCGTCGCGATCTCGCCCTCAAGCTGAGCCACCGTGGTGATCGGCGTGCCGTTCACCTGATTGACGAGATCGAGCTCCGCGCTCGTTCCGTTGGCTGTGACGTAGAGCTTGAACTCCGCCGGCAGTGGCGCGTCTGTGAGGGATATTGGCGTGATGTCGACGGTGGCCACATGCGTGCCATCGGCCGCGGTGGTCGAGGTCGGGTTGGAGAAGCCGAGGATCGTGCTGACCGGCCCGAGCTTCTGGATGACATCGGTGTTGAATTCGGTCGCAAAATTGACGACATCCGCGATCGTCGTGCCGTTCGTCAGTGGAATGTCGACATTGAGCAGGCCGGAACTGGTCAGCGCCGACAGATTATCGCCGAGACGCGAGACCAGACCGAAGAGATCGGAGGCGGTGATGTGGCTGAACGGATCGAGCGACGAGAGGCTCGGCATCGCTACCGACCAGTCCGAGCCAAGGGCCGTGCCAAGGGCATGGCCGGTCACCGTGATGGTCGCGCTGGCGATTGAGGGAAGTCCGGGTATCGTATTGGATGCGTCTAGCTCGACCGGGATCGTCAGCAACGGATTGCTTGCGTCATGGTTGCTGTCCGTGACCGTTACCGTGATCGCGCTGTTGAGGAAACTTGTCGAGCCGTTGTTCGCGCTCGTGGCGTCCGCGTCGATGGCGGCAGCTGACGTGTCATTTATGGCAATGGCGACAGAGGCGGAATAATCCATGCTCGCGCCGTTTCCGACCTTGAGCTGGACGACGCCAAAATCAAAATCCAGTCCCTGCGGCAACGTCGCGGTCGCCTCCACGCCAACGGTCAGCACCGGATCGACCAGCGAGAACACAGGTGAAGCGGGCGTGGTCAGGTCGACCTTTGTCTCGAACCCGAAATCATAGCTAAAGGCCAGGTTGCCTTGAAGCGAATTGGGGAAAGAGATCGCACCCGCATCGCCGCCTGACCCAAGTGTCAGACTGAATGATTCAGATTTTGTCGCCGCCACGTCAAACGTGAAATCAATGATTGCGCCCGACGAATGATCCGTGACGGTCGCATTGTTCAAGCCGGTTGCGGAATTGATTGCCGTTTGCAGATCGCTTGCAAAGGCCGACGTCAGCGCAGTCGCGCCATTGGCCAGATCCTGCTGGATCGTTGCCTGAAGCGGGGTGAGAATGTCATTCTTGAAGGCGGTCTGGAAGTCAGCCAGCGTGCCGAGCGAATTCACGGTCGAACCGGCCGTAGCGCTGACCAGAGGCAGCGCGTTCGCCAACTGACCATAAGTCTGGATCGCCCCCATGACCTCTTGCAAATGCGTCAGCTCTGTCTGCAAGACCCCGGCCGCCGTCGCGTTGATCGAAACGGACAACAACAGCCGCGGCTCGACCACCTCGACCATTGGCGCCACGCAATCGTCAAATCGGCGGCTTCTGTTCCGTCTTGAGTTGAGCGATCGTCTTGTCATGGAGCGCACCAGTTCACGAGTTGTTATTTCAGATCAAAGCCAATTCTTTTCCGAGTTCTCAAAGCTAATTCAGTTCAATCTATCAAAAGCCCGACAAAGCAGATGCCTGTCGATCAAGTAGCTTATCGAGGTATTCAATATCTGCACCAGATATAAGTCCAGAATACTCTTTCAGTTGCATCATGCTCAGTAAATAATTGTACTTTGCTTGCAGCTGCAGCTTTTTCACGTGGAAATATTCACCTTCACTCTCAAGAATGTCGTTCACGCTGCCCTGTCCGCCGCTGAACTTCTCGCGAAGCGCCTGAAGATGCTGAAAACTGTTGGACAACGCCGACCCGAGCGCCGCGGCCCGATCAGCTCCCGAGATTGCGTCAGACAGGGCGCCGCGCACCTTCTGCGCGAGCGCCAGCTTCTTGTCTTCCACCGCGTAGCGGGCTTCGGTGGCGCGCTCGTTTTCGGCGCGGAACACATAGCCCTCGCCGTCGGCATTGAAAATCGGGATCGACAGGCGCAACGTCACGACCGTGTCGGTCGTGCGTGCGCCGCCGCCGTAGAGGCTGCCGCCGGCATCATTGTAATTGAACGAAGACCTGAGATCGAGGTGCGGCAGGATCTGACCGATCGCCTGATGGTAGGCCGCGTCGGCCTCCGAGACAGCCTCGATCAACCCCAGGATCTCCGGATTGGATTGGGCGCTATCGAGCCATTGGTCAGGCGTTGCCGGAGCCGGTTTGACGATCGGGAACGACGACTTGAAGCGGTAGATTGCTTTCACCTCCGACCCGGTGATCCGTTCCAGCACCGCAAATGCCTGGCGGACCGCTGAGGCCGCGGAGATCGATTCGGCCTTGGCCTGATCGCGACGGGACGCGACTTGGCTCAGATCGTCGTCATTGGCGACACCGCTCGTCACCCGCTGGCGGACGATAGAGGCGTGCTCCTCGAGCGCATGTTGTTCGGCATCGGCCAGATTGCGCGAATCCTGCGCGGCGATCGCCAGAATATAAGCCTCGATCAGATCATAGGTCAGCTTCTGCTGGGCGCTGGTCTCGTTGTAGCTGGCGTGGCGCGCCGCGGCCTTGGCCGCATCAAGCTTGGCGAACAGCCGATAGTCGATGATCGGAAGGTCGGCTTCGACAGATGCGCGCTTGTTCGAGAAAATGCCGTGGCCGACCTGATAGACCGGGTTCTGGGTGGAAATGACGCCCTGACCTTCGCGCTCGGCATCACCGATGGCGCTGACGCGCGGCGCAAATCCGAAATAGGCATTGTCGGCGCTCATGCTGCTCGACTTCGACCTGGAAGCGGCCGCTGCGAGTCCTGGGTTCGCACCGATCGCAGTATCGTAGAGCTGGCTCAACGACATCGCCGCTATTTTTGGCGCCGGCTTTTGATCGGCCATCGCGCTATTTCCCGATAGAGTCAGGATGATTCCCAGCATCAGGAGCGGAGCCGCTACAAACGACAACAGTGCATCAGAATTCGGCGCCAATGCAAAGTACTTCGTATTGTATAGGCGAAATAGGCGTATCTTATTGCGCTGCGTGGAACATTTTGATGCGATCGCGTTAACAAATCCGATGTTCGAGTTTGGTGCGCTTTTTGCGGGTGCACCGAACGTGAAGGGCTCGAAATCACATTCTCGCCCAACTTTCAACTTGTTCGCCGCCATAACGCCACCACTTCATCAGTTGCCGCCGAACACGGCAAAGGTTAACAAACTCAACACTTACGCAGTGTTACCCTGCTGCCGCGCGCCCGGCACCACTCAAATTGATAGTACGATCAACACAGATGCCTTGATTCCGACAAATTCTGCTCCCGCCAGTGGCGCCCAAGTTTGGTGCCACCAGGTGGCTGGATTGTCCCTTATTCGGTTCTTCTTCATATGAGGAAGAACCCAGTTTCCGTCATTTCGCACTATGGAATACCATAATACAAAATGTCGTTTTGCGTCAAGGAAGTTCGAGCCGAGCGGAGAAGATCATCCTGCAAAAGCAGATCGACGAATTGCTGCCATGGAACGGGAAGCTGGTCATCGCAGCACAGGAGGCAGCGTAACCCTCGCGCCTGCAAGCACGATTGCCGCGGCCCTGACCGGATGCGTACCTCGACGCCGACGTCCGATCGCTAAAGTGGAAACTCTGGCATGGACAGACTGATCGGGCGCTGGAGCAGCTCGAAACGATGACAAACGCATTCGGGAAGCTGAGAGAGAGAGAGAAAGGCGATCTCTCGGCAATGGGCCTGGCGAAATCCTGCGCCTTAAAATTTGTCTCCTCGTGATCAACCCAATCCCGCTCTCATGCGATGGCGTCCTGGACCGGTTTCGGCTCTCCGCCGATCAACCCGCGTTGGGGTCGGCTAGCCAGCTGCCGCCGCTCGACCAGCTTCGCTCTCGCGGTGATCGCGTTCCAATTCCGGTCCTTTGAGGGAGCCATCGAGCGGGAATTGGCCCGCTCCCGATGGAGCCCTTCAATATGTCGCACGACCTCGTTCTCGCCCAAACCCACGCCTTCCAGCTCGCCCGCACCCTGATGGTTCCGGTCACGCTTTTCAAGTCCGGCAACGAATACGGCGTTCTGCCCTCTGACGAGCTCGACGCTGATGACGACCTCGACATCATTCACGAGTTCGATCCGCATGGATCTCGGCCGGCTCATTGAACCGGCATTGCCTTTGCGGAGTGCCGCTTGCGAGCGGTGCTCGTCAAGGGAGGCTGTCGCCGCGGCCGATTTCACTCCTTTTTTCGACAGTTGCGACACGCGCCCTTGACGAGGCTTGCTCTTCGCGGCCGCAGCCGGTCGGGTCGCGCGAGGTGTGCGGAGGGACTGGTGAAGATCAGAAAGGCCAGGCGGAAACACGTCTGGGGAAGTTCATGGAGAAAATTGACGTCAACAATCTGAAAGAGCGCGTGCCCTGTGGTGCCGTGCTGCAGAAGCTCGGGTTCAAGATGGACCTGCGGGAAAGCACCCGCCGCGCCGTCAAACTCCGGCGGGGCGAAGACATCATCATCGTCATTCACGACGGCAAGGGCTGGTTCGATCCGCTGTCGGAGGCCAAGGGCGATGTCTTGTCGCTCATCCAGCATCTTGATGGGGTGCCCTTCCGGGACGCGCTTTATCGGGCGGCTGAACTGCTCGGCTTCGTGCCAACGGAGTCCCCATGGACTCGACCGACGGTTGAGCGAGGCCCACCCGAGCCTCTCACCGAGCGATGGTGTAAGCGCCGCAAGCTATGGCCGGGTTCGGCGACCTGGCGCTATCTGCGCGGAGGACGTTTTCTCGCCGAGCCCGTTATCCGCGCCGCTATCCGCCAGGACTGCCTGCGCGAAGGGCCTTACGGTAGCATGTGGGCGGCGCACGTTGATGATGCCGGGATTGTCACCGGTTGGGAGGAGCGCGGTCCGGATTGGCGTGGATTCGCGACCGGTGGAACGAAGGTGCTGTTCCGGCTTGGATCGCGGGACGGCCTTCGTCTTTGCGTCACTGAAGCCGCGATCGACGCGATGAGCCTTGCCTCCTTTGAGGGTATGCGGGACGGCAGCCTCTATCTCAGCACCGGCGGCGGCTGGTCGCCCGCAACAGAGTCTGCGCTGCGATTACTTGCCGCGCGTCCAGGTAGCCAGCTCTTCGCAGCCACCGACGCGAATGCCCCGGGAGAGGCTTTCGCCAGCCGTCTGCGTGCGATCGCTGAGGCGGCAGATTGTGATTGGATCCGATTGAGGCCGCCGGCGGACGATTGGAATGATGCCCTGAAGGTGAAAGTCAAAATGGAGAGGGAAAGAAGGGGGAGAGCGCCTGCCGCATACCCGTCGACCGCGTCAAGGGTGAAGCTTCGCCCGGCAGGCGCCGGCCCTTGACCCGGCCGATCGGCGAGGCGGCCTGGAGGAGGCATCGAAACAGGCTGAAGGACATCAGGTGATCACGAGGATCAGCCGAAGCGTTCAGCCGGAACGGCGAAGGAGCCAGTCCGATGCAAATCCAGTCTACCGATCCGCGCAAGGTGTTTCAGGGGGTCACGACCCACCACGAGATGTACCGCCTGTTCGACCGGCACGCGCAACGTCCAAACCGTTGGCGTGGGTGTTCGAGCAGCCTTTATGCCGGCGAGTGGTTCGAAATCGACGAACCCGAGTATCAGATGATGCTGGAGATCCTACCGCCGCTCTGGATGCGCAGCGGCATGTTTGCCATGAGCGAATTCCTGACGGGCAGCGTCACCAGCGTCTTTTTCGAGACTCGTATCGATGGCTTTATTCGATATTTCCACGGTTACTGTGATCTTTCCGACAGGGGATCGCCGGAGCGACTGCATCAGGCGATCATCGAGCGGGAGTCGCCTCCCATCAAAGCCATGACCCGCGCGGAAGAGCTCGACCATATCTGGAGTTCGACCAACGACGACTATCGCGGTTATGCCGACGAGCGCTGGCCACATGAGGTGAGGGGCGAGCGCATTGTCATGTGTTACGGCGGATCCGGCCAGCCGATATTGAAACCGCTCGAGACCCTAAGCGACGACGAGGTTGCCGCTAAGCTGCCGGTTCAATTCCGGCATCTGCCTGAGCTTAAGGCAGCCTGAACCCGAACCTTTCCTCTCATTTCGCGCCTGTTGCCGTCGCTGACCTCCTTCAGCGCGATCGATGGCGCTCGCCCCATCTCAAGGAGTTCAGCTATGAGCATCAGCGATCCCTTCACTATGGATCTCTTCGGCAACACCAGCCTTTCCTGCGGCCTCGGTTTCGACTTCGGCGTCTCCGGGGTCACGACGCTACCGGCTAACGACGACGGGCCAGATCCGTCCCCGCCGGCGCCGGTCGGCAACCGAGCCGGCAATCCCGCGCCTGAGGCAAGGCGGAGGCAATGGCATCGCCAGAAATTCTATCTCGACGCCGATCGCAGTCTTTCGCCCGGCTGGAAGGAGCGGGCGCGGATCAATGTGGCGATGATCGAACTCGCCCATGAAATCATCAGCCAGGATCGCCCCGCGACGCGAGAGGAACAAGCGCGCCTGATCCGCTTCACCGGTTTCGGTGCCTCGGAGCTGGCGAACGGTGTGTTCCGTCGCCCGGGAGAGGCAGATTTTCGCGAAGGCTGGGATGATCTCGGCGGTGCGCTCGAGAACGCGGTCTCGACGAGCGACTACGCCTCGCTCGCCCGCTGCACGCAGTATGCGCATTTCACGCCGGATTTCATTGTCCGGGCGATCTGGGCGGGGTTGCAGCGGCTTGGGTGGCACGGAGGCCGCGTGCTGGAACCCGGCATCGGCACGGGCCTGTTCCCGGCGCTGATGCCGGAGGACTTCCGTGATTGCTCCTTCATCACCGGCGTCGAGCTTGATCCGGTGACAGTGCGCATCGTCCGGCTGTTGCAGCCGAACGCGCGCATCATTGAGGGGGACTTTGCGCGCACCGACTTGGCCCAGAACTTCGATTTGGCGATCGGCAACCCGCCCTTTTCGGTTCGGACGGTGCGGTCCGACCGTGCCTATCGATCGCTTGGGCTACGGCTGCATGACTATTTCATCGCGCGGTCGGTCGATCTGCTGAAGCCCGGCGGGATCGCTGCCTTTGTCACCTCGCACGGTACGCTGGACAAGGCCGACAGTTCGGCGCGCGCGCATATCTCGCTGTCCGCCGATTTGATCGGTGCGATCCGCCTGCCGGAGGGTAGTTTCCGATCGGACGCCGGTACGGACGTGGTCGTGGACATTCTGTTTTTCCGCAAGCGCAAGCCCGGTGAGGCCGAGGGTAATCTTGCGTGGCTCGAAACCTGCGAGGTTCGTCCGGCGACGCAGGAGGAGGGATCGATCCGGGTGAACAGCTGGTTCGCCGAGCACCCTGAGATGGTGCTCGGAACCCATGCACTGACCTTTGGTCCCTTCGGCGAGACCTACACGTGCCTGGCAGATCCGGATTGCCCGCTCGTGACCGCGCTGCAGGCGACAATCGAGCGTTTGCCGCAAGCGATCTATGATGGCGAACCCGACGTGATCGATCCTGATCTGGAAACGCGGCTCGCCGACAGCGCGGCATTCCGACCGAGCGAGCAGTCGCACGTTCGGGAAGGTAGCTACTTCGTCGACGTCAGACGCGGCCTGATGCAGATCATCGACGGCGAACCGGTTGCAGTAAAGGCGCGCAAAGTCCGCAGTTCCGATGGTATTCCAGAAAAGCACATCCGGATCATCACGAAGTTGATCGCGATCCGCGATGCGGTGCGTGATATCCTCAAATGTCAGGAACAGGATCGGCCGTGGAAGTCCGCGCAGGTTCGACTTCGCATTGCCTGGAGCGCCTTCGTGCGTGAGTTCGGGCCGATCAATCACACCACGGTATCGATTTCGGAGGATCCTGAGACCGGAGAGGTGCGCGAGACCCATCGCCGGCCCAATCTCCAGCGCTTTCTCGATGATCCCGACTGCTGGCTCGTGGCGTCGATCGAAATCTACGACATTGATACGGACATTGCGAAACCTGGACCGATCTTTGACCAACGCGTCATCGCGCCGCCGGCGCCGCCAGTGATCACGTCCGCCGCTGACGCGCTCGCCGTCGTCCTGAACGAGCGTGGTCGTGTCGACCTCGATCATATCGCCGAACTCGTGCATAGCGACGTCGCCGACGTCATCGCCGAGCTTGGTGACGCGATTTTCCAGAACCCGACCGACGGCGACTGGCTGACGGCCGACGCCTATTTGTCGGGACCCGTGCGCGACAAACTGAAGCTTTCTGAGCTGGCGGCCGATCTTGACCCCAACTTCAAGCGCAACGTCACCGCGCTTGATCGGGTTCAACCTGCTGATCTCGGCCCCTCCGATATCACGGCGCGGTTGGGTGCCCCGTGGATCCCAGCATCCGATGTCGTGGCCTTCGTGAAGGAGACGATGGGTGCGGAGATACGAATCCATCACATGCCGGAACTCGCGTCCTGGACGGTCGAAGCCCGGCAGCTGGCCTGGACGGCTGCCGGCACCTCGGACTGGGGTACCGATCGACGCCATGCCGGAGAGTTACTCGGCGACGCCCTCAACAGCCGCGTGCCGCAGATCTTCGACACCGTGAAAGAGGATGGCACCGAGCGTCGCGTGCTCAATGTTGTTAATACCGAGGCCGCGAAGGAAAAGCTGCAAAAGATCAAGACGGCGTTTCAGTCGTGGGTCTGGAGCGATCCCGATCGCACCGACCGGTTGGCACGCGTCTATAACGATCGTTTCAACAATATAGCGCCGCGCGCCTTCAATGGCGACCACCTGAATTTGCCCGGCACATCGGGCGCTTTCACGCTTTATGCGCATCAGAAGCGCGGTATCTGGCGGATCATCACGGCCGGTTCGACCTATCTGGCGCATGCGGTCGGTGCCGGCAAGACGATGACGATCGCAGCCAGCATCATGGAACAGCGCCGGCTGGGCCTGATCGCCAAGGCTATGCTGGTCGTGCCCGGCCATTGCCTGGCGCAGGCCGCGCGCGAATTCCTCGCGCTCTATCCGAACGCCCGCATTCTGGTGGCGGATGAAACGAACTTTACGACGGACAAGCGCAAGCGCTTTCTGTCCCGCGCTGCAACCGCCACCTGGGATGCGATCATTATCACGCATTCGGCGTTCCGGTTCATCGGCGTGCCCGCGACCTTCGAGCAACAGATGATCCACGACGAGCTGGATCTTTACGAGGACATGATGACGCGGGTCGAGCACGATGATCGGGTGTCACGGAAACGGCTGGAACGGCTGAAAGAGGGCCTCAAGGAACGGCTCGAGCTGCTGGCGACGCCGAAAGATGATCTTCTAACCATATCAGAGATCGGCGTTGACCAGATCATCGTCGACGAGGCGCAGGAGTTCCGCAAACTCAGTTTCGCCACCAATATGTCGACGCTGAAGGGCGTCGATCCCAATGGCTCGCAGCGCGCTTGGGACCTCTATGTGAAGTCCCGGTTTATCGAGACCAAGAACCCCGGCCGGGCGCTCATTCTCGCGTCCGGAACACCTATCACCAACACGCTTGGCGAGATGTTTTCGGTGCAGCGGATGCTCGGGGGCAAAGCGCTGCAGGAGCGCAGCCTGCATGAGTTCGACGCCTGGGCCGCGACCTTCGGCGATACGACGACCGAGCTGGAGCTTCAGCCTTCGGGACGATATAAGCCGGTGTCGCGCTTTGCCAGCTTCGTCAACGTACCCGAACTGATTGCGATGTTCCGCTCGTTTGCCGACGTCGTGATGCCGCAGGACCTGCACCAATATGTCAAGGTGCCGACGATCTCGACCGGCCGACGTCAGATCATCACAGCCAAGCCTACGCCTACCTTCAAACGCTACCAGACGCTGCTTGATGCCCGCATCAAGGCGATCGAGATGCGCGACCGGCCGGTCGAGCCCGGCGACGATATTCTCCTCTCCGTCATCACGGACGGCCGGCATGCGGCGATCGACCTGCGTCTGGTTGATGCTGACAGCGACAATGAGCCCGGCAACAAGCTCAATCTCCTGATCGAGAACGCCTTCCGCATCTGGCGAGAGACAGCTGAGGCCACCTACGTCCGGCCGGATGGGCAGCGGTATGAGCGGCCGGGTGCCGCGCAGATGATCTTCTCTGATCTCGGCACGATCAGCGTCGAGGCATCGCGCGGTTTCTCTGCCTATCGCTGGATCCGCGACGAGCTGATCCGGCGCGGTGTGCCGGCCTCCGAGATTGCCTTCATGCAGGACTACAAGAAGTCCGAGGCCAAGCAGAGGCTGTTTGGTGACGTTCGTGCCGGCAAAGTCCGATTCCTGATCGGCTCATCCGATACGATGGGTACTGGCGTCAACGCCCAACTTCGCCTGAAGGCGCTGCATCATCTCGATGTGCCGTGGTTGCCCTCGCAGATCGAGCAGCGCGAGGGCCGGATTGTGCGGCAGGGCAATCAGCACAGCGAAGTCGACATCTTCGCCTATGCGACCGAGGGCAGCCTGGATGCCACCATGTGGCAGAACAACGAGCGCAAGGCCCGCTTCATCGCGGCCGCTCTCAGTGGTGATACCTCGATCCGCCGGCTTGAGGACCTGGGCGAGGGACAAGCGAACCAGTTTGCCATGGCCAAGGCGATCGCGTCAGGCGACCAGCGCCTCATGCAGAAGGCGGGGCTGGAGGCCGATATCGCCCGGCTCGAACGGTTGCGCGCCGCGCACCACGATGATCTCTTCGCTGTTCGCCGCCAGATCGTCGACGCCGAGCGCGACATAGAGTACGCAACGCGGCGCATCGCTGAAATCGGGCAAGACATCGCGCGGCGCGTCCCGACCACAGGCGAGGCCTTCCGCATGACGGTTGCCGGCCAATCGTTTGACGAACGCAAACTCGCCGGCAGGGCCCTCGTCAAAGAGATCCTGACGTTGATCCAGATGCAGAAGCGGGGAGCAATCGTCATCGCCACGATCGGCGGCTTTGATCTGGTGTTTGAAGGCCACGCATATGGACGCGGCGAAGGCTATCGGTCCACGACCATGTTGCAGCGGACCGGCCTTGAGCACGAGATCGACTTATCCCTCACGATCACGCCGCTCGGAGCCACCGCACGCCTTGAGCACACGCTTGCCAGCTTTGAGGATGAACGCGACCGCACTCGCCAGCGGCTCGATGACGCTCGTCGCCGCCTCGCATCGTACCAGTCGCGCCACGACGGAGAGTTCGCGTTCGCCGGCGAGCTTGCCGAGAAGCACCGGCAGCTGGTCGAAATCGAACACGCTCTCGCATCCGATGTGCCCGACGAGGACACACTTGCCGCCTAACCCGATGTCGGGCGCAGATCCTCGATAAGCTCGGGATGCCGATCAAGCAGGCGCAGCAGCTGGCTGGTTGGGCCACTCGGTTCGACCAATCCGCGCTCGTATTTGTCAAAGGCCGCTTCGCCGACCTTTAACAGCCCGCCCGCTTCGCGTTGCGACAGATTCAATTTTTTACGCAACCGCCTGATCGTCGCTGGCGCCGGGATGCCATCGATCTCTTCCTTCAGGTCTCGAAGCGCCATGTCGGTCACGGCCATGTCGTCACCGACGTGGATGCCGTTATCGCCGTTTTCGGGGTAATAGCCCGGCAGGTCTACGGTCCTAGACTTGGATCCGTAGCTGACGATGAATGGCCGTACCCCACGACGAAGCGGTTCGCCGGTTTCAGGCGAAACCATTGTGTCGGGACGCTCATGTGATGACATCGCCATCGTCATTTCTCCTTGAACGAAACACCCTAAACTCCGCGAGGACGCAGTCTGAAATTTGCCGGCAGATCATATTTTGTGCTGGCGTGCCGCGAATGAGCGAGCAGTTGGGCGGATTTTGTATTGGGGTAAGCGGCTTTCCTCGAAACTCATTTATCCTGACAGCCGCCCCTCATCGTCGATCAGACTTAGGCGCGAGGGTGCCGAGCTGCTCCAACTCCAAAGCACAAGGTTGAGATCTTCCTCCCCGGAGCCGGGAGCAAAACTCCGGACTATAAGTCCGTGGAAGCCGGAGTTGATCAGGTGTTTGGCGAAGGTCTGGGTTTTTGATTGTCCGGTCGCTTTCATCTCATCGCGCCATGTCGGCGCGGAAAGCCCCGCTATATCTAAATCATAGGCCGCGAGTTCGGCTACGTCTCTAGTGTCGAAGATGGTTTCGATCTGGGCCTCATAAGCGACAAGCGTCGTTGGTTGAAGGTTGCCCACCTGGTTTGCTTCGCGCAGCGCC
Organism: uncultured Hyphomicrobiales bacterium; assembly: GCA_903930435.1. Taxonomy (GTDB): domain Bacteria; phylum Pseudomonadota; class Alphaproteobacteria; order Rhizobiales; family Ancalomicrobiaceae; genus CAIYYN01. The sequence continues at coordinate 7,899 of CAIYYN010000015.1, read as the reverse complement.
GTTACCGGCGAGAGCGACGTATAGAGTGCAGGTGTGCCCTTCGGATTGAAGCGGCCGCCGTAATGCGCTGCACCCCGCCCGGATAGAGGCTCGCGTGCATAGACTGGATTGAGTGCGCGGTAGAGCTTGCCGATATAGGAAAGCGACATGGTCAGACGTGAATGCCGGCGTCGACTGCGTCGATATACTCGAGCACGTCATCCGCTCTGCCGCCGCGGACCAGTTGCATGGCGGTCTGTCCAGAAAATCCGGCAAGCGGCTCGGAGCGATACCAGGCATAGGCGACAAGTGCAGACCCGAAGCGCGGCTCGACTTTATTGAGGACTTCGACCATCTCGCGCAAACGTCGCTGTGTCTTGTCCGAGCGGACACGGCTGGAGCGCTGAACGGCATCCCTGCCCAACCCGGCAGTGCGTGCGACTTCTTCACTCGTTGTCTGAAGGAGGGTCGCGATCTTGCGCGGGGCGAAAATCCCATCGGCCGCATATTGTACCAAGCCCATGTTTTGCCTCTATATCGCAGTACCACCAACGCTGACGTAATATAGCGCCATAAATCGTGTGATGCAATGAAAAGGAGTTGGAGAAAAAACAAGTGGGGAAACAGCGAAAAACCCTGTCGCAGCCCGTTCGCGCCGTCACCGCTGACGCTCAAGCGCGGTCCTGCCGCGATCCCGGCCCGTCGACCTTCGCAGGGCTAGGGCTCCGCTCGGCCTTCCCGGCAGGGATGCTCGACCGCGTTTGTGCCGGCCCGACCGAACTGCGGGAGAAGAGGGTGTCTTGGAACACAGGACAGACGAGGACCGGGAAAGGCCCGGCTCCAAAACCCTCGAAGGACCAATGCGATGTTCCTCCTCAAGATCGATCCGCGTGCCCTCAAACCGAACCCGAACTCCGCACGCCGGAGCCCGTCCAGCGCCCAAGCCGACGCGCTGCTGCTCGCGACCATCAAGGCTGTCGGTATCGTGCAGCCCCCGATCGTCGCGGCTGAAGCCGATGGTGGTAACAGCTACCTCATTAATGCAGGGCACAGGCGTGTGGCTCAGGCGATTGCCGCTGGACTCGAAGAGATCGAGGTCCTGGTCGATGAGACAGCCGATGACACTGGTGCCATGCGCAATATGGTCGAGAACATCGCGCGTGATCCGCTTGGGGCCGTCGACCAATGGCGCGCGATAGAGCGGCTTGTCGGGCTCGGCTGGACGGAGGAGGCGATTGCGACGGCGCTGGCGCTCCCTCTTCGCCAGATCCGGAAGCTCCGATTGCTGGCGAATGTGCTGCCGACGATGCTCGATCAGATGGCGAAGGGCGACATGCCGAATGAGCCGCAGTTGCGGACGATCGCCGCCGCGCCAATTGAGGAACAGCGCGAGGTGTGGAGGACGCACGCCCCGAAGAAGGGCCAACGTGATGTCACATGGTGGAGCGTGGCGAATGCGCTGGAGAAGCGGAAGATGTATGCTCGCGACGCCAGCTTCGGTGATGAATTGGCGCAAGCCTATGGCATCGCCTGGGTCGACGATCTGTTTGCGCCCGCCGATGAGGACAGCCGCTATACGACCGACGTCGAGGCTTTCCTCTGCGCGCAGCAGGAATGGATGACGACGCATCTACCGAAGCGCGGCACAGTCGTCGACACCACCCAATGGGGCGAGCCGAAGCTGCCGCCGAAGGCCGAACGGGTCTATGGCAAAGCAGGCAAGGGCGACTGCACAGCGATGTACTTGGATCGAAACGGCAAGGTGCAGTCGATCGTCTACCGGATGCTCGACGTGACAAAGGCCAAGGGAAAACCCGGCGCAGTCAATGCCCCTGATGACGGCTCGAATGATTCCAGCCCGACCGCTGTTACACCCGCACTGCGTCCGGACGTGACGCAGCGCGGCCTCGACATGATCGGCGACTTCCGCACCGACGCCCTGCATGCGGCGCTAGGGCGCGCGCCGATCGAGGACGACACGCTGATCGCTTTGCTGGTGCTGGCACTCGCCGGCGAGAATGTTTCGGTTCAGTCGGGAAGCTCGGACGATGGTTTCGTGTATGGCCGCATGAAGCGTCATGCTGCCATGCTTGTGGATGAGACCGGCCTGCTCGCGTTCGACCGGCAGGCGCTGCACGTTGCTGCCCGCTCGGCCCTGATCGACACGCTGTCAGCGCGTCGCAACCGCAGCGACAGCGGCCTTGTCGCCCGCATCGCCGGGCGGGCGATCGGCGCAGACGGCTTCCTGCCCAATATGGGCACAGACGAATTCCTATCGTGCCTGTCGCGTCAGGCGCTCGAACGGTCTTGTGAAGGCACGCCGGTCCTGCCGCGTCAGCGTGTCAAGGACACGCGCGCCGCGCTTGTCGAGCACTTCGGCGAGCACTCGTTCGTCCATCCGGCCGCCGAGTTTGAAATCGATCAGGGCGATGTCGCGAGCTGGCGCGGCACGCACACCGCATTCACCGACGTTGACGAGGACATGACGTCCGAGCCCGGTATCGCCGGCGACGGCATCGACGACGACGCGGCCATGTATGACGGGGATGAGGCCGTGACTGACGACGAGCCCTGGCTCGAAGCGGCGGAATAAAGCGCGCCACCCTTACTCTTTTTCCTTTTTGCAATCCCTCCTGCCGCCGACCGTAAGGTCATCGGCGGGCTTGTTTCATGACCTTTCAATGTCAGGGAGACCACGCATGTATTCATTACTCATCCACGATTTCGCGCCGATTGGTTCGATCATCTCATGGTCTGACGGCACGCCACGCCCGCCGAAACGGTTCGCCCGGAAGCTCATCGGTTGGAAGACCAGCAACAGCTCCGGCCGGCTGATCCGCAAGCAGGGCGCGCGATACATAGGCAATCACCGTTTTCCTGCCTGTTTCACCATCCACGAGAGCGATTATGGCAGCCAAGGCACCATCGTGCTGCGCGTCCATCGCACTTTCGATGTCGAGAACAGTGGACTGACGTTCGTCGTTGTCGAACGCCCTCCAGTTGGCAGTTGCCGCCTCTTCGATCGTGCCGGCGAGGGCGCTGAACTCGTTCACCTCGCCGCCAGTCGCGCCGCAGCCGAAGACTGGCTTACGCGCCACGGCTATCCGCGCGCCGTGCTCGAAGAGGTGGTCGTCGACGGTATCGAGGGGAGGGCTGCGGCATGAGCGCTGCCATCGGCAGGAGGAAGCGCGGCATACGGCAGTTGAACCCTTGCGCAGAGTCCGCCATCATCCGAAAAAATCGTCAGGAGCACCGAACATGGATGAAGCAACGCGCGCGGCTTTTGAGCGGATCCTGAAGGTCGCCCGTGACGACACACACCAATCCCGGCGGGCGGCTAATTTCATTCTTGCCTGGTGGAATGCAGACGGCCTCGGCGGTTTCGATCTCGCCGACCTGTTTGCGGTCGACCGTGTGATCGCATTGGACATGGCACAGGTGTTCAGCCATCTCGCCGGACGTTCGGTTGCCGATTACCCGACCGAATATCGGACCGAGATCGAAGCCATCATCTCGGCTTGGCGTCCTGAAGCGTGGGCTGGCGCCACAGAGATGGTGTGAGTGTCTTTCTGGTAGCTATCCCGTCACGACCTTAAAAGGCCGGCTTCGTCCGCGAAGCCGGCCTTTTCCCATATCGGCGATATCTCCTGAAACAAAGAATCTGAACTCGAATGCAAAACGAGAAGGAAAGAAGACCTGGCGGCTTCGCGCCCCCGTCCGGCGCATGTCCTGCCGGAGCCGGAAACCGGCGCAACGGCTTCGCCGTCCTCCACTGTCGTTCCGGCCCGTTCGGGTGCGCCGATTCCCCAATAGCTCCGGCTTCAGGCAGCCGTGACGGGGGCGCGGCAGGCGCGACCTCCTGAAACGGAGGACTGGAATATGAGCAAAAGCGAACAAAGGCCGCGCACGGACATCTACGCCGAGATCACTGAGAAGATCGTCGGTGCTCTGGAAAAGGGCGTGCGCCCGTGGGTGCAGCCGTGGCGTTCGGGCAACGCCACGGGGCGGGTGACCCGGCCGCTGCGCCACAACGGGTTGCCCTATAGTGGCATGAATGTTCTCCTCCTTTGGTCGGCGGCCATCGAGCGTGGCTTCACTTCGCCCATGTGGATGACATTCAAGCAGTGCGTCGAGCTTGGGGGAGCTGTGCGCAAGGGCGAGACCGGCACAATGGTCGTATTCGCCAGCCGTTTCACGAAAACCGAAATCGACGCTGGTGGTGAGGAATTTGACCGGGAAATCCCGTTCCTCAAAACCTACCATGTGTTCAATATCGCCCAGATCGATCAGCTTCCCGACCATTATTGCGCTCAGGTCGACCAGCCAGAGCCTGAGCCGTTCAAGCGCGTTGAGCACGCGGATCAGTTCTTTGCCAATACCGGTGCCGTTATCCGGCATGGCGGCAACAGCGCCTATTATGCGCCGGCAACGGATCACATTCAGATGCCGCCGTTCGAAATGTTCAAGGATGCCGAAAGCCACGCCGCTACGCTGGCACACGAGACAATCCATTGGGTTGGCGCTCCGCATCGCTTGAACCGCGATCTCAGCCGCTATGCCAAAGACAAGAGCGAGCGCGCCCGAGAGGAACTCATCGCCGAACTCGGTTCTGCGTTTCTCTGTGCCGATCTCGGCATCGCTCCGGAACTTGAACCGCGCGCCGATCACGTGAGTTATCTCGCTTCGTGGGCGAAGGTGCTCGGTGCCGACAAGCGGGCGATCTTCCAGGCCGCCGCACATGCCCAGCGTGCTGTGGCCTATTTGCACGATCTTCCGCCGAAGGCCGACGTTGGCGAGCTTGCAGCCTGAGCCATTGCGGCCTGTTTGTTCTTGTGGAAGGCGATGAGCCTTCCACCATTCAAATCTCCACGCTGATAACAGACATTCCGATTTTCTGCTTTTTCTGTATAATGCAGAAAACCGAGAATGGAGAGTTCCATGGAAACCAAATCCGTCACGACTGCCGAATTCATTCGCCATTTTGGTCGCTATCACGACGAGGCGCAACGCGGTCCGATCACCTTGACCAAGCACGGGCGGGCGTCCCTCGTCGTCTTGTCGGCCGAAGTGTTCGAGCGACTGGCGCGCAACGACGACCCGCGTCGCGCCTATGCCGCCGGAGAGACACCGCCAGAACTGGCACAGCTGCTGCTCGGCGAGCTTGATCGGCAATCTGCCGACTATCAAGCGGGCAAGCACGATGACTGAGCGGTTCCCGAGCGGGACAGTCGTCCAATATCCTTATCTCTGGCAGGCGGATGAAGGCCGGCTCCATGGCGAAAAGGATCGGCCGGTCTGTCTGGCGCTCACCGTATCGGACCCCCGCCAAAACCTGACTCATCTTGTCATCCTGCCGATTTCTGGAACAGCCCCGCGGGAGGATCAGGTCGCGCTGGAGATCCCCGATCTTGAGTTGCGGCGGGCCGGCCTGTCGATGTTCAGGCGTGGCTGGATCACGGTCGACGAGTACAATTATGATATCGCCGAGCGATCCTATCATTTCGAACCGAACCAGACACCACGTGGCCGGTTCAGTCCACGTTTTCTCGAAGAGATCCGGCAAGCGTTGCGCCCGGTGCTCGCCGTTCAGCGCGGCCGGATCGATCGTACCAAATAGCCGCGACATTTGATCATCACAGCTTCTGCGGTTGCAAATCCGGATACCCTGCTTCGGCCGCCTCACGTCGCTGATGGCGCGCTTCGTTGTTTCCAAACGCCACGCCGACCGACCCGCCAAGGCTCTCATCGGGACTGCGCGCGGACAGCGCTGGCACTGCTGAGCGGCTTGGGAATGTGATGCATTCCGCCCAGCCCGTGTGCTGTCATTGTCGAAGCACCGAGGCCGCGGGCCGATCCACATGAGGCCTCGTCTTTCCGCGATCGGGTTGTGTCCATTCGGTCCGAGTGGGCATGGGTCACTGCGATACCGGTATCGCGGTGCTTCTGCCGGCGTCGGATTGGGAGCCTGCAGCGATCCGGGCAGGCAGGCCAGTTGTTCCGTGCGGCTTGTTCGGTCCGGCCGTCAGAGAGAGCGGGCAGCAGAATGCGGTGGCTTGGCCAGAGTCCTTTGTCCTTCCGGCTTACGATCAATCTCGCCCCTGCCGGTTGCCCCTCTTCTGCTGCGGTTTGAACCGTCGGCCGGTCGTTTCAAGGCCGCGTTCCGCGCCGCCGTGCGGCCGGACCACGCTGCTCTCGCAAACCGGTCCCGCGTTCCTTGCGGGGCGTACCCCGCGCGTCCCGCAAACCGATCCGCTCGCGCCTCATGGCCCGGACCCTGAAGCCGCCCGTCCTGGCGACGGTTCTGGTCAACCGCATCGAGGGACAGCCGGCAGGGGCCGGTCCTCTCGATGAAACCGGATGAAAAGGACCTCTCCCATGGCCAAGACCGCTTCCACCACCCGTACCTCTGCCCGCGTCGTCCAGCTCCACAAGGCACCCACTCTTGAAATGGTCCGGCTCGCCTGCCCGGACGCCGCACAGGCGCTGCGCATCTCCAAGAGCTTTGGTCTTCCCCTCCTCGACAGCGATGGTATCCGTGAGACCCACGCCCACCTCATCACCGAGACGGCATCCGCGCTTTCGGAAGGACTGAAGGAACGCGCCATGCAGATCCACCTGCAACGCATCGTCGGTGCCTACGTCGGCTCGGCCCACGGTGCCGGCCAGTTCTATTCCCGCGCGGTCAGCGAGGCCCGCGACGCCACAGCTAAGGCGGCAAATGACGCCCGTGACGAAGACCTCGATGGGCCGGTCGGGTTGACGGGATCCGCCCAGCGCAAGCGCGAATTCGCTGCTGACATGGGCCTTCAGGCGCACGCTCTTCTGATGGCGGCGGTGGGCGCAGTCGATGCTTACGAACAGGTTGTCGGCGAGCGCTGGAAGCCCTTCGAGCGCCCGGTCGAACAGGCCGGACAGACGCTCGACCGCAAGGCCGCCGCGCTCCAGATGGACGCGTTGGGCTGAGCCACCGGGGGCGAGGCTCTGGTCTCGCCCCTCAATTCGAGCATGTGCGCCATGAAATGCCTGTCGAAGGCGGATCAATTAGGCTACTTTCAGATAATTCAGGGATCGCCAACCCAACTAAATCGGTCACGCGGCCTCGAAGCTTCGATCGCGGGAGAAGCACATGAAGCCTTCTGACGCCTTGAATTCGAACCGTGCCGAAATTCGTCGCGTGGTCGAAGCCCACCGCGGCCGAAATGCCCGCGTGTTCGGCTCCGTCCTGCACGGGCAGGACACCGATGGCAGCGATCTGGACATCCTGATCGACCCGACGCCCGAGACGACACTGTTCGATATTGGCGCGATCCGACATGAACTTGGACAATTGCTGGGTGTGCCTGTGGACGTGCTGACACCCAATGCGTTGCCGGAGACCTTTCGGGCGAGGGTAATCGCCGAGGCCCGCCCTGTATGAGTCGTGATCAGCGGAGCCTTGTCGACTATCTGGCTCATATTCTCGAAGCCATCGAGCGCATAGCCCAATATACCGAGGACATGGACGAAGCAGCTTTCTTCATGAATCGATTGGTGCAGGACGCCGTGATCCGCAACTTCGAGATCATTGGTGAGGCTAGCAGCAACATCGCGAAGCGCTATCCAGAATTCGCGGAGCAGCATCCCGAACTGCCATTCTCCTCCGCCTACCAGATGCGCAATGCTCTCGCTCACGGCTATTTCAAGGTGGACTTTGCAATCGTCTGGCGCACGATTCAGGAAGAATTGCCAAACCTGCTGTCGCTTGGCACTTAATTGTAAGAATACGCCGGTTCGGTCCATGTTTGGCATTTAAATATGAGAATCTTGGCCGTGGGATTCTCAAATTAAGAGCATCTGCGGTAAAGCCTTCCGCCGACGAGCTCGGGCTATCATGCTCTCGGCAGCATCAGTGAATCGGACCTTGTTTTCGCCAATCATGTG
>CAIYYN010000014.1 GCA_903930435.1 uncultured Hyphomicrobiales bacterium | reverse complement strand
CCATGCTCTTGTTACCCTGCCCACGGTGATAGCCAACGGCAAACTTGATCTTGCAACCCGCATTTATCACGAAGTGCTGGAATCCTTGGATTGGAACGCGTTTGAGACACATTGGGCCCCGCGAGGTACCATAGACTGGTATCGCGGCTTCAAAGTCCTGTTCGAGCCACTCCTCAATCGCGACATTCCGAAACTCGTCACAATCCTCCGAGAATTCGAGCGCGAGTCCATCTCCAAATCCGGATACGAAAAATACTGGGAAAAAGCACCCTTCCCGCTTGAGGAACAGCTTTAGCAGCTGCCGATAACTGCTTGCTACCAAAACCGTTCGATATGTCCGTCATCGCGAGCGAAGCGTGGCGATCCAGAACCCATAATACGATGCCCGTGCGTCACTCCCGATCACACGGGCGACACGGCAACACACGCCGAGTAACGCCGCCTTACCCCTCGAACACCGTCTCGCCGCCAACCAGCGTCCGGAGCACGCGGCCGCTGAAGCGCGCGTTTTCGAACGGCGTGTTCTTGGAGCGCGATTGCAGCGTGGCGCGGTCGAGGATCCAGGCAACTTCGGGATCGACGACGATGAGATCTGCCTGCGCGCCCGGCGACAGCGTCCCGACATCCAGCCCCAGCCGTCGGGCCGGGTTCATCGCCAGCACCGAGAACAGTTGCAACCACGTCAAGTCGCCGTTGTGCACGAGCCGCATGGCCGCAGGCAGCAGCGTTTCGAGGCCCACCGCGCCAGATCCGCTCTCGGCAAACGGCTGACGCTTCATTTCCACGTCCTGCGGATCATGGCTGGAAACGACAATATCGATGGTGCCATCGGCGACGCCCTGCACCATCGCCAGCCGGTCATCCTCATGCCGCAGCGGCGGTGACAGCTTCAGGAACGACCGGTAGGTGCCGATATCCATCTCGTTGAGCGACAGATGCGCGACCGACACTGCCGCCGTCACATCCAGCCCGCGCGCCTTGGCCGCACGGATGATCTCGACCGAATCCGACGTTGAAATCTGCGCCGCGTGATAGCGACCGCCCGTCAGCGCGACGAGCCGCATGTCGCGTTCCAGCATGATGATTTCCGCCTCGCGCGGAATACCCGCCAGACCGAGCCGCGAGGCAAATTCGCCCTCCGTGACGACGCCTGCCCCGGCGAGTGTCTCTTCCTCGACGTGATGGACGATCAGCGCCCCGAAATCGCGCCCGTAGCGTAACGCCCGGCGCATCACGAGCGCAGAGGAAACCGACTTGCGGCCATCGGTAAAGGCGACCGCGCCGGATTCCTTGAGCAGGCCGATCTCGACCGTCTCGGCCCCGTTGAGGCCACGCGTGAGCGCGGCCATTGGATGCACCCGCACCCTGGCCGTATCGCGCGCGCGGCGCATCACGAAATCAACGAGCGCCGGATCATCGATCACCGGATCGGTGTCAGGCATGGTGATGATCGTTGTCACGCCACCTGCGGCGGCTGCGCGACTGGCCGACGCCAGCGTTTCGCGATGCTCATGGCCGGGTTCACCGACGAAAACCCGCATGTCGACGAGGCCAGGCGCGACGATCTTGCCCGCGCAATCGACGATCTCCCAGCCTTCCGGCGCGCCCTGATTGAGCACTTCCGGCCCGGCGGCAATGATCCGCCCCTCGGCAACGATCACCGACCCGATGGCATCAAGGCCGCGCGCCGGATCGATGACGCGCGCGTGGGCAAAGACCGTCGGTCGGCTGGTGTCGCTCGCGCGTCGGCCCGAGGCCGGGAGGCTGCTGGTCGCCAGAGGCATCGTCAGACCCTTGTCAGTCACGTGATCAATCATTCGGCAGATGTTCGGCCAGCGCTTCGAGCACGGCCATGCGCACCGCGACGCCCATTTCCACCTGCTCGGCGATGAGGCTTTGCGGACCATCCGCGACTTCCGGGTCGATTTCGACGCCCCGGTTCATCGGTCCCGGATGCATGACGAGCGCGTCCGGCTTGGCATAGGAGAGCTTCTCCTGATCCAGCCCCCAGTAGCGGAAATATTCCCGCACGCTCGGCACGAAGGAGCCGGCCATGCGCTCGCGCTGCAGCCGCAGCATCATGACGATATCCGCGCCTTTCAGGCCGTCCTTCATCGACGTGAAGACTTCCGTGCCCATGCGCTCGATGCCCTTCGGCATCAGCGTCGATGGCCCGATGACCCGGACGCGGGCCCCCATCGTGTTGAGCAGGATGATGTTCGAGCGCGCCACCCGGCTGTGCAGCACATCGCCGCAAATGGCGATGGTGAGGTCGTGCAAGGGACCCTTGTGGCGACGGATCGTCAAGGCATCCAGCAGTGCCTGCGTCGGATGTTCATGTGCGCCATCGCCCGCATTGATCACCGAGCACGAAACTTTTCGCGCCAGCAGATGCACGGCACCGGCCGCATGATGCCGGACAACGAGAATATCCGGCCGCATCGCGTTCAGCGTCTGCGCCGTATCGATGAGCGTCTCGCCCTTCTTGACCGACGATGAAGCGACCGACATGTTCATCACGTCCGCGCCGAGCCGCTTGCCCGCGATCTCGAACGACGATTGCGTACGTGTTGAGGCTTCGAAGAAAATATTGATCTGCGTGCGTCCGCGCAGCACGTTTTTCTTCTTCTCGACCTGGCGGGAAACGAGGATCTCGCCCTCGGCCCGGTCGAGCAGCGCTGTAATATCAGCAGCGCTCAGCCCCTCGATGCCGAGAAGATGTTTTTGCGGAAAATCGAGCGGGTATACCGGACCGCCCACCGGTTCAATTTTGGCCATCGAAGACGGTTCTATAGGCGTGAAGCGATGCAAGGGCAAGCGCGAATGTGGGGGGATGACAAAAGGGATGGCGCCGGAATATTTATTTCCGATTAAAACTTAAAATCTGCATCTAATGGTTTTAACACTCCATTTAACGTGTTTGGCCTTATTATTCGGGCTATAAACTTGGTTCGATTCGACCATTACCGATGGCGTTGGAAAAGCAATTCGCTGGATCGACCAGGTCTCGAACAGCGGACCGGAGTGATCAAATGGCGGAAACTTCAATTGAATGGACCGATGCAACCTGGAACCCGGTTGCAGGCTGTTCGATCATATCCGCTGGCTGCTCAAATTGTTATGCGATGCGTATGGCCGCACGCCTTGATGCGATGGGAATACAAAAATATTCCAACCTAACTCGCAAAACCGGTAATCGTACAGTTTGGAATGGCCAAATATCGATTGATGAATCATCGTTGCATCTACCGCTTCGGTGGAAACGCTCTAAGCGAATTTTCGTCAATTCTATGTCGGATCTATTTCAAGACGCAGTGCCAGAGGAGTTTATTCGTCGAGTATGGAATGTCATGGCTGTAACCCCATGGCACACTTATCAAATTTTGACCAAGCGCCCGGAACGAATGCAATCGCTGCTCTCAAAATCGGGGTTCCCTGTCCTGCAGAATGTCTGGCTTGGAACAAGCGTAGAAAACAGTGACGTCTTATTGCGCTTGGATTCGCTCCGCCAGACACCAGCAGTCGTTCGCTTTGTCTCTTTTGAACCATTGATCGGGTCAGTCTCAAATGCGAACCTGTCCGGCATTCATTGGGCTATCGTCGGTGGTGAATCGGGTCCTCGTGCTAGACCTATGCAAGAGAGTTGGGTAAATGAAATTCAATCACTTTGTTCGAGTAATGATACTGCTTTCTTTTTCAAACAATGGGGAGGCAAAAACAAGAAAGCAGCAGGTCGGGCCTACCTTGGCCGAACCTGGGATGCCTTGCCTGAACTTAGGATATGATCAGCAATTCTGGTCGCCAAATTTATTGCATTTGAATTGGGATTTGAGATAGCAAAAAACAGCGCAAAATTTGGAAAATTTTTTGTATCATGCTTAAGAGTAGCTGGTTCCAAAACCTTTGGAAATAGAGTATCTAATCGTATTTTTACGTATTGACGTATCTCATCGACATTTGCAACTCTTTGTTTTTTAATATCATCAAAGAGATCGCGCTGAGTTTCTTTGTACCATTCGACCCGCCAAGTGTCCGTACCCAGCATTCTTGTTAACGCGGACTGCTTATCTGTTGTTAATGCTTCTTCGGCGCGAGTTGCTTGTCGATATAGACCTGCAAGCGAGACCAAATACCAAACATCTATGGCCTCCGTCGCCCTTATTGCTTCCAACGTCGACCATTCGACATTCATGCCGTATGGGTCAAGAAAAAGCACAGCTCGTTTTTTCCTCCAGTCATTTTCCGATACAAGTTTGCGGATCTCCGAATTGGAATCACCATGAAGTATTTCAATTTTTCTTTCAGAATTATCTCGAGCCAATTGGTTCAGCGCCAGTACAAATTTCTGCTTTTTTTCAATAAAAAATAATCTATCAAATTTCGGTTCAACATCAATCGCTAATTTGGCCGAACCGCGAAATCTTTCGATTCGTTCGTCTGTTTCTTCTTCGAACAAAGTTGCTGTAGATGACTCAAACTTTACTGTTCGCTCTCCTGTTCCTGCAAATGCATCAATATACCAGAGCTCATAGTTTTTTCTGCTAAGCGCCGTAGTGAATGCTTTGAGATAGGCGTTTAGCATCGACAGCTTTAGTTCAGTCGATATCCCGCCAAATTCGTGATCAATCAACGACATATATTCCTCATTTATATTGATTAAAAGGCGCTTTTACACTTATTTTTTGTATTTTTTTTTATACACTTTTTTAAATGGCAAATCAATCCACCCCCCACTCCCAAAATTCCCCTCGCGCGCGGCAACCCCTTGCGTGATACGCTTTGGCCATGATTGCCCTCGATTCGAACGAGTGACTGGATGCCGACGTCGCAATTCGACACCCATGACGTCTACAACCAGCCGCCGTCGTTCCCGACCGTCAATGGCGTCGAGACGGATCCTGTTCTCGTCGGGGCACTCGAACATGCGCTCGATCAGGACTCCGAGGCAGCGCTTCTTGGCTTTGGGGCGTTCTGGGGATCGCATGAGGCACATGAATGGGCGCGGCTTGCTGCAACCACCTCGCCGCAGCTCCAGACCCACGATGCCCAGGGCAGGCGAACGGACATTGTCGAATTCCACCCGGCCTATCACGCCTTGATGCGTCGCAGTGCCGAGGCGGGCCTGTCCGTTCCGCCCGTGGTCGCAATTGGTCCGGCGCACGCCCATAGCGAATTGTTGCGCTCGGCCCGTCTTTATCTCGCCGCGCAGACCGAACCCGGTCATCTCATCAGTTTTTCCACGACCCGCGCCGCAGGCGCAGCGCTGGAATTCCTGCCGGATCCGCTGGCTGCTCCCTGGCTCGAGCGATTGCGCTCCCGTCGGTATGATTATCGGCCAACCCTGATCACCGAAAAGACAGGACTGAGCATCGGGCTTGGCCTGACAGAGAAGCAGGGCGGCGTCGATCCCCTCGATACAACGACAGTTGCCGTCCCGACAGCCGCCGAACATTATCGGCTGACCGGCCATAAGTGGTTTCTGTCCAGCCCGATGAGCGATGCCAGCCTCATGCTTGCCGAGGCGCCGGGCGGACCCACCGCCTTTCTGGTGCCGCGATTGCGCGCGTCGGGTGCCCTCAATGATGTGCGGATTGTCCGGCTGAAGCCGACGCTTGGCCTGCGGGCCTCCGCCATTGCCGAGGTCGAACTCGCAGATGCGGAAGGCTATCTGGTTGGGGACGAGGGCGACGGCCCCTCGATCCTGAAAGAGGCTCTCGCCCGGGTGCGTCTGGATGCCACCTGTGTTGCGGCAGGCCAGATGCGCGGCGTATTGGCCCATGCAGTGCACCATTGTCGCCACCGGGCCGTGGCCGGAGATCGCCTTGTCGATCTCGACCTGATGACGCGCGTGCTGGCGGACATGGCCTTGGATGTAGCCGGGGCCACGGTCCTTGCCATGCGGCTCGCTGCTGCCGCCGATGCAGCGCCGCATGATCCCTTCGAGGCCGCCTACCTGAAGCTCATCCTGCCCGCCGCAAAATACTGGATCGCCAAGACAGGCGTCGCAGTGGCGGCGGAGTCGCTCGAATGCGTCGGCGGCAACGGCTATGTCGAGACGGGACTGATGCCGCGCTTCTATCGCGACGCGCCGGGAAATGGGCTCTGGGGCGGTCCGGGCAATGTCATGGCGCTCGAACTGATCGACGTGCTCGCCAACAACACGCAGGCGCTCGACGCCATTGTCGACGAACTGTCCAATGAACTCGGACGCGATGGCGCAGTCTCGGCTGATGTGATTCGCGCGGCAGCCAAAGTCTGTCTGGATGATCGCGGCTCCGCCCGTATCCTCATCGAACAGCTCGCGCTGGCCGCCGCCGCTGCGGCCCTGCATCGTTATTCCCCGCGCGCGATCACGGGTGCCTTTGTCGAAACGCGGCTGTCAGGGCCATGGCGCGCCAGCTACGGCATGCTGGATGCGCGCTATGATTCGACCGGCATTGTCGATTACGTCTTCCACGGTCTGTGACGGTCGGGCCTGCCTTTTGGCGGCGGTCTTCATTTCGCTTGCGAATTCGACCCGGTTGGTAAAAGCGTTGCGGCACCCTCGGTAAAATCGAGCGCACCCTTGGCCACATGCATGGCTTCATCCTGCGCCATTTCAAGCAGATAGAGGAGAAAACGCAATTCTGCTGCCTCGGCCATCTCTTTCAGCTTTGCCAGCCCCCGTTCTATGTCGCTCGCTGCCGAGATTTGCGGTTCACTGGCTTTCTTCCCGAATTTGCTCATATACTGTCTTCCTCAGCTGGCGTCGTCGCGTGACGCCCCCGTGCCCTGCGGTCGCTGCCCAAATCGGCTCTGGACTGGACGGCTTCGAGATCCCAGGATAAATCGTATAGATAGCAATTGATACGTCTATCAACTTTCGATTGTAATCAAAAAGAAATCCGGCGCGGAATTACACAAGGTCGCTCTTGACCGATGGCTCGCCTGCGTCCAATTCAGGGACTCAAAGTGCGTCGCAGGTCCTGTGGCGTTCCTGCAGCGGCAGAAACCATGGGCAATGCCGAGCCATCCGCACCCCAAATGGTCGCACTGGCCGAGAACGGGATCGATATGCTGTTTCAAATCGAAGCGTCCCAGACATGAACGTCGTAATCGTCGAATCACCGGCCAAGGCGAAGACCATCAACAAATACCTCGGCTCCGGCTTTGAGGTGCTGGCATCCTATGGTCACGTCCGTGATCTGCCTGCCAAGGATGGGTCTGTTCGCCCGGACGAAGATTTCGCCATGGACTGGGAGGCCGACGGCAAGGGCGCCAAGCGGCTCGCCGATATCGCCCGCGCCGTCAAGGGTGCCGACCGCATCATCCTGGCAACCGACCCGGATCGCGAAGGCGAAGCGATTTCCTGGCATGTGTTGCAGGTGCTGAAGGACCGGCACGCGATCAAGAAGCAGACGGTCGAGCGCGTCGTGTTCAACGCGATCACCAAGCAGGCCGTGCTGGAAGCCATGAAGCACCCGCGCGAGATCGATATCCCGCTCGTTGATGCCTATCTCGCCCGCCGGGCCCTCGATTATCTCGTCGGCTTCAATCTGTCGCCGGTCCTGTGGCGCAAGCTGCCCGGCGCACGGTCGGCTGGCCGCGTGCAGTCCGTGGCGCTGAAGATCATCTGCGACCGCGAGAACGAAATCGAGCGGTTCAAGCCGCAGGAATATTGGTCCATCGTCGCCCGCCTTGCCACGCCCAAGGGCGAGGAATTCGACGCCCGCGTCACCGCCTTCACCGGCCAGAAGCTCGGCCCGCGCGACGTCAAGACCGGCGGCGAAGCCTCCCGCATCGAAGCGCATCTGCAATCGGCGTCCTTTTCGGTCGCCTCGGTTGAAGCCAAGCCCGTCCGCCGCAATCCCTTCGCGCCCTTCACGACCTCGACGCTGCAACAATCGGCGAGCTACGCGCTCGGCCTGTCCGCTGCCCGCACCATGCAGGTGGCGCAAAAGCTCTATGAGGGCATCGAACTGGCTGGCGAAACCGTCGGCCTCATCACCTATATGCGTACCGACGGCGTCGATATCGCACCCGAGGCAATCGCTGGCATCCGCAAGGTCATCGCCGAGGATTTCGGTGCCAACTACGTGCCGGACAAGCCGCGCATCTATACAGCCAAGGCGAAGAACGCCCAGGAGGCCCACGAAGCCATCCGCCCGACCGACCTGTCGCGTCGCCCGAAGGATGTCGCTCGCTTCCTCGATGCCGAGCAGGCGCGACTCTATGAACTCATCTGGAAGCGCACCGTCGCCAGCCAGATGGAATCCGCCGTCATGGAACGCACGACGGTCGAAATCATCGCCGCCAAGGGTGGCGAGCGTGCCGATCTGCGCGCCGTCGGCTCCGTCGTGCGCTTTGAAGGCTTCCTCGCGCTTTATTCCGAAGGCCGCGATGACGAGGAGGACGAGGAAAGCCGCCGTCTGCCCGCGATGGCTGCCAACGACACCCTTGGCCGCAAGAAGATTACCACCGAGCAGCATTTCACCGAGCCGCCGCCACGCTTCACCGAAGCCACGCTCGTCAAGCGCATGGAAGAACTCGGCATAGGCCGTCCGTCCACCTATGCCGCGACGTTGCAGGTGCTGCGCGACCGTGAATATGTGACGCTCGACAAGCGCCGCCTGATCCCCGACGATAAGGGCCGCCTTGTCACGGCGTTCCTGCAATCCTTTTTCTCGCGCTATATCGAATATGATTTCACCGCCGATCTCGAGGAAAGCCTCGACAAGATTTCCAACGGCGAGCTGAAATGGAAGGACGTGCTGCGCGCGTTCTGGGAGCAGTTCAACGCCTCGATTGCCGAGACCAAGGAACTTCGGATGACGGATGTCATCGAAGCCATCAACGAATTGCTCGGCGATCACATTTTCCCCGCCCGCGCCGATGGCTCCGATCCCCGCTCCTGCCCGACCTGCGGCGACGGTCGCCTGTCGCTCAAGCTCGGCAAGTTCGGCTCATTTGTGGGCTGCTCGAATTATCCGACCTGCCGCTACACCCGCCAGCTCGCTGCCAGTGGCGCGGAAGCGGACGAAAACGCCGGCGTCGGCGGCGATGGCACCAAGGTGCTTGGCACCGATCCTGAGACTGGACTTGAAGTCACCCTGCGCGTTGGTCGTTTCGGCCCCTATGTGCAACTGGGTGAAGGCGAAAAGCCGAAGCGCTCCAGCCTGCCGAAGGGTTGGGAGGCCGCAACCCTCGATCTCGCCGCTGCGCTGAAGCTGCTCGGCCTGCCGCGCGATGTCGGCGTGCATCCGGAAACCGGCAAGCCGATCATCGCCAATATTGGCCGCTTCGGCCCCTATCTCCAGCATGATGGCTCCTACGCCAATCTGCCGACCGTGGAAGATGTGTTCGACGTCGGCATCAATCGCGCCGTCACGATCATCGCCGAGAAGCTTGCCAAGGGTCCCGGTGGCCGTGGCGCGGCAAAGGCCCTGAAGGAACTCGGCGAGCACCCGACGCTCACCGGCCCAGTCAAGGTGCTCGACGGCAAATACGGCCCCTACGTCAATCACGCCAAGACCAACGCAACCCTGCCCAAGGGCACCGATCCCCTCGCCCTGACCATGGAAGAGGCCGTCAAGCTGCTGGCCGAGCGCGAGGCAAAGTCTCCCTCCAAGCCCGCCCGTGGTGCCGCCAAGTCAGCCAAAGCCGCCCCGAAAGCCGCAAAGGCCACAACCAAGGCGAAGTCAGCCAAGGTCGACCCGTCCGACGACAGCGATCCCCTGCCCAATGCCGCCCCCGCCAAAAAGCCTGCTACCAAAAAAGCCCCGGTAAAGAAGCCCGCAGCCAAGGCACCAGCAGTGAAAAAGGCGACGGCAAAATAAACAGCCGCCATCCCCCTC
Source organism: uncultured Hyphomicrobiales bacterium (assembly GCA_903930435.1). Classification (GTDB taxonomy): domain Bacteria; phylum Pseudomonadota; class Alphaproteobacteria; order Rhizobiales; family Ancalomicrobiaceae; genus CAIYYN01. Next base: position 19,009 of record CAIYYN010000014.1, on the reverse strand, counting down.
ACCTGTCATCCCGGCGAAGGCCGGGATCCAGTTCGGGAGCGTAAGAAGTGCGTTATGACACTTTAATATAACTCTGGTGTGTTCGCGCCTTCTCAAGCGCACTTAAATATTTACGCTCAACTTTGATCCAGATACTGATGCCAATTTAATAAATTCCGCGATCAGAAATTACAGATTTTGTCCAGCCGACCTATACTATCTCTCCAATTGCCTTTATCAACCAACTTGCCTTCTTCTCCGCTCAAAGTCAGCAGATTGAGCATAGTTTTATCTGTACTTGTTACTGATTTTGTTTGATCATCACTCAAAATCGAATTCCGATAACCGCTAAGCGGTGGTACACCAAATATCGTTAGAGCTTCTTGCAGTATAAGCTCAGGCCGCATATTTTCTTTGCCTCGTGCATGAACAGCCATTCTGATCCCAAGCGCTCCCGTCTTGTTATTATAGTAATTTGCATATAAGCTGTCATGTCCACGTTCTTCTAAATTATAAAAATTATCGATAAAAAGGTCACTCGCCATCTTATCACAGTCTGGTTTAGTCATTCCCGTAAATATTTGACAGAACTGATCCGACGCTATTTTTCTAGAAACATTCAAATCGCGTAGACCACTTTTATCAACAAAATAAAAAATGATTTTAACATCTTTGTTGTCGAAATTAATATTCAAAAGCGTACCGGACGAAACCTCTTTGATTGCGTTTTTATACTGTTCGCGTTCCGGGTCTGTGGCTCCGATAAAAAAGACTCCCAGATTCTTAGGCATAGAAATTGGCTTTCGACTTCCTTGCAATGCATCAAAGCCATTAAAATCAAAAAGCAACTGAAGATTATCAATTGCCAACTTTTCTGCATTTTTATCGCAGACAACCTCGTTCAGGTTTTGATTAACCAGTGTAGGGGCAATTGGACCTGAATGTTGGTATTCGCCTAACTGAGCTTTTTTATTTGAATTCTCAACATAATCAGATGAAAATGAGCAGTTTATAGATAATATTAATATGAATATAGAAAATACCACTTGCGATTTTATGGACGTATTATGATTTCTTATTCTCCGCCTTATTGACATTCTAAGCTCCATATTTTTCTACGTCCAACAAATATACTGACACACGCAATGATATTATTCAACCGAGCTATCACTGTTTAATTATCTTGCTTCAACACAGCGCAACTCTCTGCTTTTTATCAACCCGAACCACCCTACACGCTGTCGTCGTCCGTCCTATTTTCTCAAATTCCTCATGAATTAACACCCTTTCGGGTACTCAATTTTTGGATGCAGCCATGGATGGCCAAGGCACCCACCGCGAAAAAGGCCGCAGCTAACCAAACAGCCGCCACCCCCCTCACCTGTCATCCCGGCGGAGGCCGGGATCCAGTTGGGGAGCACGTAAAGCGGCACTATCTGCCTGAAACAGATCCAAAATCCTTCGACACAAACCCGTATCGCTGGATCCCGGCCTCCGCCGGGATGACAAGGCGTGGTTCTGGACTGCCCCCCCATTTCCCTACGCGACAGTGTCATCGGGAATCGCTATCATCGCTGCAGCGAAATCCCGCATGCGTCTGGCTGCTGCCGGGCCGACCTTGAAAGTGTCCATTGCCCCGTCCGCCCTCGTCAAAGCCGCCCACCTCCAAGCCCGCGCGCACATCGCGCGACAAGCCGCGTTCTGCGACACCGTCGCGGCCACGTGCGCCAGCCGCGCTTTCAACCCGACCGACGGGCGAATTGCCGACCCGTGATGAACTCCTCACGTTCATCGCCGAAAATCCGGGCCGGGCGGGCAAGCGCGAGATTGCCAAGGCGTTCAAGCTATCGGGCGGCGCGAAGATTGCGCTGAAGCGCGAGTTGAAGGCGCTTGCCGAAGGCGGCGTTGTCCAGAAACACCGCAAGCGACTGATGCCAGCGGGCGAATTGCCGGAAATCCTCGTCGCCATCGTTGGTGCGCGGGACGGTGACGGCGAATTGCTCGCCCAGCCCGACGAATGGGACACGGACGAAAACGGCGAAGCCCCGAAAATCCTCTTGCTGCCCGAGACATCGCGCCGTCCCGGCACCTCGGCGGGCGTGGGTGATCGCGTCCTCGTCCGCATCACGGAACGGGTGGATACCGGGCACCGCGAAGCCCGATATGCCGCCCGCGTCGTCCGTGTCTTGGAAAAGCGCACCGCCGCCGCGCTCGGCATTCTGCGCATTGCTGCCGATGGCAACGCCCGCGTCATGCCCATCGACAAGAAATCCAAGGAATTCATTGTCGCCGAAGCCGACCTGAAAGATGCCAAGGACGGCGATCTCGTCGCCATCGATGTCGCCCCCACCTCGCGCATGGGCCTGCCACGCGCCCGGGTGCGCGACGTCATCGGCTCCATGGCGACTGAGAAGGCCGTCACCGAAATCGCGCTCCTGTCGCACAATATCCCTTACGTGTTTTCGCCCGCCCTGCTCGCCGAGGCCGAAAGGGCCGGTCCCGCCACCATGGCGCACCGCGAAGACTGGCGCGATCTCCTGCTCGTCACCATCGATCCGCCCGACGCCAAGGACCACGACGACGCCGTCCATGCCGCGCCTGATACCGCGCCCGATAATCCCAATGGCTTCGTGCTGACGGTCGCGATTGCCGATGTCGCCTGGTACGTCCGCCCCGGCTCGATCCTCGACCGCGAAGCGCTGACACGCGGCAATTCCGTCTATTTCCCCGATCGCGTCGTGCCGATGCTGCCGGAGAAAATCTCCAATGATCTCTGCTCGTTGAAGGAAAAGGTCGACCGCCCGGCACTGGCCGTGCGCATGCGGATCGGCGTCGATGGTCACAAGCTCGACCACAGCTTCCACCGCATCATGATGCGCTCGGTCGCCAAGCTCTCCTATCAGCAAGCCCAGACCGCCATCGACGGTCGCCCGGATGACGCAACCGAGATGCTGGTCGAGCCGGTGCTGAAACCGCTCTGGGCTGCCTACGCCGCCCTGAAGCGGGGACGCGAGCACCGCGAACCCCTCGATCTCGATCTGCCAGAGCGCAAGATCCTCCTGAAGCCCGATGGCACCGTAGATCGCGTCGTCGTGCCGGTGCGGCTGGACGCACACAAGCTCATCGAAGAATTCATGATCATGGCCAATGTCGCTGCAGCCGAGACACTGGAACGGCACAAGGTCCCGCTGCTCTATCGGATACATGACGCGCCAAGCCCGGAAAAGATCGAGGGCCTCAAGGATTTCCTCGCCACGCTCGATATCAAGCTGGCGTCGAAAGGCGGAATGCGCCCGGCCAATTTCAACCGCATCCTGGAGCGGTTCGAGGGACAGCCCCAGGCGCAGCTCGTCAATGAAGTCGTATTGCGCTCGCAAAGCCAGGCCGAATATCACCCGCTCAATATCGGCCATTTCGGGCTGAACCTGCGCAAATACGCGCATTTCACGTCGCCCATTCGCCGTTATGCCGACCTTATCGTGCATCGTGCCCTGATCCGCGCCCTGAAGCTTGGCCCTGATGGCTTGCCCGAGACGATTGACGAAAAGCTTGAGGCCATCGGCGCCGAAATTTCCGCCGCCGAGCGCCGCGCCATGCTGGCCGAACGCGAAACCAAGGACCGGCTCATCGCCCGCTTCCTGATGGACAAGATCGGCGCGGAATTCGGCGCGAAGATCTCCGGCGTCACCAAATCCGGCCTGTTTGTCCGGCTCGATGAAACCGGTGCCGATGGCTTCATTCCCATCTCGACCCTCGGCGCGGAATATTTTGCCTTTGACGAAAAATCACTGTCGGTCATCGGCACCAAGACCGGCACCACGCACCGTCTCGGCGATGCCGTCGAGGTCAAGCTCATTGAAGCGCAGCCGTTTGCCGGTGCACTCCGCTTTGAACTTATGAGCGAAGGCACCCGCCAGAAGCCCCCACGAGGCAACCTCGCCACCGGATCGCGCGGACGCCTGTTCTCCCGTCCCGGCGGCAAACCCTCGGGCAAACCGGTCGGTCGACGCTGAACATCGTAGAAGCCTGGACCGACCCCACCCGGTCCGCTGCGCGGCCCGACCTCCCCTCAAGGGGAGGTAGAACACCCCCATTCGCGCCTTTTCTCCGAGGCCCGTTGGTTCATCCCTCCCCACCATGGGGAGGGTCCGGCAACGCCGGGGGTGGGGACTTCTGCCAAGTAAATCCCCAACTCCACCCCACCCGCCACTCAGCGCCGACCTCCCCCTCAAGGGGAGGTAGAACACCCCCATCAGCGCATTCTACCCGAGGCCCGTTGGTTCATCCCTCCCCGTCTCGGGGAGGGTCCGGCAACGCCGGGGTGGGGACCGCTTCGAAACGATCTGCTCATCCTTTTGGCGCAAACCATTGGTGCTGGTCTGCCATGCGCTGGCGTGAGCGGGCCGAGGGGCCTATACTATCGGTAATTCCACGATGTGAGGAGACCGCGATGACGGTCGTTTATGCAACACCCGACGAAGCCCTGCCCGATGACCTCCTGGTGCATTTGCCCAAGCGGGATCTGGGGCGGGCGATGTGGCGCGGGTTCACCGGCCATTGCCCGAAGTGCGGCAAGGGCAAGCTGTTCAGCAGCTTCATTGCCACCAACGCCGAATGCGCAAACTGCCACGAGGTGCTCTCGCATCACCGCGCCGATGACTTCCCGCCCTATGTGACGATGCTGATCACGGGCCATGTCGTTGTCGCGGCCATGTTGTTGACTGAGCGCGCGTTTCATCCGGACATGTGGATCCACATGGCGCTGTGGATCCCGCTGACGCTGATCATGTCGCTCGGCATGCTGCGTCCGATCAAGGGCGCGATCGTCGGCCTGCAATGGGCGTTCTACATGCACGGCTTCAACCCCGTGCTGGGCGAGGATCAGCCTATCCCCGATCCCGCCGGTCCCCTGCGTACCTGACCCCTCTTCCGTCCAAGCCATCGCGGGATCTTCATGTCCGACGCCCTGACCCAACGCCTGAGCTCCGTCGAACGCGACCGGACCCACAAGAACATCCGTCCGAGCGATGCCGCGACCCTGCTGATTCTCGACAGGACCGCAGGCGGACCGATCCGCGTGCTGATGGGCAAGCGGCACATGCGGCACAAGTTCTTCCCCGGCGCCTATGTGTTTCCGGGCGGCAAGGTCGATGCGGCGGATAGCCGGGCCGTCGCGGCGGATGACTATCACCCCGCCGTGCTGGCCAAGCTCCTGCATGAGATCGGTAGCGGCAAGACGGCGACCCGTGCGCGGGCCTTCGGCATCGCGGCCTTGCGCGAAACCTATGAAGAAGCAGGCATTTTCATCGGTCGCGCGCTCGGGGACGCCGCGCCTGCCAAGGGCGAGAGCTTTGCCGGATTTGCAGAGGCCAAGGTGTTGCCGTCACTGTCGCCGTTCCGGCTCGTCGCCCGCGCCATCACCCCGCCCAATCGCCCGCGCCGCTTCGATACGCGCTTTCTCGCCTGCTGGGCATCCGATATCGCCGCCCGCACCGCCGACGGCCTCGGCCCCTCCGGTGAACTGGAAGACGTCGCCTGGCTGACCTTTGACGACGCCAAGAAGACCGAAATCCCCGCCATCACCGTCACCATCCTCGACGAAGTCGCCGCCCGCCTCGCCGCCGACCCCGACCTCGCCCCCGAAACCCCCGCGCCATTTTATAAATGGAAGGGCAAGGGGTTTGTGCGGACGCTGGTGTGAGCGAGTGACAGATTTCAACTACTGTGATACAGTCCTTGCCTATTGAACGAGGCTGCGATGAACGTCCAGGAAGCTGTCAGGGCTGCAAAAGCCTTTGTTGCGGAAACATTCGCCGAGGAAACACCGACGAACATCGGACTTGAAGAAGTCGAATTCGACGAACGCGGCGGTGTATGGCGTGTCACAATTGGTTTTTCGCGGCCATGGCAACAGGTGAACGGTCTGGGGTTGACGGCAGGTGGCTTCACAAAACCCCGATCGTATAAAGTTGTTACCGTGAGTGATCAGGATGGCAAAGTGCTGTCGATCAAGAACCGCGCGGTCAATGATGCCGCATGAAGCCCGAAGCGATCATTCTTGATACAAATCTCCTGATCTTGCTGATTGTGGGACTGTCCCGGGCAGACCGTTTCGCCAACCATAAGAATTTGAAAAACTTCCACCTGCCAAGCGATTTCGAAATACTCCAGTCCCTACTTCATGGCATTTCGCAGATCATTCTGACACCCAATACATTGACAGAAACATCTAATCTCCTGCGTCAGATAGCGAATCCAGCGCGCAACGAGCTTTCACGTATGTTGGGCCATTTTCTGCAAAACTGTCCGGAGGTCTATATCCGCAGCGTCGATGCTGCCGGGCAGCTTAATTTTGAAAAACTTGGCCTGACGGATGCCGCGTTGCTGCATTTGCTGGCAGATCAAACGCAACAGGATCAGCGGCTGTTGTTGACCATGGATTTAGATCTCTATCTGGCGGCAACCGCTCTGGAACTGAAAGCAATCAATTTCAACGAATTCCGCGACATGTGATCCCCCCAATCCCTCATTAATCCCCTGATGCCATACTTGCTGGTGGACTTTTTCGCAGCATCCACTAAGACGCTTCGGCCAGACTGGTGATGGTGTCCCTGCGACTCATGGGAGGCTGTCCGGCTGGAACAGCTGCCCGGTCAACAGGGCGGGTCCGGTTGGGTCAGCGCTGGGTTGGCGGAATCGGGCATCTGGGCGCAGTCGGGTACGGAGACCATTGAGGCGAATGAGCAATGTCGAGCAGCAGTCCAACCTCTGACGCCCGCGCCTCGCGTTCCCGGATAATCGCTCTTGCCGCCATGATCTGTTCGGCGGCAGCCGTCGGTGCTGGCATCAGCCTTGGTCTGCCACTCCTGTCGCTGGTGCTTGCCTCGCGTGGCGTGTCCGGCTCACTGATCGGCCTCAACACTGCCATGGCCGGCATCGCCTCGCTGGCCGTCATCCCCTTCGTGACACCGCTCGCCACCCGCATCGGCGCGGCCCGCCTCCTGCTGACGGCGCTGCTGACCACCGGCGTGTCGTTTTATGGCTTTCATCTCGTTGACAATTTCTGGGGCTGGTTCCCCTTGCGCCTCGTGTTCCACGGTGGCCTGACCATCGCCTTCGTCATGTCCGAATTCTGGATCAACTCGCTGTCCCCGCCGGGCAAACGCGGCCTGATCATGGGCATCTATGCGACGATCCTGTCGCTTGGCTTCACTATCGGCCCGGCGGTTCTGGCCCTCGTCGGCAGCCAGGGCGGCCTGCCCTTTGCCATCGGCGCGCTGATCCTGATCTGCGCGGCCCTGCCCGTCATCTTCGCCCTGCATGAGACGCCTGACCTCGAATCCGGTCCGAGCCGCTCGGTGCTGGCCTTCGTGTTCGGCGCACCGGTCGCCACGCTTGCTGCGCTCACCTTCGGGGCCATCGAGGCAGGCGGCATGGCCATCCTGCCGATCTATGGCCTGCGCCTCGGCCTCAACGAAGCCATCGCCGCCCAGTTCGTCTCCGCTGTCGCGCTCGGCAATCTGGTGATGCAGATCCCGATTGGCCTCATGTCCGACAAGATCGACCGCCGCGACATGTTGCTGGTCTGCGCCATCATCGGCGTCATCGGGGCCTTGATCCTGCCGGCTGTTGCGCCGGATTTCTGGCCCACCGCCATCGTCCTGTTCTTCTGGGGCGGCGTCGTGGCTGGCCTCTACACGATTGGCCTGACCTATTTGGGCGCCAATTATTCCGGCGCGAATCTGGCGTCCGCCAACGCCGCCTTCGTCATGATGTATTCCATCGGCATGCTGATCGGCCCACCCGCGATCGGTGTCGGCCTCGATGCCTTCGCCTCCACTCATTCGCCGCATGGCGCGCCCTTGGTCATGGCCGGGTTCTTCGGCTTTTACCTGCTGGTTCTGCTGATCGAAAAGGTCCGCCGGAAGCGGAACGGGTAAGTCTTTGACGGCACGGTCAGCGAACTGGATGCAAGTGCATCCGCATGTGGTCTGAAGCCTCCCATCCGACTTGACTTTGGCTCCGAATTCAGCCAAACGTTCCGGCAACGATTTCGTCGCGATGCACCGGCCCGCGCCTCAGGTGGCGGGCCTTTATGTATCGCGTAGACCGCAGGCCCTCGGCCCGCACCTCACCTAAGCGAATTAAGGACGAAGGCCATGGCTAAGGCAAACACGATCAAGATCAAGCTGCTCTCGACCGCTGACACCGGCAGCTTCTATGTCACCAAGAAGAATTCGCGCACGAAGACCGAAAAGCTGTCGTTCACGAAGTACGACCCGGTCATCCGCAAGCACGTTGAATTCAAGGAAACAAAGATCAAGTGATCGGCATAGAACCGGTCCTGATGCAAACTTAAAAGCCTCGGTTTTCCGAGGCTTTTTTATTGCCTGAAGACTGATGCACCCCGCTTTTGCCCCTGCTCGGATAAACATCATGGCGAATCGGCCAACCCGGCGTCGGCACCACCCGTCCAATCCTTCATCACAGGCCGCCCAAATTTCATCCACCCGCTTCAATTGACAAGATCTCCGGTTTTTGATCGGATGGTCAAATCTTCAAGCGCGAACGATTTGATCCGTTCGGGCGAGGTGACGGGAGGCGGGTTGTGAGTGCATCATCCGATATCGCCAGCGGTCGGCTTCCAGCCGCGACACTTGCGGAAAACTTCGCAGATATCCACGCACCGCTCGACCGGTTCGAAGCGCGGGTCGCCGCCGAACGGTGCCTGTTCTGCTATGACGCGCCATGTGTGAAAGCCTGCCCCACGACAATCGACATTCCCCTCTTCATCCGGCAGATCGCCAGCGGCAATCCGGTTGGATCGGCAAAAACCATTCTCGATCAGAATATTATGGGCGGCATGTGCGCCCGCGTCTGCCCCACGGAGACGCTGTGCGAAGAGGCCTGCGTCCGCAACGCAGCCGAAGGCAATCCGGTCGAGATCGGTCGCCTGCAACGCTTTGCAACTGACACCCTCATGCAATCGGGCAAACAGGTGTTTCACCGCGCCCCTCCGACAGGCAAGTCGATTGCCGTCGTCGGCGGTGGTCCGGCTGGCCTTGCCTGCGCCCATCGCCTCGCCAAGCTCGGGCACGACGTCACGCTGTTCGAAGCCAGCGAAAAGCTCGGCGGACTCAATGAGTTCGGCATTGCCGCCTATAAGTCGACCGATGATTTTGCCGCTCGCGAAGTCGCCTTCATCCTGTCCATCGGCGGCATCAAGGTCGAAACCGGCAAGCGCCTCGGTCGCGATATCGCGCTCAGCCATCTGATGGCGGATTACGACGCGGTTTTCCTCGGGATGGGTCTTGGCGGCACAAATACGCTCGACCTCGGCGAGGAACCCGCAGGCGTCATTGATGCCGTTGAGTATATTGCGCAATTACGGCAATCCACGGATCTGGCGAGCCTGCCTGTGGGCCGCCGCGTGGTGGTTATTGGCGGCGGCATGACGGCCATCGATATCGCCAGCCAGATAAAGCGCCTCGGCGCGGAAGAGGTGACCATCGTCTACCGCCGTGGTCAGGACCGGATGAACGCCAGCACCTACGAGCAGCATCTGGCCCAGACCGATGGTGTCCTGATCCGCACCTGGGGCAAACCCGTTCGCCTGCACGGCGTCGGCGGTCATCTCACCAGCGTCGAGATTGAGCACACGCGGGAAGTCGACGGGAAGCTGGTTGGCACCGGCGAGACTTATACCCTGCCCTGCGATCAACTGTTCAAGGCCATCGGTCAGACCCTGCTCGCCGACGAGCTTGAGGCATCGGGGATAGCGATCAAGGGCGGACGGATCGTCGTGGACGTCAACCGGCAGACGTCGCTGGCCGGGGTTTGGGCAGGTGGCGACTGTGTTGCAGGCGGGGATGATCTGACGGTGTCAGCGGTCGCCGATGGTCGCGACGCTGCCATGGCGATCCATGCGAGCCTGAAGGCAGCAGCAAGCGCAGTTGCGTAAGGAGATCGACGAACCAATTCAACGCGTGATTTCCTCGTTTTTACTGATTGTTACCGCGCTTTTCTGACTCGATTTATGAAGGTGAAATCCACACCTGAAGGGCAGCAGAAAACGCAGTTGTGCACAAGACGCGCTTCGGAGGCGAAAATGGCAGATCTTTCAACGACTTTTGCCGGCATCAAATCGCCGAACCCGTTTTGGCTGGCCTCTGCGCCGCCGACCGACAAGGCCTATAATGTCGTCCGTGCCTACAAGGAAGGTTGGGGCGGCGTGGTCTGGAAAACGCTCGGCGAAGATGGTCCACCGGTTGTGAATGTGTCCGGCCCCCGCTACGGCGCCATCCATTCGCAGGATCGCCGTGTCTACGGCTTCAACAACATCGAACTGATCACGGACCGGCCGCTGGCGGTGAATCTTCAGGAAATCAAACAGGTTAAGCGGGATTGGCCGGATCGCGCGCTTGTTGTGTCGCTCATGGTTCCCTGTACCGAGGAAAGCTGGAAGGCGATCCTGCCCGTTGTCGAGGAGACAGGCTGCGACGGAATCGAGCTCAATTTCGGCTGTCCGCATGGCATGAGCGAACGCGGAATGGGCTCGGCAGTCGGCCAAGTGCCTGAATATGTTGAGATGGTCACCCGCTGGTGCAAACAGCACAGCCGGATGCCTGTGATCGTGAAACTGACCCCAAACGTTTCGGATATCCGCAAGCCCGCCGAGGCGGCGATGCGCGGCGGGGCCGATGCAGTCTCTCTGATCAATACAATCAACTCATTGATGGGTGTCGACATCGACACGATGATGCCCCTGCCCTCGACCGGCGGATATGCGACCCATGGCGGCTACTGCGGCGCGGCAGTCAAACCGATTTCTCTCAATATGGTCAGTGAGATAGCCCGCACACCCGCTACCCGGAACCTCTCCATTTCCGGCATCGGCGGCATCGAGACCTGGAGGGATGCGGTCGAATATATCGCACTCGGCGCCGGTAACGTACAGGTTTGCACAGCCGCGATGGTCTATGGCTTCCGAGTCGTCAAGGAAATGATCACGGGACTGTCAGATTACATGGATGCCAAATGCTATCGCTCAATCGAGGACATGCGTGGCCTCGCTGTGCCAAAGATGACGGACTGGCAGTACTTAAATCTGGACTATGTCGCCAAGGCCAAAATCAACCAAGATCTTTGCATCCAGTGCGGTCGCTGCCACATTTCCTGCGAAGATACATCGCATCAGGCCATTTCATCAGAAAAAGACGGCGTGCGTCACTTCGAAGTCCGCGAAGAAGACTGTGTTGGCTGCAATCTCTGCGTCCTCGTTTGCCCGGTGGAGAATTGCATTACCCTGGAATCAAAGCCTGAAGGCTCGATCGATATCCGGACGGGGTACGAGGTCAAGGGGCACCGGACGTGGCTGGAACACCCCAACAATCCCGGTGCCACCAACCCGAAGCCGCCTGCCGGCAAATATGTCGGCGCGCAACACGTTGAAAAGCATGCTGATTTCTGCTCCGAACCAGCGGAGTAACGGCGTCAATCCGTGGCCAGAGACTGAGCAAATCCGGCCATCAGCCTCTCCCGTTCCGCCCTGGACCCGGCCATGCTGGCCCGCGCCTTGGCGAGTACGTCCGGTGAGGCAACGTCTGGTGTGCCGGAGTTGAACGGTGGTTCGGGAGCGTATTCCAGCGATAATTGAATGACTTCGGCAGCATTCTGGCCGATCAGGCGTGCAGCAATGGTCAGCCCGAAATCGATGCCGGACGTTACCCCACCTGCCGTGATGAGCGTGCCATCCTCGACGACGCGCGCATTGACATGGATCGCGCCAAAGTCCTTTAGAAAATCGACGGCATTCCAGTGGGTTGTAGCCCGCTTGCCACGCAGGAGGCCCGCAGCCCCCAACACGAGTGCGCCTGTGCAGACTGACGTCACGTAGCGCGCTCCAGCTGCCTTTACCCGAATGAAGTCAAGCACTTCCGTGTCCTGAAGCAAGGCGTTGACGCCACCGCCGCCGGGTATGCAGAACACATCAAGGTCCGGGCAATCAGCCAATGTGATGGTCGGAATGAGCATGAGGCCCGTCGCGGACCGGACGGGTGCCAGATCCTTCCAGACAAGGTGAACCGTCGCACCGGGGATCGACGCAAACATTTCATAGGGCCCGGTCAGGTCGAGTTGCTGGACTCCGGGAAAGACAAGCAGTCCGATTGTGAATGTCATGTTGGCCTCCTGATTTGACAGGACCAACGTTAGCAACTATCGATTTGGCTGTTTTGCCAAGGACCCCTCGTTTCATGCCAAATGATCTGCGCCGGATTGAGATCCTGGCCTTCGACGATGCCCAATTGCTGGATATCACGGGTCCCCTTCAGGTTTTCGCATCGGCCAACGAAGAGTTGAAGGCCGCAGGACGCGCACCGCTCTACGAGATACAGGCGGTGGCAGAAGCAACCTCCGTTCGCACATCGGCCGGATTGATCGTTGAAACCGAGCCGCTTCCCGCGCCTACGTCTGAGTTAGATACGCTCGTGATTGCAGGTGGTTACGGCATTTCGGCTGCCTGGAAGCACGCGCCGCTCCTGGACTGGATCAGACTTCGCGCCGCATCAGCCCGGCGCGTGACGTCTGTCTGCAGCGGCGCATTTTTATTGGCGGAAGCAGGATTATTGATTGGCAAGCGCGTCACCACGCATTGGGGCCGGGTCGCAGAATTCAGCAAGCGTTTTCCCGATGTACGCCTCGATCCCAACCCGATCTTTATCCGGGACGGGAACATCTGGACATCGGCCGGGGTCACTGCGGGGATAGATCTGGCGCTTGCCCTCGTCGAGGCCGATCTCGGCCACGCGCTGGCGCTTGCTGTCGCCCGTGAACTCGTTGTTTTCCTGAAGCGTCCAGGCGATCAGGCCCAATTTAGTTCGGTGCTCGCGCTTCAATCCAGCAACAGCCAGTTCGATCACCTGCACGGCTGGATATCCGCTAACTTGCGGACGGATCTATCGATTCCGGCCCTGGCCGACAGGGTCAACATGAGTCCTCGCAGCTTCTCACGCCATTATGCGCAATCGACTGGCCGTACGCCGGCCCGCGCTGTCGAACTGATCCGGGTCGAGACGGCACGCCGGATGTTGGAGGAAGGTTCGACCGTCAATCGCGTCGCCCGACACTGCGGTTTTGGCTCGGAAGAGACCATGCGTCGCAGTTTTCTGAGGATCGTTGGAATAGGTCCACAGGCCTACGCCGAGCGCTTCTAGAATAGCTGAAGCTGTTGGCCAGACTTTGCCTTCGGCATCGCGCCCTCGTGGGTCAGCAGCCAGCGCTTGACCTCGATGCCGCCGCCGAAGCCCGTCAAGGCCCCCGTTGAACCAATCACGCGGTGGCACGGGAGAATGATCGGGATCGGGTTCGCGCCGTTTGCCGCGCCGACAGCCCGCGCCGATCCGGGCGCCGAAACGACCTCTGCCTGCCAGCCATAGGTGCGGGTTTCGCCGAAGGGAATATCCGCGAGAGCCAGCCAGACCTTGCGTTGGAATTCCGTGCCGCCAAGCGCCAGCGGCAGATCGAAGTGCTTGAGATCACCCGCAAAATAGGCATCAAGCTGGCGTTTGACCTCGCGGAACGGTTCATCGTCCCGCTGCCAGCCAGAGCGTGGCACGAACGCCTTGCTGCCTGATGGAAAACTCACGAAATGCAGCGCCTTGGCATCACCGGCGAGCAACAAGGCGCCGACGGGCGTCGGATGGTAGCAATACGAGAGGGATGCGGACATTGTCATCTTGGCACCGTTTTGAGCTGGAAAATGATGCAGAAAGGCTGATCGAACCAACTCGATGTCGCTCCGCACTTTCCGTTACCGCCCTGTTCTGCGCAAGATCCGATTTTAGCCGGACGACTCAGGTGCCTGAAGGATCCCCCCGGAGTGTCAGATACAATTTGCAACCTCTGGTCCTATCTGATTGACGGGAAGTCGACCGGAGAGGTCCTGTTTTTGCTGGCTGCCTCGCTCATGGCCGGATTGGCGCGCGGGTTCGCAGGCTTTGGCGCGGCGCTGATCTTCATGCCGACTGTGAGTTCCGTCGTCGGGCCTCAGGCAGCCGCTGCCATTTTGCTCATCATCGACAGCATCGCCGCGCTCGGCATGATACCGGACTCCTGGCGGCGCTCAGATCACCGCGCAGTCGGGACGATGGCAATCGGGTCATTGATCGGAATACCGCTCGGAACGGCTGTTCTCGCCTTCCTTGATCCCCATATCGTCCGCTGGGTGATTGTGACAGTTGTTGCATGTCTTTTCGGCTTGCTCGTCAGTGGTTGGCGATTTAGAGGGCAATCTACGACCGGAACTATTGTCGGCGTTGGTCTATTTACCGGTTTTTGCACGGGAACATCACAGATCGGTGGACCGCCACTCCTTGCCTATTGGCTTGGAACAGATGTTTCCGGCGTGAAACTGCGCGCCAACGTCGTGCTGTATTTTGCGATTTCGACTGTGATCTCCCTTGTGACCTATTCAGTCGGAGGCCTGATCACCTGGCGGGTGTTTGGACTGTCCATCGTGGTCGGACCAGTCTATGCACTCGGATTATTCACTGGCACGCGGGCCTTTGGCTTGGCGAGTGAGACCGTTTTCCGCCGTGCCTGCTATTCCTTGATTATCCTGTCTGTGATTTTGGGACTGCCGCTTCTTGACCCGATCCTGCACCGTCACTGAGCCGCATTCACCAAAAATCCCGACAAGAGGCAGCCAAGCATCCCGGCCATAGCTTCGGAGGCAGAACTCCTGTATACCCCGCCTATTGTCGCCGTTTCGAGACGAGTCTGGCCTGCCCTAGCGTATAGTCGCGGGTAAAGTCATCATCATCCCGGTCTGCTGGCGCCCTCCCCTGACACATCGAGATCAAATGCCTTTTCCCGTTACCCATCCCGCGCTTGTCCGCGCGCTCACCGAGCGCGAGTACCACGAACCAACTGCTGTTCAATCAGCCGTACTTGAAGCCGCTGCCAACGACCGCGACTTGCTGGTCTCGGCCCAAACTGGCTCCGGCAAGACCGTTGCCTATGGTCTGGCGCTTGCCTCGACGCTGCTCGGTGACGCCGAAGACATGGGCCAGGCCGCCGAGCCGCTCGCCCTGATCGTCGCCCCCACCCGCGAATTGGCCCAGCAGGTTCACCGCGAACTCGCCTGGCTCTATGCCAAGGCTGGCGCGCGCGTTGTGTCTTGCGTCGGCGGCATGGATATCCGCCGCGAGCGTCGACTGCTGTCAGATGGCGCGCATATTGTCGTTGGCACCCCAGGGCGTCTGCGCGATCATATCGAAAAGGGCCATTTCGATACCACCCATATGAAGGCCGTCGTGCTCGATGAAGCCGACGAGATGCTGGATCTCGGCTTCCGCGAGGATCTGGAATTCATTCTGGAGCAGATGCCGGACGACCGCCGCACTTTGCTGTTCTCGGCGACCATGCCGAAGCCAATTGCCATGCTGGCCCGTAAATTCCAGAAGGACAGTTTGAGGATTGACGTGTCATCGGGCGCCGAAAGCCACGCTGACATTGAATATCGGGCCATTCGCCTGGCTCCAAACGAGGTAGAACACGGCGTTGTCAACGTGCTGCGCTTCATCGATGCGCGCGCGGCGATCGTCTTCTGCCATACCCGCGACAGCGTCCGGCATCTGCATGCGAACCTGTCAGAGCGCGGCTTTTCGGTCGTCGCACTTTCGGGCGAGCTTTCGCAGAGCGACCGTAATCATGCGCTTCAGGCCCTGCGCGACGGTCGCGCCCGCGTTTGCGTGGCGACCGACGTCGCCGCCCGTGGCATCGACCTGCCGGGCCTCGATCTCGTCATCCACGCCGAACTGCCGAGCGACCGCGACACGCTGCTGCACCGGTCAGGCCGGACCGGACGCGCTGGCCGCAAGGGTCTCTGCGTCGTGCTGGTGCCCTACCCGCGTCGTCGGAAGGCGGAAATGCTGTTTTCGGCGGCCCGCGTTGACGTCACCTGGGGCGCGGCTCCGTCAGCGGACGAAATCCGTGCACTCGACCAGAAGCGCATGCTGGAAGATCCTGTTTTGACGGAGGAATTCAGCGAAGAGGACATCGGCCTCGGTCGTGCCCTGCTCGCAGATCGGCCGCCGGAAGATGTTGCGGCGGCTCTCGTGCGGCTTTACCGCTCGCGCCTGCCTGCGCCGGAGGAACTGATCGACGCTGGCAATGACCGCCCGCAGCAACGGGATCGCTATGAACCCCGCGACCGTGGCTCGCGCCCGGAACGCGATCAGCAGCGTGGTCCTCGCGACGATCAGGATCGCGGCTTCCAGCGTCCGGATCGCGATGCCGGTGGCCCCCGCGATTTCGGCGAAGGCGTCTGGTTCCGCATGAACGTCGGTCGTGCTCAGAATGCCGATCCGCGCTGGCTGTTGCCGCTGATCTGCCGCGTTGGTCATGTGACCAAGAAGGATGTTGGTGCAATCCGTATCTCGGATGCCGAGACGCGCTTTGCAATTTCCGCCGAAATGGCGGCGAAATTTGCCGGTGCCGTGCGGCGCTCGGGCGATGAGGAAGTCCGCATCGAGCCAGCCGGAGCCGAAGGCGGTATGAGCGGATCTGGTCCGAAGACCAAGTCCGGCAAGCCCTATCGCGCGGAAAAATCCTATCAGCAGACAAAGCGTCTGGAAGCGATCACGACGGGTGGCGAAAAGCGCGCGGATGCTCCACGCGTTGAGGCTCGTCCGAAGTTCAAGCCAAAGCCGCAGCAGGCCACTCCCGCAGCCACGCCAGCCCCTGCAAATGCGCCTGTGAAGCCGAAGAAGAAAAAGAAGCCCAAATTCCTGCCGGAATGAGCGGCGCGAAGGCGGGCACAAACCTTCGGGCTGCCCGTCCCTATCGCTTCATCTCGATTTCGATGAAGCTCATGAAGGCATCGCCACCATTGATGACATTGTGCTCCATGCCTGCATCGCGGGCATAGGCGGCGCCGCGCGCGACGTTCACGCGGCGTTCGCCCTCGGCTTCGCGCAACAGGAAGCAGCAGTCCGTCATCGGCACGACGACATAGGCAAGCCCATGCTTGTGCCAGCCGGTTTCCGCGCCGGGTTCGAAGTCCCAGCGCGTCACACGGGTCGTCGCGTCATCGATCAGGACCGTCGCGATGGCAGGCGCATGGGCTGAAAACTGCGACATCGCGACGATTCTCCTGATTACTTCACGCTTGGGAAGTTGAATTCCGCGCCCGACCGGATGCCAGTCAGCCAGCGCGACGTCACCGTCTTCATGCGCGTGTAAAACCGCACGCCTTCGGGACCATAGATGTGGTGATCGCCGAACAGCGACCGCTTCCAGCCCCCGAACGAATGATAGGCGACCGGAACCGGCAGCGGCACGTTGATGCCGACCATGCCGACCTCGATACGGTCGGCAAATGCGCGCGCGGCGTCACCGTCCCGCGTGAAGATGGCGGTTCCGTTCCCATATTCGTGATTATTGATAAGATCGACCGCCTCGTCATAGCTCTGTGCCCGCAAGACCGAGAGCACCGGACCGAAGATCTCCTGCTTGTAGATCGTCATGTCCTTGGTGACCTTGTCAAACAGGGTACCACCCAGGAAATAGCCGTTTTCGTAGCCTTGCAGGCTGAACCCGCGACCGTCAACGACGAGATCCGCGCCTTCTGACACGCCCTGATCGATCAGGCCGGAGATCTTGCGCTTGGCATCTGCCGTGATCACCGGACCCATTTCCGCATCGGCATCCGTTGACGGGCCGATCTTCAAGGCACGAACCTTGGGGGCCAGCGCTTCGACGAGCGAATTCGCCGTCTTCTCGCCAATCGGGACAGCAACCGAAATCGCCATGCAGCGTTCACCAGCAGAGCCATACCCCGCGCCCATCAGCGCATCGACGGCCTTGTCGATATCGGCGTCCGGCATCACGATCATATGGTTCTTGGCACCGCCAAGCGCCTGGACGCGCTTGCCTTTGGATGTTCCACGCGAATAGACATATTCGGCAATCGGTGTTGATCCGACGAAGCTGACGGCCTTGACATCCGGGTGATCGAGCAGCGCGTCAACGACTTCCTTGTCGCCATGGATGATGTTGAAGACGCCATCCGGGAATCCGGCTTCCTGGAACAGGTCCCAGACAATCATCGGAGCAGATGGATCGCGCTCGCTTGGCTTCAGGATGAACGTGTTGCCCGCCGCAATCGCAACCGGATACATCCACATGGGCACCATTGCCGGGAAATTGAACGGCGTGATCCCTGCCACGACGCCAAGCGGCTGACGATCCGACCAGGAGTCGATGTCGGGACCAACGTTGCGGCTGAATTCGCCCTTCAGCAAATTCGGAATGCCACACGCGAAATCAACGACTTCGATGCCGCGTGACAACTCGCCCAATGCATCCGCATGGGTCTTGCCGTGTTCGCGGCTGATGGCGCGGGCGATCTCGTCGGCGTGTTCATCAAGCAGCTGCTTGAACTTGAACATGTGCCGCACCCGCTTCAGTGGCGGTGTCGTTCCCCACGAAATCGCGGCCTTCTTGGCAACGGCCACGCAGGCATCCACTTCTGCCGCTGTCGACAGAGGCAAGGTCGCGATTGCCTCGCCTGTGGCGGGATTGAACACAGGCTGCGAACGCGAGGATGTCGAGACGACTTTTTGGCCGCCGATGGCATTGGTGATGATGGTCATTGGGGTTCCTTACGCCGCTGCCTTCAGGACGTCTGCGAGCTTGTTGACGAGTTCGTCGATATGCGACTTCTCGATGATCAGCGGCGGTGAGAGGGCGATGATATCGCCGGTGGTACGAATGAGCAGGCCCGTCTCGAACGCGCGAATGAAGGTCTCAAACGCCCGTTTGGTCGGACTGCCCGGAATGGGTTCAAGCTCGATGGCCCCGATCAGGCCGATATTGCGGATATCGATGACATGCGGCAGTCCCTTCAGGGAATGCAGTGCTTCTTCCCAATAGGGGGCGAGCTCGGCCCCACGGGTCAACAGACCTTCGTCTGCATAGGTTTCCAGGGTCGCAATGCCGGCGGCGCAGGCAATCGGATTGCCGGAAT
>CAIYYN010000013.1 GCA_903930435.1 uncultured Hyphomicrobiales bacterium | reverse complement strand
CACATGATTGGCGAAAACAAGGTCCGATTCACTGATGCTGCCGAGAGCATGATAGCCCGAGCTCGTCGGCGGAAGGCTTTACCGCAGATGCTCTTAATTTGAGAATCCCACGGCCAAGATTCTCATATTTAAATGCCAAACTTGGACCGAACCGGCGTATTCTTACAATTAAGTGCCAAGCGACATCTTGGGAATCCTATTTGTCAACAGGTCCTAGTTTCTCCATTTGAACGACGGTCTCTCTTGGGCGATAATCTCGATCGGTTATCGCAAAAGCCTCGGCCAGATCTTGGCCGCAGACTTCATTGCCATTCACCACAAATACTTCCTTTGTCGAATTACCGATTATAAGGCATCGGCGTTGATTCACCATATTTACGTCCTTCTACTTTAGTTATATTCATTTTCTTTAAATAATTTTCAAATATTACGTACATTAATCGCGATGATAACGATCCTATTTAGTTTTAAATCACAATAAAAATATCAATATATTATATATTTACTTGGGTTAATCGCCATGGTCGGCTTTTTTTATTTCTTTCTAGATCTTTCTCAACCGCTTCACTTAAAGCAGATGGCACACGCCATCGGCTAGGATCGGAAAATACGCAATATCGATCCTGAAGAATATCAAACTGCTGACGGCGGAAGCCTGCTTGAAATGAGTTGGCAGGGATATTCCTTTTTGGTGCGCAGGCTTACGGGAGCGCCGCGCGATCGCGTTGTCACAAAACGAGGTCGGTCGATCCGGAGGCGTCAGCGGCGGTCAGCCGGGCGGTGGCGCTTCGGACAGATCGGATCGTACAATGCGTCACTGTCGAACCGTGACTGACTACGCAATTGGCAATTATGTTTGACGCAGGGTTTGACCACGCTGCCATACGATTTAAACGCCACCCTATTGCATTAACGTCGCCCGCCGGCATCTCCGGGATCAGAGCAGAATCCAACACGCTCTCCGACCGTCGCACAGTTCGCGCGTACACAAATGCGTAGTTTCCGTCCCTCCGCAAACGAATGCTGGTCCGGTAAAACCATGCTGCCGGAAATACTGTTCGGACAAACCGTCGCTTCGGAACCTCGTGCGCAATCTAAGAAGCCTGGCGACCAATAGCGGGTCACGCGAAAAATCCAGGCCCGATTCTCTATATATCTGAATTCTCTTTATATTCGGAGGTGAGACATGTGCGTGAAGCCAAATCGAGCGATAGTCGAAACAGTGATCAATACCACTGGAAGCGGGTCACACGACCGCACCGACACTTGACTACAGCGACCGAGGTCAAGCGGGTTATAGACCTGTTCGGCGGCGATCGTAGCCGTCTTCTCGACATTGCCGAAGCCGTCCAGCATCGCTTCGGATCGATCAGCGACGAAGCGGTCAAGGCCTTGGCTGACGGGTTAGGGATGCATGCCGTCGAGGTCGAGGACATGGTATCTTTCTATGCGTTCCTCGACCGGGAACCGCGCGGCCGCTTTCGTGTCCGGCTCTCGAAGACTCCGATATCCCTGATGAAGGGTGCCGGCGATGTGGCGCGGGCATTTGAATCCGCACTCGCCATTTCCATTGGTAGCACTACGCCGGATGGGAAATTCACGCTGGAATGGACTAGCGACATCGGCATGGCCGATCAGGAGCCAGCCGCACTGATCAACCGGATGGTTCTGACGGAACTGACGCCGGCTGACGTTCCCGACATCATCGCCTCGCTCCGGCACCGCAGCAACAAGGGCGACGAACCGCCGTTCCCGCTGCATCCGGTCGATGGTTCGATGCTGCCAAAAGCAGTCGTCAAACCCAGCCTTGTCAAGGCTGGACCGCTGCTGTCCGGCCCATTGGGCCGCGACGACGGTCTCCGCGCGGCCCTTTCGATGGAGCCGGGGGAGGTTGTCGCGGTAATCACGGCATCAAAGCTTCGCGGCCGGGGCGGCGCGGGTTTTCCCACCGGCATGAAGTGGCGGCTGACGGCCAAGGCCGTCGGTAGCGATCACTATGTGGTCTGCAACGCCGACGAAGGCGAACCGGGAACGTTCAAGGACCGGGTACTGCTGTCGGAGTTTCCTGACCTGGTGATCGACGGCATGACGGTCGCGGGTTACGCGCTGGGGGCAAAGCATGGGCTCATCTATCTGCGCGGCGAATATGCCTATCTCTGGGATATGTTGCAGGATGTGTTGGCCAACCGCCGCAGCGCCGGTCTGTTGGGAACCAATATCCTTGGACGCAAGGGCTTTGATTTCGACATCCGCATCCAGTTGGGCGCGGGCGCCTACATTTGTGGCGAGGAATCCTCGCTGCTGGAATCGCTGGAGGGGAAGCGTGGTACGCCGCGTGACCGGCCACCTTTTCCAACCGAACGCGGCTATCTGCACCAGCCGACGGCCATCGACAACGTGGAGACATTCGCCTGCGCCGCCCGCATCCTGGCCCAGGGAGCCGCTTGGTTTTCAGGACTTGGCACGGCGGAATCGACCGGCACCAAGCTGATGAGCGTTGCCGGCGATTGCTCCCGGCCCGGCGTCTACGAGGTCCCGTTCGGGATCACCGTCAATGAACTCCTCGACATGGTCGGAGCGCCTGATGCGGCTTTCGTCCAGATCGGAGGTCCTTCGGGCCAATCGGTCGCACCGAAGGATTTCGGCCGCCGCATCGCCTACGAGGATCTCTCGACGGGCGGATCGACGATGATCTTCGGTCCGACCCGCGACATCCTCGATATCGCGCTGCAATTTGCTGCCTTCTTTGTCGATGAATCCTGTGGCTGGTGCGCGCCCTGCCGGGTTGGAACGACCCTCCTGAAGCAGGGCATGGAAAAAATCGTCGCTGGACGCGCCACCCTCGACGATCTGAAGGCCACCGAGGCGCTCGGCCATACCGTCGCTCGCATGAGCCGCTGCGGGCTCGGGCAGATGGCGCCGAACCCGATCCTGAGCACCATGCGCAACTTTCCAGAGCTTTATGAGGCACGACTCAGCCCGGAGCCGTTCAGCCCTCGTGTCAGTTTGGAAGACGCGCTGCGGGCTGCAGTGCTGATCCAGGGCCGCGCATCTGTTCCCGAGGAGGCCTGACATGGCTGCCGAGCCGATCCGCTTCACAATAGACGACGTCGAGATTACGGCCCTGGAAGGCCAATCGATTATCGAGGCCTGCGACGCGGCCGGCATTTACATCCCGCGTCTCTGTCATCACCCGGAGCTAGAGCCATCTGGCAATTGTCGTGTCTGCACGTGCAAGGTCAACGGCCGCAACAGCGCAACCTGTGTGACGCCCGCCGCCCATGGGATGTCGATCGAAAACAATACCAAGGAGCTGAACGACGACCGGCGTATGATCATCGAGATGCTGTTCGTCGAGGGCAACCATCCGTGCCCCTATTGCGTGGCCAGCGGGAATTGCGAACTTCAGGCGCTCGGCTACCGCCTCGGCATGCAGGCGCCGAAGGAAGTTTATCAGTGGCCGGATCGCGGTATCGATGCGACCCATCCGGATATTTACCTCGATCACGACCGCTGCATTCTGTGTTCGCGCTGCATCAGGGCATCGCGGATGGAAGACGGAAAGACGGTATTTGGCTTTTCAGGCCGTGGCATCACGATGCGGCTTAATATCGATGCGACCGGTGGCCTCGGTGAGACCCAGATGGCAGCCATCGACAAGGCCGCTCGCGTTTGTCCGGTCGCCTGCATCGTCATAAAGCGCGACAGCTATCGCGTGCCCAACGGCCAGCGACGCTTTGACCTCGCCCCGATCGGCAGCGATATCGAGGCACGGCGCAAGCAGGTGAAATCATGATGGCGGCCCTCGCCGGGGTGCCGGATGCGCCCAAGCCGACGCTGGCAACATGCTCGCTGACCGGTTGCTTCGGCTGTCATATGTCATTGCTCGATATCGACGAGCGGCTTCTGGAGTTGGTCGATCTGGTCGATCTCGACCGATCTCCATTTGACGACAAGAAGACGTTCGACCGCCTTGTCGATGTCGGCTTTATCGAAGGCGGCTGTTCCAACGAATACAACGTCGCGGAACTCCGCGATTTCCGTAAAAACTGCCGGATCCTGGTTTCGGTCGGCGCCTGCGCGATCAACGGCGGTGTGCCGGCGATGCGCAATTCAATCAGCCTCAGGGACTGTCTTGAGTCGGTCTACCTCAACGGTGCCTCGCTCGATGGCCCCGGCATGATCCCGAATGATCCAGACCTGCCGCTGCTGCTTGACCGGGTCTATCCGTCGCACGAGATCGTCAGGATCGACTATTTCCTGCCGGGATGTCCGCCCTCCGGAGACGCGATGTGGGAGGGCCTGAAGGCGCTCCTGACGGGTGAAGAGCCCGAGCTGCCCTATCAGTTGTGCAAATATGAATAGGGCGGACCCGGCAGTGAGCGACATCCAGACAACGAGGGCCGCCCGCAAGATCGTGATCGATCCGGTCACCCGCGTCGAAGGCCATGGCAAGGTCACCATCAAGCTGAACGAGGCGGGAGACGTCGAGCAGGCGCGGTTCCACATCGTCGAATTCCGGGGCTTCGAGCGGTTCATTCAGGGGCGGATGTACTGGGAGGTTCCCGTCATCGTGCAGCGCCTCTGCGGCATCTGTCCCGTCAGCCATCATCTGTGCGCAGCCAAGGCGATGGACGTCGTGGCTGGTGTGGACGAGGTGACGCCGACAGCGGACAAGATGCGCAGGTTGATGCATCACGGTCAGATCCTGCAGTCGAATGCCGTCAATGTCTTTCACCTGGCATCGCCGGATCTGCTTCTCGGGTTCGACGCACCGGTTGCGACGCGCAACATCGTCGGTGTCATTGAGGCGTTCCCGGAAGTCGGCAAATGGGCGATCTTCATTCGCAAATTCGGCCAGCAGGTGATTGAGGCAACCGGGGGGCGACGCATCCATCCGCGCTTGTGCATTCCGGGCGGGGTCAATCAGAACCTGTCGGTCGACCATCGCGACAGCCTGCTCAAGGATATCGATCAGGTGATCAAATGGTGCGAGGCCGCCCTGGAGCTTCACAAATCGTTCGTCGCCAGCCACCGCGACCTCTATGCCACATTCGCCAGTTTCCCCTCCAGCTACATGAGCCTTGTCGGGCCGGACG
Organism: uncultured Hyphomicrobiales bacterium; assembly: GCA_903930435.1. Classification (GTDB taxonomy): domain Bacteria; phylum Pseudomonadota; class Alphaproteobacteria; order Rhizobiales; family Ancalomicrobiaceae; genus CAIYYN01. The sequence goes on along the minus strand of CAIYYN010000013.1, from coordinate 85,673 downwards.
GCGGGATGGATCTCTATGACGGCACGTTGAAGGCGATCACTGCCGATGGGAAACCGATATTCGAGGGCGTCCATGCGGATCACTACCGCGATGTCATCATCGAGGAAGTGCGGTCCTGGAGCTACATGAAGTTCCCCCATATCCGCTCACTTGGCCGCGACGATGGCTGGTATCGCGTCGGGCCGCTCGCCGAGCTGAACTGCTGCGCCTTTATCGGCACGCCGATTGCCCAGACCGCCCGGCAAGAGTTCATGACGCTGGGCGCCGGTGGACTGGTGCACGCGACGCTTGCCTACCATTGGGCCCGGATTGTCAACATGATCCATTGTGCGGAAATCATTCGCGAACTGCTCCACGATGACGATCTCCAGGGCACAGATCTCGTCCTCACCGGTGATCGCCGGCCCGAGGGAATGGCCCTGATCGAGGCGCCTCGCGGCACGTTGCTCCATCATTACACCGTCGATGAGCACGATCAGGTCACCGGCGCCAACCTCATCGTCTCCACGACCAACAACAATGAGGCGATGAACCGGTCCGTGACCAAAGTCGCAATCGACTACCTGACCGGCAAGGAGATTACGGAAGCCCTTCTGAACCACGTCGAGGTTGCGATCCGTGCCTATGACCCATGTCTGTCGTGCGCCACGCATGCCCTCGGCGACATGCCGCTGATCGTGACGCTCGAAGACGCTGACGGCGCCGTTATCGCCACGCGGGTGAAGCAATGAGCGAAACTGCGGCGCGACCAGATCGAGTGCTCGTCATCGGCTATGGCAATCCCGGACGCCAGGACGATGGCCTCGGACCCGCTGTCGCAGTGGTCATCGAGCAACTGGGTCGGCACCACATCGCCGCCTTCGAGGCCTATCAGCTCAATATCGAAGACGCCATCGACATCGCCCGCCACGATATCGTCTGGTTCGTCGACGCATCGCTGACCGGGCCTGCGCCCTATGCCGTGCGTGACCTGTCGCCAGGCGCCTCGATTGAATTCACCAGCCACATCCTGCGGCCCGAGGCTTTGCTTGCCATCGCCCGGCAGGTGTTCGGAGCGACACCGGAAGCGCATCTATTGGCGATCCGTGGTTATTGCTTCGAATTTGTCGAGGGGCTGACATCGGGCGCTACCGACAATCTTGCGGCTGCCATATCGATGTTGACGGAGAGACTAGGCATCGTCGAAGCGGAGGTTCTAGCATGAACATCGGGCTTTGCGATAGCCGACGGACGATCCTGATCATCGACGACGATGCCCATGCGCGCGCGGCTCTGCATATCGCGCTTGAGGGCGCCGGTTTCTCCGTTGCGGAAGCCGCCAACGACCTCGAAGGGGAGCGCACGATCAAGCGCTGCAAAATAGATGCGGTTCTCTTCGACCCGATCGCCGGGACAACCCATTCCGGGCCAACGATCACGGAGCGGCTCCATGCCAGCGGAAGCACGCTTGCCTGCTACATCATCAGCACGGCAGCCGAAGCTCTGATGGGATCCGTTGGACTGCATGAACTCGGTATTTCCGGCATCTTCCTGAAGCCACTCGACACGAAAGTCGTGATCCGGACGCTGAAGACCCGGCTTTACGCAACCGAAGTGGCAGGCGGCGATGCATGAGATGTCACTCATTGAAAGTGTCGTCGGCCTGATCGAAGACGAGCGCCGCCGGCAGACCTTTTCGCGGGTGCGGACGATCCGCCTCAGGGTCGGCAAGCTCGGTCATGCCGAACCCGAGGCGCTGCGGTTTTGCTTCGATGCCATTACCGCCGGCACGATCGCCGAGGGGGCGGAATTGCTTATTCAAATGGTCCCTGGCGCGGGCTGGTGCGACCAATGCGACCGGACCGTCCCGCTGGACGACCGGTTCGAGCCCTGCCCTTTCTGCGGGTCGCAGGTGCGAATGACAGCTGGCGACGATCTGAAAGTGGCTGAACTGGAGGTTGACTGATGTGTACCTTATGTGGCTGCGGGACGGGCAGCATTGAGATGAAAGCAAGCGATCCACCTGAATCGCATGGCCATAACCATAGCTATCGTGACGACGACAAACATGCGACTGACCAATCACTTGTTCCCCAAGCGGGCAATGGGCACGACCACAGCCATTCGCACACTCATTCACATGCGCATGATGATGATCTGCTTGACTTCGACAAGGGCCCCGCCGGTGTCCACGTCCCCGGCATGAGCCAGACGCGCGCCATCCGCATCGAGCGCGATATTCTGGCTCACAACGACATGTTCGCTGCCGACAATCGCCGTGTGTTCGCCGATCTCGGCGTCCTCACGCTCAACTTCGTCTCAAGCCCCGGCTCGGGCAAGACGTCGCTTCTGGTCCGGACCATTACTGATCTCGCCGACCGTTGGCCAATCGCCGTCATTGAGGGCGACCAGCAGACCTCGCGCGATGCAGACCGGATACGTGCGACCGGTGCTCCAGCAATTCAGGTCAATACGGGCAAGGGCTGTCATCTCGATGCCCACATGGTCGGCCACGCGCTGGACCGATTGCCGCTGCAATCCGGCGGCCTGCTGTTCATCGAAAACGTCGGCAATCTCGTCTGTCCCGCCGCGTTCGACTTGGGTGAGGCACATAAGGTGGTCGTGCTGTCGGTGACCGAGGGCGAGGATAAGCCGCTCAAATATCCGGACATGTTTGCCGCCGCTGACCTGATGCTGCTGACCAAGATCGATTTGCTGCCATATCTCGATTTCGACATGGGAGCCTGCGTTGCCGCGGCGCTGCGTGTCAATCCGGAGATCGAGATCCTGACGCTGTCGACGCGCACCGGCCAAGGTTTGCCGGCCTTCTATGACTGGATGACGCGACGGGTGTCCGTCTCGCTGAATTCAGTCGAGCCGATCGCGACCGGACGACACGGCATTGAAGGACGCTGCTCTTGACGATGATGGTTCCCACGTTGCCGCACGACCGCTTGCGCATCCGCGTCAGAGGCGCGGTTCAGGGTGTCGGATTTCGCCCTTTCGTCTATGGACTGGCGACGCGCAACGGTCTTTCAGGTTTTGTGCTGAACGACGGAGACGGCGTTCTCGCCGAGGTCGAGGGGGAAGCACTGGATGTGTTTCTGGCCGCGATGCTGCGCTCACCGCCGCCGCTTGCCCGCATAGAGAGCGTCGAAACGGATCGTGTGCCGGCCCTTGGCCGAGCGGGCTTTGCCATCCGCCCGAGCCTCGCGGCCACCGCCGCGCAGACCCGGATCGGACCTGACGTGGCGACCTGCGCTGCATGTCTCGAAGACATGCTTGATCCCGCAAGCCGGTTCTACCTCTACCCCTTCGTCAACTGTACGCAGTGCGGGCCACGTGCCTCCATGACGCATCGACTACCTTACGATAGCGCGAATACGTCCATGGCGAGATTTCCGCCCTGTGACGCCTGCGCCGCCGACTATTCGGATCAGACGAACCGCCGTTTTCACGCCGAGGGGATTGCCTGCCCAACGTGCGGTCCGCGCCTTGATCAGTCGATCGACGCCATCGCCGCCGCGTTGATACGCGGACAGATCATTGCACTGAAGGGGATCGGCGGCTTTCATCTTCTCAGCGATGCCCGCAACGAGACGGCCGTTGCCGAATTGCGCCGCCGAAAACATCGGCCTGAAAAGCCTTTTGCCGTCATGATTGCCGATATCGCGTCAGTTGCGGATATCGCGGCGCCGACGGTCGCGGAACAAGCCATGCTGGACTCACCCGCCAGGCCGATCGTCCTCATCCGTTCCACCGATGGGCTGATGGCCTTTGTCGCTCCAGGGCTTGATCGGATCGGCGTGATACTGGCTCACACGCCGACGGACCATTTGCTCTTTCGAGCACTCAACGCCGCGACGGGCTCCTCGCAAGAACGCGTGCAGGCGCGTCCGTTCATACTCATTGCCACCAGCGCCAATGTGTCGGGAGATCCACTCATCATCGACGAGCAGGACGCCCGTGCGAACCTCGCCGGGATCGCCGACCTCATCGTCAGCCATGACCGCCAGATCGTCGAACGTATGGACGATACCGTTTGCACGATCATAGACGGTGCGCCTGCCTACATCCGGCGTGCACGCGGGGTCGTGCCGGAACCGATCGACCTCGGGTCAGACGGACCAGACGTCATTGCAGTCGGAGCGCATCTGAAAGCGACGGTCTGCGTCACCCGAGGCAGGGAAGCCTTTCTCTCGCAGCATTTGGGTGATCTATCGACTGTGCGGACACGTCGATCCTATGAGGAGACGGTGCGGCGCATGGTCTCGATGCTCGACGTAAAGCCGGAGGCCGTCGCCTGCGATCTTCACCCGGACTATCACTCGACTGCTTTTGCCGGCTCCCTTGGACTGCCGGTGGTGCGCGTCCAGCATCATGCGGCGCATCTGGCGGCCGTGGTGGCGGAACACCGTCTTTCCGGACCGCTCATCGGAGTTGCCCTCGACGGCCATGGGATGGGCGATGACGGCAGCGCCTGGGGTGGCGAGTTGATGCTGTCTGACGGCGTGGCTTGGCGGCGCGTCGGCCACCTCAGACCTCTGCCATTTCCCGGAGGTGATCGCGCTGCCCGCACCCCCTGGCGGATGGGTGTCGCCGCGCTGACCGTATTGGGTCGCGCGGACGAAGCGGCACGTCGTTTCCCCGATCAGTTGCTGGCCGGGAGACTGGCAATGCTGATCACCGCCAACCCGAAGCTCCCGACCACTTCCAGTATGGGTCGCCTGTTCGATGCGGCGTCGGCTCTCTTGGGCCTGAACACGGTACAGAGCTACGAAGGACAGGCCGCGATGCAACTGGAGGCCCTCGTCACGCGGCCGAGGTGTCTCACCAACGGCTATGCCATCCGTGAAGGCGTTCTGGATTTCTCGCCATTGCTGGCCGCATTGCTTGAGCCGGGACTGACGACGCCCGATGGCGCGGACTTGTTTCACGGCACGCTGGTCGAAGGTCTCGTGGAGTGGATCGACCAGACCGCCGACACGACCGAGCGGACCCAGGTGGTGCTGTCCGGCGGATGCATGATGAACGCGGTGCTGGCTGATCGGCTGGCCGCAAAATTACGCGAGCGTGGTCTGGTTCCGTGGCTGCCGCGCGCCGCACCCGCCAATGACGGTGGTTTGTCCCTTGGCCAGGCCGCCATGGCGCGAGCCCTGCTGTCGGTTGGACGATCGTGCCAGCCCGAATTGAGGATCTAAACCATGTGTCTTGCCATCCCAATCCAGGTTGAAGAACTCGTGGGTAACGACATGGCCCGCGTCATGCTCGGCGGAGTCTCCAAGATCGTGTCCATCGCGCTCGTCGAACATGTTCGGGTTGGCGACTACCTGCTCATTCACGTTGGCTACGCACTGACCCGCCTCGACCCGGATGAGGCCGAGCGCACGCTTCAAGCCATGCGCGCGGCAGCAGCACTTGAGGCGGATTTTCAAGACGACTTGGTGTTTGAGGAGCGTCGAGCATGAAGCATATCGACGAATATCGTGACGGCAAACTCGCCCGGGCGATCGCTGACACAATCGCCCGCGAAGCGCGCCAGGATCGGTCTTATCATTTCATGGAATTCTGTGGCGGCCACACGCACGCGATCTCACGCTATGGGATCGAAGATTTGCTGCCAGCCAATGTGCAGATGATTCATGGGCCAGGCTGCCCGGTCTGCGTTTTACCGATCGGACGCATCGACGATGCCATCCGACTGGCGATGCGGCCGGAGGTCACCCTGCTGACCTATGCCGACCTGATGCGCGTACCGGCGTCCGGCGGCAGCAGCCTAATGAAGGCCCGTGCGGCGGGTGCCGACATCCGCATGGTCTATTCGACGCTCGATGCGATCCGAATCGCCGAAGCTGAACCCGATCGGGAAGTGGTGTTTTTTGCCATCGGGTTCGAGACCACGACACCGCCGACAGCGATCGCCATCCAGCTCGCGCGGAAGAAGCAGCTCACGAATTTCACTGTTTTCTGCAATCATGTCCTGACGCCACCAGCAATCCGGGCGGTCCTCGACGCGCCCAGCATCCCGGATCAGGGATCTGTCCGCCTCGACGGCTTCGTCGGCCCGGCCCATGTGAGTACAGTGATCGGAACGAAGCCCTACGATGGCTTCGCTGAGGAGTTCGAAAAGCCCGTCGTCATCGCCGGATTCGAGCCGCTCGATGTCGTGCAGGCGATCCTGATGCTGGTGCGCCAGGTCAACAACGGCCGACACAGTGTGGAGAACCAGTATACCCGCTGTGTGACCGAGGGCGGCAACACCATCGCTCAAACAGCCATGTCCGAGGTCTTCGATCTGCGCGACTCCTTCGAATGGCGCGGGCTTGGACGTCTCAAGGCCAGTGCCCTGCAGCTGCGCGACGCCTACGGCGATCTCGATGCCGAGCGGCGATTTGGAGTGGAGACCATAGACGCGGCGGACAATCCCGCCTGCGAATGCGGGGATGTGCTGCGCGGCCTGACCAAACCGGCGGATTGCAAGTTGTTCGGCACGCTGTGCTCGCCCGAGACGCCGATGGGCTCATGCATGGTCTCCCCGGAAGGCGCCTGCGCCGCCCATTGGACATACGGCCGGTTTCGGGCCAAAGCGTCGGCCGGAGTGCACACCGCTGGCGAACCGGCGGCCGCGTCATGAATGTTCCCCGTCTACGTACGCGCAAACTTGATCTACGCCACGGTCGCGTCGATCTTTCGCACGGGGCCGGCGGTCGTGCGAGTGCGCAGCTGATAGACGAGGTGTTTCGCAACGCTTTCGACAATCCGATCCTCGAACGCGGTAACGACCAGGCTGCATTCGACTTGCCGGCAGGCCGAATGGTCATGTCGACGGATGCCTATGTGATTTCGCCGCTTTTCTTTCCGGGCGGCGATATCGGTTCGCTCGCGGTGCACGGAACGATCAACGACCTAGCGATGTCCGGCGCCCGGCCGCTCTACCTGTCGGTGTCCTACATCATCGAGGAAGGATTCCTGCTCGCGGATCTGCAACGGATTGCCTACAGCATGGGCCGCGCTGCGCGGGAAGCCGGCGTTTCGATTGTCACCGGTGACACGAAAGTGGTTGAGCGTGGCAAGGCCGACGGCGTCTTCATTACAACGACCGGGATTGGAATCGTGCCTCCGGGTCTTGACCTTTCGGTTGAGCGCGCACGCCCCGGCGATGCGGTCATTCTGTCAGGCACGATCGGCGATCACGGTGTCGCGGTCATGTCGCAGCGCAGTAATCTCGGTTTTGAGACTGATATTCAGTCTGATAGCGCCGCGCTGCACGATCTCGTTGCTGCCATGGTCGATGTGGCCGGCCCGTCTCTGCGGCTGATGCGTGACCCGACCAGGGGCGGTCTCGCGACAACGATGAACGAAATCGCACAAGCGTCTCACGTGGGGTTTCTTCTGGACGAGGCGGAAATCCCGGTTCGATCGGAGGTCGCGGCGGCATGCGAACTCTTGGGGTTGGACCCCCTCAACGTCGCAAATGAGGGAAAGCTCGTGGCAATCGTCGCGCCCGAAGCGTCCGACCTCTTGCTTACCATCATGCGCGCGCATCCGTTGGGACGACAGGCCACCCAAATCGGGACCGCGATCGCTGACGATCAGTGCTTCGTTCAGATGACGACATCCTTTGGCGGAGGCCGGATCGTCGATTGGCTGGTCGGAGAGCAGCTACCGCGAATCTGTTAGTGATTTATGGTATGTGAGTAGTGTTGTGTGCAGTCATATAAGACTTTGAATCTGAAACGATAATTAATTTCCGTTATCACACGGTCATGCATTTTTATATCAAGTGTATTGCTCAAGATTGAGATCTATATTGGTCACCTGAGTATTTTCCGATGTTTCCAAGGGTACCGTCTATTCACATATTATGCTCGCAGACTGTTATCACCGAAAGCAATTTGCCGCAGTCGAGAACGACCGACAAGAAGCTCCTGATCTCAAGGCGCTTCACGTTCGACAACATCCTCGGTGCCTACGAGCTCCCTTTGCTCATGCAGCCGATACGCGCGCTGCAAGGTGACCATCGAGGCGACACGACAGGCTTTCGTCCGTCTGGGTCTGCATCAGCTTTAAATGAGGAATGCACAATGACCTATCAAAGCACCAATCCGTTCGACGGCAAGGTCTTGAAGACCTTCCCGACCATCACCGACGCCCATCTTGAGACGGCCGTCGCGACAGCTGCGACGTGTTATGAGACCTGGCGCCACACATCGTATACCGATCGCGGCAAAATCATCCATAAGGCAGCCGAGTTGATGCGCGCCAAGGTCGACGTCTTCGCCAAGGCGATGACGCTGGACATGGGCAAGCGCATCAGCGAGGCGCGCGGCGAAGTGCAATTCAGCGCCGACATTCTGGATTATTACGCCAAGAACGCCGAGACATTTCTCGCCCCTACCAAGCTCAATCCGAAGGTTGGCAAGGCGCATATGGAGAGTAGCCCGATGGGCGTCATCTTCTGCGTCGAACCGTGGAATTTTCCTTACTACCAGCTCGCCCGCGTCGCCGGCCCGCATCTGATGGCGGGCAACGTCCTGCTCGTAAAACACGCAGCCAACGTGCCGCAATGCGCGATCCTGTTCGAGGAAGTGTTGACCGAAGCTGGCGCGCCGGCCGGGCTCTATACCAACCTCTTCATCTCGCATGACCAGTCCAACAAGCTGATCGACGATCCGCGCATCAAGGGCGTGGCGCTGACGGGCAGCGTCGACGCTGGAAAGACAATCGCGGCCCGCGCCGGCAAGAACGTCAAGATCTCCTCGATGGAACTCGGCGGCAGCGACGCTTTCATCGTGCTTGAGGATGCCGATCTGGAGCACACGATCAAATGGGCGGTCTGGGGCCGGATGTACAATACCGGTCAGACCTGTTGCGCGGCCAAGCGCTTCATCGTCGTCGACGCGATTGCCGACAAGTTCCTTGACAAGTTCCAGGCGGCTCTTTCGGCATTGACGCCCGGCGATCCGCTGGACGAGAAGACCGCGCTCGGGCCACTATCGAGCGAAGGCGCCTTGGTCGGTCTGCTGAAGCAGGTCGATAGTGCCGTCGCGCATGGAGCGAAGGTGATAATCGGCGGCAAGCGCTTCAACCAGAGAGGCGCCTTCATGCAGCCGACGATACTGACCGACGTCAAACCAGACAACCCGGCTTTCCGCGACGAGTTCTTCGGACCGGTGGCGATGTTCTTCCGGGTGAAGGACGAAGCTGCAGCAATTGCGTTGGCCAATGACTCGGATTTCGGCCTTGGCGGCTCCGTGTTCACCAAGGATGTCGTGCGCGGATTGAAGGTCGCGAGCGCGGTCGAAACCGGCATGATGTTCGTCAACAACATCAGTTGGTCGGACGCCGAACTCCCCTTTGGCGGTATCAAGAATTCGGGCTATGGCCGCGAACTCGGCGACATGGGCATCCAGGAGTTCGTCAACAAGAAGCTGGTTCGGACCGCCGACATGAGCGCTCCAGTCTGACCGAAGCCCCTGATATGCGGTCCCGAACAAAGGACGCGCGCGAGACTGGTTGCGTCGGGTGGCAGCCTTGAGCTCCCCGCCGCCCGGGTCAGGTCGGATTGCCCCCGCAATCTAACCGGACCCTTGGCAATGCCTTTTTAAAGTTCCTTCCGATCAGCAATTGGTTGAGCGGCATTTGGAGATCTCGCATGTACGTCAACGTCGCCGTCCTGAAAGAGACCCGACCGCATGAACGGCGTGTCGCGCTCGTACCGGCAGTGGCCAAACGGCTCGAAAAGCTTGGCGGGAAATTGCATATGCAGACCGGCGCAGCCGATTGCATCGACCTTGTTGCGACAGATTACCCGGCCGTCATCATGATCGATGACATCGCGACGCTTGTCGGTCCGGCCGATGTCGTGCTTGCCGTCCAGCCGCCGGATATCGCCGTCATCGATGCGATGCAGGAAGGCGCGGTGCTTATCTCCTTCATTTACGAACCAAATGAACCCGAATTGGTCAAACGGCTCCTGGCCAAGAAAATCACCTGCTTCGCCATGGAGCGCCTGCCGCGTATCACGCGAGCGCAGTCGATGGACGCGCTATCGAGCCAGTCGGCCCTGGCCGGCTATTATGCGGTAATGCTTGGCGCGACACATCTGGCCCGTGTCATCCCAAAGATCACGACAGCGGCAGGCGGCATCGGGCCGGCCAAAGTGTTGGTCATGGGTCTTGGTGTCGCTGGGCTTGAGGCGATCGCCACCGCGCATCGGCTCGGTGCAGTCGTCGAGGGCTATGACGTCCGCCCGGATACGAAGGAACAGGCGCTGTCGCTAGGCGCGACCTTTGTCGACACGGGTGTCGATGCAACAGGCAAAGGCGGCTACGCGCGTGAACTGAGTCCCGATGAAAAGACCAAAGTCGACAGCGCCCTGACCAAACATATCCAGGCCGCCGACATCATTATCACAACAGCCGCCATCCCTGGCAAAGCCTCGCCGAAGCTGATCAGCGCGGTGCAGGTCTCGGGCATGAAGGTCGGCTCTGTGATCGTCGATCTCTCGGCCGAAGGCGGCGGCAATTGCGAGATGACAAAGCCCGGCGAAACCATTCGTGTCGGTCACGTGACCATTGTGGCGCCGCTGAACGTGCCCTCACTGCTGGCCGAGGACGCGTCGAGCCTCTACTCGAAAAACCAGTTCAACCTCCTGGAATTGATTCTGAAAGACAACGTCATTTCAATCGATTGGGACGACGAGATTCTCACTGGCACCGTTCTGACGCACGCAGGCGAGCTAAAAAGTGGCGCGCCTAGGCACGACGCGCCTGCCACGCCGCCGGCCCATCCGCACAAAAAGGTCGCCTGAAACACGCCAGAGGGAAGCCAAATGGATTTTTCCATCGCCATGACCGGCTTCGTCGCCATCTACATCTTCATGCTCGCGGGGTTCGCCGGCTGGGTCATCATCGGCCATGTCCCAGCGATCCTGCACACGCCGCTGATGTCCGGATCGAATTTCGTCCATGGCATCGTCGTGGTCGGCGGCATCTTCGCGCTCCTGAACGCCTCGACGCTACAACAGCAGGCGATCGGCTTCTTCGCCGTCCTTCTGGGCGCCGGTAATGCGGCCGGTGGCTACGCCGTGACCGACCGCATGCTCGCGATGTTCCAGGTGAGCGACCACCGCAAGCCGAAGGTCGCCCACGCTCGAGCGCACCACGCGAAAAAGACCTGAGGATCGATTATGCTCATCACAACAGCGCAATTCGCCATAGGTGCGGTCGATCTCGCGGCAGCCTTCCTGTTCCTGTTCGGCCTGCAGCGCATGTCGTCGCCGGTCACGGCGCCCTCCGGCATCAAGGTGGCCGGCGTCGGTATGGCGGTCGCCGTGCTGGCGAGTTTTCTATACGTCTTCAGCGTGGAGGATGCCGCAAAGCCGTTCCTCGTCACCAATATTTCTCTGGCTGTGATCGCGCTGGTCGTCGGCGGCGGCATTGCCTGGTTCGCCGGCAAGCGCGTCGCGATGACCGCGATGCCGCAGATGGTGGCGATCTACAATGGCCTCGGCGGCGGCGCGGCGGGCGCGATCGCAGCGGTGGAACTCTTTGGCGGCAAATACAGCGGCCTCACCCAATTGGGCGTGACGCTGCTCGGCGCATTGATCGGCGCAGTTTCCATGTCGGGCTCGATCATTGCCTGGGCCAAGCTCGATGGCGTGCTCAATCGACCGATGCGCTTCAAGGGACAGCGCGAGCTCAACGCACTGGTCCTGCTGGTGACGATCGCTGTCGGCGGTACGATCGTCTTTGCGACGTCGATGAGAGACTTCCTCGATATCTCCACGTCGGGATTGATCTACGGCTTTTTGGCGCTCTCCCTCGTTCTCGGCATCCTGCTCACATTGCCGATCGGCGGCGCGGATATGCCCGTGGTCATCTCGATCTACAATGCCTTCACCGGCCTCGCCGTCGGCCTTGAAGGCTTCGTCCTGCAAAACCCGGCGCTGATGATTGCCGGCATGGTCGTCGGCGCTGCCGGCATGCTGCTGACGCTGCTGATGGCGCAGGCGATGAATCGCTCTATCGCCAACGTGCTGTTCTCGAACTTCGGCGAGGTCTCGGCGCAGAAACAGGGTGCGATCAAGGGCGAGCTGAAGCCGACGGCCGCCGGCGATGCCGGCATCGCCATGCGCTATGCCTCGAAGGTGATCATTATTCCCGGCTATGGGCTCGCGGTCGCACAAGGGCAGCAGAAGCTCTATGAATTCGTCAAATTGTTGCAGGCTGGCGGTGTGAACGTCAAATTTGCCATCCATCCGGTCGCCGGCCGTATGCCGGGCCAGATGGACGTGCTGCTCGCCGAAGCCGGCGTTCCCTACGACATGATCTTCCAACTCGAAGACATCAACGCCGATTTCGCCACGACCGACGTGGCGCTTGTCATAGGCGCCAACGACGTCGTCAACCCGGCGGCCCGCACCGACAGGTCCTCGCCCATCTTCGGCATGCCGATCCTCGATGCCGACAAGGCCAAGCAAGTCTACGTCGTCAAGCGCGGTGAGGGCAAAGGCTATGCCGGCATCGTCAACAGCCTTTTCTACGGCGACAACTGCAACATGGTCTACGGCGATGCCCAGGCCGTGCTGATCAAGATGATCGAAGCCGTGCGCGGGCTCGGGCTTCCCGCCGCCGCGTGAAGTCACGATTGTATTTTCATTAAACCGAACCCAGGAGCCGAACATGACGAAAGTTCTCGTCCTTTATTATTCCAGCTACGGCCACATCGAAACACTCGCTCACGCCATCGCCGAAGGCGCGCGTGAAACCGGCGTCACGGTCGATATCAAGCGCGTGCCGGAGACGATTTCGATCGAGGCCGCCAAACAAGCCCATTTCAAAGTCGATCAAAACACGGCAATCGCGCAGGTCGAGGATCTCGCCGGGTATGACGCGATCATTGTCGGAACGCCAACACGCTTCGGCCGAATGAGCGGCCAGATGGCCAGTTTTCTCGACAGCGCGGGCGGCTTGTGGGCGCGCGGAGCACTTCACGGCAAGGTCGGTGGCGCGTTCACCTCGACAGCCACCCAGCATGGTGGGCAGGAGGTAACGCTTTTCTCGATCATTACCAACCTTCTGCACTTCGGCATGGTGATCGTCGGTCTCGACTATGGGTTTGCCGGGCAAATGACGCTGACCGAAGTCACAGGCGGTAGCCCCTATGGCGCCACAACGATCGCCGGCGGCGATGGCGCGCGCAAGCCGTCGGATAACGAACTGGCGGCGGCACGATATCAGGGTAAGCGCATCGCTGAAACGGCAAAAAAGCTTGCGGCTTGAACTTGCCAGCAACAGGGCAACCCGATCGGGCGCCCAACAGGAGGTGGATATGCCGTCGTTTTCGACCGATTTTCAGTCCGCCGAGACGTGGACCGCCGATCCAGCGTTGCTGACCAATCCAGAGGATTTTTCCATGACAGACAAACTCAAGATCAAAGTAATGGATGACAAGCCAGTCTGGTTCATCACCGGGTGTTCCACTGGCTTCGGTCGCGAATTGACAAAACACCTGCTCGACCGAGGCTACCGTGTCGTGATCACCGCACGCGAGACCGACGCGATTGCCGATTTTGCCGACGAACCCAATACATTATTGCTCCGACTGGATGTGACCGTTCCCAAGCAAATCGCTGCCGCCGTGAAAGCCGCGGAGGCTCGGTTCGGCCAGATTGACGTGCTGGTGAACAACGCCGGCATCGGCTATTTTGCCGCCGTCGAAGAGGGTGAAGACGACCAAATTCGGCGCATGTTCAACATCAATGTCTTCGGCATGGCCGAGATGATCCGTGCGGTCTTGCCCGGCATGCGCAAGCATAAGCAGGGAGCGATCATCAATCTGTCGTCGATCGGCGGGCTGAAGTCATTCCCAGCGATCGGTTACTACAACGCCACGAAATTCGCCGTCGAAGGCCTCTCGGAGGCGCTTTGGCTTGAAGTCGAGCCGCTCGGGTTGAAGGTCATGCTGGTGGAGCCCAGCGGCTTCCGAACCGATTGGGCAGGCAGGTCTGCCAACGAGAGCAAGATCAAGATTGCGGACTATGCCGAGACCGCCGGCAAAAGCCGGGCAGGTGTGCGGGCCATATCCGGCCATCAGGCTGGCGACCCGGTTCGTGCCGCGCACGCGATCGTCAACGCGATCGAGTCCGCCCATCCGCCCCATCGTCTCTTGCTCGGTGTGGATGCTTTTGAAGGTGCAATCACAAAACTCGACCAGCTACGTCAGGATTTCACTGCCTGGGAAAACGTCAGCCGTGACGCCGACTATCCGAAAGACAGCCACGGCAAGGCAGCCTGATCTGGGTCGACCATTGTCACGATGCCCGATGCTTCGGCCGTGCGTTCGGCTGCTCGCAAGTAAGATAGTTCCGAACTGAAGCCGCAACCGTCAAGGCCGCACATAATGTGCGACCCACGGGCGCGGCTCCCAATGGAGGTCATCATGGCCCGACAGATGCATGCTGCCGTCGTCACCGCATTCGGCAAACCTTTGATCTTGCAGGAATGGGATATCCCAACGCCAGGGCCCGGACAGATCCTGGTCAAAACTGAAGCTTGCGGCGTTTGCCACACGGACCTGCATGCCGCGCGCGGCGACTGGCCGCTGAAGCCGACGCCGCCGTTTATTCCGGGACATGAGGGGATCGGTCTCGTTGTTGCCCTCGGCACCGGTGTCACCGCGGTCAAGGAAGGCGACCGGGTCGGCGTGCCGTGGCTCTATTCGGCCTGCGGCCATTGCGAATATTGCCTCCAGGCCTGGGAGCCGGTGTGTTCCGATGCCGAGTTCGGCGGCTATACGAAAAATGGCGGTTTTGCTGAATACATCGTTGCCGATCCGAATTACGTGGCGCGCATCCCGAAGGGGCTCTCAGCCATCAACGCCGCGCCAATCATCTGCGCCGGCATCACGACCTATAAGGGTCTGAAGGAGACCGAAGCCAAGCCGGGCCAATGGGTTGCCATCTCCGGCTGTGGCGGTCTCGGCCATCTGGCGATCCAATATGCCAAGGCGATGGGTCTCTACGTCTGCGCCGTCGATATCGACGACGAGAAGCTTGCGCAGGCCAAGCGGCTTGGTGCCGATTTGACGGTCAACGCCAAGACGGGCGACCCCGCGGCCCTCGTCAAGAAGGAGACCGGCGGCGGCGCGCATGGCGTGCTGATCACCGCGCCGTCGCTGCCGGCGTTCAAGCAGGGCGTGGGCATGACGCGCAAGCTCGGTACCTGCGTGCTGGTCGGCCTGCCGCCCGGCGAATTCGCGATGCCACTGTTCAATGTGGTCGCCGATTGCGTGACGGTGCGCGGCTCATTCGTCGGCAATCGCAAGGATATGGCCGAATGTCTGGCGTTCGCTGCTGATGGTCGGGTCACGGCCAAGATCGAGCTGCAGCCCCTGTCGGCGATCAATCAGGTCTTCGACCGGCTGCAGCATGGCGACGTCGCGGCTCGCGTCGTTCTGGACTATTCCGCCTCCTAAGCGGGTGTGTGGCGCAGGATTGTCAAGAACAGAGCCAATTTCCAATTCTGGCGAATTCTGTATCCGATAACGACAGACCATTTCGATGCAGTCTCGACGGTGCGCTTTGCGGCGGGACTTTTGGACGTCGAGGTTAGCGTCCTGTCGTCAAACAAATTTTGAAATTACGGCTTATCGCGTTCCTCCGTTGGAAACAGGTGCCGAATTGAAAATACACACTCAGGACTTTCTGGTGCGCGAGGGCGACAACGTTAACCTTGAGAAATGGCCGACTAGGATTGATCCGTTTTACAAATCCAAGGACCAGTACAAGCGGGCTCTTGAAGAACATGTGCAGTTGCTCAGCGCACAGCAGCAACTACAGTATGCATCCAACCGTCATGCCATCCTGTTGATTTTCCAGGCGATGGATGCCGCAGGCAAAGATGGCGCCATTCGGCATGTCATGTCGGGCGTCAATCCGCAGGGATGCCAAGTGTTCAGTTACAAACATCCAAGCGCGACTGAACTTCAACATGATTTTCTCTGGCGTACCACGCGCGATCTGCCCGAACGAGGGCGGATTGGTATTTTCAACCGGTCATATTATGAGGAAGTTCTCATCGTTCGCGTGCACCCTGAACTCCTCAGTGGCGAAGCACTTGTTGATCCGGCGAGCAACGACAAGACGTTCTGGCACCAGCGTTATCGATCAATCCGGAACCTTGAGCAGCATCTCCACGCCAACGGTACCCGGATCGTCAAATTTTTCCTCCATCTTTCCAAGAAAGAACAGCGCAAGCGGTTTCTCGCCCGCATCGACGAACCCGAGAAGAACTGGAAATTCAGCACGGCGGACATTGAAGAACGAAAGTTCTGGGATGACTATAAAAAGGCATATGAAGAGTGCCTAGGTGTGACAAGCACGGGCGATTCCCCCTGGTACATTCCTGCCGATGACAAAGAGAATACCCGGTTGATCGTGTCTCAAATCGTCCTCGACACGTTTGAGGCGCTTAAGATGAGCTACCCCAATACGAGTCCAGAACGCCTGAAAGAATTGCAGGTGATCCGCAAAGAACTCACGAAATGAGCCGTAAACATTTTTGTTGAGCAATTCATTGCTAGTTATAGTCTGGTCCCTGGCATACCGAATTCAGCGGCCCGGATGGTGAAAATTCCGAAGATCCAACTCCGGAATGTCGTGGGTATATTCCCCGGCTATCAAGCGGCGTCCCGATATTTTAAAGCTGAAATTCAGCGGCAAGCTTACCTCGGTCGAGAAAAACCTTCGATCGTGTATTTGCAGATGAGCAAAATCGGAAGCTCTACTCAGTGACCGAAACAGATCTCCTGATGGGACGTTAAAACTGCGCTTCCGGCTTCCGGCTTACAGATTTAGAAAATGAGCAGGGCGCCCACCAATCCGGCCACGGCGCAGGTTCAGCAAAAAATATTGCCAGACCTTCGAATTTGGCAGGACGAGTTCGAGGGATTACCATGAGCGTGCTGAGCAGGATCGATCAAGGCAAGGACGCTTCACCCTCCTTGGATACAGATGGGTTTGACTGCTTGGCCGAACTCGCCTTGGATTTACGTTCATCATGGAACCATGCCACCGACGGGATATGGCGCCAATTGGATTCCGAACTTTGGAAGTCGTCGCATAATCCGTGGGTTGTACTACAAACAGTCTCGAAAGAGAAAGTTCGGCACTGCCTGGAGGACGCTTCCTTCCGAAAAAGCGTCGATGATCTCGTACAAGCCAGGCGCGACGCCGCGCAAGCTCCGACATGGTTTGATCAAACTCACCCGCAATCTCCCTTGACCTGCGTTGCCTATTTCAGCATGGAGTTCATGTTAAGCGAGGCGCTGCCGATTTACTCGGGCGGACTTGGCAATGTGGCCGGCGATCAGCTCAAAGCGGCAAGCGATCTCGGTGTGCCCGTCATCGGCGTAGGCTTGCTCTATCAGCAGGGCTACTTCCGGCAGGTGATAAATCCGGATGGAACGCAACAAGCGCTTTTCCCCTATAACGACCCTGGGCAATTGCCGATCACGCCGTTGCGGCGGTCCGATGGAGAATGGTTGAGGCTTCAGCTTGATCTTCCAGGCTATCCGATCTGGCTGCGAGCCTGGCAAGCGCAGGTTGGCAGGACGAAGCTCTATTTGCTGGACAGCAATGATCTCGCGAACTACGCGCCTTACCGGGGGATCACGAGCGAGCTTTATGGCGGCGACCCCTATTTGCGGCTCCTGCAGGAGCTCGTGCTGGGGATCGGAGGATGGAGGTTGCTTGTCGCGCTCGGCATCGAGCCAGAAGTCTGCCATTTGAATGAGGGACACGCCGCATTCGCCGTGCTGGAGCGCGCGCGCCATTTCATGCAAACGACCGGACAGACCTTCGAAGTCGCTATGGCTGCGACGCGCGCGGGTAATCTATTCACAACGCACACGGCAGCGCCCGCAGGCTTCGATCGATTTGCCCCTAGCCTCATTGAACAAAGCCTGGGCGCCTATGCCCGAGAAAAGCTCGGCATCTCGTCGCAGGATTTGTTGGCGCTGGGCCGACAGAATTCAAACGATCCCTCGGAATCGTTCAACATGGCCTATCTGGCGATCCACGGCAGCGGCGCCGTGAATGGAGTTAGCCGCTTGCACGGCGAGGTAAGCCAGCGCCTCTTCGAGCCGTTGTTTCCACGTTGGCCTCAGCGCGATGTCCCCGTAGGCCACGTTACCAACGGTGTTCATGTCCCGAGCTGGGATTCATCGTTTGCAGACGATCTTTGGACAAAGGCCTGCGGCAAAGACCGTTGGCATGGAACGACGAAAAACCTTGAAGACGGCATTCGTGGCGTCCCGGACGCAAGTCTCTGGCAATTGCGGGCGCAATCCAGGGCATCGTTGGTCGACTATGCGCGGCACCGACTTTCCCGGCAGCTTGCCGCGTCGGGCGCACCGCCGGAGGCAATCGAGGCTGCAAAGCATCTTTTTGATCCAGACACGTTGACGCTTGGCTTCGCGCGTCGGTTCGCGACGTACAAACGGCCGGATTTGTTGTTGCATGATCCCGAGCGGCTGTTGCAGCTGCTGACGAACGCGGAGCGCCCGGTCCAGCTGATCATGGCTGGCAAGGCTCATCCGGCGGATCGGCCCGGACAGGATCTGATTCAAACGTGGGTGCGGTTTATCCGGCAGCCCGAAGCGCGCGCCCATGTCATTTTCCTCAGCGACTACGACATGCTCCTGACCGAGCGCCTCGTGCAAGGAGCGGATGTCTGGCTCAACACGCCGCGCCGCCCCTGGGAAGCCAGTGGGACGAGCGGCATGAAGGTGCTCGTCAACGGCGGCATAAATCTCTCGGAACTGGACGGCTGGTGGGCAGAAGCCTACTCGCCGCAGGTCGGCTGGGCGATCGGCGACGGCCGGGAACATGGCGACGATCAGGGTTGGGACGGGACCGACGCAGAGGCACTCTACGACCTCCTCGAACATGACGTCATCCCGGAATTCTACGCGCGCGACTCCAAGGGTATTCCCCGTGCCTGGGTGACACGGATGCGGGAAAGCATGGCGCAATTGACACCGCAATTCTCCACCAGTCGTGTCGTTCGCGAGTACACCGAGACGTACTATCTTCAAGCCGCAAACTCCTACCGCGCTCGCGCGGCCGACAACGGCAAAATTGCAGCGGATCTGGTCGCTCGGCGTCGACTTTTGGACCAGGGATGGGGGGCGCTGCGCTTCGGCGAAGTGAACGTCGGAACAGACAGTACGCAACACATCTTTGAGATTAGCATCGATCTCAATGAGCTCGATCCTGATCTGATCCGCGTGGAGTTGTGTGCTGAAGGAATTGGCGCCGGCAATCCCGTGCGGCAGGAGATGGAGCGCGTTCTCAATCCAGGTGCGGACAAAGGCGCGTGCTTTTTCAAAGCGACGGTCTCCGCCGGCCGGCCAGCAACCGACTATACGGCACGCGCCATTTCGAACGATGCCGGTATCGCGATTCCGTTGGAGGATGCTCGGATCCTCTGGCAGAGCTAGGGAAGTCGGCAGCAGACGCCAACGAAGGATCGCCGCCATGACCTCAATCATCAGCCCGCTCGCCGGCAAACCGGTGGATCCAAAGCGGCTCGTCAATGTACCGCGTCTGGTGACGGCCTATTACACCGGCCGACCTGATGCAGCGATCCCTTCCCAGCGCGTCGACTTCGGTACATCGGGCCATCGCGGCTCGCCGTTCGATCGTGCCTTCAATGAGATCCATATTCTGGCGATCACGCAAGCCATCTGCCAGCATCGGCGGATGGCAGGCATTGACGGACCGCTGTTCGTCGGCATCGACACCCATGCCCTTTCCGAGCCTGCTTTGGCGACCGCGCTCGAAGTCCTGATCGGCAACGATGTGGATGTCATGATAGATGCCGCCGGAACCTATACGCCGACTCCGGTCATTAGCCACGCGATCCTCACTTACAATCGTGGCCGTACGACCGGGCTCGCTGACGGCATCATCATTACGCCGTCGCACAATCCGCCGGCGTATGGCGGCTTCAAATACAATCCGCCCAACGGCGGCCCGGCTGGCTCCGAGGTGACTGATGCCATAGGGGCGGCTGCGAATGCGCTGATCGCGGCAGGTGTGGCTACCGTCCGGCGCATGCCGTACGATCGCGCGCTCAAATCGGCCCATCTCAACCGACACGACTATATTTCAGCCTATGTCGCCGATCTCGCCAATATCGTTGATATGGCTGCAATTCGCTCGGCCGGCGTCCATATCGGCATCGATCCACTCGGTGGAGCAAGCCAACCCTATTGGGCCCCGATTATCGAGCGCTACGGCCTCAACGCCAGCGTCGTCAATGATGTCGTCGATCCGACGTTTCGCTTCATGACCGCTGACTGGGATGGTCAAATCCGTATGGACTGTTCCTCGCCCTATGCGATGACGCGCCTGGTGGGTTTACGCGACACGTTCGACATCGCCTTTGCCAATGACACCGACGCCGACCGGCATGGCATCGTGACGAAATCCTCCGGCCTGATGAACCCCAATCATTTTCTCGCCGTCGCGATTTCCTATCTATTCACCCATCGTCCGAAATGGCGTATCGACAGCAGCATCGGCAAGACAATCGTCTCAAGTAGCATCATCGACCGGGTGGCAAAAAAGCTCGGCCGTAAGCTTGTCGAGGTGCCCGTCGGGTTCAAATGGTTCTCCGATGGTCTCTTTGACGGTTCGCTCGGGTTCGGCGGCGAAGAGAGCGCCGGAGCCTCCTTCTTGCGCCTCGACGGATCAACGTGGACGACCGACAAGGACGGTCTCATCATGGGGCTGCTGGCGGCGGAGATGACCGCGACGCGGAAGCGCGATCCGGGCCTCGCCTACAATGAACTCGCCGAAGAGCTCGGCACCCCGTGCTATGCGCGGATCGACACGCCGGCCTCGGCTGCTCAAAAGAAAAAATTGTCCTCGCTTGCTGCCGCCGATTTGGGGCTGACCGCACTTGGCGGCGAACCGGTAATCGCGACAATGACTACGGCGCCTGGAAATGGCGCTCCCATCGGTGGTGTCAAGGTTGTAGCAGCCAACGGTTGGTTCGCCGTTCGACCGTCTGGGACCGAGGATGTTTACAAGCTCTATGCCGAGAGCTTCCGTGACGCTGAACATTTGCAGGACATTCAGCGCGACGCCCAGGCTGCGGTCTCCGCACTTTTCGGGACAGAAAAGCCCGGCTGACAGACACTTAAGATACGCCCCGTTCAGCAGGACAGCCTGGAACGCCAATCCTCAGGGAAGATGGAGAACCAATCGGTGCAGTAGCTTTTAGAACCAAGGCATCCAACAGATGACCGCGAAGAATTTGGTCAGCGGGATTCATGATTTTTCGACTTTCTTGTCTTTGGCCTACCGAATGCAGCCGCTTTGTATCCTCAAAACTCTCAAGGTCGATTCCGACCATGCTTGATATTCACGTAAAGGACCGTCATCGACTGGACGGTCCAGAGCGCCCTCCCCGGACTAGAGGCTTCCTGGATGATTCAGTGTACATGTTTATTTGGAAGCTTTCGGCAATCCAGACTGAACGGGAAGCGACAAGATCGCCGCGAGGATACGATTGGCTGTCATCGGCAACCGCGTCATCCGCGCACCGGACGCATCGAACACAGCGTTGGCGATCACAGCGCCCGTCGTCGTGATCGCCGGCTCACCGCATCCCTGCGGGGCAATGTCGTCATTTTTGACCAGGACCACCTGAATATGCGGCGTGCTGCTGAAACGCGGCAGGTAATAAGTGTCAAAGTTCTGGTCGAGGATTTCTCCACCCTGGAAACGAAGCTCCTCGGTCAGGGCGTACCCCTGCCCCATCGTCAGTCCACCTTCGATTTGCATCGTCGCGCCTATGGGATTGACGATTACTCCCATGTCCTGCGCGCACACCATCCTGAGAACAGTCACCTTGCCGGTAGATTTGTCGACCTTCACCTCGGCCATGGTTGCCACGCAGCTGCCTGCATCGCTACTGCAGGCGATGCCGTAGCCTCTGCCGCTTGGGCCGATCGCCTCCTGCCAGCCGAAGGCCTTCGCAGCAGCCAGCAGCACGGAGCGCATCCGCGGATCCTGGATATGCCGAAGCCGAAAGGCGAGTGGATCCGCACCGGCAGCCTTCGCCATGATATCGATCTGGGATTCCGTAGCAAACACGTTCATATTTGCGCCCGGACCACGCCACGGCCCCACTGCAAATGGATGGAGACCAGCGGTCCCAGACGCACCACTGTAAGATGTTCCGCCAGCCGAGAGGATCCGCACGTTGGGTATATTGTAAAACGTGTTCGCACCACGCTCTCCAGCGGCGAAGACCGAATAATCCCAACTCGTTATGTTGCCGTCTTTGTCCAGCGCAGAGCGGATCTTGACGACGGACGCCGGGTCAAACGTATCAAGGAAGAATTCCTCGGCGCGGGTCCATTCGACCAGGACAGGCTTACTGACCAGTTGTGACAGACTTGCTGCCTCCAAAGCCTGACCGCCGGCACTCTTTCCGCCGAAGCCACCGCCGACGAACGGCGTGATGACCCGGACCGACTTCGGGTCGAAGCCGAGCGCCTTGGCTATACGATCACGGGTCGGAAACGGTGTTTGGGTCGAAGCCCAAATCGTGGCACTGGTAGCCCTGACGTCCGCCAAGGCTGCATGCGGCTCCATTGGGGCATGGGCCACGTATCCCTTGTGAAAGATAGTCTCAAACGGTTGTACTGAGGACGCAGTGGCAAGACTGCCCTTGGACGATACCGTCTTCTGATCTCCGGCATCCGCCAAAATATGGTCGAATATAGTGTTGGGGTTCAGAGTTGCATCCGGGAGCTTCCAGTCAGCGTGGATTTGCGCCAAGGCGGCAACTGCCGCGTCAGGCTCAGCATGCAACACGGCAATCAGGTCTCCCCGCTTGACTACCCGAACGCCCGGCAGTTGCTCAGCCGCAGCGGTATCAACCTGGGTCAGGCTTGCGCCATGCATGGGAGGGCGCAGAATTCGTGCATACAGCATATTTGGAAGCCGCATATCGGCGGCATATTTCGCGGCGCCTGTAACCTTCTCCACGCCATCCAGTCGCTTTGGCGAGCTGCCAATCACCGTAAAGTTGGCAGCGGAATGGAGTGTAGCCGCTTCGTCGATCGCTTGCGCGGTCTTTACACGCTTGGACAAGTCCGCAAAACTGATTTGCCGGCTCGCGTCGCCGATGACTGAAACTGTACTGGCTTCGATCGAAAGTTTGTCCGCCGAGACGCCGAGCGTCTTTGCAGCGATACTGGTCAACACCACTCGCGCTTTTGCGGCTGCCGCGCGCAATGCCGGCCCGAATACGCGCGTCGACATCGATCCGAATGTCCCCATATCCCAAGGACATGTTTCGGTGTCACCCAGCACCATGTCGATCGAGGAAAGATCTGCACCCAGTTCCTCCGCTGCCATCTGAGCCAATGATGTCATCACCCCCTGTCCCATTTCGATCTTGCCCGAAAAAACGGTGACCCGCCCAGTGTCGCCAATCTTCAGATACGCGTTGAAGTCTGTTGGATACGCTGGTCGCTCTGCAGCAGCAGAAGGTGCCGACGAATTAAGCCCAAACAGAATAACAATGCCTCCACCGAGGAGCTTATGCACGTCGCGGCGGTCAATAAGCGGAATGGTCATCACAACTGACCTTCCGTTTGAGCGGAGACGTGTTCGATCGCATCGACAATGCGCTGATACGCGCCGCAGCGACATAGATTGTGATCCATATGGGCGATAATCGTGCCACGGCTCGGATGAGGCTCATCGCTGAGCAGGACATAGGCATCGAGCAGCATGCCGGATGTACAATAGCCGCACTGAAAGCCGCCATAATCGATGAACGCCTGCTGCAATGGGTGCAGTTGATCTTTTCCGGCGAGGCCCTCGATTGTCTTCACATCGGCGCCGATCACCTCTTTCAGTGCAACGCGGCATGACCGGTGTGCTGTGCCGTTGATCACGACTGTGCATGCACCACAGATACCTTCGCCGCATCCATATTTGGTTCCGGTCAGCGCAAGATCCGTTCGCAAGGTCCATAATAATATTCGGTCGTCATCGGCGTTGAGGCTGACGAGGGCTCCGTTGAGCTTGAATTCGATGTCGCGTTTCACGATTCAGCCTCTCGTTAGGTTTGCGATTGCGGAAAGATTGATTTCGCTTGAGGCGTGGACCTCGTCTATCGAGCGTTCATCAGCATTGGAGACAGATCAGAGCTGCCAAACCCGATCACACTATATTTGCGGGAGAGCTCTAAGCGGAGGTCCGGGAAATACCCATTTCGCGACAACTTGAAGAGCGACCAGCTCGTGCCACTTTTTCTCAGAAATATTTCCGACTTCTGAGAATTTGAACTATTTGCGGAGCTTGGGTTCAAGCGGCCCGATCGGACATGGGACTGAAACCCACAAAACCCCTGATTGGAAGCCTGTGGCGTCGCGACCACCATATTGGCGCACCCTAGCCCGGACTGAGTAGAATCCGATCCTGCCGAGCAGCTGGCCACCTCGTTTAATCTTTGTCTCACGTCGGTCATTCGACGCTAGTGCGGGCGCGACCATGCGAATAGAACGAGTTTCATTAGAAGCCACGCCTGCGGAAGGACTCGCAAAGCGCCTTTTAGGATTGTTTTCTGGGCTCCTAAGTATTGGCTGTCTGGCGTCGTGTTCTGTTGGACCTGACTACATTGGCGCCAGCTTGACGGTTCCAAATCAATTTGCTGAGGTTCCACGATCGACGGCCGCCAGGAGCGATCTCTCCCATTGGTGGAAGACGTTCCGCGATCCCACCCTTGACCGGCTTATCGACGAGGCCGTTGCCGGCAATCTCGATGTCGCTGCAGCGACCGCCCGAATCCGCGAAGCGCGCGCGACGCGGCGGGCGGCGGTCGGTGGACTATTCCCGGTCCTGAACGGTGATGCATCGGCGATCGAAACAAAACTCCCTGGCGAAAATGCCGGTACGCCCAAATGGCTGTTTCAAGCTGGGTTCGATGCATCGTGGGAGCTCGACTTGTTCGGGGGGCAGCGTCGCACCGTCGAAGCCGCGACCTACGGGGTGCAGGCGGCGGACGCAGACCTGCGCGCGACCTTGCTGACGCTGATCGGCGATGTCGGCACCAACCATATCGAACTGCGCGGCACCGAGGCGCGTATCGCGCTCGCCAGACGGACGGCCGCCTCGCAGCGTCAAACGGTCGCTCTGACGAAGTCCTTGTTTGAGGCAGGGTCGAGTTCCGAACTCGATTTGGCGAACGCAACCGCGCTCGCGACCTCGACGGAGGCCGTCGTTCCGCAATTGGTGCAAACCCGTGCTCAGGCTATCCACCGGCTCGGCATCCTGCTCGGCCGCGAACCAGGCGCGCTGCTGGCGTGGCTGGATCGGTCTGCGCCGCTGCCGCTGCCCCACGACCGATTGCGGCCGGGGCTGCCGGCCGATCTGTTGTCGCGCCGCCCGGATATCGCAATGGCCGAGCGCCAACTCGCCCAGGCGACGGCGAAGATCGGTGTTGCAGACGCCGCGCTCTACCCGAGCGTCAACCTCACTGGATCGATCGCCAGTTCCGCGTCTCGGATCGGCGAGCTCGGTAGAGGCTCGACCATCGGCTGGTCCTGGGGCCCGACATTGACCGTGCCGATCTTCTCCGGCGGGACGCTCGTCGCGGCTACCGATGTCGCTGGCGCGCAACGCGACGAAGCTCGGCTCGCCCTGCAGTCGCTCGTGCTGACCGCGATGGAGGATGTGGAAAATGCGCTCGTCCTCTTGTCGCAGGAGCGAACTCGCGGGGCGGCACTCGACAAGGCGGCGGATGCCTATCGCAACGCCGACCGGCTATCGAAAAAGCTCTGGCAGGCAGGCAGCGTACCGTTTCTCAACGTGCTCGACGCCGAGCGCTCACTTTATTCGGCCGACGACGCCCTGATCCAGAGCCGGATGTCCATTTCGACCGATGCTATCGCGCTCGCCAAGGCGCTGGGCGGTGGATGGGATGATCCCATTGTTGTCGACCGTCCTTTGGTCGTCGACAACAATACCGGCCCTCATTTGGCTGTCGCACAATGAACGCTCCCCTCTCAATCCCGCCAGGGGCTGTGAAGCCCGCCCGCAAACGCCTTTCCACAGGCATAAAGATCGCGGTTGTCGTGGCGATTATCGTTGCCGGCGCCGGTGCCTGGGGCTGGTGGAAATATGCCAGCCGCGACCCGCTCGCGGGCATCCTGACGGCACAAGTCGAAAAGGCCGACATTGAGGTCGATGTGCTGGCGCAAGGTACGTTGCGGCCAACGAAGCTTGTCGCCGTGGGGGCGCAGGTCTCGGGGCGATTGACCTCGATGAAAGTCTCCCTTGGGCAGAACCTAAAAGCCGGTGACCTCATCGCCCAGATCGACGACGTCAATCAGCAGAATGCCCTGAAGACCGCAAATGCATCTCTGCAAACCTTTCAGGCGCTGCTGGCCGGAACCCAGGCGACGCTGACTTACGCAACCGCAGCGCTTGGACGCGCAAAAATCACCGAAGCCGATAAGGCGACGTCTAAAGACGCCCTGGAGGCCGCGACAGCACTCGTGACGACGACCCAATTCCAGGTCGTTTCGATCGAGGCGCAAATTGTTGAAGCCCAGATCGCGATCGATACCGCCAACGTCAATCTTGCCTATACCCGCATTCTCGCTCCGATCGACGGAATGGTGCTGCTGGTCGTCACACAGGAAGGTCAGACGGTCAATGCTGCGCAGTCGGCGCCAACCATCGTTATCATGGGCCAGGTCGATACGATGGCGGTACGAGCCGAGATCAACGAGGCGGATGTCACCGCGACGAAGCCCGGCCAGCCCGTCTATTTCACGATCCTCGGCGATCTCGTCAATCGCTGGGACAGCAAGCTTGTCACGATCGACCCGGCTCCGGACGCCCTTAGATCGGACTCTACAATCGTTGCCGCTACGTCGTCATCCACAGCGAGCAGTTCGACCTCGTCGACGACGTCGCTGGCCATCTATTACTACGGCAACTTTGACGTCCCCAATCCAGGCGGGAAGCTTCTCACTTACATGACTGCACAGGTGCGTATCGTGCTCGGGAGCGCCAAGGGCGTGCTGACGATCCCGACTTCTGCGGTTTCCGATCCCGATGCCAAGGGCGTGCGCAGCGTCGAGGTCGTCGATGCCGTGAACGTCATCACCAGCCGCGCCGTCACCACCGGCCTCGACGACAAGGTTCGTATCGAAATCCTCACCGGACTGACCGAGGGCGAACGCGTCGTCTCGAACCGCAAGTCAAATATCGCGCCAGCTTCCACCACGGCTGGGCCTGGTACCCACCGTCCGCCAAGCGGGGGTCTTTGACCTCATGGTGGAAGCGAAAAGTTCGCCGCGAGATCCCGTAGCAACGCCCCAGCCGGTCGGCGGTCTCTTGTCGCCGCACCAGACCGGGACTCCGCTGATCGCCCTCGATGGCGTCACAAAGGCATTTCCGTCCGGCGACGATGTTGTCGTCGTCCTGCACGGAATCACGTTGTCGATTTTCACCGGCGAGATGGTGGCGATTATCGGTGCGTCTGGCTCCGGCAAATCCACTTTGATGAACATCCTCGGCTGTCTCGATCGCGCAACATCGGGCACCTATCTCATCGGCGGTCGCGAAACGGGCTCGCTCGATCCGGATGAACTGGCCAAGTTGAGGCGCGAACATTTCGGGTTCATCTTCCAACGCTATCACCTGCTGTCGGAACTGACATCGATCGGCAACGTCGAGGTTCCCGCAATCTATTCCGGTGTGACGCCGGCCGGACGAGTGGCCCGGGCGTCGATGCTACTGACACGGCTCGGAATGGCCGATAGGTTGGAATATCCGCCCGGCAAGCTATCTGGCGGCCAGCAGCAACGGGTATCGATTGCCCGCGCCCTGATGAATGATGCCAATGTCATCCTCGCCGACGAACCCACAGGCGCGCTCGATCATGCCAGCGGCGAGGAAGTGCTTGCCATCCTGACCGAACTCAACCGGGAGGGTCGCACCGTGATCTTGGTCACCCACGACATGGCAGTGGCCAGAAGGGCCAACCGCATCATCGAAATTTCCGATGGAAGGGTCGTTTCCGACAGCCCTGTCGATCATTCCACGGATGCGCCAGTTGGAGGTCAGGCGGCTGAGGCGATGTCAGCCGCGACAGTAACCGCATCCCAAGGCGGGCTACATGCCTGGAGGGCCGCCTTCGATCGCTTCGGCGAGGCGTTCAAGATGGCGCTCATGTCCATGCGCGCGCATGGACTGCGTACATTCCTGACCATGCTCGGCATCATCATCGGCATCGCGTCGGTTGTTGCCGTCGTGGCACTCGGCGAAGGCTCGCGCGAAAAAGTCCTTGCCGGTATCTCCAATCTTGGCACGAACACACTGGAGATTTTTCCCGGCCTCAACTACGGCGACTTGCGGTCCGGCAAGGTGCAGACTTTGAAGTTGGCCGATGCGCTTGAAATCGCTCGACAACCCTATGCAGCGGGCGTTGCGCCGACCGTCACCTTATCGACGACGGTCCGGCTCGGGTCGCTAGAGTTGAGCGCGCAGGTCAATGGGGTCGGCGCCGAATATTTCTCGGTCAAGGGAACACAACTAGCTGCAGGTCAATATTTCACGGACAACAGCGTCACGCATATGACGCAAGAGGTTGTGATCGACGACAATACGCGGGCCGCCCTTTTTCCAGCTGCGAAGTTGAGCCCGGTCGGTCAAATAATCCTGATTGGCAAAGTGCCGGCAACGATCGTCGGCGTGCTGCAAAAGCAGTTGACCGGATTTGGCAATAGTACCAGCCTTTCAGTTTATCTCCCTTATACGACAGTGCAGGCGCGCTTCACTGGCTCGAGCACGCTGCGCAGCATCCTGCTGCTTGTCTCCGACGATACGGATTCGACGCTCGCCGAACAGGCCGCGACGAAATTCCTCATCGCCCGGCATGGCGTCCTGGATTTCTTCATCATGAACAATGACGATATTCGGCAGACGATCACCGCCACGACCGATACGATGACGCTGCTGATCGCAGCCATCGCCGTGATCTCGTTGGTCGTCGGCGGCATCGGCGTCATGAACATCATGCTCGTATCCGTCTCCGAACGCGTGAAGGAGATCGGGGTGCGCATGGCGGTCGGTGCCAGGCGGAGTGATATCCTCCAGCAATTCCTGACCGAAGCCGTTCTCGTCTGCATCGTTGGCGGCATTCTCGGCATCATGCTGGCGCTGTTGGCCGGCCAGATCTTCGCCGCGCTGGGGTCGAGCTTCACCTTTGTCTATTCAGCCACCTCGATTATCGGCGCTTTCGCAGTCTCTACCCTCATCGGCATCGCTTTCGGCTATTTGCCTGCACGCAGCGCTGCGCAACTTGATCCAGTTGTAGCGTTGGAACGCGAGTGACTGCGCAATGAGCGAAATCTAAAGCACGGAGAACCGCGCCCTCCGTCACTTCAGGGACAACCCCGGTGTCGAGCGGAGCACTGGTCCTCGGCTGGACAATTTCGTCAGGCTGTAGAGACTGGACATAGGCAATTGTCGTCGATACCCCTGCTATTCGAACCCCATTGGACAAACATAATCCAGCAATGCTCGGTATAGCCCGTTTCGGTAGAGGAATACGTTTATCCGCCTATGCGTATGTCCCGAATACGTGGCCTACTCCCGCAGTGACAGCCATCGCGAAGGCACCCCAGAATGTCACACGCATTGCCCCAATCGTCATGCTTGCCCCTCCAGCTTGTGCCGAAAGTGCGCCCAACCCAGCAAGGCACAGGAGCGACGTCACAAAGATAAAGGCAATTGCACTTGTTTGAGGCGCGATCACCGTGACGAAAAGAGGCACAACCGCTCCGACAGAAAAACTAGCGCCTGACGCCACTGCAGCCTGGATCGGCCGAGCTATGAATGCCTCTGTAATGCCGAGTTCGTCGCGCAAATGAGCTCCCAACGCATCATGCGCCATGAGCTGATCAGCAACTTGCTTAGCGAGATCTGGTTCCAAACCGCGACTGACATAGATCGCTGCAAGCTCCTCATGCTCTCCCTGGCTATCGGTTGAGAGTTCTGAACGTTCAAGCACACGATCCGCCTGCTCGGTATCAGCCTGTGAATGCACAGAGACATATTCGCCTGCTGCCATCGACATGGCGCCGGAAACCAAGCCGGCCACCCCCGCGACAATCAAATTGGCGCGACTTCCGTGCGCTGCGGCAACTCCGAGCATCAGGCTGGCCGTTGACAGGATGCCGTCATCCGCTCCCAGGACCGCCGCACGGAGCCACCCAACCGAACCGGTACGATGTCGTTCGATATCGTGCTTCATTGGCTATGCCTTCCGGGGAAATCTGCCGCTGGTTCACGGGGCACCCAGCAAGTGCATCGGATTGAGGTGCGGCCACAGGGCATCAGGCCGACTGTCAGCGCCGGCGTGTGCTGGTCATCAAAACGACCTTTGCCGTGCTTCACGCCGGGCAAAGGTCGTTCTTTAGATCACGTCATATCCTGATGCGGCGTCAGGCGACGGCGAGGTCGTTTTCAACTTCGGTCGTTCCGGCTGCTGACCAAGCCGTCCTCGATGCCAATTGACGATCATACAAGCTTGGAACCGACCCGGTCAGGGTTACCTTTCCGCCGTCAGCGCGGACATGGACCGTTTCCTGGTCGAAGTATCTGGACCGCCCCATCGCGTTCATAATGTCGCCGCTGAGGTTGGCGACGTTGACCCTCGGCTTCAACTTAATATTGTTGGTCACGCCGATGACACCGTGAAGTCCGCTGACGTCGAGTGTCGCCGCTTCCTGCTGATAGTGCCAACCAACCTGTCCGGTCAGTGTAACCCAGCCCTTTTCGACCTTTGCGACGATGGCATCTCGCGGCAAGGCCACGTCCCATGCGATACGCTGGGCGGCGGCAGCCGCGATGTCATCATCAGCGTGGCTCACGCCGGACGGCAGACGAACCTCAATCTCCTCGGCCACGGCCTTGACGCCCTTCACCTGCCGCACCGCTTTTTCGGCCGCAAATTTTTGCACATAGGTTTCGACGTGCCCGGAAAGCGTGACCACCCCGGCTTTTGCCGTTACACCAATATGGCCGGCCGTAACACTAGGCTCCCAAGCCAATTCAGACAAAACCAATTTTTGCAATTCGCTGTCAGCTGACATTTCTGTCTCCTCATTCTGGGAATGATGTTGGGACATCGGAAGATCGGCAAGCACGGCTAAACAAACCAGAGTTTTGCAGCTTTCCAATTTTGTCCGATGACTGGATCAAGTGCGCGGATCCCAGATGCCGACGCCTCGATCTCCAGAACGAATTTATCCAGCGTGCACCTGAACGATAGCGTCGGAAAACACCCAAGTTTCGATTACTGTCGGACGGATCGGTTTGTGGTTATCGGCCGGAATAGAAATCAGCCCTTGTCTCTGACCATACCATAGGGGGACAAATGGCATCCTCGTCGGTCACCAAACAATTGGAGCTTGCGCGCAGGTGAGTTGGAACCTGGCGCGTAAAAATCCCAGCTCCCCATCTGTTATTCTGCCCAGATCCCAAGCAACAAAACCACTCAGCCAGCCGTTGCTGCAGCACTTCGCCGAAAGCGCACAACGGACAGCACAAAGAATAGAGCACCAAGTCCAGCAACCGCCAGAAAGTCCCGAAAGACCAATGCGAGCCCCGCACCGCGGAACAGGATGGCCTCGGCGAAGCTGACGAAGTGTGTTGATGCGACTCCCTGCATGACGATCTGCAGAACGCGCGGTTCGCTCTCCAGGGGCGTGTTGCCGCCGGATAGCATCTGCATCGGAAGGAACACCAATATAAACAATAGACCGAACTGCGGCATCGACTGCACCAGGGTCGCCAAGAACAGGCCGACTGCAAGCGCATAGAAGAGGTACAACGCCACACCAAACAGGAAGAGCGGGATTGATCCTGCGATCGGCACCGCGAGGAGGCCGCGCACGACGAGGTAAAGCGAGAGCGCCGTTGCGACCAGGATGACGAAGCCATTGGCCAGCACCTTGGCAGACGCGATCTCGACAGGCGACAGCGGGAGTGTGAGGAGGTGATCCATGGTGCCGTGTTCACGCTCGCGGATCACGGCGGCTCCGCAGAGCAGGATAGACAACATTGTTATCGTATTGATGATGCCGATTATACTCATGAACCAGCCGGGTGCCGCGTTCGGGTTGAATGCCAGGTGAATCGTCAACGTCACGGCAGCCGGTTGCACAGTGTCCGTCCGCGACAGGCTGCGCTGGATTTCAGCCATGATGATCTGTTGCACGTAGCCAGAGCCGATGCCGGCCTGCATGGCGGCAGTCGCATCAATGTTGACCTGTACCGTCGGACGCCGGCCAGCCTGAACATCACGTTCGAAATGCGGTGGGATGTCGACGATGAACGTGTATCGCGCGCGATCCAGTAACTGGTCGATATCGTGCACCGAGATTTGTTCGGCAGGTTTGAAATAGGGTGCCAGAAAGTGCTGCGCGATTCCACGGGACAGTTGCGACTGGTCTTCGTCGGCGATGGCGATCGTGGCGTTATTCACCTCCTGAGCGGTGTTCTGTGCCTGCGATATGATGGAGAACGTGAAGCTGAAGATGACCAACCCTAGCATGAACCAGTCGCTCAGCAGGCTTCGTACCTCCTTCAAGGACAGCCAGAATACGTTCATCAGGGGCCGCAGCATGCCGCTACTTCTCCTGCTTGCGCAGCATCATGAGACTGAGCCCGAGGAGCGCCGGTACGAAGAGAGCCAGGATGAGCATCGTTGGTCCAAGTTCAGCGAACCCGAGCGACTTCGTGAACGTACCGACCGCGATCGGCAGGTAGTAGCTCATCGGAAACAGGTGCCCGAGCACCGCACCCATGCCAGTGAGCGATGAAACGGGCGAGAGCATGCCGGAGAACTGGGTCGCCGGGATGACCGTCAACAAGGCGGTGCCAAACAGTGCGGCAATCTGCGTACTGGCGAATGCCGAGATCAGCAGACCATAGGCCGTCGTTGCATAGACATAGATCAGCGTCCCCGCCACAAGCGCTGACACGCTGCCCTTAACCGGAACGCCAAACAGCAGAGATGCAATTGTTGCGACGACGGCGAAGCCGGCCATAGCGAGTGCGACGTAGGGAATCTGTTTGCCCAGCATGAACTCTGCCCGCGTGACGGGCGTAACATACAGGTTGGTAATCGAGCCGAACTCCTTTTCTCTGACCACCGCGAGCGCCATCAGAATGGCCGGAACAAGGGCCAGTAGGAGCGCCATGGTCGAGGGTACTAATGAGTTGACGCTGTCGAAGTCTTGATTGTAGCGAAATCGCAGGCCGACGATCGCAGGCGCGGCGGAAGTAAGTCCCTCAGACGTTGCCAGGCCAGTCAAATAGAGCTGTTGAACACCTTCCACGTAGCCGCGTGTCGTCTCGGCGCGAAACGGCATCGCGCCGTCCACCCAGGCACCTACATTGGTTGGCAGGCCTCGTCGAACGTTGCGGCCGAAGCCGGCTGGGATGTTAAGCGCAAGCTTCAGTTCGCCGCTCGCCAAGCGCTCTTGCAACTGATCCGAGCTGGCAATCGGAGCGCGTTCTGCAAAATAGATCGAGCCTCGGTATGTTTCGAGATACGAACGACTTTCCGGCGTCTGGTCCTGGTCGTAGGCCGCGAACGGGAGATGATCGACATCGGTGTTGGTGCCATAGCCAACGACGATCATGAGGAACGCCATGCCGAAAACAGCAAAACTCAGCCTGATCGGATCGCGCTGAAGTTCAAGCGTCTCCCGCAGGGCATAGGCCAGCATGCGCTGAAAGCTGAACGCATGCGGCCGCGTTCGCGGTGTCGTCACTTGCACAGGCGCGGGCGGCTGGCTTTGCGCTCCGGTCGCCGCCTGCAGACAGGCTATGAATGCTTCCTCGAGTGTTGGACCGCCCCAGAGGCTCACGACCTCGGCTGGTGTGCCCATGGTCAGCACCTTACCCGCATTCATCAGCAGGATATGATCGCAGCGTGCGGCTTCTTCCATAAAATGGGTCGAGATGAAAATAGTAACCCCGCTCTTGCGCGATAGGTCGCCGAGCAATGCCCAGAACTGATCGCGTGCCATTGGATCGACGCCGGATGTCGGTTCGTCGAGGATCAGGATCTGCGGCTCGTTGATGACGGCGACTGCCAAGGCAAGCCGTTGCCGAATACCGAGCGGTAAATCGGCTGCAAGGGCGTCGAGATGGTTGGCAAGGCCGAACCCCGCTACGAGTTCGGCGATCCGGAGACCGGCCTTCGCTGGCTCGATATGATAGAGTCTGGCATGCAGTGCGAGGTTCTGCCTTGCGGTCAGCTCCGTATAAAGTGAGAACGATTGTGACATGTAGCCGACGCGGTAGCGCATACTTATGTCTGCTGCATTGACCGCACGGCCGAACAGCAGAGCCGTGCCGGCGCTTGCGGGCAGCAAGCCGACCAACATGCGCATGGTCGTCGTCTTGCCGCAGCCATTGGCGCCGAGAAATCCAAAGATCTCGCCTCTTGTTATACCGAAGCTGACGTCGTCGACCGCTGTGAAATCACCGAAGCGACGCGTGAGGCCGATGGCGCTGATGGCAACGCCCGCAGTCTCATCACCGAGCTTTGGGATATTTGGGCGTACGCGGGTCGCGCGCACATCTTCCGGAAGCAAGGCAATAAAGCTTTCGTCCAGTGTACTGCAGCCTGTGCGTTGTTTGATTTCGGCCGGCGTGCCGGTCGCGAGGACCGCGCCACCATTCATGACAACCAATTGCCCGAACCGCTCGGCCTCTTCCATATAGGCGGTGGCGACGATCACGCTCATGCTCGGCCGCCCGGCGCGAATGCGGTCCACCAAGTCCCAAAACTGTTGGCGGGACAGCGGGTCCACGCCCGTCGTTGGCTCGTCAAGGATCAGCAGGTCCGGGTCATGGATAAGTGCGCAGCAGAGGCCAAGCTTCTGGCGCATTCCGCCGGATAGCTTGCGTGCCGCGCGGTCTGCAAACGGCGCCAGATTGGTCGCCGCGAGCAACTCTATGGTACGTCGCGCGCGCTCGGTGGCGTCCTGCCCGAACAGTCGAGAAAAGAAGGCAATGTTTTCCCGCACGGTCAGATCCGGGTAGAGGTTTCGCCCAAGCCCCTGCGGCATATAGGCAATACGCGCGCATACCTCGGTGCGGTGCCGCGCCTGCGTGAAGTCGCCACCGAACACGCAAATTTCGCTCGTTCCTGGATTGCCGCCTTGCACCCGCTTTGCCCCAGCAAGTATGGCAAGCAGGGTAGATTTACCGACGCCGTCCGGACCGATCAGACCGACCAGTCCTCCCGCATGCAGTTCAACCGACACCCCACGGAGAGCAATCTGCTTGCCATAGCGGTGCCAGACGTTCCCGAGAACAGCAACTGGTTCGACCGTGCAGGTCATCGGCCGATCACGGGCTGCACGGCAGAGGGCCAAGGCGTCGTATCTAAGCGGATATAGGCAAGGCCCGGTAGGCCGGAGCGGACCTGGGCTTCGTGTGTCCGCAGCAATTCGGGATCGATGCGGACACGAACGCGAAACATCAGCTTGTCTCGCTCCGACTTTGTTTCGACCGTCTTCGGTGTGAACTCGTTTATCGCCGCGAGAAAGGTTACACGAGCACGGATCGGTTTCGCGGGAATTGCGTCAAGAACGATGCTGGCCTCGTCGCCGATCTTGACCTGGCCCGCAGTCTGCGTTGGCAGAAAAATATCCATGTAGACGTTGGTGACATCCAGCATGGTGAAAACCTTTCCACCGGCTGGCAGAACCTCGCCGACATTGGTCAGGCGGTACTCTATTGGACCGTCCTTGGGCGCTAGGAGCGTGTTGTCGGCGATATTGACCTGGATCAGGTCGGCATTGTGGGTCGCCGCCTGAACACCGGCTGTCGCGGCCGCGATCTTGGCCTCGGTGTTGTGGTAGGCAGCCGTTGCGACGTCGAACTGCGATTGCCTTTGGTCCAGGACATCTTTTGTCTCGTAACCCTTTGCGGCCAGAACGCTGGTGCGCTGCAACTGTTGCTCGGCCAGCTTCAACTGGCTGTTCATTTGGACCAGGTCCGCGGCGTTCTGCAGGACTGATTGCTGGGCTTGGGCGATCTGGGCGTTCGCTTGCGACAATTGGGCCTGCAGGTCGCGCGTATCCATTCGGGCAACGACCTCGCCGGCCTTTACCATCGTACCTTCATCCGCCAGGATTTCAGAAATCCGTCCGGCAAACTTTGTCGCCACATCAATCTCGTCCGCCTCAAGCCGTCCATTCGAAAAGGCGATGCCAGGCGGCAGGCCGGGCGGCCGGCTAAGCCACCAGAAAGCGCCACCGCCGGCGCCGCCGATCAAAAGCACGGCGACCAATAGCTTCGGCCACCAGCGTCGCTTGGTTGGAGATGGAGTCGGTTCGATTTGAGGGATGGCAATGGCTTCGATAGGAGCGGGCACGTTTGCGGGAGCGGCGACAATTTCGGCTCTACCTTCTGGGAGCCCCCCTTGATCGGTCATCGGATGCGCCGAAAGTGGAAGTGGGCCCTGTCGCCGTGAGGGGCCGTTGTCCATGGGGAAGAAGCTGCTCTAGCCCCTGTTGAGCGAGAATATCCGCCCGCGATAAAGATCCGTCGATATATTGACGCGGCCTCGCCCATCGAATGCTCTCCAAACGTGCCAAATCAAGCCGTCTTGCGGTCATGCAGCGGCTTTACGGCCTGCACAGCATTCGAAACTTTACGGGCCACCGAGTGCTTGCGTTAGGTTCGGAAATTACTCACGCTCGATCTCAGATCCCCAACCCTTAAACAGCTTTATTTTTCTACCATTACTTCAGGCGTAGGCCGTTCCTCCGTCAAATTACGCCCGATTGAACCACGTCTTTTGACGACCGATGGGGACGTTGCCTTTTTGTGGAGGCAGCATCCCCAAAGTTGAATGCGCTCAGCCCGCCGCTCGAACATCCGATTGAGCTACAGACAAGGGGCCGGAATGAACATCAATGCTGGCTGGATTGGTCTTGGCGAGGATGGCCTTGGCGCGGGAGAGTTCTGCCGCATCACCATGCGCCATCACCAGGAAGCCGTCTGCCTTGATGGCTGTTTCGTAATTGATGATACTGTCTTTCGGGATCCCGAGGCCATAAAGCCCGGCGCCGAGCATCCCAAGGCCACCGACAACAAGGGCGTTTTCCAACGCCGAAATGATGATCGTGGCCAGGGCGCCGAGCACGACCACGCCGCCGACAGCCGGGACGGTAAGGAAGAGCCCGCCGAAAAACAGGCCCCACAGGCCGCCCCAAACGGCGCCTTGCGTTCCCCAGAATTTCATTCGGTCACCCGTCGAGTAAAAGCCGACGACAGTCTCCTCGGTCTTGTACCCTTTGCCGACGATAGTGAGATCCTTGATGTTGAAGTCAGCGGCGGCTAACGCTTTAACCGCTGTCTCTGCGGCCTTGTGCTCAGTAAATACTGCAACGACAGATCCCCGATGTTCCATTTTATTCTCCTTCGATATCTATAATTTGCGAAGAAATTCGTTGCAGGATTACGATATGCCTGAACGCTGGCATGCGTTTTCCACAGTTAATCAAGCTAGACCGCAGACCATTAAAATTGATAGGTTCGGCATATACGCAGGCGAAGCGATGATTTGCATATTGGAAAAGCAGTTTGGCGATATTTTCTATGATTATATTCGGGCTAGATGGATGAAATTCACCATCTCCACTCAAGGCAACGAGTGAATAATCGTGACAATTCCCGCATCGCTAAGGTTTCCTGACGATTTGGGCGGCTTCCTCCAGTGGGTTACCCACGATCCGAACTGGTCGAGGTAGAGGTAGATGACCGGCGTCGTGAAGAGTGTCAGCGCCTGGCTGACGATGAGGCCGCCGACCATGGCGTAGCCGAGTGGTTGGCGCAGTTCCGAGCCGGTACCGTGCCCCAACATCAATGGAATGCCGCCGAGCATGGCCGCCATCGTCGTCATGATGATCGGGCGAAAGCGCTGGAGCGCGGCGCGGCGGATCGCGTCATGCGGCGAAAGGTGATCATCGCGCTGGGCCGTGATCGCGAAATCGACAAGCAGAATGCCGTTCTTCTTGACGATACCGATCAGAAGAATAATGCCGATGAGCGCGATCATGCTGAAGTCGAAATGAAACAGCATCAGCATCAGGAGGGCTCCCGCTCCGGCCGACGGCAGCGTCGAGAGAATGGTTAGCGGATGAATGTAGCTCTCGTAGAGAATGCCGAGGATCAGATAGACGATGACGAGCGCGCCGACGATCAGCAGCGGGACGGTGGAGAGCGACTGCTGGAACGCTTGCGCGGTCCCTTGAAAACTGGTCGTGATCGTCGTGGGCATGTTGATCTTGGTCTTGACCGCCGAGACGACGTCCGTTGCCTGTCCCAAGGATACGCCGTTGGCCAGATTGAAGCTCAGCGTCACGGCGGGAAACTGGCTCTGATGGTTGATCGACAAGGGTTGAACGGGCATCGTCGACCACTGGGCGAAGGCCGAAAGGGGCACCTCTGCACCCGTCGTCGGCGATTTCAGGAAGATCTTGTCCAGCGTAGCCACGTCGCCCCTCAGGCTCGGCAGGATCTCCATGATGACTTCGTACGTCGCTTCCTGCGTGAAATACTGCGCGATCTGACGCTGGCCGAAGGCATCGTAAAGCGTGTCGTCGATCAATTGCGGGTTCAGCCCAAAGCGTGCGGCCTGATCGCGATTGGTCGTCAGCGTCAGCGTGGTTCCGCCGGTCTGCTGATCCGACGCCACGTCCTTCAGTTGCGGCAACCCCTGCATGGCCGCGAGCAACTTCGGCGCCCAGGTGTTCAGTTGGGCGAGACCGGGCGCCTGCAATGTATATTGATATTGCGTGCGGGATGACCGCCCGCCGACGCTGACGTCTTGCGAGGCCTGGAGGAAGAGTCGCGCGCCTGGAACGGTGGCGAGACCCGGCGCGAGCCGTGCGATAACCTGATCCGCGGTGGCGTCGCGATCGGCCCGTTGTTTCAAGGTGATATAGATGCGCCCGGTGTTGCCCGCATTGCCGTTGCCGCCCGAGGACATGGCAAAATGATCGATGGCCGGATCCTTTTTGATGATCGCGCCGAGCGCCTCCATGTGCTTCATCATTTCGGCCGATGATACATCCTGCCCGGCCTCGGCGATGCCGGAAATCATTCCCGTGTCCTGCTGCGGGAAAAACCCCTTCGGAATGATCACGAAGAGGTAAGCCGTGAAGCCGAGGGTCGCCAAAAAGACGAGCAGCGTGATGAAGCGAAACTTCAGCACGACGTCGAGCCCGCGCTCGTATCCCTTCAACAGCCCCTCGAAGCCACGCTCACTCCACTGATAGAGCCGCCCATGGGCCGTCGCGTTGGCCGACACTAGGTAACGGGACGCCAGCATCGGCGTAAGCGTAAGCGACACGATGGCTGACACAACGATCGTCATGGCGAGAGTCGCGGCGAACTCCTGGAACAATCGCCCGATGATGCCGCTCATCAGGAACAGCGGAATGAGGACGGCAATCAGCGAGATGCTGATCGACACGATGGTGAACGCGATTTCGCCGGAACCTTTCATCGCGGCGGCATAGGGCTCCTCGCCGGCCTCGATGTAGCGGGTGATATTCTCCAGCATCACGATTGCGTCGTCGACGACGAAGCCGACCGAAATCGTCAAGGCCATCAGTGACAGATTATCGAGGCTGTAGCCGACCACCCACATCAGGGCGCAGGCGCCGAGCAGCGCCAGCGGAACAGCGATGCTTGGGATGATGGTCGCCCAGACGCTGCGCAAGAAGATGAAGATGACCATGATCACCAGCGCGATCGTGATCAGCAGCGTGTACTGCACATCCTGAACTGAAGCCCGGATCGTCTGCGTCCGGTCGGCGAGCACGAAGATGTCGAGTGCCGGCGGAAGCGTGGCTTTCAGGCCGGGAAGCGCGGCCATGATACTGTCCACGGTCGTGATGACGTTGGCACCCGGTTGCTGGAAGATGATCAAGAAGACGCCGCGCTTGCCGTCGGCCCAAGCGGCCTGGGTGGAATCCTGCGCGGCATCAACCGCCTTGCCGACGTCGCGCACCCGCAGCGGCGCATTGCCGCGATAGGTTACGATCACGTCGTTCCAGGGCTCCGCCTCGGTCAGCTGATCATTGGTGTAGATTGTGTAGGACTGCGTCAGCCCGTTGACGGCGCCCTTGGGGCTGTCTGCGGTCGCCACCGTCAGTGCCGTGCGCACATCTTCCAGCGAGAGCGATTTTGCGACAAGTTTGGCCGGATCGAGCTGGATCCGCACCGCCGGCTTTTGTTGTCCGCCAACGCTGACCTGCGCCACGCCCGAGATCTGGCTGATCTGCTGAGCGAGTTTAGTCTCGACCTGATCGTCGAGATCGGTCAGCGGCATCGTTGCCGACGTTGCGCCAAGCAAAAGAATGGGCGAATTCGCCGGATTGACTTTTCTATACGTCGGCGGACCCGGCAAGTCCTTCGGGAGTTGACCGCTGGCGGAATTGATCGCGGCCTGGACATCGTTGGCGGCACCGTCGATCGCCCGGTTGAGGTCGAACTGGATGGTAATGCTGGTGGCCCCGAGCGTGCTCGTCGATGTCATCTGCGACACGCCGGGTATCTGGGCGAATTGCGTTTCGAGCGGTTGCGCGACGGACGACGCCATCGTTTCGGGACTTGCGCCGGAGAGCGACGCGGAGACCTGGATGGTCGGGAAGTCCACTTCCGGCAGCGGCGCGACCGGCAATCTCGGATAGGCGACAATTCCGGCAAACAGAATGCCCACCATCAGCAGGGATGTTGCGATCGGCTGCCGGATAAAGGGCGCGGAGATATTCGTCGCCATGATCAGGACGCCTTGTCGGCGGCATCGGGCGTCGCTTCGACGAGTGTGCCCGGCCCAAGGCGATATTGTCCCGACGTAACAACTGTTTCGCCCGGCTTCAGGCCGGTCAGGACTACTGCGGTCCCATCCATGTCTGGGCCGATCGTAATGGCGCGCAATTCTACCTTAAAATTAGCTCCGATGACGTAGGTAAAGAGCCCGTCAGGCCCGTTCTGGATCGCGCCGTGCGGGATCACGGTGACTTTGGTGAGCGTTTGGACCAGAAGGCGCGTCGAGACCGAAAGGCCGGGCCATAAAGCATTGTCGGCATTGGCGAAGGATGCCTTTAGGCCGATGGTACCGCTCTGTGGATCGACTGCATTATTGACGATCGAGAGATGTCCCTTCGAGAGAACTTTAAGCCCATCCGAACTCTCCGCCAGAACGGGAACGTCGCCAGCCGCCTGAGCGTCGTTGACCGGTCCGATCTGCTCCTCCGGAACCGTGAAGACGATGGAGATCGGTTGAAGTTTGGCGATCGTCACGATGCCGGTACTTCCCGCCGCATGCACGATGTTGCCGACGTCGACCAGCCGGAAGCCGGTCCTTCCGGCAA
Source organism: uncultured Hyphomicrobiales bacterium (assembly GCA_903930435.1). GTDB lineage: Bacteria > Pseudomonadota > Alphaproteobacteria > Rhizobiales > Ancalomicrobiaceae > CAIYYN01. The sequence goes on along the minus strand of CAIYYN010000013.1, from coordinate 44,171 downwards.
TAGGAGCAAGGATCGTTGTATAACCGAGTTGGGTTTGCGCGCTGTCGATCTGTGCCTGATCACCTTTGATCTGGGCAGTCAGTTGGTCGACGGTTGCTTGCTGGGTATCAAGTTGCTGCTTGGAATCAATGCCCTTCCCGACCAGATCAACGCTTCGCTTCAAATTGAGCTGTGCCTCAGTCTGGCTTGCCTGATCCTGTGCCTTCTTGGCATCGGCAGCGTCGAGTACGGCTTGATACGGGCGCGGGTCGATGACGAATAGCAGATCCCCTTTGTCGACCATCTGCCCCTGCTTGAAGCCGACTTTAATGATCTCACCGTCAACCCGACTGCTGACGGTCACGGTCTGGTACGGCTCAACGGTGCCGAGCCCATTCAGATAGACCGGGAAATCGGCCGTTTTAGTCGAGGCGGATGTTACAGGAACCTTAATCGGCTGTGCGGCGGCGGCTTTGGCGACGGCGGCTGCCTGATTTTCGACCGCGATCCGCCACCACGCGACGCCGGCAATGATGGCAAGCACCGTCACGACCCCGACGACAATCCATGGCTTTCGGTTCGAAGTGGGGCGTTCATCGGTCAATCTAGAGCTCTCAGAGGCCGCAACCAGCGCCGTCCATGACGCCACAAAATATAGGAGGCGACATGAGAGCTGCGGCAGCTTCGGATTCTACCTACCGAGCAATCTGGGATTGCTGCTGGTTTCGAGTTCCGGATCGGCATGAGCGATTTCCGATCCTGCTCCGACACACACGATCAGCTTAGACTGATGCCGGAAATCGTAGTTAAAACCCCGCGCGCAGCGTTGGGTGCCTCTGGCTTAGACACACCCAAAAACGCCAGGCTTGGTCAGGAGAGCAAGATGCCGACATCGAAGAATAGCGAACTGGATCTGTTAACGCCCGCGCATCAGTCGTTGCGCAAGTGATGGATCGTGCGTTTTCCAGCAAATCACCGGAGCCAACTTCTGTTCCTGCGCCTCCTCTATCCACGGGTGCGAACAAATGTTGAATTTGCACACGGCGCTGCTTGATATCCGGCAAATGAGCGAAGCCGATCGCCTGACGATCGCAGCGGGAACGCCTGCCACGATCTTGATGGAAAACGCTGGCAAATCCGTTGCACGCGAAATTCAACAGCGCTGGTCGGCGCGCGCCGTTACCGTCCTTTGCGGTCCAGGGAACAATGGCGGCGATGGGTTCGTGACCGCGTCGCATCTTGCCAAGGCCGGTTGGAGCGTGCGCCTGGCTTTGCTAGGACAGCGTAAGCATCTCGCGGGCGAAGCACGCTATCACGCAGAGCGGTGGCTAGGAGCGATCGAGCCTCTGATCCCAGCAGTGCTCGACGGGTCGGAATTGGTGGTGGATGCAATCTTCGGCGCCGGGCTAAGCCGGGCATTAGAAGGTCCGGCCGCCGAGACCTTGACCGCTGCAGCTTGCAGATCAGCTCCGATAGTGGCCGTAGACGTTCCAAGCGGCGTGATGGGGGATACCGGCGAAGCCTTGGGCGGAGCTGCCGCAGCTCTCACCGTTACTTTCTTTCGCAAAAAACCCGGCCATCTCCTACTACCCGGACGGTTGCTATGTGGGAACGTCGTCGTGACCGACATCGGTACTCCGCCATCCGTTCTGGACACGATCGTCCCAAACACGTTTGAGAATGATCCAGTCCTTTGGCTGACCGATTTGCCTCGGGCCGACGACGCCGGCAACAAATACGCGCGCGGTCATGCGTTGATCTCCGTGGGATACCCGATGACTGGCGCCGCCAGAATGGCCGCTCGTGCCGCGGCGCGTGTCGGTGCCGGGCTCACAACGATCGCGGTGCCCGAAATCGCCCTGCCGATCTATGCGACCGCGCTCACCAGCATCATGGTTCGACCGATCGCAACGAGCCACGACTTTGACGACCTGCTCACCGACCGCCGCATTTCCGCATTGCTGATCGGCCCCGGTGCAGGCGTAGGCGGAGAGACCCGAGACCGCGCACTTGCGATGCTGGCATCCGGGCGGCCAACCGTGCTCGACGCAGATGCGATCACGTCGTTTCAGGAGGATGCTTCGGAACTCGATCGGGCCATCGTCGATACGTGCATCATGACACCGCATGAAGGTGAGTTTCGACGTCTCTTTGGCCTGCCGGGCGACAAGCTGACACGAACGCGCGCCGCCGCTAAGCGGAGCGGTGCCTTCGTCATTCTGAAGGGTAGCGACACTGTCATTGCTGCTCCTGATGGACGGGCGATTATCAATACGAATGCCCCCCCGACCCTAGCGACCGCAGGTTCGGGCGACGTCCTGAGTGGGATGATCCTCGGTCTCCTCGCCCAGAAAATGGACCCGTTCCTTGCTGCCGCAGCAGCAGTCTGGCTTCACGGCGCTGCGGCTACCGCTTTTGGACCCGGCCTTATCGCCGAGGATTTGCCAGACCTCCTTCCAGGTGTTTTTCAACGCCTCCAAGGCTCTTCGTGAGCGCACAGGCACGAGGGCGCTCTCACCTCAATCAAACCACAGCAGCCGGGGATGAATTTCATGCATGCAATGGTGCTGAAGACATTGCGAACGCCTCTCCAGTGGATGGAGTTGGATGATCGGCAACCGGGTCCGAGTCAGGTTCGTATCAAGGTCGCGGCTTGCGGCGTCTGTCGAACCGATTTGCACGTGGTCGACGGTGAACTTCCCGAACCGGTCGCGCCCATCATTCCCGGCCACGAGATCGTCGGCCGGATCGATGCGATGGGGCCCGGGGTCGAAGGCCTGTCGATTGGCCAACGCGTGGGCATTCCCTGGCTAGGCCACACCTGCGGTATTTGTCCCTACTGTCAAATGCACAGGGAAAATCTCTGCGATCACCCGGTCTTCACGGGCTATACGCGCGATGGCGGCTTCGCGACGGCGACAATCGCGGATGCGAGGTTCGCATTCCCGCTTGGCGAAACCGGCAGCGATGTATCGCTCGCGCCCTTGCTCTGCGCAGGTCTGATTGGATGGCGATCACTTGGGATCGCCGGCGAGGGCAAGAAGTTGGGGCTCTATGGATTTGGCGCTGCGGCCCATATCGTGGCGCAGGTCGCGAAATGGCAGGGACGCTCGGTCTTCGCCTTTACCCGGCCTGGAGATCTTCCCACCCAGGCCTTCGCCAGATCTCTCGGGGCCACTTGGGCAGGCGGATCAGATGAAATGCCGCCGGAACCGCTGGATGCTGCGATTATTTTCGCCACTGTCGGAGAACTGGTGCCTGCGGCGCTGAAAGCCGTCCGCAAGGGCGGTGTGGTTGTCTGCGCCGGCATCCACATGAGCGACATCCCGAGCTTCCCCTATGCGTTGCTTTGGGAAGAGCGCCAAATCCGGTCTGTCGCCAATCTCACGCGACAGGATGGCATCGATTTCCTTAGCCGCGTGCCCGAGATGGGTATCGTGACACGGACAACGACCTATCCGCTCGTCAAAGCTAACCAAGCGCTTGCTGATCTTCGGGCGGGCCGGTTCGAGGGTGCGGCCGTTCTGGTGCCATAAGTACCGCGTTTTTCGACGTCAAAAGCCGTGGTCGCGGCTGTTTTTATGCGGCCGATCGATAGCGGGGATTGACGTAAGCGATGTTCGGCTCGATCGAGATTGGCCTCCTATCGACCGCTGCAGCCCTTCTCATGCTGGCGCTAGTTCCGCGCCTACATGAATATCGCTCCCTGTTTGGAGGCGGCTGCGCACTTGTGCTTATAACAGCTTTGTTTCCGCGAACCGGTAACCCGCTCGGGCAGTTCCTTTTCGAGACGACCCCGGACGGGCCAAGGCTGCCACTAGAAATATTCGGATTTGCATGGTGGATCCTGGGTGCATGGCTCTTCTCGAGCGTGCTTGATCTTTTTCTTCGTCGGACGTTCTTTCCAAATAATGACGAACCGCACGCGCGACGACTTTTCGCCGATCTCGCATCAGGGCTCATCTATTTTCTCGCGTTTATCGGCATCGTCGGTACGGTGTTCAAACAACCGGTATCGACCTTTCTGGCGACATCCGGCGTCGTGGCGATTGTCTTGGGTCTGGCACTCCAAAACACTCTTGGGGATGTTTTGGCGGGTCTCGCGATCAACATCGAGCGACCTTTCGCTGCGGGAGACTGGATCACCCTGTCAGACCATGCCTCGGGCCGGGTCATGCTCGTCAATTGGCGGGCGACCCGGATCAAGACCTGGTCAAATGATATGATCGTCATTCCGAACAGTCTCGTCACCAAATCCATTGTTACGAACCATAGCCGACCGAGAGGTCCTCATCAGTGCACTATTCGACTGGAAGTCGATTTTGCGGTCGCGCCATCACGCGTGATTGAAACGTTGATTACAGCAGCCAGCGCAAATCCTGACATCATCAAAGGAACTGTCCCTGGAGCATTCGCGTGCGAGTTCTTGGATTCCGTCGTCGTTTACGAGTTGAACTTCGCAATCGATAGCTTTGCACTGGTTCCCGGCATGAAGTCGGGGATGCTCAGCCGCATTGCGGACGCCTTCCATGGTGCTGATATCCGGATCGGCGCACCGACGATGGATGTCCGATTAGTTGGTGGAGACCAATTCCAGGTCGCAACGAAACAATCCCCACCTCAGCCGAAAGAAAGCCAATGAACGCGATCGGTGACCGTGGCAACACCAGCAAAACCGACGTTGGCCCTGCGACAAGCGTCGTACATACGGAACCCGGCCCGGATGATTTCTGGAGGGGGCCGTTGGACGGACTACTCGTCAGCCTCGCCTCTACCCCCGCAGGACTGACTGAGGTCGAGGCGCAGTCGCGGTTGCGAACCTATGGACTGAACGATGCGGCAACCGAAAAGCGCTCGCCGCTCTGGCTTCAATTCCTCGCGCGCTTTCGCAACCCGCTCGTGATTATCCTGCTCGTGGCGAGCGCGCTCTCGGCCGCGGCCGGTGATATAGCGAGCTTCCTGATCGTGTTCAGCATCGTCATGCTCAGCATGATCCTCGATTTCGTACAGGAAGTCCGCGCGCAGAGTGCCGTCGATGCGCTGCGGCAATCCGTGGCGGTCCAGGCAACCGTCCGGCGCGATGGTCAAAGCCGCTCAGTGCCGATCGACCAGTTGGTTCCGGGCGACATCGTCGAGCTCATCGCGGGTGATCTCGTTCCTGCCGATTCACGGCTGCTCGCCAGCCGCGATCTCTACGTGAATCAGGCGCTGCTGACGGGAGAAGCCTACCCGGCCGAAAAGCAGGCCGGCGAAGTTGCGTCTGGCGCTGAAAATCCGGCTGGCGCATCGAACGCGGTCTTCGCCGGCACCTCGGTTATCAGCGGGACGGCGACGATCCTCGTTTGCCGGACGGGAGGCAAGACGTCGCTCGGACATCTGGCGACGAGCCTCGCCGAGAAGCCGCCGGACACCGCCTTCGTGGTCGGCATTCGTCGGTTCGGCATGCTGATCATGCGCTTCACCATTCTGATGGTGTTCTTCGTGCTGGTCGTGAATATCTCGTTTCACCGGCCAATCCTGGAATCGCTGATGTTTGCGCTGGCGCTGGCGGTCGGGCTCACACCGGAACTGATGCCGATGATCATGACGGTCACGCTCGCGCGATCGGCCATGGCCCTGGCCAAGCGAAAAGTGATCGTCAAGCGGCTGTCCGCGATCCACGATCTCGGCGCCATGAACATGCTCTGCACCGACAAGACAGGTACCTTGACCGAAGCAATCGTCAGGATGGTGCGCGCTGTCGACGGGCACGGGGCCGAGAGCGCCAACGCCTATGCCGATGCCTTCATCAACAGTCAGTTCGAAAGCGGCATGAAGAGCCCGCTCGACGACGCGATTCTTGCTGCCAAGCCGTTCGATTTCGGTGGTTGGAAGAAGATCGACGAGGTTCCATTCGATTTCGAACGACGGCGCGTATCGGTCCTTGTTGACCACGACGGCACGCGCAGTCTTATCGTCAAAGGGGCTCCCGAAGATCTGCTGCGTCTCTCCGGTCGATACATGGCCCCGGATGGCAAGGTTGTGCCGATCGATGCCGAGACGCGCCGGACCTTCGAGGCCACGCTTGACGCTCTCGGGGGGCAAGGTTTCCGGGTTCTGGGGATTGCGAGCCGTGAGGTCGATCCCGACCATCCGACAGCTGCGATCGCCGACGAGTGCGACCTGGTTTTTTCGGGCTATGCGGTCTTTCTTGACCCGCCTAAAGCCAGCGCGGGAACGACGATCCAGGCGCTGGCTGCCGCCGGCATTTCCGTGAAAGTGCTGACCGGCGACAACGAATTGGTCAGCCGTCACGTCTTCGCCGAAATCGGCATACCTGTCACGGGCGTGCTCACCGGCGACGCGCTGAATCACTTGCCCGAAGAGGCACTCCTTGGCCAATTGCCGCAGGTCAATTTGTTTTGTCGCGTCAATCCCCAGCAGAAGCACCGAATTCTGCTGGCATTAAAACGTCTGGGACATGTCGTTGGCTTTATGGGCGATGGTATCAACGATGCTCCGGCACTGCATGCGGCCGATGTGGGGATTTCCGTCGACGGCGCGGCAGACGTGGCTCGCGCGGCGGCCGACCTGATCCTTCTCGAACACAATCTGTCGGTCATCCAGGATGCGGTGATCGAGGGCCGGGGGGCGGTCGAAAATGTCTCCAAATACGTCCTGATGGGGGCGAGCTCGAATTTCGGCAATATGTTCAGCATGGCGGGCGCCGCGCTTATCCTGCCGTTTCTTCCCATGCTGCCGATCCAGATTTTGTTGAACAACCTGATCTACAACGTGTCGGAAGTCGCGATACCGTTTGATCGCGTCGATCCAGAGGCAATCACAGGACCGATCAAATGGGACATCAAACTGATCGAACGGTTCATGCTCGTCTTTGGTCCGGTAAGTTCGATCTTCGATTTTCTGACGTTCTACGCGTTGCTCTATCTATTCGACGCTGACCAAGCATTGTTCCAGACCGGGTGGTTCATCGAATCGATGACGACCCAAATTCTGGTCGTCTTCTGCATTCGGACACGGCGGTGGTTCTTTTCGAGCCGGCCGAGCTTGTTCCTCATCTGCATGTCGCTGTCGGCGGTCGCCGTCGCGTTACTCATTCCCATTCTTACACTCGGCGAATGGTTTGGGTTTGTGAGGCCGCCAGCCATGATCTTCGCCTACGTCATCCCCGTCACGATCGCATACCTTGCACTCGTCGAGGTCACGAAGATCGCCTTCTACCGTCTCTTGGTCAGGCACTGATGGCGGCGCGGCTCGGACGCTTCCGCGAGGTTTGTGGAAAGCCGCACCATTTCAGGCCCTAATGTCGTGCAACGCGAAGAATGCCTTGTAGAGAATCCTTGGATCAACTGATCCTTTGTAGACCGGTGGTGGCGGCCGGTGGAGGTCGAGTAGCGCGTTAACCGCCATTTGCGCCGATCGGATGGAATATTCGACGGTAAAGACAACGTCGTCGGGCAGTTCGCAGAACTGGCCCATGAAGGCAAGATTGCGCGTTCCCACTGGGATCACCGCCGGACGATCACCGGCTTCACGCGGTAGAAACTGGCTTGTGATGAACGGCATCATGCATGGAATGCAGATACATGAAGCGAGGATTTTGGCGGCCTCGTTTGTGATGTGTAAATGGCCGAGGATCTCGGTCATTATCTCGCGCCCGGAGCAGTCGGACATTGCTTTCTTGACGAAATCCCCCGGCTTGTCCACCGAAAGCCCATAGCCCCAGAAGACAAAGACATCCTTGGGCTGGCCGATGAAGTGCGGCTGGTAGGGAATGACGATCGAGGCAAGCCAATTGGAATTCGGAAAGGTAATCAAGCCGCCTTCGCCCGGTACGTTGCCCGTGAGGTCGCGAACCAGAGTTAGGAATGTCGGATCGTGAAGCGTCGTCGTGAAGGAGACCCATTTCGATCGATCCACGTGGTCGGCAAAGACATGGGGCTGACCGAATGCGGGTTTACCATCGGCGATTTTCTCCCACAGTGTCCAGGATCCGCCGGCTGATTTGCCTTTCAAGGCTGGCGCCGCGTCCATCGTCCCGAGACTGGAGGCTTCCGTCATGGAGCCGAGCGTGACCAGAATGAGATCGTCCGCGCCGACCGCGATCTCCATCAACGCCCCTGCGCACTCGCACTTGATCCCAATCGGGACCAGGATGTCTGCGTCGTTGACGAAGGTGATATCGGTCACGCGGGACTTCAGTTGGAAAATGACGCCTCGCTCGAGCAGCCAAGCTTCCAGCGGGCGAACCATGGAGTCATATTGATTGAACACCGTCCGCATAATCCCTTGGAGGCGCTCGAAACCGTCGACCATATGGGAAAAACGTGCGAGATAGCGTTTGAATTCGACCGCGCTATGCCAGGGCTGAAAGGCGAAGGTGGTGCACCACATGAACCAGAAATCGGTCTCGAAGAATGCCGGATCGAACTGATCGGCGATCCGGCTGCGACCGAGCAGGCTTTCCGGTTCAAGCACCAAACGTTCGATTGTCAGGATATGGCGCTCGCTGAGCCCGAATTTCGGCGCAGTCTGCCGGCGTCCATTGCGGACCAGGCGGGATTTCGATGACGTGTGGATCGTCTCGTTCCAACTGAGGATCTCATCGGTGACCGTCCGGCTGTGATCGAGCGTCGGGATCGAGGCGAAGAGATCGTACGTGCAGAGATATTTGCTTTCAAACATGCGGCCGCCGCGCAGGACATATCCGGCATCGGGAGATCCCGATCCGTCCAGGCTGCCGCCGAGCTTGTCGAGCTGTTCGATGATCGTGATGTTGTGGCCAAGCAGATCGCCATCGCGGATCATGATCACGGCCGCTGCCATCGACGCAACGCCACCACCAACCAGATAGGCTTTGCGTGTACCGGATTTGGCTGCAGTCATTCCCCGCGGGCTGAGATGGTCTGATGCAGACATTTTTCGAGCCCCTCGGCGGTCGATACGATCGGCTCGCTTCATTCGAAAAAACCGTTGTCTGTTTCCTCGGCACGGCCACGTAAAAGGATAATTGACAGGCAGGTCCTGGCGACAGAATCGGGATATACGCACCGACCGAACCGCTTGGGTTTGCTTGGCTGGGACGATGAAGCGCCGGCGCGTTAGGCGACGTGGCCGAACTGAAAATGTGTAGTTTCCGATCCTGCTTCGTCGCGCGTGAAGATGCGTAGATACGCCCTGATCTGCGAGCGAACACCAATTCGGCATAGGCTGGATCGACGGGACCTGACGATGGCCGATCCCAGCAGGCCACCGCAAAGCACCGCGCTGCGGTTTCTGGTCGGGGCTTTTCTACAGGCTCAAGTTTTTCAACTAAGTCTTTGGAACAGGTATCGATTGATGAATGCGATTTCCCCTGACAATTCTTCTCATATTCGTACCTTCGAAACGTTGAAAGTTGGCGAGACCGCCCGTCTGTCTCACGTTGTCGCCCAGCGCGATTTCGATCTATTCGAGGCTGCAATCGGCGGTCTCAGAGATATACCGGTTCACCTCCGTGCGAGCGAACCAGACCCCACCCTGGTTCAGCCCAATTGGGTGGCAGGCATTGTGTCAGTTCTGATCGGAACCAAGCTACCGGGTCCCGGTTCCAGCATCTTGCGACAAGACTTGCATTTCATTTCACCTCCTGAGATAGCAGGCATTATAAATGCGAGCATAACGCTTAGCTCGCGAAATGAAGCGACGACGTCGATAACTTTCGAATGCTTATGTACCGATCAGAACGACCTCACGATCTTGACAGGATCGGTCGAAGTGCTCCCGCCCAAGGTAGGCTTTCTTCAGTCGACAACGGCCGTGCCGCGCATCCGCGTCGAACGGCACGACAGGCTCAGGTCGATCATTGCGCGCGCGGGAAACGATAGTCCGGTACCGACAGCCGTTGTGATGCCGGTGGATGCTGCGGCGTTACACGGCGCCCTGGATGCCAGCCGCGCGGGCTTGATTGTTCCCATATTGATTGGGCCGACCGATATCATTGGTTCCATTGCCAAGCTTGGCAACATCGACATTTCCAACTGTCGCCTCGTCGATGCCCAGAACGGGGCGGCGGCGGCGGCTCGTGCAGTGGAAATGGTCCACGCCGGAGAAGTTGGCCTGATTATGAAGGGCGACTTGCACACGGACGTCTTGATGCATCCAGTCATCGCTTCGACAACGGGCCTCAGGACGACGCGCCGGATCAGTCATGTCTTCGTGATCGACGTTCCCGATTACGAACGTCTGCTTCTCGTGACGGATGCGGCCATCAACATCATCCCCACGCTCGTCGAGAAGGTCGATATTGTTCAGAACGCGATCCACCTGGCGCATCTGCTGGGCGTTGCGATGCCACGCGTCGCTATCCTTTCCGCGGTGGAACTCGTCAACGATCGGATCCCGTCGACACTCGACGCTGCCGCCCTCTGCAAGATGGCCGATCGGGGACAGATCACGGGCGGTCCGCTCGATGGTCCGTTGGCCTTCGACAACGCAATCAACGAGGCGGCCGCGAGGGAAAAGGGCATCGTCTCACCTGTGGCCGGCCGAGCCGATATTGTCGTCGTGCCTGACCTCGAGGCAGGCAACATGCTCGCCAAGCAACTCACGTTTCTCGCCGGCGCGGAGGCCGCGGGCGTTGTGATTGGCGCGAGCGTGCCGATTATCCTCACCAGTCGGGCCGATAGCGCAGGCGCGCGTCTGGCGTCCTGCGCGGTTGCAGTCCTGATGGCCCGATCGGGGGCGTTCACATGATCCAGGCAAAGTCGATCTTGACGCTGAACGCGGGATCTTCCAGCATAAAGTTCGCGCTCTTCGGCACCGATGGTGGTCTATCTCTTCAGTTACAGGGCGAGATCGAGAATCTGGAGGCGTCACCGCATCTTCAGGTGCTGGACCCATCGGGTGCGATCATCTCGGAACGTCGTTGGGCGGCAGCGGACGCGCCCTCATTCGCTGGGGTTCTCGACGTCCTGCTGGAGTTGACCAACGCGCACCTCGGATCGTCAGAGCTCGTTGCGATCGGCCATCGGGTGGTTCATGGCGGTGACGCACACATCGAGCCAGCCATCGTGACGCCGGACCTGCTCCTGGCATTCGACAAACTGATACCGCTTGATCCCCTGCATTTGCCCCATAATCTGGCGCCCATCCACGCGATTGCCGCCGCTCGTCCGGCCCTGACGCAGGTCACCTGCTTCGATACGGCCTTTCACCACACGATGCCGTCCGAGGCGACGGCGCTGGCGGTTCCAAAAACGATTACCGATGCAGGCGTTCGCCGGTTCGGTTTCCATGGCCTGTCGTACGAATATATTTCCGGTGAACTGAGGCTGGAAGCTCCTGGTTTGGCCTCTGGCCGCGTGATCGTGGCGCATCTGGGGTCCGGTGCCAGCCTCTGCGCGCTCGAGAATGGCCGGAGCATCGCGACTACCATGGGATTCAGCACCCTTGATGGCTTGGTGATGTCGACCCGCTGCGGCAGCCTCGATCCCGGCGTGATCTTCTACCTTGCGCGGTTGGGGCACAGCCTGCCCGATATCGAGGACATGCTCTACCGCCATTCCGGACTTCTCGGTGTTTCCGGCATCAACGGCGACATTCGCCTTCTTCTGGCGTCAGATGATCCAAATGCCCGGCGTGCCATCGATCTCTTCACCTATCGCATTGCCTGCGAGATCGGCGGGCTTGTCAGCGCGCTCGGCGGATTGGATGGCCTCATCTTCACGGCGGGTATCGGCCAGCACTCGGCTGAAATTCGGGCTGGCGTCTGCCATCGCCTCGCCTGGCTCGGCGTGAAACTCGACCCGGTCCTCAATGCCAGCGGCGCAACATGCATCAGCGCCAAGGAGAGCCGGATCGACATTCGCGTCATGCCGACGGACGAGGAGTTGATGATCGCCCGCCACACGCAGGCGTCGTTGTTGTCGGCATGACTGTCTGACCCGGTCGGCTCACCTGCGAACATAGGGGCCACGATAGCCCGTGAGGCTACGAATATAGTCGCCACGCTCCTGCCGCTCGGTATCTGTCACCGGATGCGTCGCTTCCATCAACCCTCTGATCTCGGAGACCGACTTGAAGTCGCGGAGCTCCAGCCAGGTCTTCAGATCCGACAGCAGCGTGCGGATATGTCCGGGACCGTGGCGCAATAGCGCCGATGCGGTCATGACGACATCGGCACCGGCCAGCAGGTACTTGAGGACCTCGTCAACAGTCTCGACACCCGAACCTGCCGCCAGCGACGCATGTGAGAGCCGGCCGGAAAGTTGCGACAGCCACAGCAGGCCGAGGCGGATCTCTGACGGATGGCTCAAGGCGACGTCATTCGTCCACGCCAGGCGAACAAGATCGATATCGGCCTGATAGAGACGGTTGAAGAGGACAAGCCCGTCGGCGCCGGCGGCATCGAGTTGGCGCGCCATGGCGCCGAAAGCCGAGAAATGCGGATGCAGCTTCATCGCGATCGGAATTTTGACGCGGGCACGCACCGCCTTCAGTAGCGCGATGCAATCAGCTTCCACCTCGGGGCCTGTCGCGGTCGGGCTGGAAGCAATCCGATAGAAATTCAGCTCAATCGCCGACGCTCCGGCCGCTTCGAACTGGCTGGCATAGTCGACCCAGCCCGAGACCGTCGTCCCGTTGAGGCTGGCGATGATCGGAATATCGACAGCGTGGCGCGCCTCTGCAATCAGGTCGAGATAGCGATGCGGGACGCCATCATCCCTCACAGTGTCAGGAAAATACGACGATGCCTCGGGGAAACTATTCGACCCCACCTGGGAAAGCCGTTCGGTAGACCGCATGTCATGGCGGATTTGCTCCTCGAACAACGAGGGAAGCACGATGGCGCCGGCCCCGGTGGCATGCAGTTGCCGAACGCCGATGACGGTCGCCGACAAGGGCGAAGCCGAGGCGACGATCGGATTTCTAAGCGTGAGGCCGAGATAGTTTGACGTGAGATCGGTATCCATGGCTCAAACCTTTTCGGTCGCTGAAGTGCGGGCGTCCGGGTGGAACCGGCTGCCGTCGCGCTGGCTCAGCGCCTCGTACTGGGCGTATTTCTCCCGAACCGCGACCTGCGCCATGGTCAGCAGGTCCTCGGCGTCTTTCGGCCTAGTGCTGGCAAGGCTGCGATACCGAAGCTCATTGTAGGCGTAATCCTTCAGCGGGATCGTCGGTCGCGGACTGTCGAGTTGGAACGGCGCCTCGCCCGCCGTCGCCATCGCCGGATTGAAGCGGAACAGCGGCCAATAGCCTGACGCGGTTGCCAGATCCTGCTGCTTCATGCCGAAGCGGAGGTCGAAGCCGTGCGCGATACAATGGCTGTAGGCGAGGATCAGTGATGGCCCGGGCCAGGCCTCTGCCTCGCGGAAGGCAAGCAGCGTCTGCTGCGGGTTGGCCCCCATCGCCACCTGAGCGACATAGACGTTGCCATAGGCGATTGCCTGGAGACCGAGGTCCTTGCGGGCCGTCCGTTTGCCGGCCGCCGCGAATTTGGCGACAGCGCCGAGCGGGGTCGCCTTCGAGGCCTGACCGCCCGTGTTGGAATAGACTTCCGTATCGAGCACGAGGACGTTCACGTCGCGCCCGCTGGCCAGCACATGATCGAGGCCGCCATAGCCGATGTCATAGGCCCAGCCGTCGCCACCCACGAGCCAGATCGAGCGGCGGACGAGGTGATCGATGACGGACAGAAGATCGAGCGCCACCGGCAGATCGCCGAGCGTGGTCAGCCGGCGTTTCAGCTCGGCCACATGGCCGCGCTGCATCAGGATCTCGGATTCGCGGATCTGCGGCGCCGACAGGATGGCCTCGACCAACTCGCTGCCGATCTGCGGGCTCAATTCCCGCAGCAGTCGCTCGGCCATCGCCACATGCATGTCCGCGGCAAGACGGAAGCCAAGACCGAATTCGGCATTGTCCTCAAACAGCGAGTTCGACCAGGCCGGGCCTCGACCATCGGCGTTTTTGGACCAGGGCGTCACAGGCAGATTGCCGCCGTAGATCGACGAACAGCCGGTGGCGTTGGCGATCTGCGCGCGGTCGCCGAATAGCTGTGAGAGAAGCTTGAGGTATGGCGTCTCGCCGCAGCCGGCGCAGGCGCCGGAGAACTGGAACAATGGCTCCAGGAACTGGATGCCCCGCACATTGGCAAAGTCGACGCGGGACCGATCGTTGACCGGCAAGGTCTCGAAAAAGGCAATATTGGCTTTCTCGGCCTCCAGCACCGGGGCCTTGGGCACCATGTTGATCGCCTTGGTGTTGGGCGCGCGCGGGCTGTGCGAAGGACAGACCTCGACGCAGATACCGCAACCCGTGCAATCCTCCATGTAAAACTGAAGCGTGAAGCGGGCCTCCGGATAGCCGCGTGCGTTGACCGGTGCCGATTTGAACGACGCAGGCGCCGGCAACGCCGCATCGTGCAGCTTGTCGTCATCATAGAATTTGGCGCGGATGACGGCGTGCGGGCAGACGATCGCGCACTGACCGCACTGGATGCAGAGGTCCGTCTCCCAGATCGGCACTTCGTCGGCGATGTTGCGCTTTTCCCAGGCCGACGTGCCCGTGGGGAAGGTTCCATCGATCGGCATCGCACTGACAGGAAGCGCTTCGCCATGGCCGGCCATGATCTCAGCTGTGAGACGTTGCACAAAGGCTGGCGCGGCGGGAGACACGATCGGCGGGCGCTCGAAGCTGCTGGTGGCCGAGATCGGGATGGAGACCTGGCGCAGCTTCGCCAGCGTCTGGTCGACGGCCGCGAAGTTTTCCTTGACGACGCTGTCGCCCTTCTTGCCGTAGGTCTTCTCGATCATGTGCTTGATGCGGCCGATCGCCTCGTCGCGCGGCAGGACGCCCGAGAGTGCAAAGAAGCACGTCTGCAGGACCGTGTTGACGCGACCGCCGAGCCCGGTTTCGCGTGCGACCTTGGAAGCGTCGATGACGTAAAGCTGGAGATGCTTGTCGATGATCTCCTGCTGTACCGAGCGCGGCAGATGGTTCCAGGTGTCCTCGGGCTCATAAGGGCAATTCAGCAAAAAGGTGGCGCCCGGCGCGGCAAGAGACAGGACGTCAACCTTCTCAAGAAAGCCGAATTGATGGCAGGCGACGAAGCTCGCCGCCGCGATCAGATAGGGCGCATGGATCGGGTTCGGCCCGAAGCGCAGATGCGAGAGCGTTTGCGCCCCTGATTTGTGCGAGTCGTAGACGAAATAGCCCTGGGCATAGCGGTCGCCGTTTTCGGCGAGGATCTTAACGCTGCCCTTGTTGCCGCCGACTGTTCCGTCAGATCCGAGGCCATAGAAGACGGCCCGAACGACATCGGCCGCCTCGATTGTAAACGTCGGATCGAACGACAGGCTCAGATGGGTGACATCATCGTTGATGCCGACCGTAAAGCTGTTCAGCGGTTTTGGCTTTGACAGTTCGTCGAAGACCGCCTTGGCCATTGCCGGCGTGAAATCCTTCGACGACAGACCATAGCGCCCGCCGACCACCCTCGGGACTGACGCCACCGCGCCGGACGCAGAGCCCTGCATCATCGCGGCGAGGCAATCGAGGTAAAGCGGCTCGCCTGTGCTGCCCGGCTCTTTGGTCCGGTCGAGGACCGCAATCGCTTTGGTCGTTACCGGCAGCGCTGCAAGAAAATGCTCGACGGAGAACGGCCTATACAGGTGAACATGCAGAACGCCGAGCTTGGTATGCGGATCAGCGGCGTTGAGGAAGACCGCCGTTTCCAGAGCCGTCTCGGCGGCCGACCCCATGATGACGATGACGCGATCGGCATCGACGGCGCCGCTGTAGTCGAACAACTTGTAGGTCCGTCCCGTCAGTCCCGCGAAATCGGCCATGGCCTTTTCCACGATGGCCGGCGTTGCGAGATAGAAGAGATTGCTGGCTTCGCGTGCCTGGAAGAACGTATCCGGATTTTGCGCCGTGCCGCGCATGACCGGGTGTTCCGGGTTCAGCGCTCTGGCCCGATGCGCGCGGACGAGATCGTCGCGGATCATCGCCCGGATCGAGGCGTCGGGAATGATCGAGAGTGTGTTGAGTTCGTGCGACGTGCGAAATCCGTCGAAGAAATGCATGAAGGGGACACGGGATTCCAGCGTCGCGGCTTGCGCGATCAGCGCCATGTCGTGCGCTTCCTGGACGGACGCCGACGCAAGCAAGGCAAAGCCGGTCGAGCGGATCGCCATCACGTCGGAATGGTCGCCGAAAATCGACAGCGCCTGCGTGGCGACGGACCGTGCCGCCACATTGAAGACCGTCGATGTCAGTTCCCCGGCGATCTTGAACATGTTCGGCAGCATCAGCAGCAGCCCCTGCGACGACGTGAAGGTCGTCGTCAGCGCGCCCGACTGGAGGGCACCATGCACCGCGCCCGCAGCGCCGCCCTCGCTCTGCATTTCTTGCACGATCGGGACACCGCCCCAGATATTCTTGAGCCCCTGCGAGGCCCATTCATCCGCCAGCTCTGCCATCGTCGACGACGGCGTGATCGGGTAGATCGCGCAGACCTCATTGACCCGATAGGCGACATAGGCGACGGCAGTATTGCCATCCATCGTCGCCCTCTCCGCAGCACCGGTATCGCGGCGATCCGTGGCTGGCGTGACGCCTGCTGCGGGACTCGTCCCGGTCGCGGCGACTTTGGCTAAAACGGGGGTTGCGACGTTCATAGCCGATGCTCCAATCGAAAGGTTGCCGAGACGGCGACGGGCTCCGGGACCATTTCGATGGCGTGGCAGGGGCACTGCTCGAAACAGACCGCACAGCCGGTGCAGAGATCGAAGTTGTAGGCGTAGCGCTTGCCCGGCCCGAGCTTGTCGATCGCCTGCTCCGGGCACGCCGCGAAGCACTGGTCGCATTCGAAGCAGTTGCCGCAGGACAAACAGCGCTTTGCCTCAAACAGCGCCTCGGCCTCTGACAGGCCGGCTGTCGTCTCGACGAAGCCATGCCCGAGCCGATCCTCCAGCGACAGTTCCGACTGGATGGAGACGGGGGCGTCGGTATAGATCGGCAGATGCAGCAGATCGAAGGTTGCCAGCGAATGTTTGGGCGCCGGAATGATGGCTGGTTCCCCGCCAAGCCAGCGGTCGATGTGGCGGGCGGCCTTTTTGCCGTGACCGACGGCAGACGTCACAGTCCGATCGCCGGGGACCATGTCGCCGCCGGCGAAAATCCCCGCGTGCCCGGTCATCATGCCACTATCGACGATGACGGTGTCATCCGCCTTGAAGACGATGCCGGGAATGCCTTTAAGGAAGCCGCTGTCGGCGCGCTGACCCAGCGCAAGCACCACTGAATCCGCCTTCAATGTTTCGTATTCGCCGGTCGGCTGGGGCTTGCCGTCCGCATCCATCACCATGCGTTCGACGGTGATTTGGGTCGCGTCGATATCGTGGATGCTGCTCAACCACTTGATTTTGATGCCCTCGGAGAGCGCTTCTTCCGCCTCGAAGTCGTGCGCCTCCATGTGGTCGCGATCCATGAAGAACACGATCAGCGCCTCTTCCGCGCCAAGCCGCCGTGCCGTTCGGGCGGCGTCCATGGCCGTATTGCCAGCGCCGTAGACGACAACGCGGCGGCCAAGTTTCGGGGCCGCTCCGCTATCCACGTCGCGTAGCAGGTTGATCGCGGTAAAAACGTGAGCGGCATCGCGGGCGGGAATATTGATGCGCTTGCCGATTTGGGTCCCGATGGCAATGAACACGGCGTCGAAGCCACCCTCCGCCTGTTCGGCCAGCACGTCGGTGACCTTGTGGTTGAGCGTGATTTTGACGCCCATCGCCTCGATCCGGGCGATTTCCGCCATCAGGTCGTCGCGCGGCAATCGGTATGCGGGGATGCCGAAATGCAGCATGCCGCCGGGCAGTGGGCCGGCATCGCGGATCTCGACCGCATGGCCCTTTCGCGCCAGATGATAGGCCGCCGACAAACCGCTCGGACCGCCGCCGACGACGAGCACGCGTTTGCCGGTCGAAGGCGCCGGAGCAGGCACCGTCCAACCGTTTTTGGTGGCGAGATCGCCGAGAAAGCGCTCGACCGCATGAATACTGACGGCGCTATCGACCTGCGTCCGGTTACAACCTGTCTCACATGGATGATAGCAGACACGGCCGTGGACGGCGGGGAATGGATTGTCCGCTAGGATCGTCTCCCAGGCCCGCTGGTATTTTCCGGCCTGGGCCAGATCCAGCCAGGCCTGGATATTTTCACCGGCTGGGCAAGCGCTGTTGCACGGCGGCAGGAGATCGACATAGGCCGGCCGCTGTTCGCGGACCGGGCCGATGCCCTTCTCGCGGACGAGATCGATGATGGGCGTGAAATCCGACTGTCTGACTGTCATGAGCTGTCTCGATCCTGCGCGTGTCGGGGGAGGCATGGGCTGATCGCACCGATCAGGCGTGATGGGTCGCGCGGTTCAACGGATGACCTTGAGCGGCGCGACAGAGGGCGCAGGCGATCTGCCCACGCCGGTTTCGCGCAGGAACAGGGTCAGGACGAACGAGAGGACGACGGCCCCAACCCAGATCGTGTCGGCCTGCTGGAAGACCTGCACGGTCAGTGCGCCGCCGCCCGACAGTTTCGACAGGACCAGGCCGAAGACAGGTGCGAGAAAGGCGCTGAGGCTGAAAACAAGGAAATTCATCGCGCCGGTGGCGCTGCCTTTCACCTTGTCCGGATTGGCCTCTTTGATCATCGTGTAGGGGATCATCGCGGCGCCGGATCCGATGCCAAACGCGAGCCCGCCGACATAAGGCGGGATCATCGTGCCATAGTAGGCGATGGCGATGCCGGAGATGAGCATCAGCACGATCCCAGCGAGGAGCACCGGCTTGCGCCGGCCGATGACGTCGGCTGCATAACCCAACAGTGGCGCACCGATCACCCAGCCGAGCGGCACCATTGAGGCACGCGCAACGGCCTCGGCCGTCGTCACGCCTTCGACATGGCCGAGGAACGGCACGCCCCAGATCATGTCGCCGATGGTCGTCGGCATGAACAGAAGGCCGCCGATCAAGCCGCAGATCCAGGACTGCGGATTGCTCAGGACGATCTTGTAGGGGGCGAACATCGCCCAGATCGACGTGTTTCCAGGTGTGGTTCCAGCGACAGGGGCGTCATGCGAGGGCGTTGCGATGAACAGAAGGACCGCCACGAGCGCCAGCGCGATCCCGGCGTAGATCCAGAACGACTGCCAGGCGATCAGTCCATGAACCATCGGCGAAACAGCGAATTGCCCGGCAAAGCCGCCGAGCATGCCCGCCAGCTGAGTGAAGCCAACGGCTGTGGCAAGCCAGCGAGCCGAAAACCCGTGCACCGCCAAAAACACCGCGCCGGTAAAGGCAAAGGCCGAGCCAGCGCCCTGCAGCAAGCGTCCGCCATCTGCCGCGCCCATGCTGCCGAGCCCGAACAACACACTTCCGAGCGCTGTCGCCAGGACACCGACAACGATCGGCAACCTTGCTCCGTAGCGATCAAGCGAGGCGCCCGCCACGATCGCGAATCCAGCGTAGGTGTAATAGTAAAGCCCGAGCAGCGTGCTGACGCCGAGCGTCGTGAGGCCGAAGGCAGTCGTCAGTTCGGGGATCATGACGCCCGGCGCTGAGCGCAAGGCGTATTGAAGGAAATAGAACACGAGGCAAAGGCCCCATGCAACGATGAACGCTGTTTTCGGATCGTCTTTCGACGCCGCCGGTTGGACGAGTACCGCTAGTGTCGCCATTGCCAAAACCCGCCCATCGTCTGCCGACACGATCAGACCGGGAATTGGTCGGGACGTCAGCTACGATGAGAGTGGTCGGGGAACCAGCGCCAGCGATAGCCTCGGAAACTACTCTGTCGTTTTGCCATTCGCAGCAGGAAGGTCGCCGGGTTTCTTGATTTTCGGGCCAAACCGGCTGTCAATCATCATCGTGTAGCCCTCGACGCTCTGCGGCCGGACAAACACGGCAATCACATCGGGAAAAGCAAGGCGCAGACGACGCTCCAGTTCGATCACCTTGGCCTCGATCTCCGGTGTCTTCAATTCGTCCGCAAACTCCAGACTGAGCGCGACGACGATCTGCCTCGGTCCCATGTGAACGGTCACGATTCCGTTGGCGTGGGCGATTCCATCCATCTCCCGGGCGAGCCCAAGGAGCGCGGCGACGATGCCTGGGTCGGCGGCTTCGCCCATCAGGAGGTCCTTGGTCTCGCGAGCAAGTAATGTCGCGGTGACGGCGAGCAGCAAACCGATTAGCAGCGAGGCAACCGCGTCGATCATCGGTTGGTCGAACAGGACAGCGAGAATCGTCCCGGCGAATGCGATGGCCAAACCGATCAGGGATGCGCTGTCTTCGAAGATGACCATGAAGGACGGTGGATCCTTGCTGTCATGGATGGCTCCGATGATGGCGGACCAGGCCCTTCGCCCCTTGAAATTCGAGAGCGCGATCCACCACGTCGTGCCGTCGAAGAGGGCGGACATGCCGATCACAATGTAGTTCACCATCACATTCTGGATCGGCTGCGGATGGAGTACATGCGCAATGCCTTCGTAGAGCGCGACGCCTGCCCCAAGTGAAAACACAAGGACGGCCACGACAAAGCTCCAGAAATAGATTTCCCGGCCATACCCGAGCGGATGCTCACGGTTGGGTCGCCGTTTTGCCCGGTGCATCCCGTAGAGAATGAGAATTGAATTGCCGGTATCGACCGTTGAATGGACCGCCTCGCTCAACATGACCGAGCTTCCGGTCCAGGCGGCGGCGCCGAATTTGGTCGCAGCTACCGCCAGATTGCCCGCGATGGACGCGTAGAGCACCTTGCGAGAGCTCAGCGGTGCGATAAGGCGGGGGGCCATCCAGCGTCCTTTGCAAATGGCCGCATTCAGGCCATCCGCCGGCAGCCTGTGTATCTAGGCCCGCTGCGCACGCACCGCGTCAGGCTCGGGTTCTACTCACGCGAGGGCTTCGGCGCGCGGATTCACGTAGTTTCCGAACCTCCCGCAAGAGACGGCAGTCGACTATCCGTTTTGAGTTCGGACATGTGGCTGCGAGATCCGCATTCGCGCAAGGCGTTCCCGAGCGGCCGGACGCCCGTAAATGCAGCCAATTCCGGGCAAACGACGGAGACTGCCATGATCAGTATCGATCTGCTTGTCGGCGAGATCAGTGGCCTAAGTCGACCGGATCTCGATCGGTGGATCGCCAACGATTGGCTCCGACCGGATCACGATATGGGAATCTATATGTTTCAGGACATTGACGTTGCCCGAGTCCGGCTGATCCAGGAACTGCGTGACGATCTCGGGGTCAACGAGGATGCGCTCCCGATCGTCCTCTTGCTCCTCGACCAACTCTATGACCTGCGCCGCCATATGCGTGGATTTGCCCCACAACCTGGAGGCAACCCCTCTCCTCCCGACGCTAGGCCAATTGATCTGCGCAATGAAACCCTAATGACCGACCGAGGCTGGCCGCAGCGTACGTAGTCGCATCATCCCCTGCGCCAAACGAGTCCTTAGCAACACTGTCAACTCAGGATGCCCCAATGCTTATCGTTCCCACAGCAATGCACGGATATACGCTTGAGGCCAGCGATGGCCCTATCGGAACTGTGAAGGACTTTTTGTTCGACGATAGGAGCTGGCAATGCCGCTGGCTGGTCGTCGATACGGGCGGGTGGCTGACCGGACGCAAGGTTCTGATTCATCCATCCGCCATTGGCGTAATCGATCACAACGACAGGGTCATGCCGGTTGATCTAACGAAGGCACAGGTTAAGGACAGTCCAAACATTCTTGATCACGAACCAGTTTCGCAACAGATCGAGACCAGTCAATACGACTATTACGGCTGGGATCCCTATTGGGGCAACGGACTTTATGGTGCTACCATGGCGACCCAATTTGCTGGGCCGCAGCGCTTTTTCGGCGGTCCAGAGCTGACGCGCCCGCTGGAGATCACGCGGAGCCAGAATGATGCAAATCCTAATTTGCGCAGCATGGCGGAGATCACCGGCTATCATGTCCATGCCGAAGATGGTGACATCGGACATGTTGAAAACCTGCTGGTCGACGATGACGGCTTCGGCGTTCGCTATCTCATTATCGCAACCAGTAACTGGTGGCTAGGCAAACACGTGCTGATGTCACCGTTTGCCATCCGTGAGATCGAGTATGTGGATCGTAAAGTCTATCTCGGTGTGACGCGCGAGAAGGTCAGAAATAGCCCACCTTGGGATCCAGTGAAACTGATCGATGAGGACATGGAAGCGCGACTGCATGGATATTATCTATGGCCTGGATACGGCTGGCGGTCGAGCGAAGGCTCTCTCAATAGGCCAAAACAGATTTTGAAGGACCGAAGCGCCGTCAGTGAAGGCTTTTAGAAACCGCCTTACGCTGAACAGAGAATGCTAGGATCTAACCATTGCTTAAGGGTGCTTCCTTTTTGCGGAGGCTCCACTCCACCAGAAACCAATATTCTTAAACTAATCTCGAAACCTTCGGAGACCCAAATGTCCACGGATAGCGAACTGCAAAAACTCGTTTTGGCTGAACTCACCTGGGAGCCAAGTGTGACGGCCGGTCATATCGGTGTGACGGCCAAGGCCGGCGTCGTAACACTTTCAGGACATGTGGAGACTTATATCCAGAAATTCGCAGCTGAAAAAGCTGTCCGGCGCGTCAAGGGCGTGCGGGCCGTCGCCGAGGAGATCGAGGTCCGTGTGCCCACCGGTCTTAGCCGAACCGATGACGAAATCGCCACCGTAGCCGCAAATCAACTGTCATGGGATGTCAGCCTGCCGCGCGATTCGATCATGGCAAAGGTTGAAAAAGGCTGGGTCACATTGACCGGTCAGGTCGGTTGGCACTATCAGCAGCAGGCCGCAGAACAGGACGTGCACGGATTGCATGGCGTGATCGGCGTCACCAATCACATCACACTGAAGCCGCGCGTCAACACAGCCAACCTCAGCGACGACATCATGCATGCCATTGGGCGTTCGTGGTTCTTCGACGACGAAAGCGTCCACGTGCGAGCGGATGAGAACGGCAGGGTCACGCTGACGGGATCGGTTCCCTCGTTGCATGATTGGGACTTGGCATCGACAACAGTCTGGTCTGCGGCGGGCACCACTCAGGTCTTCAACAATATCTCCGTCGATTGATGTCTTTCAGTAGTCTTCGAGGAGTGACGCACCTGTCAGGATATCGCCGGACAGGTGCTACGCGGCCGGCCATTTTAATCAGGTAGCCACGACGTTAGATCCGTCATGTTCGAGCCTTGTGGTGTCGAGAGGCGAGCTTCGCCAGCGCGCTCGGGGTCGGCAAGCCTCTTCGCCGTTTCCGCGATGCGATGCCCCTGGTAGCGAGCGCCGGCCAACTCACTGTCCCATGGCATTCGAGTACCATGACCGCCCGTGATCGTTGTCGATCCGTAGGAGCTGCCACCAAGCGCTTCGGTCGGTGCCGCTTGCCCTGCAAGCCCATAGTCAATACCAACGACAACCATTCCGAAATTGAGGAGAGTGGCGAGGATGGAGAGCAGCGTTTTCTCCTGCTCGCCGTCGTCCTTGGCAACTGCGGTGAAAGCGCCACCGACGATACCATTCAGTGCTCCCCGCGCATACAAACCCGCTGCTGCATTGAGGAAGCTGGTCATTTCAGGCCCCAGCGCGCCGAAGTGCGTGGGAGTACCTATAATGATAGCGTCGTAGCTTACGAGATCCTCGACTCTGCCAAGCGGCGTGCCCTGAACGGAGTCTAGGTCGACGTGCCTGACGGCCTCGTCGGCGACCGTCTCGGGTACCCGCTTTATATCAACCTCTGCGCCAGCCTTACGGGCACCTTCCGCTATGGCGTGGGCGAGCATTTCAATGTGACCGAATGTGGAATATTATAGGATAAGAACCTTGGTCATGGAATGCTCCCGAGGTAAGTGGGGTTAAATCGACCGCTTGCAGTGCTTTGGCGTTGTGCGCCAGGCACGCTCAAATACCTTCGGCTACGCCTCACATCTTTTATTTTGGCGGATCGATCGATCTTCGAGCATTTGGGCGGCTCCGGCCTAGTGCTTGGCGTTCACCCATGTCTCCGACACAATCACTTTAGTTGACGTGCAATCCCTTTGCGCAGACTCGGAAACTACGCAGGCAGACCTTCTTCACTGACATCCGAAGGCTAAGGTATGCGTTGAGTTACGAGCAGATCCCGGAGCCGTCGGTGAACCCCATTTGATGGACCAAGGTCGCCGCCGAATACGCAATCAGCGTCATCGAAGCCGGAGCCACGGCATGCATTTGACGATCATCGCAGCGCGGATGGCGTGCAAGTGCATCTCCAGCGCTAGAGAGATCCAACCCTGCTTGGACAATTGCCAACTTGGATAGCTTTAGGTTGTTATTTTATAATAGACATGCAATTTTTGCGCATAATATTCATCCGCTATATTAGTTCCGTATGCGATACTATATAAAGTATATAAAATCGTCGTACACTTCAATACATCACGATATTAGCTTAGTAATTGTTAACAAATCGACATTTGTGATATTTTTGCTTCTATCCTCGAAATTATGCTATCGATATTTTACAAATTTAATTTCCACAAATGAAATAGATACAAACATGACCGTGAAACACGCCTCATCTGCATCGACCTTAGCCAGATTACCACGCAAGCGGTCATTGTTAGCGCGGGGTCCTCCTGCTGACGCTGAAAGGCTTGGCGTTGTTGGAATTGGCGCATCTGCAGGCGGTTTGGAGGCTGCGCGAAACCTTCTGGATGCTTTGCCGAAAACGAACACGATGGCCTTCATCCTCGTCCAGCATCTCGATCCCACGCACAAAAGCATGATGGTGGAGCTTCTTGCGAGCCACACCGGGATGACAGTCGTTGATGCCGCGAATGGCATGGCCTTGGCCGGAAACCACCTCTATGTGAACCCGCCGGGCAAATACCTCGCAGTTTCAGGCGGAACTCTCCACCTCACGGTGCCGACGGTACATCACGGCGCCAGACTACCGATAGACTTTCTGCTACAATCCTTGGCGCGGGACTACGGCGCGAGAGCAGCGTGCATCATCCTGTCAGGTACGGGCTTCGACGGGAGCATTGGTACCCAGGCGATTAAGACCAGTGGCGGGCTAGTCATCGCGCAGGATCCGGACGAGACCGCTTACGACGGCATGGCGCGCAGCGCGATTGCAACTGGAGTGGTGGATCACGTCCTCCGGATTATCGATATGCCTCAAGTTCTTGCCCAATTTGGCTCGGTCACGGCGCACGTCGGTTCCTGGCATGCTGCGGCCGACGACACGCCTTCCACGGGCCCTGCCTCTCTCATTTCGTCGCAGGATTGGCTCGACCGCGTTATCGAACTCATTCGCGCCAAAACTGCTCATGACTTTACGCTCTACAAGCTCGGAACATTGCAACGTCGGATAGAGCGGCGAATGGCGCTCGTCGCCTTGAAACCAAAAGAAACCGCTATCTACCTGACGATGTTGATGGACAATCCGGCTGAACTGGAATTGCTGGCGACCGATCTCCTGATCAATGTCACCAGCTTCGATGCTGCTTTGCGAGCTTACGGTAGGCGCGGCTTATATCTTTTTCGCTTGCGTCACGAGCAACACCGAGAACCTTATAGGGATCGTCCACTTGGCGAACTCCCCAAGGTATGGTCGGGACTCTGGAAGATAGCCACGATTGCGGTTCAACAAAGTGTCGATACGTAATCCCGACCTGATAATCGACCTAAGCCACTCGCGGGAGGGTCGGAAACTACGCGAATCTGCTCGCCGGATTGCCGACCTGGATTGAAGCGGGACTGTAGAAGTTACCCCTCACCCGGACGCCGCCACTGCCGAAGGCGCCGAGAATGCGACCGGCACACCGGAGTGGAACGCGATATGATCCGGCTTGTTCGTTGCGAGAATCGCTTTTGCCCGGCCAAGTGTGGCGTCATTGCCATGTGCCATGACGAGGAATCCGTCGGCCTGCACGGTCGTCTCGTACTTAAGAGCGCTGTTCTTTGGAATCCCGAGGTCATATAGCCCTGCGGCAATAACACCCAGTGCTCCAACAGCTATCGCGTTCTCCAGCCCTGCAGCCACGACAGCAGCGAGGCCACCGAGCACAAAGACGCCCCCGGTGAGCGGAACGGCAAGGAAAAGGCCGCCGAAAAACAGCCCCCAGAGCCCACCCCACATGGCGCCCTCAGCTCCCCAGAACTTCATCCTGTCACCTGTCGAGTAGAATCCAGTGACCTTCTCTTCGACCGTGTAGCCCTTCCCGACGATGCTGAGATCTTTGATATCGAAGCCTGCCGCAGCAAGTGCCTTGACTGCCGTCTCGGCCGCCTTGTGATCTGTAAAGATGGCAACAAGGGATCCACGATTTTCCATTTTAGGGACCTTTACGAGACGAGAAAACGATGGACTCGGGAGTGAGCGTTTGCAGTCTGCCCATCTCCGGCGATCGGAGACGACGCTGATTGATCTATCGTCGAGTCGAAAACGGTGCACAGGGCCGGAATCTACTCAGTGCCCTAAACCGTAGCGACGATCTTGGTCCTCAGCCTTCACCTTGCGTGGAAAAGCCCGTGTCTGCGTACTGGCAAGGGTACAGCGCGATGGTCCCCATCGTTGCTGTCGAACAGCGACGGGAACCAAATGAGCTTTAGAAATGCGCTTAGTCTGCCGATGCAACTGGCCCATGTGCGAGCCAATAGGCGTCGACCATCTTGCTCTCGGCCACAGACGCATGCTCGTTCTTCTTGACCATCGGAGCAGCCCCGAGTGCCGCTTTCTCGACGTTCAAAACAAGCGTCCTGCCCGCCGGCGTTATTTTGAAACTGGCCCACGGCACCGGAACATATTTCTCATCGATCCCGAAAAATCCGCCGCGACCGATCACGAGATAGGCAATCTTGCCGGTTTCTGGTGAAATCACGATGTCATTGACCGTTCCCAACGCCACATTGGATACGTTGCGGACGTCAGCGCCAACGAGTTGATCGGAGCGGAATGCCGCATGATCGTCCGTCACGGGAATTGCAGTCTTCAGTTGGACCTGCTGCCACTGTGGACCGTATCCTTGGGCTTCTTTTCCACTACGCAACGCGGTCAGGTAGTCTTGGTATATCACGCGTGTGGTCGCGAGAACGTCTTCGCAAGGCTGCTGATTACCGTGCCTAGCAAGGATCGTCGCGCTCGCCATCAAGTTTCGAACCTCGTAACCGGGCCGCGCGTACTCGTATCCGAACGGCATCTCACCAGCGCCGCGTTCAGCTACGCCGGAATAGCCATATCCGGCGACAGGATATCCCATGCTATAGCCGCCGCCGGTGTACCAATAGCCGTCTTTCTCCATCTCGACGTCAAAGGCGCGCAGATCTGACAGGCAAACGGCGGCCGGCTGCGACGGTATTCCCGCGTCAGGCGGCGTCGGAATAGGGTCGGCGGCGAAAATCGGCGTTACCAGAAGTGCGCAGACAACCGAGGCGACACTTCCAAGCATGAGTGATTTGTACATTGCACGGGTTCCTTGAGGGCTAAGAAAGCAATCTGATGATCCATCCAAACTCGTAGTCGGACGCTCTTGGGTCTGGCCGGTCGGGGTGGCCGGCGGTCGACGAGCTAGTCATTGCCAAGGTGGGTTAGCCAACTCGGTACGCATCCTTGCCAAGCGTGGGGTGGCTTTAACCACGGGCGGAAACAGCCGGCCAGCCACGGAAACTACTCGTCATGCTCCAAATGAGCTTCGGGCGCTCGCTGTCACACACGCCTGATGGCGGTCACGTTTATGACGGAAGGACCGGACCAAAGTGCTTCCCACTGGAGAGCATCTGATTACACGAAAATCATTTGCTGCGTATATTCCACGCCTATCGGCGCTCTGCACCCGCATGATTGGTCGTTGGCTGGCGGATATGCGGTGCGTACAGTTGGACGAGCAAGGTTGTTCGCGATGGTGCCTTCGGACGCCGCCGAAGGACGGGTAGCCTTGATGTGGCGCGATGTTCACGTCCCGGCCCTTAGTTGATCACGAAAACCAATCGCGTTGGCGCCTTCGTCGATCCGCGTCTTGATGTCGGGCCGCAATCATTTGCTGCACGACGACGGCTGATTGCAGGCAATATAAGCATCGAGGATAAGGGCGTGTCACTCCTTGGAAATCTCTCCAAGATTTTGTCCTTGAAAACCAGACCGACCACGAAAGTGCTGAAAGCGGTGCCCCGGAGGAAGTTGCGGGCTGCCTGATTAGTCGTTTGCCAATGCGTCGCTCGCCCGAAAAGGCCGAAATGGGCGTTTATTCATGAGATTTTTATTATGAGCCGTGATCGAGACAGATACAATATCGCGTATCTTTGAGTCTTTGCTTTTTCGGAAGATCAACTCTTAAGTATTTTCCGATGCTGCCGCTTAATCCTTGATCGTAGATACTAGAATCAAATGAGCTAAATGCTTAAGGTATTCCGCGTTAGGTTGCTTTCATTTGAGCGCGGATTGTCGATCAATGTCGACATGCGACGTGACGAATTACAACAAAGGTGCCTGATGAAAATCTTTTCCTTGATTGCAGTTATCTGTCTGGCCTTCAGCACAGTCGCCTCCACCAATGCTGCGGCTGCCCCGATCATTCGCCCATCGCATGCAAGCCATACCAGCCACAGTGCAAATATGCGGTCGAACGGTAATTCAATCCACACTCGCTACGGGCACGGTCAAGGTGTCTTTTACGGCGGCGTGGACCAGGATGATGATACATGCGGTTGGTATCACCATCGCCATCGGATGTTTCCGCTTGGCATTCTGCTGCATCTTGGCCTGAACCGCTGCTGATCGTGCTCGATCAGTCATGAACGTCTGCATCGGCTCTCTGGCGGATGGAACAACGTTCGCTCCAACAAGCCGCCTGGGTCGCCCGACGATCCGAGCGGCTCTTTTGTGCCTTCCAACCGACGTCGGCCACCTCGGCGTGCGCCATCTGCTTAGGGCGGTGACGTGGATCGAAGTCCAAGTATTATCCTCCATAAACCAGGGGCTATCGCTTAATCCCTTTTCCGTAGGTGATAAGGATCGTCTTTCTGTGATCGCTCAATCGTTTAGGTTGATGCCGGGCGTTGCGACGCACGCGTAGCGCACGCCGCCTGCGGTCCCGAGCGCGATCATACCTTCGAGCGGGTTTGCTATCGGAAATGCGGGCGCCAATAGAGGTCGTCCGTTAAGACGTAAATCGTAATCGCCGCTAAAAACATGACGACGCCAACCCAAAAAATCGGAGAATGATGAATTCGCCGCCAATCGCGACGGCAGCGAGTCGGGCGGGGTGCACCATGATCCTGTTCGGTATTCATATTTGCCAATCTCTCAACTCGGGAAACCCGGCGGTTACTCGCATCCGGATCGCATCGGTGGTCATTGCACTTTTCCCACGCGCCAAGAGACGGTGAAGGAGGCCACCTCACGGGCTGGAGATACCGTCAGAGCTTAAGCGTGCGCAGCCGCAGGGCGTTCGCGATCACGGAAACGGAGCTAAGCGACATCGCTAGGGCGCCGATGATCGGACTGAGAAGGATGCCGAAGGACGGGTAAAGTATGCCTGCGGCGATAGGGATCCCAATCGCATTGTAGGTGAACGCAAAGATCAGATTTTCTCGAATATTGCGCATTGTCGCGCGGCTTAGGACCATCGCCCGCGCGATGCCGGCAAGATCGCCTTTCACCAGGGTGATTCCGGCGCTCTGAATTGCGACTTCGGTTCCTGTTCCCATCGCGATGCCGACAGAGGCCTCGGCCAGAGCAGGAGCATCGTTCACGCCGTCGCCGGCCATTGCAACGATGCGACCCTCGGACGTCAGCTTCTTGACGATGCGGTTCTTATCCTGCGGCAAAACGTCGGCTTCGATTTCGGTGATCCCAAGCTTGCGCGCAACCGCCTCTGCCGTCGTCTTGTTGTCCCCAGTCAGCATCACGATCCGTATGCTGTCCTTCCGAAGCGTATCGAGTGCCGCTTGCGTGGTCGCCTTAATCGGATCGGCAATGGCTATGATCCCGGCTGGCTTTTGGTCGATTGCCAGAAATAGGGCGGTCGCGCCATCGCCGCGCAACTCGTCGGCTTGTCTGTCGAAATCATCGAATTTCACGCCGATATCAGCCATCAGCTTGGCATTGCCGAGCGCCACGGATCTGCCATCGATCTTGCCGGTGACGCCCTTGCCGGTGACAGAGGCGAACTCGGTCGGCTCTTTGGTTGCCATGCCGCGATCTTTCGCGGCCGTGACGATGGCGACCGCAAGCGGATGTTCGCTTGACCGCTCAAGGCTTGCCGCCAAAGGCAAAATCTCGGCCTCGGAGAATCCGGCCGCGGGAATAATGGCCGTCACCCTCGGCTTGCCTTCGGTCAGTGTCCCGGTCTTGTCGACGACCAGAGTATTGACCTTCTCCATACGCTCAAGGGCTTCAGCCGACTTGATTAGGACACCGGCGCCCGCGCCTTTGCCGATCGCCACCCCGATCGACATTGGGGTGGCGAGCCCCAGCGCGCAGGGACAGGCGATGATAAGGACAGAGACAGCCGCGATCAGCGCATAGGCAAGCGGGGGGGCGGGACCGAATACCGCCCACGCAACGAAAGCTATGGCCGCCACGCCGAGCACCGCGGGAACGAAATAGCCGGACACCTTGTCCGCTAGCGCCTGGATCGGCGCTTGGCTTCGTTGCGCCTCGCTGACCATGGTGACGATGCGCGCAAGCATGGTGTCAGCGCCGACCTTATCGGCACGCATGATGAGTGAGCCTGTACCGTTCACTGTGCCACCGATAAGCTTGTCACCGGATTTCTTCGACGCGGGCATCGACTCGCCTGTGACCATAGACTCGTCCACGGCTCCCCTGCCCTCAAGCACTTCGCCATCGACCGGCACGCCGTCGCCTGGTCGAACCCGGAGACGATCGCCGACCCGAACTAACTCAAGGGCGACCTCCTCGTCCTCGCCATCAGCATTCAAGCGGTGCGCCTTTTTGGGAGCCAAGTTCAGCAAGGCGCGGATCGCACCGCCGGTCTGCTCGCGGGCGCGGAGTTCGAGTACCTGGCCCAATAACACCAGGACCGTAATCACTGCTGCCGCCTCGAAATAAACAGCGACCGTGCCGCCCATATCGTGAAAACCGGCGGGGAACATGCCGGGCGCGAATGTCGCAAATAGGCTGTAGATGTATGCGGCCCCGGTTCCAAGAGCGATCAGGCTGAACATATTTAGGCTGCGGTGGACGACCGAGCTCCAGGCGCGTTCGAAGAACGGAAATCCTGCCCACAGGACGACCGGCGTCGACAAAGCGAATTGAATCCATGTCGAGATTTGAGGCGGAACTAAATTGTGCATGCCAAGCGAGGGGATATGGCTACCCATTTCGAGGATGAATACGGGCAAGGAGAGAACAAGTCCAATCCAGAAGCGCCGCGTCATGTCTTCCAGTTCGTGGTTTTCGCCCGCCTCTGCAGTCGCTTTGACCAGCTCCAGCATCATTCCGCATATGGGGCAATTCCCTGACCCAACCTGGCGTATTTGTGGGTGAATGGGACAAGTATAGATGCCAACGCTATCGTCAATTGATAGTCGGGCTATTGGCGCTAAGTCGTGTGTATCAAGTTCAGTCATCGCGATCAGCGTAGCACGATTGGTTCTTGCGCAAACTTTGAAGGCAGGGTCGGAATCTACTCATGTGTAGGTCGGCAACGGCGACGATCATCGATTTCCGTAAGATAGGTCTTTTGGAGGATCAACCGCGACCGAAGACTCGACGTCGTCGCCTCTCCCAGGCGAGAGAGACCTCGACTCGGCCAACTGGACACATGTCAAGCCGGCCACGAGAAGGAGATTGACCACCAGTACGTAAATGAGGGATTTTGGATTCATCATCTTGCTGGTGCCTGGCATTACCTTGCTAAAGGCAGCACCGTGGGATTTCGAGCCAGACGGCAACAGGGCGATCAAGCGTGTCGAAGCTATCTCGGAGTCAGGCAGAATAGATCGGATCTCGGGGAGTTCGTCGATCAGGGATTTCAAGCGTTGTTTTGCCGCAAGCCTTGGCATTTGGGCTAATTCAGCTGCCTCATGCCAGGGATCGATATCCAAACGAGCGAGAGCGGAAAGGACACTGAGTGCCATTTCGTTACCTTCCTCGCCAATGGGCGCAAAAAGGAACGCGTCAAACTCAGATCCGCGCGATAGGACTGTCATCGCATGTCGCACGTCTGTCACCCATTTGCCTGCACCACGTCGTCAAACAGACCAGCCCCAACGTCAATGCACTTGGCTCTGATCCAAGCCTGACATATCGAACAACACCTTGGCGCGTCAGGCCCGGAATCTACTCAAGACCGATGCGGCACTTAAATCTTCTCCGTTTCAAGACCGGTCAATGACGGAGTGCGGGCAGAGCCAAGTCCGCTTGGCCCGATCAGTTGCGTTGGCCGACACGCTGAAGACAGCGTTTCCGTCGCGCATCTTTTTCCAGGAGCCATGCGATGATCGCAGTAAAGGCGAGATAATCGACGATTGAGGTCAGTGGGGAGAACCTAGCCCATTAACCGCCGCAAATCCGACGACGAAAATTGGTCCCAACAAGGGCAAAAGGATATTGGCGAGTGCATAAGTTACGGTGTAGCCGATGATCGGCACCGGGTTGCCTGCCACAGCCTCAGTCGCATTGATCGCCGGCGTGCTAGCCTGCTGCCCAGCGAGCGCTCCGCAGAGGATTGCAGGCTCCATGTGCAAAAGGTAGCGACCGACGTAGAGGGAGATGAGCGTCGGTACCAAGGAAATACAAACCGCCGCAATCGGCAACTGCCAGCCACGCGCACCTAAAAGTGCGAGAACGCTAGGCGCCGCGCTCAGACCAATCGATGCGATGAAAATGGCTAGACCAAGATCCTTCAGAACGCGCGTCGCGGCGGGGGGAAAGGCGCCGAAGGTCGGATGCCGCGCGCGCAACCAGCCAAATCCAAGCCCCGAAACCAGCGCTCCGGCACTCCCAAGGGAAAGCGGCACGCCGGCCACCGGAATCGTGAGTAGCCCGATCAAGATACCGACAATCAATCCGCCGCCAAGATAAACAAAGTCTGTCAGAACGTCGGGCACTTCTGCGTTTCCAAGCAGATGGGCTGCGCGCGCAACATCCTCTGGCTTACCAAATAATTCCACGACATCCCCGCGACGGACCATAGCCCGGTCCAGCACCGGCAGCTTGCGGTCGTCCCGCGTGACGGCCGACAGGTAGACGCCATTCACCGTCGCTGCGCGGAGGAACTGGATGATCGATGTGGCGGGTGCTCGATGTTCGGGCCAGCGCGTCAGAACGATATCGCGAGTCT
Source organism: uncultured Hyphomicrobiales bacterium (assembly GCA_903930435.1). GTDB lineage: Bacteria > Pseudomonadota > Alphaproteobacteria > Rhizobiales > Ancalomicrobiaceae > CAIYYN01. The sequence goes on along the minus strand of CAIYYN010000013.1, from coordinate 10,836 downwards.
CGATGATAAATTTCACGGCCGAGGGATCGCCTGCTTCAGGGCCGATGATTTTCGCGGCATCCACGAGTGCCGAACGGAGCCCGGCGACGGCGAGTTCGTCGCCCATTCTAAGCAGGCAGTCGCCGGTGATCTTGATATCGGCGTTATCCCTACGAAGCCCCTCGACGGTGACATTACCGGCGAGCGCACTTTCGATAGCAGCGATGCTTTGTCCGGCCGCAGCCGCGACGAGAAATCCTCGGCTTACGAGCGGCGGGAAAGCATCGGCTTGATCAGCGTCGAGGTTTGCATCGACGCCGCCGAGCTTCGCCATCGTGCGCCGGGCCTCCTCACGAAGATCTATACCGAGCAGCTTTGGCGCGATCTGACTGGAGAACAAGACGATGGTGATCAGACTGAAACAATAGGCAAGCGCGTACGCAGTCGCCACGTTCGCCTGCTGTGTCTTTATTTCCGCCGCTGCGATACCAAGCTTGCCGATCGCCTCGCTCGCGGTACCAACCATCGCAGATTCAGTCGCCGCACCGGCAAGCAGCCCACTCGCCGTGCCGACGTCCAGCTTGAGGCACCATGTCGCGATAAACGCCACGGCCACTATTGCCACAATCTCGATAACTACTAGAAGACCCCACGTCCATGTCGTCTTGTCGATGCTGGCAAAGAACTGTGGAGCGACTGAGAAGCCGAGCGCGTAGACAAATAGCGTAAACATGAACCGTTGAAGGTCCGCATCGACGTGGACACCGGTCTGTCCGATGACCAAGGCTGCGATCAATGTCCCGGCCACCCCCCCGAGCTTGAAGGGACCGATTTTAATCGCGCCGAGGCCATATCCGAGCACCAGAGCGGCAAAGAGCGCCAGCTCGGGCCGGGCGAGAAGTACGGTGTTCAACATTGTAGGGCAGGCTCCATGGGAGACAGCAAAAATCCGGATGTCCGTGCGGCTCGATAGTGACTCCTATGCGGTCACAAGTGTCGGCTTCGCCGTCTCGCGCACGAATTCCGCATGATATTCGTTAGAGAGCGTGTGGATCACCCGCCCAATATTGGCGTATTGGTAGTCATTCAGGTTTGCCAACGAGGCCCGCGCGGACGGGTGCAAAGTCCCAAAGCCTTTGCCTGGCAGGAGTACGACGCCACCTTCGTCCGCCAGCCGGAATAGCATTTCCAGCGGTTCCTTTTTAGCCAGCATCCACTGCGCAAATTCTATACCGTGCATTTCGGTGGCGATCTGCTCGAGATCGAGCAGGGCATAATAGTACGTGCCATTCGAGTCTCGTGCGGTGGAAAGACCGAGCTCACTGTACAGGGTCGTTTGACGGCGTCGGATCAGCCTCTTGATCGCATTTTGATAATCGTCCGCTTCATCCATAAGGGCGAACAGGGAAAACAACGCGATCTGCGCCTGCTGGGGTGTGGAGAGACCTGCGGTGTGGTTGAGCGACACGGTACGGCTATCCGCAACGAGGCGATCGATGAACTTGATATCGCGAGGTTCCGCCGCGAGTGTACAATATCGCCCCTCGAGCGCCTTTTGATCGACTTCAGCCAGCTTCGCGAGCGCGCGATCAAGCACGGTGTCCGCATGTGTCACGATCAATCCAAGACGCCAGCCCGTCGCACCAAAGTATTTGGAAAAGGAATAGACGAGGATCGTATTGTGAGGGCAAACAGCGAACAATGACAGGAAGTTGTCGGCGAAGGTGCCGTAAACCTCGTCGGAGATGATCACAAGATCTGGCCGCTTCGTCCGGACGAGCCCCGCGATTCTTTGCATCGACCTTTCGTCGATCTGCACCGAAGGCGGATTGCTTGGGTTGACGACGAAAAAGGCCTTGATGGAAGGATCCAACAGCTTATCGATCTCTTCGTCCGGATATTGCCAGCCGTGCGCTCCATCCGCCTCGATGTTTACTTCGACCAGTCGATAATCGCCGAGCTGGGGAATTTCGATATAGGGCGTGAAAATGGGCATGCCGATCGCGATCTTGTCACCTGGCACAAGAAGCCGGTTTTCGCGCAATGTATTGAAGACGTACGTTATGCCGGCTGTGCCGCCCTCGACGGCGAACAGATCAATGCCGCTCGCCGGCAACTGATCGCGGAAGAGTTCGCGAGCGAGATAATGGCAGGAGATAGTGGAGACAAACGGCAGTATCCGCGGAGGCGTTGGGTACTCGCAGCCGAGTATCGCTGAGACAATCTCGTGCAGGAAGCCGCCTGCCGACAACCCCAATCGATCGCGAACGTAGGACAAGACAGCTTCGAGGAAGGTCGCGCCCGGGCGTGCAGCGTTGGCGCTGACAAATGCCCCGAATCGGGCCTCCATTCCGTCATGAAGCGGGAGACCACCAACGCCTTCGGGCATATAGGAGAACGAGCGTTCGGACTCCTCAAGTGCGAATGTTCCAAGCAGAAAAAACGCGTGGCGCGGCAGCGTTGCCAGGAAATTCGGGTTCCCTCGGCCCGCGTTGAGCATCATCCGGTCGCTCTTGCTGGAAGCGAGATCGATCAGCGCATCCTTCAGCTCGAACGGACTTAGTTTTGCGAAACGCTCATAGTCAACGGCTTTCACATCTGTTTCCTCTTGCAATCGGCTGATCGATCAATGTGTTAGGCGCTGAACGTTTCTTGCTGAGGTGTGCGATTACTCGGCGTAGATGTTGGCCTTCAGTTGATCGGCGATCCACGCAATGGCGAGCTGCGCACGAACGCTGTTGCCAGCCGCGTCGAGCGGCGGCGAAAAGGCTGCAATCGACCAATTGCCCGGCGAGACCGCCATGATACCGCCGCCGACGCCACTTTTCGCGGGCAACCCCACGTCATATTGCCAAGTGCCGCTCGTGTCGTAGAGCCCTTCGACCGCCATCTCGGCGAGAATTTTGGGAACGTAAGCCTTATCCAGGAGGCGTTTTCCCGAGATCGGATTGACCCCGCCGTTGGCGAGAGTCCCGGCCATGACAGCAAGATCGCGTGTCGTGATGCCGATGGAGCACTCGCGGGTATAGATGTCGCACGCCTCCATCGCATCGCTGTACATGTGGTTTCCAGTCTGAAGCAGGTATGCGATGGCGCGATTGTGCTGGTTCGTATCGGATTCGGATTTGTAGACAGCTTGGTTGAGCGGCAGGTCGGCGTCGGCAAATCCGTTCATGTTGTCGCTGATCTTCCTCCAATGATCTTCAGCATTGGCCGCATTCACCAAACTTACGGTCGCCATCGCTCCGGCGTTCACGAGCGGGCTGAGCGGATCGTCCTGATGCAGTTCCAGCGCAATGACCGAGTTGAAGGGCAGCCCGGTCGCATTCGTTCCAAGCTTTTGCTTGACGATATCCGGCCCGGATTCACGCATGACGAGCGCCAGCGTAAAGACTTTAGCGACCGACTCGATGGCAAAGGCATAGGTCGTGTCGCCTGCTTCGATGACCTTACCGTCCGGGGTCGATATGGCGATGCCGAAGAGGTGCGACGGCACCGAGGCCAGATAGGGGATGTAATCGGCATTCTTTCCGTCACCGACCGTGGCGAAACGAGAATGGGCCTCGTCGACGAGTTGCTTCAATCGACGCTCGTCTGCGGGCGTGGGTTTAGCTATCGCGGTGCCGATCCCGACGAGTGATGGCATAGCGGCTGCCAAAAGACCGACAGTCCCAAAGCCAAGTAGGCGGCGTCGCGGGATGGCAAACGTCGCGCTGTCTGGTTTGCTACGGGTCGGATACTTTTCCATGGTGTTCCTCCTTGCGGTCCTAGCGACCGGCCGTCCTAACGCTTGCCTTGCGCTTCGCGCTCAGGACAGTCCGGCCGTCGGCTTTACGACGCCTTTGCAAGAACAGGAGTGACCATGGGGGGCTGCTGCACCGCACGCCATGATGCCTGCTTAAAGAAGGTGATCAGCAGGGGCAGGCCCGTGAAAATCACCGTTCCAGCGACGACAAGACCGACATAGAGGGTTGGACTTCCAACCGGCAGCTGCGATGGTGGGAAGAAGCTGACGACGAAGGAAAAAACCACGCCAGCAAATCCTACGCCGGCAATGAGCCACATGCCTGCGGTTCCCCCGGGGACGCGGTAGCTGCGCCTCAGGTCGGGCTGCGAATAGCGCAACCGAATGGCTGCGGCGTACATGAGCATATACATGATCAGGTACAGCGAGATCGTCATGGCGCTGAGCAGGAAGAACGCGACGCTGACATCTTTCATGACGAAGTAGGTAACCGAGAGGGCGGTCACGATCACACCCTGGACGATCAGGATGCTGATCTGGACACCCTGCTTGTTGGTCTTTGCCAGGAAGGGCGGAATTTCACCCTCCTGCGCAGTCCAGAGGAGACCACGGCTCGGCCCGCTGATCCAGGACATGACACCGCCGACACCGCCAAACGCGAGCAGCAGGCAGACGATCGGCGTCGCCCAACCCATGCCGAACTTGTCGAAGATCTGCTGAAAGGCCTTCATCAAGCCTTCCTGAAGATTGATGTCCTGGTTCGGCAGCACGGTAGCGACGGCGAATGATCCGAGCGTGAACAGGAGAATGATGACGACGGACGCAATCAGGATGGCAAGCGGAAACTGCCGCTTTGGTTCCGTCATCTCATTGGCATGCACGGCGTGCACTTCGACGCCGGCAAAGAGCAGGATGATGCCGGCGAGAAAGGCGATGTCACCCATGCCAGTAATATTGGGGAAATAACGCGGATGCGCATGGCCGCCGGTCATCGACATGACCGACACGGAATCTGTCGCGACCGGATGCAGCATGGCAATCGGGTTGCCCTGGTAGATCCAGATCGCCGCGAGACCCATGATGATGACGCCAGGCAATACCGTACCGACAAGGAAGGCCCAACTTGTGACTTTCGCGATCGCATCGACACCGCGTAGCGAAATCCACGTTGCCGCCCAATAGCAGGCGATGCAGAAGACGCCGACATAGGGCCCGTTGTTGGCAAGCTCGGGCTTTCCGACCACATAAGCGATTGCTGCCGCTGAGAATGCGAGGACGGTCGGGTACCAGACCACGTTCTGGATCCATTGCAACCAGATGGCGACAAAGCCCCAGCGCGCGCCGAAGGCTTCCTTAACCCAGGTGTAGACGCCACCGCCTTTTTCACCGAATGCACCACCCAATTCGGCGGAGACGAGCGCCGCCGGGATCAGGAAGATGAACGTGGCGAAGGCGACATAGACGAAGAGCGTCAGCTGCTCCTTCGCCATCATCGGCAGGCCGCGCAGACTGACGACGGCGGCGCCCGTCATCATTGCCATGCTGAACGTGGATACCACGGCTTTTTTTGCCAGAGCCATCTGGGCCTCCTATCGATTTTCAGATTTGTGTAGTCTTGAGACGGGCGAAAACTGGAGCCGATTTGAGATCGCTCCAGTCATCGCTCACGCTGAGTCTGGGCGACTGGCACGAGCATCGACCATCAAGCGACTTGCTTCGTCTTCACGTGCGAGCCGTCTGCAGCACGCACCGCTTTCACAACGGGCACGGCGGGCAAAGACTTGGCGGCCGCGCCGTCATGGGTGAATGTCGTCCCTTCGGCCGGGCTCTGCGGGACCGACGGCTTATGCGCCACAAGGTAATCGATGCCACGCTTCATATCGGTGATCAGCATGTCGCCCATGTCGCGGCTGAATCCATGCCGGACGAGAACGCGCATCACCACGACGTCCTGGATATTCGGCGGCATCGTGTAGGCTGCAACCTGCCAGCCGCGGACCCGAAGCCTGTCCGACAAATCGAACAGCGAATATCCCGGCTCCGCACCGTCTTTGATCACGAAGGAGATCGCCGGCAGACCCGTTTTGCTATTGCCGTCAAAGAATAATTCGAACGGCCCAAGCTTACAGACATCGCGGCCGATCTGCTGCGCGGTATCGTAGCCGTTCTGCTGGATGCGCCGGTAGCCGTCGTGGCCGAGACGCAGGAACAGGTAATATTGCGCGATGATCTGCCCGGCCGGCCGCGAGAAGTTCAGCGCAAAGGTCGGCATGTTGCCGCCGAGGTAATTGACGTTGAAAATCAACTCTTCGGGCAACTCCGCCTTGTCGCGCCACACAACCCAACCCACGCCAAGAGGCGCAAGTCCATATTTGTGGCCGGATGCGTTGATCGACTTCACGCGCGGAATGCGAAAATCCCAGACGAGATCGGGCTCGATAAACGGGGCGATAAATCCGCCCGAGGCGGCATCGACGTGGATTGGAATATCGAGCCCGGTTTCGGCCTGCAGCTTGTCGAGTGCGGCAGCGATTGCGGCCACCGGCTCATACTGGCAGGTGAACGTGACGCCGAACGTCGGAACAACACCGATCGTGTTCTCATCAACGCGCTTCAGCACCTCCTCAGCTGTCATGCCGAGCCGGCCCTTTTCCAGTGGGATCTCGCGCAGCTCGACGTCGAAGTAACGGGCAAACTTGTGCCAGCAGACCTGGACCGGGCCGGTAACGATGTTCGGTTTGCCAGTCGGCTTCCCGGCGGCCTCCATCCGGAGGCGCCACTTCCATTTCAGGGCGAGACCGCCGAGCATGCAGGCCTCGCTTGACCCCGTCGTCGAGCAACCGATCGTGTTCGCCGCATCCGGCGAGTGCCAGAGATCCGCCAAAATGTTCACGCAACGGCCTTCGATCTCGGCGGTCGCGGGATATTCGTCCTTGTCGATCATGTTCTTGTCGATCGATAGATCCATGAGGTCATGAATTTCGGTATCGAGCCACGTCTGGCAGAACGTCGAAAGATTTTGCCGCGCATTGCCATCCAGGAACAATTCGTCCCGTACAAGCGCATGAGCCACGTCCGCTCGTAATTCGCCTTGGCCGAGCTTGAATTTCGGGACGGAGATATCGGCTGCGTGGGTGCCGTAGATATCCGCCTCAAGCAGACCTCTGACGCTTTCGCGTTCGTGAAGTGGCATAGGCTTGATCCCTCTAGGTTGGATGCAAGCAGCGCCGCTCCGCGCCGGCTACACATCTATTGATCGGTCCATGAAAGCCTATTGGGCGCCGATGTGGCGCGCGAGCCTCGGGAAATACCCAGGGGCCAAGGATCTTCTTGGATCAGCAGCCAAGAGACGCCGTCGCTAAAATGTCGCTAAGCATTTCAGTCACGATTTCATCTTAAATCTCGCCGAGTAGACGGCCAGATCGCGGTCGGAGGCCGCCTACGTTCGACGGCCTACGTCCAAGCCCCCAGAATGAGCTGCGTTTCGGGTGTTTTTGATCGCGTCCGGCTGGCAGACGTGTCTCATTGGCACGGCCGGGACATCCGTTGGACTTTCGCGATTTTCATAAGACTGAATAAGTAGTTTCCGCCGGGTCAGTGACACCGCGAGCCAAAGTACGGGTAGTCTGATGCCCGGCTTCGAACTCCGTTGTGACAGTAGATCGTCGTCGATATCCAGATACCGGCGAGGACAGTACGACCTTGTCCAAGACGAGCACATGCGAGGACGTCTTCGGCGTTTCAATCTCGGGTAAGTCTTGCCAAGAGAGAACCGGGGTCCACCATCATATTTGAAGCCACAACGATCGACAGCCGACCGGGTGTGGGTGCGGTAATCTCGTGCAACGCGCCCTCGATCCGCACCTCAGCCAGTCGGTCGCCAAGGGCGACGAGTGCGCCATCGGAGACAAACCATCGCTCGACTGTTCCCTCGGGCAACATGCTGGAGCCCCAAAGCATCTCATCGACCTTGATATCCATCAGACCCTCCGTGGTCAGTGAACTGCACACTTCACGCCCGCTGCCGAGATGGATGGCACAGTCAGAAACTACGCACGAGCCCTCAAACAAGGTGCGGCGCTTCCAGCGGCAGTTTGGCCGCGCCATTGCCGCCGCGATGGATTTGCGCCTCCTGGCTTTGGATCAAATCCAGAAACGGCTTGATGATATCGATCGGCATCGGGAAGACGATTGTCGAATTCTGCTCCGCGCCGATCTCGGACAGCGTCTGCAGATAACGCAATTGCATGGCCGCGGGCACGCTTCCCAGAATTGTCGCCGCGTTCACCAGCGTCTGGGACGCCTGGAATTCCGCCTCGGCGTGGATCACCTTGGCCCGGCGATCACGTTCGGCCTCGGCCTGTTTGGCTATGGCGCGGACCATGTTGTCGCCGAGTTCGACCGTCCGGATTTCGACATTGCTAACCTTGATGCCCCAGGCCTCGGTCTGCGTGTCGAGAATGCCCTGCACATCCGTGCTAAGCTTCTTTCGATCAGAGAGCATTTCATCAAGGTCGTGCTGGCCGAGCACCGCCCGCAAGGTCGTCTGCGCCAGCATGTTTGTCGCAGGCTGATAGTTCTGGACCGCGATGATTGCACGCTCGGGATCGACCACGTTGAAGTACAATACGGCGTCGACCTTCATCGATACGTTATCGCGCGATATCACGTCCTGGCTCGGGATCTCGATCACCTGGATACGCAGATCCACGCGCACCATTTCCTGGATGAAGGGAAAGAGCAGGACCAGTCCGGGCCCTTTGATCCGCTCGAACTTGCCGAGTGTGAAGACGACGGCCCGCTCGTACTGCCGCAGGATCCGTACCGACGCGAAGAGGACGATCAGAACGACAAGAATAATTGGCGCCGCCGCGTAGTAGGACATGTCGATCAACATGGTTTGTCACTCCTTATAGAGATCCGAGCGCTGGAAATATCGGACTGGCCTACGCACCGAGCCGACAACGCTCGCGAAGACAGCTACGTCTGAAGATGACCTCTCCGGTATCGTCGAGGCAGCGTCGGATTCTACGCAAAGACAATGGGCAGGCTGCGTTGTTGGGGCTGCAATGAGGCTGACTGTGTATATTCCCCGGGGTTAACGACTTCGCTCGCCAATGTATGGATTGTTTGATCAACGGTTTCGACGTTTCGATAGGGCGGCAAAAGTATCTCAATCGTTTTGTGCCCTCCTCGGCAGAATTAACGCGTTCGAGCTCAGGCTTAGTTGGATTGGAAAGATCTATGATGTTCAAGGTACTAGGGCGCAACACGATTGCCGGGCTCGCGCTTGGCGCCGTCTTTTTGGGTACGACACTTGCGGCTTCGTCAGCGGAACAGGTCAAGGTCGGTGCCTTGCGCTGTAACGTCTCGGCTGCACTGGGACTCATCATCACGTCGCATCGAGAGCTCAGTTGCATGTTCACGTCACTCCATGGCTGGCATGAGCACTATTTCGGCTCGATCCAGAAGTTCGGACTCGATCTCGGCGCGACGAACCGGGGCATCCTCGTTTGGGACGTTTTCGCGCCCACAGACGGGCAGCGGCGCCGCGCTCTGGCCGGCGACTATGGTGGTGTCGAAGCCTCAGCTACATTGGGCGTTGGCGCGGGCGCCAATGTTCTCCTCGGCGGCTCTCACCGCTCGTTTGCATTGCAGCCGATCTCCATCGAAGGGCAGATCGGTCTTTCGCTTGCTGCCGGCGTTGAGTCATTTAAGCTTCGGTGAGTGACTGACGTTACGACCTTAAGTCCGAAGCCTTCAGGTCCTGTAAATGAGGTGCCGGTCATCAGGAAATCTGGCTCGAAGTGGGTGCCGGGGCTCTAGCGGGTACCCGAGGCGGTGCGATTTCAAGGGTCCTCTGAGAGACGTGCCTTGGTCGAGAGGAACACGACATTTCGACGACGGAGCGGTCCAAAACCACCGACAATCCTGGGCGTGTTAGCGATCTGGGCGATTGGCTGGTGGACGCGAATGCTGGGCCGAGCGCAGAGGCGCAATTCCACGGCTTCTTGGAGGAAAGTCCGGATGCCATTGTTATCGTTGATCAGACTGGACGCATCAATTTTGCCAGTAACCGCATCGAGGCCATGTTCGGTCACGCGCCCGACGACCTGATTGGAAAGCCGCTCAGCGTCCTTATTCCGGAACGGTGCAGAGGCCTGCATACTGGTCATCTGGATCGCTTTATGAGTGACCCGACCCCTCGCATGATGGGCACTGGGTTGGAGCTACGGGGCCTTCGTAAGGACGGCAGCGAACTCCAGGTCGAGATTAGCTTGAGCCCGCATCGGACCCGCGACGGACTCGTCGTGGTCGCCGCGATACGGGATGTAGAGCTTGCCAAGCGGTTTCAGGAACTGCTGTTCGGGGAATTGCATCATCGAGTGAAGAACATGTTGGCGACGGTGATTTCGATTACCTCGCAGAGCTTGCGAACAGCGCGGAGCCTCGAAGAGGGCCGGTCGGCTGTTGAAAGCCGATTGGTTGCCTTGGGCAAGGCGCATGATCTGCTGCTGGAATCAAAATGGCTCGGCGCGAAACTGAGCGACATCGTTCGTGACGCAATCGCACCGTTCGATAGCCATGACGTCCGAAGGTTTGCCGTTCAAGGCACTCACATCCAGATCCCCTCTGAGGCGGTCCTTCCGATCAGCATGTCTCTCAACGAACTATGCACGAATGCGGTCAAGTACGGCGCATTGTCCAACGCAACGGGGCGCATCGACATCACATCGACTGTCGATGACGATGCGCTACGGTTGAAGCTGACATGGACCGAAAGCGGTGGCCCGGCGGTCAGCGAGCCAGCTCGGCCCAGTTTCGGGACACGCCTCATCAACGGCCTTGCCGCTCAACTTCGTGGCAGTGTTCGATTGAGATATGAGCCGATAGGGCTGGTGTACGAACTCGACATTCCTCTATCCACTACGCAAATTGCTGGCTCTAGCTGAGGTAGAGCTTGGCCGGTGTGGCCTGCTGCCGGTTTCGTAGACACCCACTTAAGCTTATCGAGCTTTCTGCTCGAACTCGACGGGGCTGATATAGCCCAATGTCGAGTGCCTGCGCACCACGTTGTAGAAGCGTTCGATGTAGTCGAACACGTCTGCCCT
>CAIYYN010000012.1 GCA_903930435.1 uncultured Hyphomicrobiales bacterium | reverse complement strand
GTGGTGCCCGTCATCCCGCCCGAATTGCGTCCTTTGGTTCCTTTGGACGGCGGCCGGTTCGCCACCTCCGATCTCAACGATCTTTATCGCCGCGTCATCAACCGCAACAACCGTTTGAAGCGACTGATGGAACTGCGCGCGCCCGATATCATTGTGCGCAATGAAAAGCGCATGTTGCAGGAAGCGGTTGACGCCCTGTTCGATAATGGCCGCCGCGGCCGTGTTATCACAGGCGCCAACAAGCGTCCGCTGAAATCGCTTGCTGACATGCTGAAGGGCAAGCAGGGTCGCTTCCGTCAGAACCTGCTCGGCAAGCGCGTGGATTACTCCGGCCGTTCGGTTATCGTCGTCGGTCCGGAAATGAAGCTGCATCAGTGCGGCTTGCCGAAGAAGATGGCGCTGGAACTCTTCAAGCCGTTCATCTATTCGCGTCTTGATGCGAAGGGCCTGTCTTCGACAGTCAAGCAGGCGAAGAAGCTCGTGGAAAAGGAGCGTCCGGAAGTCTGGGATATTCTGGATGAGGTTATTCGCGAACATCCTGTGATGCTCAATCGCGCTCCGACGCTGCATCGTCTGGGTATCCAGGCGTTCGAGCCGGTGCTGATTGAAGGCAAGGCGATCCAGTTGCATCCGCTCGTCTGTACGGCGTTCAACGCCGACTTCGACGGTGACCAGATGGCCGTACACGTTCCGCTGTCGCTCGAAGCGCAGCTGGAAGCGCGCGTCTTGATGATGTCGACCAACAACATCCTGCATCCTGCATCCGGCGCACCGATCATCGTGCCGTCGCAGGATATTGTTCTCGGTCTCTATTATCTGTCCATCATGGCAGAAGGCGAGCCGGGTGAAGGCATGGCCTTCGGTAATCTGGGCGAGCTCTATCACGCGCTCGAGAACAAGACGATCACACTGGCGTCCAAGATTCGCGGTCGTTTCAAGTACATCGACAAGGACGGTAATCCGGCCTCGAAGATCTACGAGACCACTCCTGGTCGCTTGTTGATCGGTAACCTGCTGCCGCAGCATCCGGGCATCACCTTCGACGTCTGCAACCAGTTGATGACGAAGAAGAACATCTCCGCGATGATCGACAGCGTCTATCGTACCTGCGGTCAGAAAGAGACCGTGATCTTCTGCGACAAGATCATGGCGCTTGGCTTCTATCACGCTTTCCGCGCCGGCATTTCCTTCGGCAAGGACGACATGGTGATCCCGGATACCAAGGTGAAGCTGGTCAGCGATACGCAGACGGCTGCCAAGGAGTTCGAACAGCAGTATCAGGACGGTCTGATTACGCAGGGCGAGAAGTACAATAAGGTCGTCGACGCCTGGGCCAAGTGCACGGATCGTGTCGCTGAAGAGATGATGAAGCGCATTTCTGCGGTTCAGAAGGACCCCGAGACCGGTCGTCAGAAGCCTGTTAACTCGGTCTACATGATGAGCCACTCCGGTGCACGTGGGTCGCCGACCCAGATGCGCCAGCTGGCCGCCATGCGTGGCCTCATGGCCAAGCCGTCGGGCGAAATCATCGAAACGCCGATCATCTCGAACTTCAAGGAAGGTCTGACCGTTCTTGAATACTTCAACTCGACCCACGGCGCTCGCAAGGGACTGGCCGATACCGCGTTGAAGACGGCGAACTCGGGTTATCTAACGCGTCGTCTCGTTGACGTTGCGCAGGATTGCATCATCACCGATCCGGATTGCGGAACCGATGCCGGCATCCGTGTTCAGGCGATCGTCGACAGTGGTACGGTTGTCGCAACACTCGGTATGCGCATCCTCGGTCGCGTGACCGCTGACGATCTTGTCGATCCGACTGATGGAACGAAGGTCATCTGCCCGAAGGGGACGCTGATCGACGAAGCCATGGTCAAGCGGATCGAAGGCGCTGGCATCCAGACGGTCCGGATCCGGTCGGTTCTGACCTGCGAGACCAAGGTCGGTGTCTGCATCAAGTGCTATGGTCGTGACCTTGCTCGCGGAACGCCCGTGAATATGGGTGAAGCCGTTGGCGTTATCGCGGCCCAGTCGATCGGTGAACCCGGCACACAGCTCACCATGCGCACCTTCCACGTCGGTGGTACGGCACAGGTGGTTGACTCCTCGTTCGTGGAATCGAACTTCGAAGGCACGATCAAGATCCGCAATCGCAACCTGGCGCGCGATTCTGAAGGCAAGCTGATCGTGATGGGTCGTAACCTCGCGATCGTCGTCGTCGATGCCGACGGCTCCGAGCGGGCTGTCCATCGCATCATCTTCGGCGCACGGCTGTTTGTGGATGACGGTGATAAGGTCAAGCGCGGTCAGCGTATCGCCGAGTGGGATCCCTACACCCGTCCGATCATCTCGGAAGTGGAGGGAACTGCAGCCTACGAAGACCTCATCGACGGTCAGACGATTGCGGAATCAACCGACGAAGCGACGGGCATCACCAAGCGTGTTGTCATCGACTGGCGGACGTCTGCTCGCACGAGCGATCTGAAGCCAGCGCTTGTCATCAAGACAGCCGACGGCAAGATCGCCAAGCTGTCGCGTGGCGGTGATGCGCGTTATCCGTTGCCGGTGGACGCAATTCTGTCCGTCGACCCGGGTTCGAAGGTTGGTGCCGGTGACGTGATTGCACGTATCTCGCTGGAATCTGCCAAGACCCGCGACATCACGGGTGGTCTGCCGCGTGTTGCCGAACTCTTTGAGGCCCGTCGTCCGAAGGATCACGCCATCATCGCGGAAATCGATGGTACCGTGCGTTTCGGCAAGGACTACAAGAACAAGCGGCGCATCATCATTGAGCCGAACGATTCCTCGCTCGATCCGCGCGAGTATCTGATCCCCAAGGGCAAGCACGTCCATCTGCAGGATGGTGATGCGATCGAAAAGGGTGATTATATCCTCGACGGCAATCCGGCACCGCACGATATCCTGGCAATCAAGGGCGTCGAGGCACTCGCGGCCTACCTCGTCAACGAAATCCAGGAAGTCTATCGTCTGCAGGGCGTCGTGATCAACGACAAGCACATCGAAGTGATTGTCCGGCAGATGCTGCAGAAGGTTGAGTTGACCGATACGGGCGATTCCGACCTGATCAACGGCGAACAGATTGACCGGATCGATTTTGACGAGGTCAATGCCGGTCTGATTGCAGAAGGTAAAAAGCCGATGTCTGCTGTGCCGGTCCTTCTCGGTATCACGAAGGCCTCGCTCCAGACGCGTTCGTTTATCTCTGCGGCGTCCTTCCAGGAAACGACGCGTGTGCTTACCGAGTCGGCGGTGGCCGGCAAGATGGATACGCTCGAAGGCCTGAAGGAAAACGTCATCGTTGGTCGCCTGATCCCAGCCGGTACGGGCTCAGTGATGAGCAAGATCCGCACGATTGCGACACATCGCGATGAGCTCATTCTGGATGAACGCAAGAACCAGCAGGCACCTGTTGAGCAGCGGCTCGCCTTGCCAGCAGCAGAATGACAAGCGAAATCCGCTAAGCTGGGCGGATAGTCGTTGAAACGAATCGAGAGCGGTCCCTCCGTAAGCGAAGGGGCCGCTTTTTTTACAGTTCAGTCGGCGGTGATGGATCTAATGACGTCTTTTGTCTCGTCACTGACGCCGTGACACACGTCATTCGACCCGAGCCTGGTCACCTGGCGTGTGCCAGAACATCATGCTGTGAGGGGCTGATGAGCGAATGGGGGCCTATCCCCTTGGACTCAGCGTGACCTGGCTAAAAATGGAACCAAAAATCATTGAAACTGTTAACGATTCTTTGACGGGATTTCGCGGCTTCATCGGTCTGAGCGGCACAGATCGACGTAAACCGGGCCATAATCCGGTCTGGGCGATATCCGCTAACCAATTGATATAATGAGATCAAAATAACATCGTCGTTGATACAAAACTTTTTTGATTGATTTCACTTGACGAAGCAAGCTGCCGCGCATAAGTTCCGCCCACTTTCGCAGGGTGCCCGTCGGACGCTCCTCTTCCATTTCGCCAAAAGAAATGAGAAGCAAAGCCTCCGAGACGACGCTGCGGTCAAGTGTTCTGGAAAGCCGAAAAGCATGATCGGCGCGACTAGGTCGTGTCTATCCTCTGTGTTTGGCTCCGCTCAGGGAAAACCCCGAGCGGCCTCTTTTTGTCGTTCGTTCAGTCGAATGGTCATACGGAGCGTGACAGAGCGCAGTGCCACAGAATTTTCGGTGTCCAGCCGAACACGACAGGGAACAGTCACGCATGCCGACGATCAATCAGTTGATCCGCAAACCGCGCGTCGCGCCGGTATATCGCGAGAAGGCCCGCCATCTTGAGGCTTGCCCTCAAAAGCGTGGCGTTTGTACTCGCGTTTATACGACGACCCCGAAGAAGCCGAACTCGGCGCTTCGTAAGGTTGCAAAGGTTCGCTTGACGAATGGGTTTGAAGTGATCGGCTATATTCCTGGTGAAGGTCATAACCTCCAGGAACACTCCGTCGTCATGATCCGCGGTGGTCGTGTCAAGGATCTTCCTGGCGTTCGTTACCACATCCTGCGCGGCGTGCTCGATACGCAGGGCGTCAAGGATCGTAAGCAGCGCCGGTCGAAGTACGGCGCCAAGCGTCCGAAGTAAGATTAAAGTCGCAGGCCCCTGGGGTGTACCCCCGAGGTTTTAACAAGAGTTTCATCGACCGAAGGTCTAAGCAATGTCCCGTCGTCATAGTGCAGAGAAGCGTGAGATCCAGCCCGATCCGAAGTTCGGGGACCTCATTGTTTCGAAGTTCATGAATAACGTCATGCGCGCTGGCAAGAAGTCAGTGGCAGAGTCCATCGTGTATGGGGCTTTTGATCTCATCGAGAAAAAGACCCGCCAGGACCCATTGGCGATCTTCCACGGCGCACTCGAAAACGTAGCGCCACAGATCGAAGTGCGTTCGCGCCGCGTCGGCGGTGCGACCTATCAGGTGCCTGTCGAAGTTCGCACTGATCGTCGTCAGGCGCTTGCCATTCGTTGGTTGCTGTCGTCGTCGAAGTCGCGCAACGAAAAGACGATGACTGAACGTCTTTCGGCTGAGCTGCTTGATGCCTCCAATAACCGGGGCAACGCGGTGAAGAAGCGTGAAGACACGCATCGCATGGCAGAAGCGAACCGCGCCTTTTCGCATTATCGTTGGTAATTTCCTGACTTGTCGACGTAAGTTTTCACGAGGTCCACTATGCCCCGCACGCATGCCATCGAAGATTATCGTAATTTCGGCATCATGGCTCACATTGATGCCGGTAAGACGACGACGACTGAGCGCGTGCTCTATTACACGGGCAAGTCGCACAAGATCGGTGAAGTGCACGATGGTGCAGCCACCATGGACTGGATGGAACAAGAGCAGGAGCGGGGTATCACGATCACGTCTGCTGCCACGACGTGCATCTGGAACGACCATCGCCTGAACATCATCGACACGCCCGGCCACGTTGACTTCACGATTGAAGTCGAGCGCAGCCTTCGCGTTCTCGACGGCGCAGTGTGCGTGCTCGACTCAAGCCAAGGTGTCGAGCCGCAGACGGAAACAGTCTGGCGTCAGGGTGACAAGTACAAGGTGCCGCGGATCGTTCTCTGTAACAAGATGGACAAGATCGGCGCTGATTTTGATCGCTGCCTCAACGACATCAAGGTGCGCCTGGGTGCGAAGCCGGTTGCGATCCAGCTGCCGATCGGTGCAGAGGGTGGTTTCAAGGGTTTGGTTGATCTCGTCGAGATGCGCGCCGTCGTCTGGTACGATGAGCAACTCGGTGCCAAGTTCCATTACGAAGATATTCCGGCTGATATGGTCGAGCGCGCAAACGCTGCTCGCCTGGAGCTGATCGAAGCTGCCGTCGAAATGGACGAAGCAGCGATGGAAGCCTATCTCGAAGGCGAAATGCCTGATATCCCGACGATCAAGCGTCTGATTCGTAAGGCAGTTCTGACAGCTTCGTTCTTCCCGGTCATGTGTGGCTCGGCGTTCAAGAACAAGGGCGTTCAGCCAATGCTTGACGCAGTTGTTGACTACCTGCCAAGCCCGCTCGATCGTCCGGCGATCAAGGGCATTGATGTCAAGACGGGTGATGAAGTTGATCGTCCGTCGTCTGACAGCGAGCCTCTGTCGATGTTAGCCTTCAAGCTGATGGACGACCAGTACGGCATCCTGACTTTCTGCCGGATCTATTCGGGCAAGTTGGAAAAAGGCGTCAGTCTCCTGAATTCGACGCGCGAAAAGACAGAGCGCGTTGGCCGCATGGTGCTGATGCATGCGATCGAGCGTCAGGAAATTGCCGAGGCCTATGCCGGCGATATCGTGGCATTGGTTGGTCTGAAGGATACGCGGACCGGCGATACGCTGTGCGCACCTTCAAGCCCGGTCATTCTGGAACGTATGGAATTCCCTGAGCCGGTTATCGAAATGGCTATCGAGCCAAAGACGAAGACCGACCAGGAAAAGATGGGTGTGGCGCTGTCGAAGCTGGCAGCAGAAGATCCGTCATTCCGCGTTTCGACAGATGTCGAGTCCGGGCAGACGATCATCAAGGGCATGGGCGAACTCCATCTCGATATTAAGGTCGATATTCTGCGTCGTACCCACAAGGTCGACGTTAATGTCGGCGCTCCGCAGGTTGCTTACCGCGAAACGATCCGCAAGAAGACAGAGATCGACTACACCCACAAGAAGCAGACCGGTGGTACTGGTCAGTTCGCTCGCGTCAAGTTCACGATCGAGCCGAATGAGATGGGTAAGGGTTACGAGTTTGAGTCCAAGATCATCGGTGGATCGGTTCCAAAAGAATACATCCCGGGTGTTGAAAAGGGTCTCAATTCGGTGGTGACCTCGGGTCCGATCGCCGGCTTCCCGGTCGTCGACGTCAAGATTGCGCTGATCGACGGTGCCTATCACGAAGTTGACTCCTCGGCGATCGCGTTCGAAATCGCGTCACGCGCTGCTCTTCGGGAAGGTTTGCAGAAGGCCAATCCGGTCCTTCTTGAGCCGATCATGAAGGTCGAAGTTGTGAGCCCTGAGGAATATCTGGGTTCGGTCATCGGCGACCTGAACTCGCGCCGTGGACAGATTTCTGGCACGGATACACGCGGTAACGCGCAGATCGTGACGGCCATGGTGCCGCTGGCCAACATGTTCGGTTATGTGAACACGTTGCGCTCGTTCAGCCAGGGCCGCGCCAGCTATACGATGCAGTTTGATCACTACGATGAAGTGCCATCGAACGTTGCACAGGAAGTCCAGAAGAAGTTCGCCTGATATTCTTCAGGCGAGTTTGTAACCCTTTCAGTCCGAACTCCCTCGGGCGCAATTGAGGACTACGGAGAGATCCGATGGCCAAAGAGAAATTCAATCGCGATAAGCCGCACTGCAACATTGGCACGATTGGCCACGTTGACCACGGCAAGACGTCACTGACGGCAGCAATCACGAAGGTGCTTGCTGAAACGGGTGGTGCGACGTTCAAGGCGTATGATCAGATTGACGCGGCGCCTGAAGAAAAGGCTCGTGGCATCACGATCAACACGGCGCACGTCGAGTATCAGACGACGAACCGTCACTATGCTCACGTTGATTGCCCAGGCCACGCTGATTATGTGAAGAACATGATCACCGGCGCTGCGCAGATGGACGGCGCGATCCTGGTCGTGTCGGCTGCCGACGGCCCGATGCCGCAGACCCGCGAGCACATCCTGCTCGCCCGTCAGGTTGGCGTCCCGGCGATCGTCGTGTTCCTGAACAAGTGCGACATGGTCGACGATCCGGAACTGCTTGAACTGGTCGAGATGGAAGTGCGCGAGCTGCTGTCGTCGTATCAGTTCCCGGGCGACGATATCCCGATCATCCATGGCTCGGCCACGGAAGCTCTGAAGAACGGCGATCCCAAGCTTGGTCATGACGCGGTTCTGAAGCTGATGGCAGCGGTTGACGAGTTCATTCCGCAGCCGGAGCGTCCGGTTGACCAGCCGTTCCTGATGCCGGTCGAAGACGTGTTCACGATCTCTGGTCGTGGTACGGTCGTGACCGGCCGTGTTGAGCGCGGCATTGTCAAGGTTGGTGAAGAAGTCGAGATCGTCGGCATCCGTGCGACGCGCAAGACGACGGTGACCGGCGTTGAAATGTTCCGCAAGCTGCTCGATTCGGGGCAAGCTGGCGACAACATCGGTGCGCTGCTGCGTGGTATTGAACGCGCTGACGTCGAGCGTGGTCAGGTTCTGTGCAAGCCGGGTTCGGTAACGCCGCACACGAAGTTCGAGGCGGAAGCCTACATCCTGACGAAGGAAGAAGGCGGTCGTCATACGCCTTTCTTCACGAACTACCGTCCGCAGTTCTACTTCCGCACGACCGACGTTACTGGCATCGTCCAGCTGCCGGAAGGCACGGAAATGGTGATGCCAGGCGATAACGTGAAGATCGTTGTCGAACTGATCGTGCCGATCGCCATGGAAGAGAAGCTCCGCTTCGCTATCCGTGAAGGTGGTCGTACCGTCGGCGCAGGCGTCGTCGCCAAGATCATCGCTTGATCTGACGCTAGATTAATTAAAGTCGAGGCGCGGGTAGCAATGCCCGCGCCTTCGTTCTATTTTGTGTATCCTGACGGAGTCTTTTGATGCCAGGCCTTGGGTCAGAGTTTGAAGCCACATTGAAGGCTTTAAGGAATCGGTCGTCGCATCCCAGGTGCAGAACTTGACTCGCTTGATATTTTCCGCTTGCTCCACATCGCTTGCTTCGTTATATCACCCCGCACGGAAGCGTTAGGGGTATAGCTCAGTTGGTAGAGCGGCGGTCTCCAAAACCGCAGGTCGTAGGTTCGAGACCTGCTGCCCCTGCCACCGGTTTACTGGTGGAATACGATGGACGTTTTTCGATTTCCTCTTGTACAGGGAACCGAAACGCACTAAGTGAATGCTCCCTTGGTGGCTCGACGATCAGCGACATGCCGACTCGGCTGAGACACCTCAAGTCAGGATTTGTGGTCGGTTCCTTCAAGTTGCTGGGTTTGGCGGCTTGAACGAACCGACCTCGTGCGTGGTGTCAAAGGATAAGTTTCCTGTGACGCCCGCCTACGTTGAGCGGCGGATGGCGAAGATTAATCCTCTCAAGTTTGCCCAGGAAGTGCGCCAGGAAGTCGGGCGCGTGTCTTGGCCGACCCGGAATGAAACGGCTATCACCACGCTGATGGTGTTCGTGATGGCTGCTATCGCCGCTGTGTTTTTTCTGCTGGCTGACCAGATCATGGGATGGGGCGTGAGTCTCCTCCTTGGCGTCGGTCATTGATGCCTGCGCAAGGGGAGGCTGTTGTGACCAAGCGCTGGTATATTATTCACGCTTATTCGAATTTCGAGAACAAGGTTGCCGACTCGATTCGCGAGCGCGCTGCGCAGCAGAATCTGACGGAGGCGTTCGAGCAGATCCTTGTCCCGACGGAAAAGGTCGTTGAAGTTCGTCGTGGGCGCAAGATCGATACTGAGCGGAAATTCTTTCCGGGATACGTCCTGGCCAAGATGGACCTGACCGATCAGGTGTTCCACTTGATCAAGAACACCCCGAAGGTGACCGGATTTCTGGGCGCGGACAACAAGCCGCAGCCGATCTCCGAGAGTGAGGCGCTGCGCATTATGTCGCAGGTCCAGGAAGGCGTGGTACGCCCGAAGCCGTCGATCTCCTTCGAGGTTGGCGAGCAAGTCCGCGTGTCCGATGGCCCATTCGCCTCGTTCAATGGGGTGGTTGAAGAAGTTGATGCCGAGCGCTCTCGCCTGAAGGTCGCTGTATCGATCTTCGGTCGCGCGACGCCGGTTGACCTCGAATACACTCAGGTCGAGAAGGTCTGAGTACGCGTTTCAAGCGTTGCCGATTGGGTCGTGAATAACGAGCCTGTCGGCAGCGCTTTGGTGTTTGCGGCGTGACTTGCCAATCTGGGAAGTGACGCCGGGTGCTGGCGGGAAACCGGGCTGCACAGATCGGAGCATGTCATCAAACCGGCAACGATTTGATGAACCCAATGCTCAAAGCGCCTTCGTCATCAGCCGGTATCGGCTGGAACGAGGGGGCGGAAGGCGCAGCTCTCTTCGCCGGGAGTGAGGCCGCACCGCCAATCTCTTTCGAGTTCGTCAGGCACGCAATGAGCTGTGTCGGGGCGGAGCAAGTCAAGGAGCCACTCTATGGCGAAGAAGATACAGGGCTATATCAAGCTCCAGGTGCCGGCGCAGGACGCTAAGCCGTCGCCGCCGATCGGTCCTGCGCTGGGTCAGCGCGGGTTGAATATCATGATGTTCGTCAAGGACTTCAACGCGAAGACGGCTGAGATCGCCAAGGGCACGCCGTGCCCGGTGGTCATCACCTACTTCACCGACAAGAGCTTCCAGTTCGAGATCAAGACGCCGCCCGTCGGCTTCTTCCTCAAGCAGGCCGCCAAGCTGCCAACCCAGAAGAAGCCTGGTTCGGGTTCGAAGACCCCGGGCCGTACCTTCGTTGGTCAGGTGACTGGCGCGCAGGTGCGCGAAATCGCAGAGAAGAAGTTCAAGGATATGAATGCCAACGACATTGATGCGGCTTCACGCATGGTCGAGGGCACGGCGCGGGCGATGGGCCTGCGAGTGGTGGAGTGAGACAATGAGCAAGCTTGCAAAACGTGTTGCCAAGTCACGCGAAGGTCTGTCCCGCACGAAGACCTATGCACTTGATGAAGCTGTGAAGATCATCAAGGAGCGCACAAGCGTCAAGTTCGATGAAACCATTGAGGTGGCATTGAACCTCGGCGTTGATCCGCGTCATGCGGACCAGATGGTTCGTGGTGTCTGCAATCTGCCAAACGGCACCGGCAAGGTACTGCGCGTGGCGGTGTTCGCTCGTGGAGCCAAGGCCGATGAAGCCAAGGCAGCAGGCGCTGACATTGTTGGTGCTGAAGATCTGGTTCAGGAGATCCAGGGCGGCAAGATCGATTTTGATCGCTGCATCGCCACCCCGGACCTGATGCCGCTCGTCGGACGTCTCGGCAAGGTGCTCGGCCCGCGTGGTCTGATGCCGAACCCGCGCGTCGGTACGGTGACGCAGGATGTTGCCAAGGCCGTCAAGGACGCCAAGGGCGGCGCCGTCGAGTTCCGCGCTGAAAAGGCTGGTATCGTCCACGCTGGTGTCGGCAAGCTGTCGTTCACCGCTGAAGCCCTGATCGAGAATATCAAGGCTTTCGCTGATTCAGTGAACAAGGCAAAGCCGACCGGCGCCAAGGGCACGTATCTGGAGCGTATGTCGCTGTCGTCGACCATGGGTCCCGGCATCAAGGTTGACCTGTCGACCTTGTCGATGGGGCAGGGCGCTTCGGCGAACTGAGTTTCTATTTTGCGGGGTATCTGCCCCGTATCAGAATTTCCGAATGAGCTTTGTTCATTCGGGGTTTAGCTCTTCGGACTGTCAAGGATCTTTGGTCACAAGGAGCCTATCGGCCCGGGGAGTAAAACCTGTCCGAGACTGCGGGTGTCGGGAAACCGACTTAAGCCTTCCAAAAGCCGGGTGCGATCCGGTGGGCCTGCATGAGACGGGGGAGAGCGTTTTTCCGGCGGCAAGGGTGACCTTGTTGCCAAGGAATAGGGTTCGAACCGTAGACCTTCGGTTGGTCGTTTCACGATCAGCCTCAAGGGGACAGGAGCGTAATGGCTCGTCGTTGCATGACCTTAGGGGACTGCGGGGCGAGCTTCCTGAAACCGGCTTTCGGGTACTCTCGGAGGCCAATTCAACGAGGCAGTCGTGGAAAGAGCTGAAAAGCGCGAAGCCGTTGCATCGCTGGGAGCCCAGTTCAAGGCATCCGGTGCTGTAGTGGTTGCTGGCTATCAGGGTATGACGGTGGCTCACATGTCCGCACTTCGCGGTCGTGTACGGGCTGCTGGCGGTACCGTGAAAGTTGCGAAGAACCGGCTCGCCAAACTGGCAATTCAAGGCACAGACCTCGAGCATATGGGGGCTCTTCTTAAGGGCCCGACCGTGATCCTGACTGCGAAGGATCCGGTTGCCGTGACGAAAGTTGCGACCGAATACGCCAAGGTGAACGACAAGTTCGTGATCCTTGGTGGCGGAATGGGCAAGACAGCGCTGAACCCCGATGGGGTGAAGCAGCTGGCAAGTCTGCCGTCGCTCGACGAACTGCGGGCAAAGATTGTGGGCGTCATTGCGGCTCCTGCGACCAAGCTCGCTGCCATGGTCAACGCACCGGGTTCAAGCCTCGCGCGCGTTATCCAGGCACGTGCCGACAAGGACCAGGCGGCCTGAGGCCGTTAGCGAGTCAAGACCAACGAAGACTTGTCATGCGGCTCGTGTCGCGTGATGCAGGCGGAAAAGCGATCCTGTCGCTACGCCACGGAAAACTGTTCGGAACCGCATAGCGTGGTTCCTGGTTCGAACCCATCTTAAGGACTGAAACAATGGCTGATCTGACCAAAATTGCGGACGAACTGTCGTCCTTGACCATCCTGGAAGCTGCTGAACTCGTGAAGCTTCTCGAAGAGAAGTGGGGCGTTTCTGCTGCAGCTCCTGTCGCTGTTGCCGCTGCTGGCGGCGGCGCTGCTGCTGCTGCTGCTCCGGTTGAAGAGCAGACGGAATTCAACGTGATCCTCGCCGACATCGGCGCGAACAAGATCAACGTCATCAAGGAAGTCCGCGCGATCACGGGTCTCGGCCTGAAGGAAGCCAAGGACCTCGTTGAAGCCGCTCCGAAGGCGATCAAGGAAGGCGTGTCGAAGGACGAAGCTGCCAAGCTCAAGGCACAGCTTGAAGGCGCCGGCGCTAAGGTCGACGTCAAGTAATTTGACAAAGGACCGGACGAGGCAACCCCTCGTCCGGTTTTCCGACTTCGATGCTTGGCAACGGTCTGCTGGTATCTGGAGTTTGAGAATGAATGTGATCATAAAGAGATAGATTGTATTTCTAAGTGATTGCTAGAGGAAAATGGGACGCTGGTCCCGAATGCCCTACTTGCCTGACGCTATGAGTGACTGAGCCATTTGATAGGTTCTTCGAGGCGTCAAGGGGAAACCGGCATTTCGGACAGGCGTTGACAAAACGCGATACAGTGAAGGAGCGACAATGGCACAGACGTTCAACGGTCGCAGACGGATCCGCAAATTCTTTGGTTCGATCAAGGATGTGGCAGAGATGCCTAATCTGATCGAAGTTCAAAAGGCTTCGTATGATCAGTTCTTGCAGATCTATGATCAACCCGATTCACGGGCTGATGAAGGTCTTCAGTCCGTGTTCAAGTCTGTGTTTCCTGTGTCGGACTTCCAGAGCCGGGCCTTGCTTGAGTTCGTGCGCTTTGAATTTGAACCGCCGAAGTATGACGTTGACGAGTGCCGTCAGCGCGGAATGACATTTGCCGCGCCTCTCAAGGTGACTCTGCGTCTGATCGTGTTTGATGTCGATGAGGATACCGGTGCCAAGTCGGTCAAGGACATCAAGGAGCAGGATGTCTACATGGGCGATATGCCGCTCATGACAGACAACGGTACCTTTATCGTGAATGGTACCGAGCGCGTCATCGTGTCGCAGATGCACCGGTCTCCGGGTGTGTTCTTCGATCACGACAAGGGCAAGAGCCATTCGTCCGGCAAGCTCCTGTTCGCCGCTCGCATCATTCCGTATCGCGGGTCGTGGCTCGACATCGAGTTTGATGCCAAGGATATCGTATTCGCGCGCATCGACCGCCGCCGCAAGATTCCCGTCACGAGTCTCATGTTTGCGCTCGGGATGGATGGCGAAGCTATCCTCGATACATTCTACAAGCGCATCACCTTCCATCGCTCGGGCGATAGCTGGCGCATGCCGTTCGATCCGGTCCGCATGCGTGGCTACAAGGCCCTGCAGGATCTGGTCGATGCCGATACAGGCGAACTCGTGCTTGAGTCCGGCAAGAAGATGACGGCGCGCCAGTCGCGTCTCTTGCAGGAAAAGGGCCTCAAGGCTCTCAAGGTGACTGACGAGGACGTCGTCGGTCAGTATCTGGCAGAAGATCTGGTCGATGTGAAGACAGGCTTGATCTACGCCGAAGCGGGTCAGGAAATCACCGACAAGTTCCTGAAGACGTTCATTGAATCTGGCTACGATACGCTCGAGGTCCTGGACATTGATCACGTCAATACCGGTGCCTACATCCGTAACACCCTCGCTGTCGACAAGAACGTCAGCCGCGAAGATGCCCTGTTCGACATCTATCGCGTGATGCGTCCCGGTGAGCCGCCGACTGTCGAAACAGCCGAGGCGATGTTCCAGTCGCTGTTCTTTGACTCCGAGCGCTACGACCTGTCGTCGGTTGGTCGCGTCAAGATGAACATGCGCCTTGATCTCGACGCAGAAGATACCGTGCGCGTTCTCCGCAAGGACGACATCCTGGCTGTGATCCAGACGCTGGTTGACCTGCGCGATGGACGCGGTGAAATCGACGACATCGACAACCTGGGCAACCGTCGTGTTCGCTCGGTCGGTGAGCTGATGGAAAATCAGTATCGTGTCGGCCTGCTGCGGATGGAACGGGCGATCAAGGAACGCATGTCCTCGGTCGAGATCGAGACGGTCATGCCGCAGGATCTGATTAACGCCAAGCCAGCCGCTGCGGCTGTGCGCGAGTTCTTTGGATCGTCGCAGCTGTCACAGTTCATGGACCAGACAAATCCGCTGTCGGAAATCACCCACAAGCGCCGCTTGTCGGCTCTTGGACCGGGCGGTCTGACACGCGAACGCGCCGGCTTCGAAGTGCGCGACGTGCATCCGACGCATTATGGCCGTATCTGCCCGATTGAAACGCCGGAAGGTCCGAACATCGGTCTGATCAACTCGCTTGCGACCTTTGCTCGCGTCAATAAGTACGGCTTCATCGAGGCGCCTTATCGCAAGGTCCGCGATGGACAGGTCACGCCTGAAGTGCAGTACCTCTCGGCAATGGAAGAGTCGAAGCATTATGTCGCCCAGTCGAATGCAAAGCTCGACGCGGATGGCAGACTGACCGAAGAGCTCATCGTGTGCCGCCATGCTGGCGACGTGATGATGGTCCCAGTTGATCGCGTCGACTATATGGATGTGTCGCCGAAGCAGTTGGTATCGGTCGCGGCCGCTCTCATTCCGTTCCTTGAAAACGACGACGCGAACCGCGCTCTCATGGGCTCGAACATGCAGCGTCAGGCTGTGCCGCTCGTGCGTGCCGAGGCTCCCTTCGTCGGAACGGGCATGGAAGCGATTGTGGCGCGTGACTCCGGTGCGGCCATTGGCGCACGTCGGTCGGGTGTCGTCGATCAGGTGGACGCAACGCGTATTGTTATTCGCGCGACCAAGGATCTCGATCCGACGAAGTCGGGCGTCGATATTTACACGCTGATGAAGTTCCAGCGCTCCAACCAGTCAACCTGCATCAACCAGCGCCCGCTGGTGAACGTTGGTGATCTGGTTGAGAAGGGCGATATCCTGGCGGACGGTCCATCGACCGATCTCGGCGATCTCGCGCTGGGCCGGAACGTGCTCGTCGCGTTCATGCCGTGGAATGGGTACAACTTCGAAGATTCGATCCTTCTGTCCGAGCGGATTGTCAAGGACGACGTCTTCACCTCGATCCACATCGAGGAATTCGAAGTCATGGCCCGTGATACCAAGCTCGGACCGGAAGAAATCACCCGCGACATTCCGAACGTGTCGGAAGAAGCGCTGAAGAATCTGGACGAAGCCGGTATCGTTTACATCGGCGCAGAAGTTCGGGCGAGCGACATCCTCGTCGGCAAGATCACGCCAAAGGGCGAAAGCCCGATGACTCCGGAAGAGAAGCTGCTCCGGGCGATCTTCGGTGAAAAGGCGTCTGACGTGCGTGACACCTCGTTGCGTGTGCCGCCGGGTGTGCAGGGCACCGTCGTGGAAGTGCGCGTGTTCAATCGGCATGGTGTCGAGAAGGACGAGCGCGCCATGGCCATCGAGCGCGAGGAAATCGAGCGTCTTGCCAAGGACCGTGACGACGAACAGGCGATCCTGGATCGTAACGTCTATGGTCGTGTGCACGAATTGCTGGTCGGCCAGCTTGCTCTCTCGGGACCGAAGGGCTTCAAGAAGGAGCAGGTCATTTCGGCTGAGCTTCTGGAAGAGTTCCCGCGGTCGCAGTGGTGGCAGTTTGCCCTGTCAGATGAAAAACTGATGGGCGAAATCGAGCAGATGCGCACCCAGTATGACGAGAGCCGCAAGCGCCTCGAGCAGCGGTTTATCGACAAGGTCGAGAAGTTGCAGCGCGGTGACGAATTGCCGCCGGGCGTCATGAAGATGGTCAAGGTCTTCGTCGCTGTGAAGCGCAAGATCCAGCCAGGCGACAAGATGGCCGGACGTCATGGCAACAAGGGTGTCGTGTCGCGTATCGTGCCTATCGAGGACATGCCGTATCTTGAGGACGGTACCCACGTTGACGTGGTGCTGAATCCGCTTGGCGTGCCGAGCCGCATGAACGTCGGCCAGATCCTGGAGACACATCTGGGTTGGGCATGTGCAGGCATGGGCAAGCAGGTTCGCGACGCACTCGACATCTATCGCAAGATGGGTGACCTGAGCCCGCTAAGGAACACGATCACCGACTTCTACGGTCCGAACATCAAGGGTGAAGACCCCTCGCAGTTTGACGATGAGTCGATCCTGAAGCTCTCGGAAGAGTTGAAGAAGGGCATTTCGATTGCGACGCCGGTGTTCGACGGTGCCAAGGAGAAGGACATCGTCGAGGCCTTGGGCAAGGCCGGTCTGGCCGGATCGGGTCAGGTGACGCTGTATGACGGGCGGACGGGCGATACCTTCGATCGCAAGGTGACCGTTGGCTACATCTACATGCTGAAGCTTCACCATCTCGTGGACGACAAGATCCATGCCCGTTCGATTGGTCCGTACTCCCTCGTCACCCAGCAGCCGTTGGGCGGTAAGGCGCAGTTCGGTGGCCAGCGCTTCGGCGAAATGGAAGTCTGGGCCCTTGAAGCTTATGGCGCCGCCTATACGCTGCAGGAAATGTTGACGGTCAAGTCCGACGACGTTGCCGGACGCACGAAGGTGTACGAAGCCATTGTGCGCGGTGACGATACGTTCGAGGCTGGTATTCCGGAAAGCTTCAACGTTCTCGTCAAGGAAATGCGGTCGCTTGGCCTGAATGTGGAGCTGGTTTCGACCAAGCCCCGGATCGGCCAGGACGAGACGCCAGCCCTTGGACAGGATGCAGCCGAGTAATCAGCCCTGTAAGGGCGCGCGGCGAGGGGCAGCCCCCGCCGCACATTCGACATGATATGCTGCGTGACTGACTGGCTGGGCCAGATGAGTCGTTCAGCGTTTTGAGATCAGCGTGGACACTTCGGCGTCGGTAGACTCGGATTTCGAGCCCGACCGGATGAAGTGAGGAGACGGTCGATGAATCAAGAAGTTATGAATGTTTTCAGCCCGCAGCCGCAGGCTTCTCAAAACTTCGATGCGATCAAGATCTCGATTTCGAGCCCGGAAAAGATCCTGTCGTGGTCTTTTGGCGAAATCAAGAAGCCGGAAACAATCAACTATCGCACGTTCAAGCCAGAACGCGATGGTCTCTTCTGCGCGCGTATCTTCGGGCCGATCAAGGACTACGAGTGCTTGTGCGGCAAGTACAAGCGCATGAAGTACAAGGGCGTCATCTGCGAAAAGTGCGGCGTTGAAGTCACGCTGTCGCGCGTCCGGCGCGAGCGCATGGGCCATATCGAACTGGCCGCGCCAGTTGCGCACATCTGGTTCCTGAAGTCGCTGCCAAGCCGCATCGGCATGCTGCTGGACATGGCGCTCAAGGATCTGGAGCGCATTCTCTATTTCGAAAACTACTGCGTCACCGAGCCGGGCCTGACACCGCTGAAGCTGCATCAGCTTCTGTCGGAAGACGAGTATCTGAAGGCCCAGGACGAATTTGGACCCGACAGCTTCACGGCCTTGATCGGTGCGGAAGCGATTCGTGAACTGCTGCAATCGCTTGACCTCCACCGGTTGACCGAAACGCTGCGCGTTGAAATCGCTGAAGCCACGGGTGAACTGAAGCCGAAGAAGCTGGCCAAGCGCCTGAAGCTGATCGAGTCCTTCATTGATTCCGGCAACAAGCCTGAATGGATGATCTTGACGGTCGTTCCGGTCATTCCGCCGGATCTGCGTCCCCTCGTGCCGCTCGATGGTGGCCGCTTCGCGACGTCGGATCTGAACGACCTCTATCGCCGCGTTATCAACCGTAACAACCGCCTGAAGCGCCTGATCGAACTGCGTGCTCCGGACATCATCATCCGCAACGAGAAGCGCATGCTGCAGGAAGCGGTCGATGCGCTGTTCGACAATGGTCGCCGTGGCCGCGTCATCACGGGTGCCAACAAGCGTCCGCTGAAATCGCTTGCTGACATGCTGAAGGGCAAG
>CAIYYN010000011.1 GCA_903930435.1 uncultured Hyphomicrobiales bacterium | reverse complement strand
TCAAACGCGTTCCAATCCAAGGATTCCAGCACTTCGTGATAAATGCGGGTTGCAAGATCAAGTTTGCCGTTGGCTATCACCGTGGGCAGGGTAACAAGAGCATGGATCGGCAGGCGGTAGAAGTTTGAGTCTTTGCCGTATTTGTAGTCGAAATAGCCTGGTAGCGTCATAAGAGTGCGCAGTTGTGGAATAATTTCGGTTTCGAGCCGCTCCTGAAGCTCACGGATAATCTCCGGCTTGTCCCAGTCCAGGCCATCTATTCCATTGAACCGAACACGCTCAAATGTACCGCCAATCCAGGGGAGCGCCAGGCTGGCGCAGGTTTCGGTCGCGACAGGCATGACATGACAATAGTCTTTTGTTCTTCCGCGCTGGAAGTGGACCCCGCAAAAGACATGCCGGATAGGCGTCAGGCAAAAAAGCAGTCCAAACGGAGCTGAGGATATAACAATATCCGGGTTGTTCGCGATGACCGGTTTGAGGAGATCTCTGATTTGATTTTTAGTCGTCATCGGGAGGGCCTTACGGTTACGACGATAAATCGAGTAGACGCGGAGCGATTTTGTTCTATCCAGCGATTAACAAAATTAGCAGCCCTAGAGTCAGGTAAGCCAGATACACCTGTTTTGATATCATAGATACAAGTAGTCCCATTTGGTTGTGTCTCGGAGATATCAGGAATGATCGCACCGAGCAAGACTTGGGTGCCCCCAAGCCCGAGAATTGGGTTCGCTTTTAACGTAGGGTCGCCAGACAATCTGACCTGCGTTGCGACATAGGCGTGCACGGCTGTGCCGAATATCTGCGGCGACCAAGCGGTACCATCGTTCCTCAGCGTTGCGACACCCTCGTCAGTCCATTGTTGGATACGTTGATAAGCCGGGCAGTTGCTCTGGACCTGAGCCTCAGTTTGCGTACCGGTATAAGTGCCTTTGAGAGTCTCGTTACGATCAAAGCCCAACGCTTTATCGAGCTGCAGGATGGGGATCGCATTGGGATCGCCAGGTACGTAAAGCGGTGGCGGAAGGCCGGGGCCGGATGGGCTTGACGTCGATGACCTCGACGACAGGTAGCTGTAGAGGGTGAGAGCGGCGGAGGTCGCAATCAAAGGGATTTCCACCTGCGGAACAGGAACCGGCGGGGCGGCCTGAGCCAGAACGACCGGCGGGGTTCCGTGATCGGCACCATCGGGCCAGATTGGCTCGGCACCCTGACTGGTGACGATGGTTTGGCTGACGACTGCGCCGGTGCGGGCATCGGTGACAGTCTGTTGATTGCCAACGTTGGTGAAACTGATCCGCGACCCGTCCGGGTTGGTGACCGTGTACTGGCTGTCAAAGGGTCCATTGCCGGAGGGGTCGACGTGCGCGTCGATCTTGCTGCCATCGGCGAAAGTCATGTCGGTCGTCAGAACCTGTCCGTTCTGATCCGTGCCGGTGGTGCGAGATTGCCAGGGCTGATCGCCCGTAAAATTACGTTCGGTCCGGAACCGTGACGGGATAGGCGGGTGCGTGGCCCGCGTCCTGACATCGCGGTGATTGGCCCCAAGCCATTGGCCGCCATCCGGCTGGCCTGCGGGGACGCGCGGCTGGTCGGGATCGTAGGATTTCAGAAAGCGGACGATCAGCGCGCGGAGCTGGGGACTGTGCGGGTTTGCCGCGAAGGCAAGGCGCAATCGTGTGAGTGTGCGACGCCGCTTGAGCAGGCGGGCGAGCTGCTGCTCGTCGAGGTCTGGTTCTGTGTTTTCGATCTCTGAATTTGCGGACGTCTGCATATTGGCCTCATGGCACGAGTGATGGTTGCATCATTCTGCCATGAATAATCAGGAGGAGAGTAAGTTTGCAGTTATCCCCGGGGGTTGAGTGCGGCTCGGGCTGTTGCGGTGTGTGTGTCTAACAGGTGATTTTGGGTGAAGACCCCTCGCTCTGTCCCTCTCCCGCAAGAGGAGAGGGGACGGCTGAATAGAGCTGATGCGACTGGAGTTCCCTCTTCTCTTGCGGGAGAGGGACAGGGAGAGGAGTCCGCCGCTCAGGTCGTTCGCGATCTCTGTATCTGGCCCGGTATCCGCTCAAAGCAGTCAGCTAAAAGCCACGCGCTCCGGGGAGGCGTGGCGGTCGATGTCCCGGTCTAATTCGGCGGCGCTGCGTTCAATGCCAAAGCCGAGCCTTCAGCTCAGCCGAGGCCGTGCTGCGAGGCCCTGGCGCGCGTACCGATCCTAGGACCCGCCGTAAATAATGCCTACCGCCTGCTCGAGTAACTCGCGAATAGCCTGTGGGTCCTTGATATCAAACTTGAGATAGTGCGACTTACCACTCGGATCACCTGCCACCAGCTCTGGCGTCTTGAATGTCAAGGTTACGGCCAGACCAGCACGTGAAACCAGTTTATCGTCCTGATTCAGAAAGTCGATCACGTGACTTAGCTCTGAAATCGAGCGCTTCTCGAGTTCCTTGGTTTCTCGTTTCAGTTGTTCAAGGCGATAAAGGTCGCGTTGAACGAAGCCGAGCAATTTTGTCCGTTTCGGGAAGCTGCCGGCTTCACCGCTGCTCGCTGACGGACCGCGGTTGTCTGTATTATTTTCGTCATAAGGCACCATCCCCGGTTCCTTTCAGGGTTCAGTTAAAATGTGGGCAATCACATCAGTCTAACCGGGTAACCGGGGCGGCGGATGTGTCCGTACCGTGGTCAATTCGAGCGAAGCATTCGTTGCCGTAGATCTCTGAAAATAGCATCGAAGCAGCCTGCCATATTGCGACCCTTGTAAACGGGCATTCGGCTCACGACCAAGGAACGACGGCGCGTTGCCAAAGGATGGTCGTTTAGGCCGAAAGTCGAGTTTCAGGCCGAACCGGGATCGCCTCAGGCCACAAAATGGGGGCGATGGAGAGCGCGGCGCGCGGCAGGGTGCGTCAGGAATGTGCGATGCGACCTGGCACACGAATGCCGAAATGCAGATCAGGCCCGCATATAAGTTAACGCGGCCGCATCAGGTGACCACGGGTGCAATTGTTGCAAACTCTTATAGCGTTGCCAGACTAAAGCCAGTGTTCCGAGCTGAACGAAGGGCAAGGAGAAAGCCACAAAGCCAAAGGACACTGGACCAAGATGCAGGAATTTTGATAACAGCAAAGGATAAAGCAGCATCATCAAAACATTCAATGGGGCGAACCAAAAGACACCAGCCTTTCGCAAGAGCATGGCGCGCCACTCCCGCCTGGAGCCGGAATTTTCTTTGCCTTCGCTTGTTGTCAAATCTGCCTTGGACATTTTGATCTACCTTGCTTCTGGTGTATGGCGACAGACTTTTCACCTGAAGACATTTAAATCGCCTTTGTAACAGTGGTTGATTTTCAATAAATTGTAACTAACGGGTAGAATATGAACGCGTCGTGAATTGGCTATTCACGCAAGGACGTCGCCGCAATCGGGCCACTTTCAGCCGAGAATTGCCTGATACTCTAAAGATTTGCATACCTTTGTCAGTCAGCAAAAAGCCACGCGCTCCGGGGAGGCGTGGCTT
Source organism: uncultured Hyphomicrobiales bacterium (assembly GCA_903930435.1). GTDB lineage: Bacteria > Pseudomonadota > Alphaproteobacteria > Rhizobiales > Ancalomicrobiaceae > CAIYYN01. Next base: position 20,640 of record CAIYYN010000011.1, on the reverse strand, counting down.
CTTTTGCGTCAGTCAGGTCAGGTCGGGTCGAGATCACTTCACCGGCAGAGGCTTGGTGCCTTCGGCCTTGACGGCCTGCAGGTCGTCGGGGTTCAGGCCAAGAGCGGTGATGATGGTAGCGGCAACCGAGGTGGTGGCGACGGGAGCGGCAACCGTGTTGGCGGTCATGCCGGGACCGGCGACGAGCAGGGCGACGTGGCGGTCATGATCGAGCGAACCGCCGTGTTCGGCGATCTTGGTCGCGGTAGCCTTGGAATAGATCACGCCTTCAACCGGCTGGATCATGATGTCGGGCATCCGACCGTCCTTGGTCGCGTCATTGAAGAAGGCGAGCATGGCTTCGCCCACGTAGAGCTTCGGCGAGCCGACGTCGGCGCTATGGTCCGTCAGGGCCTTGACGACCGAGTCTGTATCCTTGTGATCCTTCAGCCAGATATAGGCTGCGGTATCTTCGGTGATATGGGTCACGCCACCGGGAGCGGCATCCTTGATGATCTTGGCCAGCAGCTTCTTGTCCACGATCTTGCGGGCAGCGGGATCCACCGGCGACTGGCCATGCTTGGCGGTGATGACGACCAACGTCTTGCCGAGGATCTTGGCGCTGTCGAGAGCGGTCACGAGCTTGGCAAGCGAGGCATCGGTGTGTTCAATGGCGTCTTCGAGGCCAGCGCTCGGCGTGCCCGCTGCATCGGTATAACCAACGCCCGGCAGCTTCTGGGCAACGCTGACGGCCTGGAAGTTCAGGCCCATCAGGGTCGGCGCGGGGAAGCTGCCGCTGCCGGCATGATCATGGCCCGCAATGGCGTTGACGATCGCCGCCACGTGGGTGTCGTCGTAGCTTTCGGTCTTGGCGACGGAGTCGGTCGTGCCATCGGCATTGATTTCCGGCACGAAGAGATCGTCGATGCCCTTGCCCGAGGGACCATTCAGGAGGTCATAGGCGGGATGCTTGTCGGCCCAGGCGGTGCGGCCACCAGCGGCTTTCACGACTTCGAAGATCGTGTTCACGCGCAGATACTCATGCGGGTAGAAGGGTGCGCAACCCTTGGCCGGATTGCGTGGCAGCTTCTTTTCGTCGAGCGTGGTGTTGCGGTCGTTATCGTTGACGTCGGCGGCCTCGTCGAGAACGACGTCCGCGCCGGTGGTCTTGCAATCCGAGCCAGCCGGGGACAGGGCAGGGTCGAAGCTGTCGTCATACATGACACCGGTTGATTTCGGCGTGCCGCCGGTCACGAGCGACAGGATACCGGGGAAGCTGTCGCTCGGAACCGGGACGCGGGCTTCCGCGTACGTCGTGCCATGACCGGTGAGTGTGGCCAGCGTCGACTGCGGATGCATGGCGACGAAGCGGCTCAGGTCCTCGGCATGGAAGCCATCAATGCTGACGAGCAGCACATGTTGGATGGGCGCATTTGCATCGCGGAAATCGGCGGCGGTGGCAGTGAGGGCCGTCGCCATGAGGAAAGCGGCGGAGAGAGTGGAGGTGATGGAACGCATGCGAAGTCTCCTGAGGGCTTGCTGGATGCGGCGACCGTAGAAACTCCCCATGACGGACGCGTGACATGCATCTGTTTCGACAGGGCAGAGACTGCGCGTTCTCGGCTCACTGTGAACGCTTTGGGCCAAGTGACTCCCACGATTCAGGTTTCGGCAGGCCGTTCAAGTGGAATCCCGGTGTGAAGACGCGGACTCATTTTCTGAAGCTGTCGCGCCAAGCGATTCATCGGACTCGCTTTTCGGGACTGTGCGGTTTGATCAACAGCATGGACATCCGCCCCCCGCCTCCGCTACGAGAGAGGCCTACTGCATCAGGATTGGTCGCCATGTCAGCCTATGATCCCCTCATCCGCGTCGCCGTCATCTTGGGTTATCTCTGCGGGTCAATCCCGTTCGGATTGCTGATCACCTGGGCGGCCGGGCTTGGCGATATCAGGGCCATCGGCTCGGGTAACATCGGTGCCACCAATGTGCTGCGGACCGGACGCAAGGGGCTCGCGCTGGCGACGCTGCTGGCGGACGGGTTGAAGGCGTTGATCCCGATTCTCATCGTCCGACATTATCTTGATGATGGCGCAGGCGTTGCGGTCGGGCTTGGGGCCTTTCTCGGGCACCTGTTCCCTGTCTGGCTGAAGTTCAAGGGCGGCAAGGGGGTTGCCACCTATATCGGGGTGCTGCTGGGGCTTTATTGGCCAGCCGGTGTGGCCTTCTGCCTCGTCTGGCTCGCGGTCGCCTATCTCTACAAATATTCTTCGCTCGCCGCGCTCAGCGCCGCGACCGTCGTTGCACTTGGGACTCTGGGTGCATCTATCTCGCTGGTATCTGCGACGACCGAGGCCTCGTCAGCTCCGGATATCAAGCTGGGCGTCGTCTTCGTCGTGCTCGGGCTGTTTATTTTCTACACGCATCGCGCCAATCTCGCCCGCCTCATCGCCGGAACCGAGCCGAAGATCGGCAAGGGCAAGTAGCGCGTCTAAAATTCTGGGTTGAAATAAAGCTCGCCAAGATTGTATAACTGTCGACTGCGCGACAATCGCGTAGATTGGCAGGGCTGGATGAGTGAGAAACGACCTCGCGAAGGGGCAATCGGGGTCTGGCTGACAGACCAGCAGCGGCGCAACTGGCTGAAACTGATCCGCTCGGAGAACGTCGGTCCGGCAACGTTCCGCTCGCTTGTCAATCATTTCGGCTCAGCTGCAATGGCGCTTGACGCCTTGCCCGAACTGGCGCGCCGTGGCGGGGCGCGGTCACGCATCCGGATTGCCGAAGACGCCGAGATTGATCGCGAGCTTGAGATTGCGGCAGGCATGGGCGCGCGCTTTGTCGCGTTGGGCGAGCCGGATTATCCCAAATACCTGCGGGCCGTTGAGGGGCCACCACCGATCCTCGCAGTTCAGGGGGGAACGAATCCGCTACTCGGGGTTGGAGACCGTGCGCCGGGGTTGTTTGATCCGGGACTGGGCGAGCGGGCGACGGTCGCCATCGTGGGATCGCGCAATGCGTCTCTGTCAGGCCGCAAGTTCGCAGGCATGCTGGCGCGGACTGCCGGGGAGGCGGGCTTCATCGTCATTTCGGGGCTGGCACGCGGCATTGACGCGGCGGCGCATCAGGCGGCGTTGACAACGGGAACCATCGGCGTGCTGGCGGGCGGTCTCGACAAGCTCTATCCACCCGAACATGCGGGCCTTGCCGTAGACATGATCGCGGCGGGCGGGGCGATCCTCACGGAAATGCCCTTCGGCTGGGAGCCAAGAGCACGGGATTTTCCAAGACGCAATCGGCTGATTTCGGGCATGTCGCTGGGGGTGGTGGTCGTCGAGGCGGCGCTACGGTCGGGGTCGCTGCATACGGCGCGATTTGCAGCGGAGCAGGGGCGGGAGGTCTTCGCCGTTCCGGGATCACCGCTCGATCCGCGCGCCGAAGGCTGCAACGATCTGATCCGGACCGGCGCGACCCTGATCTACAAGCCCGAGCATCTGCTCGAAGCCCTCAGCCCATTGGTTGGCTGGGAGCCGCCTGACACGACCGCTGAAGAACCCGATCATTCACCGACTGACCGACCGATGCCAGACACCACCGAAACCGAGCGCGCCCGAACGATCATTCTGACGGCGCTCAGCGCCACGCCGACCGCCATCGACGATATCATCCGCGAAACCGGCCTGCGGCCCGCGCTCGTGCAACTGGTGCTGCTCGAACTCGATCTGGCCGGTCGGCTCGAACGGCACGGGCAGGGCAAGGTGGGGATCGTGTTTTAGGGGGCGAGCCCTCCATCGGCTTCCCGCTCGGCGGCTTCCTGCGCGGTACGAGCCTTCTTGCCCATCATGTCGAGCGCGCCTTGCAGGATGAAGGCGGCGGCCATCTTGTCGACGACTTCGGCGCGGCGGGCGCGGCTGGTGTCAGCCTCGATCAGCGTCCGGGTCACGGCGGCGGTTGACAGACGCTCGTCCCAATAGGCGAGCGGCAGTCGGGTCAGGGGAATGAGGTTGCGGACAAAGGCGCGGGTCGCCTGCACGCGCGGGCCTTCGCTGCCATCCATATTGAGCGGCAAGCCCATGACCAGGCCCCCGACATTGTGCTTTTCGCAGATACCCAACAGGATCGCCACGTCCTTGCCAAACTTGACGCGCCTGATTGTCTCCAACGGACTGGCGATTCGCTGGCCGGGATCCGACAGCGCCAAGCCGATGGTGGTCGATCCGAGATCGAGCCCGATCAGGCGCTGACCCGGCTGGAGGCGGGAAAAGAGATCGTCCAGGGAGATGGAGGGTTCGGCCATCGGCAAGCCCTAGCCGAGGACAAGCGGAAAGCCAAGGGGCATCAGAAGTCCAGTTGTGCTTCCGATAACGAGGGTGGCATTGGTACAGGCTTGCCAAATCACGATTCTCAGATGCGAAAATACTTAGCCGGGTGCAAAAAATTTCATCTTGTCGGCAGTGGGTTGCAGGCGTATCTGTGAGTCTCGTTTGGTTACGTTTTCGTTAGCTTGTCCCTTAAAAATCTCGGAGTTGGTTACATTGATATGAAGCGGCAGGTTGCGGCAATTCCGGTGATGGTCAACGATAGCGGTGAACGGCGGGTCATGCTGATGACTTCCCGTGAAACCCGGCGTTGGGTCATTCCAAAGGGCTGGCCTATCAAGGGCCTGAAATCGCACATGGCTGCGGTGCGCGAAGCCTGGGAGGAAGCCGGTATCATCGGCTGTGTCGCCAAGAAGCCAATCGGGTCCTATGAGTATCTGAAGCGGTTGGGCGACCAGTTTGAACCCTGCAATGTCAAGGTGTTCCTGTTGGCCGTCGAGCAGCAATCGGCGACCTGGCCGGAAAAAGGCCAACGGGAGTTCGAGACGGTCAGTTTTCGCGAAGCAGCCGAACGTGTTGATGAGCCTGGTCTCAAATCACTATTCGAAACGCTTGAGAGTCAGGGGCCGGTCCTGACGCTGCCTGTGCGGAAAACGCGCGTGCCGGGCAAGAAATCACCGCCGACCGCCAAGCGCAAAAAGTCCGTTTCCGGCAAAGGGCCGTCCCGAGCACCATAGGTCAGACGATTGCCCGATGTTTTGGGCCGAAACGGGTTGGACTTTTCGTGCGCTTGGCTTAGAACGCTGCAACTGCGCCGCACGGTTCGGATCTGCGCCGATAGCGTCCGTGTGGCATTCCGTTCCTCGGGGATACGAGCGTCATGTCTGTTGATTCCGCCACCATTGTTCGCGTTGCCCATCTGGCGCGCATCGCTGTTGCGCCTGAAGAGGTCGCGCGGCTTGAAGCCGAATTCAATTCCATGCTCGGGTTTGTTGAGCAATTGAGCGGGCTGGACGTCTCAGACGTGGAGCCGATGACCTCGGTGCGTCCGATGCAGATGAAGATGCGCGAAGATGTCGTGACCGACGGCGGGTATCCCGCGCGCATCGTCGCCAATGCGCCGGCAAGCGAGGATGATTTCTTCGTGGTGCCGAAGGTCGTCGAATAAGCGACGCCATCCCGCCAGACGCCGACCCAACGTGTCGGCCATTTCCCGATCTGATTTCGCCCCAGGGGTGCTGACCGTGACCGATCTGACCAAGCTGACCATTGCCGACGCCCGTGCAGGGCTTGCAAACCGGACTTTTTCCGCTGCTGAACTGACCGAGGCCCATATCTCGGCGATCGAAGGCGCCCGAGCCTTGAATGCCTTCGTGACGGAAACGCCGGAGAAGGCCCGCGAGATGGCGGCTGCCAGCGATGCGCGGATCGCTTCCGGCAACGCGGGGCGACTGGAAGGTATCCCGTTGGCGGTCAAGGATCTCTTTTGCACCGACGGGATCAAGACGACGGCCTCGTCCAAGATCCTCAGCAATTTCGTGCCGTCCTATGAATCGACTGTGACGGCCAATCTCTGGCACGATGGCGCGGTTCTGCTCGGCAAGGTCTCGTGTGATGAATTCGCGATGGGCGGCTCAAACGAAGCGAGCGCGTTCGGGCCGGTGATCAATCCGTGGCAGCGGCTGAAAGCGGATGGATCGATTGATCCAACGCCCCTGGTGCCCGGCGGCTCGTCTGGTGGCTCCTCGGCAGCGGTGGCCGCACATCTCTGCCTTGGTGCAGCTGGCACGGATACCGGCGGATCGATCCGCCAGCCTGCTGCATTTACTGGAACCGTGGGCATTAAGCCGACCTATGGCCGCTGCTCGCGCTGGGGTGTGGTGGCCTATGCGTCGTCGCTTGATCAGGCGGGACCAATTGCCCGCACCGTGCGCGATGCTGCAATCCTGCTGACATCCTTTGCCTCGGTCGACGCCAAGGATACGACCTCGGTCGACATGCCGGTGCCGGATTACGAGGCGTCAGTCGGCAAGTCGGTCAAGGGACTGACGATCGGCATTCCTAGGGAGTATCGGCTTGAGGGCCTGTCGCCGGAAATCGCCAAGCTGTGGGATGATGGCATCGCCTGGCTGAAAGATGCGGGGGCCAATGTGCGCGAGATCACACTGCCGCACACGCCCTATGCTTTGCCGGCTTATTATATCATTGCAACCGCTGAAGCGTCGTCCAACCTCGCGCGTTATGACGGCATTCGTTATGGCCTTCGCAAGCGCGGCGAAGATATCGTCGACACTTACGAGCAGTCCCGTGCAGCCGGATTTGGCCCGGAAGTGCGCCGCCGCATCATGCTCGGCACCTATGTGCTCTCGGCAGGCTATTACGACGCCTATTACCTGAAGGCGCAGAAGGTGCGGACGCTGATCGCCCGTGACTTCGCCGATGCGTTTGCGTCTGGTGTCGACGCGGTCCTCGCACCGGCGACCCCTTCGCCTGCCTTCGGCATTGGCGAGATTTCCGGCGCGGACCCGGTTGAAATGTACCTGCAGGATGTGTTTACTGTCACGGTTAACCTTGCAGGACTGCCCGGCATGGTGGTGCCAGGTGGAAAGTCCTCGACGGGTCTGCCGCTCGGTTTGCAGCTGATCGGGCGCCCGTTCGGCGAGGAAGCACTGTTCCAGCTCGGGCAGGTGATCGAAGATGCCGCAGGAACAATGTCAGCGCGCAAGTGGTGGTAAGGGCAGGGTAGCATTCGGTCACCGTCGAGACGTCATGAAGCTTGCGGTTGCTGCCGCGTTTGGAGCGTTGTTTGATCGTGCGGCCGTCGCGGCTTTGAATGATCTGGAGGTAGATCTCTCCGAGATACACGTCGGCCAGCAAATCCTGATCAATGCCAATGGGATACCCGTACTGATCTGGCGTCGACCAGACGACGCGATCCGGCGTGCGAAAGCCATTCTGGCCGGTTTACGGCATCCTGAAACCGACGAGGTTCGCATTGTGCGTCCCGAGTGGCTCGTCGTTATTCCGATTTGTCCGCATGAACGGGTTATAATCCAGCCAAATTCGGTGGGTGGGGCAACATTCTGTTGCCCCTACTGCGCTTCCCGGTTCGACGAGTCTGGCCGCATACTTCAGGGGCCCGCTGAGCGTAATCTGTCTTTGCCTGTCTATACGTTTGCCGGGCGGTCTACCTTGTTGCTGCAGATTCCAGTCGTCGAGCGCGCTCACGTCCCATAGGGCGCGAAGTCAGGTATGCGTCGCTCCTGTTTGCCAATTGGGCAGTGTTAAACAACATCCGGCGGCAGTGATTGGCCGAAAACTCTAGGAAAGTTGCCTATGCAGGTTGAAAAAACGTGTTTTGGTTGAAATAAAAAATATTTAGTACTTATCGGCTTGATCGGATTGAGTTGTGCGATAGGATTGCGTCGCGTGATGCGATTATAAGATGATCGATTCCGGTATGGGTCAAGTGGCGCGGCTGACGTCATGACATTCCCCCACAGGACGCTTCACGTGCGTTGGATGACACTCGTGGAGGTGCAGATGATCAATCGCGTAATGGGCACCGTTGCCTTTGTGGCGGCGAGTGTCGTGATGGCAGCGCCGTCGGCTCGGGCTGACGCAGCGCCGATCTACATGGATCAGGGCTCCGGCTGGACGAGCGCGCTGCGACAGGCGTTCTACACGCAGGATCAAGGGGCGGAGATGATCCCCCTCGCCTGGCTTCAGGCGCTGAAGCAGCCTGGCAGTGACAAGCCGTTCCTCGATGGCGCGCTGGACCGGTATGGCTATCTGCCGCTTGAAAACAACAACGGGCTGCCGGTCGGCTTCACGACGCGCACCGGAGCAGACAAGTCGACGATTGTTGGCATGAATTGCTCGGCCTGCCACACGCGCGAGATCACAGTCTCCGGCCAGAATTATCGCATCGACGGCGGTCCGGCGATTGTGGATTTCCAGTCGCTGCTCAATGATCTCGATCTCTCCATGAAAGCCGTGCGCGCTTCGGACGCCAGCTTTCATGCGTTTGCGGTGGCTGTGCTCGGCACGCCGAACCCGAAGCCGGCTGACGTGAAGACGTTGCGGGCAGCTGTCGATCTCTGGTTCGTGCGGTTTGATACGCTCGTGCAACATGCAATGCCCAAGCCGTCCTGGGGACCGGGGCGTCTGGACGCGGTATCGATGATCTTCAATCGCGTCACGGGTCTCGATATCGGGCCAGCGCCAAGCCATGTGATCGCTGACAATATCAAGTCCGCCGATGCGCCGGTGCGCTATCCGTTCCTGTGGAATGCGGCCATTCAGGATTTCACGCAATGGCCGGGCTTTGCCAAGAACGGCAACGACATCCTCGGTTTGGCGCGCAATCTGGGCGAAGTCTATGGCGTATTCGGCGTCTATCAGCCGAAGAAGGTCTGGCCATTCCCCGTCATCATCGATTTCCTCAACAATAATTCGGCGAATTTCCAGGGATTGTTGAAGCTGGAAGACATGATCAAGAAAATCGGCGCGCCGAAATATGCCTGGCCGATCGATGCTCAGAAGGCAGAGCTTGGGGCGAAGATCTATCAGCGCTCCACCAAGGACGGCGGTTGCGCCGAATGCCATGCCATACGGCCCGGCGAAATCCGCTTTCCCGATGTGAAGACCTGGGCAACGCCGCTCATGGACGTCGGCACCGACAGCCGCGAGTGGGCGATCCTCGGGCGAACGGCACAAACCGGCGTGCTCAACGGTTTCGGCATTCCCGGCACCAAATACGTGATGAAAAAGGTCGAGAAATCCTTCGATATCCTGTCGGTCTCGGTCGTCGGTTCGATTGGTCAGGAGGCGTTGCGAGCTGCCGCGTTCCTGCACGAATTACTGCACGATGGGGCCCCGACAGCGAGCAATGGCTGGTCTTGGTCGGCGCTATCGACGCGCTTCAAGAACCTGAAAGGGTACGCGGACCTGCAATTGCCAAAGGAACTGTCCGAATTGAACAACGCCTTCCGTGGATCGGTACAGGATTCCGCCGACAAGCAGGCCATCGAGACCTACAAGACCTTCGGAGCCTCGCCATCGGTCAAGGCGGCAGCCACGGAATACAAATATGAATCGCGCGTCATGGAAGGCATCTGGGCCGCCGCGCCTTATCTGCACGACGGGTCGGTACCGACACTGGCCGACCTGCTGGAGCCGGTTGAGAAGCGTCCGACATCCTTCATCATCGGCCCCAACTACGACATCAAGAAGCTCGGCATAGCGCAGGAGCAGACGAAGTTCTCCGAGGTCCTGCATACCGGTTGCTCGGAAGGTTCGGGCAGCCCGACGTCCCGCGACTCCGGCAACTCGAACTGCGGTCATGCCTATGGCGTCAATCTGAAGCCTGAGGAAAAGGAACAATTGTTGGAATACCTGAAGGGGTTGTGATGGCAGCGGAAGGGGCTGTCCGTTCGGTGCACTGACCAATTTCAGTGGTCTCCGTCATCGCGAGCGAAGCGACCCTGACTCCGGCAGGTGTCGTTGTCTGGATTGCCGCGTCGCTGCCGCTCCTCGCAATGACGGCCTTTTCTCGGGGGGGTCGTCGCAGGTCGGCGGTGCGGACAAATCAAGCCCACGGTTCGATCAACAAAAAACGGCTCGGTGCGATGAGGCACCGAGCCTTTTTGGTTATTGCAATCCGGATACCTGAAGGCGTTCGGCGATCAAGGGCAATCCCACATCGTCGACGTCTCGGCCATTACTCAATGCCGAGCTTGGCCTTCAGGATTTCATTGACCGCGGGCGGGCTGGCCTTGCCGCCGGTCTGTTTCATGACCTGACCAACGAACCAGCCGAGCATTGTCGGCTTGACCTTGACCTGCTCGACCTTGTCGGGATTGGCGGCGATGACGGCATCGCAGGCAGCCTCAATCGCCCCGGTGTCCGTGACCTGCTTCATGCCACGGGCCTCGACGATCTCGCGCGGGTTACCGCCCTCGGCCCAGACGATTTCGAACAGATCCTTGGCGAGCTTGCCGGAAATGGTGCCGTCCTTGATCAGGTCGACGATGCCGCCAAGCTGGTCGGCAGACATCGGGCTGGCCGTGACCTCAAGGCCCTCCTTGTTCAGGCGGCCAAAGAGCTCGTTGATGACCCAGTTAGCGGCGATCTTCGCGTCGCGACCCCTCGCGACGGCCTCGAAGAAATCGGCGGATTCGCGCTCCAGCGTCAGCACCATGGCGTCATAGGGCGTCACGCCATATTGCTCGATGAATCGCGCCTTTTTCTCATCCGGCAGTTCCGGGAGGTGCGATTTCAGCTCCTCGACAAACTCAGCTGAAAATTCCAGCGGCAACAGGTCGGGATCAGGGAAATACCGGTAATCATGCGCCTCTTCCTTGGAGCGCATCGACCGGGTCTCGCCCTTGCCATGGTCAAACAGGCGGGTTTCCTGGATGATTTCGCCGCCATCCTCCAGAATGCCGATCTGGCGGCGGGCCTCATATTCGATGGCCTGACCAATGAAGCGGATCGAGTTGACGTTCTTGATCTCGCAGCGCGTGCCGAAGGGTGCGCCGGGGCGGCGGACCGAGACGTTGACGTCGGCGCGCAGGTTGCCCTTTTCCATATCGCCGTCGCAGGTGCCGAGATAGCGCAGGATCGTGCGCAGTTTGGATACATAGGCCTTCGCCTCATCCGCCGAGCGCAAGTCAGGGCGCGAGACGATCTCCATCAGCGCCACGCCGGAGCGGTTCAGGTCGACATAGGAGAATGACGGCGAGAGATCATGGATCGACTTGCCTGCGTCCTGTTCCAGATGCAGGCGCTCGATGCCGATGGTGATGGTCTCATCGGGCATGTCGATGAGGATTTCACCCTCGCCGACAATCGGGCTCTTGTACTGCGAGATCTGATAGCCCTGCGGCAGATCGGGATAGAAGTAATTCTTGCGGTCGAAAACCGAACGCCGGTTGATCTGCGCCTTCAGGCCGAGGCCGGTGCGGATCGCCTGTTTGACGCACTCCACGTTGATGACGGGCAACATGCCGGGCATTGCCGCATCGACGAGGCTGACGTTGGAATTCGGCGCATTGCCGAAATGCGTCGAGGCACCCGAAAACAGCTTCGAATTGGAATTCACCTGCGCATGGACTTCAAGACCGATGACCATTTCCCAGTCACCGGTGGCGGACTTGATCCGCTGGGACGGTTTGGCGGCGCGGCGGTCGAGTGGAAGCGGGGCATTCATGCGGTTCGGCCTCAAATGGATGAAGTGCGCGTAGGGGTAAAGGATTGCCGGTGAAGGATCAAGTGCGGGATTTGGGTGTAGGTTTAGGTGAGATCTATTATGACGCAAGTGGACATGTTATAGTTGCAAGAAGATGGCGATCTAGTTGTTTCTTCGGGCGTGCATGGGAATGGGCCACCTAGAACGATCGAGCAGGTTCCGATGCCGGATAATCTCGGTCCTCCGGCTGCAGTCAAAGGACCAAAGGTGTTTCGCCGATGGGTTGGGCTCTAATCACTCAAGCGGTTCGTCGGGTGCTACGTCCAGCCCGCATCGGTGTGATGGCCGTCGTAGGGGCATTGGCGACCGTCGCATTGGGTACCGAAGCATCGCACCCGACTTCAGAGTACGTTCGATCGATTAAAACCATTGAACGGATCGGATATCATCCGGTCCGCCCCCATTATGCACATCTGCGCGAGTTCAAAGAATTGGCAGTCCAAGCGGGCGCTCATGTCGAGGATGCACTTGCGTTTCTGGACGATCCTGATTACGCGGATGAAGAAAAGAGAATTGTGATCTATTCGATGTATCGTCAGCCACTATTGGCGTATTGTCAATTTGCTAATCGGGTCATTGATTTATACGAAAGCGCCAGAATTGACCGGTATTTGTTGATCGATGTGATTTACATGGGGCGTTATCGAAACACGCTGATCGAAAATTACAGAGATGAAGCGGTCAGGACGCTCATCAAGAGGTTATACGCTCTGTCAAATACTGATCGAGACCTGATCACCATTGCCGACGACATCCTTACTGGCCAGGCTTGGGATTGGTGGCGTGACTGGGCGAAGGTGAATCAGATCCCTGACCCGGACTAAAAGTCGTGACAAAATCGCCAAATCCGAGGGGAGGGGTAAGCAGGCAGTTGCCAAGATCTCGTCGGCTCTGATTTTATCCTGTTCGGCTTTTTTTGACTGCAACAAGATCAAGCCGACAGTCCCAAACGAACTTGTTCAAAAGCGAAGTATCCGGCTACAGAAATTAAAAAGACCAGCCATTTCGCCTGCACGTCATAATGACGCAGAACAGGCGGCTTTCGGCTAATTTCCAAATGGTCTGAACTCTCGACAATCCCTCTTTCTCGGCCTTACCATCCCCGAAATCGCCTGATACCCCCCGACTTCATACCATTCAAACAATAGATATTTAACAAATTGAATTTAATAATCCGGGCACGTGCTTTTAGGGGGTCGGGATGCCGGTGGATGATTTTAAGGCGGTGCTCAAGGCGATTGTCGTGTTGATCGACCTGGAGCAGTATCCTGCCGCGCTTGCGTCGTTCAAGGACCTGTTCACCGATCCAACAGTGATCGTTCCCGAAGAGCATGTCGAGGAAATCAATCTCCTGTTCTTCAAGACACTGGAGAAGGTTCCGCTCGTCCAGAAGATCGTTTTCGTCAAGCAGATTTCCAGCTCCAAAAACATACCTGCGAAGCTGTGTCGCCGTTTGTTGAAGGAAGCGCCGATGATTTCGGCTCCGCTTCTGGAGCGGACGCAGATTTCGTCGAAGGAACTTATCGAAATTATTTCCGAAGGCGACAAGCAGAAGTTGCTGTCGATTGCGAACCGGTCAAGCCTGTCCGAAGAGGTTACGTCGGTCATGGTCAAGACCGGCAATATCGATGTGCTGGCGGCGGTGGCGGCCAATCCCAACGCCAAGCTGTCACGTGATTCGATCGAGATGCTGGTGGAAGTGGCCGTTGTAGAGCCGACCATGGACGGTGCGCTCTCCAAGCGCAGTGACCTGCCGCCGGACCTCGCCCGCAGACTGTCACGGCCGTTGACCGCAGAAGCCCGCGATCGCGTCGACGAGATTCTTGAAACAGAAAAAATGCGCAAGCGCCGCGAATTTGTGTTGCGCTGATCGCGCTGACACATCTGATCTGTCTCAGCGTGGCAGGTCTTCTCCATCGGTTCCGCCAAAGCGCGCCTTGATAGTGGCATCGCTGTCACCGGCGATGCACATCCCCGCGACAAACAAGGCCTTTTCGATGAGCGCGTGGTGTTCTGCACCGCGCGCGCCGGTCACGACGGTGAGGGTCGGTTTCCCCGCTGCCTGCAGTCGGTCGAGAAAGGCCGACTGGATCGGCGGAGGGACGACGGTATCGTGACTGTCGGTAATCCCGATGACGCGCAAGGCCGGTTTTGATGCGATGGCCGACACATCCTGCATAGGCAGATAATGGGCTGTTTTGCCGGGACCGGTTTTCAAGGTGATGCCGAAGGTCCGTGTAAATTGCGCGAAGTCGGATGGTGTCGAAGCCAGAACCAGGCAGCCGACATCATCGCGGGAGGCCGCTACCGCCTCTGCCAGCATGCCGCCTGCTGATTGGCCGACGACATGAAATCCCGCGACGCCTTCCTTCTGCTTGATGGCGTCAAGAGCGGCACGCGTCACCTCGACCTCCAGCCGCGTGCGTCTGTTGCCATGCCAGCCGGATGATCCGTGCATGCCCATGCGTGCAAAGAAAATCACGGGGGCTTGCAGGCGACCGGACCAGACGCGCGCGGCAATATCGAGATACTCCGGGGCGCCCGTGAGATAGCCGGCATCGGCGACAAGCTTGCCATGACCATCGGTACCAAGCACGTCACCGGTGAAGAAGACGACGGCATGCGCGCCTTCCAGCGGTTGATCGCCGGTATAATAGCGGATGCAAAAGCTTTCGCCAAAGGCCGTCACATAGACGGCATGGCGGATCAGGGCGCACTGCATGGCGGTTGCCGTAGTGCCTTCGATCAGGGCCTTGGCCGAAAATGTCGTGACAGCGGAAGCCGGTGTCGGTATCAGGCCCAGCAGAAGCGCGAGGCAGGCGAAATGACGCAGCACGTTCAGTCCTCAATGCAGGGGTGTCTGGCCGGGACCCTTCAGGACTGATCGACGGAGACCGTCGATCAGGTTCCCGTCAAAGCCAGACGGTGGCGGCATGTCGCCCAGGGGGGACAGTTCCGACATATGGCGGTTGGTGACAACGGTGTTTGTCAGAATGGAGACGATCTCGCTATCGCTCATTCCATGCGCACAGGCAATGGCCGCGCGAAAGCCATGCAGCGCAAGATCGTGATGGGCTTCGTCTGATGCACTGAGAGCAACATGCAGGAAAGGAATCCCTGCCGCTGTCAGCGCGCCGAAATAGACTTGGGTGGATGCAGCAGACACCACCTTGTCCAGCGGGTCGGTCAAGAGAATGTAGCGGAAGCCTGGCCCGGCATGGATATCTGCGACGTGGTCCATCGGATCGAACAGGAAGCTGCTGCCGATCGGGGCGTTCAGGCGTTGGTTCGACCAGATGTTGGTTGCCAGGACGCCGCTGGTCGAGATGGCGCATCCGATGTCGGTGCGATCCGCCACGAGCGCTCCGACGAGTAGACCGCCGCCCGAATGGCCGATCAGGTCAAAGGTCAGGATGCCGTGTCGACGCTTGATCTCGGCCATTGCCGCCTCGATGAGTGCGACCTCGCGCGGCGAATGGCGGATCAGGATTTCCTGTCCCGAAGACCCCAGGGTTCCCGGACGGGCCAGATAAATCATCGGCCCGCCATAATCGGCTGAGCGGATATCGGCGATGCGCTGGAGTTCGGCGGGATTGAGCCGAGCATAATCCGGATCTACAGCCGGTTGGCCGTCCAGACCACGGAAGGTAAAATCGCCGTTCAGAAACACCAGCATGCGCGAGGAAATACCGCCGACATCCGAATAATAATAGCGGATGCATTCCGGCATCCCCAGGGACGTGATCCAGATCGCATGGGGCAGGCTGGCGCATCCCTTTGCGTCGATGACCTTTCCGCTCAGCAGTTCGTCACGCGTGAAGGTCGCCGGGTCACTTATGGCGGATGGCGGGGCAGGGGCGACCGGTTCACGGGTCTCGACACGGATCGGAGGCGAAGGTTGCGGTTTGGCGGGAGCGGGAGACAACGGGGCTGGCCCGTTCAAGGCCGGACGATCGGTCTCGACCGGATCACGCGAGCCGGGATCGTCCAGATCCGGCAACGAGGATAAGGCGGGCCGCGCAGGCAAGGTGCGGGCAGGCGTCGGCGTTTCCGGCAGGGCGACGCGAGGCTCGATCCGGGTTGCGGTGGGACTGTTCAGGGTCTTTATCGACCCGTCCGCACAGGTGATGGCGGCCTTGAGGGTTTGATTGGCCCGTTGCGCCGAAGAGGTAAGCGCAGGCAACGCGACCGATGTGAATGGCAGTCCGTGCTGGCGGGCTTGTGCTGCAAAGGCTGACTGGGCGATGGTCGATGTGTCGGGATCCGTTGGATCGTTGAGCGAGATGAAGCGAATGCCGGCGCGTGGCCGAAATGACTTCACAAGCGCCAGCGGGTCATTGGCTGCCTTCAGCTCACGCGGATTGAAGAGGGCACCGGTTTCCGCCAGCCGATCCCGCAACGATAGCGCGCTGCCCGAGACAACGACGCAGGAAACATCTTCGCGCACGAGTCCGATCGATGCCGCGATATCGGCCGCTGCGCCGATGCCAACCAGATGAAAGCCCGAGAAGCCGTGTCGAGCCTTGATCGCGCTCATGACCGCAACGAGGCGCTGGAGTTCCCGGGATGAAACAAGATGAACGGACTTTGGTTCTGGCCCGGTCGTTTGCGGAGGATTACCCGACACCAGCCCAATCGCAACGACAGGACCGTCGCGCAGCCTGGCGACGTCATCCGCGATTCCTTCAAGTGACCCTTCAAGGCCGAATGAGAGGCGAACCTGATCCTCGACCAGTACGACAAGAGCGATCCGATCCGGAGCGCTATTTCCGGCCACAGCATAGTCGACGCAATCCGGACGGTCGCTCAGGGTAGTTCTGGCGTCGCCGGAAGAGTTGGCGGCGCAAGTATTCAGCGATCCGAAATCATGCGGGACCGGCAGCGGGTTCGCCAGATCCCCGGCGTCGAGCGGCCCGATTCCTGCGCCGAACGCAAGGATCAGCAAAAGGGCGACTGCTATCAGGTTTCTGCCGGAATAGTTGCGCATGTAACCCGGCCACCCCTGTGCGCTCGCATGCAGACCCCGTGCTGACATTCCGAAAATTCGAAAACAAAGGATCGATCGTGTCTGGCCGAACAGTCAAACACTTTTATGATGATCGGACCGATTTTTCTCTCCAATTATGACGGGCAAAAGGCGCATTCCGTAACCCTTCCTTACCAACTCTCGTGCAATTCTCACGATCACAGTAATGAGTTAGTCATGCGTACAGGTGACGAGACATGGATTTTGCAACCTTTTTAGGCATCGGCGGCGGCTTCGGCGTCCTCATCATGGCGGTCATGCTGGAAGGCTCGAAGCTCAGCCAGTTCATGGACATCCTCGCGACAAACGTCGTGATCGGGGGTGCTGTCACAACAACATTGGCCCGATTTACGCTGGGTGGTTTCATGGCCGCCTTCATGACGGGCATGAAGGCGATCACCTTCAATCATCACGTTTCGGCCCGTGACATGATTGAAAAGATCGCCGAACTGGCAGACGTCGTCCGCAAGCAGGGGCCGCTCGGCCTGGAAGCAGTCGAGATCCATGACAATTTCCTCGCCAAGGGCATGCGCATGATCGCCGACGGCTTCGATGCGCACGTCATTCGCGAGACGCTCGAGCGTGAGCGCGACCTGCACATCGAGCGCATGGAAGATGCCAACAAGATGTTCAACTTCATGGGCAACGCGGCACCGGGCATGGGTATGGTGGGAACCATCATCGGTCTGGTGTCGATGTTCTCGCACATGGACGATCCGAAGAAGATTGGTCCCGGCATGGCCGTCGCGCTTCTGACAACGCTGTACGGTGCCGTTATCGCCAACGTCGTCGCGCTGCCGATTGCCGACAAACTGCAGATCAAGGCGTTGGAAGAGAACATCAATCATACGCTTGTGATCGACGGCGTGATCATGATTCGGGAGAACAAGAGCCCGGCCGTCATCCGCGACATGTTGTTGTCCTATCTGCCGCAGAAGCATCGCGCGGCCTTCGAGGAAGCCGCGTAACGCGGAGGAGTACGAGCGATGGCCAAGAAAAAGGGACACGGCGGCGGTGGCGGGCACGGCGGTGCCTGGGTTATCACCTTCGCCGACTTGATGGCGCTGCTGATGGCCTTCTTCGTCATGCTCGTGGCGGCGGCAAATCAGGACAAGCAGAAAATGGCAGACGCAGCGGGCTCGCTGCGAAATGCGTTTGGCGTGCAGCCGGAGGTCCGCAAGGCCGGCATGATCGAAAAGGATGGTCTGCCGGTTCGGCAGTTCTTGCGCGAGGCAGGTCCCGTTTCCTCCAAGATGGACGCGAGCAACGCGCCGTCGCGAAACGACAATCATGCCAAGCAAGGTCCTGAAAGCAATACGCATGATTTCGAGCGTGCCGAGAATGATCGTCCGCGCGAGTTCCTGACCGCTGCCGCCTCGCTCCGGCAATCGCTGAATGACCTGCCGGAAGTCGCCGAGGTGTCGAAACACGTCGTGATCGAGGAAACGACGAAAGGTCTTAATATCCGTCTGGTGGATCAGGAAGGCCGATCGATGTTCCCGGAGGGCTCCAAGAGCCCCTATGAATACACGCGCCAGATTATTGCGAAGATCGCACCAACAATTGCACGCCTGCCTCACAAGATACGGGTTTCCGGGCATACGGCAGGTGGTCGACGCTGGGTCGGCAATGCTGGTAATCCCTGGGAACTCTCCGCAGAACGCGCGATTGCGGTCGAGGATATATTGGCGTCCTTTGGTGTGGATCATGACCGTTTCGACTCGGTCATCGGCAAGGCAGATGCGGACCCGCTCTTCCCCAACGAGCCTTTCCTGGCGGCCAATCGACGGGTTGACATCCTGCTGATGCACGAAGCGCCACCCCTGCCGAACGGCATGCCGAATTAGGTTCGACCTTCAAGACTGATATTTCAACAAGGCCCCGGTTGCCAGCAAGGCACCCGGGGCCTTATTGCATTCATCACGACCCCGGCAAACCCCAGGAGCCCCTCCATGACCGCTGCGACCGCCTTGCACGACCAATCGCCCCTCGAGGTCCAGATGCGGCGCGCGACGCGCGAGGACGTCCCGATGATCATTGGCTTGTTGATTGACGGCGATATCAGCGGTGCAAGCGTTGATACCCGTGATCCGGACGCGATGCCCGTCTATCTCGCCGCATTCGCGACGATTGAGTCTGATCCCAATGAAATGCTGTTTGTCGCCGAGCGTGCGGGTAGGGTGGTGGGCACCATCCAGATCACCTTCTGTCAGACTCTGGTGCACAGGGCACGCCTGCGGGCGGTTCTGGAATCGGTGCATGTGGCACCCGACATGCGCGGCAAGGGTATCGGCGGCGTGATGGTGCGCTTTGCCATCGAGCGCGCCCGTGAGCGCGGCGCGGGCATTATCCAGCTGACCTCGAACAAGAAACGCACGGACGCGCATCGGTTCTATGAGCAACTCGGATTTGATCGCAGCCACGAAGGCTTCAAGCTGGAGGTCTGAAGGTCATCGGCGGCTCTTCTGTGTAGTGTTTGTTATCGGATAGATTTGATGAGTCTTGTGGTTAGGTGAATCAAAGGTTGCTTCAATCTATTGGTAATTTAGTGAAATCAACTGATATCATTCACGTATTCGGGATATCGGTGTGAATCAAACGTAAAATTAAGCTGCTGTTTTGATTTTGTTTTATCTTGATTAATCGAGAAATTTTACGGGAGTTTCAAATTCATAGGTCACATTTGGTCTCAAGCAAGACGGTTGGTCAGACGCCTACCGGATTGATAAAGAGACACAATTCAGTTCAGGAGATACAAGATGGCACGCTTTGAAGTACATGAAGCCGAAATGGCCGCGATGGGTGGACAAGTCAATTCAGGTGACTTTTACTTTCAACTCGGCATTACCTATTCTGTCGGTCGCGGTGTACCGACCGATCGTGTCGCAGCACACAAGTGGTTCAATCTGGCCGCTGCCGAAGGCAATACCAGCGCAATCCGCTATCGGCAGGAACTGGCCGGCGAAATGTCAAAGGCCGATATCTGCGAAGCCCTGCGTCAGGCCCGGGAATATATGCGCGTTCACTGAAAACTGCGCAGGACGTCATTGTCCTGCGGGCGTCTGGATCAACCTGGTCCAGCGTGTGTTCCTTGATGGATCTGGTTCCCCGTCCGGGGGAAGTCAGCCTGTTGACGGAACAAAATTGACGAAACAGGGGAGATCATCAAATCGATGGTTGACCTCCTTCAATCGATCCGCTACCCCAACGCGCTACGGAGTCGTGGCCGAGCGGCTGAAGGCACTCGTTTGCTAAATGAGCATACCCTAA
The DNA here is from genome assembly GCA_903930435.1 of uncultured Hyphomicrobiales bacterium. Taxonomy (GTDB): domain Bacteria; phylum Pseudomonadota; class Alphaproteobacteria; order Rhizobiales; family Ancalomicrobiaceae; genus CAIYYN01. Next base: position 794 of record CAIYYN010000011.1, on the reverse strand, counting down.
TCCGGTATCGAGGGTTCGAATCCCTCCGACTCCGCCAGTCAGTCCTACAAATCGTCTCTGATAGCTGTCTGCGTTTGCAAGTCCCCGTTTGTTCGGGGCTTTTGGCGTTTTAAGCGCTGTGGAGGCCTTGTTTGGAGGGGCTGATTTCGGGGTCCTTATGGCCCGTTTTTGCGGCCCGTCTCTGGCCGTTTGCGATCAACTGCGGTTTCGCCGGTTTCGCAAATTCCCTGTTTTCCCTGCATGAGATTTTTTTGATCGGCTGGTTTTCGCTTGGGATCAAAGCATGGTGGACGCTGGCTGTTCCGGAATATGGCGTTTTATCAATGCGTTATGATGTCGCTAACTGCCCGCAAAGGCCATGTTTCGGTTGAATTCGCTGTAGATTAACAGGGAATTGGAATAGCGCGATCAGGGAACTCGTTTTCAGCTAACAGGGAATTTGTTTTGCTCGAACAGGGAACCGGCAACGGCGTTGCAGGGAACGATCACGCGGTTATCCCGAATAGTTTGCGCTGATCGGCCCAATTGAGGGGGATTTCGGAGGCAAGGAGGCGTGAGAGTGTGAGATTTCGCGGTGTTTTGCCGGTGAGGATGGCCTTTTGCAGGTCAGGCGCAAGGAATGCAAGGCGACAGAGGCGTCTTTCGTAGGTGCTTGAGGGTATTCTCGCGATCTCGGCTGCAGGGGCGGCGCCCTTGGTCCAGCCAATCCCGGCTGCAAAGATATGTGCCTGCCGCAAGGCCTTGATGAGGACAGGATCCGGCCTGGCGATGGATTGGGCGCTTTTGTCGGTCTC
>CAIYYN010000010.1 GCA_903930435.1 uncultured Hyphomicrobiales bacterium | reverse complement strand
GGAAAATTCCGGGCGTTGTCTTTGCAACTCGGCTTGTACACATGAGCTTCGCATCGCCGGTTCCTCGTCGAGAAGGCGGAGTTGGAGGCTCGGTGAATCGTGCCTTGCGACAATGGAACGTCAGAGCCTCATGCTGTAACCCCCTGATGGTGCGGTGTAGTCGAGCCCCGCATGATTGGGGCTGGGATGCCGTAGTTTCGTGGCGCGGCCTTCTTCTCTCAAGCGTCGGACGGCTGCCGGCCAATCGGGCAGGCTCGCCTCATCCTGAACCCAATGCACCACGCCAGCCTCACTGCACCAATCTTGAACATGCTGCATGGCGCTACGATGGGCACCACTGGCGGCGAAGGCGCGCATTGCAATGTCATCGCGCCATAGGGTGATTGTCCAATAGGTGAGATTATCATCGCTTTTGACGGCACCACCCAGATGACCGTCGGACTTGCGGATCTGGGCAATAACCCGTTGCGTATGGAAAAAGAACAGGGGCAGGAAACGGATCGAGCGCAGTCGCAGTCGCGTGACGCTGACGATGGGCATGGTGTTCTCCTGTCGTGGGTCGAGTCACAGCGTGACGACGAGTTTGCGCGCCGAGACGCCCGCCAACTGGCGATCAAGCGCTTCGGAGATCGCGCCAAGACCACTACCGACGACGAGCGGTTCAGGCGCGGCCACAAAGCGTCCGTCTTTCAATGCCGATGGCAGAAAGGTCTCAAAAATCATCGGTCCGACATCCGAGTTAAGTAAGGCGCTACCCCAGACCATCCTGGTTTTGACACCGTTGCGGCGCGCCTCGATGGTAGCCGAAAGGCCACCAATCATGACCCGCGCCAAGGTGGGTATCAGCCGCAGCAACCGACTAGTGCCGGCGGGCACATGGTCGAAACTTGCGGGCGGGTTGGTCATGGCGACAAAGCGGTTTCCTTCGCAGGCACCCAGGATCTTGATGCACTTGAGCGCCGAGCCCTGACCAACCGCCAATGCCCCCGCCAGATTGCGGCCGCGGAGTGCCTTGATGATGTCAGCGACGACATTTTTGCTGTTGTAATCGAATACCTGTCTGGCTCCCAGCTTGGTCACATAATCGAAGTTGCGCGGCGAGGCCGTGGTGATGACGTCATAGCCGGCGGCGACCGCCAGCTGGATTGCGTTGCTGCCGACGCTGGTCGAACCGCCCCAGATGAGCAGCGTCTTGCCGTTGGCGGCAGGCGTCGCCGATAGACGATCCAGTGCAAGATAATCTCGCTCAAACAGCGCAGAGGCAGCCGTGGACAGCGCCAGCGGCAGAACCGAGGCTGCCTCGAACGACAAGGTATCCGGTAGCGGTGAAGTCATGTAGTCCTTGAGCACGACATAGGTCTGAAAGCCGCCTTCGGCTGCCCGATGGCCCTTGTCCGCGCCAGCAGCATAGCCGACGACGCGATCGCCGATGGCGAAGCGCGTTACGCCCGCGCCGACGGCGGCGACCTCGCCCGCCACATCGGAACCGGCGATGAAGGGGTATTCGAGCCAGGGCGTGATCAGATCGCCTACACTCCGAACGAGCCGATCCATGGGATTGACCGCGATGGCACGGACGCGAACCACGATCTCGCCAGCCAGCGGTTCAGTGGAGGGGGCCGGGCCGACGATAAAGTCGGCGCGTTTTGCATTTAGCCAAAGGGCGGTGTTCTTGGTCATTGGGGTTCTCCTGCTGCGACAAAAGTGGTTTCTGATGCAGCAATAGATAGACGCGGACGCTCGGACGAGCCATGCTGGTCCGTCCTTCATTTCATCGCGATCGTCCGAGGAACCGCCATGGATCCCCTGTCAGACATCCTCTCGCTCTTGAAACCCAACAGCTACGGCTTTCGCGGGCTCAATGCCGGCGGCGAATGGGCGCTGGCCTACGCAGCCGACGACGGGATCAAGTGCTATGCAATCACCTCGGGCGAATGCTGGCTTGCCGTGGAGGATAGTCCGCAGCCCTGGCGACTGGAGGCAGGATCATTCGCCATGCTCTCTGGCCGCAAGGCGTTCCGCCTCTACAGCGCGGCTGATGCAACACCAATCGACGCCTTTCGCTTCTTCCCATCATTCCCGGCCGGCGAAATCGCAGTCTTGAATGGCGGTGGCGGATGCCAGGGCGTCGGGGGCTATTTCGCCTTCGAAGGGATGCACGCCGAGCTGTTGCTCGGCATGTTGCCCCCAGTCGTATTTATCAGCGCCGAAGAAGGCAGGCAGGATCTGCGCTGGTCAATCGAGCGGCTGATGCGTGAGCTACGACATCCCCAGCCTGGCGGTTCCTTGCTTGCCGAACACCTGACCCAGGCATTGCTGATCGAGGCGTTGCGTCTGCATCTGGTCGAGCGATCCCGTGATGCCACGGGGTGGCTCTTCGCGCTGGCCGACCGTCAGATGCACGCTGTGATGACGGCGATGCATGGCGATCCCGGGCGCAAATGGACGCTTGAGGGTTTGGCACGGATCGCCGGTATGTCACGCTCGACATTTGCAGTCCGCTTCAAGGAAACTGTGGGCGAACCGGCGATGGATTATCTGACGCGTTGGCGCATGATGGTCGCAGCCGATCGTCTGGCCAATGCCGGAATGTCGATTGCAGTCGTTGCACCGACCGTCGGATATGAGTCCGAAAGCGCTTTCGGCGCCGCCTTCAAGCGAGTGATCGGCTATTCGCCACGGCAGTTCGCCAAGGGTGCTGCGCGCTGATTGAGCCAGTTCAATGACTTGCCAATTAACCGCTCACATGGCGAACCGCTTGATGAAGGGAACGCTGGTATTGATTACCGTTGCAAATTGGAATTATCATTTGCCGTTGGCGCACTCTTCGGCACCGCAAATGAAAAATGCCAGATCGAGGCTTTGTAGAACGACCGTTGAATGAAACGGCTGCTTTTCCGCAGCTCCGCTGATGGATAAGCATCGCTGGTTAATCCAATGACCGCACCCGCGTGATCTTCTAGCCGTTCGGAGCATGCCGCATGAACCATGAAGATCTCGGTGCCGAAATCCGTCGCCTTGGCAGTGCCGCAACCACTCTCGCAGCGATTGGAGCAGAACTGCACTTGCGCCGCCACGAGCTAGGCGATCCGCAAATTCGCGCGACGCTTCAGGACATTTTGGCCCATGCGTTGCCATTCCCGATGCCCGACCTGACCGATGCCGAGGCCGAGGATTTGCTGCATACCATCACCGTCAGCCTGGCATCCGCTCGCGATATTCTTCATGACCCGATGCGCGGTGCTTGCTGGGCACATTATGACCCGATGCTGCTGAAATCTCAGGGCCTGATATCGCGGGCTTTCCCGCGCCACTTCGCGCAGTTGGCCACTGAACGCCCCGATATTGCCGCGGCGTTTTCGCATCGCTTCCTCGATATCGGTGTTGGCGTCGCGGCGCTGGCCGTCGAGGCTGCTGAGCAATTCCCCAAGCTTCATGTCACCGGGATCGATATCTGGGAGCCATCTCTGGCTTTGGCGCGCGAGGCGGTCGCCGCAAGTGCGCATGCAGACAGGGTGGAGATCAAGAACCAGGATGTGACGACACTGGATGAGCCAGATAGCTATTCGGCAATCTGGTTTCCCATTCTGTTCTTCCCGCGCCAAGTGGTGGAGGCTGCGATGCCCGGCGTTGTGGCAGCCCTGCGCAAAGACGGCCTGCTGATCATCCCTCGTCCAGCCCCGCCGCCGCCAGGATTGCCGGCATTGCTTGGGCGTCTGCGGATGCTGCGCAATGGCGGGGCAAGCTGGACCGACGACGAACTCGTGGCTTTGGTTAGTGCCAATGGGCTCGTCGATGTTGCGTTCTGCCCCGGCCCAGCGCTTGCAGCGATGCCCGGTGGACGCATGCTGCTGGCGCGAAAGCCATAGCAAGCCACACATTTGCATACCCTCGGCAAAGCTGAGTAACAAGGCGCACCCGTTTTCCGGAGCGCCTTACCTTGCGATGCGCAAGCCTGCTGATTTGATGTCGCTCTGTTGCGAAAAATCCGCTTGGACACGGACCGTCCCTTCGATTGCGGGCAACGCCAGTATCAGCGCAGCCGCCTTACGATCCCCTTGGCGTACGTCTGATCCCAAGGGTAAGTTGCTGAATGATCGGCTTTAAAGTTGCCATCTTGAGTTTCATGACCCTCTGCGCCAAAAGGCAGACGACAGCAGGAGCAATCAAGTCTCGGACAAATAACGCCGAGGTCAAACCTTTCTCACGTTGGTGAAGACCGGCAACCCCTTCTGAATTCCGGTTACCGACTTGCGATAGGCAATGGGCTGAAAATACTGGCCTGCCGGGATATAGGGAACATCTTCCAGTGCCTGTAACTGGATTTGCCGTGCGATGGCTTGTTGCTGCTTGATATCAGCCGTTTCGAGCCAGCGGTCCCGCAATGCCTCGATCGCCGGACTGTCAGGCCAGCCTGGTGCTCCTTTTGTCCCGTTCGACCGTAACGGAGCGCTTGTCGCCGGGGTCGCAAGATCGAGCCCGGACCAATACGTGACATAAGCGCTCCAGCCACCCTCGGCTAATGATCGACGATTGGTCACGCGCTGCAGCACCGTGCCCCAATCTGCGGCAACAAAATCGAGATTGATGCCGACCTTTTGCAGCGCCTCGGCAATCACCTGGCAGACAGCACTGATGCGCGGCACGTCTTGGCCCGCCAGTAACACCACGCGCTCACCGGCATAACCGGCCGCCTTCAATTCACGTGCGAGCGTCGGGTAATCCTTTTCCCCGGAAATCGCAGCAAAGCCCTCGTTGCTCGCCATCGACGACGTCGCAGAGAAGAAGCCAATATTATCGCGCCAGATCGACCGGTCCTCACCGGCGACCGCTGTCATGCAATCAGCTTGACTGATGCATTTGAGGAGAACCCGACGGATCGCCGGATTGTTGAAGGGTGGCTGCAGATGATTGAGACGAAGCGTTGCGACCATGCCGGTTGGGTCAGTCGTCTCGACGATGACCTCCTTGTTGCGGCGCAGGACAGGCAACAGATCGATCAATGGCTGCTCGATCCAATCGACCGCGCCCGTCGAAAGCGCAGTGACCGCAGTCGCCGGATCCGGCATGACCTGAAATTCGACCCGATCGACATGGGCAACGCGGGGCCCGGCCGTGAAGCTCGGAATGCCTTCACGGGGCACGTAAGCCTCATGTTTGACGTAGACATGTCGAGCGCCGGGTATGCGTTCTGAGGTTACGTATTGGAATGGACCGCTGCCGATTGCCTCTGGGATCTGTTTGAACGGGTCGGTCAACGCAAGTCGTTCCGGCATGATTGCCGCCACGAGGGCACTGGGGCGGGCAAGTGCATGAATGAGAAACGGGAATGGTCGCTTCAACCGGAATACTATCGTCCTATCGTCAGCGGCGCTCAATTCGTCTGTGGCTGCCATCAGCGACTGCCCGAATGAATCGCGGATGCCCCAGCGCTTCAAGCTTGCGACGGCATCGCGCGCGAGGACCTTCGTGCCATCATGAAAGACCAGGTCCGGCCTCAGCGTAAGCGTCCAGACGAGCCCCTCCGCCGAGACAGTGTGTCCCTCAACCATTTGCGGCTGCGGATTAAATTGGTCATCCAATCCGTACAGTGTGTCATAAACCAGAAGCGCATGCGTGCGGGTTGAATAGCCCGACGTCCAGATCGGATCGATGATAGCCACATCGGCGTAGGGAACAAAGCGCAGGATCCTGCTGTCGTCCGCACGCACGATGGCCGGAGCCGAGGCAAATGCGGCGGCACCAACGGAAGCCTTCAGAAAGCGGCGTCTATCCACCTTAGATCCTTTCACGTGTTTCAGTGTTCCTCGCCACGCACGATCTTTGTCAGTTCATGGTGCGTTTAAACCCCAAGCACAAAACGCGCCAACTGATCTCTGGTGACCTAATCTTCGTAGCTAGGACCTGTTGACAAATGCCCTCGTCCAAAGGCGGATGGAGGCGATCTGAACGAAGGCGAAATAGCTGTCGGCAGTCTTGTCGTATCGTGTCGCCAAGCGGCGTGAGTTCTTCAGCTTGTTGATGCAGCGCTCGATCCGGTTCCGCAGGGCATAAATGTAGTCGTCGATCTTGATCTGGACCTTGCGGTTCCGCTTTGTAGG
>CAIYYN010000009.1 GCA_903930435.1 uncultured Hyphomicrobiales bacterium | reverse complement strand
CGTCGCGCCTGTATAGGTGTTCACGCCGGTCAGCGTCGTCGTTCCGGTGCCTGATTGCGTAACCCCGCCCGCGCCCGAAATCACGCCCGAAGCCGTCAACGTGCCGGACTGCGTGAAGTTGACGGCTCCGCTGTTGGCCACAGCGTTGGCGAAGGTCGAGGCCGTTGCCTCATCAAGTACCAGCGTCGCACCGCTGGCCGTGCTGACCGCGCTGGACGAGGAGATCGACCCCGTCGTGCCATTGCCGATCTGCAGCGTTCCCGAATTGACACTCGTCGATCCCGTATAGGTGTTGGTGCCGGTCAGAGTTTCGGTGGCTCCGCCAGCTAGGGTGAGGCTACCCGAGCCGGAGATGATGCCGGAAAGCGTTCCGGCATTGGTGGCTGTCAACGAGACCGCGCCGCCAGTGCTCGCGATATTGCCGGAACCGGATATCGTCGCCCCCGTCAGATTGATGGCACCGCCATCGGTTGCGAGCGACGAACCTGAGGCGAGCGTCACGGATGCGGCGGCGTTCAACGTCAGCGACTGGGCCGTCGTCGTCGAGGTCGAGAGTGGCCCATTGAGCGTGATCGACCCGCCTGCACCCGGCGACTGGATCGTCAGCGGCGCATTGGCGGTATATGTGCCGACATTGATCGCGCCGCTACCCGTGGCCGAGCCGATGGTGATCGAGGAAAAGCCCGACGCGATGGTGGCGAGTGCCGTTGCATTGAGATTGAGCGTGCCGGTCTGTCCGGCACCAATCCCGATGGAGGTCGAGGCCGTGACCGGCTGGATGATCAGCGCACCGGAGCCCTTGATGGAATTGGCGGCTGTTGCGTTGAGACTGAGCGCATTGGCATTGATCGTCAGCGTGCCTGTATAGGAGCCGGAGAGGCCACCAAGGCCAAGGCCAAGCCCGCTGGAACCGGCATCAGAAATCGCCGTCGGCGCGCTGTTCTGGGTAGTATTGATCGTGATCGAGCCCGAACCGTTGGATTCGATATAGGCCGTGCTATACATCTTCAGCGCCGCCGTATTCGCACCTGTCGAAACGGAAGGTGCCGCCGCGTTGACTGTGATATTACCAGTCCCACCAGTCGTGATCGCCGATGTTGACTGAATGATCACGCCACCTTGATAGTCGACATTTGTAGAGCCACCTGTTCCGGTTACGGTTATGGTGCCGGACGTGCTGGTCACGTTCCCGCTCGAGAAGAGAATCACACCCCATTGATTGCCATTCGCTCCATCTCCCTTGGCTGTTCCGTTGATTGTGATTGCGCCCGTTGTCGTTTGCACGGTTGACGAAGTGCGTATGTCGACACCGTTATCATCGATAGATGCGTAAGCAGAACCGATGCCATTCATATAGATCGCGCCAGCACCGGCACTGACTGTCGATTGATAAAGGTAGACACCCCGATTGTAGTTGCCGACTGCGACGCCATAGGCGCTGCCCGTCCCTTCCTGCTGGGCCAATGTTCCGCCTCCACCTGACATGACGATGGTGCCGCCGTTTGAAGTGACGGTTGACGACGTAACGTAGATGCTGCCAGCCCCTGTGTTGCCCGAGTTGGCATCGAAGTCGATTGTTCCACCTTGCGTGGTAACGCTGGTCGTGTTGACGTAGATTGAGCCACCGGCGTTCAGCGTGATTGCGCCGCCTGTGGACGCTAATGCGCCAGCAACCGTCAGTGCGGGCGCAGCGTTTGACGTGGTTGACAGGGTGATATCGCCAGTCGACGTGATCGCGTTGACCGTCAGCGCCGACGTATCATTCAGGGTGAAAGGACCAACGGTTCCGCTGGTGGAGACCGTGCTGATCACATTTGCACCCGTCAGGTTGACCGTGCCAGCACCGCTGTCTGACAAGGTCGCAGCGGTGATGACCCCAGCGCCATTCAGGGTCGCGCCAGAGGCAACCGACGTCGTCGCGGTGCCTGCTCCGACGTTCAGTGATCCGGAGATCGTCAGCGTGCCCGCCGAGACCGTCGTTGTTCCGGTGTAGGTATTGGCACCTGACAACGTCAGCGTTCCCGTGCCGGATTGGGTGAGTGCGACCGTGCCCGAGCCATTCTGGAGGATGCCGGAGAATGTCGTGGATGTATTGGCCCCGCCGGTGGTCAGGGTAATGTTACCGCTCACGGAACTGGTCACAGTCCCCGCGCCAGCCAGTGAGCCGACGCTGATAGCTTTGCCGCCGAGATCAAGCGTTGCACCGCTGGACACGGAAACGGCAGAGTTGGATCCGAACGCAGAAGCGGAACCGGCTTGTAACGTGCCCGCCGAGACCGTCGTTGTTCCGCTGTAGGTGTTGGGCCCCGACAAGGTCAGCGTCCCCGTGCCGTTCTGGGTGAGGCCGACCGTGCCCGAGCCATTCTGGAGGATGCCGGAGAACGTGGTCGATGTATTGGCCCCACCGGTGGTCAACGTCACCGCGCCACCAATCCCGCTTGTGACAGTCCCGCCACCTGAAAGCGAGCCAACGGTCAGGCTGTTCCCATTCAGGTCCAGTGTGCCGTTGGCAATCAGGGCTGAAGTCGTGTTGCCAAGGGCCGCTGTGTTGCCGACCTTGATCGTAAGGCCGGACACGATCGCAGATGCTCCCGCGTAAGTATTTGCGCCGGACAGTGTCAGCGCGTTGCCGAAGAAGCCATTGCCGAGAGCGAGTGTTGACGACGCATTTCCACCGCTGACGATCCCGGACAAGGTCCAGGCCGATGTCGAACCAATGGCAAGAAGCGTGTTTGTCGTGCCGCCTGTCAGTGTGAGGCCAGTCGAACAGGTCCCGCCCGTTCCGGTACAGCCGCTGATGGACGCGCCATTCAGGTAAAGCCCCGCGGCCGCTGTCTTGTTGTTCCACGTGCCATAGCCTGCAACATAGGTTCCAGTTTGCGAACCGGTGACTGTTGCATAAGAAACCAAATTCGGGATCAGCACGGCTGTCGAGTTGAGGACAGCAGCAGACCCGGTAATCCCGACCGCGCCATAGCCAAGCGCACTCGCACCCGTCACAGTTACTGTGCCAGCGGAGAGTGTTGTCGCACCAAGATAGGAATTGGCGTTGCTGATCGTCGTCGTGCCTGAGCCGGACTGGGTGAGGTTACCCGTTCCAGAGATCACTCCGGATGCCGCCAAGGTGCCGGTCTGCATGAAGTTGACCGTTCCGGCGTCAACAATACCGTTGGAGAATGTCGAACCGGTCGCCAGATTGAGCGCCAGCGTCGCGCCACTGGCTGTGCTCACTGTGCTGGAGGCAGAAATTGACCCAGTTGTGCCGTTGCCGATCTGTAGCGTACCTGCGCTGACCGTCGTCGCGCCGGTGTAGGTATCACTCACCGTCAGCGTGGTCGTGCCGGAACCAGTCTGCGTGATGCTACCCGCTCCTGAGATCACACCTGATGCAGTCAGTGTGCCCGTCTGCATAAAGTTGACCGTTCCGGCGTCGGCAATGCTGTTAGAGAACGTGGAACCGGTCGCAAGATTGATCGACAGCGTGGAGGCACTGGCCGTGCTGACGGCACTTGACGATGATATTGAACCCGTTGTGCCGTTGCCGATCTGCAAGTTACCAGTCGAAATCGTTGTCGCGCCGGTATAAATGTTGGCACCCGACAGGGTTAGTGTACCAGAACCAACTTTTGTGATCGCGACGATGTTGCCAGTACCCCAGCTGTTTTTGATGACCCCGGAGAATGTTGTATTCGTGCCGAGCGCGCCGATCGAAACGGTGATGGTGCCGGCGCCAGTCCCAGAAAAAATCGATCCGGCCCCACTCAGTGAACCCAAGTTGACGGTTTGGGCTGAACCATTGCCATCCATGACATCAATGAAACTACCTGTACCGATGACGGCAGACATCGCCGTGCTGCCATGATTGCTGCCCGTCATTTGGAAGCCACTTCCTCCCGCGACGACCGTTAGCGTGCCGGAGTAAGCGGACCAGCTCCCGGTTGCAAACATCTGGTTTCCGCCGGATCCAGTATAATTGACGGCACCCGAGCCGGAAACGGCATTGGCCATGGTCGGCTGATTAGTGCTGGTGGTCGCGATATTTAAAGTACCACCGGCACCTACGTTGATTGTTCCAGTTCCAAAGGCGTTATTCAGATTGTTCGTCGCTGATACTGTTCCAGATGAGATCGTTGTTCCGCCCGAGTAGGTGTTGCCACCAGACAGTGTCAGCGTGCCCGTACCGTTTTGCGTCAGCCCACCACTGCCAGAAATCACGCCCGAGATCGCCGAAATCGTGTCCGTATTGGACAGCGTCAGTCCGCCGAAGACGCCATAGGCCCCCTGAAGCGTGATGTTGGGGGCGGTGAGGCTGAGGCCACCGCCCGCAGCGGTCGAGACCGAGACGCTGGTCGAGGAATCCTTGATCTGGGTGGACGCGCTCAGCGCGACACTGGCTGTCGACAACGCCGAGGCAAGCGTCGTGTCGAGGAGGTAATCCGTGTCGGTGGTCGATGCGTCGCCCTGCGCGGTCGCCACGGCAACGGCACCGGAACAGCCGGTGTCGCCGGTGTGGCAGATGATGATCGTGCCCGGATCGAGGGTGAGCGTGCCCGTTTTGCCATGGGCGGCGAGCAGGTTTGTCATGCCGCTATAGCCGAGCGTCGCGCCGGAGATCTCCGCATTGCCGCCGTTGCCGCTCATGCCCAACGCCTGCGCCGAGATCGTGCCCGCAAATTGCGTACTGCCGTCAGACCACAGCGTGATCAGTCCGCCATTGCCGGACGTGAGCGCGTCCGCCTTGATCGTCGTCCCGGTATCGACTGCGACGTTGCCTGCGGTCGTCACGCCCGCATCGGCGCCATGCGCGCCGCCGCCGACAGCAACCTTGCCGCCGCCGGTTGCGCCACTTGCGTCAAGCCTCGCCCCCTTCAATGTCACCGTCCGACCACCGACGGCCATGGAACCGCCCGTCGCCTGTTTCGATGTCGCCTTGAGCTTGCCGGTGACGGTCGTCGCGCCGCTGCCGCCATCCAGGATGATGGTGCCGCCGCTGCGCCGGGCCGAACTGGCGATGAGCGAACCGGAGATATTGACCACCTCGCGCGCGGCCTTGGCGGCCTCCGATCCCTTGATCTCGATCCGACCACCGGAGGCGACCACCTTGCCCTTGACGTCGATCAGGGGATTGCCATCGTCTGTGGCGGTCGAGGGAGCCAGGATCTGCAGGAAGCCCTTGCCGCTCGGGTCCAGTGTCAGCGCGCTGCCAGCGCCCATCGCAACCCGACCGGCGGGAACCGAAATCAGGCCATCGGAGGCAACACCCCCGTTTGCCAGCAATCCGACAAAGCCGTTTGGCGAGGTGACAATCGTCCCGGAATTGCTGACGCGGGCGTTCGATGTGCCGGAGAAATTGAGTTTGCCGGAGTTGAAGTCGGAGTCACTGATGTCGAGCGTCGAAGCCACGAAGGCACCGGCCCTGACAGCGCCGGAGGGCGTCAGGGCAATGCCGTTCGGATTGACGAGATAGACCTGTCCATTGGCGTTCAACTGGCCGGCGATGGAGGTCGGCGTCGATCCTGTCACGCGGTTGAGGGTCGCCGAGGACGCGTTCGGCTGGACAAAGGTGACGCTGTTGCCTCGCCCGATGGAAAAGCTCTGCCAGTCAATGATGGCACTGTTGCTGGACTGGTTGATGGTGACGGAATTCGGCCCCGTCGTGACAGTCGCACTGCCCGACACGACCTTGCTCCCGGTCGGCACCGCCTGCTCGGCAAAGACTGGCATGTTGATTTGCAGGAAGATAAAAAACAGCGCGCCAAAGCGACGCCAGGACCGGCATCCCGGTTCAAACTGGACGGTTCCCTCGATACACTTCGGCTTCCTGCCGCTCCGGGGCATACGTGTAATACTCAAGACTGCGATGATTTACGACGCCGCAGCATGAATCAGTTTTGTTAATGAATTGATTCCATAAATTAATTTGGAATTATAATTGTCCAGGTTAATACCTGTGCCAGAAGTGGCTTTTCATTTACTGCTGCGCGAAAATGGCTGGCTGCATTCGGGCGCATGTGCCGAATTGGGCGTGCTTCCCGTTACCCCGCCCAGGCGTTTGGTGGCGTTCGACGTTCGTTTGGTCTATCCGGTGTCTGTCGGCAAGGCGAGCCTGGCTCGATCACTCTGGCTCGAGCAAATCTTTGCAGGGACAATGATGCATTGTTCCCAGCGGAACAGCCCTTATTTCCCAAATGGATCAATCTCCAACCCGTGCCCACGACGGGCTCGATACAGAGATGGAGATTGACATGACCACGTTCCGCATCCTGACCATTGCAGCTGTGACGGCTGCCGTTTTCTCTGGTTCCTCCCTGCCGGTTTTCGCCAAGTCGACTTCGCATGAGGTCTCTTCGCCAAAGGCTGCGATCAAGCCGCAACCACTTCCGCCCAGAACACCTCCCAAGGCCCAGATCAACCCGCAGCCTCTACCGCCGATCTCAGGCAGGCAGGCCAATCGCTTTTGAAACAGTCCTTATTTTTCGAACATCCCGGTCGCGGTGAAAACCTGTTGGTTTTTGCCGCGATCGTCTTTTTCATATTTCGCAGCACGTCGGTCGGAACTTTCATCAAAAAATTCCAGAACAGGATGACCTGTTACCAAGGGGACAGCGGCGGCTAACTGTTTCAGCCAATCTCCAATCAACACGGCGACGCGGTGTCGCTGACTTGATGGAGATGGACATGAACACGTTTCGTAAACTGATCGTTTCAACCGCCGCTTTGTTCGTGCTGGCCGGAGTGTCCTCACCTGTCTTCGCAAAGGCGAAGTCACACGAGGTTTCGACATTCGGTGCATCGGCGGCTTCGACCAGTTCAGGCATTGGCGCAGGCAAGAACGCCGGAAGCTCGGGTGGTGCGAGTGGCGTGAAGAACTCTGGCGCGTCCAACCCCGGTTCCGGCATGGGTGCAGGCAAGAACTCGGGGAATTCCAATGGTGCGAGCGGCCCGAAGAATTCTGGCGCCTCCAACCCCGGTTCCGGCATGGGCGCAGGCAAGAGCTCGGGGAATTCCAATGGGTCGAGTGGCCCGAAAAACTCTGGCCCTTCAAACCCCGGTTCCAGCATCGGATTTGGCACCAACCCAGGCAATTCCAATGGTGCGAGTGGATCGAAGAATACCGGTTCGGACCTCTACTGGGACCCGCGAGCGAACAAGGCGCGTTGAAGCCGGTCAGATCGCGCTTATGCGACATGGAACCTTGCTTACCCGCAAGCAAGGTTCAATATTATTCAGGTCATTTCCATCCTAAATTCACTGCGCGACCATTGATCTATGATCGATCGTATCCGCCAATTGAGCCTATCTGCTCCATTGCGCCCGCGAGGGAAAGAGGCGTTCGCGTCGCATCCAGCGCTGCAAGTGCGGCAATGGGTGGGGCGTCATTGTGCGTTTTTTTGGGCGGTAACTTATCAATATCTGCTGATTGTTGGAGTGGTGTTGATGACGACGCAAACGAGCATGGCCACATCGATCGACACCGCGACCGCCGTCGCCCGTCAATTGGCCGACGGGCAGTTTGACGCGGCTCTTCAACACATGTCCCCCGACATCAGGAAATCATTGAGCCGAGAACAACTGGCTGGTCTCTGGCATCAATTGGTGCAGCAATTTGGTCCGTTCGCGCAGTTCGGACAGGCCCGCGTCGAGATGCGCTCGGAGATTGAATTTGTTATTCTACCAGCCGCATTTCAAAACCAGACGATCGAACTCCTGATATCAATCAGGGACGGAACAGTCGTCGGGCTTTTTGTTCCGCCCAACGCAGTCGCAGTGACGAAATGGCAGCCTCCCAACTACGTCGACCAAACTGCCTTCGATTCAGTCGACACGAGCGTTGGTCGTGAACCGTTTAAGCTCGGTGCCACATTGACGCTCCCGAACGCGCCCGGTCGACACCCCGCAGTCATCCTTGTCCACGGATCTGGTCCAGGTGACCGAGACGAGAGCGTCGGACCAAACCGACCGTTCCGGGATCTTGCTGAGGGTCTTGCCTCGCGGGGTGTCGCTGTCCTGCGTTATGACAAGCGCACAAAGATCTATCCGGCGGCAGTGGCCGCTCTCACAAACCCGACGGTCCAGGACGAAACGATCGACGACGTGAATGCGGCTGTCGCTGTCATGGTGTCGCGCCCGGATACGGATCCGGCGCGGATCATTGTCGTGGGTCACAGTCTCGGCGCAACGCTCGCGCCGAGAATTGCGGCTGGAAATTCATCCATCAAGGCAATTGTCCTGCTTGCGGCGGCAACCCGCCCGCTGCCTGATATCATGGTCGAGCAGATCGTCTATCTCAACGGGCTATCGAACCTGCCTTCAGCCGAGAGCGAACAAAGCCGACGAGAGGTCGAGTCGCAGGCCGCGCTGACCAGAAATGCAAAACCCGGCGATATCGGTCCCGCTATCTTTGGCGCACCACCATCCTATTGGGCAGATCTCAATCAATATGATCCCGTCATGACGGCCAAGGACCTGCGCATCCCGATGTTGATCCTGCAGGGGACACGTGATTACCAGGTGACGCCGTCGAACCTGGACAGGTTCCGGACACAATTGGCAGGTCACGCAAATGTTGAGATCGTAGAACTTCGTGGCCTCAATCATCTATTCATGCCCGGCACAGGACCAGGGACCCCCCAGGAGTATGCGCACCCCTCACATGTGGATGGGCAAGTCGTCGACTTGATCGCTGACTTCATCACTCGCCTCGCGGCACATTGAGACACTGGCGAATTCAGAAATTGCTCGTGCCATAAAACACGGATTTGAGTGTCAACACGCACTTGAGCGCCCGATTGACCTTGGCCAATCGGGCGCTTCACACTGGTCCGGCTCATGACTCACTGGGGAATATCTCGCTCAGTCGATCAAGAAATTTCGTCACGATCGCGATGTTTTCCGGGAATTTTACCGGTTCGACCTGCGACATCATGTCCTTGATCTCAAGAATGGCAGCTCGGCGATCGCTTGGTCGCATCGACTTGTCAGCCCTGATCTGATCCAGTTCGGCCTTCAACAGGGCTTCCTTGCCAACGTAGCTCTTTGTGTCGGGATCGAACCCGTCCAGCACGAGGATGACGTTATCACCGACTGCCTGATAGTCGGCGAAATCCTTGAACCCAAACTTCCTGGCGGTCTTGTCGAGCGCACTTCGGGTCTTCGGGTCCAGGTCTTCCTGGTCTTCTGGCAGTGCGGCCAGCAGACCCGTCATTTCCGATTGGGAAGCGATGAGTGCCTGAACCTGCTTTTCCGAAAGCTGGATCTGAACCAATTGATTATCTTGAGTGGTTGCAGCGGTTGTCGGGCCGGTCGGCAACTGAGGCAGCGACTGAGCATAGCTCGTCGTTGTGAAGATACCGGTTGCCATTGGTTGGACCATCAGGGCGACGGCAATGAACAGGACTTGGCGATGCTTGGTCATAGAATTTCTCCGTGGAAAAGGGATTTGGCTCGGGGGGGGTGCCGTTTCGGAGGGCACCCCCGTCACAGTTGCGACATCTCACGGCTGACGATTTGGCCAGCAATATTTGCCTTCGTAGCCGAGATGTGTTCCAGGCGCGCAGTTCGTGGTCGCAGGGGTTGCAACCCCGACATTGACCGCCGTGCCGTAGTGGATCCGGCCATATCCATAGTGCGGGCGGCAAAACTCGAAGCGACCGCAATGAAACCGATAGTGAGCAAACCGATAGTGTTCATGGAACCGGAAGTTCCAACGGGCGTGAAAGCGGAAGTGGTTGTTCCAATGATGTCCCCCGAAACGGTGGATGTGGGGGTACCGGTTGCCTTCGAAGGCGGACGCTTCGGTCGTGGTTGCAATCATGCCGAGGCCGAGGGTGGCTGCGGTCAGTGCAATGGCGAGTGTATTGCGCAAGGTCTTCATGATGCTCTCCTCTTTCGCCAGCGGGTTGGTTTGTTGCGGCGATGGGAGGACCTTAGCGTGGCCCAATCCTGTGCTCAGTTCCCTGCGGAACAGGTCAACAAAATGGTCTGAGTTTAAATGAGCCAAGTTGCCGGAAGGGCCGAAGTTGCTTCACAGCTCGGTCGTCTTGCAGCAGAAATCGGATGATCCGAAGATGCGGACCTAAAGTCCTGAAACTCGGGAATGATAAATAACTGACAATCGCCTAAGATACCAACTGACGTGCAATCCCGATCACCAACCGCCCCAACATCTCAACGGGAACCAAATGTCAAAGCCGCAGGACAGCGTCCTTCAATATCTGAAAACATCGGCCTTGTTCGAAGTGCTTTCGGACGATGATCGCGCTTATATCCTCGGGCTTATGCGACCCGTCGAGTTTGCACCGGGACAGTTGATCTTTTCGCGCGGAGATGCCGGCAACGGGCTGTATGTTGTCGACTCCGGTCGTGTACGGCTGTCGATCATCACGCAAGATGGTCGCGAACTGTCACTAGCCCATGCGACAACAGGTTCCGTATTCGGCGAGATCGCCTGCCTCGACGGTCGTGAACGGACCGCCGACGCCACTGCCATTTCTCCGGTAAAGGCGTTTTTCTTGTCACAAACCGCTTTCAACACGGCGATGCGAACAAAGCCACAGATTGCGCTATCGGCTGTTCGTTTTCTCTGCGCAAGATTACGCGAAACCGACCAGAAGCTTGAGGCAGTCGCACTACACCCGATCGAAGTCAGGCTTGCGCGACTGGTCAAGTCAATGGTGGAGGCATCCGCTCAAGCGCCGATAAAGGGGAAAGCCCGTTTGGAACTCGGCATGTCCCAATCCGAGATCGGTCTGCTGATCGGGGCCAGTCGCCCCAAGGTCAATGCTGCCTTTGCATTGCTTGAGGCCGAGGGCGCATTTCAACGCGATGGCCAGACGTTGATATGCAGTATTGCGAATTTGGAACGGAGTGCTTTGATCGACGAATAGCAGTCAGATCCAGCCGTTGCGTTGAGGTTTCCGGTTTTGGATTAGACGAATTGGGGCGGCTTAATTTCAGTTTCGAAGATTGGGTAGGCTATGACTGAGGGTGCCGTCGTTCGAAAACTCGCTGCAATCCTGATGGCTGATGTCGTCGGCTATAGCCGCATGATGGCAACTGATGAGGTCGGCACGCTTGAAATCCTGACCCGTCACCGCAAGGAGTTCATAGACCCGACAATCCTGTCGTTCGACGGGCGCATTGTCAAAAATACCGGCGATGGCTTTCTGCTTGAATTCCCGAGCGCGGTGGAAGCGGTCCGCTGTGCCGTCGCGCTGCAACAAGGCATGGCGTCTCGCAATGCCGAGTTGGCAGGCGAGCCGATGATTGTCTTCAGAATAGGCGTCAATATTGGTGATGTGATCTTTCAGGATAACGACATTTTCGGCAATGGCGTCAATGTGGCTGCTCGGATTGAACCGCTTGCCGACGCTGGTGGCGTTGCAATATCCCGCTCGACACATGAACAAGTGCGGGATCGATTGAATTTCCCGTTTGAAGACAAGGGCGAAATCGAAGTCAAGAACATTGACCGCCCAATTGGCGTCTTGACGCTATCACAGTCAATGATCGTCGGATTGGCCCCTCAGACTGGCAGCCTATCGCCATCTGCGAAACCCCGACGGTCCAAATGGGCACTCTTGGTCTACGTCGTTGTGGCTGTTGGGCTGCTCATTAGCGGTAGCGGATTGGCCATCTGGTTGAAAGGCAATGCCTTGTCATCTGTGGCTGACGTTCGAACGACTCCCGCCAGCCTTGACGAGCAATTACGGACAAACCTCGCCATCGCGCTACCGGAATTGCCTAAACCCGACGTGGAAAAGCTGATCAACGATTACAAAGAGGGTGGTGTACACCGTTCCCTGGCCATTGCCCCGCAGGCCAAGGAACATCGTTGGACTGCGGACTGGCCGACCCGCGATGTTGCCGAAGAGCAAGTACTCGAACGTTGCCAGATGACGTATGGCGAGCCTTGCGCCGTCATTGCATCAGATGAGACCGTGATCTCCCCTGATGGGACCAATCATTGGACAACACGCGACATGGAGCGGCTCCAGTATAACAAGCATTTTTCCACCAAACGAATTCCTGGCATGCGGCCAAGCATCCTGTCGCGTCCTGATGTGCTTGGTTATCAGGCGCAGACCGGTCCCAAGGCAATCGCGATCCATCCGCAAGGCATCTTCAGCGTTGTTACCGGTGCCGCGACACAGCATCAGGCGGAGGAGCAGGCGTTGAAACAATGTCTGGATGATCCTGCCCGCAAAAAAGCCGTCGGCCATTGCCTGCTTTATGCGGTCGGAAACCAGGTTGTCCTGCCATTGCGCAGAACGCGCCCCATCACCGACTGAGCCGCGTCATTGCGCGGGCGTGTTGCCATGTTCCGTCGGGAACTGTGCAGCTTGGTTCATGAATCTAAGGTCGTCTTCAATCTGCACGGATAGCCGTGTGCCAGACCGGAGACCGACGATGCAACGCTGCTATTTTGCCCTGATTTCTGGCTTTGCCTTGGGTGCGACACTCGCCGCCGCGTCACCCAGAGATAGTTTTAAATCAATTGGTGACGCAGGCTCGGCTCTTCAGATCAACATAAGCAAGAGCTATCAGACACGAGCCGGTCTTGATGACAGCCGCCAGGTCCAGTGGCGATCCGCTGAAATGCGTTGTGTTTCCAAAGACTGCTTTACGAAGCCTGTCACAGAACTCTGATGATCCACTTCTTCTGAGTTACATGCTCGAGCATTCACAAGTCTCAAGGCAATCGATCAAGTTGCCTGTGTACCCATGCCCAGTCCCTCGCTTTGATCGGTCCTCAAGGCTCACCCCTTCGCCCCATGTTCCCGGGGTAACAGAGAGATCTTGGTCGGATACCTAAAGTCAGGGTCAATCAGCGCAGACATCGATTGCGCAAAAGAGGAGAACGACAATGAAACTTCGTATGGTTGCCCTAATCCTGGGCTTTGCCGCTTGTGCATCCGTTGGAACGGCCTCAGCTGGCGACCTGTCCATTTCCCCAAAGGGGGCCAGCCTTGCCAAGACGCTGGACAGTTTTCATGTCGAGCACAAATGGGCAGCTGGCATTCATGTCGATTGGGAGACGGGATTGCCAGATAATCGTCCCGAGAACTCGCCCGGTCAGCACACTCATTGCAGTGCCTTTGTTGCATCCGCCGCCGAAAAGCTTGGCGTCTATATTCTCCGTCCACCACAACACAGCGAAATTCTGCTGGCCAATGCTCAGAATGAGTGGCTTCAGACCGAAGGTCGTTTGCAGGGCTGGCATCAGTTGTTCAGTGTCGTTGATGCCCAGAAAGCCGCTAACCATGGCATGCTCGTGGTTGCCAGCTATCACAATCACCACGACAATAAGCCCGGTCATATCGCGATTATTCACCCAAGCAATCAACAGACCGAGGCGGTGCTCGAGAACGGCCCCGACGCGATCATGGCCAGCACGATCAATCATCAGTCGATCAGTGTCCGCGATGGCTTTGCCGGGCATCCCACGGCCTGGAGCAACAACGAGATCCTGTATTTTGCCCATGAAATCCCGGCGATGTCGCGCTGAGCGCTTCGCCAAGTGGAATTGATTGCTTGGAAATCACGCTATTCAGCCTCCGGGGGAGATCGACATGTCGCGGAATTTTGTGAAGCTTATGCTTGTCTCGTTGTTTGCGGGAATACTGGCGGTGTCGGCGACAACCAAATCAGAGGCCTGTGCGGAACGTCCTTTTGCAAGCTATAGCGCGGAGGTTCAACATGCGCTCGAAAAAGGCGACCTTTCAGCTGGCGAGCGCGCAAGACTTGCAGCTTTGCTTGAACTGACACGGACTGGATCGGGGCCTTTGTGGCTGGGTGCTCGGCAGGATGCCCTCAACGAAGCGCTCAGGGCGATCGGACACAAGGAAACCGGCTTGCCGCCTCTGTCTGAACTGACGGACGAGCAGCGGGAAGACGTCCTTCACCGCCGCGCGCTCGCCAGTCTGGGAGATCTGGTCGAACTGCAGGGTGACGCTTCCCTGTCGAGCGCAGCCCATCAAAAGCTGGCCGACGCGATCGCCGCAGTGAGCAGTGATATGAAACGGGGCAAATGGCAATCGTCCATCGATCACTCGACAACGATAGAGCAGGCTCTTGGGATTGCGTTCCCCGCAAAGTGCGGATCAGTTCGATAAAAGCTTGCCGCGTTAGTCGCTGACGGCGACCAGTTGCAAAAGAAGGGTTCGTACCGGGTTTCAGGAACCTTACTTCGGCCCATTGACATTGACAGCCGAGAAACGGTCAGTGCTCCAGTGAGATCATTGACGTGTCTTGAGCAATCGGCATTGTACTCCATATTGGGAACATCGGTCGAGTTGTTTTGCTTTTGGTCTAATTGCGGCCAAGCGGTTCTAATCCCAGTTCCTCTTCGCCAGTAGTAAGCTAGGTATGGCGTCTGTTGTTTGACTCGTCTCTAATCGTGATTTTTTGCTGATATGCAAGTACCTGTATAATTCCTCAATAATCTGAGGGCTTGATGCGAGCTCTACTGTTGCAAAATCTGCGCAATTAATTGCACGATTAATCTTGTATTGATTTTCGAGTTATAAAGAACTTTCCAGAAGCTGATCGTAAAGATTGATTTCTAGATTAACAAGACTTTGCACGAAGCGCGGAATACAGACTAAGTCTTCACGGTTCGTATCATCCCGTCGCTACCCTGGGTAAGTTTGCCAGCTATAACTAGGTCAGTGATCGTCTTGTCGACTCTGAGCTTGAGATCAGGGCCTGTTCGTTGAAAACCGAATAACCGTGTTATGCCAAATGCCAATTCCTCTGCTCCGACGGAACCATTTTCTTCAATAACTACGGAAGCGGCAGCTGCGATCTCGATCGAGGGCAGCATTTCTGCTTTCAGGCTTTGAGCGCCCAAACGCGATCTATCACGGATGGGGCAATCCTCAACCTGCTTAGGTGTAGCCCAAGTACCGTCGCTGTGACTTACCAGCTCCTTGTTTTGTTTCGCGAGGGTCAGACCCGCGTTCACCTTTTCAACAATACGGGAGCCAGTACGTTCCTTCCCGAAAAGTGACGCGACGCGTCTCGCGACTTCGTCTTCGTGGACTGGTCCCTCGATCCCAACGATCCCGACCACAACCTTACAGATCTGAGCATCGGAGGCCTCGTGAGGTTCGATCTTTGCCGGCACCGGTACCTTCGCTAACGTGTAAGGGACTACCTTTGTTGGAGTTTTATTGGGCTCCAACTTGACGACGGGGGGCTCGATTAGAACTGCAACGTTGGGAGTTATCGGCGGTTTGCTCGGCTTGGCTTCAGCTGATCGAGCGGCTTCAAGGGCCAGCCGCAAACGTTCAATCTCAGGACCACGACGATAGAACCAATCGGTGCTCCAAATACGATGGAAGCTCCATCCCATTTGCTCAAGAATATCCTGACGAAGTCGATCTCGTTCCCTCGCCCAAAGCGCCGAATGATATGTCGCACCGTCGCACTCTACTGCTAAAATGTAGCGTCCAGGACGTACAGGGTCTCGGACAGCTAAATCTAGACGGAACCCCGCAGACCCAACTTGCCTGTCAACGGGATAGCCTAAGCTCTGAATGACTTGTTCAACGTCTTCTTCAAAGGGACTGTCCGCATCCTGCCCGGTCGGCATCGGTTGGTCGAGGATACCGGTCTCAGCAAATGCCAAGAACCGCTTCAGTATCCTTGGACCTTCACCACTCGTGCGTTTGAGGTCGATGTCGACGCTGTCGAAGGACACGAACACCCGACAAATGAGACGGGCGCGGGTGAACAGAACGTTCAGGCGGCGCTCTCCTCCCTCTGTCGAAACTGGTCCAAAATTCATTGAGTCGAGCGGATTGCCAGGTAATCGAGGACCATAGCCAACGGAGATCAGGATAACGTCACGCTCATCACCTTGGACGTTTTCAAGGTTTTTGACGAAGACTTCTTCCGGTGCATTGTTTATATACTCGTGTAGTGTGCTGTCCAAGAGGCGAGCCGCGTGTAGCAAACGATTGACTTCATCGCGTTGCTTTACAGAAAAAGTAATAACACCGACAGTTCGTTCCGGCGAATTGCGCGCGTGTTCAGCAAGGCAGTCGACAATCGCTTGAGCCTCGATTGTATTTATCCCCTTACCTCCCCGATCAAAGGCACCATTAACGCGTTGGGATATGAAGCCGAGCTTGTCACGATCGTTTGTTGGCGATGGCGGCAATATTAGTCCTTTATAAAATTCGGCATTTGATACCTCGATCAAGGAAGGGTGCTTAGAGCGGTAATGCCAACGAAGCATTGCGCTGTTTAGTCCGCGTGCTTCACAGAGTGTTAGAATGCTCTCCATAGCGGTTGCCCGCGCCGCTTGAGCGAGGCTTGGCCCCCCATCGACTAATTCTTCTTCCTCATCTTCAGTTGTTTCTGCATCATCTGCCATTACGCGACTAAAGAAGCTGCTTGGCGGCAATTGTTTGCGGTCACCAACAACGACGAGCTGTTTCGCTCGCGCGATGACCCCCAGAGCTTCTTCCGGGCGAACCTGGCTTGCTTCGTCAATAACGAGAATATCAAAGGTTAGCAGGCCCGGAGCTAGAAATTGGGCGACCGAAATCGGGCTCATCAAAAAAACTGGCTTGATTGCCATAATCGACTTGCCGGCTTTCTCGATTAAGCGGCGAATAGGCATGTGTCCGCGCTTCTTGGCTATTTCCCCACGTATAATGCCCATCTCCCCGAGCGCTCCGCGAGGTATCCGAGCGAGGTGAGCGTTACAAATCAGCCGACCGATTTGCTTCAAGCGGGATTTTTCTAGGGCTCGAAATGTCTGTGTAGCCTCGTTTTGCGACTGACCCGCAGCTTGCCCTAGGGTTGGGTCATCAGTGATTGCTGCCTTCCAGAGGATTTCCGAGGTAGCATGATCAAATTCGGCAACTAACTTTTCAGAAGGTATATATCCATCAGCAATATTGTCTGCCAACACCGTGAGGCCGGTTTCCCGAACGGCTTGGTCCGCACGGCGAAGAGAGCCAAAACCATCATAAGCGTCTATTGCATTGTTCCAGCGCCTCAAGCGCGCTGATAGTGACTGCAGCGAAACGGCTTCAATCGATGAACTTTCGAACAAAATTTCGGACTTAGTTTGCAACGTCATGAATAGATCTTCGACCTCATTCATAATCCTAGGTAGCGTTTCTGACAGGCTTGAGACGAATGATCCAAGACTGGAACGATCGCCGGCGAGATGAAGTAATGGCGAAACAGCCATATTGTGGCCTGCTCTACGGAAAGCGATGAACCAGTCGAGACAACGCCTTAGGTGTTTGAAATCAGTATCCAGACCTTGCCAAATGGAGCCGAGGCGTGCGGACATTAAGCTGTCGCGCTTTTCGAAATTAGATTTGTCTGTCTTCAGCTTGAGTAACTGGTCAAGCAGTTCCAGTCGCGCTTCTGCTTTCTTGGGTAGGGGTTCATTTAACCAACTCGACAATTCGGACGAGGCCATCCGATAATCTCGACCAAATCGTGCAAAGAATGAAGATACGCCACGCACGAGTCCCGAGCGGATCTTCATTGGATCCGACACCCAGCCTGCTGCGTTGAAGCGGTGAGCGTCGTGTTCAAGAGATGCTTTTAGCTGCGCCCCTTCGTCGACAGCTAGGCTTATTGAATTGAGCTCCGTTTCGCTCATTACGTCAATAACAAATAAAAAGTCATCTCCATTAGATGGTATGTTAAGTAATCTTGAACAAATATCTTGAACCTGAGATAATAAATTTAATGTTTGCGTGGACCCAAGAAATATGACATTTGAAGTCCTTAAGGCTACGTCGCAGAGTTCATCAATTATTTTGACAAGGTTTGTGAACCGTGACCGTAATCTTTCAAGATCTGTCGGCTGCAAATCGAGTCTAGAAATACCATACCATGGGTGCTGGCGCAGGGAACCATTGATTTTTGTCTGGCTAGCTAAGTTGCTAAGCGCTTCACGAGCGATCGAAAATTGTTTCTCGCTCCAATTAGAGACGTCTGGAATGGTTGCTTCCGTTACGCCTCTTCCAAGTCCTCGCGCCCGCGTCATCACGCCGAGCACATTGAATGGGCGTTTCCCGCTTTGACGGATGCGTTGGTGCATCCGAGCCGAATGACGGTTTAGACGATCCCTGGCGTTTTGAAGTCGCTCCGTCTCAGAAGCGAGATCGACTGGGCTATGGGCTGCGTCGAGACTATTTTGGAGTTCTGTTAGAACGGATTTCTTGTTAGCCAATCTGCTGTGAAGCTCTAGGCATGCAGCTCCGAGCCCTGCGTCAACAAGTCGCTTATGAACAACCTGCAACGCGACCATCTTCTCGGCGACGAATAGTACAGATTTGCCATCATGCACAGCGGCGGCAATGATGTTTGCGATCGTTTGCGATTTGCCTGTACCTGGAGGGCCCTGTACCACCAAATTTCGACCGCTTCGAACTGTCTCGATAACACGCGTTTGAGATCCATCCGCATCAAGGACCTGCACGAGGTCTCCCGGTCTAAAATGGTCATCGAGCCGCGCGTCATCGGCAATGAAATCGGACTCTCGCCCAAATCCTTCTTGTAGCAGGCCACGGAGCAGCGGATGATCGAGGATCAACTCATCCGGCCAGTTTTCGCCCGAAAGATCGTTAAACATCAGAAGTTTGGCGAATGAGAATTGCCCGATCTCGATGCCAGTTGGGTCTATGGTCCAGCGAGATTTGCTGGCGACCGCTTCGCGAACTTCTGCAAAGTAGCTGGAAGGCACAAACTCCTCGTCAACTAAGAGCTCGGGTAAGCCGATGCCGAAGTCGCCCCTCAGCCGCTCCGATAGCGCCAAGTTGCTACCGATATCATCTTCGCGCATACGAATATCAAAGGTTCCGCGTCGAATATCACGCCGGATCTGGATCGGGACCAAAATAAGTGGCGCTTCGCGCGCTACCTGGGAGTTCTCGTCCTCAAACCAACGCAGAAAGCCAATTGCTAGGTAGAGGCTGCTAATTCCTTGTTCTTCTTCAAGTGTTTTGGCTTCGAGCGCCATTCGCGTTAGTCGCTTTTCCAAAGCTACTTGGCCGAGCCGTGTCTGAAGCAGATCTGGGTCTGCCGAGGCCGTAATGGTCGACATTTCGTCAACAATGACGTCGTATTCGATATCCGCTCTCGAGCTAAATGTTTCATCCGATGCTACTAACTTCGTCCGATCATTCCTAGATCCGTACGGCGATTGAGCCGTTAGATGGCTTAGGCCATTGTTATCATTGGGATCTTTCGTCTTACGTTCGCGCAAAGTGGCTTCGGGATCTGCCAAGAACCTAAGCGAAGCATCCGACGCGAGGCGTTGAAACAGCAAATCAGTGTCGCGGTGCAAAATGCTGATAGTCGATGTGCGCTTGCCATTTCGGTTGACGTGAACAAGCCGGTTTCTGGTTCCTGTTTCTACTAGGCGTGTCCGCGCTTCCTCTAGGTAGCGTTCCATCTGCCTTGCACGGGGCGACCGTTCCATTGAACTCACTGCCGACATGAATTGCCCCACTCAGATTATCTGAATTTAATAGCTTGTTCAGATTGACCACCAGAGAGCGAGGAAGACAAGAGTGGACATGTGCCTTGTTGGTGACTGACACACAGATTTTGTTTTAGTGTGTCGTTTAAGCGGTTGGAGTTCCACAATGTTACTATTCCAAACGTGAAGCCGTTGATCGCTTGAAACGGTGAAATGCCAGGTGCTTGAGGCGACCGCGCCACAGCATTTCTGACGACAGGTTCCAAGACTCCAACTACCGTCAGGCAAAACCGAAATCGCCCCTGCCGTCACCTTGAAAACTCGCTGGACGCCCTTTCCAATCGATCGGCCAGCCGACCGGGGAGGACGCTGTTGAAAATGTCCGATAAGGATTTGTAATACCAGCGGGTGCCTTCTTTTCCGCCCGTGAAACGATCCCAAACATGATCGCCCAATTCTCTGTAATCGAAGAGGATCGCCTCGGAATTGTGAACCTTGTCGGCCAGAGATACGAGCAGCGAGCGCACTGGCTTGAATGGTAGTTTCGCGAGATAGGCTTCCTTGCGTGGACGCCAGTCTGGCTTAGGTTCGATCAGAGCGTCTGTGCAGTCGAGTACGATCTCTGCAACGACTTCACCGAACCGATTGACAATGTCAGCGTGCGTCTGCATCCCGCCTTGGTCTTCCACCGCATCGTGAAGAAGTCCCGCGATAGCTTGATCTTCTGAGCCACCGTTTTCGATGACCAATGCCGAAACTGACATCAGATGCCCAATATAGGGAATATTCGACCCTTTCCGGACTTGGGCACGGTGTAACTGATGGGCGTATTGTAGGGCTTCATCGTATCGAACTGAGAGCATGTAAATTCCTTTCATGGATTTGACTGTGATTTCCTGGGTGCACGGCCTGCAAGGCGCGATGTCCCGAGAATTCGTCGTGCCTTGTATGTTTCAGCATGGAGCGCGTTGGCTTTAACGATAGGGTGGGTCGGGAACCTATTTTCAAACAAGGCGTAGTCAGGGGCATCACGCTATGGATGACGAGTTCGATCAGGAGATTTTCCGGGAGGAAATGCCGACATTCCGCTCGGTGCGTTTGGGCGTGTCCAGTGAGTGTGAGGTCAAGTTGGACACGCAGGATATGGGCGATGCCGTAAGTCAGGCCTTTGGCGATGACGACTATGAATTTTGGGTGACTGTACCACCCCAGGCGACACGAAAGCTGCTTTTCACGCTCCTGAGAGAAAAATATGCGGGGCGTGCCAAGGCGGTAGATGAGTTTCGGGCTTTTTGCAACGAACACAAGATCGAGAATGAATGGCAGTCGTGGACCTGACACCCCGATGGCTCAACTGGCCTTTCTCTCTCCCTGCAATTTGGTGAACCCCAAAAGATGCTCATTCCCCTCCAGCCAGGCCTTGCGTCGCTCGTAATCCGGCATCTGCGAGCGCAGTAGCGACCAAAATGCTGGACCGTGGTTCCGTTCGATTAGGTGACACATCTCGTGCAGCACGGCGTATTCGAGCACGGCAATAGGCGCGAACACGAGCTGCCAATTCAGATTGACGGACCTGTCCGCCCCGCAGCTCCCCCACATGTGCCGAAGTTCCTTGATGTGGACGCCTGACGGCTGCGCACCGAGGCTGAGCGAAAGCTTCTTGGCTATCATCTTAGCTTCGTCGCGGACCTTCCGCTTCAGCCAGAGCCTTAGAGCCGTTTCGACATCACGATCCCGCGCCTCTTCACTCAAGCCCTGCGGGACCTTGATCCTGAAGCCATTGCGGAATGTGACTTGAATAAGCGTATCGTCACCTGGTTCGAGGTGCAGGCGCGCCATGCGACCGCGATAGGGGATCTTTGCCCCATTGCCGAAACGGGCGACACTATGCTGAGCGGCGGTGCGATCACGCATGTTTTGCGACGTCTCGACGATCCAGCGACGCTTGCGATGAAGCATCTTCTCGATCGCTTCGTCTGTGGAGGCTTCAGGCACGACAACGACCATCTCATTAGGTGTCATGGTGATCTTGGCTCGCGTTGCCAAGGCTGAGCGTTCCAACGTGTACGCGAAAGTCATGGTGCCGACGGTGACGCTTGGCATTGTCAGTCCTTCCGGAAGACCTTGAGCGCGAATTCCTCCACTTGCTCGGTGAACTTGGCGATCTCGTCGATGCCGACCGTAAATGCCTGCAGTCGGACTCTCTGGCGGATTGTCTGTCGGGCACCCGGTTTATCCTGCCAGAGCGGCGGTGCTGCCCGATAGAGCGCATCGATCTCCTTGGCCAAACCGACCGCGACCTCGTCTGTGACCGCCTCCGGCTTCACAGCATTGATGATTTGCAGCAGCTCATATTCGGTTTCGGTGAGATCGGTGCCGTGGTGCGCGTTCAGTTCAGCGTCCAGCTCCTTGGCATAGTCCTCCGCTGCCTTCAGTTTCTCCGCCCAGGTCAATTGGGCGTTGTCCATCGCTTCCACGAGCTGTTTCAGCTTGTCGGAGAATTTGGCGTAACGCGGCGCGTTCTCGTCCATCTTCGCCGTTGTGACCTTTTTCAGCTCCGTCGTCTTGCGGATCGCCGCTGTCTTCAGATCGTCTTCGGTCTTGTCTTCGGTATCAAAGTCTTCCCAGAAGTCCGGATCGGTAATGTAGCGCAGCTTCACGGTGACGCTGAGCCCGGTCGCCTCCAGATGTTCTTCGATCATCGCCCGGATTTTTTCCGAGTAGAGCGTGTGATCGATGAACTCCTTCTTTTCGAACACCTGCGTCGCATAGGGTAGCAAAGCGGCGATCCATTTGAGATCAGCGGTGAACTCAAGCACGAAGGGATCAGGTGAGACGGCATCGTAGAGCGAAATGAATGTCTTCGCCTTCAAACGGAACTCAAACCATTTGTCCTCCGTCCCGAGGCTTTTGATCAACTGGTCGTGTTCGGCCTTTAGGTGACCCGTTCCGCGTTTGACGTCTTTCATGAGCATGAAGACAGCGGCATGTGCTGCTCGCAAAGCTGAACGCTGGTTGTCGATGTCCGTCATCGCATTGGCGACATCCTCGGTCCGGTATGCAGACAGAGCCTTTTCAAGGTTCTTGGAAACGCCGATGTAATCCACAATCAGGCCGTTGCGCTTCTTGTCGTCAGCGACCCGATTGGTTCGTGCAATTGCTTGCAATAGGCTGTGATCGCGCAATGGCTTGTCGAGATACATGACGCTTTCGGCAGGGGCGTCAAAGCCTGTCAGCAACTTGTCGCAAACGATCAGGAACTGCGGATTTTGCCCCCTTACGCCGAAATTCGTCTTGGCCTTTTTCTCGGCCTCATGATCGAGGTACCACTTCTTCAACTCGGCACGAACCGCGTCGATCTGCTTGTCTTCAGATGGCTTCCCGTCCTCCTGGGATTGCGAATAGACGCAGGCACACATGGCATCGGCCTGCTCGCTGGCATCTTGGGGAGCGACACCATCCTTCACGAGATCCTCGGCGATCACCTTGGCCAGCGCGGCGCGATATAAAATCACGGCTTCGCGATCAATCGCCACGACCTGCGCCTTGAAGCCATCCGGCTTGGCGTAGGCCTTGAAATGCGTCCAGATATCATAGGCGATCAAGTCCATCCGGGTCGGGTGCTTGACCAGATCCTCAATGCTGACGCCACGCTCCTTGAGCTTGTTCAGCGTCGCCTCGGGCAGATCCGCGAACCACTGATCAAACAGAATGTCCATCTTGGCATCATCGATCTGCCACTCGGTCTTGCGTCCCGTGTAATAGATCGGAACTGTCGCGCCATCGCGCACGGCATCATCGATACCGTATTTGTCGAGATACCCTTCACCGGGCACGCCGAAGTTCGCGTAGGTGTCCTTGTCGTCCTTCTTGATCGGTGTCCCTGTGAACCCAAGGAAAGTGGCGTCCGGCATCGTGGCGCGCAAATAGGAACCGAGATCCTTTTCCTGCGTCCGATGGCATTCATCGACCATCACGATCCAGCTCTTCGAGTTTGGGATCGGCGTCTTTGACCCAGCGAACTTGAAGATCGTCGACAGAGCTGTCAGGCCATCTTTGCCCGAATGGATGAGCTCGCCGAGCTGCTTCACGCTGTCGATGGAAACTGGATTGGCGAGACCACAGGCGGTGAATGTCTTCGATATCTGATCGTCGAGGTCGATGCGGTCGGTCAGAACCATCAGGTTTGGATTGGTAAGGTTCGGCGAATTCACGGTGAGATGCGTCTTCAGCTTCAGCGCGGCGAACACCATCGTCAGCGATTTGCCCGAGCCCTGTGTGTGCCAGATCAGGCCTTTCCTGTGTTTGCCTTCGACGATCCGCTCGACAATCCGATTAACCGCTCGGAACTGGTGATAACGGCAGATCTTCTTGATCATCTTGCCGCTGTCGGGATCGGCCTCGAACACGATGAAATGCGCGATGAGATCCAGCAGGCGCGACGGTTCAAGCAGACACCAGAGCCCCTTGTCGAGATCGCTGGCAAAATCCGCTTCCGCTTTCGGCCAGGCATCGCGCCAGAAGCCATAGAACTTGGCAGGTGAGCCCGTCGCGCCGTAGAGGACGCTGGCACCATCTGTGACGATGTTGAACACGTTGGAATAAAAAAGGCGCGGGATCTCATTCTCGTATTGCTTGATCTGATCGAAGGCTTCGCCGGTCTTTGATTGCGAGACCATCGGTGATTTCGCCTCGATCACCACGACGGGAATACCGTTGATGTGAATGACGAGATCCGGACGGCGGGTCTTTTCCGCCTGAACGGTCAACTGGCTGGTGACGGTAAAGCGATTGTTGGCAGGATTGGCGAAGTCGATCAGATGGATCGTCTTGGCCGTCGACTGTCCCTCGACGGTGCGAGCGAAATTGCCGCGCAACAAGTGCAGCCATTCGACATTGTCGGATTTGGTGAGCAGCTCGCCAGCCGCCCCGCGCGCGTCGGCTTCGGTGATCCCGTTGATGTGTCGTAATGCGTCAATCAGGATCGGCTTGAAGATCACCTGGTTCAGACTGTCACGCAAAGACACATTGGCAACAGGTGGAATGACCTCATAGCCCATAGCCTCAAGTACATCGAGCGACGGCTTCTCGGCATGCGTCCATTCCGGGCCGAAGTTGCTCATGCCACCACGCTTTCAGATGAGAGAGTGACGCGCTTTCGGCCCATGAGAAGGTCAGGCATGAGGGCCGATTTAGCACTTTTTATCAAGCTTAGCCTTCGCTTATCCAATTCGACCAGGCGATCCATATCAGCAACATATCTGGCGATACGCTTTTGCTCTTCTAGCGGCGGGATGGCCAACAGGCATTTCTCAATGTCATTCCTGCTGATATGTGGAAGGTCTGTTCCAACTTGATGTTGTTCAAGGTGGACTCGCAAGGTTCCAACAGAAACAACTTGCCAAAGCCAATCTGGATCACATTGTTTGCGCGGCAAGAAGCGGCCAACACGCTGTAATAGCAGAGCAGGTAAATCTGTGTCTTTTATCCGTACAACCTTGAAGCCTTCTGAAATGAATGGACGGTCCATTGCGATAACAATGTCTCCAATATTCAAAACATATTCGTAAAATTCGCCTATCCGCTCTGGCGGAAAGAATTTCGTTATTTCATCTCGCCAATCAGTTGTTTCGACACCTACGTTTGATCCGCGAAGCAGCCTAACTCCATTGCTTACAAACTCCGAGCTTTTGAAAGCGTAGCCGGGTTGAAACGTTGCGATGTTTCCAAGCGGTGCCACCTCCCACCCTGCCGGGATCTCACCGATTTCCGTCTGCTTGAACC
Source organism: uncultured Hyphomicrobiales bacterium (assembly GCA_903930435.1). Taxonomy (GTDB): domain Bacteria; phylum Pseudomonadota; class Alphaproteobacteria; order Rhizobiales; family Ancalomicrobiaceae; genus CAIYYN01. Next base: position 4,835 of record CAIYYN010000009.1, on the reverse strand, counting down.
GTGTATGGCCGATGCCGCGCGTCAGGAGTTGACGGAGGACGCCTTGCTTGACCCGCTTCGTCTGCTCGATCAGCGCTTCAGTCGCCGCAATCGCCTCATCCACGGATGTCAGGATCTCCGCGATCCGCCACTGCTCGGGAAGGGGCGGGTGGAAAATTTCGATTTGTTCGAAGGCCCAGTTTGAAACTCTTTGCCGCCCGGTCGTACCAATCATAGACTGGATCGCTGGCGCGCGAACCAAATCACTTCGTGACAATTGATAGATGTACTTTGGATCTGATAGCCCATCCCTTGGACCGAAGACGATAAATTCCGTAGATCCTTGACCGACTTCGTCGTCTTCCAGAAAATCGACAAAGCCGATCTTGCCGTTCTCTGTGCAAGGTGTGATGCGAGCAAAAAGAGTATCGCCATTTCTGAATTTCGAGCCACCGGACATAATGGGACGTACTTCAAAGCCGTCGATTTTAGTACCGGTCGTCGATAGACGTGCCATTTCGACAAACTTCACATCTTGACCGGAACGCAGCTGCCTACGCGGGTTTACTTCGACAAATTCAGCAAATGACGTGGCTGTCCTTACTTCACTCGACATAGCCAAGCTCCTTCAGAAATCCCATCATCCGGGTTTCCGCCTCATCGCGCCTCGTTTGCAAGTCGATAAGCTTGGCGACCTCTTCCGCGACATCCAGTTCTTCGGCAGCTTCGCCGATATGGACGTAGCGCGTGATATTGAGATTGTAATCATTTGCGGCGATCTCAGACGTTTCGACCACGCGCGCGAGCTTGTCCTTGTCTGCATAGTCGAGATAGGCCGCCACCAGCGTCGCCACATTGGCATCCGACAGGCTATTCTGTGCCTTGCCGACGACCATCTGTTCCGCGCCGTTGATGATCAGCATCTTGCCCTTGTGTGCGTCTGGCTTTGATCGTGACAAAATGACGATACAGGCCGGGATGCCCGCACCGTAGAAGAGGTTGGGTCCCAGTCCGATCACGGCATCGATCAGATCGGATGTGATCAACCCCTCACGGATGCGCCCTTCAGCTCCGCCACGAAACAAGACGCCGTGTGGCAACACGACGGCCATTTTGCCGGTCGATTTCAGGCTCGCGAGCATGTGCTGCACGAAGGCCAGATCGCCGTAGGACTTCGGCGGGCAGCCATAGACATCGCGCCCGAAGCTGTCGCCCTTCGACCAGACATCGTAGCCCCATTCTTTCAAGCTGAACGGCGGATTGGCCAGCACCCGGTCAAATGTGCGAATGCCCTTGGCAGCGTCTCCGACCAGGTGCTTGGGTTCAATCAGCGTATCGCCGCGCTCGATAAAGGCATCATCGATATTATGCAGGAACAGGTTCATCTGGCAGATCGCCCAGGTGTTCAGGTTTTTCTCCTGCCCATAGAGTGCCAGCGTGTTCGGGTCCTTGCCCTGACGTTTCAGATGCTCCACCGCCTGCAACAGCATGCCGCCTGACCCGCAGGTGGGATCATAGACGCTCATGCCTTCATCCGGCTGGATGCATTCCACCATCAGCCGCACGACCTGCTTGGGCGTATAGAACTCCCCGCCCTTCTTGCCGGAGTCATCCGCGAACTGTTTGATGAGATATTCGTACGCGTTGCCGAGCACATCCGCTTCGACGTCGGCGTTCCTCAGCCGATATTCCTCGAAATGCTGGAGCAGCTTTTCCAGCATCGCATCCGGGAACCGTTGCTTGTTGTTAAAGTCCACATCCTGGAACACATCGCGCAGCCGCTGGTTCGCGTCTTCAATGGCCTCGAAGGCTGCGTTCAGGTTTTCGCCTATGTTGGTGGCCTTCTTGCGGACATCCGCCCAGAAATGACCTTCGGGAATATGGAACCGGTGCTCATCCGGCGACGCAGCCATTGCCGCATTGCCTTTGTATTTGGCCAGCCGATCCTCGTATTCTTCTTCCCAGACGTCGCAGAGGCGCTTGTAGAACAGCAGGCCGAATATGTAGTGCTTGTAGTCAGCCGCATCGATTGACCCGCGCAATATATTCGCCGCGCCCCAGAGATGGCTCTCCAAGGTATCCAATGTGATCTTCGCCACGCGCCACCCTCTGTCAAATCAACGATTTCAATTCGGGAGACGATATTTGATTGAGCGACAGAGGCAAGTGCCGACGCAGCCTGAGGTGATATTTCGGCGGCGATTAAACTATACACCTTTCGGCAGATCAGAGGCTGGGGCTTCCGTGGCGTCGTCGAAGTCCTCGAACACGGGCTCAAAATTTGCGCCCAGCTCTTCCAGCCGGAATAGTTCTGACTTCCGAACGCCGAACGCTTCAACTTCTGCAGTATCGACGGAGCTTTTGATTAGGCGCGCGCTCTTGTTATCGAGGTAAATTTCGTAGAACTGCAGGTCAATTTCACTTCCCGAGAATAGTTTTACGATCGTGGTAACGATGGATGCGTCACAGCGTGCGCCGAAGAGGATCGACCGCAGTCGAAATGGGGACGGCGACCGTCCATATGGTGATTGGATTGCGCGCCACTCGGCTTCGTATTTCCAATCTCTGCTTTTGCTGAACACAAACCGATCTCGAACGCGCCGTTTTGCGTCGACATCTTCGAGCAAGAGCCAGCGACCGACGTCTTTCACCGAGATCCCACGGTCACTGTTGTAGTCGACCGGCTTAAGTTGTTCGTATCGGTTGTCCTCAAATGCGAACTCGAGACACACGCCTTTGTGGCTATTAGCATAGTGCGACCACATCAATATACTATCCCATCTTTTCGAAAGCGATAGTACACCAATATCGCCCATGGCCTCGAGTAACTTCTCTTCAACAACGTTCAGTAGTGACCTCTTGTAGTACCGCTCGCCTTCTTTGCCGTCGTTATATTCGCCAAATTCGGAAGCGCGGTACCGATATTCGTTCATGCGCGATACGGCCCATTCATTCGTATCTGGTCGCTTTTTCTTCAACAGGTGATAGACTAATCTTTCGAGAACATTCATCTCGACGTCGACTGACAGTAGAGGTTTGCAGTCAAGGGGATCGTTGAATTGGCAAGGGTTGCAAAAATAGACTTCCTGGTTGGTGAGTTCGGTCAACAGGAACTCGCCAAACGGCCTATATTTGTAAAGGTAATTGGGCTGTGACATAGTCTGACGCTCGGATTTAACTTTGGATATTTTCTGCCGACATTTGGTGCAAACGATCGTTCACGCCATGATCCCGACTTTAATCCATTTGGATCGGGCGAGACCTATGGAGCAATCAGCGAATTTCTCTTGCCACATGCGATCAGAGCAGTGAGGGCTTTGTCTATATTTGAAACCTTATATCCGCGCATGGCGAGGCCATTCAAATTGACGGCCACGGCGGAACTTTTAGAAAGCAACGGCAACGCGTGGTAAGGCAATTTCACGATTACCGTGTGACCGCCATATTGTTGGGCGGACGTGGAAATCGGTGCTGACTTCCCGATATAAACCTGCGCTTGATAGTTGGCATTCGGCTTCCAAAGTCCGACGCTATCAAGCTGGTTGATGAGAGTCATATCGGCGAGAGCAATTATAAAGCTGCCCTGGCTCCCAATTCCGAATTTGAATAGTGAGCCTTCAGTTTCTTTCATGACGTTGCAAGTTGGGCCGGTCGCTTCGGAATTATCCTCAAACAAGGTCCATCCCGAGTTTCCGAGCTTTATTTGTCGATCTTGAGCGTCAACAGGTCTGACGATTGCCAGTGACAGTGCGGCCAATAAGCCCAAAACCCAAAAATTGCGTGTCTTCTTATGCGTCATCTTGGTGCACATATCTCGCCTTATTGAATTGATTTCGGTGACTGCCTGACCTCGCAGTAAGGACGATTAGGCGAAACATTATGCAGCTATCACGATTTTAACTTGTATTTCGCTAAAATAATGCTCCTGAGGCGTTCCCAAGGAACAATTCCCCATCTCGGATGTAGCGCGAGAGCATCTCGTCGGATGTATGTCCAGTCTGCTGGCGAATTTTATGAGCAGAAACTCCAGCCTGAGCGGCTGAGGTCGCAAAACCCGCCCGAAGACTGTGACCGCTGAACGCGCTCGGATCAATCCCAGCACGTTCAAGTCGGGCTTTCAGCACGATGCAAACCGCTTCGCTCGACACTCGGTCGGACGAGATTGTTCCGTGTCGGTCGACCAAACGAAACAGGGGGACCATCTGTTAGCGTCGCCACTTCAAGCCATTGCCTGACTGCTGTTACCGGACACCATCGGCCTCGTCCGAACGGAATGCCGATCTTGCGCCCCTCCCCATCTTGGTCAGTTTTGGATCTTCGCAGATGGACGATGAGCCCCTGTCGAACAAATTCGATATCGGCAAGATCGAGTCCTACAAGTTCGGAACGCCGAAAACCTCCAGCAAATCCGAGCAGTAGCAAGGCGCGATCACGGCGATCCTTGTTGCCGTCTCCCATGACTTCCAGAATTGCGAACAGGTCGTCGCGAAGTAGCGGCTTAGCCTGTTTCTGGGCACTTCCGTGTGTTCGTCGAATGCCTCGGATGGTCGCCTTGACAAGTTCGCTTGTCGAGGGGGACTCTAGACCTGATGCACGATGAGCCTTGGCGATTGAGGAAATCCAGCGGGTGAGCGTCGCCGGCGCATGAGACGCAGCATGATTGGCGATGAATGTGGCAAGCGTTGTGTCTGAACACGGGATCGTACCGCCCCAATCGATGAACTTCGCGAGGTCGGACTGGTAGGCCGTTTTCGTTGCGCCGGACACGCTCGCTTCGACATAGGTCTGAACGTCTGCATTCGGCGTGCAATTAATTGCAAACGGAGCGACCTCGAAAACTGGCGACAGGTTTTTGG
>CAIYYN010000008.1 GCA_903930435.1 uncultured Hyphomicrobiales bacterium | reverse complement strand
CGACAAGATCAGGGCTTCAAAACGGCGGGGCATGTGGATGGGCGGGACGGTCCCGCTCGGCTATGACCGCCCGACAGACCTGGCGACACGCGCCCTTGTTCCCAACGAGGTCGAGGCCGAAACCGTCCGCATGATCCTCAGGCGTTACCTCGAGCTGGGTTCGGTCAACGCCTTGGCGATTGACCTTGAACGCACCGGCGTCCGGTCCAAAGCCTGGGTCACGCTGGCGGGGCAACCACGTGGTGGGACAGTCCTCGGACGCGGCGCGCTCTATCATCTCCTGCGCAATCGGATGTACCTAGGCGAACTCGCAGTCGATGGCGTACCTCGCCCCGACGCCCACCCTGCCATCGTGCCGCAGGACCTGTTTGATGCTGTCGGGCGGCATCTCGATGATCGGCGCCGGGATCGTCGCGAGCGGCCGACACGGGCAGCGGACATGGCGTTGACCGGTATCCTCTTTGACATCGATGGCAATCCGATGAGCCCGACCTTTGCCTATGGCCATGGTGGCAAGCTCTATCGCTACTATGTCTCGGCTCCCTTGCAGCAAGGCAAATCCGTGAGTCAGCGAACGGACGCAATCCGCCGGGTCGCCGTCGACATCCTTGAACACGCGCTTGCCGACCATCTGAGGTCATGGCTCGGCCGAGACCCGAATACGCCCCTTAAGGAGCTGTGTCGACCGATCCGGCGCGTTGAACTCGAGCAGGACCAGGTGCATCTCACAATCACGCGGGCCGAGGTGCCGAGACGCCTCCATAAAGACCTCGGTCCGCATCCGACCGATCCCGCCCTCGGGTACCTCACGCTCGCGATCCGCTGCCGCGTTGCCTCCGGTCGTAGCTGGGTTGAAACCGATAAAGGCGCCCAATCCATCGCCAGACCCGATCCCATCCTCATCAAGGCCTTGCGGCAGGCGCATATCTTCGCAGCAGGGATCGGCTGGACCAAGGGCGCCGCCCCTGCCGCCGATATCGCGAGAATTCCGTCCAGCACCTACGAAAGACGACTATGTCGCCTTGCATTCCTTGCGCCTGACCTGCAAAAGGCAATCCTCACCGGCAAAACACCCCGAAATCTCACACTCTCTCGCCTCCTTGCCTCCGAAATCCCCCTCAATTGGGCAGATCAGCGCAAACTATTCGGGATCACCGAGTGATCGGTCCCTGCAACGACGTTGCGGGTTCCCTGTTCGAGCAAAACGAATTCCCTGTTACCTGAAAACGAGTTCCCTGTTCGCGCTATTCAAATTCCCTGTTAATCTACAGCGAATTCAACCGAAACAGGGCCATTTCGGGCAGTTAGCGACATCATAACGCATTGTTCATACGCCATATTCCGGAACGACAAGCATCCGCCATGCTTCAATCCCAGGCGAAAACCAATCGATCAAGAAAATCACTTGCAGGGAAAACAGGGAATTTGCGTAACTCGCGAAACCGCAGTTGATCGCAAACGGCCAGAGACGAGCCTCAAAATCGGGCCATAAGCACCCCGGAATCAGCCCCTCCAAACAAGGCCTCCACAGCGCTTGATACGCCAAAAGCCCCGAACAAACGGGGCCTTGCAAACGCAGGCAGCTATCAGAGACGATTTGTAGGACTGACTGGCGGAGTAGGTGAGATTCGAACTCACGGTGGGCTTCCACCCACGGCGGTTTTCAAGACCGCTGCCTTAAACCACTCGGCCACCACTCCATTGGCGCGCATCTTTGAAGAGTCTTCGCAGCAAAAACAAGTCTCTTGCGGCAAAAATCTCTGCGAAATTGTTGATACTCACATAAGTGACGGCAGAAACAGGGCAATGCCCGGAAACAGGATCAGGATCAGCAGGCGGATCAGATCGGTGATCACAAAGGGAATAACGCCTTTGAAGATCGTGGAAAAGCTGATGTCGCCGACGACGCTCTTGATCACGAAGACATTCATGCCCACGGGCGGATGAATGAGGCCGAGTTCGACCGTCATCACGATGATGACGCCGAACCAGATCGGGTCAAAGCCGAGCGATGTCACGACGGGGAAGATAATCGGCACGGTCAGGATGATCATCGCCATGGCATCCATGAGGCAGCCGAGGACGAGATACATGACCATGATCAGGGCGAGCACGCCGTAGGAGCCGACGCCAAGGCCGGTCATGAATTCCGTCACCTTCTGCGGCACCTGCGTCACCGTCAGGAAATAACCAAACAGCAAGGCGCCGATCAGGACCGTGAACACGGCGGCAGCGGTCCGCGTCGCCTGAAGCAAGGCTGTGCGGATCTTGGCGCGGTCCAGCTTGCCGCGCACAAGCCCGAGCAGGAACGCGCCGCCTGCCCCGACGCCGCCAGCTTCGGTCGGCGTGAAGAAGCCGCCATAAAGGCCGCCGATGGCGAAGATGAAGAGAGCAACCGGCGCCCAGATGTCCCGGATGCTCTGAAGGCGCATCGCCCAGGATGCCTTTTCAGCACGTGGCAGGAAGTCCGGGTAAAGCCGACCGAGGATGACGATGGTGCTGATATACATGGTCATGGCCAGCAAGCCCGGCAGGATGCCCGCCATGAACAGCTTGCCGATATCCTGTTGCGTGATGATCCCGTAGACGGCCAGAACCGTTGACGGCGGCAACATCGCGCCAAGGGTCCCGCCTGCGGCGATGACGCCAGCGGCAAAACTCTTGGGATAGTGGTGACTGCGCATTTCCGGGTATGCGACCGTGGAGAAAGTCGCGGCTGTCGCCACCGATGAACCGGAAATCGCCGCAAAGCCCCCGCAGGCAAAGACCGTCGCAATGCCGAGACCGCCGCGCCAATGCCCGACAAATGTGTTCATCGCCCGGAACAATTCCCGCGACAGACCCGAGACCGAGACAAAGGCACCCATCAACAAAAACATCGGGATGACGCCGAATGTGTAATCGGTGACGGTGCGCATCGATGTCTGGCCGATGAGCTTCAGCGCGGGCGCTGGTCCCACGAGATAGGCGTAGCCGGAAACCCCCACCAGTCCCATCGCCATGCCGACAGGGACACGCAGCAGCATCAACGTGAAGAGTGTGACAAACCCAAGGATCGCGACGGTATCAGCGCTCATCATGCGGCTTTCTCAAGAGTTTTGGGACGGGTCGGTGACAGGCTGCGACGAGCCAGGTGCATGATCGGACGCGGAGTGGCCTGCATCATCGGGGGAAAAGATGAGCCGGTAGGTTCGGATCGCGATCAGTACGACCGCAGACACGTCACCGATCCAGGCAACGGCAAAGAACGGCCACGTCGGCAATTGCAGGTCATAGGTCATGACATGGTCGCGGTAGGTCGCCGCTACCTTGTCGAAGAGCGTGTAGGTCTGGACGCTGACGACGAACAGCAACACCAGCGTCGAAAAAATGTCGATCACCCGTTGCCAGCGAGGGCTCGACACCGACCAGAGCAAGTCAACCGTGATGTGCGATCCACGATAGGAGGTCGCAGCAATGCCCCAGAAGATCAGGATGCCGAGCGACAGGCGACCGAAGTCATAGGCATCTGGGATCTGGGTTGAAGCGAAATACCGGAGCGCGACGGAAATGAAGATGTCGGCTGCCACAAACCCAACGATGATGGCGGCGATCCATTCGATCGTATCGATGATGCCGTCGGTCAGCCTGTGCTTCATATTGCGATCTCCGGTATGCGTCCGAACTCAATTGGCGGCGGCGTTGTATTTGGCGAGACTGTCGTCGAGCGCCTTGGCAATCGCCGGCGCGTCGCCGCCCGCCTTGGTGACGGCGTTCGACCATTCGGCCTTGAGCGGCGCGACGACCTTGCGCCATTCGGCGGTCTGCTCGGTCGTCAATGTCGTGAACTCATGCCCCGCGATGGCATGCAGCTTGACAAGACCCGCGTCCTCGAAGTCCGCCCAGGGCGACGCGAGTTTTACGGCCCAATCGGTGGTGCAGTGATGATCGATGACGGCTTTCTGCTCGGCAGACAGCGCATCATATTTTGACTGGTTCATCACGAATGTGAAGACCGTCGTGTAAAGGCCCGGTTCCAGATGATATTTCGTGACTTTCTCGAGGCCGATCAGCAGGATGGTTCCGGCGGGCAGGAAAATGCCGTCAGCCGTGCCGCGCTCCAGCACCTCACGGGCTTCCATTGTCGATGCCTGAATATTCGATCCACCCATAAGCGAGACCATCTGGCCGATGGTGCCCTGCGGGGGGCGGATCTTGAGGCCCTTCAGGTCACCGGGCATGACCACCTTCTTGTGGCCGGAATAGATGCCAGGCGACGTGATCATCGAGACGCAGTAATGCACGTCCTTCATTTCCGTCTTCGCATAGGCCCGATACCATTCGTCAATGGCGGCTGTGCCGGATTTGGCATCCTTGAAGACAAACGGCAATTGTCCCGCCGCGATGATCGGGAAGCGCCCCGGCTGGAAACCCGGATTGACGAAAGTGATATCCGCGATGCCATCGCGCGCCATGTCGTAATGGTCGAACGCCTTGCCCATTTGTTCGGAGGGAAACACGGTCAACTGGATCGAACCGCCGGACTCCTTGGCGATGTCATCTGCCCACGCCTTCTGTGCGGCATAAATTGGGTGCCCGTTTGGCAACCAGTTCGACAGGCGCAGCGTAACCGGCGCATCGGCAGCAAAAGCGGGCAGCGAAACAGAGAGCGCGGCGGCAGCGACGAATGAGATCAGCGAGCGATGCATGGGCTTCCTCCGATACGGCGGCGATGCGCCTCAGGTCTTGTTGGCCCTCCCCGGCGAATGTGAAGCCGGGGAGAGGCTGGTCGATGCAGAGTGGCTCAGTTCCCGGCGTTGTATTTCGCCAGTGCCGCCTTCAGGTCGGCGGCGATCTGCGCAGCGTTGCCGCCGGCCTTGGTCACGGAGTCAGCCCAGGCCTTGTTGAGTGGCTCGGCAGCTGCCTTCCATTCGGCGATCTGCTCCGGGGTCAGCGATGTCACTTCCTTGTCTGGCAGGCCCTTCAGCTTGACCAGTCCAGCATCTTCAAAGTCCGCCCATTCCGTCGCGATCTTCACGGCCCAATCGGTCGAGCAATGATCATCAACGACCTTCTTCTGATCCGCAGAAAGCGCACCGTATTTGTCCTTGTTCATGACGTAGACGAAGACGGTCGAGTAGATCGGCGTGATCGTGTAATATTTGGTGACCTTGTCGAGGCCGAACAGCAAGCCCGATCCCGGCGGGAAGAACAGGCCGTCAGCGACGCCGCGCTCAAGCACGTCGCGGGTTTCGGGGGCCGATGCCTGCACGTTCGTGCCGCCGAGCGCGGTGACGAACTGCGCCATGGTGGATTGCGGTGGCCGGATCTTCAGGCCCTTGATATCGGCGGGGACCACGACCTTCTTGCGGCCCATGTAGATGCCGGGCTCATGCATGAAGGCGAAGCAGTAATGCACGTCCTTCATCTCGGTTTCGGCGTATTTGCGATACCAGCTGTCAAGTGCTGCCGTGCCTGAGCGGGCATCCTTGAACACGAACGGGATCTGCCCAGCCGCGATGATCGGGAAACGCCCTGGCTGGTAGCCCGGATTCACGTAGGTAATGTCGGCGATGCCGTCGCGTGCCATGTCGTAATGGTCAAAAGCCTTGCCGAGCTGCTCAGACGGGTAGATCTGTTGCTTCAATGTGCCGCCGGATGCCTTTTCCATATCGGCAGCCCAGGCTTTCGTCGATGGGACCAGCGGATGCGCGGGCGGCAGCCAGATCGATGTGCGCAGCGTGACTTCGGCGTCGGCTGCCATGGCTGGCGCTGCCAACGCAGCCAGTGCAAAAGCGGCAATCATAAGCTTTTTCATGTCGTTTCCTCCGGTTTGGTCTTGTTTTGGCATTGGGTCAGAGATGAGGTAACCACGCGTCGATGACAGCACATCGTCGCTCGGTGTGAACGGCGGCGAAGGCCTGCTTCAAGGCCTCGGCAAATTCGTCGGGGGTGCGGGCCTGCAACGCGAGTGCGCCACCGGCCGCTGCCGCTATCCCGGCATAATCGGGAGCCGGATCAAAGGCGACGTTGAGATCGTTTGCGCGAGAGGCATAGCCACTGGGGTGCACGGCAAGTGTCGACAGCTTCGGCGATTTCCAGCCGCGATTGTTGTAGATCACGGTCAGGAACGGAGTGTCGTAACGTCTGGCCATCCAGTGAACGCTGGATGGCACCGAAAACATGTAGGACCCGTCACCGGTCAGCGCGATAATGGTCTTGTTGGGTGCGGCCAGTTTGGCCCCAATTGCCGCACCGCCATGCCAGCCGAGTGAACCGCCGCCCGAGGCGTGCAGGCTACCGGGCTGGTCGAGGTGCAGGTGATCGATGATCGTATGGTAATGCGAGATGCCTTCCGACAGGACGATCGTGTCCTGATCGATGTAGGGCCGCAGCATGGCAGTGACAACTTCGCCTGTGAGGACCGATTGATCTGCCTCCAGTGCATCCAGCGCGGCCCGACGTGCCGCATGCATCGCGCTCCAGTGGCGGGTGCGATGAGCGACTTGATCGCTGTTTGTCGTTCTCAGCTTGAGGCGTTCAACGAGCTGTCGCAGGGCAATTTCAGCCTCGGCTTCATAGGAGCCCACTGCCGGAATATACCAGAGCGGCATCTGTCGCTTCAGCGGATCACAGTCGATGTGATGAATGAGTGCCGTATCCCTCGGCTTCGAGACCGCCGAGATCCATGGCACATCGCTGTCCACCACCAGGATGCAATCTGCTGACGCCAAGGCCGGATTTTGCCGGGGGTGGTTCCATTGGTTGCCTTGATAGAGCGGATGGGTCGTCGCGAAATTCATGGCAACGGGAACGGATTCCAGAACGCCGATGCCCATGGCTTCGCAAAGTTCTACGAGTGGGGCGACGGCGCGTGCGTTTCGACCGACATAGGACGTAACGATCAGGGGACGCTCTGCGGCCATCAGATCATCAAGGATCCGGTCGGCGTCCATCTCTGAGAGGGCACGTGGCCTGACAGGCTGCCAGTGCGCCGGGTTGATCGCCACCGGCTCGACCGCTTCCTCCATGACCTCGCGGGCACCCATCAGATAGACGGGGCCTTTCGGCTCGGAGAGCGCGATCTGCAGGGCGCGACGCGTGATCTGCGGGATGTTGCGGCCAGTCCGGAATTCCGCGTCATATTTCATGTAGCCGCGCACGAGGCCGCGCTGATCGTGGACATCCTGTATCCACTGGATGAATTCATTGCGGCTGCCGGGCAATTCCCCATCCTGCGTGAAGGGCGAAGCGCCCGCAAAGATGATGACAGGTGCCCTGCCCTTGGCGGCATTATGGATTGCGCCCGCCAGTGCCTGCGTACCGCATTCCACGTGGACGAAAACCGCTTGCGGAATGCCTGAAACGAGCACGTGACCGTGCGCAGCCGATAGCGCGACCATCTCGTTGGGTGCCGTGATCATGTCCGGCACCTTGCGTCCCGTCGCATTGGCCTCGGCAACGGCCTCGACGATGGCGGGGTGATCGCTGCCGAGATTGGCAAAGATCACCGAGACACCGGCCTCGGTCAACGTTTGCAGAAAGGACATGCTGGCTGAGATCATCTGTTGCCCGATCCTGTGCGGTTATTCAACTGAAGGCTTCGATCAATCGATCCAGCTGCGCGAGAAACGTTACCTTTTCCGCTTCCCCGACAACGGCATCGACGGCAGCCCTGTGTCGGCAGGCGATGGCCCATTGCCGCTCCAGGATGGCTTCGCCGGCTGGTGTCAGATAAAGATGAAAGCTGCGTCGATCCTCGACCATCTGCTCGCGCCGGACATGGCCTGCGACGATCATGTCTGAGATCATCGGCGTGATCGTTGATTTGTCGCGTCCAATAAGCGCGCCCAGATCGGATTGGGAAATGCCCGGCTTTTGGGCAATGAAGCACATAGCGGTGAAGCGACCCGGCTTCAGCGTGGGGTCATCGACTGCCCGCGCAAATCCGCGAAAAACAGCTTCCTGAGCCAGACGCAATTTGAAACCGATGAAGGAATTGACGTCGCCATAGTCAGGATTGCCCACGGCAGTCGCCTGCTCGCGGTTTGACTCCCGGACATCTGTGTCAAGCGACATGGAACCGTCGACAACGGTCATGCCTTCCTCCCCGATATCTGGCCTTGGTGGCTCTATCTCTGCAGAGGCTAACATCGAAATTAGTTGGATGTAAAACTAAAAAAGCCGTCGGGATGATTTTCCGATGACAAATAGCCAGGCCTTCAACCCGTTGAAGAGGCCGCTTCTGCGCGCAACCAGTTGCGAAACAGGATCGCCTCGGGCTGCTTCCGCTTTGGGCTATCGGCAGTCAGAATGTAATGCGACGCGCCAAGCGGCAGTTCGACGTCAAGCGCCCGCGCCAATCGGCCTGAGGCGATATAGGGCTCGGCGAAACACGTCTGCACCATCGTCGTTCCCAGACCCGACGCAGCCATCTCCAGCGCGCCCATGCTCGTGTCGATGTTAAGCCCGGAATAGGCCGGGATCTGAATGCCTTCGGGTCGGAACAGCCGCTGCCAGAGATCCTCGTAGTCGGTCACATGGATCAGTGGCGACTGGCTCAGCTGACGGAGGCGTTCTGCGAACGTGCCTTTTGGCACATGATCCGGGTGACAAACGGCTATTGCGGGATAATGTGCGATAAGCTCGGCCTGATATCCCGGCCAAACCCCATCGCCAAACCGGATGTCGACGTCGATGGTTTCATCTGCCTGTGCATAGGCCCAGATGGCCGACGTGATGCGCAGCGAGATCGAGGGATAGGCCGCCGTGAAGCGTTCCACGCGACGGGCGAGCCAAAGGCAAACAAAGGAAACAGGTGCTCGGACAACGAGCGTTCGTCGTCCCACGGGACCGAACAGTCCGGCAGTCGCGGCGGCCATTTCGTCGAAGCCGCGCCTCAAGGGCGGCAGATAGGCGCTGCCGATTTCCGTCAATCGGAGCGTCCGGGCCAGGCGCTCAAACAGGATCACGCCGAGGTGCTTTTCCAGCGAGCGCACCTGATGGCTGACGGCAGCCTGGGTCAGATTCAATTCTTGTGCTGCACTGGTAAAGCTCAGGTGACGGGCTGAGGATTCAAATGCCCGGAGCCAGGTGAGCGGTGGCAGATCATATCCGGACGCGACGATATGGCTTTTCGTATCCGGATTGCGCAATACGGACGACGTACCTGCGCCAGTGGTCGCCCCGTCCGGATTGCCGTCGCCCTTCTGCATCAATCGTCCGCCATTTATCTCTGCTGCGCGACGTAAGCTGCCTGCATTAAACCATTCCTGCAAGGATCAATTCAGCTTGCGCAAGCGCCCGGGCACTCGGCATTGGCATTCAGACGATCTCCTTGAGATACCAAGCAATCCAGGCGATCGCATTTGGCTCGACCGGCGCATAGGGACCGGGCTGATAGTACCGCGAGTTGACGCCCTTCTGGTTATCCTCGGTAATGCGCTTGTCGGCCGCCGTCGTGACATCCCAGAGCCAGCGCAATTTCGCTGGGTCATAATCGACGCCCTCAACTGCATCACCCCGCACGAGCCAAGCCTGTTCCACATCGGTCGTGTGTGCGTCAACCGGGATGAACCGGTAGAAAAGCCCGTAATCGGGATAGGCAATGAAGAAATTCGCCGGCGCAAAATGGGTGGACGTAACACCGCCATCATAGTCCATGAAATCGCCCATGAGCGGGGCTACTGGCTCACCATCCGGTCCGCCGGTTTTGACGCCATCATAGAGCGCATAGCGGAAGGTGAAGATCGATTGTTCGCCGCTTGAGGAGTTCACGCGGTGGTCGATCTGCGGGATCGTCAGCCCGAGCCCGGCGGTGCAGGCCTCCATCGCGGCGTTCATGTCGGCGATCTGGTCGAGCGGCTGTTCGAGGGCGTGGAGCTTGGAATATTCGGGGTGTGAAGGCGCACAATGATAGCATTCCAGGTAGTTTTCGACACAAAGCTTCCAATTGGCATTGACGCGATACATCTCGCGCATTGCAACCTTGGCCTTGGAAAACCCATAGGGACGATAAGCTTCCGAGATAATCTTGCGGGCCACGTCGAGGGACAGCGGCTTCTCCGCCAGTGTCACGAAGATCAGCCCCTCGATCACTTCAATCGTGACCGGCTTCAGGCTGTAGAGTGACTTGTCAAAATCCGGCCCCATGTGACGCGCGGTGCGCAACGTGCCGTCGAGGTTATAGGTCCAGGCGTGATAAGGGCAGGACAGGACTGTTGCGTGGCCTTCCGACTTCAGGCAGACGCGGGACCCGCGATGACGGCAGACATTGGCGAAAGCTCGAAGCTGGTCATCCTTGCCGCGAATGATGATGACGTTTTCGTCCGCAACATCGGCGAGGAAATAGTCGCCCGGATTTGGGGCCTGGCTGGCGTGGCCGACAAGCAGCCAGTTGTTGGTGAAGACGGTTGCCAGATCATGTCGATAGGCAGCCTCGGAGTTATAGAGCGCCTGATGCAGCGAATGAACGGCTGGCTGCTCTGCAACAAGCGCCGCGACGGTCTCGGCATCGGTGGTGATGTCTTGAGTGATATGCTGGTTCATGTGCGGGTCCTCCCGGTCATGCCCTGATACGCAGGCTCTTCGGGTCATACATGGGGGCGAGGCTGACACTTGCAGCGACGGCCCGGCCTGCGACCTCGATCTCGAATTTGGCGGAATTGATCAGTCCGGCGAAATCACCGTCGGGCTCATGGATGTAGCCGAGCGCAATGGCACCACCGAGTGCATGGCCGTAAGCACCCGATGTCGTCCGCCCCACCATCTTGCCGTCGGCCAGGACTGGTTCGTCATGATAGAGCATCATCTCCGGGTCCGAGAGCTTGAACTGGACAAGTCGGCGCGTAGAACCCGTATCCTTCTGCCTTAAGAGCGCATCCCGGCCCATGAAGTCGCGGTTATCGAGTTTGACGGCAAACATCAGACCAGCATCGAGTGGCGTGTCTTCGTCGCCGATATCATGGCCCCAATGCCGGTAAGCCTTCTCGATGCGGCAGCTGTCGAGTGCGTGCAATCCCGCCAGTTTCAGCCCGTGCGGCTGCCCTGCTTCGACGATGGCATCGAAGACATTGCGGGCAAATTCGGTCGGCGCATAGATCTCCCAGCCGAGTTCGCCGACATAGGTCACACGATGCGCGCGAACCCTGGCATACCCGAGTTCGATTTCGCGCCACGTCGCGAAGGGATGCGTCGCATTGGAGAGATCAGCACCAGACGCAGCTTCCAGCAAGGCGCGCGAATTCGGTCCCATGACGCAGAACGTCGCTTCGCCCGAAGAGATATCGGTCACGATGCAATGGGCATCCGCAGGCACATGCCGCCGCAACCAGGCCAGATCACGCCGCGCGGTCGCTGCCGCCGTGACGACCAGAAAGACAGTTTCCGATAGGCGGGAGATCGTCAGATCCGCTTCGATCCCGGCCCGGTCATTGAGCCACTGGGTATAGATGATGCGTCCGGGCGGAACCGCGACCGAATTGGCACAAATCCGGTTCAACACCGCTTCGGCATCGCGGCCTTCAACGCGGAATTTCGCGAATGAACTCATATCCGTCAGGGTGACAGCTGTTCGTGTTGCCATATGTTCGGCGGCGGAATAGGCGAACCAGTTCTGCTTGCCGTAGCTGTAGGCGTACTCCGGCTTGCTACCCGGCTCGGCGAACCAGTTGGCGCGCTCCCAGCCAGCGGTTTCGCCGAAACAGGCACCGGCGGCAGCGAGACGTTCGTGAACGGCTGATGTCCTGACGCCACGCGCCGTCTCATACTGGCGATAGGGCCAATGCATCGCATAGAGCAGCCCGAGCGATTCAGACACGCGGTCCTTGAGATACCGCTTGTTGGTCTGGAAGCCCTGGACACGGCGGATATCGACGTCGGCCAGATCCATGGGCGGATGACCGGCGACGATCCATTCGGCGAGCGCCTTGCCCGCGCCACCGGCTGACTGGATTCCAATTGAGTTGAAGCCGCCAGCGACAAAGAGCCGTTCGACGTCAGGCGTTTCACCGAGGAGATAGCGCACGTCGGGCGTGAAGCTTTCCGGACCGTTGAAGAAGGTTCGGATGCCGACCTCGCCGAGCGCAGGCATCCGCTTGATCGCCGCTTCAAGAATCGGCTCGAAGTGATCGAAATCATACGGGATTTCGCCAAACTCAAAATCAGATGGGATACCGTCCACGCTCCACGGCTTGGCATTGGGCTCAAACGCGCCCAGCAGCAGCTTGCCGGCATCTTCTTTGAAGTAGGCGCAATTGTCGGGGTCGCGCAGAACCGGCAGGTTCGGATCAAGGCCGGGAAAGGCCTCCGTCACGATGTAGAAGTGTTCGTTCGCCTGCAACGGGATATCGACACCCGCCGTTTGACCGAGATGGCGCGACCACATGCCGGTCGCGATGACGACGTTCTCGGCCAGAATATCGCCGGACGCCGTGGCAACACCGATCGCCCGTCCATTCTTCGTCAGGATCGAGGTCACCTCGGTATTTTCGAAGACCTTGGCCCCGCGCGACGTTGCGCCCTTGATGAGCGCCATCGTCGTGTCGATCGGGTTGGTCTGGCCGTCGCCCGGCAGAAACACGCCACCGACGACATCATCGACATTCAGCAGCGGCCACATCGAGCGTATTTCGGATGGTGTGACAGCGTTGACCTCCAGCCCGAAGGTCTTGGCCATCGACGCGCCGCGCAGCAATTCTTCCATGCGCTCGGCATGCGTGGCGATGGAAATCGAACCGCGCTGCTTGAAGCCGGTCGCCTGCCCGGTTTCGGCTTCCAGTCCTGCATAGAGTTCCGTCGTATAGCGCGCGAGCTTGGTGAGATTGGCGGTGGCCCGCAACTGGCCGACGAGACCTGCCGCATGCCAAGTCGTGCCCGATGTCAGCCGCTTGCGTTCGAGCAGCACGACATCGCTATGACCCAGCTTGGTCAGGTGATAGGCAATCGACGCGCCCACGACGCCACCGCCGATGATGACCGTTTCCGCGTGGGTGGGAAGTGCTGTCGTCATCTGATCCAATCCTTAGCGTTCCACTTGACTGCGCATTACGCGCGCAGGCGCTCGTTTGCTGGGTCCCAGGCACTATCCGCCAGCACGCGGGCCGGTCGCCGCTCGCCGAACATCATGATCTCGAAAGCCGTTCCCGGTTCGGTCATGTCCGGCGGCACATAGGCAAAGGCGAGCGACTTGCCGACTGCATGGCCAAAGGCACCCGATGTCGTGAGGCCGACCAGCTTTTCCCCTGCATAAACCGGTTCATTGCCAACGCAGTCGCTGTCTGTGTTCTCGACCTCCAGATAGACAAGCTGCATGCGCGGGCCGCGCTGCTTCATCGACAAGGAAGCATCGCGCCCGATGAAATCCGGTTTGTCCAGACGAATGAAGCGCGCCATCGACGCTTCGAACATGTCGATTTCATTCGTCAGCTCTGACCCCCAGCCCCTGTAGGCCTTTTCCATCCGCAGCGAGTTCATCGCGTAGGTGCCAAACAGGCGGATGCCGTGTGGCTGACCTGCCGCCATGAGTGCTTCGAAGACGATGGGCATGTCGGCCATCGGGACATGCAATTCCCAGCCGAGTTCGCCAACATAATTGACCCGCAGCAACCGGACGCCCTGCACGCCAGCTACCTCGGCGACCCGACCGGTCAGCCAGCGGAATGACCCGTTGCCGAGATCAATTGATGTCACGGCACCGAGCACATCGCGTGCCTTCGGCCCAGCCAGAACCAGCGTACCGAAATCGTCCGTCACGTCGGTGATCTCGACCATCTCGGATGGCAATTTGCGCCAGTTGAGCTGGTCGAAATCGTGCAGTTGCGCAACTGCCGCCGACAGGACGTAATAATGGTCTGCTGCAAGGCGCGTGACGGTGATCTCGCTCTCGATGAAACCGTTGGGGTTCAGGAGATGGCCGAGGATGATGCCGCCGTCTTTGGTCGGGATCTTGTTGGCACAGATCCGGTCGAGGAACGCATGCGCGTCCCGCCCCTTGACCTCGAACTTCGAGAATGTGGACAGATCCATCAGTCCGACGACGTTGCGAACGCTGAGGGCTTCAGCCTTGACCGCCTCCCACCAGTTCGACCGCTTGAACGAGAATTGCTCGCCCTCGCCTGCCGTCGAGGTATCGTACCAGCGCGCACGCTCCCAGCCGAAGATCTGGCTGAATTGGGCCCCTGACGCTTTCAGGCGATCATGCAGCGTCGACTTGCGCAAATCGCGACCGACAGTGTGCTGCTCGCCGGGTTTATAGCAATAATACATGTGATGATAGTCGGCGATGGCGACGGTCTCGGTGTAATCAGCCGTTGCCCAATTGCCGAACCGGCGCGGATCAAACTCGCGCATGTTGATCTCGGATTGACCGTGTACCATCCATTGCGCCAGATATTTGCCGGCGCCGCCGCCCTGACAGATGCCAATCGACGCACCGGTGTGCATCCAGTAATTCTTCGGTCCCGGCGCGGGTCCGGAGAGATAGACACCGTCCGGGGTATGCGTGATGGCACCGGAAATGATCGACTTGACGCCCACCGTGTTGAAGAGCGGCATGCGCTCCGCCGCCCGTTCCAGCCACGGCATCAGGCGGTCGAGTTCTGGCGTCACCAGTTCGCTCTCGAAATCCCACGTCGGCGGTTGTCCGCCCCAGCAGACATGCGCCGTCGCTGTCTCATAGGGACCGATCAGGATGCCGTTGGTTTCCTCGCGCAGGTAGGCGTGGCTGTAGGGATCACGGACCACGGGCAGTTCCGGCAGGAAATCGATCAGTTCCTTGACCGGCTCAGTGATCAGGTAGTGGTGCAGCATGTTGGCGATGGGCACGAGATGACCCGTCCAGCTGCCCACGACGTCTGCATAGGAACCGGCGGAGTTGACGACGTGTTCGCAGGTGATCGTCCCCTGTTCGGTGTCGACGGCCCATTCGCCTGACGGCAAAAGCCGTACATTAGTGACACGGCAACGCCGGACGATCTCCGCGCCCAGCTTGCGTGCGCCAGCGGCCATCGCGTTTGTGACGTCAGCAGGGGCAACGTGCCCGTCGGTCACCGTGCGGAACGCGGCCTTGATGCCGAACGTGTCAAGAAAGGGGTGATACTTCGGGATTTCGTCCGGGCCGATGATCTCGCCCTCGTAGCCCGCAAGCTTCGAGATGCCATAGACATACTTGAGCCAATTGACTTCCTCGTCGGTCGTCGCGAGCCGTAATCCGCCGCAGCCATGCCAGGAAACGGCCTGTCCGGTCAATTCCTCGAGCTTGGGATAGAGCTGCGTGCCGTAGAGGTGCACCTTCGTCATGTTGAGCGACGAATTGAAATGCGGGCACTGCCCGGCGGCATGCCAGGTCGAGCCTGATGTCAGCTCACCCTTTTCGAGGAGAACGACATCCGTCCAGCCTTCAAGCGCCAGGTGATAGGCAAGCCCTACCCCCATGATGCCACCACCAATGATCACGACGCGTGCATGGGACTTCATGGCTCAGCCTCACAATTCCGCCGGAAAGCCCGGAGCGCGCAGATCGGTCTTCAGGGCATCTTCGAGCAGCTTGACGATGGCTGTCGAATAGGCGTCGCCACCATAGGCCTGACGGCCCCGGATGAAGGTCTGTTCAGTCAGGCCCGCCAGATCGAGCGGCACGCCGAACTTGCGTCCGTAGTCGAGCGCAAAGCCGAGATCCTTGCAAGCCAGATCCATGGTGAAATTGATGTTGTAGCTGCCATTCAGGATCAGCTGTCCCTCGGTCTCGTGCACAAAGCTGGTGCCGGACGAGGCCGAGATCACGTGAAATGCCTGCGCCAGATCGATGCCGCCCTTTTTGGCCAGCATCAGCGCTTCACCGCAAGCCAGCAGATGGATAAAGGCGAGCATGTTGGTGATCACCTTGATCACCGCCGCCTTGCCGATCGGGCCGACGTGGAAAATCTTGTTGCCCATGGCTTCCAGCGCCGGCATGTGCAGCGCGAGGCGATCTGCATCCCCGCCGACGATCACCGTGATTTCACCAGCTGCGGCCAGATGCACGCCGCCTGTCACGGGACATTCGAGCATATGGACACCGGCGGCTTCGGCAATTGCCGCAAGGCGCAAGGCCTCGGCCTCGCCATTGGTGCTCATTTCGATCCAGGTGCTGCCCGGTTTTAATCCGGCGAGGATGCCGCGCGGACCCGACAGCACGCGCTCGGATACCGTTGGTGACGGCAAACAGGTGATCACGGCATCAACCTGTTCGGCGACGGCCTGTGCATCATCTGCCCAGATGGCACCCTTGGCGAGCAGATCGTCTGCATTGGATTTCACGATATCGGTGACGACGACAGAGAAACCCTCGCGCACGAGGCTGCCTGCAAGGTTGGCACCCAGATTGCCCAGGCCAATAAAGCCATATTTCATTGAAATCCCTGCCCTGTTCGACTGTCGTTTGAGCGAGACTATGGCGAACCGCCTATGCCTTCAAACGAAGGAAAAGAGGGGTGAGGCCGCTATTTTTTTGTGAGTTCGATGAGCGGGATGTCGTGGAATCGCTAGTCTGCGGGCGCTGTTGGGGTTACCTGTCTCATGAATTGTTTCTCAGGGGCAAAAACCGGCATGTACCCAACTGACAAGTTCTATATCGATGGCGCATGGGTGAATCCAATTGCCGCCACGTTTATCGATGTCATCGATCCGTCAACTGAAACCGTAATCCATAGGCTTGCTATGGGAAAACGGGCTGATGTCGATCGGGCTGTCGTTGCTGCCCGCCGCGCATTTGAAAGCTATTCCCAGACGTCACGGCCTGAACGTACCCTCCTGCTGCGTCGTATCCACGCTGCCATGATGGCCCGGTTCGATGACCTCGCTGATGCGATGACGAGCGACATGGGAGCCCCGGTGAATTTTGCCCGCGCCTATCAGGCACAGTCAGGTGTCGATCATATCGCGGCAATGATCGAGGTGCTCAACCACTTCCCCTTTGATGAAAGGCGGGGGACTACGCTGATCACGCGCGAGCCGATCGGCGTCGTCGGCATGATCACACCCTGGAACTGGCCGATCAACCAGATCATCTGCAAGGTGGCTCCAGCCTTGGCGGCTGGCTGCACGATGGTGCTGAAGCCAAGCGAAGTTGCACCGCTCAGCGCACTGGTGCTCGCAGAGTGCCTTGATGCGGCGGGCGTTCCGCCGGGAGTCTTCAATCTCGTCAACGGCAGCGGGCCAACCGTCGGCGAGGCGATTGCGGCCCATCCGCTCATCGACATGGTGTCGTTCACTGGATCGACGCGGGCGGGGATCGCCGTTGCGGAAATGGCGGCCGGAACCGTGAAGCGTGTTGCTCAGGAGCTTGGCGGCAATTCACCCAATATCATTCTTGACGATGCCGATCTGGAAAAGGCCGTCAGCGAGGGCGTTCTTGCCGTCATGGGCAACAGCGGGCAGTCCTGTGACAGCCCAGCGCGCATGTTGGTGCCAGCTGAAAAGATGGTCGAAGCTGCCATCATCGCCAAGGCGACCGTCCGTCGCCTCCGGGTTGGCGATCCCCGTGATCCCAAGACGGACGTGGGACCGGTCGTCAGCCTCGCCCACTATGAGAAGGTCCAGGGCCTGATTGAAGCGGCAATTGAAGCGGGATCGGCGCTGATTATCGGCGGACCGGGTCGTCCGGAAGGTCTCAGAAAAGGCTACTACGTCCGACCTACTGTCTTCGCTGACGTCACGCCCGACATGCCGACGTTCCAGAACGAAGTCTTCGGCCCGGTCATTTCACTCATTGGCTATCGCTCGGACGACGAAGCAATCGCGCTGGCGAATGACACCGAATATGGCCTCGCTGCGCGCGTTCAGTCCGGCGACCCCGATCGGGCACGTCGCGTGGCGCGGAGACTGCGCGCAGGCTGGGTTGAAATCAACGGTCCGGCCTTCGACTATCACGCCCCCTTCGGCGGCTACAAGAAGTCGGGCAACGGTCGCGAATACGGCGAATGGGGCCTGCACGACTATCTCGAAATCAAGGCCATGCTGGGTGGAGCTTAGTCGGGGGAGACCTACTCCCCTTTGCCCACCTGGCCATAAACCGGCACCAGATGCAGTTCGGTTCCATTCCAGGGATGGGCGAGCGCTACGGCCTCGTTGAGTTCGACACCCAGGCCCGGCTCCTCGGACGGGATCACGTATCCATCCTCCCAGCGGATCGGCTTCATCAGGATCTCGGTGTGGAAGCCGCTCCAGGTCTCGATGGATTCGAGGATCAGGAAATTCGGGCTGCAGGTGGCGAGCTGAATATTCGCTGCGCCTTCGATAGGGCCGCAATAGAGATGCGGCGCAATTTCCGCGTAGTGGGTTTCAGCCATGCCGGCGATTTTCTTTGCCTCCAGCAATCCGCCGACACGACCCAGTGCCATCTGCAGGATGGACGCCGCACCCGTTTGCAGAAGCCGGGCGAATTCATATTTCGTCGTCAATCGTTCTCCGGCCGCAATCGGGATTGTCGTTGACCGCGCGACCTTGGCCATTTCCTCCGGCATATCAGGGGGTACCGGCTCTTCAAACCAGAGGGGATCATAGGCTTCGAGTTTGCGCGCCAGCCGGATGGCACCCGACGTCGTGAACTGGCCGTGCGTGCCAAACAGGAGATCGGCCTTCGTACCGACCGCTTCCCGGATCCGCTTGCAGAAGGCTTCCGATAGTTCCATCCGTTCAAGCGACGGCTGCCGCGGATCGAGCGTGGAATAGGCCCCTGCCGGATCAAACTTGAGGCCCGTGAACCCCATCGCCACATACTCAAGCGCACGTTCGGCGGCGGCGTCCGGATCACGATAGACTGCGGGATCGGAGTAGGTGTGACCCTCGTTGGCGCGCGGATAAATGTAGGTGTAGGTCCGCAGGCGGTCGCGCACCTTGCCGCCGAGCAGCTTGTACACAGGCTTTTCCACAGCCTTTCCAACGATGTCCCACAGGGCCATCTCGATCCCGGAGAGCACGCCCATCAGGGAAATATCGGGCCGCATGGAGTAACCGCGACCATAGACATTGCGCCAGAGCGTTTCGATCTCGAAGGGGTCGCTGCCTTCCACATGGTACTGGAAGACATCACGGATCATGGCTTCGACAACGCGCGGCCCGAAGCTCGCCGTATAGACCTCGCCAACGCCTTCAATGCCGCAGGCTGTCTTCAGTTTAAGGAAAATGAAGTAGCGACCGCCACTGTAAGGCGGCGGGTTGCCGACAACGAAGGTCTTCAGTTCGGTCACGCGCATGCAACATCCCCCCGTCGAATCACATTCTTTGCGTTAGTCGTAGCGGATTTGCGCTGGCCGGCTGCGTCAAATGCGTCAGATCGCGTCGGGGATGGCGACAGAAATCGAGATCAGGCCGAGACCAGATAAGCGCCCGCCGCCGCGATGATGCCAACGATACCCAGAGCAATTGATGCATACCACGGCCACTTCTTGCCGGAAATGATGGCGATTGTCGCGATGGCGATCGAGATATGCAGCATGGTGACGCCGACCGTCAGGATATGATGACGTTCTTCGTGCTGGTCACCTTCGTGCAGCTTGTGGTCAGCGTCTGTCTCAAGTTCCTTGGCCTTCTTCGAGATCTCGACGCTGTCGTCTTCGTTCTTTTTGGCCTGCCGCGCGAAATCGTCTGACTTTGGTCCACCTGAAGCAGACGCGATTTCATACATGTTCTTCTTCAAGCTCTTGGCCTGAAAGAAATTCCACTGGTCGGTTGCCTTGTTTTGCAGGAGCACGGCTTCATTCTTGGATGAAATAGCTGCGCCACTTTCAATCGTTTCAAGGCTGCCGACAGTCGCCGCTGCCACTGCGAGAATGGCGATTGTCATCGTCACATAGCCGACGAAATCATTGCCGTGCTGCGCCTCATGGCTTGCATGGGCGGCGTGCTCGGCGTGTTCGAATGGTTCGGTCGGAATATCACTCATGAAATAGTCCCTCGTGGTGAGAAAGCTGATCGCGATACCGTTGATCGCGCCGGAACCGGATTGTTGCGCACTTATAAGTCACCCATTGGCGACAACAAGATGGCAATATGCTGCAGTTCCAACTACTGACTCGGCCGGTCCATGCAATTGACGCATCGCAGCATGACTGTCGCCAATGACACAGGCCGTGTCGTTTCGAATTTACCGGGGACATGTCGATCACTTACACTCATGGTCACGTTCGCCGCCATCAATGAGGTCCGCCATGCCAACATCGACCGCGATCCTGGGAGAGCTTGAAACCCTGCGCTCCGGCTACACCCTGCCTGGTCGTTATTATTCGGACCCAGAGATCTTCAAGCTCGATCTGGATACGATCTGGTATCGCGACTGGCTGTTTGTCGGGCACGATTGCGAAATTCCGAAGGCGGGCAATTTCTTCACCCTGCAAATCGGCGCCTATCCAGTCGTCGTGGTTCGCGGGCGGGACGGGGTGATCCGCGCCTTCCACAACTCCTGTCGACATCGCGGATCGAAAGTGTGTACAACCGAGTCGGGTTCGAAGATCCGGCTCGTGTGTCCTTACCATCAATGGACCTATGAGTTGGACGGCAAACTAGTCCATGCCCGCGATATGGGGGCTGATTTCGATCCAGCGGCGCATTCGCTGAAATCCATCCATTGCGAAAGTGTTGGCGGCTATATCTGGATTTGCCTGGCTGACGCCGCACCTGATTTCGCGCCCTTGCGCGATACGATGGCTCCCTACTTCGCGCCGCACAATCTGGCTGATGCGAAGATTGCCTTTTCCTCAACGATCATTGAAAAGGCCAATTGGAAACTCGTATGGGAAAATAATCGCGAGTGCTATCACTGTTCCGGCAGCCACCCCGAACTCTGCCGGACGTTCGACGATGACCCGTCGGTCGGTGGCGTCGGTGCGACAGAGGACGATCCGTTGATCGGCGAGCATTGGCGTCGATGCGAGGCGGCGGGGTTGCCGTCGAAGTTCCTGCCCGGTCCCTATGGCCAATTCCGCACGACCCGCATGCCACTGGCATTCGACGCCGTATCCTACACGATGTCGGGCCAGCCGGCAGTCAGTCGTCCTCTGAGTGACGCGGTTAAAACGGATCGTATCGGTACGCTGATGCTGTTCCATTTCCCGACCACGTGGAACCATGTGCTGGGCGATCACGCGGTGACATTCCGCATGTTGCCGATCAGCCCGACCGAGACGATGCTGACAACCAAATGGCTGGTCCACAAGGATGCCGTCGAGGGCAAGGACTACACGCTCGAAGAACTGACGCGGGTCTGGATGGCCACCAACGACCAGGATCGGCGCATTGTTGAGGACAACCAGATCGGTTGCTCGTCGCCAGCCTTTGAGCCGGGTCCCTATTCGCCGATCCATGAGGCTGGCGTCATCGAGTTCGTTGATTGGTACGTTGGTGCGCTGAAGCGGTCTCTGTCCGGTGACAGCGCATCGAAAATTCGCCGGATCGCCTGATCCGGCAAGAAGACGGCGGCGCGGTTATTTTGGCCGCGCCAGCACAAGCGCGATGAGGATGATCGCGCCACCTGTGATTTGCAGGGAATTGATCCGTTCGCCGACGACTATCCAGGCGAGCACGGCGGTGACGGGCGGCTGGACCAAAAGCACCGTTGCGACAATACCGACCGGTATCCGGCCCATGGCGATCGAGGTGAGGCCCTGCCCCATTGCGTGCGAGCCGAGGCCAATGCCGAGAACAGCCGCCCAGCCGATGATCGTTGTCGGGAAAAATTGCGGTTCCATGATCAGGGCGGCAATCGTCAGCACGATCGCGCTGACCGCAGCCGACCACATGGTCGCAGTTGGACCGTCGAGTGAGACGCGAAGCTGCTTGATGAACAACAGATAGGCGCAATAGGACACCGCAGCGCCAAGCGCCCAGATATCTCCATGGTTTAGTTGCGCAGGCCCGACCATGCCTGCCATGACCCAACTGCCAGTCAGCGCCAGTGCGAGTGCGGCCCAGACACGGCGCTCAGGATGTTCACCGAAGAACGCTGTTCCGCCAATCACGGCCAGAATGGGCGCAATGTTGCCGATGAACGAGGCATTGGTGACACTCGTGCCCGTCAGTGAGATGTGAAACGCAGCCACATCAGAGGCAAACGATAGCCCGGCCAGGATGATCGGGACGAGCAGCGGCAAGATCGCCGGAGCGATCTTCGCACCGCCATCTGAATTGGGGCGATTGGCGAGCAGCCGCATCCAGAGCATAAGCGCAGGGACCGCGATAATCATGCGCCACGCGGCCGCTGTGATCGGTCCAACCTCCGAGAACCGGAAGAAGATACCTGTCCAGGCTATGAAACTCGTCCCGGCAATGATCGCGATGACGCCGATCCGGTCAAGTCCGGCTGGTTTAGCGCCGGGTAGTGAACCCGTTGGGCTGCTTTTTGTTTGGCTCACAGACGTGTTCACATGACTTGGGGTGATGGGCGGCACCGAAACAGATCCGATCCCTGGACTGTTTGGTAGCACGGCGCTCATATTTTCGGCAGTCCTTCCAACTGCAGGGAAGCCCTGCGCAACGTCAATTGGAATAAGCCGAAAATCCCTTCACCGCGACATTGCGTGTCGCCGATACGCTTGTGTCTAGACAAGCCATGTCGCAGCATGACGCGTGTTGATACGATCCGATGAGACAGGTGCGAGGGCAAATGGCATCCACAGATCCCCTATTGCAGCCATTCCAGCTGAAGCACCTGACAATCCGCAACAGGTTCCTGTCGACGGCGCATGAGCCTGCCTATACCGAAGACGGCATGCCACGGGATCGCTACCGGCTGTATCACGCTGAAAAGGCCAAGGGTGGCATCGGCTTGACGATGATCGGCGGGTCGGCTGTTGTCGCGCCGGACAGTCCGCAGGCGTTCGGGAATATCCTGCTCTACAAGGATGAAGTCGTTCCCTGGCTCGCTCGCCTTGCCGATGACGTGCATGAACACGGTGCCGCCGTCATGATCCAGATGACGCATCTGGGGCGGCGCACATCCTGGGCGAAATCAGACTGGTTGCCGATCCTTGCACCCTCGCCGATCCGCGAACCCGCACACCGGGCCTATCCAAAGGCTATGGAGGATTGGGACATTGCGCGGGTGATTTCCGCCTATGCGGATGCGGCGGAGCGCGTGCAAGCGGCGGGACTCGATGGCCTCGAACTCGAATGCTACGGCCATCTCCTCGATCAGTTCTGGTCGCCCGCCACCAATCATCGCGATGATAACTATGGTGGATCGCTCGATAATCGTCTTCGCTTCACCTTCGAGGTGCTGGACGCTATCCGCAAGCGCGTCGGGCCCGATTTCATCGTCGGGGCACGACTGGTTTGCGATGAGGATTGGGATCGCGGCCTGTCGCGGGAAGAGGGGTTGGCCATTGTCCGCAAGCTGACGGCGAGCGGTCAGATCGACTTCGTCAACGTGATCCGTGGCCACATTGATACAGAAGAAGGGCTCAGCCACGTTATTCCCGGCATGGGCTACAAGTCTGCCCCGCATCTGGAGTTTTCCGGAGAAGTGCGGCAGGCCGCAGGGATTGCGACGTTTCATGCATCCCGGATCCAGGATGTCGCGACGGCGCGTTATGCGATTTCCGCCGGCAAGCTCGATATGGTTGGCATGACCCGCGCGCATCTGGCTGACCCCCATATCGCATCGAAGGTCATGCAGGGGCGCGAGGCTGATATCCGGCCCTGTGTCGGCATGGGCTATTGCATCGACAGCATCTATGGCGGGCAGGCGGTCTGTATTCACAATGCCGCAACCGGTCGTGAAGGGCTGATGCCGCATGTCATCGCCAAGACATCGAGCGCTTTGAAAAAAGTCGTCGTCGTGGGTGCGGGGCCCGGTGGCTTGGAAGCCGCGCGGGTGGCGGCAGCGCGTGGGCATAAGGTTGTTGTATTCGAGGCAGCCTACAAGCCCGGTGGGCAGGTGCAGCTCGTGACGGCCCTGAAGCGGCGCCGCGAAATCTCGGGGATCATCGACTGGCGCATGGCCGAATGCGCGCGCGACGGGGTTGATTTCCGGTTCAACACCTACGCCGAGGCTGACGACGTGCTCTCCGAAAACCCGGATATCGTCATCATTGCGACTGGTGGCCTGCCGAATACATCCTTC
Organism: uncultured Hyphomicrobiales bacterium; assembly: GCA_903930435.1. GTDB lineage: Bacteria > Pseudomonadota > Alphaproteobacteria > Rhizobiales > Ancalomicrobiaceae > CAIYYN01. The sequence goes on along the minus strand of CAIYYN010000008.1, from coordinate 232,608 downwards.
CTTGATGCTGGCGAAGATCTTGTCACGACGTCATGGGACATTCTTGCGGGCAGCGCGACCGCCAGCGGTGATGTGCTGCTCTATGACGATAACGGCGCGCATCCCGGCATGACGACCGCCGAATACCTCGTGGAAGCGGGCTGTCGTGTCGAGATTGTCACGCCTGAGCGCGTTCTGGCCCCGGAGGTCGGTGGAACCAGCTTTCCCGCCTATTTCAAGGCTTTTTCTGCTGGAAACGTGGTCACAACGCTGAACCTGCGGCTTCAGTCTGTTCACCGGGACGGCAACAAGCTGGTGGGTCGGTTCCATGACGAATACGGTCGTCGTCACATCGAAAAGTCCGCTGACAAAATCGTGGTCGAACATGGCACATTGCCGCTGGATGATCTCTATTTCGCGCTGAAGCCAGGCTCCTCAAATCTTGGCGAGGTTGACCAGCCCGCAATCATCGAGGGTCGGCCCCAGACGCTTGTTCGCAACGCCAATGGTGCCTATCAGCTGTTTCGCATCGGCGATGCGGTTGCCAGTCGCAATATTCACGCAGCCGTCTATGATGCGCTCAGGCTGCTCAAGGACATATGAGCCGGTGGATCAACCCGAAACCCAGTGAGCGAGAGACTATGGACTTTGACCCGCGTTTGCCCGATTGCCCGCTGCCCTATGATCCCTTCAAAAGCTGTACGGTTCCAAGGCCAATCGGCTGGCTGTCGACCATTTCACGCGACGGGGTCGATAATCTCGCGCCCTACAGCCAATGGCAGAACCTGACGTTTGATCCGCCGATGGTCATGTTTGCGGCCAACCAGTCAACGCTGGGCGGGCGCAAGGATACAGTCCGGAACATCGAGGAAACCGGCTGGTTTGTCTGGAACATGGCCACTTACGATCTGCGGGAGGCGGTCAACATCAGCGCAATGGCCTTGCCGCATGGCGTGGATGAATTCGAGCGGGCAGGTATCACGAAGGCACCTAGCCTGCTCAGCGACTGCAAGCGGGTGGCAGAATCGCCCTGTCATTTTGAATGCCGCTATGTCCAGACAATCCGACTTCCCGGGCGCACCGATGTCGGGACCTTCGATCTGGTGATCGGGGAAGTCGCCCGCATTCACATTCGTGACGATGTGCTGCTGCCCAACGGCAAGCTCGATATCCTGAAGATCCGCCCGATTGCTCGCATGGGCTATTACGATTACACGGTCGTCGACAATATCTTCGAGATGCGCATTCCCGCTGGTGAAGGCGCGGTCCTGAATGGCCTCGAAGGCACCAAGCGCGCATGAGAAAACGCCCGCCGCTGATCACGTCAGCAACGGGCGTCTAATCTCTGAAAGTCAGTGAAATCAGCCGACGAGTTCGAGCGCCGAGAAGAAGAAGGAGATTTCTTCCTTGGCTGTTTCCGGGGCGTCCGAGCCGTGCACGGAGTTCTCGCCGATCGAGAGAGCAAATTCCTTGCGGATCGTGCCTTCAGCGGCGTTTGCCGGGTTGGTGGCGCCCATGACTTCGCGGTTCTTCAGGACGGCATTTTCGCCTTCCAGAACCTGTGCCACGACGGGACCAGCGCTCATCTGTGCGACGAGTTCGCCATAGAACGGGCGATCCTTGTGAACGGCGTAAAACGCACCCGCCTGTGCCGGGCTCAGCCAGAGGCGCTTGGAAGCGACGACACGCAGGCCGGCTTCTTCAAACTTGGCGACGATCTTGCCGGTCAGATTGCGACGGGTTGCGTCCGGTTTGATCATGGAAAAGGTACGTTCGATCGCCATCAGTCATCCTCTCAAAGGGTTTTGCCAGCTAACCCAACCCATGATGCGGGATTTCAAAGGGTCATAAAAACAGCCAGCCAGAATGGCGGGCTTATAGCCCGGCCAAGGTCTATAGCCAAGCCTCTGATCACAAGTTTTGTGCGCGCGCCCTATTTAATGGTCTCTCTGCGCCGCCAAAGTCTGCGGTATTGCCCGCTGAGACCGCCTTACTGGCTGCTGCGTTCCAGAACAGTCACACTCGGGATGACTTCATTCTTGGCAACAAGCGTCGTGTTGATGGCAGGGTCCGATCGATAAACGATGCGCCCTTGCGTATTACGGTATTCAACCACGGCTCCCTTGTCGCCGATCAGTTCGACGTGGCTGGCGCTCATGGCCGGATCTGGATCCCCATAGGAAATGGTGACCTTCCCCGTCACGGCCTGACGATCTGCGCGCACAAGGGCCGTCCGGTCTATGGACGCACTGACCGACGTAAGCGCCGCTATGCCGATGAGGGCCCCTGCACCAAATCCGGCCAAGATCATCTTGAACTCACTGCGCATCTGTGCCTCCCCGGGCCGCACACATTCAATCGAATGATAAAGCCAACCCGGTCGCCTACGCCCGTTTGATTCAATCACTCTCAACTGAGGGAAGAGTGCGCCCAACTCCTTACCGAAGTTTTGAGATTTGCAGTCGCTTTAAAGCATTCGCGCGCACAAGATCATGAAAGTGCTTTGGCGTTGCACATTTGCAACCTATGTCATAAGTATTCATTTTAAATTTATAATATATTTATTTGAATGTAGACGTTCTTCGGCCGTCCGCAGTTTAAAACAGACCGGGGAAGAGCGGGCACCATCGTGAGTGCCCTCCTCACATAACGATATGATTTAATTTGGAATTCAGTTGCCAGAGCCAGCAATGAAGTGATTGAATCCGATGTCAGGTGCGCTGGTATTGTGCGTTGAGGGTACCGACCGACCGAATGTCACGGCTGTCGCGGCGGCTGACTTGAAGGCCACGATATCCGACGTCTGCGTTGACGCTGTTTCACTTGTTTGCCAACGGGTCTCGGCGGCATCGGCCCGGCTTGGGGTTACATACATGGAACGCAGTCCCGCAAGTCCCTGTCCGGCATCGACGGCCCCGTTAAACGTCACGTCGAGGCTCGCGTGATTCGTCCTGATATCCGTTATTGCCACGGTTGCCTTGCCGCCCCTGGCAAATTCAATTGAGAAGCTCAGGGTTTTGGGATCAAAGCTCAGGGATTTGTAGGCCACGAACGGACGGGTCGAAGTCTCGATGGGGCCGAGCAGGAACGATGAGCCGTAAGCGACTTCGCGCATCTCGACCGGCGGCAAGGTCTTTAGCCGCCAATAGCCATCTTGCGGATAGAACACGACGAATTCCACCGGGCCGGTCGCTGTCTTCTTCCAGAGCTGCACCAGATGCAGGAAATTCTGGGTCAGCTTGCCGACGGTCACAGGCACCACGGTCGGACGCCAGAAATCAGGGTAGACAATGCCTTTCAGAATATATTGGTCATCTTCATAAAGCGTCGCGGTGGGGGGAATATAGGGGTGGGTATCGAGCGCCCAGTCCTGCCCGAATCCGCAATCGGTGAAATCAGGCAGGGTCGAATCGCGCAGCACCGGCAGATACGGCACGCCCGTTGCCTCAAGCCGGAACCCGCCGATGGCCGGGCCACCGGGGGCAGCCTTGAACGTATAATAGACGTTGTCTTCTTCGGCGCATCTGGTCGGTACCGAGTGATTTTCGACGATGACCGAGACAGGGTGCCCGGCTTCTGCTGCGTGGGTGATCGGAGTCGATGCAGCTGCGGCGATTGCCATTGCGAGACCAATCAGGACCTTGCTGCGTATCATGTCACCAACCTCGTTTTACGTCCGACATCAATCAAATTGTCGGGCAGCTTTAGGCGCTGATGCCAGCTTGCTGTCAAGTCACCGCGATAGCAAGTGCGGGCAATTGCAAAGGCTTGATCTCGTCGGGCGGGTCAATGTCTTCCGGGATTGCCAGCGCCTTTGCCCCGGCCATCCAGGCCCCCAGTTTCGGTGATGATGTCACGACCGACAGCGGGATTGCCAATAGTAGACCGCCATAGACGGGTAACGACCAGACAGCAGCCATGGGCGAAATCGTGCTGAGAGCGTAACCAACCACCAGGCCGACGACGGTATGCGGCCAGAATCGGACGAAGGCTTCCCACCAGGGTATTGCGTGTTCGCTGCGGTTTTGAGCCTGCCAGCCAATCGTCTGACCGAAGCATAACATCACAATCGCGGCGGTTTCAGACAGCTGCATGATGGGCGTTAGGATAATGGAAAACAGCAGTTCCATAACGAAGCCGGTCAGGAAGCGTAACGGGCCACCCCAGGTGCGGAGCTCAACCGCGTTCAGCAGGACGGCCAGAGCCGAGGCGCATTTCTGCACAAGCGTCAAAACAATCATGAGGCCGATAACGCTGAATGCAGGACCGCGCTCGATCCAGTCACCCGTGGGATGCAGGAGCGATTGAAGCAGCAACAGGCTCCAGAAGCCGACATTGCAGGCCGCCGACAGGAACATCCAGATTGCGAGGCACAGTTGCACACGGCTGGTGACTTTCAGGCCAGGCATCCCCAGCAGTGCGAAATATTGCAGATTGCCGAGGCACCAGCGCAGATCCCGACGGATGAACTCAATCGTTGTCGGCGGATTTTCTTCATAGCTACCGCCTTCCAGCGGGATGACGCGCACCTCGAACCCCGCACGCCGCATCAGGACGGCTTCGATCTGGTCGTGACTGAGAATGTCGCCGCCAAAAGGTGGTCGCCCCGGCAATTGTGGAAGATCGCAATAGGCTGTGAAGGGTTGGAGCCGGATGATGGCATTATGGCCCCAGTAGGGTCCGCAATCCGCCTGCCACCAGCTGCTACCGAGCGTATAGGCCCGCATGCCGAGCCGCATGCCGAATTGAAACAGCCGCGCCAGTGGGCTGAGCGACGGCAATCCAACCGTCAGGCATTGCAGGATGCCAAGCGTCGGATTCTCATCCATCGCTGAAACGCACTGCATGATCTTGTCACCGCTCATGAAACTGTCGGCATCCAGCACGAGCGCATAATCATGACTGCCGCCGAATGTCAGGCAAAAATCCCGGATATTGCCCGCCTTGAAGCCCGTGTTTATCGCCCGACGTCGGTAGGTTATGCCAGCAATCTGCTGTCCCCAATCCGCCTTCAGCGCTGCCGTCGCGACTTCTTCCGCCTCGCCAATGGACGGGACCGAGGTATCCGACAGGATATAGACGCTGAAACTGGACCCCTGCCCCGTTGCGACGAGTTCACCAATCAAGGCGTTCAGTCGGGCGAAAACTGTTTGCGTATCCTCATTGCGAATACACATCAGCACTGCGGTCGTGGTTGACGCTCTGGTTTCGCTTTTCAGTTTGGCCGGCGGGCTGCACAGCGCCAATGGGTCATTGCTGAACTGAGTGATCAGGAAGCCGATTGTGGCATTCCAGAACCCGATGATTGGCCAAGGCAACTGGCACGCAAAGAGAAACAGGATCGCACCAAGCAATATCGACCATTGTCCGGATGCGACGACTGATGCGGCAAGCGAGACGCAGGCGAACCAACTGATCAGGACAAGGCTGCCGAATATGTATCGCCGATAGCCAATCTCTTGCGGCTTCAGGCTTTTTGCTGAGTCGGCTGGTGGCACGGAAACACCCTTGTTGTTGCAATCGATGAATGGTCGGCGTGTCGGAGACAATCAGCCCATGACAGGCTGGAAGGAGCCTCTCTATACGACCGTGTTCATCAAATGGAGCAATCGTTTTGCAAGGCCCCCCTAAACTCATGGCAAACGAACCCTATGTACCCTACAGTGGGACATGTCAGGTGCCGTCCGGAATGACAGAAGATTGAGACTGTAAAAGCATGTTGCCTGAACACGAGATCATCGATGGCGACACGTCCGGTCTGGCCAGATCCGTCTGGACGATTGCACCGCGCTTTTGCGAGATGCGGAACGAAGTGCTGGCTGACGTCGGCCCGAATACAGCCCGCGTGCGGACGCTCTTTTCCGGCATCAGTGGCGGCACTGAATCGCTGGTCTACTCGGGCAAGATCCCCGCAAGTGAATTTCAACGGATGCGAGCGCCATTTCAGGCCGGCGACTTTCCATTCCCGGTTAAATACGGCTATGCGTCAGTCGGGGTTGTCGAGGCTGGCCCCGACGATTGGACAGGCGCTTGCGTCTTCGTGTTGCATCCCCATCAGGACAGATATGTCGTCCCGGTGACCAGTCTCACGCGGGTTGAACCGGCCTGTCCGCCGGAACGGGCTGTGCTGTCGGCCAATATGGAAACAGCGCTCAATGCGGTTTGGGATGGAGCGATTGCGCCGGGCGAGCGGGTTGCGATCATTGGCGCTGGCGTCATCGGTTCACTGCTGGCAGCCATTCTCAGCCGGATCGCTGGCGTTGACGTGACCATGCTGGATACCGACCCCGCCCGAGCTGCGCGGGCTGATCATTTCGGCGCAAACTTTGTGAGCGTCACGACCGACTTTCAGGCGTCGACGATTGAAGACTTCGACTGTGTGTTTCAGGCGTCCGGCCACCCGGCGGGCCTTGCAACGGCCCTGTCAATTGCGGGGACCGAGGCTCGGATCATTGACGTGAGCTGGTATGGATCGGCATCCGTGACCCTCCCATTGGGTGAAGCGTTCCATAGTCGGAGGCTACAGATCATTTCCAGTCAGGTCGGATCTATCGCACCGGCACGGCGGTCCCGGTTTGATCATCGCAGGCGCATGGCGGTGGTCCAGAAGCTATTGCTGGATGATCGGCTGGACGCGCTGATCGGAGCACGTGTTGCGTTCGATGATCTTCCGCGCAAGTTCGGTCACCTGCTGTCCCAGCGCAGCGGGCAATGTCCGCTGGTTATTTATCCCTGATCTCACGAGGTATTCGATGTTTTCGGTTGAAGTTCGTGACCACATCATGATCGCACATTCCTTCAAGGGCGAGCTGTTTGGCCCTGCACAGGCGTTGCACGGGGCAACGTTTGTCGTCGATGCAGCCTTCTATGCGCCCGTTTTGACGGATGAGGGCGTGGTGATTGATATCGGGCGCGCAATCGATACCCTGAAATCGATCCTGGCTCCACTGAACTATCGTAACCTCGATGACCTTCCCCAGTTCAAGGGCCAGAACACGACGACCGAGGTCTTGTCGAAATACATCTTTGACCAACTGCGGGATGCCATCATCAGCGGTGAATTGGGTGCGGGATCACAAAACCTGACACGCATGAGGGTCACACTTGAAGAGAGCCACATCGCCAAGGCAAGTTACGAGGCGGACATCGAGCGATGATATCTGTCGCCTTCGCCGTTCCGGGGTCGCTGGATAAGCCGACAGGCGGCTATCGCTATGACCGCCGGGTGATTCACGAGTTGCGAGCCTTGGGTCATAATGTCGAGATCGTGACGCTGCCAGATCGCTTTCCTGATCCGACAGCCGAAGACCTTGCAATCACAGAGGCGACGTTGGCGGCAGTGGCTACTGACCAGCCTCTCATCATTGACGCGCTCGCCTATAGCGCGATGCCTGACGTGATTGCCCGGCTGGCTGGGTCGCACATGCTCGTGGCACTCGTGCATCATCCGTTGGCGCTTGAGACAGGATTGTCCGCCGAACGCGCCGAGTGGCTGAGAGAGGCAGAGCGGTCCGCGCTTGTCCATGCTCGGGCGATTATTGTGACCAGCCCGGCAACTTCCGAAATCCTTCAGAGCGACTACGGTGTCGCGTCATCGAAAATCACGGTCGCCTGCCCCGGCGTTGATCCGGTGATACCCCCAGATACCAGGCTAGACAAAGAGAACGGGCCATTCAAGTTTCTGTCGGTCGGTTCCCTGATCCCGCGCAAAGGGCATCTGGACCTGATCAAAGCTTTCGCTGCCATCCGTGATCTGGACTGGTGCGCTGAGATCGTCGGAGACCCGACGCTGGATCCGGACCACGCACGGGATATAAGGGCCGCAATCGACCGCTCGAGTCTCGCAGACCGGATCACATTGACAGGTGCGCTTGATGAAGCGGACTTGACGAGCCGTTATATGACAGCGGACTGCTTTGTGCTGGCGACGCAGTATGAAGGCTATGGCATGGCGTTTGCCGAGGCTTTCAGCTTCGGTCTGCCCGTGATTGGGACCAGTGGAGCATCCGAGGTCATAGGTGATGGCGGCCTGATGATTGATCCCGGCGATGTCATCGCTCTCGTCGCAGCATTGAAAGCAGTTCATTCAAATAAAATCGTCAGAAATGATTTGCTGACGAAGTCACGCGCGCGAAGTTACCACTTGCCGCGCTGGGGTGACACCGCAGAAAAGATTTCTACAATCCTCGGAAAACTCAGTTGAGTTGAGTGCCCATACGCAGTCAACACAGGGTATCGAGACCCATATTGGGGTTGATCCCTGCGGCCAGTCGGGGCAGAAGACCCTGAACGAGACTTGGGATCCCTGACACATGAGCAATTTCTTCGAAGAACGCGTGCTATCGGTACACCATTGGACAGACACGCTCTTCAGCTTCACGACAACACGTGACCCTGCATTCCGTTTCAAAAACGGGCAATTCGTCATGATCGGGATCGAGGTTGAAGGCCGTCCGCTGCTGCGCGCCTACTCGATCGTCAGCCCCAATTATGCCGATACGCTCGAGTTCTTTTCCATCAAGGTCCAAAACGGGCCGCTCACCTCCCGGCTACAGCACCTGAAGGTCGGCGATACCTTGCTGGTCGGCAAGAAGCCGACGGGGACGCTGGTTCTCGACAACCTCAAGGACGGCAAAAATCTCTATCTCTTCTCCACAGGAACTGGATTAGCCCCCTTCATGGCAACGATCCGCGATCCCGAGACGTATGATCGCTTTGAGAAAGTCGTTCTGGTGCATGGCGTCCGCACAGTCGCCGAGTTGGCTTACGAAGACTTGATCACCAATCAGCTCCCGACCGACGAACTGGTTGGCGAAATGGTGGCTCCGGCACTCATTTATTATCCGACTGTGACGCGCGAGGCGTTCAAGACACAGGGGCGCATTCCGGATCTGATTTCGTCCGGCCAATTGTTTACGGATATTGGTTTGCCTTCGCTCGATCCGGCTCGCGATCGCGCCATGCTGTGTGGTAACCCGCAGCTCTTGATCGATGTTCCGGCACAGCTGAAAGCCTTGGGTTATATCGAAGGCAATACCGGTGTTCCCGGCGATTACGTGATCGAAAAGGCCTTTGTCGAAAAGTGAATTAACGATGATCTCTGTTGATTTTAACAAAAACTGACAGGAGCACGATTTTCATTTAGATTGTACTGATGGCGTTTGCGTTTCGTTGCCCATTCTTGTTGTCTCGATAGCTGGCAATGCTTTTACCGCAGCGACAGCGCCTTGAGAGCGCAAACCGATCAGTCAGTCGACCAGCCCTTTTAGGGGTTTGAATTGAACGTCTCTGTCGCAGCCGATCCAAGTGTTGGAGACACGATATCCGAGCGGCTTGACCGCCACGGAGGCGTGACGACGGGGTTTGACTATTTGCGGATCGGTCTCGCAATCAGTGTCGTGCTCGAGCACAGTGTCGTTGTCACGGATCAACTTCTGGCCGAATCGCTATGGTCAACCTGGCCTCGAATTGGCTTGGCGATCATCATGCCCGCCTTCTTTGCCTTGAGTGGCTTTCTTGTTGCCGGAAGCCTGCTGAAGCGGAACTCGCTGGTCTCTTTCGTCACGTTGCGAGTTCTGCGACTTGCTCCGGCCTTGGCTGTTGAAGTCTTGCTCTCGGCACTGGTCATCGGCCCATTATTGACGACACTTCCGCTGTCCGACTACTTTTCGTCGCCCGAGTTCTGGCGGTATTTTCGCAATCTATACGGCGACGTCCAGTTCATCTTGCCGGGACTGTTTGCGCATAATCCATTTCCCGATGTCATCAATCAGTCAATCTGGACAATCCCGTTTGAACTTGATTGCTATATTCTGCTCGCCCTATTGTCTTTCATCGGCTTCATAAAGAGGCCGCGCTACGTGCTCTGGCTGATGGGACTTCTGTGTGTTGCCGGAACAGCCTGGCTCTTCATCCGGTATCGGCCAGAGTGGCGGTTTGATGGTGTGCCGGGTCGCGGGCTGGTGCTGGCGTTCCTGACCGGTGTCGCCTTGAACCTGTACGGCCAACGCATAAGGCTAAGCGGGCGACTAGCTGCCGTGAGCCTTGCGCTTGGAATGCTGCTTCTGTTCGATATGCGGCTCAGCTTTCTCGCCGTTATTCCGATTGCCTATGCGACGATTTATGTCGGCTTGCTCAACCCGAAAAAAGTGCCGATCCTGATGTCCGGCGATTATTCCTACGGGATTTACTTATTCGCCTTCCCGATCCAGCAAGCCGAAGTCGCTTTGATGCCCGGCTTTGCGATCTGGTACGACAACGCAGCGATTGCGCTAATTGCCAGTTTTGCTTATGCCGCAATGTCTTGGTGGTTCGTCGAGCGCCCAATACTAAGTCGCCGCGCCGAACTCTCGGTCTGGGTTGACCGGCGACTGCATCAGGGCTGGAACAGTTTGTTCAGTCGGGCACGCTGATCAAAAGTCGCCAAGCCGACACATCCGACGCGCATCCGCGACCTTTGCATTGATGGCTGCCGACTTTCTCGGAACAGCGATCTCCGCAGGCGTGAGCGAATTGACGAAGGCGCGCGCAAAACATTCGCACTTTGCCTTGGTAGCTGGATCGTCGTTCGCATGGTTCGTGTAACAGTTTTCCATCATCTGCTGGATTAGTGCGGGTCGATTATCGTTCTCGGCCCGAGCGACGCCCGTCGAAAGAACAAGGGCAGCAAGGATTGAGCCGCGCATGCATGCAAAAAAATTGAGGGTCATTTTTCCTCCGAAAAGTCAAACTATGGGACCGTTGCCACACTGGGCAACCGTGCCGTCTTAGCTGAAATTAGCGAGACAAACTCACTTGGCGTCGCTAGCCAGTTGCAACTTGATAATCTTGTCCGGGCCGACGACCATCCCGTCGGATGTATCACCCTTTTTGATCCTGTCGACAAACTCCATCCCGGAAACAACCTCTCCGAAGACGGTGTATTGACCGTCCAGATGCGGTGCGTCGGCGAACATGATGAAGAACTGCGAGTTTGCGGAATTCGGATTACTGGTCCGGGCCATGCCAAGCACACCGCGTCCAAAATGCGTATTGGTGAATTCGGCCTTGAGGTCGGGCAGCTTGGAGCCACCTGCCCCTGTTCCGGTCGGATCGCCCGTTTGGGCCATGAACCCATTGATCACGCGATGAAAAACAATTCCATCGTAAAATCCGCTCTTCACCAGCGCCTTGATCTGAGCAACATGATTGGGAGCCAGATCCGGGCGCAGCCGGATGAGGACCTGACCGTCCTTCAGCGTCAACACGAGCGTGTTGGCAGGATCCGACCCCTGAGGCAATGTGATGGCCATTGCAGGCGAAGGCCCGGTTGCCGTCAGGGCAAAGCCAGACACCAAAGTGATGGCTGTTAAAAGCGCGGCTGTGAAATGGCGACGGTTCAATGGTACCTCCTGGAGCATCAGGCAAACGGGATAGTGTCAGATGTCTCTTCGAAAATGCAGCGCGTCACGTGCTTGCCAGTCGCGCCTTCAGACGGTCAGCAACATCAGCTGGAACAAACGCCGAGACGTCGCCCCCCATCTGAGCGATCTGCCTGACGAGCGTGGCCGTGATGTGACGAACGGCAGGTGAAGCCGGAAGAAACACGGTTCGGACGCCGGGGGCCATAGCCCCGTTCATACCGGCCATTTGCATCTCGTAGTCGAGGTCCGTGCCATCGCGCAGGCCGCGGACGAGGATCGTTGCTCCGAGCTTTTGCGCGGCCTGAACGACCAATGATTCAAACGCAATGACATCGACCCTGTCGGCGCTTGCCCCAAGGTGCGTGACCGCCTCACGAATCATGAGAACACGTTCATCGAAGGTAAACATCCCTTTTTTTGCGGGATGCACACCGATTGCAACTATCACCTTGTCAGCGATATCAAGTGCTTGCGCAAGCACGTCAATATGCCCGTTTGTGACGGGATCAAATGAACCGGGATAAAGCGCTACATGTGCCATGCACCGGGTTTATCGCCTGTGTCTACTCCCCGCAAGTGCCCGACTGATTCTGAAACGAAGATGAACGGACTGCACTGAAACCATTCAGTGATGGGTGCGTATCTTGATCACACTGGATCGAACCTGAAGCGGGGGATTACCGATGTTGGAAATCACAAGCTTTTCAGCCCTCATTGTTGGGCTACTGCTGTCAATGCCGCTCCTGTTTACGGATGCCGAGGCAGGGCGCGTGCAGATTTTGGATATATCGGCTAAAACTGACCGTGAGCCGATCACGGAAAGCCTTGGCGATCGTCTGGCTGATGCTTTCGGTGCTTTTGGATCTTGCTCCGTCTATAACAAGGGCGATGACACATCTAGCCAATGCTCCCGTGCCATGTCGTCGGGCACACTTGAAATCTCGGATGTAACGCAGCAAACGACAACGCTTGCGTCAGTATCGTCTCGGTAAGCGTTTCCACCCTCGACTTCACAGCCACACTGACCGGCTGCGTTGAGCGGGCTTTTTTGCCATGCTCCCCACTTGTCGCATATCTGTCATAAGCCAGTTAAGTTCGTGTCATTTACGTCAAACCCCTTTCCTATTAGATCGATAAAGAGCATACCGCTGTGGATTGGGGCTGGGCGGCGCATGGACAGTTATTGACTGTCGAGCCACCGCTTCAAGGTTGGGCTGAAACGGACCTTGTGCGGACGACATATTATGAACCGGCGTGAATTACTGTCGTCGACTCTCGGTGTGGGAGCGATGGGACTTGCAGGGGCGATGGCAACTGCGCGCATGCTTTTGGCGACGCCGGCTGCCGCATCCGAGCTGACCAAGGGGTTGCTTGGTGACCCGGTTCCTTTTTCCCGAACTTTGTTGCTCGATGAAGCTCACAAGCTCTCCACCGAGAGCTTCAAGGCCAAACCGCAGATTCCGGAGCGCTGGGCGACATTAGCCTACGACCAGTATCGCGACATCAAATTTCGTTTGCCCGATGCACTCTGGTCCGGAGAGGGACGCGGCTTCACGTCAAGCTTGCTCCATTCCGGGTTCCTGTATCGGCAACCCGTCAGCATTTTCATCGTCGACCAGGGTGTTCAGCGTAAACTCAGGTTCAGTTCGGACCTGTTTGATTACGGTCCCGACGTCAAGCCACCTGAAGCAGGCGAAGAACTCGGTTTTTCCGGATTCAAGCTGCGCCGCACGCTCAATCCTGCGGATGCGGGCGAGGAAATTGTCGCGTTTCAGGGCGCGACGTACTTCCGGGCCAAGGCACCGGGGCAAGTCTATGGTCTGTCGGCTCGCGGTCTGGCGATCAATACCGGCGAACCCAGCGGCGAGGAATTCCCGCTGTTCGAAGCCTTCTGGATTGAAATGCCGGACGTGAATGCGACGTCCGTTGTCGTTCATGCCCTTTTGAACTCGAACTCCTGTTCAGGTGTCTACCGGTTCACGTTGCGGGCGGACGGCGAAACAACGGTCGACGTCGAATTGTCGTTGTTCCCGCGCGAAGATATGACGCACATCGGTCTGGGTGCGCTTACGTCGATGTTCCTTTACGATGCGACGAGCCGCACGCGGTTTGATGACTTTCGTCCAGCGGTCCACGGCTCCGATGGCCTGTCGATTCTCACAGGCGGCGGCGAGCTGATCTGGCGGCCATTGGCAAATCCCAAAGCGCTGCAGATTTCCGCCTTTGTTGATCAGAATCCGCGTGGGTTCGGGCTCATCCAGCGGCATCGCAGCTTTGATCATTTCTCCGATCTGACGACACGCTATGACCTGAAGCCGAGTTGTTGGGTTGAGCCAATCGGGGACTGGGGCCAAGGCGCGGTCGAGTTGATCGAGATCCCGTCGGATAGCGAGATTCATGAGAATATCTTGTGCAATTGGCGGCCCCGCGCGAAGCTGCCGGCCGGCCAGCAATTCACAGCCAGCTACAGGATGCACTGGTCAGCAGGACGATCGCTGACGACGGATCTTGCCCTCGTCGCCGATACCCGGATCGGGCAAGGCGCGCAGGCCCAGACCCGTCATTTTGTCATCGATTTCGCGGGAACCTTGCCGTCACCGGACAAGGTGAAGCTGGAAGTATCGGCGTCTGCTGGGAAAATCCTGTCCCAATCGGTTATCGGCAACGATATCCGCGGCGGCTTGCGGGTTGTCTTTGAACTCGATACGAAAACCATACAATTATCCGAATTGCGGGCCAGTCTGACCGATGGCACAAAGCGGATCAGCGAGACGTGGCTTTACCGCTGGACGGCATGACCATTGGTTTTCGGGTCTGACAATCAGCACTTGATCTCGCCTGTCCTGACAGTAACTGTTGATCGATTGACTAATATCTGCTGTTGTTGCGCCGATTTGCAGCGTCGGCCGTTGGAGCAAATTAGTGTCCGAACGTTTCGTTGTCGAAGAACCTGACTTCAAGTCTTCCCCTGTGATCGCAACGGATAGCTCTATGGATGGTCCCTTCGCTCCCTCGTCTGTGGCAGACCTGAGCCTGCTTGGTCCGGTGCCGCACGAAATGCCCTTGACGATGCCGACGCAGCGGCTGTTCAAGCATCAGAAGCAGCAGGTTCGGCGCGACGATACGCCAGCGTCCCGGAACACGATCATTGCACGCGTCTTCGTGTTCGGCGGTGCAATTCTGCTATCGGTCTTCGGTGTCAACGAAATGGTCCAGGTGGTGCGTGCAGGTGGCATCGTGGGTCTGGAATGGCCGCTGCTTATCCTGTTCGCGCTCACCTATTCCTGGATCGCGTTCAGCTGCACCAGCGGTATCGCCGGGTTCATTGCAGGGTTCTTTGAAACACGTCGGCCCGAATCGCGACCGTTGAAAAGTCGCACCGCTTTGGTGATGCCCGTTTATAACGAAAGTCCGTCGCGGACCTTTGGAGCGCTCGAAGCCATGGCGCGGGCAGTTGCAGATCTGGGTGCCGGTCAGAATTTCGAAGTTTTCATCATCTCCGACACAACCGACTTTACGGTCTGGGTCGAAGAGGAAATCGCGTTCGAGCGCCTTCGGCATCGGCTCTCAGGCCGCATGGCGGTCTGGTATCGGCGGCGTCACAAGAACGTCGCGCGCAAGGCTGGCAATGTTGCGGACTTCGTGACCCGCTGGGGCGGTCGCTATGACCATATGCTTGTGCTGGATGCCGACAGCATCATGTCTGGCGACACATTGGTCATGCTTGCCCAGCTGATGGAAGACGATCCGAAGGCCGGGATCATCCAGACACTGCCCGTCATCGTCAATCGCAATACGTTGTTTGCGCGACTTCAGCAGTTTGCTGGGCGGATTTACGGGCCGGTCATCGCGCGTGGACTGGCCCTCTGGCATGGCCGCGACGGGAACTACTGGGGGCATAACGCCATCATTCGGACGGCTGCCTTTGCGGAATGCTGCGGCCTGCCCGATCTGCCCGGCCCCAAGCCGTTTGGCGGCCATATCATGAGCCATGACTTTGTTGAGGCTGCGCTGATCCGTCGTGGTGGCTGGGGCGTCTACATGATCCCTTGGCTGACCGGATCCTATGAGGAAAGTCCGCCTTCCTTGCTCGATGTCGCAGCCCGCGACCGTCGCTGGGCGCAAGGCAACTTGCAGCACATTCCGGTCATGTTCTCGGCTGGCCTCGCATGGCCGAGCCGTGTGCATTTTGCAACAGGCATCATGAGCTATCTGGCCTCGCCGATCTGGCTGGCGCTGCTGATGACCGGACTGGCGCTGGCCCTTCAGGCGCGCTTCATCCGGCCTGAGTATTTCACCAACGACTTCTCGCTGTTCCCGGCCTGGCCGCGATTCGATAGCGAACGCGCCCTTCAGTTGTTCATCATCACGATGGGCGTGTTGTTGCTGCCGAAGGTGCTTGGCACGATCGAGTCGGTTCTTGACCGAAAGACCCGGGCGGCAGCAGGCGGTGCCTTATCGATTATTGGTTCGTTGCTGGTCGAAACGCTTCTGTCGGCCCTTGTCGCGCCGGTGATGATGCTGATCCAGAGCCGACACGTGATCGAGATCCTGTCTGGCCGCGACTCAGGCTGGAAGACACAGCGCCGCGACGACGGTGGCATCGCGCTCAGCGAAGTTGTGCGCCAGCACTGGCAGCATGTCACGATCGGGCTCGTCATGACGTTTGCCGCTTATGTTATCTCTCCGGCGATCCTCGCCTGGATGGCGCCGACCTTGATCGGATTGGTCGGGTCTATCGGCATTTCCTGGGCGAGTGGCTCTGCTGAAATCGGATTGGCCCTGCGCAAGGCACATCTGCTGCTCATTCCGGAAGAGATCACACCGCCGACGATTCTGACCGAAACCGGCAACTATCAGGCCATTGCCGGTGATGAATTGCCGGAAGTGGAAGATGGCCTCATCATGGTCGTGGCTGACCGCAAGGTGCGGGAACTGCACGAGCGTCTGTCGCTTCCACCGCCGTTGCGGCCGCGCGGCAAGCCGGAACTCGAACCCGTCATGGCAGCAGCCAAGATCGCTGAGGCCGTGACACTGGAAGAGGCGCTGATCTGGCTGACCCCGAAGGAACGAATGGCCGTTCTGACACAGCCCCAGCTCGTGGCCTCCCTCGTCAAGCTGCGAGGCAATCCCGATCCCCGATCAGCCGTCATCCCGGCCAATGATCCTGAACCCGTTAAACTGAGCTGAGGCTGCCATGACCAAAACGGCGATGATCACCGGAGCGTCATCCGGTTTTGGTGCGGCCACCGCCCGGCGACTCGTCAAGTTGGGCTGGCGCGTCATCATCACGGGACGGCGCGCTGAACGGCTGCAGTCGCTGTCGGATGAACTGGGCGGTCCCGATGTCGCGCACATCGCGGCGTTCGATATCCGGGACGAAGCAGGCCTCGATACCGCTCTTGCGGCTTTGCCTCCAGCGTTTCGGGGGATTGATCTTCTCGTCAACAATGCTGGTCTCGCGCTGGGTACCAGCCCGGCACAGAAGTCCGATCTCGGGCAGTGGCAGCAGATGATCGACACGAACGTCACCGGCCTTGCGCGGATGACGTACAAGCTATTGCCGGTCCTGATCGAGCACAAGGGTGCGATCATCAATATTGGCTCAATCGCGGCGCACTACCCCTACCCCGGCGGCAATGTCTATGGCGGGACAAAGGCTTTCGTCCATCAGTTCTCAAAGAATCTGAGAAGCGAACTGGCCGGGACAGGCATGCGCGTCACGGTTATTGAACCCGGTCTATGCGAGACGGAGTTCACGCTTGTCCGTACCAGCGGAAACCAGCAGGTGCACGACAACCTCTACAAGGGTGCAAATCCCCTGCAAGCCGACGATATCGCCGCGACAATTGAATGGGTTGCCACGCTGCCGCCGCACGTCAACATCAACGTCCTCGAAGTCATGCCCATCAGCCAGACGTGGTCGCCGTTTTCGATCCATCGGGAGTGAGTTCCATGGAACAGTTTGCATTCAAGATGCATCTCAATCCCGGCAAGACCGAGGAATATCGTCGCCGACACGACGAGATCTGGCCGGAACTGGTAGATCTTCTGAAGGCCGCAGGCATTTCAGACTATTCGATCTGGCTGGATGAAGACACCAACACGTTGTTCGCCATTCTGAAACGTCCTGCAAACCATACAATGGCCGACTTGCCGACGTCGCCAGTCATGCGGCGCTGGTGGGATTACATGAGTGACATCATGGCCAGCGAGCTTGACGGGGCACCTGTCGCCAAGCCTTTGGAAAAGATGTTCTATCTCGCCTGAAATGCGCCCGGCTCACGCATCGAGCACCGCTTCACACTCGATCTCGACGAGATAATCGCCGATCAGATGGCCAATCTCGAAAAGCGTGTTGGCCGGTCGGATATCACCGAAATAGCGACCGTGCATGCGGCTGACGGCTTCACAATCATCCTGGTTTGCCAGAAAGACTCGTGTGCGGACGACATCTTCGAGCGTCGCTCCAAGCGCACTGAGGCTCGCGGCGATCTTGTCAAGGATGAAGGCCGTTTGTGCGGCTGGATCGCCGGGCGCAACCACTTCGCCTGTGCCATTTGTTGCCGTCGTACCGCTGACGAGAATGCGATTGCCAACCTGGACGGCGCGCGAATAGCCTGCGAGCGGCTCCCAATGGCTACCGGAGGACACCCGTCGTCGATTTGGGCGCCCGGGAACCGGTTCAGCTGAATAATATTTCGGCATGCTGTCGAGGTGATGGCTGAGGTCGCCGGATGCTGTCAGAAATGGCGGTTTGCGGTATTCATCGCCGCAATCACCGGCCAGCATTCGTGTGTGAGCCAGTGCGCCATTGATCGAAGAACGGTCTTCTTCATCCAGCTGAAAATCAAAGATCTTCAGATTATCAGCGCGGTGCTCGCGTTCACCGAGCCGCGCCCCAACGATGGTTGCCGCCACCGCCGGATGCTCCAGCACCCAACGTGTGGCGACGTTTGGTAGCGACACCTGATGCTTTGCCGCAACATCTCTGAGGGCCACCAGTATCGCCTGCAAGGCCTGCCAGCCACCGACACTGTCGACGAAGCGCTTGTATTTCATCTTGCTCCAGTCGGCGATGTCATCAATGCCCGGTTCAGGAACGCCGAGCCACTTCTCTGACATCAATCCTCCGGCGAGCGTTCCATAGGCCAGCAAACGGACGCCATGGTCGAGGCAGAAGGCGCTCATGTCGCCCGCTGCGCGGCGGTCGAGCAGCGAAAAGCAGACCTGATTGGTCGCGATGGGGATTCCGTGTTTGACGAGAACGCGCAAATGAGCGGTGTCGAAATTGGTCAGGCCGATATGCCGGATCAGTCCCTCGTCCCGCAATTCAGCGAGACATTTCAGAGCGTCCAGCCAGGCCAGATGCTCGAAACTCCACCAGTGAAACTGCATGAGGTCAATGCAGTCGAGTTGCATTCGATCAAGGCTCCGCTTCACCCCGTCACGGACGACATCGATTGTCATTGGCCCCGGTGTCGGGCACCACTTGGTGAAGGCGACCGGGCGATTGCTGCCTGCCTGCTCGCCTGCCCTCACACGCGACAACATCCGACCCGTGATGACCTCTGCACTGCCGTAGTGGTCGGCCATATCGAAGGTATCAAAGCCTGCCCGCGCGTAGTCGAGCAGATTGTCCGATGCCACCTGCGGATCGAGCAGCGTTCCGCCTCGCTCCATGTCTGCGACCTGCCAAAGTCCGGTAACAATCCGGCTGATCTCAAGGTCAGGTGCAAGCGCATATCGATCGGGTGTGACGGCCATTGCAGACTTTCAGAGTTAAATGCGTTTGGATCGGGACAGCAGGCCTGTTTGCCCGCTGTCCCGAAGCTGTCAGATCACTTGATCTTCGCCTTCAGGGCGTTGACCTGATCGGTCGACATTTCGCCGGTTGTTTCCACCTTGCCGTCCGTGATCTTCCACAGACGGAACGGACCGGTGATGTCGCCGTACTGGTCGAAGGCGATCGGGCCGATAACGCCTTCATAGCGGATGGACTTGCCGTCCTTCAGCAAAGCCAGAGCCTTGGTGAACTCGGCCTTGCCCGCATGGATGACCTCGCCCTTGGGATCGGTGACCTTGAAGATCGCGTCCCGTAGCGCCAGGGGATCGGTGCCCTTGATCGAGGCAAGCGCCAGACCGACAATCGCGCCCGCATCATAGGACCGGTCGGCTGCCGGATTTGACGGGTCGATACCACCGGAGAAGGCTTTGTAATTGTCGTTGAAATAGGCAGTCGAGGCAGACGGCGCGGTGCCCGATGAGGTGCCATAGGCGTCATTGAGGTATTTCGCGCCAACAGATGTGATGAAATCCGGGGAATTCATACCGTCGTTCAGCAGCAGCTTGGACGGCCCGCCCTGGCTGATCCAGGCACGTGCGATGGTCGCACCATCAACAGGCGTCGAGATCAGATAGAGGCCATCGGGCTTTGCGCCGAGAGCAGCGGTGACTTCGGATGCGTAGCTCGACTGCTTTTCGTTGTAGGGCGTCACATTGACGATTTCTCCACCGAGCGCCTTGTATGCCTTGGCGAATTCACCTTCGAGATTGACGCCGAAGTCATTGTTGACATGGATGATGGCAATCTTCTTGAAGCCCTTGTCAATGGCATATTGGGCGGCAGCAGTGCCTTGGAGCGCATCCGACGTAATGGTGCGGAAGAACATGCCGTTGGTCTTGCCGTCGCGGCCGAGCTTCGTCAGCGTCGGCGAGGATGAGGCTGGCGAGACCTGGACGATCTTGTCCGGGCCGGTCACCGACGTCAGGATCGGGATCGAGACCGACGAAATAATCCCGCCGATGATGACTGGAACCTTCTTGAGCTGAACCAGCTGGTTTGCGGCGTCGACGGCAACCGTGCCCGAAGACTGCGAATCCTTGGTTTCGGACACCAGCTTGCAGCCCTGCGCGCCGCCTGCGTCATTGATGTCACGGAGCGCCATATCAACGGACTTGGCACCGGCCTGACCATATTCACCGGCTGGGCCAGTCAGTTCCATGACCATGCCCACGGTGATGGTACAATCCGCTGCCTTGGCCGGGAGGCCCAGAAGTCCGAATGCCAATGCTGTTGTCGTCAGAAATGCGATTGATTTCATGGCTTTTCCCTCTCCACAACGGGACATGAGTCCCTATGACGCCTCAAGTTGCTTCGGCATTCAGATTATATTTCATGATCGATCCGTGCCGTCCGGTCCGATCGCGTTCCAACGTGTACACATCGCCTTCTGGTCCCTGACGATGGTCAAGGACCCCGGCGATTTCTGCTTTTTGGGTATCGGTTAGCCTGATTTCGGCGACTGTCGCATTCGCAGAAACGTGCTTGCGGTTCCGGGCACCGACAATAATGGCCGCGATGCCGGGCCTGTCGAGAACAATGCGTCCGGCAATCGAGGCGATATCGGTCCGGTGCTGATCGGCAATCCGGCGCAGCGTCATGAGTAGCTCCTGAAACAGCTCCCAGCCGCCGAAATCATCGATGATCAGCTTGTATTTGGTCAACGAGCGGTTTTCGAGGGGATGGCTCGGTTCGGGCACGCCGAGCCAGCGATCGCTCAGGAATCCGCCAGCGACCGAACCATAGCAGAGGAGATCGATACCGCTTGCCTGACACAGGGCAATCAATCCGTTCTCCGGGCGATGATCGAGGACGGAATATTGCACCTGCAACGTCCTGAGCGGGATGCCGGCATTCAGGATCGCCCTGACACGCGGAACGTCGAAATTCGTGCCGCTGACATACCGCAACTTGCCAGCTTGCCGCAGTTCATCCAGCCAGTGCAGGGCGTCCAGCCATTTCGGAGCCGCGTAATCCCACCAGTGAAATTGCACGAGGTCGAGCTGGTCAAGCCGCAATCGCCGCAGTGACTGGTCGACGATGGCCTCGATATCCTGCTTGCGCACAGTGTCGAGGATCGCCAGATCCGGGACGAGCTTCGTATGGACGCGCAAATCAGCGACCGAGGCTCGTCCGGGTGCCTCGATCAGCCGCGTCCTGAACGCCCCATACAGCTCTTCAACGCCTGTGTAGATGTCAGCGCAATCAAATGTCGTGATCCCCGCATCAAAAGCCGCGACGAGATCATCAATTGCGGTTTCCCGGTCGATGTCGCCGTGCCCGCCTGCCAGCTGCCAGCCGCCGCGAATGACGCGTGAAATCGAATAGTCAGGTGCAAACCGGAAACGCTCAATGGCGGTCAAGTCGCTGTTTCCTCGCACAGGGGGGTGAGCGGGACGGCTGTTGTCGCCGCATGGCTGAATGCCCTCAGACCGGTTCGAATGATCCGCAAGCGACTGCCGCAATTCGGGTCGGGACAGGCGATATCCGCGTCCGTGCTCATCCAGTCGTTGCGGTGCACCGGGCGCTGCTTGGCGGCCAGCAAAGGCAAGACCGAAGCAAGCGAATAAATCGAAATGCCCTGCCCCTCCGGCAAAGTCAGCATTTCGCCTTTCAGCTCGAAATAGTCGCCTGGCTTGGCGCCACAATAGATCGCAGCGCCTTCCGGGATCACCGCTTCAACGCGGAGATCGTAGAGGTAGAAGGTATCGTCGGACAGTTCGGTCATATCTGCCCTCCTCCGGCCTCGGCGGCGCTTAACTGATGGATCAGCAGATCGAAGGCGCGACCGATATCGCGCTCCAATGCAGCGCGCGTACCGGCCTCGTCGCCAGCCTCGAGCGCGTCAACAATCTCCGTATGGTAGTGCGGGCCGGACACGGTACTGGTCGGATCAAACGCGAGCGTTGCCGCCCGAATGATGGGGCCGGATTGCAGCCACAGGCTTTCGATGAAGGGGATCAGGATTGCCGAGCCGGAAGCGGCATAGAGGCTCAGGTGGAACGCATAATTTGCGTCGAGTTCTTCATCGATGGCGCAAGTTCCGCGCGCCGCGATCGCTGCATCATAGTCGCGGACGGCTGCCCGGGCGGCGTCAACGTCCTCCCTCGTCAGTCGTGGCAGTGCAAGCGCCAAGGCTTCACCTTCGATGAGCGTGCGGGCCCGTCGCAGGTCGGCCAAGCGTTCGACACTGATCAAAGGCACCCGGACGGACCGGTTTGGCATGGCTTCAAGCGCCTGCTCCGAAATCAGCCGCGACAAGGCGTCGCGGACCGGCATGGTGCTCGTGTTCAGCGACCTCGACAGGTCCACGATTCCGAGAACCTGCCCCGGCGTGAAGCGACCATGCATGAGCGCCCGGCGGAGCTCACGATACACCTGGGTCTGGACGGTATCACGGGCAACAGGTGTCAGAGCTGGATTGGCAACTTGACGATCCGGCGTCAAGCCAATGGAATAATTGAGAGTTTCGGCTTGCCTTGCCACTCGCGCCACGACCCGAGACCTCACGCTCTACTCACAGATGGCGCCAGCCTACGAATGTTTGATCAAAGATGGAAGATCAAAAATCAATCAGACGAAAATGACTGAAATGGAGGCTTGCGTCGTCCACGCACTGCCACTAGCGTTGAACCTATGGAACTTTGATCAAAGATGAAAGATCAAACGTTGACGGCGACAGCAATGCAAGATCGGCCTTCCGGATCGACAGGCACCCAGGCAACGGGTGCCTCGCCAATTCTGAGCACGCTGTCCCTGTCCAAGCATTTCGGCGGGATCGCTGCGGTCGACGGTGTGTCGATCTCGGTTCAGCGAGGTGCGATTGTCGGCTTGATCGGACCAAATGGTGCCGGAAAAACCACGATGTTCGACATGTTGGCGGGTGATCTGAAGCCCACAGCGGGTGAGATCCGGTTGCAGGGCCGCGCGGTGCAAGCCGAGCCTGCACATGCGCGGATCCGGGCTGGCCTCGGACGCACGTTTCAGATCCCGCGACCATTCGCTGCCATGAGCCTTGTCGAGAACGTCATGCTCGGCAAGCAGGGGCAATCCGGTGAAGTCATTTGGCCAAACTGGTTCAGACCCGGTCTTGTTGCCGCGGAAGAGCGCCGCAATTTCACGGAGGCGATGGAGCTGCTGGAATTCGTGACTCTCCAGCATCTCGCCCACGAGCCAGCACGAGTGCTGTCCGGCGGCCAGCGCAAATTGCTGGAACTGGCCCGCGTGCTGATGGCAAAGCCCGAGATCGTCCTGCTTGATGAGCCCGCCGCAGGGGTCAATCCGAGCCTGCTCGAAATCATCATCGAACGTATCGGAGCCTTGAATAGCCGCGGGATGACTTTCCTGATCATCGAGCACAATATGGATCTGGTCTCCCGGCTTTGCCGGCATGTGTTCGTGATGGCGTCCGGTAAGCTGCTTGTTGAGGGAACTCCCGAAACGGTGGTCCGCGATCCCGACGTGATCGAAGCCTATCTTGGTGGAGCCAAGGTATGAAAACGACAGTGCTTCGCGTCGAGAATCTTGTCGCGGGTTATGAACCGGGTCTGCCGATCCTGAACGGCGCATCGATCCACGTGAACGCAGGCGAAATCGCTACGGTTCTCGGCCCGAACGGTGCTGGCAAATCAACGCTGATCAAGGCGATTGCTGGTCTGGTGCCGAAAGTATCGGGACAGGTCTGCCTTGGCGACAGGGATATCACCGACGTACCGGCGCATAGGATGATCGGAAATGGACTGGCGTTTGTTCCCCAGACCGAGAACGTCTTTGCCACCATGACCGTCGATGACAATCTGCGCCTTGCCGCTGGCGTGATGCGGTCGAAGTCTGCCCTCGTTCGCGTCGACGAGCTGTATGGCTTCTTCCCGGACCTCGCCCGGCAACGTCGGTTATTGGCTGGCAGGCTCTCAGGGGGGCAGCGCCAAATGCTCGCGGTTGCGCGTGCCTTGATCGTCTCGCCAACAGTTCTCATGCTGGATGAACCCTCGGCAGGCCTGTCGCCGAAGCTGGTCGAGATCGTGTTTCAGAAGTTGCTCGAGATCCGGGCAACGGGGATCAGCATCCTGCTTGTTGAGCAGAATGTCCGGGCAGCGCTCGGGATCGCCGACCGCGCCACCATCATGGTCGAGGGGCGTAATGCCCACGAAGGGGCGGCGGCGACCTTGGCCGACGACCCGATTGTCGCCTCGCTCTACCTCGGAGCTTCGAAAGCACGCCTACCCGCAACGGAGGCCCGCCCTTGAACCCGCAATTCATTGCTGACGGACTTGTGGCAGGTGCAATGATCGGTCTGGGTGCCATTGGCGTCACCCTGACCTATTCGATCCTCCGGTTTTCTAACTTTGCCCATGGCGAATTCATCTCCTGGGGTGCCTATGCAACGCTGTTGACCGCGGGACTGATTGGATATCTGGCCCCATCGTCAAACGAGGGATACGGCCCGTTTTCGGTCGGTTGGGGGGTGCTCGTCGCCGGGCTGATCGCGATGGTTTTGACCGGGCTTCTCGCTGTCCTGCTGGATCGGCTACTCTTTCGCCGTCTGCGTCGCAAGGGAGCTTCGATTACGGTTGTCATGGCGAGCTTCGGCGCGTCCATGGCGTTGAGAGCCTTGCTGGAATTCCTGTTTACCTCCAGTCCCCGCTATTTTTCGCGCGATCTGCAGATCGCTGTTCCGGTTGTTCCCGGCATCCGCGTTACGCCGGATCAGATGGCGCTGCTGGGTATGACAGTAACTCTCGCACTGGCGGTACATCTCATCCTGACCCAGACCCACATGGGTCGCTCGATGCGGGCCGTCAGCGAAAACCCGGCTCTTGCCCGCGTTCTCGGTATCGACATCGATCACGTGATCCATATCACCTGGCTGCTCGGCGGAGCTTTGGCCTGTGCGTCGGGTGTAATGCTTGGTCTCGTGGTCCAGATCCGACCCTATATGGGTTTCGACATGCTGCTGCCGCTGTTTGCGAGCGCCATTCTGGGCGGGATCGGTAGCGTGCCGGGCGCGATCATCGGAGCCTTGGTCGTTGGCGTCTCGGAGGCTGCCACGGTGCAACTGATCGGCGCTGAATGGCGTGCAGCCGTGGCGTTTCTGCTCTTGATAGCGGTCCTGCTCATCAGGCCATCCGGCCTCTTCGGAAAGAGGGTCTGATGCCTGATCTTCTCGGCCTCGTCGCCTACGGCAGCTTCTTTCTGGCGATCATCGGCATCAATGCCATCGGGTGCCTTGGCCTCAATCTTCAGTGGGGCCAGACTGGCCTGTTCAATGTTGGCATCGCCGGGTTTATCGCCATCGGTGCCTATACATCTGCCCTCCTGACGACGCCCGCAACGACGGATCACATCGGCGGGCTTCACTTGCCCATCCTGATTGGCTGGCTGGGTGCGATGATTACGTCTGGCCTGGCCTCTTTCCTCGTTGGCGCAGCGACGCTAAGGCTGCGATCAGACTATCTCGCCATAACGACTTTCGGCGTTGCCGTGACGGTCCACCTGGTCACCCTGAATGCGCAGAGCCTGACGGGCGGTTCCTTCGGCATCGCCTTCATCCCCCGCCCGTTTGAAACCTACGCATCCCAACCCGCGGTCTTCGGGCTGGCCAATCTGGCGCTGATTGTTGCCGTTGTGGTCGTTCTCTACGTCGGACTGGAACGGCTTGTTCGCAGTCCGTGGGGACGGGTTTTGCGGGCGATCCGCGAAGAAGAACGGGCGGCCGCATCGCTTGGCAAAAGCGCGACCCGTTATCGCTTGCAGGCATTCGCGCTCGGTGGCGCGATCATGGGTCTGTCGGGTGCCATCCACGCCAGCTTCATCGGGTTCATTGCACCCGACAACTATCTCTCCAGCGTGACATTCCAGATCTGGACAATGCTGATCGTCGGTGGCTCCGGTAACAATCTCGGCGCCATCCTCGGTGCGGCGCTCATCTGGACGACCTGGAGCGCGACCGGCTTTTTCACGGGCATGGTGTTCCCGCCCGAGCAGCAAGCCCGCGCCGCTGCCCTGCAAATCGTTGCCATTGGGCTGATCCTGTCCGGCACAATCGTGATCCGCCCGCGTGGCTTGCTCGGCGAGAGGACGACGGTCTCAAGGCATTTGAACGGATAGCGTCTTTTTAGCACATCGCGATCTTTTTAAATGATGGTCTGCCGCAAGCGTCGGAGCGACTGTAGCGCGCTCATCAATATATTGATGGACGAAGATTGTCGGCGAATACCCCCATTTGGTGTATCTTCTTGCTGGAACACGCGTTTCTGTGATTGTTGAATTTTGCTTACAAGCCAAAGGCAGAAAATAAAACCATATATTGATTTATACGTTAGATACAACTTTAAGCTTGTTATTTTTGTGCAGCCAGATAAAATCACAGATGGTAGAGTCACTGTTATAGAACCTGATTTCCGTTCGACACCAAGCCATGGTTTTTCCCGAATTGGGGGGGGGCGAGGATGCAGACGTTTCGCGTTGTACTCATCCAGATGCCGTTTGCAGTGACCTCGTGGCCATCACTTGGTATCAGTCTGCTGAAATCGATCTTGAAAGGCGACGGCCATGACGTCGAGATCGCGTATTTCAATCACGCCTTCGCCAGGATCGTCGACAAGGACATTTACGACAAGCTCGCCCGTGGCGCACCGCAAAATGTTGATCTTGCTGGGGAATGGGTCTTTTCATCGGCGCTTTGGGGACCTGATCCTGTCAATGATGCGGCCTTTTTCCGGGAGGTACTGCGCGGCAACGATCCAGCCCATAAGAAGACGATGGACAACCGGGCTGTTGACGAAATTTGCGCAAAACTGTCGGCGCTACGCGACCGGGTTCCAGCATTTATCGAGCAGTGTTGCGATGCAATCGACTGGTCAGAGGTTCAAGTCGTCGGGTTCACATCGACCTTCCAGCAGCATGTTGCGTCGCTCGCACTCGCCAAGGAGTTTAAGCATCGGTACAGCCATTTGAAAATCCTGTTTGGTGGCGCCAATTGCGAAGGCAAGATGGGCTGGGCGACGCTCCGGAATTTTCCATTCGTTGATGCTGTGTGCCTGGGTGAAGGCGATACGGCTTTCCCCGCCTATCTCCGGAATCTCGCCAATGGCGAGCCCTCGACCCCGGGCTTCATTACCCGCGACGATCTTCGTGACCCGGATGCCTATGCCAAAAGTCTCCGGCATAGCCCGGCGGTCAATATGGAGACGCTGCCCTACCCGGATTTCGATGATTTCTTCCGGGATGCCAACCCGGACGACGCCGACTATCGGCGTGAGCACCGATTGATCTTTGAATCCTCGCGTGGCTGTTGGTGGGGCCAGAAGAACCATTGCACATTTTGCGGTCTCAACGGCGGGACGATGGGATTCCGTCAGAAATCCGGACAGCGCGCCGTCGAGGAAATTGAATTTCTTGTCGGGAAATACGGTCGCTATACGAACCATTTAACGGCGACAGACAATATCATGCCGTATAATTATTTCTCGACGTTTCTGCCCAAGCTGGCCGATCTGAAACTCGAAATCAGCCTGTTCTATGAAACCAAGGCCAATCTCAAGAAGCAGCAGGTTGAAATCTATCGGCAGGCTGGTCTGACATCAATCCAGCCTGGAATCGAAAGCCTGAGCACCGATGTGCTCCGCCTCATGCGGAAGGGTGTATCCGCGCTCCAGAATATCCAGTTGCTCAAATGGTGCCACGAGTACGGCATAGACCCGAAGTGGAATTATCTCGCGGGATTCCCCGGCGAGCAGGCCGAGTGGTACCACTCGCTACCGGGCCTCGTAAAACACATCAAACATTTGCCACCGCCGATTGGTGTTTCAACGCTCAGATTTGACCGGTTCAGTCCCTACACCGAGCATCCCGAGGACTTCTCGGTCCGCGAGATCACGCCTTATCCAGCCTACAGGTACATCTACAAAGGCCTTGAGGACACTCAGGTGTCTGAGATCGCCTATTATTTCACCTGCCGATTTGACGGAGACCAGCATGTCGAGAGTTATGTTGAAGAGCTGTTCGGTGAATTGAACGAGTGGAAACACAACAGCGACGATTATGCGCTCTTCCACCTGCCGACAGAGGACGGCGTCCTTGTGTTCGACGCCCGTGGCGCGGAGCCGAAGATCTTCCGACTGACGGGAATCGTCAGCAAGATCTTCGAAGAGTGTGACGCCGTTGTCTCCATCGACACCTTGCGCGAATTCACGTCTGACCGGACGACCGTCGAGGATGTCGTGGACGCTCTCGAAGCTCTGGGTGTCTTCGTGCGAGATGGTGCGCAAGTCCTGAATGTCTCAATTCCCCTGTACGGGGAATACAAGCCACCGCGAAAGGCTGTAGCCAAGCTTTCAAGGCTTTTCGCCGACGACCTCGAAGCGGGAGGAGACACAAACATATTGAATATACATCCGGATAACGTGGCACTGATCAGTGCTGAAACTCTTTCCAATTACGTCAAACCGATGGAGATGGCGTCATGAGCGGTACGCAGCAGGAAGAAACCAAGATTACAGTCAACAAGGCCGATGTTGCGATCGATACAACGGGGAAGGTCACGATCTCTGACCCTCGCGTGATTTCGAAACTGAACGCGCATGCGATCGTCAATGGACGGGCGCTTGAGGATGATGGCGTGAGTGTCGGCGTTGTCGTCGGCAAGTCGTTCTGATTATCGTACGCCCCCATCTGCAGCACGTTTCGCCTCATTTACCCCCCGAAAGCAAAAATGGCTTTCGGGGTTTTTTTATAGGTCGACGGCATCGGGCGCTACACACGTTGTGTCGACGCCGTCCATGTGCGCAACAGCCCGGTAAAAGCGCATACCCAAATTCGATTTTCTGGTTTTGACGATCTCTTTTCCCCATTGCGCAGTCGCTTGGGTTGGTATCTGATTGGCTAAGGTCATGTCGTTGCTGCCATGGGCAATTACGGCACGGAACCTGCTTATACGAGGAATGCGGGGCGAAACCCGCACATGCCCTCGAAGAGGGAGAGGAGAAACCGAATGAAGTCGTTTATCCAGACAGGTGCCGTGGCGCTTTTCGCCGCCGCCCTGCTCGCTTCTACAGCTGCGGGCGCCAAGACGCTTGTGTATTGCTCGGAAGGTAGCCCCGAAAACTTCACGCCAGCCCTCAACACGACGGGAACGTCGTTTGATGCCGCGCGCCCGGTTTTTGATCAATTGACTGAATTCAAGCCAGGCACCACCGAGACCGAGCCGGGTCTCGCCCAGAGCTGGGATGTGTCGCCGGATGGATTGACCTTCACCTTCCACCTGCGCAAGGGCGTTAAATTCCACGGCGGCGTCAATGGCTTCAAGCCGACCCGCGATTTCAACGCTGATGACGTGCTGTTTTCCTTTAATCGGCAGTGGAAGGATGACAATCCGTATCACAAGATTTCCGGCGGCAAGTTCGACTACTTCTCGGACATGGACATGCCGGCCAGCCTGGACTCCGTCACCAAGACGGACGATTACACGGTTGTGATGAAGCTGAAGTCGCCGAATGCGCCGATCCTTGCCAATCTGGCGATGGACTTCATGTCGATCCAGTCGGCGGAATACGCTGACTTCCTGCTCAAGGCCGGAAAACCTGAGCAATTCGATCAGATCCCGGTCGGCACCGGACCGTTCTCCTTCGTCGCCTATCAGAAGGACGCCGTGATCCGCTTCAAGGCGTTCCCCGAGTACTGGCGTGGCAAGGCCAAGATCGACGATCTCGTTTACGCGATCACACCCGATCCGACGGTTCGCCTTGCCAAGATCGAGAAGAACGAATGCCAGATCATGATCGCCCCGCGTCCGGCAGATCTGGCGGAACTGGGTAAGAATGCAGACATCAACCTGCTGCATGCGCCTGGCCTGAACATCGCTTACTGGGCATTCAACACGACCAAGCCACCACTGGACAAGCTTGAGGTACGTCAGGCTCTCATCCAGGCGGTCGACAAGCCGACCATCATCAAGGAAGTCTACCAAGGTGCTGGCCAGGCTGCCAAAAACCTGATCCCGCCGATCATGTGGGGTTACAACGACGACGTCACCGATTATGCTTATGATCCTGCCAAGGCCAAGGAATTGCTGGCCAAATCAGGGATCACATTGCCGCTGGAGATCGATCTCTGGTGGATGCCGGTACAGCGTCCCTATAACCCGAACGCAAAGCGGATCGCTGAACTCATGCAGTCGGATCTTGCCAAGGTTGGTGTAAACGCGACGCTGAAGTCCTACGAATGGGGTGAATACCGCAAGCGCATGCAGGCAGGCGAGTCGATGACCGGTCAACTCGGCTGGACAGGCGATAACGGTGATCCCGACAACTTCTTCTTCCTGTTCGGTTGTAACGCCGAGAAGAAGCCGGCGAGCCAGAACCTCGCCAAATACTGCGATGACGCATTCAATGCTGACCTTGTGAAGGCTCGCGGTCTCTCCGATCAGGCCGAACGCGCCAAGATCTACAAGGAGATGCAGGTGATCATGCACAATGATGCATTGATGATGACCATCGCGCATTCAGTCGTCTATGAGCCGATCCGCAAGAGCGTCGAGGGTTACAAGATCTCGCCGCTCGGATCGCATTACTTCTACAATGTCGATCTGAAGTAAGCATCAGGAGCGGGCATCTCAGGGTGCCCGCTCTCTTCTTCACGTGAAAAGACGCACCTGTAAATGCACTTCGGGGCGGGCGTAATAGAGTTGTTCTGTTCGCTTCGAACCTCCACTGAACCAGAATGGTGCGTTCCGCGTTCCGTTTAGTCGGGTCACTCAATGATCAAATTCATCTTGCGTCGCCTCTTGCTGACGATCCCGACATTCCTGGCTTTGACGCTGGTGACCTTCGTTGCGATCCGTCTTGTACCTGGCGACCCCGTGGAAGTGCGGGCCGGAGAGCACGGCATTTCGCCCGAGCGATTGGCGATGCTTCGGCACGAAATGGGGCTCGATCAGCCTGTCATCGTCCAGTATTTTCAATACCTCTGGCAATTGGCGCATGGCAATTTCGGGACGTCGCTGCGCACGTCCGGGCCTGTCGCCACCGAATTCTTCTCGCTGTTTCCAGCAACGCTTGAACTCGCCTTTTGCGCCATGATGTTCGCGATCCTGCTTGGCATACCAGCGGGTGTGCTGGCAGCCGTCCGGCGCGGCAATGTGCTCGATCACGGCGTGATGGGCATATCGGTGATCGGCTATTCGATGCCGATTTTCTGGTGGGGTCTATTGCTCATCATGTTTTTCTCGGAATGGCTCAATCTGACGCCGATTTCCGGCCGGATCGATCCGATCAAATTCTACTTCGATACGCCAACGGGCTTCATGCTGTTTGACGCGTGGTGGTCAGGTCAGGAGGGTGCCGTCTGGGACGCTGCGCAACACCTGATCTTGCCGACCATTGTGCTCGGCACCGTGCCTCTGGCTGTCATTGCCCGCATCACGCGATCCTCAATGCTGGAAGTCCTGTCTGAAGACTATGTCCGCACTGCCCGCGCCAAAGGGATGTCGCCGCTGCGTGTTGTTGGCCTCCATGCGCTACGAAATGCTTTGATCCCGGTGGTCACGTCGATTGGTCTGGCGATCGGGTCCTTGCTGGCTGGTGCAGTGCTGACCGAGACCATCTTTTCCTGGCCGGGCATCGGCACATGGCTGATCGAGAGCATCAATGAACGCGACTATCCCTCGCTGCAAGGCGGCATCATGCTGATTTCCTCATTCGTCATCGTCATCAACCTGCTGGTTGATGTGCTGTATGGTGCCATCAATCCGAGGCTTCGTCATGGTCGCTGAAACAGAAGCCGTAGCGGCAACAGCACCGAAGCGACCTGGCCAATTGGCGGATTTCTGGGCATCGTTCTCGGAAAATCGCGGCGCGGTCATCGGCCTGGTGTTTGTTGGCGTGATTGCCTTGATGGCCATCTTTGCGCCGTTTGTTGCTCCCCATTCGCCAATCGAGCAATTCCGCAATTTCACCAAATTGCCGCCGGTTTGGGAAGCGGGTGGCAATTGGTCGTTCCCGCTAGGCACCGACGCGCTTGGTCGTGATGCCTTGTCGCGGCTGATTTATGGCGCACGAATATCGCTGTTCATCGGCTTGATGGTGATGAGCGTGTCCATCGTGATTGGTGTGATATTGGGGCTGGTCGCGACCTTCGCAGGTGGCGTGGTGGACATGATCATCATGCGGATCATGGACCTGATCATCGCCATTCCATCGCTAGTTCTGGCAATTCTCGTTGTCGCCATTCTCGGGCCGAGCCTCGAAAACACGATTATCGCGGTGACCGTCGTTTACATGCCGCGCTATGTGCGACTGGTGCGCGGCTCTGCCATGTCCGAAATCGGCAAGGATTATGTGACAGCGGCGCGCGTGATTGGTGTCGGCACCTTCCGATTGATGTTCATCACTGTGTTACCCAATTGTCTCGCCCCGCTCATCGTCCAGGCCGCGCTTGGTGTGTCTGACGCAATCCTGGAAGCGGCCGCGCTCGGGTTCCTTGGACTTGGTGCGCAACCGCCGATCCCGGAATGGGGTGCGATGCTGGCGGATAATCGCGAGTTCATCCGCTCCAATCCGTGGATCGTCACCCTGCCCGGCCTCGCCATCCTCGTCACGGTCGTCGCCGTCAACATCATGGGCGATGGACTGCGTGACGCACTTGATCCCAAGCTGAAGCGCGGGTGAGCCGATGATAGACCTGTTTGAAGGGTTCGCCCATGGCGTTGCTTGAGATTTCCAATCTGACCGTCGAGTTCGAGACGCGCGGCGGACGCTTCCGGGCCGTCGATTCCGTGTCGCTCTCGGTTGATCCGCGCGAGATTGTGTCAATCGTTGGCGAAAGCGGATCGGGTAAATCCGTCGCGATGCTGGCAGTGATGGGACTGCTGCCGCCGACCGCCCATGTGACGGCGGATCGGCTGGCCTTCGACGGGATAGACCTCCAGAACATCACACCGCATCAACGTCGTCAGATCGTCGGCAAGCAGATGGCGATGATCTTTCAGGAGCCGATGTCGTCGCTCAATCCTTGCTTTACCGTCGGTTTCCAGATTGGCGAGACGCTGGCAACGCATATGGGGCTAGGTCGTGCAGCACGGAAGGCGCGGACCATCGAACTGCTTGATCAGGTTGGCATCCCTGAGCCGGAAAAGCGACTGAACGCCTTCCCGCATCAACTCTCCGGCGGCATGAGCCAGCGCGTCATGATCGCCATGGCGATTGCTTGCAATCCAAAACTCCTCATTGCCGACGAGCCAACGACGGCGCTAGACGTTACCATTCAGGCCCAGATCCTCGACCTCCTGACACGGCTTGGACGCGAGACAGGCATGGCGCTTGTGCTGATCACCCATGACATGGGCGTTGTCGCGGAAACGTCAGAACGGGTCATCGTGCAATATGCCGGGCAACAGGTGGAAGAGGCGTCCACGCTCGACCTGTTCGATGATCCGCATCACCCCTATACCTCGGCGCTGCTGGCAGCCTTGCCTGAACGGGCAACCGAGGCGCGGCTCCCCTCCATTCCCGGTGTTGTTCCCGGACAATGGGATCGACCGAATGGTTGCCTCTTTGCCCCGCGCTGCGCCCATGCCCTCGACATCTGCCAATCGGTGAAACCGGTCAAGGCATCGATGACGCTTGGGCGGGCCTTGTGCCATGCGCCGCTGGTTGGCGGTCAAGCCACACCGGTCCTCAATCACCAGCTGGAGGCCGTTTGATGACCATGGCTGCCGAAATGATCCGCGCCACCGATACGCAGGTCCCGCTCCTCGAAGCCCGTGACCTGCATCGCACTTACCTTGTTTCGCGTGGCATGTTCGGCGCGGCGGCTGAGGTGAAGGCTGTCGCCGGGATTTCCTTTGAGCTGAACGCCGGCGAAACCCTAGCTATCGTTGGGGAATCCGGGTCTGGCAAATCGACGCTGGCCCGGATGCTGACCTTGATCGAGACGCCGACTGATGGGCATC
This sequence comes from uncultured Hyphomicrobiales bacterium, assembly GCA_903930435.1. GTDB lineage: Bacteria > Pseudomonadota > Alphaproteobacteria > Rhizobiales > Ancalomicrobiaceae > CAIYYN01. Next base: position 198,437 of record CAIYYN010000008.1, on the reverse strand, counting down.
TGCGAATTGATGGCGTCGATGTGTCGACAGGCGGAACGCACAAGAAGTCGCTGCGCTCGGCCGTTCAGATGGTGTTCCAGAACCCCTATGGCTCCCTCAATCCGCGCCAGACCATCGGTGCCGCGCTGGAAGAACCGCTGCTCGTCAACACCTCGACGCCCGCAGACGAGCGCCGTGCCGCCGCGCTTGCCATGCTGGAGCGGGTTGGCTTGCGGAAAGAGCATGCGGACCGCTATCCGCACATGTTCTCAGGCGGACAACGCCAGCGCATCGCGATTGCCCGCGCTTTGATGTTACGACCGAAAATCCTTGTGCTCGACGAGCCCGTTTCAGCGCTCGATGTGTCTGTTCGGGCGCAGATCCTCAATCTGATCGCGGATCTGCAAACCGAGTTCCAACTGGCCTATGTGTTCATCAGCCATGATCTCTCGGTTGTCCGCCACATCGCAGACCGGGTCCTCGTCATGTATCTCGGACGTGTCGCGGAATATGGCTCGTCGGAAGAGGTCTTCAGCAAGCCGCTGCATCCCTATACGCGTGCCCTGATGTCAGCGACGCCAGTCGCCAATCCGCGCCATGTCAAGGAGCGGATCGTGTTGAAGGGCGAGATGCCGTCGCCATTTGCGCCGCCGTCTGGCTGCGTGTTTCATCCGCGCTGCCCGGTCGCCTTTGACCTGTGCAGTCAACGGCGACCGGAGATGAGCGGCCACGCGGATCATAGCGTGGCCTGTTTCGCAGCTGAACAGTGAGGGTCAGCCGCCCCGGCGCAGGGTCGGCAGGCCGATACCGGTGGCTTCGAACCCGCCATCAACGGCGAGGATCTGGCCGGTGATATAGGTCGCGCGTTCTGAGCAGAGGAAGAAGATCGCGTCAGCCAGTTCGGATTCCAGCCCGTAGCGTCCAAGCGGCACGGTATCGTGGTAATCGGCGCGGATGGCTGGTGTGTGAACCGCCTTCGCCATCGCCGTATCGACTGGTCCGGGCGCAACTGCATTCACCCGAATACCAAGCTCGGAGAGCTCGACGGCCTGCTGCTTGGTCAGATGTGCGATCCCCGCCTTCGAGGTTCCGTAGGCGACGCGGAGTGTGGACGCCCTGAGCGCGGAAATCGAGGCGATATTGACGACTGCGCCGCGTGTCTTGCTGAGCAATGGCGCTGCGATCTGGGTCATCAGGAATGGTCCCGTCAGATTGACGGCGAGGACACGGTTCCAGTCCTCTAGCGTTGTCTCAAGGATTGGCTTGAAGATGGCGATGCCCGCATTGTTGACGAGCGCATCCAGTCGACCAAACTTCGCTTCCAGTTCGGCAAAGGCAGATTTGATCTGGTCCGGGTTGGAAATATCCGCATGGAGCCGCAGCGTGCGTTCCTGGCTGCCGAGTTCTTCCATTGTGGCATCGAGCGTATCAGCGTCGATATCGAGCAGCGCGACCGCCCAGCCTTCATCGAGAAACGCGCGCGTCGCCGCTTTGCCGATGCCGCGCGCTGCGCCTGTGATGAGGGCTACCTTTGTGGGGAATGCCATGTCGTTTCCTCTGAATGATCCGTTTCAATTGACCGATTGTGATTGGCCCCGAACCTAGGCCAAGGCTTGGTACAAGGCAACGCTTCGCAAGCCGGTTGATGAGACAAATTGGCTTGCATCGACATGGCCTTGGGGTATCGTTCGTATACGAATGGGCTGGCTGCTCGGGACATCCCCGCTGCGCGCCTTATCCCATTATCCAGGAGATGTTCGATGGCTCATGATGCCCCGGTCGCGACAGGCCCCACGAAGCTTGTGATCCGTAATGTCGGGCTGATGCTATCCGGAGCCATGGAGCAGCCGATCCTCGATGCCGATACGGTCATTGCGATCAATGGCCGCATCGCTGCGATTGGTCGCGGGGCTGATCTGGACACGGACCATGCGACGACCGTTATCGATGCCCATGGGACAGTATTGGCCCCCGGCCTGATTGACAGCCATGTTCACCCGGTTGCTGGGGACTGGACGCCACGACAAAACCAGATGGGCTGGATCGATTCCACCCTGCACGGCGGCGTGACAACCATGATCTCCGCCGGCGAAGTGCATCAGCCCGGAAGACCACGCGATATCGTCGGCCTCAAGGCACACGCGATTACGGCGCAGCGAACCTTTCACAATTTCCGCTTTGGCGGCGTCAAGATACACGCGGGCGCACCGGTCATCGAACCCGGCATGACGGAGCAGGATTTCAAGGACTTGGCCGATGCAGGTGTCCGGCTCCTCGGCGAAGTCGGGCTTGGTGGCGTTAAGGATGGTGTTACGGCAAAGCAGATGGTTGCCTGGGCACGCAAATATGGCATCCAGTCAACGATCCATACTGGTGGCCCCTCGATCCCCGGTTCCGGCCTGATCGGCGCTGACGTGGTGCTTGAAGCCGACACCGATGTCGTCGGCCATATCAATGGCGGTCACACGGCCTTGCCGGATGCCGAGATCCGCTGCATCTGCGAAGGCTGCAAGCGTGGCCTCGAACTGGTTCACAATGGCAATGAACGGTCAGCCCTTTTCACGCTGCGCACGGCGCGGGAAATGAACGAGTTGAACCGCGTGATCCTCGGCACCGACGGACCGGCGGGCTCCGGTGTGCAGCCCCTCGGCATCATTCGCATGGTGTCGATGTTGTCGAGCCTCGGAGACGTCCCCGCCGAACTCGCCTTCTGCTTCGCGACCGGCAACACAGCCCGCATGCGGGCGCTCGATTGCGGGCTGATCGAAGTCGGTCGGGTTGCCGATTTCGTCTTCATGGACAAGGCCCAGCATTCCGGGGGACGTGATTTCCTGCATTCGATCCAGTTGGGCGATCTGCCGGGGATCGGCATGACTGTGATTGACGGGATTGTTCGCACCGGTCGCAGCCGCAATACGCCGCCAGCCGAGAAAGTGCCGGAGGTGGTCGGTGGGTAATTTTATTGCGTCCGGCAAGCAGTCAGGTTGACGCGACCGATCTTCCCGCGAGGAATGCCTCAAGCGTCACCAAATCCGGCAAACCCCTTCGATTACCCGGCTGAAGACATTTCAGCGCGGCGGTTGCCTGGGCGATGCGGACGCAGTCCTCGTCTGGCAGGCCTTGCGCGACGGCCCACGCAAATCCGCCGTGGAAGGCGTCGCCTGCACCGCTGGTATCGACAACGCTGACGTCAAAGGCCGGCTGGTAGTGCTTGCCCGCATGATCGAGCCACAGATACCCCTCGCCGCCTTGCGTGACACCGGCATGTCGTGCACCCAGGCGCAACACGTCTGCCAATACTTCCGCCCTGTCGCCGGTCGAAAATTCAGCCAGCCCCGGTGCTGAAAAGACGACGTAATCCGCCAAGGCCAACAATTCCGGGAGAGCCTCGCCTGCGCCGATATCCCCATCAAGGATAGTTGGCACGTTTGCGTCCCGTGCTGCCCTGAACAGCTTGAGCGCACCCAGTGGCCAGCGGACATCGGCCAGGACGGCGCGTGCCTGACTTACCCCCGAGACGTCGAGCCAGGACGCGTCGTCGCTCAAGCCTGTGCCGCGATGGTTGACGAGCAGCCGTTCGCCGGAACCGTCGACTATCACCGCTGACGTCGAGGATTGCCCGCCTGCAAAACGGCGAACCTGCGAGACATCGACACCCTCGCGGGCCAGTTCTGCGGAGATGGCTTCTCCCGCGAGGTCATCGCCGACGCGACTGCAAAAGGCGACGTCCGCCCCCAGTCGCGCCGCCGCAACTGATGCATTCGCCGCCATCCCGCCACCGACCTCTTCGGCGGAGACGGCCCGCAGTTTTTGCGGCGTGGCTGGAAACTGTCTGATTGAATAAATGCGATCGAGCGCCGCGTGGCCCAGGCAAATGATGGCCGGGCGCTCAACCCTCGCGAGTTCTGCGGCGCTCACCGAAGCTTTTCCAGCAAGCGGATGAACGTTTTGCACTCGTCCGGATCAAGCGGTGCAACAGTCTCCCGACTGATTTCGAATGCTGCGTCGTAGTGTTTCAGAACGAAGGCCCTGCCTTCATCTGTGAGGGCTATCAGGCGGCGGCGCGCATCCAGTGCATCGGAAGTCGTGCCGATAAACTCACGCTTCATCAACCGGTCGGCGACGCCCTTGATTGTCGCGGCATCCATGGCCGTCATCCGACCAAGAAGGTTTTGTGAGGTCGGCCCGACCTCGTGCAGTTTGGCCATCGCGGCCCATTGCATCGGCGTGATGTCTTCGCCCATGCGAGCCATGAACAAGGCGGCGTGCCTCTGGCTCACCTGCCGGAGAATGAAGCCCACCTGCTCTTCCAGCAGATAGGAGTCTTTCATCAGCTTTTGCGTTGTCACCTGAGCCCGTCCTCACCCTTGACTTCGTGATGCTTCAATCCGCCAACCCGTGGCAAGGGACGTCCACCGCTCGTGATGGCAACCGCAACAACGATTTCGTTGGCGCGTGGCGCATCATTTATCGAAACCTGCATACCGTCAAAATGGCTTCGAACATAGGCCGCATCCTTGTGCCCGAGCGGAATATCGAGTTCTGCGCCCGGTCCGCCGCGCTTTTTGGAGGACGGAATGAGGGCAGCGCCCTTCAGAAGGGTTTTCCGTACGGGCGCGCCCATCTTCGGGTGCAGCAAGGCGGCAGCGTGCTCCATCTCGCCATTTTCACCCACGAGGGCTGCTTTGCCATACCCTTGCGCATCGCTTCCCTGAATACCCAAGGCTTCCAAAGCACGTTCACTCAGTATCCGCCCGAGCTCCTCGCCCATATCGATGAGGGGCGTGAGATCCTCGACATAGTGACCGGCAAACGGGTTTTCGATAATGGCGAGTGCCGCTGCCCGCCGAATGGGTGGCGTGATCGCCTGCCCCATTTCAGTCAGAACTTCGTCCATAACCGTGACGAACTTTCGCACATTGAGACTCATCTGAGGCCATCCTCACCCTTGATCTGACTAGCCGCCAATCCGCCAACCCGCGCATGAATGCGCGATCCCGTCGTCATCACGAGGATCAACGCCATTTCATCAGCGCGCGGTGCATCTGTAACCCCCACTTCGAAAGCATCGAAATGGCTTCGGACGTAGGACGCATTGATATGGGTGACCGGCACGTCCAGCTTGGTGCCGGGTCCGCCGACCTTTTTGGTCGAGGCAACAATCGCCTTGGCATCGCCGAGCACGGCGCGCATCGCGTAACCGCCGGGCGCATGCCAGAGCGCGCCATGTTCCAGTTCACCGGCTGTACCGACGATTGCGCCCTTGCCATAGCCTTCCACGCGCTTTGGATCGCCGCCCAAGGCTCCGACGAGCTCGTGCGCCATTGACAGGCCAAGCGGCTCCAGATCCTTCATGAAAAAGGCGATATCCTCGACGTAGCGACCGGCGAAGGGGTTCTTGATCACTGAAACGATTGCCCCGCGCTTCAAAGGCGTGGCTGCAGGAGGACCACCTTCGTGCAGGATTTCCTCCAGAATGATGATTTTCTTGCGGATGTCCACGTCAGCCATCTCCGGCTCCTCCAGTGATTAACAGTGTGTTCGAGGTCGTGCCTTCCTCTATCACTGTCGACGATAGCGCCAACGCGAGGGGCAAGGATACAAAACGGGTAGCGCCTTGCAGATAAAGCGCCGCGCCGGAGATTCTGCCGTCTGATACAAGTCTGTTTGCGACGACACGTCCACGCTCAAGCGCAATCGCCTTGTCCTGCTCTGCGAGCGACGGCACATGGCACGTCACAAGCCGCTCCTCCAGATCACTATCCGGTTGCAGCGCATTTGCCGGACGGCGCAGGATACGCGGATCACCGGGGAGATCGACGGCGTTGGCAATCACGGTCGCTGCCGCATCGGCCTCGGCTGCCGTGGCCCCGAGCACGGTCACCGCGTCTGCGATCCCGAGCGAAAAGCTGCGGCCCGGTGCGCCTGACGTTGTGATCCCACGTATCCCGGATTCGGCAGGGATCTCGGTCCGGGCAAACAGGCTTGGCTGATCGGGTCTTGTCACCAGCCCCGCGACAAACCGTGTGCCCGGCGTCAGATGCAACGCGATATCGCCGCCATTATTGACGAAGGCGCGTGACAATTCTCCCCCTGCACCTGCGACGAGCGCCGCCAGAACCGTATCTGCGACGCTACCCGCGACTGCCGCCATCGGGGTGATGAAGCCGTCGCTGGCATAGGGCAAGACGGATGCCTCCATTCGGCTCGCGACTGAACCTCGCAACACCTTCTGTCCGGGAAAGACTTGCCTGCGCAATTGCGGAAGTTCGGCACAGAGTTCATCGAGCAGGCCGGTCAATCGGTCATAGGCGGCGGCATAGGCGCGCTCGACGACGTCAGGTGGTCCATAGGCTTCAATGATCAGGTCAATCGGACCATCGCTCAGATGGATGCGGCGACGACCATCCAGCCAGCGGAATTGGGGCAATCGGATATGCGCCGAAACCGATCCCGCCGCCGTCATCGCGAGTGCGTCAAACCGGCCAACAATGGCCAGGGATTGTCTGGTTGCAGATCGACCGACTTCGGGTTTGCCGCCAAGACCGTTGCAAGCGGCTGCACATGTTCTATATGTCCGCCCAGTTCGGCATAGCGAGCAAGCGTGAGCGTGAACTCGATGGGTGCGACGAGCGCGGGTGTTGGAACCGATCCGAAGGCATTTTCCGGCAACCGGGTGACATCAACCATGAACGTGATGCCGCCACCGGGCCAGACATAGACGGGCGCACCGCCGCAGGTGACCTGGGTGAACGCTTCCTTGACTGACCGCGTCAACCGAACGGGATTTTCCGTTACGCCGGAACGCAGCGAACCTCCGGCACCAGCCATGAACAGGACGGTCGCCAAGGCAGGTTCGCAATTCTCGGCAATGCGTTCGACCGATAGCCTGAGCGCCTCCGGCAAGTCTTCCTCGATGGGCTGCAAGGCGTCATTCAGCCGGTAGAAGCCGAAATGCTCTCCCGTTGTTGAAACCATGAGCATTGTCGTACCGGGCTTGGCGACTTTTGCGTTGAAGGGCCCGAGGATCGACAAGGGGTCCGTGATATTGGTCCCGCCCCAGCCAGTACCCGGCTCGGCGACCTGAAAATACCGGCCCGGCGTCGATCGCCTGCCCTTCATGCGAATGCCTGTCGGCTCGATCCCGAGGACCTTGCCAGCCTGATGTTCCGAGAGCACGCCAGTGATGTGATCATCAACGACGACGACCTCATCAACAAGCCCTTGCCACTGCTTGGCAAACATGCCGATGGCGGCAGATCCGCAGCCTACCCGCATGCGATCTTCCTTGACGCCGTTGATCACGGGGGGCTTGCCCGCTTCAACGACGATTGTCACGCCGTCATCAATCGACAATTCCACGGGCTTGCAGTTCGACAGTGCCAGCAAGGCTTCGCAGGTAACACGGCCTTCCTTTTTCGTTCCACCGACGAGGTGATGCACGCCGCCAAGCGACAGCATCTGCGACCCATATTCGCCGGTTGTCACATGGCCAATGGGTTCACCATCCACCCGGACGGTCGCCTGTTCCGGCCCCAGATATCGATCCGTATCGACCTTCACCTTCACGCCGCAGTAACTGAAGATACCTTCGGTCACCACCGTGACCATGTCGACGCCATCGATCGTTGAAGAGACGATAAACGGCGCGGGTTTGTAATCGGGGTAGGTCGTGCCCGCACCGATGGCTGTAACAAAGACGGATTTGTCGGCAACGATCTTGCCATCCCAGTCATCAGCGGATTGAACAAAGGGCATCAGCGTACCGCCATGTTCGATGGTCTGATGCAGAATGACGTGTGGATCGACGCGAACGAGCTTGCCGTCGTCATTGCCGTAACGATCACACGCACCGACCATGCCCGGCTTGATAAAACAGGTCACCGGGCACGCATCGCAGCGCACCTTGTCGTCAGTCGTATCGGCTACTTCCGGCATCCAAACGCCTCGTTTGTTTGTATGCAAATGATCTGACAGGATACCGAATGTGTCAAGTGTCAAGTGTCTAATGCATACTCAACTGTCTACGTATCACGGCAACGCGACCCTCCAATTGATCCCAATCAGATCGATCACTTGCAAATCGCCCGCGCAGGTAGCGAACGACGTCGGCGACTTGATGATCGTCCAGATGGTTTGAGAAAGCGGGCATCGCGCCGAGTTCACCGAGTTGGTCGACATGGATGCCTTCTAGGATCACACGAATGAGCGTATCGGGTTGATCGGCGTGTACGGCTGAATTCAGGACCAGCGACGGCTTCACACCAAAGAGCGTCGGCCCCCTGCCCGGTTCATGGCAAACGGCACACGCCCCCTCGTAAAGTCTGGCCCCATCGGTCGAAACCGGCGTCAATGCGCGGGCAGCAGCAAGTGCCTCGCGTTCCTGCACGAGCTTGCCGGTATCGACCGTCGCGGCTGCCGGGTTCAGGCTGGCGAGATAATGGGCCATGGCCTTGATATCCGTATCGGGCAGCGTCTTCAATTCGGCGACGACCGGGGCCATCGGTCCGGCAACTGCACCGTGTTCACCGGAAAATCCGGTCCGCAGATAGTCGTAGAACGCGGCCTCAGTCCAGGGCACCGGCGCGTTAGACAGGGCCGTCAGCGCGGGTGCCTCCCAACCTTCGACAACCCCGCCCGCCAGATGTGCCTGCCCGTCCATTTCCGCGCCCAGCGCATTGCGTGGACTATGGCACGCCGAACAATGCCCGAGCCCCTCGACGAGATAGGCACCCTTGTTCCAGAGGTCTGTCTTCGCAGGGCTAGGTTCAAATGGAGTGGCGCGATGGAACAGCGTATTCCAAGCGGCCATCAATGGTCGGACATTGAAGGGAAAGGACAGGTTAGACGGTATATTTGATTGAGCGACCGGCGGCTGCGCCATCAGGAACGCATAGAGCGCCTGCAGGTCCGCCTCGGAGGTCTTGGCAAAAGAGGTATAGGGGAATGCGGGATAGAGATGATGCCCATCCCGCGAGATGCCGTCGCGCATGGCACGTTCGAAGGCCGTAAAGCTCCAGCTGCCGATGCCCGTGTCGACATCGGGCGTGATATTCGTCGTGTAAACGCGGCCAAACGGCGTTTCGATGGCCCTGCCGCCCGCCAGCGGCGACTCGGCTTCGGTTGTGTGGCAGGTGATGCAGGCCCCCAGCTTTGCCAGCAATCGACCACGCTCGATAGTCGCTTCGGAATAGACCGAGGGATCTGGCCGTAGAATCGGGGCGATCGCTGAGCGGATCGGCAGCGTCGCCGCGCCAATCATGCCGATTGCCGCAACAGCTGACGTTAAGACCGGTAACCAGCGATTGAAGGGCTTGCGGACTGGTACCTTCGCCGAAGCAGGCAACGAAACAGGCGCTGCCGCCTCAGCATATCCCACCGCTCGCAATCCTTTCCGGATGCGCTCAGGTGTAAAGGGCAGCTCCGTAAACCGGACACCTGTGGCATCAAAGATCGCATTCGCGATGGCGGCAGCGCTCGGCACTGACGCGGATTCACCCACCCCGAGTGGCGGTTCTTCCGGTCGCGGCACCATGAGCACGTCAATGGGCGGCAATTCCGGGAACGTCAGGAGCGGATACGCACCCCACTCCCGAGTCGTGACCGCGATATCGTTGAAGGTCACTTCTTCCTTCATGACCCGGCTTATGGACTGGACGACATTGCCATTGATCTGGTGCCGGACCCCGTCGGGGTTGATCATCAAGCCGGAATCTTGCCCGACCGTGATCCGGCTCAACGCGACATCGCCGGTCGCCGGATTGACGGCTACGTCAGCAACCCACGCCGACCAAGCTGCCGCCGTCGCCGAATTCTTTGAGTGCATGTAAACGGCGTAGGCAAACCCACGCCCATGTAGCACTCCATCGTCGTCGCGGATCATCTGCGGACGCGTATGGGGTTGCCAATTAGCACGCTCAGCCGTCGCCCTGATCAGATCGCTGCCGCGCTTGTCCCTGAGATAGCGCAGGCGGAATTCTACCGGGTCAACACCGGCCATGGTCGCCAGTTCGTCGATATAGCTCTCATGCGCGAATGAATTGGGCAGGGCCGACACGCCGCGAAACCAGGACGCCCGGACGATCGGCGGCATGTCATGCACCGTGACACGATGATTGGCGAACTCATAGGGGCCGACCGCCGTCCGGTCGCCCATTTCAACCACTTGCGGCTTGGTCGCATCGACCTTGCCAGTCAAAAGAAGTGCCAGCGTCGGCGCAAAATTCGAGGGATAGCGCGTGGAGAAGTCATAGGCGATGACGGTTCCATCAGCGTCCAGGCCGCCGTCGGACGTCATCACCTGACCGGTGCCCTTCGGCTCCCACTGATGCTCCTGATCCCGCGCCAACTGGACACGCACTGTTCGGCCAACTGCCCGCGACAGGAGCGCCGCATCTGCTGTCACGTCATCCGCGCCATTGCGCCCGTAACACCCGGATGCCTCCATGCGGATGACATCGACACATCGCTCCGGCAAATCCAGCAGCCGGGCCAGATCACCCTGCATTGGCACCGGGTTTTGTGTACCAGACCAGACAGTAAGTCGTCCCGCCTCGAAGGACGCCAGCGCGCAGCTTGGACCAATCGATCCGTGCAATTGGTAGGGCCAAACATAGGTTCGGCTCAGTCGCTGCGCAGCTTTGGAAATCGCGGCATCGACGTCGCCGTCGTTCTTGATCACGCGCGGCTTCGATGGGTTTGCGACAAGGGCTGCCGATATGTCTGATAGGTCCGTCAACCGTGGGCCGGGTCGCCACTCCACGTGAAGCGCCCGCATGGCCTCTTCAGCCTGCTCTTCGCGCTCGGCAATGATCCCGACGAAATCGCCGATGACCACGACATCTACAATGCCGGGAATATGCGCGATGGAGGATCGGTCTACGGAGAGCAGGCTTGTCCCCACATGTGGCCCGACATCTACCCCCGCATAGGGCGGCCGCACGACGCGACCGTGCAACATGCCGGGCAGACGCATGTCGTGCACGAAGACAAGCACGCCCGTTGCCTTGGCGGGCAAATCGACGCGTGCCTGCGACTGACCAACGATCCGGTAGTCTGCCACCGGCTTCAACGCGACATCATCCGCGAGCCTGAGCCGAATTCGGGCATCGCCGATTAGATCGCCAAATGTCAGTGCGCGATTGTCAGGGGTGCGTGGCCGGATCAGTCCATCCTCAATCGTCAACTGGTCGACTGACAATCCGAAGCGCTTCGCTGCCTCGGCAACCAGCCAGTGCCGCGCCTGTGCTGCCGCATTGCGGAGCGGAACGGCTGCAATCTGGATTGTCTCCGAGGCAATCGTCGGTCCCTGGTTCGGCACAAGTCCGGTGTGACCCAGCACCAGTGTCACACGCTCGAACGGGACATCCAATTCTTCGGCGACGATTTGGCCCAGTGCGGTTCGGATACCTGTTCCAAGATCAACATGGCCATTGAAGGCATGGACGCCACCCTGCGCATCAATCACGACAAAGGGTTCGAGACTATCCGTCGACGCGTCGTCGACAGGTTCGGCATTGAGCGGGCGAACAACGGCGAGCGTACTGTTTGCCTCGAGAAAATCAGCCCGCGTCCGGTGCTCGGTGACATCGGCCATCAGCATGGCACCGTCGTCTTGAGCGCGGTCGCCGCGTGCATGGCGGCGGCGAGGATCTCCACATGTGCACCGCACCGACACAAATTATAGCGCAGTGCGTCGCGGATTTCAGCTTCGCCAGCCGAGGGGTTCTCCGTCAACAGGGCAACGGTCGTCATGATCATGCCGTTGAGGCAATACCCGCACTGCGTGCCAGAGGCTGCAATGAAGGCATCCTGAACCGGATGAGGCATGGCCGTACTGCCGAGCCCCTCAAGCGTTGTCACCGACCGCCCTTCCGCCTCGTTCAGCGTGAGGACGCAGGCGCGAGCTGCCCGCCCGTCTACCAGGATCGTGCAGGCACCGCATTCACCGAGGCCGCAGCCAAATTTCGGACCATTCAGTTCGAGGTCATTGCGCAAGACCGACAGCAGCGGCGTCTTGCGCGGCAAATCCAACCGAACCCTTTGACCATTGACGGTGAATTCGATCACACTCGCCTCCGTCTCGTTGCGATGACCCGAGACGCAAGCTCAGTCCGACGCATTAGTCCATAGACGAAAACGCCATGCAACAACGATTGTCGACGTGCATGGAGACCTCAGGCGGCATTCCGCACGGCTCGCTCGGCGGCCTCGGCGAAATCGACCGCAGCGGTTGCATGGATCAGCGTTGAGTCAAATGTCGGCAGTGGCGAATGGCTCTGGTTGATCAGGAGACCAATCTCCGTGCAGCCGAGGATGACGGAATCAGCGCCGCGTTCCGCCCCACGCTGGATGATCCTCAAGTACTCATCCCGTGACCGGTCGTTGACGATGCCCTTGCAGAGTTCATCGAAGATGATGGTGTGCACGAGATCCCGATCACGAATTTCAGGCACAAGCGCTTCGATCCCGGCGCACTCTTTCAGGCGCCGGAGATAGAACCCCTCTTCCATCGTGTAACGGGTCGCCAGCAAGAGCGGGCGCTTGGCACCTGCCTTTTTGAGTGCTGCCCCGGTCGCATCGACAATATGGATCAACGGGACCCCGGCAAGTGCTGCCACCTGATCCGCCACCAAATGCATCGTGTTGGTGCAAATCAGGATGCAACCCGCGCCAATCGACGCAAGATTCGCCCCGATCGTACCGAGGCGATCTGCCGCCCCGTCCCAATCGCCCGCTTTCTGGAGCGCAACAATCTCTTCAAAATTCACGGATTGCATCAGGATATCCGCAGATGCCAGACCACCCTGACGATCGCGAACCAGTTCGTTGATCGCGCGGTAATAGGTCGCCGTCGATTCCCAGCTCATGCCGCCGATAAGTCCGATTGTCCGTGACATGGAGTCGCTCCCGATATGTTGAGTCCGTCGTTGGCAGCATATTAGACCCATTCGCTGGAAGATTTCGCGCAATTTTTAGCGCCTTTAGGCTCAATTTCGATAGGATCTTGCAAAAAATTGGTGTCCGACGCTTCACTTTGTGATGATATAGACCCAATCACGCGCGGGGATTGCTATGCTTGATATCCGGGACCGTCGTCTGCTCGAATTGCTGCAACAGGATGCTGCGACACCTGTTAATGAGCTCGCAGACGCTGTCGGCCTGTCGGCGTCTGCCTGTTGGCGGCGCATCAAGGCGATGGAAGAGGACGGTCTGATCAGCCGACGTGTCGTGCTGGTGGACCGCAAGAAAAGCAACGTCGGCATGACCATCTTTGTCGCGGTCAAGATGTCGCGGCATTCGATCGAATGGCTCGCAGAATTCCGCAAGGCTGTCAGCGATATCCCTGAAATCGTAGAGGCTTACCGTCTGACCGGCGACATGGATTATCTCTTGCGCCTCGTCGTCCCGAGCGTCGACGTCTATGACGCCGTTTACAAGGAACTGATCACCCGGATCGAGTTCACCGACATCACCTCGTCGATCTCGATGGAAGAGTTGAAGTTCACGACCGCGATCCCGATGAAATACGCGTGACGGATTGTCAGTCAGTCACTCCGGGCAAAGTCACCGCGCTAGCCGCCTCGACCAGCATGCCGGACGAAACCAGATTGCTCGCGATTTCCATATCGGGCGCGAAATGTCGATCATCGGTCAGAGTAGGCACGACAGAGCGCAGCAGGGTTCGCGCAGCTTCCAGTGGCGCACTTGAGGCGAGCGGAGCGTGAAAATCGATCCCTTGAGCCGCTGCGAGCAGTTCAATACCGACAACGGCCGCGGCATTGCGTGCCATCCCTAACAGCCGCCGCGCACCATGGGCCGCCATTGAGACGTGATCTTCCTGATTGGCTGATGTCGGGATCGAGTCGACGCTGGCCGGATAGGCCTTCTGCTTGTTTTCCGAGACGAGCGCCGCCGCTGTCACCTGAGCAATCATGAAGCCGGAATTTAATCCAGGCTTGGGCGTCAGAAAGGCGGGTAACCCGGACAGTGCGGGATCAACCAGCATCGCAATCCGGCGTTCGGTGATGGAGCCGATTTCGCAGAGCGCCATTGCAATCATATCTGCGGCGAATGCAACGGGTTCCGCATGGAAATTACCGCCGGAGATCACTTCCCCCGTATCGACAAAGACGAGTGGATTATCAGACACGCCATTGGCCTCGATTGCCAGCGTCGCAGCCGCCTGACGCAACAGATCGAGACAAGCCCCCATGACCTGCGGCTGGCAACGGATGCAGTAGGGGTCCTGGACACGCGGATCATCGACCAGATGCGACTGCCGGATCGCTGACCCCGCCATCAAAGCCCGAAGCGCCGCCGCCGTATCCGTCTGACCCCGATGCGGCCTCAGCGCATGGATGCGTGGATCAAACGGTCCATCGGAACCGCGTGCCGCATCCGTTGCGAGTGCGCCCGTGACGAGCGCCGCCTGAAACACGCGCTCGGCCTCGAAGAGCCCTGCGAGCGCCAATGCGGTCGAGACCTGCGTTCCGTTGAGGAGCGCAAGCCCTTCCTTCGGCCCGAGTTCCAAGGGCGTCAGTCCAGCTGCAGCCAAAGCCTCGTCCGCAGGTAGACGCATCTCGCCAACAAAGAACTCGCCGACGCCCATCATAGCTGCCGTCATGTGGGCGAGTGGTGCGAGATCACCTGACGCTCCGACTGAGCCTTGCCCGGGAATGACCGGCACAAGTCCCCTCGACAGGCAGCCTTGCAGCATCTGCAGCGTTGACCAGGTGACGCCAGATGCACCCTGCGCGAGGCTGGCAAGTTTCAGCGCCATGATCAGCCGAACGACTGGAATTCCAAGCGGAGCGCCGACACCCGCTGCATGACTGAGCACGATGTTTCGCTGCAATTGCGCGAGGTCGGCGGCATCGATCCGGACGCTCGCCAGTTTGCCGAACCCGGTATTGACGCCGTAGACCGGTGCGCCAACTTCGATGATCTGCCGGATGACATCCGCAGCCCGTTCGACGGCGTCCCTGCAATCCGGATCAATCTCCGCGTCCGCGCCGAAATAGATGTCGCGCCAGACCGATAGCGGAACCTGACCGGCCTTGAGTGTATGCAACAATGTCATGGCGGGGGTTCCCGGTTCACGTCTGGCAATACTGGATGATGGCTTCGAACAGGGACTTGAGTATCCCGATCATCGGCTCGGCGAACTCAGGATCATAGGGTTCCGGCTCGTCGCTCGCCGTCTCCCGCATGTAACCCCGGCACGCGAGTTCCATCTGGACCGCCTCAACGCCGAGGAACGGTGCACCATAGTGACGCGTGATCCAGCCGCCCTTGAACCGACCGTTTGTGACCGATGAATAAGGCTTGTGCTTGCAGGCTCTTGCGACGATTTCCTGAAGTTCTGGCGAGCAGGCCTGACCGTCGTTGGTCCCAATATTGAAATGCGGCAAGACGCCAGCGAAAAGACGGGGAACAATCGAGCGGATCGAATGGCAATCATAGACGACAATCTTGCGATGCATGAGCCGCAGCCGTGCGATCTCGGCTTCCAGCGCCTGATGATAGGGCATAAACCAGCGCTCGCGACGGTCAGCGATCTCTGCCTCATCCGGTGCCCGACCCTCGCAGTAGAGTTGCTCGCCATCAAAGGTTTCCGTCGGACACAGGCCCGTGGTTGCCTGTCCCGGATAAAGCGAGACGCCCGACGGATCGCGATTGAGGTCGATCACGGTTCGGGAGATCGTGCTGCGAACGCTGGTTATCCCCATGGCCCGAGCAAACTCGTAGAGCTTATCAATGTACCAGTCCGTGTCGCGTAGGGCGCGTGGCGACGACACTAGTCGACCATCGTCGATCTCGGGCGGGAGGATGGTGCCGGTATGCGGCAGGCTGATCAGCAGCGGCGCGTTGCCTTGATGGACCTGAAGCCAGTCGGGACGATTGGACGTCATGCGACACGCCCTCCCCTGATACGTTGATGGAGCGGATTGAAGCCGATGCGGTAGACCAGTTCGGCAGGCAGGTCGATCGACCAGATCGAAAGATCGCAGGCATTGCCGACCTTCAGGACGCCAATGTCTTTGCGTCCAAGTGCCTGTGCGGCATGTCTGGTGACGCCCAGAAGACACTCTTCGACCGTCAGCCGGAACAGGGTTGCCGCCATGTTCATGGTCATCAACAAGGAGGTGACCGGCGAAGTCCCGGGATTGCAATCGGTCGCAATGGCCATGGCCACGCCATGCCTGCGGAAGGCATCAATTGGCGGCTTCTGTGTTTCGCGGAGCATATAGAACGCGCCGGGCAGGATGACCGCAACAGTTCCCGATGCCGCGCAGGCTGCAGCGCCTTGCTCGCTTGTATATTCGAGATGATCGACCGACAGCGCCTTGTAACGCGCACCCAGCGCCGCACCGCCGAGATCCGATAATTGATCCGCGTGCAGCTTAACCGGCAATCCAAGCGACTGCGCCTTGTCGAACAGCCGGGTGGTTTCCGCCGGCGTGAACGCAATCCCCTCGCAGAAGGCATCAACCGCATCAACCAATCCGTCTGCAGCAAGCTTGGGCAACATCTCATACACGACCAGATCGACAAAGGCGGTCCGGTTGTCGCGATATTCCGGCGGTAATGCGTGCAACCCGAGGAAGGTCTTGGCTATCGAGATGTCGCGATGGCTTTCGAGTGCTCGGGCAGCCGCCAGCATCTTACGCTCTGTCTCGAGATCAAGGCCGTAACCGGACTTGATTTCCAGCGTGGTCACACCCTCGGCCATCAAGGCATCAAGCCGTGGCAACGCACTCGCCACGAGTTCGGATTCACTCGCCGCTCGTGTTGCCGATACAGTCGATACGATGCCGCCGCCCGCCTTTGCGATTGCCTCGTAGCTAGCACCGGCGAGCCGCATCTCAAATTCGAGCGCGCGGTGACCGCCATGAATCAGATGTGTATGGCAATCGATCAATCCGGGAAGCACCCAGCGACCTTCCAGATCCTCGGTAGGAAGGCCGGAGAACGCCGACGGCAGCTCAGCCTTCGGCCCGATCCAGTCGATACGACCGGCTCGCGCGACAATGGCCCCCTTTTGGATGACCCCGAGGCCAATGAGTGCGGGATCCATCGTGGCGATGCGGGCATTGGTCCAGACCTTGATGTCATCTGTCATGCTGTCGCCGCCAATTTCTTCAGAACCTTCAGGAAATCCCGATCGATCCGCTCATCATCGCCATGGGCACGATTTCGGATGCGCCATTCGCCTGCCACCATGACGTCGCGCACCGCGTGGTCAAGCCCGCCGAAGATCCAGCGGTCGAGGATTTGATCGCCGGTTGCGGCAGCGATGAAGGGATTATCACCATCCAGTACAACGAAGTCTGCCGCGTTGGAAACAGTCATTCCGATCGCCTGACGTCCTCCAGCAAGCGCGCCGTCAAACAGCGTCCGACCAACCGAGGCGCCCGGCGCGGCAAGACGATTGCGCCGCTGGTCCCTGAGTCTCTGCCCATACTCAAGAATGCGCAGTTCCTCGGCGACCGATGTCGCGACATGGCTGTCCGTCCCGATCCCGAATCCGCCACCTTGTTTCAGGTAATCCACCGCAGGGAAAAGTCCGTCGCCCAGATTGGCTTCCGTCGCCGGACAAAGCCCGACCACGGCCCCTGAGCTTGCAACTACGCGGGTCTCGTCCGGGGTCATGTGGGTCGCGTGGATCAGGCACCAGCGGGAACCGAGGTCTGCAATCTCGCTCAGATGCTGGACGGGCCGTCGACCCGTGGCGGTCAGGCAGTCGTCCACCTCACGCTGTTGCTCGGCGACATGAATATGGATGGGGTCTGAGGGATTCGTGTCTCGCACAAGTGCGCGAATTTCATCGGGCGTTGCAGCCCGCAAAGAATGGATGGCCAGTCCAAGTCTTGCGCCAGTCTCTACAGACGCTGGCGTCAGCGCCTCTCTCAGGTCTTGAAAGCCATCGAGATCATGCACGAACCGGCGTTGTCCGGGATTTGGAGCCGCTCCACCAAAATTGGAATGGGCGTAAAAGACCGGCAGCAGCGTCAGCCCGATACCTGTGCGTTGCGCCGCCCGGATGATGCGCTTCGCCATCTCGGCCCGATCTGCGTAAGGGCGACCATCGATGGCATTGTGCAGATAATGGAACTCGGCGACTGACCCGAAGCCGCCCTTGAGCATTTCGACAAACAGCTTTTTGGCAATGGCTTCGACATCATCCGGGTCCAGTAGACCGACGGTCCGGTACATCTCCTCGCGCCACGTCCAGAAACTGTCTTCGCCACTGCCTGCGATTTCCGCCAGTCCGGCCATCGCGCGCTGAAAGGCGTGGCTGTGCAGGTTTGGCATGGCGGGAACCACCGGACCGGCAAGGCGCTCGCGACCCACCGAGGACGCATTTGGTTTGATTGCGGTAATTTGCCCCTCAGCATCGACATCGATCGCAACATCTCTCGCCCATCCGTCCGCAAGGAGGGCCTCAGTTGCAAACAGTTTTTGGGCAGATTGTGTCATCGGCGACCTGAAACCGGTTCACTTGTACAGACAACTATGGTATCCAATTTTGAACAGGGTGCAAGATTGCTTTTGGCTTTTGCCTCAAAATTATCGGGAGTTCCATGGACGACACCTCCGATCAAACGGCAGTTCCGCGTTATCTGGGCGTCAAGCACATGATCCAGCAGCGGATTTCATCAGGTGACTGGACACCCGGCCAACGCGTCCCCTCCGAGAACGAACTTGTTGCCGACCTTGGCCTCAGCCGGATGACGATCAATCGCGCCCTGCGTGAACTGGCAAATGAAGGCGTGCTGACCCGTATCCAGGGGCTCGGGACGTTCGTCGCTGAGGGGAAAGGCCATACAAGCACATTCGAGGTCCGCAACATCGCCGATGAGATCGCCGAACGCGGTCATGTTCATGCTGCGAAAGTGCTTGTTCTCGATCAAATGCGGGCGACGCCGGAACTTGCAGACGCCTTGCAGATCGAAATCGGAGCGCCGGCATTTCATTCGCTCATCCTTCACAGCGAGAACGACATACCGGTTCAACTCGAGGATCGCTTCGTCAATCCGATGGCCGCACCCGACTATCTTGCACTGGATTTCAGCCGCGAAACGCCCAATCGCTACCTGAGTGCGACAATTCCGTGGACGGATGCCGAACACACGGTCGAGGCTGTTTTGCCCGCCAGTTGGGAGGCAAAGCTGCTCGCTATCTCGCGAGCCGATCCGTGTCTCGCCATTCACCGCAAGACATTCGCTGGGAGCCATGTCGTGTCGTCTGCGCGCCTCTTGATGCCCGGAAGCCGCTACCGGATTTCAAGCCGCCAGAAGGCGGGATAGGCGAATTTTCGGCTGCGTACCCATTGACGCATCTGCTTTGCAAGATTAGCTTGTCTATACAATTCAGGAGTCATCGCCATGCTCAGCAATACCCGCTTCCGTGACGTCGAGATCCGCGCGCCCCGTGGCCCTGAAATCACCGCCAAGAGCTGGTTGACGGAAGCCCCGATGCGCATGCTGATGAACAATCTCGATCCTGATGTCGCGGAAAATCCGAAGGAACTGGTTGTCTATGGCGGTATCGGACGTGCGGCCCGCGACTGGGAGAGCTTTGACGCAATCGTTGCGACGCTCAAGAGACTGGAAGCGGATGAGACCCTTCTGATTCAGTCAGGCAAGCCGGTCGGTGTCTTCCGGACCCATGCGGATGCGCCGCGAGTCCTCATCGCCAATTCAAATCTCGTTCCGCACTGGGCGACCTGGGAGCATTTCAACAAGCTCGATGCCGAGGGGCTGATGATGTACGGCCAGATGACGGCTGGCTCATGGATCTATATTGGTGCACAAGGCATCGTGCAGGGCACCTACGAGACATTTGTTGAGGCCGGACGTCAGCATTATGGCGGCGATACGCGCGGTCGCTGGGTCCTGACGGCAGGTCTGGGCGGCATGGGCGGCGCGCAGCCGCTCGCCGCTGCTATGGCGGGAATGGTGTCTCTCAACATCGAATGCCAGCAGTCGCGCATCGATTTCCGCCTGCGGACACGCTATCTCGACCGGCAAGCGCGCGATCTCGACGAAGCCTTGGCTCTCGTTACAGATCACACTTCCCGCAAAGAGGCCATTTCGATTGGCCTGCTCGGCAATGCCGCCGAGATCTTGCCCGAACTCGTGCGACGCGGGATTCGGCCAGACATGGTGACCGACCAAACATCAGCTCATGATCCCTTGAATGGCTATCTACCCGCAGGCTGGACGTGGGAGCAATACCGCGAGCAGGGCCGACTTGACCCGGATGCGGTCGTGGCTGCCGCCAAGTCATCAATGCGGGTGCATGTGCGTGCCATGCTGGATTTCCAGAAGGCGGGTATCCCCGTCTTTGATTATGGCAATAACATCCGACAGATGGCACTTGAGGTCGGCGAGACTGAAGCCTTCAATTTTCCGGGTTTTGTACCAGCCTATATCCGGCCCTTGTTCTGCCGTGGCATTGGACCTTTCCGCTGGGCGGCACTGTCCGGCGATCCCGCTGATATCGCGGCGACCGACGCCAAGGTCAAGGAACTGATCCCGGCCACCGAAAATCCGCATCTGCACACCTGGCTGACGATGGCTGCCGAACGGATCAAGTTTCAGGGGCTACCCGCCCGGATCTGCTGGGTCGGCCTGGGTCAGCGTGCCAAACTCGGCCTTGCCTTCAACGCCATGGTCCGCTCGGGTGAACTGAAGGCGCCGATTGTCATCGGGCGCGATCATCTGGATTCCGGCTCCGTCGCTTCGCCCAATCGCGAGACCGAATCCATGCGCGATGGCTCCGATGCCGTCTCCGACTGGCCGTTGCTGAATGCGCTGCTGAACTGCGCGTCGGGTGCCACCTGGGTCTCTCTGCATCACGGCGGCGGCGTTGGCATGGGCTTCTCACAGCACGCAGGCATGGTCATCGTGTGCGACGGAACCGAGGAGGCAGATCGGCGCATTGCCCGCGTCCTGCACAATGATCCCGCCACAGGTGTCATGCGGCATGCCGACGCAGGCTATGATATCGCTGTCGATTGCGCGCTTGAACAGGGCCTCGATCTGCCCATGCTGAAGGCTTGAACCGAAATCAGTGAGACTCCATGCGATTCAGACATCTGACGCCAGCCGATTACCGCGTGGTACCTTGGGCCAATGGCCGTGGCCAAACGACGGAGTTGCTCCGATTGGAGCATGACTCAGGTCGACTGCAACTCCGGTTGTCGGTGGCTGATGTCGTTGAAAATGGACCCTTTTCCCAACTGCCGGGGATTGATCGCGTGCTCACGCTGATTGAGGGCGAGGGCTTCGATCTCGATTTCGGCGATGCCGCTCAACCGAGATCTGCGCGGCCATTTGAGCCAATAGGCTTTTCCGGCGACTGGCAGCCGTCTGCCACGAACCTCCTCGGACCATCACGTGATTTCAATGTCATGACCAGCCGGGGCGACTATATCGTCGAGGTGAGCTTACTGCCGCAGGGTCCATCGATGTGGCCACAAATGGCGATGCCATCCTCCGGTAATACACCCGGCATGAGCTGCTTTTACGTTGCCAATGGATCGGCAATCGTCGGGGCGCTTGGCCTTTATTGTCAGGTGCGGGAGCTGCTCCTCGTCGAAGGTCATGATCCCATAGACATCGATGCTATCGGTTCCGTCCTTGCCGTCAGGCTTGAGCCGCGCGGTGCACTGACCTAGCGGGTTTCATCACGTCGTCATATGCTCCGGTTACCCAAACTCAGGATTGGAGCGCGAACGTGCGACTGATACAAATTTCCGACACACATCATTCCGTCGAACACAAGGACTTCGCTGCAAATTGCGAGGTGATTGCTGCCGCCGTTGCCGCACGCAAGCCGGATCTGATCATCAACACCGGCGATATCTCGATGAACGGCTGCATTTGTGCACCAGACATCGAACTGGCGCGCTCCTGGCATCAGGCGTTGGGTGTTCCTGTGTTGTCGGTTCCCGGCAACCACGATGTCGGTGATCGTCCAGAGATCCGCGCCGATCAGGTGATCGACAACGCTAGAATCAATGCATTCAACGCATTTGCCGGCGCAGATCGCTGGACGCATGATCTGCCTGGTTGGCGGTTTATCGGGCTGAATGCCATGCTGTTCAAGACCGGTCACGAACAGGAAGAGGCGCAGTTCGAATGGCTTCGCAAAGCCGTTGAAACGGATGCCAAACTAGCGATCTTCATGCACAAGCCTCTTTTCATTGATTCAATTGATGAGGGTGCGCGTGGATATTGGACCGTTTACCCCGAGCCACGACGTCGACTGCTTGACATTATAGCCAGTCGGGATGTCAGGCTCGTTGCGAGCGGTCACTTGCACATCGCGCGCGAATTGACAGTTGGCAACACCACCCATATCTGGGGCCCGGCGTCGTCTTTCGTCTCTGGCGACAGTCAGGAAGACCTTGGCGGCGAGCGACGGATCGGATTTGTCGAATACAACTTCGATGAAACAGGGTTTTCACACGCCTTCGTGTTTCCCGAGGGAGCTACGCCTTTGCTCATTGATGAAGTGGGATCGCGCATCTATCCAAAACCGGCGAGCAAGCCAGCCTGATCCGGCGATAACGTCCGCAAAAAGCGACCAAGGAGCAATCATGCCTGTGCAAAATGGACTGCCCGTGCTCGGTGCAGCACTCACCGCCAAGACCATTCCCCTGCACCGGAATTGGCTGTTTGACAGCAACCGCGACCTTGAGCTTCAGGACTTCCATGATGCTCATGTGCTGAATGGGGATTGGCGCGCGCACGCAGATCATATCAAGCACTTGCTGAACGGCTACGGCGGTCGGGTCGGGATCCATGGCCCATTCTGGGGCTTCACGATCGACAGCCAGGACCCGGATGTGCGGGCTTTGGTCACGAACCGCTTGCTTCAGGGGCTGTCGGTCTGCGAGCATATCGGGGGAACGCATATGGTCGTTCACTCACCCTATACGACGTGGGATTACAACAACTTCGACGATAATCCGAAATCACGCGGCGCGCTGATTGACCGGGTACACGAAACGATGCGGCCAGCTGTCGAACGTGCCGAGGAGATCGGCGTAACGCTGGTAATCGAAAATATCGAGGACATCGATCCGCATTCCCGCGTGGAACTGGCCCAGAGCTTTGACAGCGAGAGCGTTCGGGTTTCGATTGACACCGGACATGCCCATTATGCGCACGGCACCAATGGCGCGCCGCCGGTCGATTATTACGTCGAAGCAGCAGGCGACATGTTGGCTCACATGCATATTCAGGACGCCGATGGTTACGCCGATCGCCATTGGTTGCCCGGCGAAGGAACCGTCAACTGGCGCGCCGTCTTCCGGGCCATGAGCCGCTATTCCTCCGATCCGCGCCTCATCATCGAGGTCAAGGATCAGGTCAATCTGATGCGCGGCGTGGAGCATCTGGTTGCTCTGGGGATCGCAATTTGAGCAATCCAATCTAAAATATCGATCATTCTGACAATAAAAATGCGTTGGATCGGGTGATTGGTTGTTTGTCATGGTGGCGGACCGAGGGAGTCGCGCCATGGCAATCAACGATCATTTTGAACCCGCAGACCATCATCCGGCGATCCATGCCTTTCTTGATGGTTTTGCGTCGGTCTTCCCCGGCATCCTGCTCTGCGCCGGGATTGCGGCGGTCTCGTTCGCGCTGCGCTGGATACCCGGTGTCGCAACCTTCAGCCCGATGATCATCGCCATCCTCATCGGGATCGCCTGGCAAAACCTGCTCGGAACACCGGTCAGAGCAAAATCTGGCATTGTATTCAGCATGCGCCGCCTATTGCGTCTGGCGATTATTCTCCTTGGATTGCAGCTGACTGTGACGCAGGTCATCGAACTCGGACCGATGGGGCTGGCAATCATTATTGCAAGCGTCATCGCAACCTTTCTGGTCACGGTCTGGGTCGGTCGATTGATCGGTGTCGCTCCCGGCCTGACCAGATTGATCGCAGGCGGCACGTCGATTTGCGGCGCGTCGGCGGTTGTTGCGGTTAATACGGTGGTCGGTGCCAGTGATGAGGATGTCACCTACGCGGTGGCCTGCGTGACAATCTTCGGTTCCATTGCAATGTTTGCCTATCCCGCCATGTTTCCGCTTCTCGGACTCTCTCCGCATGCCTATGGACTTTGGACCGGCGCGTCCATTCACGAGATTGCACAAGTCGTTGCAGCGAGCTTTCAGGCGGGCAAGGATGCGGGTGATTTCGGCCTGATTTCCAAATTGTCCCGCGTGATGATGCTGGCGCCGGTCGTGCTCGGTCTGGGCGCGTATCTGAATGCGCACGCAAAGCGGAGCGGGATCGGCCAACAAGGTCAGGCCAAGGCACCAATCCCTTGGTTCGTGCTCGGATTCATTGCGCTTGTCGTCGTCAACAGTGTCGTTTCGATCCCCGTAACGGTGCGCACCGAAGTTGGAGTTGCTACCACGTTCCTTTTGTCGATGGCTCTGGCGGCGATGGGCCTTGAAACGAACATTGGCAAATTGAAAGCGCGCGGCTTGAAGCCATTTCTGCTTGGTCTCATTGCGTCTCTGTTCATTGCCGCCTTCAGTCTGCTACTGGTGAAGTTGACCCAGTAACGAAATGTCGAAACACATGACGCTTGAACAACTGCGGATCTTTGTGGCGGTCGCGACCCGCGAACATATGACACAGGCGGCGCAGGACCTCCATCTGACGCAATCGGCCACATCGGCGGCGATTGCGGCGCTGGAAGCACGTCATGCAACCCGACTATTTGATCGTGTGGGCAGGCGCATTATCCTGACCGAAGCCGGACGTCTGTTTCTTATCGAGGCCAAGGCGGTGCTCGCTCGCGCGACGGCTGCCGAAGCCATCCTCAGCGATCTCGGCGACATGCGATTGGGTTCACTCAGTATTGCCGCCAGCCAGACAATCGCCAATTATTGGCTGCCGAGGGTCTTGCAGATTTATCGTGAGCGCTTCCCCGGTATCGCAATCAAGCTCACCATCGGCAACACGACGACGGTCAGTCAGGACGTGATATCAGGCACTGTCGACCTAGGCCTGATTGAAGGCGAGGTAACGGGCGAGGATCTCGTCATCGATCATATCAGCGACGACGAGCTTGTCCTCGTGGCTGCACCGGGTCATCCCTGGCCCGGCATAGAAACGGATGTCGCAACTGCTCTGAAAGAGGTCCGATGGATCCTGCGCGAACCGGGGTCGGGCACACGGTCCATTTTCGAGGCCGCTTTGCCGCAATTCGGTCTCAACGTCAGCGATTTGTCCGTTGCGCTCGAATTACCGTCGAATGAAGCGGTGCGCACGGCGGTTGAAGCAGGTGCGGGTGTGACCGTCATGTCGCGTCTGGTCGTGTCGCAGGCACTGGAGGCAGGACATTTGCGCGCCCTGCCTCTGATATTTCCGCGCCGCAGGTTCTATCTGCTGCGCCATCGTGAGCGCTATCTCGCGCGAGCTGCTCGTGAATTCCAGTCCATTATCGGGTCACCCGATCAGCCGACCAGTTTGGCAGCGATCCGGGCAACGCGTTCACCCTGATAACGGGCACCCGCCAGCTCGTTTTCGCTCGGCTGACGCGACCCGTCGCCGCCCGAAATTGTCGTCGCGCCATAGGGGCTGCCACCGGTCACTTCTGTCAGCGACATCTGACCGCCGAAGCCATAATCGAGACCAACGATCACCAGACCGAAATGCAGCATGTTGGTGATCAACGAGAAGAGCGTGGTTTCCTGACCACCGTGCTGGGTCGCCGTCGATGTGAAGACCGAGCCAACTTTGCCATGCAGCGCACCACGGAACCAGAGCCCACCGGCCTGATCGAGGAATGCCGCCATCTGTGACGCCAGACGACCAAAACGGGTCGGCGCGCCAATGATGATCGCGTCATACTCAGCGAGATCCTCGACCTTGGCGATAGGAGCAGCCTGATCAAGCTTGAAGTGGGCCCCCTTGGCGATCTCTTCCGGAACGGTTTCCGGCACACGCTTGATGTCGACGGTCGCGCCGGTTGAACGTGCACCTTCCGCCACAGCGTTTGCCATCGTCTCGAGATGTCCGTAGGAGGAATAGTAAAGTACCAGAACTTTAGCCATCTGAATTCCCTATCATTATGTGTCAGCCAGCGTGCGGCTTCGGCAGGCAATCGCGAACGCCCGCGATCCACCGGCACCATATTGTACCCGGATCGCAGTGCGTAGACTCACTTATCCGAACGCATTGTCGCCCTGGTGCGAACAATCATCGCCAGAAGCGCGATTATTACGTCATTTGTGATGCTGATTGGCGTCGTCCGGTAGCCAAGGCGGCGCACCGCGACGCGGCGCATTGGCGGGGGGCGCAGAATGGTTTGCCGGCGGCGGTGGGTTATGAGTTCTGACCGGCGCGGTGTTCACAGGAGGATGCCAGTTATGAACGGGTGGCGGGTTGTGCACGGTTGCCACAGGTGGCGGAACGGGCCGCACATAGTTCGGCGTCACACCGGGGCCACGGTTGTTTCCCTGTGGTGCTACGTAAGGCCGCTGATAGTTGGTCGGTGGTGGTGGCGGGTTTCGTCCCCGCGCGCTTCCCACCAATGGACTGATGACCGGTCCACGATAACGTGAATGAACGTTTCCGTAAGCGACCCATCTCTGACGCTGACGATAAAACGGGCGGCCACGGTAATGGGTATCCCAGTAGATCCCGGCGTCATAGCCAATGATGCCGATCCCTAAAGACGGCCCATCATCTGACAGGACCACCGTATCGCCATTTTCATCGAACCCGATCCGCGACCCCGGAAACCAGCCCCGGGACTCGTCATTCGACACATCACACCAGCTGTAGTCACTGACACAACCGAAAATTTGCAGATCGTCTCCGCCTGAGATGTGATCGACAGCCGGATAGTCAACGCCGGGACCGGAGCGTAGCGTGCCCGATCGAAGTGCCACACCATCTGACGCCGATGCCGCAACCGTCAGACTGACCGTCCCCAGTAAAAAGGTGACGGTAAATGCGAGAAACCGAGGACTGGCCATGGTGAAATCTCCCTAAGTAAATTGTAACGTCTTTTAAAATACATCAGGAAGCAAGTTTGAGCGTCAATTTCGCTCAATTTATGACCAGCAATTGGCCTTTGGCTTAAAGCTCGAACCCCTGTTTTTTGATTGAAATGCTCGGAGGCAACGAGATTTCGCTGAATATTCGATCTCTCGCCGGCCCCGGCAATCATGGCAAAAGCACGACGGTTACTTTCCGCCGGGCTTTTGCTCGAGATGTCCGCCGAAGCCCTTGCGCATGGCTGAGAGCAGCTTGTCGGAGGTTCGGTCGGTCTGGCGTGACCGGAAGCGGGTATAGAGTGCAGCCGACAGAACATCGGCAGGAACGGCCTGCTCAATCGCAGCCATGATCGTCCAGCGACCTTCACCGCTGTCGTCGACATAGCCCGAATAGTTCTGCAAGCCCGGATCGAGGGCCAGAGCAGACGCGGTCAGATCCAGCAGCCACGAGGTCACGACGCTGCCCCGACGCCAGACTTCGGCGACATCGGCCAGATCGAAATCGAACCCGGCCTGATCCTCGACGCCATGCTTGCCGGCTTCAGCCAGAATCTCCATGCCTTCGGCGTAGGCCTGCATCATGCCGTATTCGATGCCGTTATGGATCATCTTGGCAAAGCGCCCGGAGCCGACCGGGCCGCAATGCAGGTAGCCGCGCTCCACTTGCGCCGCCCTGCCCTCGCGTCCCCGCGTTTTCGGAATATCGCCGGTACCGGGCGACAGCGCGTCAAAGATTGGATCGAGATGATCAACGACGGCCTTTTCGCCGCCATACATCAGGCAATAGCCACGCTCCAGACCCCAGACGCCGCCGGACGTTCCGCAATCGACATAGTGAATGCCAAGCGCCTTCAGTTCTTGCGCGCGGCGAACATCGTCCTTGTAGAAGCCGTTGCCGCCGTCGATGATGATATCGCCGGATTCCAGATGCGGAACCAGTTCCGTGATTGTTGATTCCGTGATTGGACCTGCGGGCAGCATGATCCACACAATGCGCGGCGCGCTCAGCTTGCCCGCCAATTCCTCGAGGCTTCCTGACGCCGTCGCGCCCTCTTGTGCCAGTGCTTCAACAGCAGCCTCAGCCCGGTCGAACACGACACAGTCGTGCCCCCTGAGCATGAGCCGACGCACCATGTTGCCACCCATGCGACCAAGCCCGACCATCCCGATTTGCATGCAAGCCCCCGTCAAATATCACTATCTCAATACAATCTTATACGGCTTCAAGATCTTGTGCAGGTGAAGAGTTTCGCAAAAGCGGGGTTAGTCACACCTCTGTTTCCGATGCGGGATTTCTGTTCGGACTTCGTCACAACACAAGCATCGAAATAGCGGCAGCGGCCATGACGGCTGTCGCCAGCCAACCAAAGGCAGCGAGAACCGGCGGTGCGACAAATTTGCCGAGATGGGCACGATTTGAAACGACAAGCATGATCGCCACCATCAGGGGCACCGCTATCACGCCATTCAACACCGCGCTCCAGAACAACGCCTTGATCGGATCGATGGGCAAGACAAGCATCAGCAGCCCCAGACCATAGCCGAGCCCGATGACGGCGTAGAAGGCCTTGGCATTGGAAAGCGTCTGTTCCAACCCAATCTTCCAGCCCAGTACATCGCCGATCGCATAGGCCGACGATCCCGTCAGAACGGGCAAAGCCAGCAGTCCGGTCCCGAGAATCCCGAGGCTGAATAGCAGAAAGGCAAATTCCCCGGCGATTGGCCTCAACGCTTCGGCAGCTTGCGCCGACGTCTGGATGTCGGTGATACCGGCCTTGTTCAGGGTAACCGCAGTCGTCAGAACGATGAAAAAAGCAATGAGATTAGAATATCCCATGCCGACGTAATTGTCGGTCGCGATACGGTCCAGTTCCGCTGGAGCTTCATCTGGAAACGCCAGTAGGGGCCCGTCATTTGCCTTCAGGTCCGTATCTTCGACCTCCTCCGCCGTCTGCCAGAAAAATAGGTATGGGCTGATCGTGGTGCCGAACACGGCCACGATCACCGTGAATGCATCCCGGTTCCAGACAAGCTTTGGCCAGACGGTGCCCTCAGCCACTGCCAGCCAGTCGATATGCACGGTGAACAGCACACCGACATAGGCAAACAGCGCCATTGTCAGCCATTTCAGTACATGGACATAGGAATCATAGGGAATCCAGACCTGCGCAATCAGCGACAGGATTGCGAATGCGATGGCGTAAAAAACCTCGTTCCCCCCGACGACAAGCCGCGCAGCAGCGCCCATTGCGGCCAGATCGGCACCGATATTCACGACGTTGGCGACAAAGAGAAGCATGACCAGGATCGTGACGAGCCAGCGCGGCATGATGGCAGCCATATTGGCCCCCAAGCCCTTGCCGGTCACGCGGCCAATGCGGGCACATATCGTCTGAATGGCGGTCATCAAGGGATAAGTGATGACAACAGACCAAAGCATATTGACGCCAAACTGGGCACCGGCCTGACTGTAGGTTGCGATGCCGCTCGGGTCGTCGTCTGCCGCACCAGTGATCAATCCGGGACCAAGATGCAGAAACAGGCGCTTGATCTGCTTCAGAAATCCGCTTTCACGCGGTGTCTCGTCGGTCTCACTCATGGAGACGCCTCCGGGATGTGGTTTGGGGACAGTCCCTTCAACCAGCTGATCGCAGATTCATGTGTCGGTTAGTTTAGAGCGTCAGAATTCGACATCGAGTTCCTCGATATCATCCGGCTCTGATTTCGCGGCAGTGATCCACTCCACAAGCGGTGCCCAGTTCATGATCGTTTTGCAATATCCGGAACAGACCGGGTCGAGCTTCACGTCGTAGGTCGCAAAGCGTGCGGCGACCGGCGCGTACATTGCGTCGGCGACTGTTGGCTTGGCACCAAACAGGAACGGGCCGCCGTAAGCCGAGAGACATTCCGTCCAGATGGTCGTGATGCGATCGATATCCGGAAGTGCGCCGCTCCAGATCTTGAAGCCCGGAAAATGCGCCCGCAGGTTCATCGGCAGGGCGGACCGAAGATTGGCAAAGCCCGAATGCATTTCGCCAGAAATTGCCCGACAATGCGCGCGCATGATGCGATCTGCCGGAAACAAACCAGCCTCGGGCTTCAGCTCGTTCAGATATTCTGCAATTGCGAGGGTATCCCAGACCTTTGCACCCTCATGGCTCAGAGACGGCGTCAGGAACGAGGGCGACAGCAGCAGCAGCTCCGCGCGCGAGGCGGCATCGTCTGCACCGCGAACCTCTTCGGTAAAATCCAGCCCCGCCATCCGGCACAGGAGCCAGCCGCGCAACGACCAGGACGAATAATTCTTGCTGGAGATCGCCAAGGTGGCCGTTGCCATGCTGAATTCTCCCGTTTTGCAATCGACTCCGCGAAATTCGACGCGCTTTATGTGTACCGCAGAATTCGCTCGCTGGGTAACCGGATTTGCACTAACTTTTGCTACAAGTTTCCGCGCTGCAGTGGTTTGAGCCTCCGCTCTCGCCAGCTTCGTGGTCCAGGATCGCACCGATGATCTATTCGTCCTACCAAGCGCAGACCGATATGATGGATGCCCTGCGCGGCTGGGCGCAGCTATCCGGCCAGATGTTCGGGACAATCGCTCGCTTCAGCAATGGTTACACGCCGGACTTCGTCAACCAGATGATCGCGGGCGCTGAGCTTGTCAGCCGGGCGCACCTGACCCACACCCGTCCGGACTACGCCATCGACAGCGTGCTGGTCGGCAACGAGACCGTGCCGGTGACGGAGCGCGTGGTCAAATCAACACCGTTTGGCACCCTTCTGAATTTTCACAAGGATGTTGCGCTGCCGCAGCCGAAGGTGCTGGTGGTCGCGCCGCTGTCGGGCCATTTCGCGACCCTGTTGCGCGGCACCGTGAAGACCATGCTCAGTGATCACGACGTCTACATCACCGACTGGCACAATGGGCGTGATATCCCCGTCAGCGCCGGGCGCTTCGGGTTTGACGAGTACGTCGATCACATCATCGATTTTCTGGAGACATTGGGCCCGAACAGCCACGTACTCGCCGTCTGTCAGCCCTGTGTTCAGGTACTGGTAGCCGCATCCATCATGGCGCAACACAAGAACCCGGCGCAGCCCGCCAGCATGACGCTGATGGCCGGCCCGGTTGATACGCGCATCAATCCGACCAAGGTCAACGAACTCGCCATGTCCAAGCCGATGTCATGGTTCGAGCAAAACCTGATCTCGACCGTGCCCTTCAGGCTCAAGGGCGCAGGACGCAGGGTCTATCCCGGCTTTGTTCAAGTCTCGGCCTTTCTGGCCATGAACATGGAGCGTCATGTCAAGGCGCATCAGGATCTCTTCGTTCACCTGACGAACGGTGAGACCGACAAGGCCGAGATCATCAAGACCTTTTACGACGAGTATTTCGCGGTGCTCGATCTGCCCGCCGAATTCTATCTCGAAACCGTGCAGTACGTGTTCCAGGATGCGCTGTTGCCCAGGGGTGAATTGACCTGGCATGGCGAGAAGGTTCGTCCCGCCGCGATCAAGAAAACCGCCTTGCTGACGGTCGAAGGCGAACGCGACGATATCTGCGCGCTTGGCCAGACGGTCGCCGCCCATGACCTCTGCAAGGGACTTCGCCCCTATCTGAAGCGCCATCACATGCAGGCTGGCGTCGGCCATTATGGCGTCTTCTCAGGCCGCAAATGGGAAAGCCAGATTTACCCCATCGTCCGCAACATGATCCTCGCCAATAACGCGCATTGATGCTCCCTTGTTGTCAGTACGTCTCGATGGCTGCAAGCGAGATGACAGGTAGCTGACAGGGTTCATCTCTGACTTGTGAATTGCACAGCCACGAGACTCGATTATGATCGCGTCAATTCGGGAGCGATTTCGCGCGCCTTTTCGAGAGGCGTCGACAGTTCCACCAAGCCGAACGGGGAGAGACATGATCAAGTTTAGGGTCAATGGCGTTGATCGCGAAGTTGATGTGGACCCGGCGACGCCGCTACTTTGGGTCCTGCGTGACAGCCTGCATCTGACTGGCACGAAGTTCGGCTGCGGCATTGGCCAATGCGGGGCCTGCACGGTGCACATTGATGGTGAGGCGACCCGGTCTTGCCAGATGACGGCGGCGGATCTTGCGGGCAAGTCTGTCACCACAATCGAAGGCCTTGCTGATCGCGGCCAACTGAACAAGGTACAAGTGGCCTGGCTCGAAGGCGACGTACCGCAATGCGGCTATTGCCAGAGCGGCATGATTATGGCGGTTTCCGCGCTTCTGAAATCCAACCCGAAGCCAAGCGACGAGGATATCGACGCGACGCTGACCAATATCTGTCGCTGCGGAACCTATAACCAGATCCGCGCAGCAATCCACGCCGCCGCCAACGCGTGAATGACGGGAGACGCCAGATGAACCAACATCTCAAGACCCCAGCCTTGAAGCCGTCACGCCGTCTTTTCCTCGGCGGAACCGCCGCCGGCATTGCCGGTCTGTCGCTCGGATTTTCCATTCCTGTCGCAGATGCCGAAGCTGCCGAGCAGGCGCCGGAAGTCAATGCGTGGATCGTGATCAAGCCGGACGACAGCGTGATCATCCGGATTGCCCGATCCGAGATGGGTCAGGGTTCGCTGACGGGCCTCGCTCAATTGGCCGCCGAAGAACTCGAATGCGACTGGTCCAAGGTCTCCACCGAATTCCCGACGCCCGGCCAGAATTTCGCCCGCAAGCGGGTCTGGGGCAATTTCTCGACCGGCGGCAGTCGCGGCATTCGCGATAGCCAGGAATACGTCCGGCAGGGTGGTGCAGCCGCGCGCATGATGCTGGTTCAGGCTGCAGCCAACCGCTGGAATGTGCCGGTCTCCGAGTGCAAGGCCGCCAATAGCGTCATCACGCATACGCCAACCGGACGCACCCTGACGTTTGGCGCAGTAGCCGAAGAGGCTGCCAAGGTCACGCCGCCAACGTCCATCGTGCTGAAAGATCCGAAGGACTGGACGCTGATCGGCAAGGGCGTCAAGCGGCTGGATACGCTCGACAAGCTGACCGGCAAGCTCATCTATGGCATCGATATCACCCTGCCCGGCATGCTGGTTGCGGCGGTCCGGGATTGTCCGGTTCAGGGTGGTACACTGAAGAGTTTTGACGCGACAAAGGTCGCGGATATGCGCGGCGTGAAAAAGGTCGTGCCCGTTGGCAAGACCGGTGTTGCCGTGATCGCCGATACCTACTGGAACGCCAAGACGGCCCTCGAAGCCCTGCCGATGGACTGGGATTTCGGGCCGAATGCGAAGGTCTCCTCCGCCTCGATCCACGCCGAACTCGCAGGTGGTCTCGACGCTTCTGATGCCTTCGTGGGCGTCAAGACGGGCGATGCCAGCGGTGCGATTGCGGGTGCGGCAAAGACGATCGAAGCGGTCTACAGCTTCCCGTTCCAGCATCATGCGACCATGGAACCCATGAACGCCACCGCGCTGGTCACCGCTGACAAATGCGAAGTCTGGTGCCCGACCCAGAATGGCGAAGCGGCGTTGCAGGCGGCGGCGGATGCGTCAGGCTTGCCGCTCAGCGCCTGCGACGTGCACAAGACGATTCTTGGCGGTGGCTTTGGTCGACGCGGCTTTTCCGATTATGTCGGCCAGGCCGTGACGATCGCCAAGCAGATGCCGGGCGTTCCGGTCAAGCTGATCTGGTCGCGCGAAGAGGATATGGCGCATGGCCGCTATCATCCGATCACGCAGGCGAAATTCAAGGCGGGACTGGACAAGGACGGCAATCTCGTCGGCATGCACATGCGGATATCTGGTCAGTCGATCCGGGCATCCTTCACGCCCGGTAAGCCGCCGGAGATCGATATGGGCGTGTTCCAGGGCCTGAACGGCGCGGGTGCCGAGGGCAAGTTCACCTATGCCATACCGAACCTGCTGATCGATCATGCGATGCGCAACACGCATCTCCTGCCCGGTTACTGGCGCGGCGTGAACCTCAACCAGAATGCCGTCTACGTCGAAAGCTTCATGGATGAACTGGCCCACGCCTCGGGCCAGGATCCGCTCGCGTTTCGCCGCAAGATGCTGACAGGCAAGTCACGGGCCGTTCTCGACGCTGTCGCCGAACGCGCCAATTACGGCAAGCCACCCAAGGGCCGCTTCCATGGCATCGCCCAGATCATGGGCTTTGGCTCCTATGTTGCGGCTTGTGCAGAGGTTTCCGTCTCGCCGGCGGGCAAGCTGACGATCCACAAGATCGTCGCGGCCACCGATTGCGGCTATGCGGTCAACCCGGCACAGATCGAGCGGCAGATTGCGGGCTCCTTCGTCTACGGACTGTCGGCCATGATCTATGGTGGACTGACGATCAAGGATGGCGCGGTCGTCGAAAGCAATTTCGACACCTACAATGTCATCCGGATCGACGAAATGCCCGAGGTCGAGTGCATTGTCATGCCGTCGGGCGGTTTCTGGGGCGGCGTCGGCGAACCGACAATTGCCGTTGCGGCACCGGCCGTGCTGAATGCGATCTACAACGCGACGGGCAAGCGGGTCCGTGATCTGCCGCTGATGAACACAAGCCTGAAATCGGCTTGATCAGCGACTTCGATTGCCGGGCCAGACCTGATGATCGGTCTGACCGGCGGCAATTTCTGCGGCCACGATGCGAGACGGGTCCCAGTTCGGGCTCGTTTTGATTTGTGCGCGTGTCATCGCAATGCGGATCAAACGGTCATGTGCGTTGAAGCTGGTGACTTTGCCCGTTGAGACGAGCACGGTCTGGCCACTCCACCAGTCGCTTGTATTAAGGATCAGCGAGTCAATTTGAAAGCTTGTATCATCGACAAGCATGGTATCGAGGTGGCCGATATTACCATCTCTGGCGACAATGTGGTAATTGTTGATATCCTCGGCACTGCGCAGGTTTGGGTCGGGTCCATCCTGAAGCCTTGCATCCTCCACGATGGGGCCGCCACCTGGGACTATTCCAACGGATTGAGTGCCCCAATAAGGATCCCAGCTGTAATAGTCGAATTGAGACCGCTCTGTTTCGCGTGTGATTGGCAGATGATCGCTGATCGGTGGGCTGGCTTGGACCTGATCCCGCGTCAGATCCACATAGAGAATGCGAGCGTCGTGATCGACTGAGTTGAATGCCGAGGGGTGGATCAGCACCCGCTTGCGGTCCAGCCAATTGCCGGTATCAACAACGAGCCAGCGACCGCGCCAGGTTTGGTCATCAAATAACAGATCCGAGAGCGTACCGAGGCGACCGTCGGTTGCCTCAATGGCATAGCCCGTCATGGAATTGACGACGATCAGCATGAGCTGGTTCCTCTGGTCATGGATGCCGATCAAGCGTCGGTCTCCATGCACATATGTAATCAGTCTCTGATCTTGAAAAAGATCCGTATAAACCCCCTGATTCCCTGAGATTCCATCAATCAATGGAAATCGCGCGATTTCGGCAGGATTCGGACATTGCGTGGATGACGCGGCGGCGGTACGTCGGACCGGGCATCGGGGCGTCGGATTTCATCGGCACGCGCGAGCGGGATCGGCGTCTCGCCATCGGCCAGACCGTGCAACAGCCTGGTATGGTCGATGAAGTCGCGCACGATGACGTGGATGATGCCTTCCGGGCTTCGCTGGATCGGACCGCGCGCCTCGACCAGCCGTCCGCCCATGACCTCGCGGCGGAATTTCTCCAGCATTTTCGGCCAGACGACGAGATTGGCGATGCCGGTTTCATCCTCGATGGTGATGAAGACGACGCCCTTGGCCGTACCCGGCTTCTGTCGCACCAGCACCACGCCAGCGATCCGCACCCACGCATTGTTGCGCGATCGCGTGAGGTCCGCACAGGTGATGACGCGCTGGGTGCGAAAATGGGCGCGCAGGAACGAAACCGGATGCGCCTTCAAGGACAGATTGATCGTGCGATAATCTGCCGCCACCTGTTCGGCTGCGGACATCGTCGGCAGCATGCTCGGCGCTTCCTGTCCCAATTCCCGCGTCCGGGCGGCGGCAAACAGCGGCAACGCCTCGTCATCGGGCAAGCGCCGCACGGCCCAGGCCGCCTCGCGCCGGTCCAGCCCCATGGAGCGAAAGGCATCCGCATTGGCAAGCCGTTGCAGGGCTGATTTCGGCAGATCCGCTCGCCGCATCAGGGTTTCCGGGCTGGCATAGGGCCGGTCGCCACGCGCCGCGATCAGCGCATCGCCCCAGTCATGCCGAAACCCGTCAATCTGGCGCAAGCCGATCCGCATGGCCGGACCATCAAGGCCCCACGTGTGTGGCAGCGACGTTGGGCTACGGCCCGCGTCAGGGGAGTCGGATGCACCCCACTCCAGCGAATTATCCCAATCGCTTGCATTCACATCAACTTCGCGCACGCTGACGCCATGTTCGCGCGCATCACGGACGATCTGGGCAGGCGCATAGAAGCCCATCGGCTGGGAGTTCAGCAGCGCGCAGGCGAAGGCGGCGGGGTGATGGCGCTTGAGATAAGACGAGACATAGACGAGA
Organism: uncultured Hyphomicrobiales bacterium; assembly: GCA_903930435.1. Lineage (GTDB taxonomy): Bacteria > Pseudomonadota > Alphaproteobacteria > Rhizobiales > Ancalomicrobiaceae > CAIYYN01. Next base: position 161,925 of record CAIYYN010000008.1, on the reverse strand, counting down.
TGGGCAAAGGCAGCGGCGTGACTTTCGGGGAAGCCATATTCCCCGAAGCCCTCGATCTGCTTGAAGCAGCGCTCGGCAAATGCCCGGTCATACCCGCGTGCGGCCATGCCATCGATCATCTTGGCGGCAAACGTATGGATCGTGCCGGTGCGCCGGAAAGTCGCCATCGCGCGGCGCAGGTGATTGGCCTCGGCACCTGTAAATTTGGCCGCCACCATTGCGATCCGCATCGCCTGCTCCTGAAACAGCGGCACCCCCAGCGTCTTGCCCAGCACGCGTTTCAACTCATCCGGCGGACCGAAATCCGGTCCGGGTGACGGATAGTCCACCGCCTCATGCCCCTGTCGGCGGCGCAAATAGGGATGCACCATATCGCCCTGGATCGGTCCGGGGCGTACGATGGCGACCTCGATCACGAGATCATAGAAGGCCGCAGGCTTCAGGCGCGGCAGCATGTTCATCTGTGCCCGGCTCTCGACCTGAAAGACGCCGAGACTATCGCCGCGCGCGAGCATCCGATAGGTTTCCGGGTCCTCGCGCGGCAGATCGGCCAGCGTCAGGCGGATGCCTTCATGCGCCTCGACGAGATCGAAGGCCTTGCGGATACAGGTCAGCATGCCGAGCGCGAGGATATCGACCTTCATGATCCCCAGCGTGTCGATATCGTCCTTGTCCCATTCGATGAACGTCCGGTCATCCATGGCACCGTTCCCGATGGGAACCGTCTCGTCCAGCCGGTCGCGTGTCAGGATGAAGCCGCCGACATGCTGCGAGAGATGACGCGGGAAACCGATCAATTGACCTGCGAGGTCAACCGCTTGCCGGATCGCCGGACTGTTCGGGTCGAGACCTGCCTGTTGCACGCGCTTGTCGGCCAGCGCCTGCCCCGATGACCCCCAGACGGTTGCTGCCAGCGCTGCCGCCACATCTTCGCTGAGGCCCAGGACCTTGCCGACTTCGCGGATCGCCGACCGCGAGCGATAGGAAATCACCGTTGCGCACAGCGCCGCACGGTGTCGTCCATAGCGCTGGTAGATATACTGGATGACCTCTTCCCGCCGTTCGTGCTCGAAATCCACATCGATATCGGGCGGTTCGCTGCGCTCGGGCGAAATGAAGCGTTCGAACAGGAGATCAATGCTGTTTGGATCGACGCCCGTAATGCCGAGCACGAAGCAAACCGCCGAATTGGCTGCTGATCCGCGCCCCTGGCACAGGATGCCACGCGAGCGGGCAAAGACGACGATATCGTGCACAGTCAGGAAATAAGGCGCGTACTTGAGTTGCGCGATCAGGTCGAGTTCCTTGGCAAGGGTCTCGCGCACATGGGCCGGGATGTCGCGACCATAGCGGTCGTGCGCGCCCTCCCAGGTGATGGCTTCAAGATGCGCCTGCGGCGTCGTTCCCAGCGGCACGGGTTCATCGGGGTATTGATAGGATAGTTCATCAAGCGTGAAGGATATTCGGCTCAGAAAATCAATTGTATTATAAATGAGTTCCGGTCCGTTCTTGAACAGGCGCTTCATCTCGACCGGTGTCTTCAGATGACGCTCGGCATTGGCCCGCAACCGATGGCCTGCCTCGCGGACGGTTGTCTTTTCACGGATCGCCGTCATCACATCGGCAAGCGGACGGCGCGTTGGCGTATGATAGATGACGTCGGACGTCGCAATGAGCGGCAAGCCAAGCTCCCGGCCCAATCGCGTGAAAATGAGGAGGCGGCGCGCATCATCGCCCGAGCGGGTGAGTGCAAGCCCGATATGCAGTCGACCGGCAAGCATCTTCGTGAGCCGGCTGATGACAGCATTAAAATCCCCATCCGGGCGACGCGGTGCGATGGCGATCAGGTGCAAGCCATCGGCATGATCAATGAGATCGGCGAGCGTCAGGTGACACCGGCCCTTGATGGCGCGACGGTTGCCGAGCGTCAGCAAGCGCGTGAGATTGCCCCAGGCAACGCGGCTTTCGGGATAGGCAATGATTTCGGTTGCCGTATCGGTGAAAGCCAGCCGCGCGCCGACAATGAGCCGGAAACGACTTGCGGCGGCGGCGAGTTCAGGTTCATCGTTTCGCTTTTGCAGGCCGCGCCAATGGGCATGCGCCCGCACGACACCGGCCAGCGTGTTGCGGTCGGCGATGCCAATCCCGGCCAGTCCTTCGGCAATGGCGGCTTCCAGGAGTTCTTCCGGGTGCGATGCCCCGTGCAGGAATGAGAAATTGCTGGCCGCGACCAGCTCGGCATAGGAGTCTCCGCCGCGCTTCATGCGAACAGCCCGTGCATGAACCAGCGTGGCCGGTCGGTCTCATCGCCATAAAGACCGGCGCGATAGAGCCAGAACCGCCGCCCTTCGACATCCTCGACCTTGAAGTAGTCGCGCGTGGCGGCATCCGGCTCATGCCACCATTCCCCGGCGATCCGTTCCGGACCCTCGGCATGGATGACCTCATGCAAGACACGGCGAAAGCGGAATTTCAGCGGCGGACCATCCGGCACCTCGGCGATGACATCGACGAGAGCCGGTGGATCGAACAGACGGATCGGTCGGCTTGGTGGTTCGGAGGCAAAGCGCGTCTGCATGACCGCGCCATGGCCCGCATCCTCGACCCGCCAGCCCTGTGCCGGAACATAGGCCGCAGCTCGCTCCGGGACGTGGCTGTTATAGCCGACAGGACGCGTGATCGCCGTCGCACCATAGCGGATCGACAGCTGGTCGATGAGCGCGGCAACATCGGCCTCGCGCGTCTCCGCCTCAAGGAAGGACTGCGCGACCGGCTGCAACCGGCTGCGTCCATGCGCTTCCAGCCGGATGAGGTCAAAGCCGAAGCCTGGGTCCAGCTTGTCACCGAGCGCTTCGAGCCGCAGCCGCATCAACCGCATGATGACATCGGCGTCATTCAACGACTGGCCTGTCCTGACGATGGCCGACCGCACGGCACCATCGACGCGGAAGAAGCGTGCCTCGAAATGGCGGGCCCCCTCGCCTGTCTCCTCAAGCCGGACGCAGATGTCCCCGGTCAATTGGGCGAGGATCTGGTCGATGGCATCGGGATTGGTCATCGGCTCGGCGAAGGGTCGCTCGGCGATGCAATCCGGCACCGGGCGACGCGGGCTGATCGGCTGATCGGCGCGATCCATCAGCCGGTCGAGTGCATCGACGAGCGGCTTGCCAAACCGTGCCGCAAGTGCGTGGCGGGGTTGGGCGATGACCAGGCCGATGGTTGTCAGTCCGGCCATGCGCAACCCTGTGACCGTCTCACGTCCCCCTAGCGCTTCGACCGGCAGTTGGGCGACAACCGTCTCTGTATCAGACTCCGGGACACTCCCGCCTGCCCCGAAGCGCGCTACCGCACGCGCCGTTGCCGGATGCGACGCAATCGCGGCCTGAACCGTGAACCCCATGCCGCCAAGCCGCCTGCGGACATCGACAAGCAGGCCCTTTTCGCCGCCGAACAGATGCAGCGCGCCAGTCATGTCGAGGATCAACCCGTGTCGGCCATGCCTTGCAACAAGCGGCGTATACCGGTCGCACCAGTCGGCAATCGCCTCCATAGCCTTCGTATCAGCGTCCGGCTGGTGATCGAAGACGGCCATGTCCGGCACGCGGGCGCGCGCATCGGCCAGCCGCAATCCCGGCACAATCCCGAGGGTTCGCGCTGCCGCATTCGCCGCCATCAGCGTCATGCCGTGCGGCCCCTTGGCGACGGTGACAAAGGGTGCATCCGGATCGATTGTCTGGGCCTGCGGCTGTTTCCGCGCCTCACGCCGCAAAAGTCTGGCGATACGGTCTGTGCTGAACAGGGGGAATTGCAGGCTCAGAAATCGCGACGGCGGCGGGAGCAACAAACGACTGGACATCGGAACACCATTCGAGAAGCCATGACCCAAGACTGCCACCACGATGCCGGGCAAGGTCGGCCCCGAAGCGGGGGTGGCCTAGGAGATATCGGTTCGGCTTTTCCAGATACCCCTGACCGGAACGCCTCTCGAAACCCGGACGAGCCGCAATTGACCAGCGGGTCAGGGCCGGACTGGCAATCGGGTCCGCGCCAAAGCGCAACAGAAAGCACGGCACGGCACGGGCTTCCGCGCCCAGATGCAGACGACGCAGTGCCGTCAGGTCCAGCATGGGTGCTGGCCCCCGCAATTCCAGCACGACAACCCCGAGCGCCGACATGGCGAGTGCATCATCAGCCATGCGCAGCGCATCGCGCGGATGGCGCGCAGTGGCGCGGATCAGGCGGTCGGGCGCGATCCCCCAGTCTGCCAATCCCGGTGGCCATAAAAGGCCATCTTCCTGCGCCGAAAAGAGCGTATCGATCCAGAGCACGGGACCGGGTCGATCGCGCATCGCACAGGCGCTGAGCCCTGCAACAAATCCCGTCGCCGCCGTCTCATCGCCAATCGCGCTGGCGAAGACCTCATGCACCCCTGTCCGCTTCAGACCGCCCGCCAGATGGGCATCAAGATCATCGATCCCGAGCGAGACGAGATTGCTAGCCTCATTGTTCACTGAGTGTTCTCTTTCAGGCCGCGAAACAGAGCTGAGTTCAGCCAAAATGCTGCGCGCTGCGGCCAGTCGTCCGTCGCGGTTCGGTATCGCATCATCGCTTGTCCCAAGCGAGGAAACGCTTCTGTGCGTGGTCATCGGCGTAATCCTGTTTATGTTCCTATTTTGTTCTTTTTAATGCCTGGCTCGTCGACCGTCAAGCAGATTGATGGAGACGTCTCAGACCCTTGCGGATCAGCACGATTAGCCAGGTATCGCCAGCAAACGCGATAATTTGTCGCATTACGACAAATACAGTTGAAATTTTCCCATTTATATACACGACATGGTCTTGGAAAAACGGTCATGAGACGCGCCATACGGATTGTCAGTTCGACAGTTTTAAATGTATGGTTCTATTTTGGACTATATTGTCAGAGACTTCATGGATCAACTATCTGAAAAGTTTGCTCGGTTTGCGGATTTGTCTCGGCGGGAGAGCCTCGGCGAGCGCATTTATGCAGATATGCGACGTCGTTTCCAGAGAGGCGAAATCCAGTCAAATTTTCAGGTATCCGATACAATTCTTGCCGCGCAATATGGCACATCACGCCCGCCAGCTCGCGAAGCACTCCTGCGGCTGGCTAATGAAGGCTATCTGACCAACACGGGGCAAGGCTTCGAGCTCACACGCATAACCCCGAAGGACATTCGCGAGATCTTCGAAGTCCGTCGCGCTGTCGAGCCGCTCGCGATCCGAAATTCCGTGCGGGACATGACCGACTGCCAGCGCCACTCCCTCACGGCTGTTTATAAACAGGCCGAGTTGGCGATCGCAGCCAAGGATACGCGAAAGCTTTTGTCGGCCATCAGCGAAACGCGTTCCATCTGGCTGAGTGCCGTCCACAACGAACGACTGGCCAAGACCGTCAGGACATACCTCGACTACGTCCAGATTGCCCGACTTTCATTGCTCGGTGAAGTCCATCGCATTCATGAAGCGGCCTTGTTCCTGATGATTTTCTATAACGCCTACATGGAACGGGACGCAGAACGGGCTGTGAAGGCCATGCTCATGGCAATGGATGAGGAAGAGAAGACCTACATCGCGCTCTACGAGGCAAATGCTGCCAAAGACAGCACGGTGGAAGCCAGCAAGACCGCCTGACGACCGCCCCTCACATGCCGGCAATCGTCCGGGCCATGGCGCGCGCACGCGGCACGAGCGTATCGAGATTGACGAATTCCTCAACCGTATGCGCCTTGCCGCCGACAGGACCGAGGCCGCAGAGCGACGGTACGCCAATCGCCGCCGTAAACCCGGCATCTGACGCACCGCCCGTATATTCGCCGCCAACCGCAAAGCCTTCGGCCTTGGCGGACTCCTGGTAGCGGCTGAAGAGATCCGCCGTCATATGGGCCTCCAGCGGCAGGAACAGGAAGCCCTGCGTAAACGTCGCGCTTGTGCCGGGGACATCATCTGCGTCGAGGATGGCTTTCACATCCGCCAGGACTTTCGACAACTGCGCCACTTCCACAAAGCGGATATCGAGTTCCGCCTCCGCCGATGGGGCCACCGTATTATGCGTCATGCCGCCCTTGATGACGCCGACATTGGTCGTGATCCCCGAGGCATAATCGGTGAGCGCATGCAGGCGGACGATCTTCGCCGCCAGTGCGCCAATCGCGCTCGCGCCATCGGCATGATTGGCCCCGGAATGAGCGGCCTTGCCGGTGACCTTGATATCGAGCGTGGTGCTGCCCTTGCGACCCGTCACCACATTTCCGCTGACACGACCGGGCTCGGAATTGAACACAGCCCGCGCACCCCGCGCCGTATCCTCGATCACCGGGCGGCTGGACGGAGACCCGATTTCCTCATCCGACGTGAACAGCGCCACGACCGGAAAATCCGCCCCGCCTGCCGCCTTCAATGCCCGCAGCACGAAACAGTTGATGACCAGCCCGCCCTTCATGTCGGCAACGCCCGGGCCATAGCCGATAGTACCGACCTTGGTGAAGCCGCGCGTCGTCGTCGTGCCCTTGGGGAACACGGTATCGCGATGCCCCATCATGACGACATGCGCATTGGCCCCGCGCCCCGGAATTTCTGCCCGTATCGCATCGCCAAACCGGTCATTGGCTATCCGCGTTATGCTGATCCCGTCAGCCGCCAGAAATTCCGCAATCGCGTCGCCGACGTTGTCCGTGCCCGTCTTGTCGAAGGAATTGCTGTCGATATCCACGAGCTTTTTGAGGAAGGCTTCCATCTCGTCATGGCGGGTGGACAACCAGTCGGAAGCGCGATCAGCAAGCGTGGACATGGGAATTTCTCTTTCGTGCGCGAGTCTTGGTGCCGCAAGCCTAGTGGGGGAAGCGGCGGGGTGCAATCCACACTCCTTGAGTGATAACACGATGCCATTCGATCACCATGGCTCCGAACTCCTAATCTGGCATAATTACAGTTACGCCCGTCCAGCAACGACGAAGATCCGATTTAATAAGTGCCTCTTCGACTTAGTCGGTCTTTGTAAAAAAGATCAAAGATCTGAGATAGGCATTTTCCATGCCACGGTGCCCGCCCAAACAGTTGCACCGGCGAATATAATGTCAAAAACGGGATCCTTTATTTCATAATAACCGTCCTCAACCAATGGTGCGCGCTGAGCCAGCGCCATCTTAATTTGCGCATAGGCGGCACTTACTCTCTGATTTGCACGCAGATAATCGCGTGAAAGAACAGAAAACTGCTGATTGAGGCGGCCATTCTCGCGCACATGAACGTTTGCTGGTCGGCGCTCCAGTTTGTACAGCTTCTTTTTCAACTCTGTAACTGGGATATCGGCTCCAGCTGGACAATGATCCATAATCGGTTGAGCCCGGATATACCCAAGTTGGGTCATAATATCGTCAATGGGCGTGAGCAAATTAGTAACCGTGATCTGCACGTCAATCACATCCTTGGCCGGCATATTATTTATACTGGTTGAGCCTATATGATGTATTTCTAATGCAATCCCGCCCAGGCCAGCTCTGATTTGCGCAGCAATATCGCTATATTCTGAGGCCCAATAAGGATTGTAAGGCCGAATGTCGATCATTGAGCACCCTAACACTAAGTTTATTTACTATCATCCTATCTCGCTAGCTGCGGCTTCCCATGCGATACGTAAATTCACTCCATTTTTTTGATGCCATGTCTCAAAATTTCGATCTGTAACTTTAAGCTATATTCTGGCGTATTGACGACCCCAGCTGACACTCACCTCATCCCCCCACGCGTTTCTGATACTGTGACGGCGTCAACCCCACCGACTTGCGGAAGGCACGGGTGAAGGCGGCCTGGTCGCCGTAGCCGCAGTCGAGGGCGACCTGCGCGATAGACCCCGCGCCGCTGCGCAAGAGGTTGCAAGCGTGGTTGATGCGGGCGCGGGTCTGGAACTGGGCGGTCGAAATGCCGAACAGGCCACGCATCCGCTGATCCAGCTGGAATTGGGTGAGACCGGCAAGGTTCGCGAGCGTCGCAAGCGGCATCGGGTCGGTCAGATGGGCGTGGATATGATCGATGACGCGCGAGATCGAGGTAAGGTCCGACTTGCCGCTCGCCGCCATCTGCAAATCGCGGGAAATGCCGGTCAGACCAATGATCCGGCCCTGCCGATCGTGCAGCGGTTCCTTCCAGGTCAGGCACCAACCCTCTGAGCCATCGGCATAAAGATGCAATTCCAGCCGCGCTGAAATGCTGGTGCCGTCCTGTAATACGGCGCGATCCTGGGCTGCCATCTGGCTACCAAGCGCGCCTGGAAACACATCCGCTGCCGTCCGTCCGATCAGATCGCGCTTGGAGGTTTTGCCGGTGCGGGCAACCAGCGTCTGATTGACGGCGACATAGCGCCCGCCGACATCCTTGACAAAGAACACCGTATCCGGGATCGCATCAAACAGCTCGGTCGCCGCAAAGGGACGGCCGAGGGCTGACAGGAATGCGTGGGCGTTATCGTGTTCGCTGGACATTCCCCCGCCATATCGCGGATTGTGCTGAAAATGAACTCTCGCCTGCGCATTTCGACAAGATATGGACGCCAGACCGTGGCATTCTTAGTCCATCAGTCGATTCCAGACATCAAGGACATACGATGACCAGCAACATCTTCCAGGGCACAATCCCGGCGCTCATGACGCCCTGCACGCCAGACCGCAAGCCGGATTTCGACGCGCTTGTCCGCAAGGGCAAGGAACTGGTCGCGGCGGGCATGTCGGCGGTCGTCTATTGCGGATCGATGGGCGACTGGCCTCTGTTGACCGATGAAGAGCGCATGGAAGGCGTCGAGCGTCTGGTCAAGGCGGGATTGCCTGTCATCGTCGGGACAGGCGCGCAAAACTCCAAACGCGCTGCAGCGCTCGCTGCGCATGCGGCGAAGGTCGGCGCCAAGGGCCTCATGATTATCCCGCGTGTCATGTCGCGCGGCACGTCGGTTGCCGCCCAGCGTGCCCACTTCGCCAGCGTGTTGTCTGCGGCACCAAACCTGCCGGCGGTTATCTACAATAGCCCCTACTACGGCTATGAGACCCGCGCCGATCTCTTCTTCGAATTGCGCGCCCAGCACCCGAACCTGGTCGGCTTCAAGGAATTCGGTGGCATCAAGCCCCTCACCTACGCCGCAGAACATATCACCGGGCGCGACCCGAGCCTGACGCTGATGGTCGGCGTAGATACGGCCGTCGTGCATGGCTTCGTCAATTGCGGCGCGACAGGCACCATCACCGGCATCGGTAATGCCCTGCCGAAAGAGGCGCTGCATCTGGTCGCATTGTCCGAGAAGGCAGCCGCAGGTGATTTTGTTGCGCGTCGGCAGGCGCTCGAACTGGAACAGGCGCTCGGCGTCCTGTCATCCTATGACGAGGGGGCTGACCTCGTGCTCTATTACAAGTATCTGATGGTGCTCGAAGGAAACCCCGAGTACGAACTGCATTTCATCGAGACAGATGAGTTGTCCGCCAGCCAGAAGCATTATGCGGCCACGCAGTTGAAGCTGTTCAAGACCTGGTACGCCGGTTGGGTGGCGGCGAATGGCTGAGATGCGTCAACCGATGCGCGTCATCGACTCGCACACCGAGGGTGAACCCACGCGCCTCATCATCGAGGGTGGCCCTGACCTTGGTGATGGTCCGCTTTCGGAGCGTCTGAAGCGGTTCCAACGCGAGTTCGATCATTACCGCAGCTTTGCGGTGAATGAGCCGCGTGGATCGGATGCGGTTGTCGGTGCGTTGCTGTGTGAGCCGGTCGACCCGACCTGCGCTGCCGGTGTCATCTTCTTTAACAATGCCGGTTATCTCGGCATGTGCGGTCACGGAACCATCGGCACGGCGGTCACGCTTGCGCATTTGGGTCGGCTGAAACCCGGCCTGCACCGGTTCGAAACACCGGTTGGCGTCGTATCGGTCGACCTGAAATCGGCCAATGAAGCGGCCATCGAAAACGTGCCCAGCTATCGGCTGATGCAGGGCATAAGCGTCGATGTGCCCGGCATCGGCGCGGTGGTCGGCGATGTCGCCTGGGGCGGGAACTGGTTCTTCCTGACGGAGTATTGCCCTGCCCCGTTGACGCTCGCCAATGTCGGCCTCTTGACCGCCAAGGCCGACGCTATCCGTCTGGCGTTGGAGGCGCGTGGCATCACCGGGCCAAACGGCGAGCCAGTCGATCATATCGAGCTGTTTGGACCGCCGGGCGCCGCGGATGCGAATTCACGCAGCTTTGTGCTGTGTTCGGGCGGCGCTTACGACCGCTCACCCTGCGGAACCGGCACAAGCGCCAAGCTCGCCTGTCTCGCAGCGTCGGGCAAGCTCGCGCCAGGTATCGACTGGGTGCAGGAGAGCGTCATCGGCAGCCGGTTCACAGCGCGCTATCGGCTTGATGAGTCCGGCAACGTCGTTGCTACGATCACGGGCCGGGCCTATGTCACGGGCGAAGCGACCCTGTTCCGCGATCCCGCCGATCCATTTGCCGACGGGTTCCGGGTGTGAGATGGGTTTGGTTCAGATAACCCGGACCCGCCATGACTGACGCCTCGCCCAAACCACCGATGACCATTTTCATTGATGCTGATGCCTGTCCTGTCAAGGACGAGACCTACAAGGTTGCGGCACGGCACGGGCTGAAAACTTACGTCGTTGCCAATAGCTGGATCAATGTGCCCCGCGATCCCATGATCGAGCGCGTCGTCGTCGAAGCTGGCCCCGATGTCGCCGACAACTGGATCGCGGAACGCGCAGCTCCTGGCACAATCGTCATTACGGCAGACATCCCGCTCGCAGCGCGCTGCGTGAAGGCTGGAGCATCCGTCATCGGGCCGACCGGGAAAGCCCAGACAGAACAGTCTATCGGCATGGCGTTGGCCACCCGCAATCTCATGGATGACTTGCGTTCCAGCGGCGAAATTACCGGCGGTCCTCGCCCCTTTTCACCGCGCGACAGGTCGAGCTTTCTCTCCGCGCTGGATCTGGCAGTCGTCCGGCTGAAGCGGAAGGGATGGTGATCGCCGGTGTGACGTGGGTGCCGCTGGGACATCTTTAATACACGCAATACGTTTTATTTGAAACGGACTCGCGGCTTTTAACTTGTTTTTTTCGGGAATTGTGCTAAAACCACTAGGCGAACAGAAAGCTTCCGACTCTCTGTCCGCCCAGCGGTTATTTCTTGGTCACGGTGAAGCTTATGCGACACCAGAACCAATCAACCCGCAGAGAGATGCGCCATTTGCTCATGGCTATATCCTCTTGGATTAAACCGGGTGGGCCAATTCCCACCCGGTTTTTGTTTTTAGAAAAAACACTCTATAGTTGCAAATTTGATTTTGAAATATACTCAAATGTTGAAGTGACATCCCAGTGGGACCATGGCGTATTACCGCCAAAGACGAAAACATACGCCAACCTTACCGCAAACGCGTTTTAGTCCGACGTCACTCCCGAATTTCCGGCGGCCACTCGAGGCCGGAAATCGTTGTCTGTTCGGCAACCCCGACAACAGCATCAACCGTGCCCATATCAAGACCCAATTCGGTCAGCACTGCACGCGTTTGATCGGTCATATCAAGATCATGCGCGACGGCTGGCGTCTTGCCGAGACGCGGGATAGCGGGAACGCGCGTTGGCCCCGACGTTGGATGCCGCTCACGGACCTGTGGGTCATCCCAGATTTCGCCAGATTCAAGAACCGGCGTCACGCAGCAATCTGTGCCCAGAAAAAGCTGCGCCCAGTCATCGCGCGTCCGAGTGAGGAAGATCTCTCCGAGGCGATGCGCGATCATGGGCCAATTGGATGCACGCATGTGGTCTGGTGCTTCCCCGAGCCCCAGCTTGGTCCAGAGCGCGACGAAAAAGCCGCGCTCAAGGGCTCCCACGGCGACGAACTTGCCATCGGCACAAGCATAGGTCCGGTAGAATGGCTTGTCACCAACGAGCAGACCCTCACCGCGCGCCGGCATAAGCGGTGTTTGCCAGAGCGGCAGATGCATGGCCATGAGAGACAATGTGCCGTCGATCATGGCAGCATCGATATATTGGCCGGTGCCGGAGGTCCGAGCTTCGATAATGGCCGCCAGAATGCCCATGGCCGCAACCAGACTGCCGCCTGCAAAATCAGCAAGCAGATTGAGAGCCGGGAACGGTCGCGAGTCCGACGGCCCGGTTGCCCCCAAGGCCCCTGTGATCGCGACATAGTTGATATCATGCCCGGCATCCTGTGAACGGGCACCGGTCTGACCATAGCCGGTGATCGAACAATAGACGAGCCGTGGATTGATCGCGGACAGGGCCTCATAGCCCGCACCAATCCGGTCAGCGACGCCGGGGCGGAACCCTTCGACCAATACGTCGGCGGATTTCACGAGCGCGCGAAGCGCCGCCCTGCCCGCCTCCTGCTTCAGGTCGAGCGAAATAAGCCGTTTTCCCCGCGCAAATTCCGGGATCGCGACGCCTGCCCGGCCACCGCCCACGACAATCACCTCTGCACCAAGATCGGCGAGCAACATCGTGCAATAGGGACCGGGCGCCAATCGGGACAAATCAATGACCCGAATACCCGCTAAAGGCCCGCGCCGCTTTGAGCTGACATCTGTCACGCCGTGCCCCTCCCATCATGCCCGAAGTTTGTTGATCCATCCCTCCCCGCGGGGAGGGTCCGGCGTCAGCCGGGGGTGGGGAGCGGACGCCAACGCTTCTCCCCCAAAAGTCCTGCCCCACCAGGCACTTCGCGCCGACCTCCCCGTGACGGGGAGGTAGTGGCCTGGTACGCCAAACACCCTCCAGTTTACAACCCCCGCGCAATCACGATGCGCTGGACATCGCTCGTGCCTTCATAGATCTGGCAGACGCGGACATCGCGGGCGATGCGTTCGACAGGGAAATCATTGAGATAGCCATAGCCGCCATGGATCTGGATCGCAGCCGAACAGACGCGCTCGGCCATCTCGGAGGCAAAGAGCTTGGCCATGGAAGCTTCACGCAGACAGGGTAGTCCAGCCTCACGCAATTCTGCTGCATTCAGGACAAGTTGGCGCGCAGCTTCGATCTCGGTCGCCATATCCGCCAGACGGAATGCGACCGCCTGATGCTCGATAATCGGCTTACCGAAGGTCATGCGGTCACGCGCATAGGCGAGAGAGTGTTCGTACGCCGCGCGGGCCATGCCGACCGCCTGGCTGGCGATGCCGATCCGTCCGCCTTCGAGATTGGAGAGCGCGATCTTCAGGCCCTCGCCTTCCTCTCCAAGACGGAGATTGGCCGGAATGCGCATGTCGGTAAACGCAAGTTGGCAGGTATCCGAGGAATGCTGGCCAAGTTTCAGCTCGACCCGCACGACCTCGTAGCCGGGCGTATCCGTCGGGACAATGAAGGCCGAGATGCCCTTCTTGCCCGCATCCGGATCAGTGACAGCGAAGAGGATGATCACCTTGCCATTCTGGCCTGACGTAATGAACTGCTTCGCCCCATTGATCACATAATGGTCGCCATCGCGCCGGGCGCGGGTCTTGATTGCGGCTGCATCCGAGCCTGTTGATGGTTCTGTGAGCGCGAAGCCGGAAATCCACTCGCCGGATGCCATCTTTGGCAGGAACCGTTCCTTCTGCTCGGACGTCCCGAATTTGACAATCGGGCCACAACCGACCGATGAATGCACGCTCATGATTGTTGAACAGGCACCATCGCCCGCTGCGATTTCTTCCAGTGCGAGTGCATAGGCGATGACGCCGGTATCGGACCCGCCGAACTCTTCCGGCACAAGCATCCCCAGCAGTCCCAGATCCCCCATTTCCGTCAATTCTGCGCGCGGAAACTGATGCTTGCGATCCCGATCAGCAGCGCCGGGAGCCAACCGGTCGCGTGCGAAATCACGCGCCATGTCTCGAATTGCCAATTGGGTTTCATTGAGCAGCATGCGGGTACTCCGGTGGGTAACGACGGTCTGATGACTTACGCTTTTGCGGCAGCCTTTTCGGCATTGCGCAGCAGGAAACGTTGCAATTTGCCGCTCGGTGTCTTCGGCAATTCAGTCCGGAACTCGATTTCGCGCGGAAAGGCATGTGCGGACAACCGGCGCTTGACATATTGGCTCAGTTCCTCCGCCAAGGCATCAGAGGCTTGAAAGCCTGCGCGCAGCACGACGAAGGCCTTCACGATCTCCGTACGCTCCGGATCAGGCTTCCCAACAACGGCAGACTCCGCCACTGAGGGATGCTCCAGCAAGGCACTCTCGACGTCAAACGGACCAATCCGGTACCCGGCTGACGTAATGACATCGTCCGCCCGTCCGACAAACGAGATATGGCCGCTTGGCTCGAGTTCAACCGTATCGCCGGTCCGGTAATAACCACCGGCGATTTGCGAGGTCGCTTGCTGCCAATAGCCGGTGAAATAATGCAACGGCGAACGTGTAATATTGATCGCGAGTTCGCCCGGGATATTGGGTCCGAGTTCGTTGCCCTCGTCATCAAGCACGACCACGCGATGCCCGGGCATCGACAGGCCCGCCGAGCCTGGCAGGAATTGATGATCGAGACCGTGATGATTGTTGACGACCATGCCGACTTCCGTCTGCCCATAGTGGTCAAAGATCGGCGCGGCGAGATGCTCTGAGAACCAGCGGATTACTTCCGGGTTCAGTGGTTCACCGGCAGAAGCGACCGCGCGCAACTTGCCCTTGACGCGGCTAGCCGCTTCCGGCCCTGCGGCGATGATAAGGCGATAGGCCGTGGGCGCACCCGCCAGATTGGTGATGCCGTATTTATCGATGATCCGGTAGGTGCTGTCGACGGTGAACGGACCTTCGTAAAACGTCGTGGTATGGCCAAGCAGCAAGGGACCGATGACGGCGTAATAAAGCCCATAGGCCCAACCTGGATCTGCAATATTCCAGAACTTGTCTTCGGGGCGAAGGTCGATGGCGTATTGCATGTAGGCAAGGAACGTTTGCAGCGCTTTCAACGGGATCGGAACGCCTTTGGCTGCGCCGGTTGTCCCTGATGTCGCCATCATCAGGAAGAGATCATCGCCCTTGCGCAGAACGGGCGCAAACGTGTCCGATTGCTTCGGCATCTCGATACGCGCATCAAAATCACCCTCGCGGACGGGTTCGTCGCGACGCGAGGCGATCATGATCGGCGGAGCGTTCGGTACTTCGTCCAGTTTCGGGCGGTTGGCATGATCCGTCACGAGCAGTTTCGCGCCGCTCACCTTCAGCCGATGCTCGATCGCCTTTGGACCAAATGCTGTGAACATTGGCTGGTAGACTGCACCGGCCCGCCATGTGCCGAGCATGACGGCGAGCAATTCAGGCGTGCGCGGCAGCATCGCAGCGACAACATCGCCAGCCTTGATTCCCTGAGCCGTCAGGAAATTGGCAAAGCGCGCTGACATGACCTGCAACCGCTCAAACGTCACGCTGTCGCTTGAGCCGTCGACGCCTTCCCAGTTCAATGCGACGCGATCCGATCCGACCCAGCGATCACAGCACTCGACGCACGCGTTAATGCCCGTATCGAAATTTCCGACGAACTGAGACTTGACCTGCTCCAGATCGAAATTCGCATAGGCTGTCTCGTAAGCCGGGCGATCCTGAACACCTGCGTTTGGCGTGCCTGCAAGCTCACTCGTCATTCCGTTTCCTCCAAGAGCCATCCGGCTGGTCGGGATGGGGCAATTTGTTATTGGCGCGACGATAGAAAATCTCGTTGGCAATAGGAATAGTCATTTTGACTATAAGCCCTGCACATCACTCACGGAGCAGCCGCATCGCACGCCCGTTTCTAAGTTGTGAGACTCGCGAAGGTTGATCAATAAATTTAACAACCAGACAAATTTGCCCATTAGGTCTGAAAATGGGTCGCATACATTAATCAGTGCATACAACGACAAACCGGAAAACAATCCCCGGGGGCTCGAATGATGACTGGACAAATGTCCGGTTACGTCGTCTAATCCGGCCCACGCGGTTCACAAGAAACCGGTCAAGGGAGGATTTGGGATGAATTTTACCAGACGTCAGTTTTCGGCAGGTCTCGCTGCCGGTGTTGCAATGCCCGCGCTGATCAAGGCTGCACGCGCAGATGGCGCGACCGTTAAAATCGGCATGGTTGTCCCGATTACCGGCCCTGGTGCCGAGTCCGGCAAATATGCGCAAACGGGAGCCAAGATAGCTGTTGAACGCATCAACAAGGCTGGCGGCATCCTCGGAAAGCCCCTCGAACTCGTCATCGAAGACGATCAGACGACAAATCCGGGTGCGGTGTTGGCCTTCTCCAAGCTGGCGTCTCAGCCCGATATCGTTGCATTCCTCGGCTCGATCCGGTCGACGCAAGTGCACGCAATGGCCCCGGACCTGGCAAAGGTCGGAAAGCCCATGATGTTTGGTGGGACGGACCCAGCCCTCACCCATATGGGCGCTCAATGGCTGTTCCGGTGCCGTCCGAATGATTCCTTTTCCGGTCGCGTGATTGCTGCCTACGGCTCAGAGACCCTGCAGAAGAAGAAGTGGGCGCTCGTCCATTCGACCGACGCATTCGGCACCGGCGGGGCGAAGGCCTTGACCGCAGCGCTAGGCGATGCCGGCTGCACGGTTGCGCTCGATCAGGGCTATCCGAACCAATCGCAGGACTTTTCAAGCATCGTCCTGGCAATCAAGCAGTCCGGCGCGGAAATCCTCGGCTCCTACTTCACATTCGAAACTGATCTCGCCATCTTCGCACGCCAATTGCGCCAACTCGGCGTTACAATTCCGTGGGTTGGATCACCCTCGATCATTGACGCGACCGCCGTCAAGCTCGCAGGGCCCGCTCTTTATGGCACGTTCGGCGTAGCAGACTATGCCGAGGCCTCAAGCGAAGCCTCGACCGAGTTCGGCAAGGCCTATCGCGCAGCGTCAGGCAATGTTCCGCCAGATAATTTCAGCGCCTGGACTTACGATGCGCTCGGTATCCTGACGACGGCAATCAATGCCGCCGGATCCACAGATCCTGCCAAGATTCGTGAAGCGATCATCGCGATCAAGGGCTACAAGGGTGCCGAAGGCGAATACAACTACGATCAGAACGGCGACGGTCTGCGCGGCTATAATATCGTTCGCAATGAGAAGGGCACGATCGTTTTCGACAAGCACGTCGAGTTCAAGTCCTGACGCTGGTCGGTTGAGAAATGGCGACCGGCATGATTTCAACTCATGCTGGTCGACCTTTCAAAACACGGGGGCAATGGCCCTAACGGAACACGCATTTCATGGATATCATTCTCCAGCTGCTCTTCCAGGGCATCGGCATCGGCTCGGTCTATGCGCTCGTGGCCATGGGCTTCGTGCTGATTTTCCGCGCGACAAACGTCGTGAATTTCGCCCAGGGCGAATTCTCGATGGTCGCAGCCTATATGATGGTCGTCTGTGCCGTCGATCTCGGCCTGCCCTACTGGCTGAGCTTCCTGATCGCCTTGGCTGGAATGGTCGTGATAGGTGCGCTGTTCAACGTGTGCGTCTATTATCCCCTGCGCCATCGGACGTATTTGCCGGTGATCATTTCGACAATCGGCGCGTCGATCTTTCTTGCGAATACGACGCTCGCGCTTTATGGCCCGCAGCCGCAAGTCCTGTCCGGCTGGTTCGATACGCCCGGCATCCAGATTGGCCCGGTTTATCTCGATAGCCAATATCTGCTGATCATCGGCGTGACGATCCTGCTGGTGGCATTCCAGTACTGGTTCTTTGAGAAGACCCTCATCGGCAAGAAGCTTCAGGCAACAAGCCAGGACAAGGAAATGGCGTCGCTGCTCGGCATTCCCGTCGCAGCGATGATCATGCTGACCTTCATTTACAGCGCATTGCTCGGCGGCGTGGCTGGCATTCTTGTGGCGCCAATCCTGTTTGTGTCCATCCAGATGGGATCAACGATTGCCCTGAAGGCCTTCGCAGCGACGATCATCGGCGGATTTGGTGACGTCGCCGGTGCCATCATCGGCGGTTTGGCGCTTGGCATCATCGAGACCTTCGGTGCCGCCTATATCTCGGTCCCTTACAAGGACGGCTTCGCTTTTCTGGTGCTCGTCCTGTTCCTGATCTTCCGGCCGCAAGGCATCTTCGGCGAACGTGTGGCGGAAAAAGCATGAGGTCGAGCACTTTCTCAACCCTGTTGCAGGGCGTGTATTTCGTCGTGATTGGCGTGATCGTCGTGCTGTTGGCCAAGGCCAGTTTTGACAGCTACGTGCTGAACATCCTGATGCAGGCGGCGACCTATGCGATTGCCGTGTTCGGCCTGTCGATCGTGCTTGGCCTATGCGGTCAGATCAACCTGGCACAAGCCGCCTTTTTCGGGATCGGTGCCTACGCGGTCGCCTTGGGAACAACGGACTGGGGCCTGCCATTCTGGCTCTGCCTGATCATGGGCATGGTCCTCGCCTTCGTCGCCGGTGGCGCGATGGGCATGTCGACATTGCGGCTCGGTGGCCATTACCTGGCAATGGTGACGATCTCGTTCCAGCAGATCATGACACTGGTCATGGTCAACGCCATCGATTTCAGCCACGGCCCTGATGGAGTTGGCAATATTGCCCGCCCCTCGCTATTTTCGACCTCGCAATCCTATCTGGCCATGTCGGTCGCTGTGCTGGGTCTCGTTGGATGGATCGTCTGGCGGCTGAAGACAACGAAACTGGGCCGCGCAATGCGCGCCGTCCGCGACAATGAACTGGCGGCTGGCGTCGCGGGAATCGATGTATTCCGCACAAAGATGACGGCCTTCGCAATCTGCGCCCTGTTAGGCGGACTTGGCGGTGGACTGTTCGCTGGCGGCTTTGCCTATGTCAGCCCGGATCAATTTTCCTTCGCGGAATCCGTTGTCTTCCTGACCATGACACTTCTGGGCGGCGTCGCCTCGCCGATCGGGTCAGTCATCGGCACAGGGCTATTGATCCTGATCCCGGAGTGGCTGCGGTTCCTGAAGAGTATCCCGGGTCTTTATCTCGCCATCTATGGCGTGGCGGTGATCCTGATTGTGCTGTTCATGCCGGACGGGATCTGGGGCTTCATCACAAAGCTCTTCGCCCGCAAATCACCGGCACCGCCCGTTGCGGAGGCCCTCACGCTGTCGCCCGGCGGATCGCCTGACGCGAACGATGCCGTCCTGGAAGTCTCTGGCCTGGCAAAACATTTCGGCGGACTGAAAGCGGTCGACGGGGTCCATATCTCCGTCAGGCGCGGCTCGGTCCACGCGCTGATCGGACCGAACGGCTCGGGCAAGACAACGACATTGAACGTCCTTTCGGGCCTTTATCGGGCCACGGGCGGTCGTGTCATGCTCGATGGCGTCGATGTGACGAGCCTCCCGCCCTACCGCCGCACCATGGTCGGCTTGGGACGGACCTTCCAGAATATTCGATTGTTCCGCTCCATGAGCGCGCTGGAAAACGTCATCATCGGCACGGAGCGACCGGGAAATACCGCTGTCGGGCGCGGACATGCGGCAGTTGAGGCGCGGGCCCTGGCGGCTCTGGACTTCGTCGGTCTGGCACCGCGCGCCAATGAACTCGTCACGTCATTCAGTTACGGCCACCAGCGCCTGATCGAAATCGCGCGTGCGCTCGCGGGCAATCCGACGCTGTTGCTGCTTGATGAACCTGCCGCTGGCCTGAATTCCACGGAAAAGCGAGGCCTTCATGACCTGTTGGAAAGGATCGCAGCCTTCGGCCTGACGATCCTGATCATAGATCATGACATGACGCTTGTCAGCGAGGCGGCGGATCATATCACAGTGCTCAATTTCGGGCGTCGCATCGCCGATGGCGATCCCCAATCAGTGCTGCGCGACCCGCAGGTCGTGACGGCTTATCTTGGAGCGGATGACTGATGGCGCTGTTGGAAATCACCGACCTCTCAGTCCGCTATGGCGAGATCGAAGCACTGCGCGGTGTCACTTTCTCGGTTGAGGAAGGCACCGTCGTTTCGTTACTCGGCTCGAACGGGGCCGGGAAGTCGACGACATTGCGCGCCATTACCGGGCTAGTCAGCCCGAATGCGGGCGAGATCGTCTTTGAGGGACGCTCGATTGCCGGTTTGGGACCGGAGGAGATCGTCAGGCGTGGGATTGCCCATGTACCGGAAGGGCGTCGCATTTTCCCCGGCCTCAGTGTCCGCGAAAATATCATGCTAGGGGCCTCGAACCGTCGGCTTGCGACACGCGATATCAAGCGCGAAGCAGATGACATGTTCGATCTGTTCCCGGAAATCCGCGTCTTTGCCGACAAGCTCGGCTGGACGCTATCCGGTGGTCAGCAGCAGATGGTTGCTGTTGCACGCGG
This sequence comes from uncultured Hyphomicrobiales bacterium, assembly GCA_903930435.1. Taxonomy (GTDB): domain Bacteria; phylum Pseudomonadota; class Alphaproteobacteria; order Rhizobiales; family Ancalomicrobiaceae; genus CAIYYN01. The sequence goes on along the minus strand of CAIYYN010000008.1, from coordinate 141,604 downwards.
CCTGATGGCCAAGCCGCGCCTTCTGTTATTGGATGAACCTTCGCTCGGGTTGGCTCCGGTCATTGTGCAAGCCGTCTTCAAGATCATTGCGCAAATTCGCAGTCGCGGCGCGACGGTCCTGCTCGTCGAGCAGAATGCCCGCATGGCCCTGAAAGTGGCTGATTACGGCCATGTGCTCGAAACGGGACGCCTCAATTTTGGCGGAACACCGGAAGCACTCTGGTCCGATGAACGCATCGTGGGCGCTTACCTCGGTGGCCACAGCAAGGCTGGCTGAACATGAAGCCGTCGGCCATTTGATTGCTCACCTGTGGGCAATATGCTTTTCCATGAATTTTTCATCGTAAAGACACAGTGTTAATGACTTGAGCATGCTAAAGATACCGCTTGGGTGTTCCAAGGCGGCTGCAGCACTATATCGTCATATTGACGTCACGGGAAAAGCCTGACGACAAGACGAGTGTTCGGGTGGCGTGAGTTCCAGGACCAGGCAATGAAGCGTTCGACAGCGATCAGTCTGATGATGACAGCACTGCCGATGCTAACGTCTTGCACGGTGGGGCCTGATTATGTTCGCCCTGCGGCCCCTGTACCGACAGCATTCAAGGAGCTCAAGGGCTGGAAGCAGGCAACCCCAAGCGATGGTATCGACCATGGCCCCTGGTGGACCGTTTACCATGATGCGACACTGGATGGCTTGCTGCGTCAGGTGGAACTGTCCAACCAGACGGTCGCGGCATCCGCTGCGGGATATGAACAGGCGCAGGCATTGATCCGGGAGGCGCAGGCGAACCAGCTTCCGGCTGTGTCGGCAAGCGATACGGCCACACGCTCTGGCTCCGGCGCGGGACAGTCCGCACTCGGCAAGACTTCGGCCAAAACCACCTTTGTTTCGGGCGTTACCGGTTCCTGGGATCTGGATGTCTGGGGCAAGATCCGGCGGCAAGTGGAAGGTAGCGAGGCCGCAGCACAGGTCAGCGCTGCGGATTTGGCCAATGCCAAGCTCTCGGCGCAAGCCCAATTGGCAATTGCCTATTTCAATTTGCGCGCGGAAGATTCCCTGCGTGACATCCTGCACTCAACCATTTCCGATTACGAGAAGACGCTCGAAATCACGCAGAACCAGTACAATGGCGGAACAGTCTCCAAGGCCGATCTGATCACGGCCCAGAACCAGTTGCTGACCGCCCGTGCACAGGAGCTGGCGACGGACGTACCACGTCAGCAATATGAACATGCCATTGCGATCCTGACTGGAAAGCCGCCGTCTGAACTGACATTGCCCCGGCGCGTTCTGGGGCAGCTTCCGCCGAAGGTGCCGGTGTCGCTGCCATCCACGCTGCTGGAGCGGCGCCCGGATATCGCCGCCGCAGAACGACTGATGCAGGAGCAGAACGCACAGATTGGTGTCGCAACCGCCGCCTTCTACCCGGATTTCAGTCTGTCGACGGCCTTTCAGTTCAGCGGGCCCAACGCGTTTCCCTTCACTGCTGCTCAACAGATCTGGTCGCTCGGTGCGGCTGCAAACGAGCCGTTACTGGATGGCGGGCTGCATTCCGCTCAGCTCGATGCGGCGCGCGCGACCTATGATCAGACTGTGGCAACATACCGTCAAACGGTTCTGTCTGCATTCGGTCAGGTCGAAGACTATCTCGTCGCGATCAAGGTCGAGACACAGGAACTCGCGCTTCAGGAGCAGGCGATCAAGTCTGCGCGCGAAGCCGTCGATGTCTATCTCAACCAATATCGTGCGGGCACTGTGCCGTTCACTACCGTCGTGACGGCCGAGGCGACACTTCTATCAGATCAGGAAGCGGCGTTGACCACGCGCCAGAACCTGTTCGTCGCCAGTGTCAATCTGATTGAGGCGTTGGGCGGCGGTTGGAACAGCGCACAACTGCCCAGTGCTGAGGCTCTCGCGAAGGGCCTAGCTCCGACGTCCAAATAGACTGTGCAAGCAAACGTGATGACCGAATAGTGGACGTCAGCTAGCCGTCAGGCCTTTGCAGCCATAATTTGGTGGCTTGGGCGCGCTAATTGCTCGACGTGCTTGGAAGATTTAAGACTCCTGACCATATCCGGCTTGTTGGATTTGCTGATAGATGGCCGTGGCTGAAACAAGAACTGCGTGGGACTGATGGACGATAGAGTAAAACCGCCGATCCTGAAACGTGACGCCAAACGCCCGCCTTCCGGTGACATATCGGTCAAACAGGCGGGTCAGGCGCAACCGAAACGGTCTTCTGGCTGGGCGCTGTTCTGGAAGCTGGTCGTCCTCGCGGCGCTTGGCGGTGCTGGCTACTGGATCTATGGTCTGGCGACCCATCCAGCAGCGACTGTTGCACGAAATGGCCGCTCCGGTGGCCCGCCATCTTCAGTTGGCGTGGCAACAGCAACGACAGGAACAGTCCATGTCTATGTCAATGCGCTGGGGACTGTAACACCGCTCGCAAGCGTGACCATTCAGTCGCAGGTCAACGGCCAGCTGCAAAAAGTGGCATTCCAAGAAGGGCAGATGGTCAAGAAAGGCGATTTTCTTGCCCAGATCGATCCTCGACCCTACGAAGCGCTGAAGGCGCAATATGAGGGGCAATTGGCCCGCGATGTCGGACTGCTCGAACAGGCGCGCTCCGATAATATCCGCTACCAGACGCTCCTCCAGCAGAATTCCATCGCACGCCAACAGGCCGAAAACCAGGTCTTCGTCGTCGCGCAGGACGAAGGCACGGTCAGCATCGACCGGGCCCTGATCGAAGCGCAAGCGCTCAATATCCAGTATTGCCGCATCGTCGCTCCCATCGACGGGCGCGTCGGGTTGCGACTGGTGGACGAAGGCAATTATGTGCAATCCGCCTCTTCAACAGGTCTCGCTGTGATCACTCAGCTACAGCCGATTTCCGTGTTGTTTCCCGTCCCCGAAGACGATCTGGCGGAAATCGCCCCGCAGGTGATCGCAGGCACGAAGTTGCAGGCGGCGGTCTATGATCGCTCTAACGTGAAGCAACTGGACACTGGCACTGTCTCGACACTTGACAACCAGATCGACACGACGACCGGTACCGTGAAGCTGCGCGCCATTTTTGGAAATGCCGACAACAAGCTGTTTCCCAACCAGTTCGTCAATGTCCGACTGCTCGTCAAGACGATCGACAATGCCGTGACGATCCCGTCAGCGGCGGTTCAGCGCGGTGCACCCGGTGCCTATACCTATGTGCTCGGGGACGATGATAAGGTGTCCGTTCGGACCCTGACGCTCGGCCCAACGGAAGGTGACACGGTTTCGGTGACCAAGGGTCTGTCAGCCGGCGACCGCGTCGTCGTCGATGGCGCGGATCGTTTGCGCGATGGTGCAACCGTCTCGATTTCCGCACTGGACGGCAAACCGGTGGCGGGGCGCGGTGGACCGCCAGGATCTGGAGGCACCCAGACGCTTCAACGGTCGGGGACTGATCAGTCAGGTCCGGGGACTGGCGCTGCAAAGCCCGACAACGCCGCGCAACCCGCAGATCCCAACAAGCCGGGCCGTGATCCCTCGAAGCGGCGCAATCACTCGGATACGCAAGGTGGACAGGCCAATGGCGACGCCAAGTGACACGCGGGCTGATCTAGCGGAGATGCCTCGGCGATGAACGTCTCCGAACCCTTCATTCGCCGACCGGTGGGCACGACCTTGCTGATGGTCGCCATCCTGCTGGCGGGTGCCGTCGCCTATCGCTTTCTGCCGCTCGCTGCGCTGCCGGAAGTCGACTATCCCACAATTCAGGTTCAGACCTTCTACCCCGGCGCAAGTCCGGAGGTCATGACATCATCCGTGACGGCCCCACTTGAGCGGCAGTTCGGTCAAATGCCAGGCCTGAACCAGATGACATCCGCCAGTTCCGCCGGTGCATCCATCCTGACGCTTCAATTCGGATTGAACCTCAATCTCGATGTCGCCGAACAGGAAGTCCAGGCCGCCATCAATGCCGCCGGGAACCTGTTGCCCGCCGACCTGCCCGCTCCACCGATTTATGCCAAGATCAATCCGGCCGATGCGCCGATCATGACGCTTGCGGTCAGTTCGAAGACGCTATTGCTCACCGATCTTGAGGACATCAGCGAAAATCGGCTGGCGCAGAAGATTTCGCAGCAGTCGGGTGTCGGACTGGTGAGCATCTCGGGCGGTAATCGCCCTGCTGTGCGTATCCAGATCAATCCGGCAGCGCTCGCGGCTAACGGACTTGCCGTCGATGACGTGCGGACGGTTCTTGGCACGGCCAACGTCAACACGCCCAAAGGCAACTTCGACGGGGTTGCGCAATCCTCGTCGATCAATGCCAATGACCAGATCACAAGCGCCGACCAATACAAGTCGATCATCATTGCCTACAAGAACGGCGCGCCCGTTCGCTTGTCTGATGTCGCAACGATTGTCAGCGGTCCCGAGAATACGAAACTCGCGGCCTGGGCCAACAAGACCCCCTCGATCATTCTTAACGTGCAGCGCCAGCCGGGTGCAAATGTCATTCAGGTCGTGGATTCGATCCGCAAGACGTTGCCGCAGATGCTCTCTGGCCTGCCGTCTGCCGTCGAGGTCACGATCCTCAGCGACCGCACCACCACCATTCGCGCCTCCGTGGCCGATGTGGAATTTGAACTGGCGATGGCGATGGGCCTCGTCGTTCTTGTGATCTTCATCTTCCTGCGGACGATCCCTGCGACGCTGATCCCGAGCCTGTCCGCGCCCTTGTCGCTCGTCGGCTGCCTCGGGGTCATGTACCTGCTGTCGTTCAGCCTCGATAATCTCTCACTGATGGCCCTGACGATCTCGACCGGTTTCGTCGTCGACGACGCGATCGTGATGATCGAAAATATCGCCCGCTATATCGAAGGCGGCATGGAGCCGATGAAAGCGTCGCTGGTCGGTTCCGAGCAGATCGGCTTCACGATCATTTCGCTCACCGTCTCGCTGATTGCCGTGCTGATCCCGCTTCTCTTCATGGGCGAAGTCGTCGGGCGGCTGTTTCACGAGTTCGCGATCACGCTGGCCGTCACGATCGTTATTTCCGCAGTCGTGTCCCTGACGCTCGTGCCGATGCTTTGCGCCAAACTGATCCGGCACAAGCCAGATTCAGAGCGCGGCTGGTTTGATCTGGGTTCGGAGCACGTATTCACATGGATCATCAAGCAATACGCGGCAATGCTTGATGTGGTGCTTGAAAATCAGGGGCTGACGCTCATCGTGGCTGTCGCGACGCTCGCAGCGACGGCGGGTCTTTATATCGCCATCCCCAAGGGGTTTTTCCCCGTCCAGGATGTCGGCATGATCGATGCGATCTCCGAAGGCCCGCAACGGGCGTCCTTCTCCGAGATGGTTCGCCTGCAAGGGCAATTGGCTGATGCCATTCTGGCCGACAAGGATGTCGCATCGCTCTCATCGTTCGTCGGCGTCGACGGCCAGAACCTCACCCTCAACACGGGTCGTTTCCTGATCAATCTGAAGCCACTCGGTGAACGTACGGAGACCGCCTCGGAAGTAATCCGCCGCTTGAAGTCGGAGACGTCAGGGATTGTCGGCGCGAACCTCTATATGCAGCCGGTGCAAGACCTGACCATTGACGACAGCGTCACGCGCGCCCAGTACAAATTCGTGCTCGAAGATGCCAATCCCGCAGAGTTCGCCGTCTGGGTGCCCAAACTTGTGCAACAGCTGGCTCAAGCCCCTGAATTGAGCGATGTTGCCAGCGATCTCCAGCAGCAAGGTCTGGCGGTTGATCTCGTCATTGACCGGGCGACAGCAGCCCGGTTCGGAATTACACCCGCCACGATTGACAACGTGCTCTATGATAGTTTTGGCCAGCGGATCGTGTCGACGATCTACACCCAGTCGAGCCAGTACCGGGTAATCCTCGAAGCCAATCCGTCCATGCAGCAGACGCTGGATAGCCTGAACAAAATCTACCTGCCGTCCAACTCGTCTTCGACGAACGGTCAAGTCCCGCTTTCGGCCCTAGTGAAGGTGAACCAACGCTCCGGGCCACTGGTTGTCACGCATTTTGGCCAGTTTCCGGCTACCACCATTTCGTTCAATCTGACGAAGGGCGTTTCGCTCGGCGCTGCTGTGGAGGCCGTCGACAGGGAGGCCAAGGCGATTGGCTTGCCGAATAGCTTCGTAATTGCCTATCAAGGTACGGCTGCGGCGTTCCAGTCGTCGCTGACAAACGAGCTGTTCCTGATCGCGGCGGCTATTGCAGCCATGTATATTGTTCTGGGCGTGCTCTACGAGAGCTTCATCCACCCGATTACGATCCTCTCGACGCTTCCTTCTGCAAGTGTTGGCGCCCTCCTGATCCTGATCCTGTTCGGATACGAACTGGATATCATTGCGATCATCGGCATCATCCTGCTCATCGGCATCGTCAAGAAAAATGCCATCATGATGATCGACTTCGCATTGGAGGCCGAGCGCGTCGAGGGACTGTCCCCGCACGACGCCATCAGGCAAGCCTGTCTGCTGCGCTTCCGCCCGATCCTGATGACAACCATGGTCGCCATTCTGGGTGCGGTGCCGCTGATGCTCGGAACCGGTGTTGGCGCTGAACTGCGTCGCCCACTCGGCTACGCGATCGTCGGGGGTTTGATCGTCAGCCAGGTCCTGACACTGTTTACGACGCCAGTCGTCTACCTGTTCTTTGATCGGCTTGCTGCGCGGTTTGGCCAGCGACAGCCGCACGCGATGACGCCGGAGGCCGGCGAATGAGCATTTCCGCACCGTTCATCAATCGACCGGTCGCGACCATTCTGCTGACGGCTGGCATCGTGATTGCTGGCGCGCTGGCCTTCTTCAAATTGCCCGTCGCTCCACTGCCCAATATCGATATTCCGACGATCACAATCAGTGCCAGCCTTCCCGGCGCAAGCCCGGAAACCGTGGCCAACAGCGTCGCCAGTCCGCTTGAACGGCATCTGGGCCAGATTGCCGACGTCACGGAAATGACATCGACGAGCGGTCTGGGCCAGACGCGCCTGTCGCTGCAGTTCGGACTGGACCGCGACATTGATGGGGCAGCCCGCGACGTTCAGGCCGCGATCAATGCCGCCAGAGCCGACCTGCCATCCAGCCTCAGGAGCAACCCGACCTATCGCAAGTTCAACCCGGCGGATGCACCGATCCTGATCCTGTCGATGACGTCCAAGACCTACACACGCGGCCAGCTTTACGACGTGGCGACCAATGTGCTTCAGCAACGTCTGTCGCAATTGTCGGGGATCGGGCAAGTCTCGATTGGTGGCGCTGCACTCCCGGCGGTGCGCGTCGAACTGAACCCGCAAGCCCTGTTCAAATACGGCATCGGCCTGGAAGACGTGCGTGCGGCTCTGGCCTCGGCCAATGCCAACGCGCCGAAAGGCGCCATCGAGCAGGGTGATGATCACTTCCAGATCTATACCAACGACCAGGCAACGCATGCTGTCGATTATCAGTCGCTGATCGTCGCCTATCGCAATGGCTCAGCCGTGTCGTTGAGTGACGTGGCCGAGGTCAAGGATTCGGTCGAGGATCTGCGCAATATCGGCTACGCCAACGGCGTCCCATCGGTGCTCGTGATCGTGACGGCGCAACCCGGTGCCAACGTCATTGAAACCGTCGATGCCGTGAAGGCCGAATTACCGCATCTGGAAGCTGCCATGCCGTCCGATACCGTGTTGCGGGTAGCGATGGACCGGTCGACGACCATTCGCGCCTCGCTGCGAGATACCGAGACGACCTTGATCATCGCAGTTCTGCTCGTGACCCTGGTAGTCTATGCGTTTCTTGGGGATATCCGCGCCACGATTGTCCCGAGCCTCGCAGTTCCGGTTTCGATCATCGGCACATTCAGTGCCATGTACCTGCTCGGTTACAGTCTCGATATTCTGTCGCTGATGGCCCTGACCATTGCGACGGGCTTTGTCGTCGATGATGCCATTGTCGTCGTGGAAAACGTCCAGCGCCATATCGAACTCGGCATGGACAGATATGCAGCGGCATTGAAGGGATCGAAGGAAGTCGGTTTCACGGTTCTGTCGATCAGTTTGTCGCTCATCGCGGTATTTCTGCCCATTCTCTTCCTCGGTGGATTGCCAGGCCGATTGTTCCGCGAATTCACGATGACCCTGACGATCTCGATCCTGATTTCGCTCGTCATTTCGCTGACAACAACCGCCATGCTGTGTGCGCTACTTCTCAAACCCCACGGTCACACTGAGACCGACAGGCCCACCCGTCGGTCCCTGTTCGACCGCCTGCACGGGGGCTATGAGCGCAGCCTCACCTGGGCGCTGCGTCATTCCTTTCTGGTGATGCTGATCCTGTTCGCCACCGTGGCCTTGAATATCTGGCTGTTCATCAACATCCCGAAGGGATTCTTCCCGCAGGAGGACACCGGTCGCCTGATCGGCAACATGCGCGGCGACCAGAGCATCTCCTTCCAGGCGATGAGCAAGAAGCTGGAGCAGATGATGGCCATCATCCAGCAAGACCCGGATGTCGGCGATGTCGTGGGCTTTACAGGCGCTGGCAGTGGCGGCGGCGGAGGGTCCGTCAACTCGGCCTCCGTATTCGTCACGCTGAAGCCGTTGAAGGAGCGCGCATCGACTGTGGATGAAATTATCGCGCGCCTCAGGCCGAAGCTGAACCGTGTGCCCGGCGGGCAGCTCTTTCTCGTGGCCGCACAGGACGTGCGTGCCGGAGGTCGCCAGAGCGCCGCGCAATACCAATACACGCTCTCCGCCGATAATACGGAGGAACTCTATGCTTGGGCGCCAAAGCTCGTGGCAGAGCTTCAGGCGCGCGACAATCTGCCCGACGTCAATTCCGACCAACAGGTCAAGGCATTGCAGTCGAACCTCGTTATCGACCGCGACAGCGCTTCGCGCCTTGGCGTCAATATGTCCCAGATCGACAACACGCTCTATGACGCCTTCGGCCAGCGTCAGGTCTCGACGATCTTCTCGGCGATCAACCAGTATCATGTCGTGATGGAGATCGATCCGCGCTACACGCAGCGCCCGTCCACCCTTGAGCAGATCTATGTGTCGACGTCGGGCGCTTCCAATGCAACGGCGACCACCAATTTGCCGGGGGGAACCGTTTCTGGACCGACCAAGGCGTCAGCTAATTCGAGTGGCGCGAGCAATCTTGCCGCTATTGCGGCCCGCAACGCAGCCACCAATGCACTCGCCGCATCTGGAAAAAGCTCGGCTTCCTCCGGCTCCGCTGTCAGCACCTCTCAGGAAAAAATGGTGCCGCTGAAGGCTATCAGCCACTACGAACCGGGTTTGGCACCACTCTCGGTCAATCATCAGGGGTCCTTTGTCACGACGACGATTTCCTTCAACCTGAAACCCGGAGACTCCCTGGGTAACGCAGTCACGGAAATCAAGGCCGCCGAAGATGCGATCCACATGCCATCAACCATTCACGGTCAGATGGCGGGAACGGCGCAGGTCTTTGCTGATCTGCTGTCCAACGAACTCATTCTGATCGGCGCGGCGATTGGCGTGATCTATATCGTGCTCGGCATCCTCTATGAAAGCTACGTCCACCCGATCACGATCCTGTCGACGCTCCCCTCTGCAGGCGTTGGGGCAGTGCTGGCTCTCATGATGTTTGGTGCCGAATTCAGCATCATCGCGTTGATTGGCGTGATCCTGCTGATCGGCATTGTGAAAAAGAACGCCATTATGATGGTCGACTTCGCCATCGAAGCCCGGCGCTCGCATGGAGCAACATCCTATGAGGCCATCCGCGAAGCCTGTCTCCTGCGCTTCCGACCGATCATGATGACGACCATGGCCGCTATGCTCGGCGCGGTGCCGCTGGCGATCAGCTTTGGGGATGGCGCGGAGATCCGGCGCCCCCTTGGCATATCCATCGTGGGTGGCCTGATGATCAGCCAATTGCTGACGCTCTATACAACGCCCGTTGTCTATCTCTACCTTGACCGGCTGGCGACGTGGGTGTCATCCCTGCGTAAACGCGGTGGTCAACCGGTTGTAACAGCGCCGCAGCCAGACTGAACCGCATGTGCCGATAACACCGAGATCATCACGAGCAGGAGGATAGATGCGCGCTGTATTCATCGATGCCAATGATACGCTGGCAGGCGTCATGACCCGCCTGCATCGTGCGGATGACCTTCCGGTCACCATCAATCGTAATCCCGCCATCAAGGGCGACGAGATCATCACCGCGCTTGATGGCGCGCCGATTGCCATCATCGATCACAGCTTTTTGCCGACGGATCTGGCGAGGCGCTGTAGAGGGCTCAAACACGTCGTGTTTCTCGGTACCGGTGCCCGCAGCTACATGAACCCGGAAGAGCTGGCAGAACTCGGCATCACCGTTCATACGATCAAGGGATATGGCGACACAGCCGTTGCCGAATGTGCAATCGCGCTGATGTGGGCGTCAGCCAAGGGCTTTGCGCGCATGGATCGGGAAATGCGAGCAGGAAACTGGCTGCGGACGGATGGCATCGAGTTGAAAGGCAAGACGCTGGGCCTGATCGGCTTTGGTGGCATCGCTCAGGAAGTCGCGCGCATCGCCATCGGCTCAGGCTTGCGCGTCATCGCGTGGAACCGCAGCGAGAAGTCCCATCCCGGCGTCGAGTTTGTTCCACTGGATGAGTTGCTTTCGAGCGCCCATGTCGTCTCGCTGCATCTCACCTTGGACGATAACACGCGCGGATTTCTGTCACGTGAGCGGATCGCAGCAATGCGGCCCGGTGCGATCCTGATCAACACCGCCCGGGGTGCCTTGGTCGACGAAGCCGCCATGATCGAGGCTCTGCAATCTGGGCACCTGTTCCATGCCGGTCTCGATGTCTACCCGGTCGAACCCATGCCCGCTGGTCATATCCTGACAAGCTTGCCCAATGTGACCTTGTCCGCCCATTCGGCGTTCCGCACACCCGAAGCGAGCGACAATCTGATCAACGCCGTACTCGACCATTGCCGCCGGATTGTTGCCGGTTGACCAAAGGCTTCGAGATGACCGACGCCGCGCCGATTGGCATTCTCATGCTGGAGACCCGGTTTCCGCGCATTCCAGGCGATATGGGCAATCCCCAGACCTGGCCGTTCCCGGTGCTGTATCATGTCGTTCATGGCGCGACAGCGGACCGCGTCGTTCTTCACGGCGCGGCTGGATTGCTGCCGGATTTCATTACGGGCGCTCAGGCACTTGTGCGTCAAGGCGCGATAGCCATCACGACGACTTGCGGATTTCTCTCGCTGTTTCAGGCCGAACTGGCCGCCGCCGTCAACGTCCCCGTTGCGACATCCGCACTGTTGCAGGTGCCTTGGGTGCAAGCCACCCTGCCGCCGGGCAAACGCGTCGGCATCGTTACTGTTTCGGCCACCAGTCTGTCACCGGCTCATCTGTTAGCAGCCCATGTCCAACTCGACACACCGATTGAGGGGGTTGAACATGGACAGGAACTCTATCGTGTGATGGTCAAGGGCGAAACCACCGACCTTGATGTCGCGCGTGCCGAGGCCGATGTCATTGCCGCCGGACGGGCGCTTGTCGCCAAGCGTCCCGATGTTGGCGCAATTGTGCTTGAGTGCACCAACATGCCACCCTATGCCGCAGCGCTTCAGACAGCGGTCAGCTTGCCCGTCTATGATGTCTACTCGCTTATCACATGGTTCCATGCGGGTTTGAGGCCGCGTGCGTTTCGGTGAGGGATCACGTCGTCACCCCTCATCCGGCCGTTGGCCACCCTTGGGGCTCCGGAGCCGCTGGTCTCCTCCGCATCGCAACCGACCCCGCAAGGGGAGAAGGGTTAAACGCGAGTGCTTAGTTTGTGTCGCCTTCTCCCCTTTTGGGAGAAGGTGCCCGAGGGGCGGATGAGGGGTCCTCGCCGTCAATCCACCGGCACGTAGACCTTCGCACCGGCCTCGGCGAATTCCTTCGACTTGGCAGCCATGCCTTCGTCGCGCGCGGCCTTGTCACGGATGTCCTGCGTGATTTTCATCGAGCAGAACTTCGGACCGCACATCGAGCAGAAATGCGCCGTCTTGTGCGCAGTCTTCGGCAAGGTTTCATCGTGATAGGCACACGCCGTATCTGGATCGAGCGACAGGTTGAACTGGTCCTGCCAGCGGAACTCGAACCGGGCCTTTGACAGGGCGTCATCGCGCAACTGCGCCGCCGGATGTCCCTTGGCGAGGTCAGCTGCGTGGGCCGCGATCTTGTAGGTGATGACGCCGACCTTGACGTCGTCACGGTTCGGCAGGCCGAGGTGCTCCTTGGGCGTGACGTAGCAGAGCATGGCCGTACCAAACCAGCCGATCATCGCCGCACCAATTGCCGATGTGATATGGTCGTAGCCAGGCGCAATGTCGGTCGTCAACGGCCCGAGCGTATAGAATGGAGCCTCGCCGCACTCGCGCAACTGCTTGTCCATGTTCTCCTTGATCTTGTGCATCGGCACGTGGCCGGGGCCTTCGATCATCACCTGGCAACCCTTCTTCCAGGCGACCTGGGTCAGTTCCCCGAGTGTCTCCAACTCGGCGAATTGCGCCGCGTCATTGGCGTCGGCAATCGAGCCCGGACGCAGACCATCGCCAAGCGAGAACGACACGTCATATTTGCGCATGATGTCACAGATGTCACCGAAGCGATCATAGAGGAAGCTTTCCTTGTGGTGGGCAAGGCACCAGCCGGCCATGATCGAACCACCACGCGACACGATGCCCGTAACGCGCTTGGCCGTCAGCGGGACGTGTGCCAGCCGGACACCGGCGTGGATCGTGAAGTAGTCAACACCCTGCTCGCATTGCTCGATCAGCGTGTCCGAGAAGACATCCCAATCCAGCTTGGTCGGGTCGCCGTGCACTTTCTCGAGCGCCTGATAGATCGGCACCGTGCCGATCGGCACCGGCGAATTGCGCAGGATCCACTCGCGCGTCGTGTGAATATTGCGACCCGTCGACAGGTCCATGACCGTATCTGCGCCCCAGCGGATCGACCAGACGAGCTTCTCGACCTCTTCTTCGATCGATGACGTCACGGCGGAATTGCCGATGTTGGCGTTGATCTTGACGAGGAAATTGCGGCCAATGATCGTCGGCTCAAGTTCGCCGTGGTTGATGTTCGCCGGGATGATGGCGCGACCCCGTGCGATCTCCTCGCGGACAAATTCCGGGGTGATATAGGGCGGGATGGCCGCACCGAAGGAGTTGCCGTCGGCGATCTTGGCAGCAGCATCGGCCAGCATCTTGCGCCCGAGGTTCTCGCGCTCGGCGACGAAGATCATCTCCTTGGTGATGATCCCGGCGCGGGCATACTCAAGCTGGGTCACCGGGGCATCGCCGATACCACGCAGTGGCTTGATCAGGATGGGGAATTCAGCGGCATTCTGGCTGACCTTGAGATCGCCATTGTCTTCCGGCTTGACCGGGCGACCGTCATAGGCCTCGGTGTTGCCGCGGGCTTCGACCCAGGCAGTGCGAGGACGAGCCAGACCCTTGCGAACGTCGATTTCAACGTCAGCGTCGGTATAGGGACCGGACGCATCGTAGACGCGGAAGGATGGGTTCGCAGGGTCTTCAATCGCGATTTCGCGGAATGGCACGCGAATGCTCGAATCGAACTCGCTGGTCACATAGACCTTGCGCGAATTCGGAAGTGGGGTCGTCGTAATCTTGGCGGTGCCGAACAGCGGCGGAACAGGCTTGTTCATCAGGAGGGTCTCCTTGTTTTCATCTGGAAAACGGAAACCCGGGACGCAGCATCAGGTGGCGGAGACAAATCCCGTCCCTTCGCCGGCATTACCCGGATCAGGTTCTAAGGGTTCGGCCTGGAAAGACCATCTCAGATCAGCAAGCTGACCACCCCTCGGATGTGCCAAATTGACGCCAACCGACGCCGCAAGTCAAGCGTCTGCCGACGCTCATCCCATATGCGAGGGCGGCAGGCCCATTTCCGCGCTTTGCCATCCCCGCGAACACCACGACTGCCTCATTGCCCCATCGCCAGCATCGCGATTCGAACGAGCACCAATCCGCCTGCGAGCACGAGATAACCACGCAGCACCAGCATCCAGAGTTTGGTCGCGCGCGTCATCTCCGCCTTAGGTAACGTATCGAGTGCGGGCATCCGCCAGAGATCGCGGCTGACCCTAGTCATCCGGTCGACTGTCGGTCCAGCCTTCAGAATGCCGGACAGGATTGCCGCGAGAAGCCCGAGGACTGATCCACCGACGAGGATGCCAATAATGACAGTTTCATTCGTCTGGTCAGGAAACAGCACTGACACCGTCAGGATGACCGACAATAGAACCAGCAGACCGATGACCGCCCCGGTGAAGATATTGCCGCTACGCGAGTTGACCCAGGGTCCGAGAACCGCTTCGTCGTTGCACAGCAGCAACAGAAAGACGGTCGCGCTCGGCAGCAGCACGCCAGCCAACGTCTGGACGGCATTGGTGAGCAGACCCAGGGGAGCGCCTGGTGTCAGCACGATGGCTGCGGCCACCAAAATCAGTCCGGTGTAAACGACGTAGAACCCCTTGGCTTCCGAAATCGGACGATGCAGGGAGTGCCGGATCGAGAAACAGTCACCGATGGCATAGGCGGTTGACAGCGACACAGCCGAAGCCCCGATCAGGCTGGCATCGATGAGGCCGATTGCAAACAGCACACCGGGCAGCTTGCCCGCATAGGCTTCCAGCCCGGCTGCAACACCGCCCGCATCGGTGAATTGCCCGAATTCAGGATGTCCGGCGAATGTGGCGGCGGCAAACGCCATCATGGCCACGGCACCAATCACGACAAGACCGATCCCGATCCACAGATCTGCGCGCTCATATTTCATGAAACGCGGCGTGATGCGCTTGTCGATGACGTAGCTCTGCTGGAAGAACAGCTGCCAGGGAGCAATCGTCGTCCCGACAATGGCAATGATCAACAGCATGACATCGCTGAGCTTGCCGCCCTTGGGCAATTGTGGCGTGACAAGATCATGCGCGATCTGCTCGAATGGCGGATGCACCATGAAGACGATCGGAACCAATACGAGGCTGCCGACGACCAAAACCATCGAAAACCGCTCGAACCGGCGGAAATTGCCTGTCGATACCGCGCCCATGATCAGCAATGCCGCAATTGCGATGCCGATTGGCTTGGAGAGGCCGAGATAGTCGAGCGCCAGCGAAATCCCGATGAATTCCGTGACAATCGTCAGTCCATTGAGCAGGAACAGATCGATGACGCTGAAGGCACCCCAGAAGCGGCCAAACCGCTCGAAGATAAGGCGGGCATGACCGACGCCAGTGACAGCGCCGAGCCGCAGTACCATCTCCTGATTGACGTAAAGCACCGGGATCAGAAGGATCAATGTCCACAGCAGCGTCGTGCCGTAATTCTGACCCGCCTGTGTATAGGTGCCAAATGCACCTGCATCATTGTCACCGACCATGACGATGAGGCCGGGCCCCATGATCGCCAGAAGGGTGCGCAGCCGGTGCCCGAATGTCTTTCGCGGGCTTGTGTCGTGCTGGAGGATTGAGCCAAAGGCCCCGTGGATATGGCCGATGTGGGCTTCGTCGAGAACGGCAGTGCCGTTTGAATTGAGCGTATTGGACATGTTCAAACTCCTGCCGATTGCGTCAGGAGCGAAAGCCAATGAGCCTGGCTTCAAGCGTCCTTGCGCAGATCGGAGACTGGGACTGAGGGTATGATGTTCCGTTCGTTTCCGCTCGCCGATCCGATCAGGGACCGGTCGGCGAGCCTAGGCTGGCCATCGTTCATGGAAATCGGTCCTCTTTGTCTGACGCGACAGGTCTGCCATCGCGCAGACAGCTAAATTGGGCGGCGAGCTTGAGGGGGTTCGGTCGTCCATGCTTCCAGACGAACCAATCTGGCCTCAGCTCGCGCGGCGACTGTAACCGGGGACGTCGGAGCCATCGGCAATGCGGCGCAATCCTGCGCCTGCGACCGAGCGACGAGGTACAAAACGGACAATGGTGTTGGAGAGCTTGTTCATGGCTCACCTCCGGTTCTTTGGTTGCGATCCAAAGCCGGAGGATGAAAGGCTGCGCGTCAGTGACCGCTTATGCCTTGCACCGGGTATCCGACCCTTGGACCAGACCTGTGAGCAACCGATCTGCGGCAATCGCCACAATCCTGCTGCTCGAGCTGATACTGCCCATGTACTTTCAGTGCCTTGTGATTCAGCCGCCGGGATTATCCCGCAGCCGATTGGTCGGAAATGATCTCTTGAGATCTTCCTGTCAAGCTATAAAAGCTTTGACGTATAAATTTTTAACTACCAAGATTCGTTTGCCGGGAGATTTGAGACAAGATGCTCGCGAAATTGACAATTGCTGCCTCGGCACTGTCCATTCTCGTCGCGGCACCCGGCGAACCTGAGCCGACAATCAATGATGTGCCGAGGCTCGCGCAACAGGCAGTGGCACGGCGTATCAACAGTTCCGATTTCAAGCTACAAATCAATCGCGTGAAAGCCAGCGAAAATACGCCGGGATTTGTCGCTTGCGGCTATGTGTCTGATCGTAATGGCAACGAAGCGGCGGTTCGCCTGGAACGCTTTTTCGTCATCGTGCCCGGCAATTTTGCCGTGCTCGACCGCGACAGTTCAACCCTCGTCGACACCTACTGGCGCCAGAACAAGTGCTGACGTGGATCAATTAACGCCTGTCATCCCGGCATCCGCCGGGATGACAACGAGGGCATGGCGGTTTAAACCAACGCCGGGCTGCAATTTGACGCTCACCGAACCGAACTTGAGGCCGTCCCGACGACGTATTCCTGCGGCTCGATTGCCAGCCAGGTGCTCGGATTGCTCGGCGATTGCCGTTTGATAAATACGTAACCGGTTTCGCTCCAGCGCAGGATGCGGGCGTTCATGTTATCCAGAATGAGATCGCCACGATCCGTACGCACGGTCAGCACGAGATGACCGAGCCGCTCGTGGTCGAGCACGACGGTCAGCAGCAACGCTGACTTGGGCCAGCCAGCCTCGACGAGCAGTTTCTTCTTCAGCATCACATAGTCGTTGCAGTTGCCCTTGCCGTCATCCGGGAACGTCCACCAGTTCGGGATGTTCTTGCGATAGATGTCGTAGTGATCGTTATCGGTCACGCCTTCTATATTGACGTTGGCGAGATCGTTGATCTGAACGAGCTGCGCCCAATTGGCGGGCGTCAGTTTCACGGTCGTTGTCGTTGCATCGACCGGCGCGCACTCGCGGGGCCGTTCATTGCAGAACAACTTCCAACCGATCGGCACGGTGGTTGGATGGGACGCCGGCGCGAAATACTCAAAGGACTCCGTTCCGGAATTGGAATTTGCCGCACTGGCAGGACTTGCCATCACAACAACCGAAACAACCACAGCCGAGAACAATCTAGTCGATAAACGCATGACACCAATCCCCGATAGGAGATCTGCATCATCCGAAATACGCTCCAATATTATTCGAAAAAATTCCGTCGTATTTTATGCAATTGCGTTTTTGTACTATTAGGTAAAATTTTCCGGAATCTATTTACTTATTTTTATTCATAATTCTGCCGGTATTTGCTTGTTTTTCGCCATTTTAAACACCTGGAACGAGAAAATATCTTGATAACCATGTCGTCCGATGATTGGGTTGCCATTCTCGCTGTGGCGGACTTTCTGCCGCCAAGTCTGCAAAATGCATCGACACCTGACCGAAAACTCGATCAAGCGTAAACATCTGGCGTTCGACTGAGGCGCTTGTCAGCTCGCCTGGTGAACCGGCTGGGGAACACCGACGTCCCGTGCCTCGCGAGACTGGGCAGCGAGCCGGATGGGCGCATTGGCCGCACCAAACCCGTTGTAGTTCCGGCGTTCGACGACCTCAAAAAAGAAGCGGTCATCAAAGGCACGGGTGTAGATCTGGAAGAATTCTCCGTCGCCATCGCGATCATAAAGGATCTGGTTGTCGCGCAGGCGCTTGGCCACCTCTGGAGCAAGGTCATACCGGGCTTCGAGATCGTCATAGTAATTGGCTGGGATATGCAGGAAATCGAGACCATTGGCACGCATGGCCTCGACACTGGCGAAGATATCATGCGTCTCAAACGCTATATGCTGGACACCGGCCCCAAAGAACTCAGCGAGGAAGCGAGCTGAAAGCGTCCGGTTCGCCATGGAGCCGTTGAGCGCGATCCGCATCGCGCCATCCTTTGACACAATCGCCTGGCTTTGAACGAGACCGCTGGGATCGGCGATATCCAGCTGCTGAGCGGAAGAAAGATTGAAGATCGAGGTATAGAACAACCCCCACGACAGCATTTCATCGTAGAGCATGGACTGATTGATATGATCGACGCGCGTAAGCCCCGCGTTCGTCTCTGCGGCATCAGTCGCGACGAATTCACGGTCCCAGACCTCCGCAAGAGGCCCCTTGGCTTCAAGGAAATAGAGCAGGCTGCCGCCGACACCGCGAATAGCCGGAATTTCCAGCTCGCCAGGCGCGACCGGCTGGCGGAATGATTGTGCCTTGAGGTTTTCGGCGCGTTCCATCGTGTCGGCGACATTGTCGACGGTCATGCCGATGGCGCAAACGCCGGGTCCGTGAGTCACATGATGCGAGTGGGCGAAACCATCCCGTTCCGTGTTGATCACGAGATTGATCGCCCCCTGCGACCAGCGCTCGACTTGCTTGGACACATGTCGTCCCGAGTGCCTGAAACCGAGCGCGGCAAACAGGTTGCCGAGGCGCTTGCCAGCTTCTGTATCAACGGCAAATTCGACAAATTCCACCCCGCGACAATTGGCCGGCGGCGGCAATTTGGGTCCACGGACGATGTCGGAATTTTCAGACGTGAGCTTGTCTTCCAGCCAGATCAGCGAGCGCATGCCATCGAGTGCCGTGCGCGGGGCCGATCCCGCCCGGAACTGATCGTTGAAAATCTCGTGGCTGTAGTAACCTTCGTAGCCTGTCGCCGCTACCGCTGCCATGAAGCCGTCAACGTCGAGTCCACCCTGTCCGGGGAAACAGCGGAAGTGGCGGCTCCACGAGAGACTGTCGAGGTGGAGCTTGGGCGCATCGGCGAGTTGCACGAGGAAGATGCG
Source organism: uncultured Hyphomicrobiales bacterium (assembly GCA_903930435.1). Classification (GTDB taxonomy): domain Bacteria; phylum Pseudomonadota; class Alphaproteobacteria; order Rhizobiales; family Ancalomicrobiaceae; genus CAIYYN01. The sequence goes on along the minus strand of CAIYYN010000008.1, from coordinate 122,512 downwards.
GTCGCCGGGGATGGCCGTGATCGCATCAACCGTCAGGCCGCGCGCAAACAAATGGAAGCTGTCCAGGATGAGGCCGATCGAGGGATGGTTGGCGCGGCGAACAACCTCCCAGGCATCCCGATAATCACTGACGTGACGGCCCCAGGCGAGGGCTTCGTAACCTACGCGCAGCCCACGTGATTGGGCGAGATCGCCAAGTTCACGGAAATCGGCGGCTGCCCGATCAATACCACCCACTGACGCGGGCGACACATTCGAGCAGATCAGCATCAGGTCGGTGCCTACCTCCTGCATCAGGTCAAATTTGGCCCGCGCTAGATGGAAGCATTGGGCGCGGGCCTTACCCGTCATGCCCTCGAAATCACGAAACGGTTGCCAGGCGGCGATCTTGACGCCGAGATCCGCGCAGAGATTGCGCAAATCGCGGGCGGTTCCGGCGTAACTCAGAAAATCTGCCTCGAAAATTTCAACCGCCGTATACCCGGCAGCTGCAATGGCTTTCAGCTTTTCGGTCAGATTTCCAGAGAGGGAAACGGTTGCGATCGAGGTGCGCATGCAAAGTCTCCAGACGCCGGGATTCAGATAGCTTGGTCCGCCAGACATCTACAGCCTGCCGGACCAGAGTTCAAAGGCGATTCACTTCGACCCTAGTTTATCAAGCGGCGTGCGGAAGGTCTCGCGTGCCGTGAAGATCGAGATGGCCGAAATGATCGATGTCAGTGACGTGAAAGCAGCCACAGGATACCAAGCCGTCGGACCTGTTCCAATGAGGCTCGCGCTGATCGCAGGCGCGAAGCCCCCCAGGAAGAAACCGATCTGCGTTCCAATTGCCATGCCGGACAGACGGACCTTGGTATTGAACATTTCACCATAGAGCGAGGGCCAGATGCCATTGGATGCGCTGTAGACGACGCCCGAATTTTCTCCCGGAAGCTGTCTGAAGACTTGTACCGTCATCTTGCCCAAGCCTCCGTCTGACCAGCGTCAGGCAAGAGGTTCGATGCGACTAGCGGCCAGCAAACTCGTTTCCGGTTACATGGATTAACTAGGTAGTACACGTCAATATCATTCGAACATATTTCGGCCTGCACCGACAAAATCAATCGACAAATGGTGCAAATGCATTGCAATGAACGCCCGCGCGCCGTAGTCAGCGTCGCGATAACATGGATCTGGGTGGGTTACGGGAGACGCAAGATGGAATCCCGGGAAGACGAAGGCAAAGGTGGACGGTTCGACCGCGAGCGGACACGACTTGCGATCCTGGCTGCCGCTTATGAAGAGTTTGTCGAGAATGGATTGTCCGGTGCTCGTGTCGACGCGATAGCTGCCCGGACAGGGTCGGCCAAGCGCATGATCTATTACTATTTCGGCAGCAAGGAAGGACTCTATCTTGCCGTGCTCGAGCAGGCCTATACCGAAATTCGCGAAGCCGAACGCAAGCTTGACCTGCTTCACCTGGATCCCGTCGAAGCGATCAAGCGCATGATCAGCTTCACCTTTGACTACCACGACGCTCACCCCGGCTTCAGTCGGCTGGTCAGCATCGAGAATATCCACAAAGGCAGCTATATGGCGAATTCAAAGCCCATTCAGGCCTTGAATCGCACTGTGATCGACACGCTGACGGCCATTCTCGAAAAAGGTCGGACGGAAGGCGTCTTTCGCTCGGACATCGACCCCGTCGATGTCCATATGCTGATCAGCGCATTTTGCTTCTTCCGCGTGTCGAACCGCTATACATTCGGTCGACTATTCGATCGCGATCTCGCAGATATGAAGCTGAGAGAGACGCATAAGGACCTGATCTGCGAGGCCGTTCTCCGGTCTCTCAAGCCGTCGCAATGATTGGCGTTAGCGAAAAGTTCTGTTTGGAAATCGAACCATCTAGACTGGTCTTGACACAGAACTGACCCTCACATCACGTCATCGCAACCGCCCCAATTCAATCACCCGCGATGCTCATAGAGCAGTCGGGCTCGGATCGTGCCGTCGATATCCTTGATATCGTTGAGGATGCTTTGGCTGTCGGCTGGGGACGCATCGGCATCGAGAACGACATAACCCACGTCGCTGTAGGTCTCATAATATTGCGCCGCGATGTTGACTGCGTGCTTGGCAAGCACCTCGTTCAGGCGACCAAGCATGCCGGGCACGTTGCGCTGCACCTGAATGAAGCGCGTGCCGATGGGGCGGGCGGGTAACTGCACCTGCGGGAAATTCACCGCACCGACCGTCGTGCCGCTATCGCTGTAATCGACCAGTTTACGCGCAACCTCCGAGCCGATCCGCTCCTGCGCTTCCTCTGTCGATCCGCCGATATGCGGGGTGAGTATCACATTCGGCAAGCCCTGTAGCGGCGACTTGAAGCGCTCACTATTCGACTGCGGCTCGACCGGGAAAACGTCGACGGCCGCGCCGCGCAACTTGCCGGCCTTCAGGGCATCAGCAAGCGCATCAAGGTCAACAACCGTTCCGCGACTGTTGTTGATGAGATAGGCTCCATCCTTCATCGCGGCAATCTCGGCAGCGCCAATCATGTTGTAGGTCGTTGGCGTCTCCGGCACATGCAGGCTGACGATATCACTTTCCCCGAGCAAGGCGGCGAGGCTACCGACGGATTCGGTATTGCCATGACGGAGCTTGTCGGTGTGATCATAGAAGATCACGCGCATGCCCATGCCCTCGGCCAGATTGGACAATTGCGAACCGATATTGCCATAGCCGATGATGCCGAGCGTCTTGCCACGCACTTCGAAGCTGCCGATGGCCGACTTGTCCCAGCCACCTTCATGCGCGGAGACAGAACGCGGAATGATCCGCCGCAGCAACATGACGATTTCGCCAATCACGAGTTCGGCGACACTGCGCGTATTGGAGAAAGGCGCATTGAACACCGGCACGCCGCTTTTGCGCGCTGCATCGAGATCGACCTGATTGGTGCCGACACTGAAGCATCCAATCGCAATAAGCCGGTCAGCCGCATCAAGCACCTCCTGGGTAATCTGGGTCCGCGAGCGGATGCCAAGCAGATGGACGCCCTTGACGGCCTCAAGCAAGGCGTCGCCGCTCAGCGCCTTCGTCAATCGCTCGACATTGGTATAGCCTGCGTTGACGATCAGGTTGACGGCGGTATCGCTGATTCCTTCCAGCAGAAGGACGCGGATCTTGTCTTTGGCGAGCGAAAGCTGTGGCTGGGCAACGGAATGTGTAAGCACGGCGACGAATGACCTTCAGATTGAGTGCCGCAGAAACGACATCGGTGACGATTTCAGGTGCGCATCCTATACAGCCTTCGCCGCGCGGCTGCCATGCCTGAGTTGAAGGATGTGTTTCGCGCCGGTTGGACATAAGGTCAAATACTGAGTATCGGACGCTTCTCATACGACAAGGCAAATTGAACCGATCTCTTGTGTGCCGAAGATTACGGCACCAACCGTCCAGTTGACACGCCGCACGATTGTGCCCTGCCCGATGGAAGCGAATTCGCAGATGCCGTCTTTTAATCGAGATCAAGTTCCAGTCGACGGCCTGCCGCCCGCCGAACGCCTGAAGGCCATATTTGCTGTCCTGGTCGCAATCGGCATGGCGACACTTGATACGGCCATTGTCAATACGGCCCTACCCACCATCGCTGCCGACATGGGATCGAGCAGTGCAGCGTCGATCTGGGTCGTGAATTCCTATCAGCTGGCGGTCGTCGGTGCCTTGCTGCCGCTGGCAGCGCTGGGGGAAATCGTCGGTTATCGCCGCGTCTACATCGCGGGCCTGATCCTGTTCACGATCACATCGCTTGCCTGCGGCCTTGCCTGGTCATTGCCGACGCTCGTGATTGCGCGGGTGGCACAAGGCTTCGGCGCTGCCGCGATCATGAGCGTCAACGCCGCGCTGATCCGGTTTATCTACCCTGCCAAAATCCTTGGTCGCGGTGTCGGCCTGAATGCGCTCGTCGTGGCGATTTCCTTCACATTGGGACCAACAGCTGCCTCGGCAATCCTCTTTGTCACGAACTGGCACTGGTTGTTTCTGATCAATATCCCGCCGGGCCTGATCGCGATCTATCTGGGACTGAATGCGCTTCCTATGACGACCCGCGTGAAGCGCCCGTTTGACGCCCTGGCCGCCCTTCTGTGTGCCGGTTTCCTGTCCATGATGATTTTCGGCATGAGCCAGGCCGCTCACCATGGCGAGTGGCCAGTGATCGGAGCCTTATGCGTCGGCTCCGTCGTCTGCGGGGTCCTGCTGATCCGACGCGAAGCCGGTCGCCCGACACCGATATTCGTCGTTGATCTGTTCTTGCTGCCTGCCTTCAGCCTGTCGGCGCTAACGTCAATTTGCTCATTCATGGTTCAGGGTCTGGCGTTCGTCTCCCTGCCCTTCCTGCTGCACAACGTGATGGGGCACAGTCAGGTCGAGACGGGCTTCCTTATGACGCCTTGGCCTGCCGTCGTCGGGGTCATGGCACCCATTGCAGGTCGTCTTTCGGATCGCTATCCCGCAGGCATTCTGGGCGGTATCGGCCTGATTTTGCTGAGTGCGGGCATGGCAAGCCTTGCCCTGATGCCGCAAAATCCGGATACCCTCGGCATTGCCTGGCGGATGATGCTATGTGGCGCAGGCTTTGGCTTCTTCCAGTCCCCGAACCTGCGCGCGCTCCTTAGCAGCGCCCCGCCGGAACGGGCCGGAGGGGCAAGCGGGATCGTCGCTACGGCCCGCAACATCGGCCAGAGCATCGGGGCAGTACTTGTCGCCTTTTGCCTGACGCTCGGCGGTGACGAGGGTGCGATACTGGCCTTGTGGCTCGGCAGCGCGGTTGCGATCCTTGGTAGCGCCGTGAGTTTCTCGCGGCTTATACCGATGAAAGCAACGCCCACTGGCTGATCGCCAGCGGGCGCTTCTGATCAGGCAGATTCGATATCAAGCCGGTCGTATCCCTTGACCCGGTAAACGACGACCGAAATCAGCCACGACAGGGCAAAGATGCCGATGATGATGTAGCCCAACGTGCCGAAGTTGTCGTTGATGGCACCGATTGCGCCCCAGAATCCGCCGCCATCGGTCAGGCCCAACTGGTCACCGATCAGGTTCAGCGCCTCCAGGCCCCCGACGACAAGCGCCACGGCAACTGAAACCGCGGTGATCGTGATGTTGTAATAGAGTTTGCGGATCGGCTTCATATAGGCCCAGCCATACGCACCTAGCATCAGGATCCCGTCCGTTGTGTCGACGAGCATCATGCCGACGGTGAACAGGACCGGAAACACGAGGACAGTTGCAAGGCTGCCGCCATTGCCGGCCTGGGCTGCCGAGATACCGAACAGCGCCACTTCCGTTGCAGTATCGAAACCAAGTCCGAACAGGAAACCGACGGGGAACATGTGCCAGCTCTTGGTCACGATCCCGAACACCGGACGGAAGACGCGTGCAAGCAATCCCCGACTGTTGAGGAGAATATCGAAATCCTCCTCGACAAAGGGTTCCCCGCGCTTCACCGCCTGGAAAGTCCTGACCACCGAAGACAGCAGGATGATGTTGACGAGTGCAATCGCGAACAGGAACAGCGCCGAAATGCCGGTACCGATGATGCCGCCGATCTGTTTCAACCCATCGATATTTTCGGAGACCATCGTTGCTGCAAAGGCGACCGCGAATGACAGGGCAACCACAACGGCGGAATGACCGAGTGCAAAGAAAAAACCGACGGCGACGGGACGCTGCCGTTCCTGCATAAGCTTGCGCGTCACATTGTCGATGGCGGCGATGTGGTCTGCATCGACCGCATGACGCAGGCCAAATGTATAGGCTAGCAACGCCGTGCCCATCAGGACCGGCTGATCATGCAGCACGACCCACGCCCAGACCCAGGCGATAATTGTCGCCGCGATCAGAAAAATATAAAGCGCGGTGACCCGAGATTTAAGTGACGTGTCACCATTGGAAATGCGATCAAGAAAGTTTTGTTCAGGCATGACATCCTCGCATGCAGGCGAAAAACCTCGTCGCAGCAGATATGGATCGACCGATACTGCAATCAGCAGCACCTGACCCGACATCATATCCGCGCGCAAACGCACGGCTGATGGCAGGTCTCCTGGCTTGCGGGTCGTCGACTTCGCCGATCTTCCCAAGGCCGGAAGCCCCAGTGATCCTGCTTTGGCGTTGTCTCGTCGCATACAGTTGCGGGTACAGCCACGGCTCCGGAGTTGCCTCCTAATCCCGTGTTCCCTTTTGAGCCTCGAAAGGCACCATCATCTGGAAACGTAACTGGATAAATGACGCCGCGCAATCTGGAAACGCGATGCCACTGCGCTAGCCGGAGGAGGACGCAGTTCTCCTTGACAAATGCCCCGATCAGCGGTGCAAGCTCATGGCCAGGATCGAAACACCCATGAGGCAGATGCATGACGCTTTCACTGAATGACCCGAGCCTGTTGGAAACCCGCGCATTCATCGGCGGGGATTGGCAAGCGGGCAGCAAGACCTTCGCCGTGACCAACCCGGCCACCGGCGAGAAGATCGCCGATGTCGCCGACATGGACGCGATGACGGTGCGTGCCGCAATCGATGCTGCCTATACCGCACAAAAGGCATGGGCTGCCAAGACCGCCAAGGAACGGGCTGTGATCCTGCTCAAATGGCAGCAGCTGATGCTCGATGCCACCGACGATCTCGCCAAGATCCTGACCGCCGAGATGGGCAAGCCGCTTGCCGAGGCGCGTGGCGAGATCGGCTACGGTGCGAGCTTCATCCAGTGGTTTGCCGAGGAAGGCCGTCGCATCTACGGCGATACGATCCCCGGCCATCAGGCGGACAAGCGCATCGTCATCATCAAGCAGCCGGTCGGCGTGGTTGGCTCCATCACGCCTTGGAATTTCCCCAACGCCATGATCGCCCGCAAGGTTGCCCCTGCGCTCGCTTCCGGCTGCGCCTTTGTCGGTCGCCCCGCTGAAAAGACGCCGCTGTCAGCGCTTGCAATGGCCGTATTGGCCGAGCGCGCAGGCGTGCCGAAGGGCGTCCTGAGCATGATCCCGGGACTTGATGCCTCGGGAATGGGGCTGGAACTCTGCACCAATCCGAAGGTCCGCAAGCTCACATTTACCGGCTCGACCAATGTCGGTCGCATCCTGATGCGGCAATGTGCGCATGATATCAAGAAACTGTCTTTGGAACTCGGCGGCAATGCGCCCTTCATCGTGTTCGACGATGCAGATCTCGACAAGGCCGTCGAGGGCGCACTGATCGCCAAATATCGCAATGCCGGCCAGACCTGCGTTTGCGCCAACCGGATCTATGTGCAGAAGGGCGTGCTTGAGACCTTCGCGCAAAAGCTGGCAGCCGCGACCGCGAAGCTGACCGTCGGCAACGGCACTGAGCCGGGCGTGATCATCGGGCCGCTCATCGATGCTGCAGCCCTTGCCAAGGTCGAATCCCATGTCGAAGACGCCGTCAGTCATGGCGCAACCGTGCTGACCGGCGGCAAACGCTCAGCGCTTGGTGGCAGCTTCTACGAGCCAACCATCCTGACCGGCGTCAAATCCGGCATGAAGATCCTGAAGGAAGAGACCTTCGGTCCCGTCGCGCCGATCATCGCGTTCGAGACCGAAGATGAGGTCATCGAGATGGCGAATGATACGGAATTCGGTCTCGCCTCCTATTTCTACGCCCGCGACATCAGCCGCGTCTGGCGCGTGGCGGAAGCGCTGGATTATGGCATGGTCGGCATCAACACGGGCCTCATATCGACCGCCGAAGCACCGTTCGGCGGCATCAAATCATCCGGCCTCGGTCGTGAAGGCTCGAAGTACGGCATCGAGGACTTTCTCGAAATCAAATATCTGTGCATGAGTATTTGATCCTAAGCATCGATAAAAACACAGAAATGCGATTGGGAGCGCTAGCGTTGGCATGACGACGGATCTGAGAACGACCCTTGATGCCTGCCTCGCGGCTTCTGTCGCCGCGCCGGATCCTGTGCCCGGCGTCGTTGCGACGGTGACGGACCGCGCGGGGGTGATCTATGAGGGTGCTGCCGGGGTCCGTCGGCTTGGCGAGCCCACGCCAATGTCGGCAGACGCCATTCTAGCGCTGTTTTCCTGCACCAAAGCGATCACCGGGACGGCAGTCCTGCAACTGGTTGACCAGGGGGTGCTCGATCTCGACGCTCCCGCTGCCGACTATCTGCCGGAGATCGGCGACCTGCAGGTCCTGGATGGCATTGCCGACGACGGCTCGCTGAAACTGCGTCCGCCCAAGCGCGCCATAACCACGCGGATGCTCCTGCTGCACACGGCGGGTTTCGGCTATGATTTTTTCAATGCCACCTGCCGCCGCCTGACCTCCGAGTTCGGCTATCCCAGCCATCGCACGGGCACGCGCCAGAGCCTGAAGCTCCCCTTGCTGTTCGATCCCGGGACTGACTGGGAATACGGTCTCAGCATCGATTGGGCGGGCCTTGTCGCGGAAGCCATTCGCGGCAAGCGGCTGGATGCGATTCTGTCCGAGCACGTCTTTGCGCCTCTGGGGATGACTAACACCGGTTTTGCCTTGTCAGAGGCGCAACAGAGCCGCCGGGCTGCCATGCACGCTGTCGATAAGACCGGTGCGCTGGTCCCCGTCCCCTTCGAGCCGCCAGCCAACCCGGAAGTTCTGATGGGCGGCGGTGGCCTGTTCGGCACGGCGGGTGATTATGCCCGGTTTCTGCGGATGTGGCTCAATGACGGCATGGGCGATCACGGTCGGGTACTGAAGCCAGAGACGGTCGCCACGGCCAGCCGAAACGGGCTGGACGGGATCAGTGTAAAGCCCCTGCCCGCCATCAACCCTGCCCTTACCTATGCCGTTGAATTCTGGCCAGATATTCCGAAATCCTGGGCGCTGACCTTCCTGCTCAACGAGGCTGATCTGCCAACCGGGCGTCCTGCAGGGTCATTGGCCTGGGCCGGATTGGCCAATCTCTATTATTGGATCGATCGCAAGACCGGTATCGCCGGTTTCTGGGGTGCGCAACGCTTTCCCTTCCGACACCCGACTGCCATCGCTGGATTTGAAGCCTTTGAGACCGCTTTCTACAGACAAATATCAGCGGCTCGCTAGGCTTCGACAAAACCGGGGTACACGGCCCTTGTCGGCGCGTGATCCAGCTTGTATCGCTGCACGAATGCAGTTTACGTGTCAGGACGAGGCCGGATTGATGACGCGATCGGTCAACCGAGGCACACCAAGGAGGAATTTGGCATGGCGGAATTGAAAATCACAGCAGGTCCCTTCGTGTTTGGCGCCGAGTTCGTTGCCGATGCGCCCAAGACGGTCGCCAAGTTCCGCACGCTGCTGCCCTATGACAGCGAAATCGTACACGTCCGCTGGTCGGGCGAAGGCGTCTGGATCCCGCTCGGCGATTTCGACTTCGGCCTCGGCTATGAGAACCACACGAGCTATCCCGCTCCCGGCCAGATGATCCTCTATCCCGGCGGCATAAGCGAGACCGAGATCCTGCTCTCCTATGGTGCGGTGCATTTCGCCAGCAAGCTAGGTCAACTCGCAGGCAACCACTTCATCACGATCACCGAAGGTCTGGAAAATCTCGCCACGCTCGGCAAGATGACCCTGCGCAAGGGCGCACAGCCACTGCGGATCGAGTTTGCCTGAGACCCGGCAGAAACACTGACCTCGACCGAAGCCCATTTGACAGGAGTTCCCCATGCCAACGATTGAACTGATCGAAAGCTATGTCGACGAGATGGTCGCCATCCGCCACGACATCCATGAACATCCCGAGGTGGGCTTCGAAGAGGTTCGGACCTCGCAGATCGTCGCGGACAAGCTGACGTCCTGGGGCATTGAGGTGCATCGGAACATAGGCAAGACCGGCGTCGTCGGCGTGATCCACGGAGCCAAGGGACCCGGTCGCACGATCGGCCTGCGCGCCGATATGGACGCACTGCCGATGGACGAGCTGACCAACCTGCCCTATGCCTCGAAGAACCCGGGCGTGTTCCACGGCTGTGGCCACGATGGTCACACGACGATGCTGCTCGGAGCAGCACGCTATCTTCAAGAGACCAGGGACTTCACGGGTTCCGTCGTCCTGATCTTCCAGCCGGCTGAAGAAGGTCGTGGCGGCGCGCGCGCGATGATCGCCGACAAGCTGTTCGAGCGCTTCCCCTGCGACGAAATCTATGGCCTGCATAATGCGCCCTGGGACGAAGTCGACCATGTCACGGTCAAGCCCGGTCCGGCGATGGCGGGCTGCGATTTCTTCGACATCCGCATTCAGGGCCGTGGCTCGCATGGCGCGATGCCGCATCACTCGCGCGACCCCGTCATCATTGCGACGTCGATCGTGCAGTCGCTGCAATCCGTCGTCAGCCGCAATGTCGAGGCCACACAGTCGGCGGTACTGTCAGTGACCCAGATCCACGCGGGTTCGGCCTATAATGTTGTGCCGGATTCCGCTCATCTGGCTGGAACCATGCGGTTCTTTGACCCAGCAGTCGGCGAGCTGATGCGCTCCCGGATGCGGACCATCTGCGCGGGCGCTGCGGCGAGCTTCGAAGTCAGCATCGACGTTGACATCCGCAACATGTTCGATCCGCTCGTGAATGATGCCGAGCGCTCGAAGAACCTGATCGAAGCGGCCCGCGATATCGTCGGCGAAAAGGCCTATGTGAAGGAAGAAGTCACGATGGCGTCGGAAGATTTCGCCGACATGCTCCAGATCGTTCCGGGTGCCTATTGCATGGTAGGACACGGCGGGAACATACCGGTGCACAACCCCGGCTTCATCCTCGACGACGCCATTCTGCCGGTCGGCGCAAGCGTCCTTGCGCGTATAGCCGAACGGCGGCTGGCGGCCTGATCACTCATGCATAAGCTGGGGGCGCGACGAAGCCGTAGTACTCGCGTTCCAGCAATTGCGCAAAGCGAATGGCCGTGTGATCGCCGTAGGCAGGCGCGATGATCTGCACGCCGACCGGCAGCCCGTCCGGCGCAAGCCCGATTGGTGCGATCGTGGACGGCAGATAGGCCATCCCCGAATAGCCCGCCCAGAACAGTTGCATCGTCGTTGGCTGCGGCTGTCCGTCGACGCTGATCATCCGCTCCCAGCGCTCGCCTGTCTGCATGTGCGGGAAGGCAGTCGTCGCAGCCGTCGGGCAGAGCAGCAGGTCATAATCGCCGAAGAACCGCTCCCACGCCAACCTGATGTGGTTTCGGCGGTTGTGCCAATGGAGCCACTCCCGGTGGCTCATCGAGACCGCCCGCACCAGCCAGGCATAATAATCACTGCGTCCGTCCATGCTGGCGCGTTCGGCGACATAGCGCTCGAACGTCTCGTCATTCGTGCCCCGGCTGGTGGCAGCCCTCAGCAACATCACGAAAACTTCATGCGCCTCGGCCGGATCGACAGGTCGTGCTTCGTCATCCACCTGCGCGCCTGACTTGCGTAGAAAATCCGCCAGCGCCTCGATCCGGTGCCGAACAGCGGAATCAACCGGAGCCGTATCAGCCGTCGGCATCACGGCGACGCGGAAATCCGACAGTTTCGTTTTCGTGGGCCTCGGCAACGATACCGACCAACCGCGTCCGTCAATCGCATCGGGTCCGGCGATCAGATCGAGCGCTGTCTCGAGGTCATGCGCTGACCGAGCCAGCGGACCAATGACGGAAATATCGCCATCCGGCATCGCCATGCCCGGTAGCGAGTGGCCGTCACGCGCGCAGACACCAAACGTCGATTTATGCCCATAGACGCCGCAATAATGCGCGGGATCGCGGATCGACGCACCGATATCGCTGCCGATTTCCAACCCTGTCAGACCGGCAGCCATTGCTGCGGCGCTGCCACCTGACGATCCACCCGGCGTGCGTTCGAGGTTCCAGGGGTTGTTGGTGGTGCCATAAATCGGATTGAACGATTGCCAGTCGGCCAGTGACACCGGCACGTTCGTCTTGCCAAAGACGATCGCACCTGCCGCCTGCAAACGCTGGACCGAAAGCGCGTCGGTCGCGGCAATGTTGGACGTGAAGTGGGTAAACCCTTGCGTCGTCGGCAAGCCCGCGACATCGAAGGACTCCTTCACCGTCATGGGAACGCCGTGCAGAGGGCCGGAACTTTTCCCCGCCATCGTAGCTGCGTCTGCCGCCTTTGCCCGCTCCCGCGCCGTCTCGATCTGAAAGGCGATGACGGCATTAACTTGCGGATTGATCCGCTCGATCCGCCCGAGGTAATGCTCAAGTAACTCGAGAGAGCCGATCTTGCGATCCCGGATCATGCCGGCCAGAGCGGTGGCGGAAGCAAAAGCAATCTGGTCAGACATGATACCCCCTTGGTAGAACTTATTATTTTAAAAACCGGGGCATCAGCCCTTCTTCACATTCCAGAACACCGGCTGCCCGTTCAGCACACCAGTGATGTTGGTCTGATAGGCAGTCGCGAGGAAATACTGCCCAAGCGGCACGTACGGAATATCTTTCAGGGCCTGCAACTGGATCTGCTCGCAGAGTTTCTTCTGGGTCGCGACATCCTGGGCATCGAGCCACTGGGTCCGGAGCGTTTCCAATTCCTCGCTCTTCGGCCAGCCGATGTTGCCTGTGGGTCCCGTCGCCCGAAGGAACGAGTGCCCGGCAGGCGTTGCCTGATCGAGCCCGGACCAGAACGTGCAGAAGGCGCTCCAGCCGCCCGACTCAATGGGATCCTTCTTGGCGCGTCGCTGAACGACGGTGCCCCAGTCCATCGACTGGTAATCCACGTTGAAGCCCGCCTTTTGCAGCAGTTCCGCGCTGACATCGGCTAGAGCCTTCAATGACGGAAAGTCGGACGGCCCCATCAGGACAATCTTTTCGCCCTTGTATCCAGCCGCCGCGAGCTCTTTCTTCGCTGCCTCGTAGTCACGCGGGCTCGTGAAGACATCGAGACCGGCTTCGCTCGCCATCGGCATACCCGGACAGAAGATGCCCGCCGGCACATGCCGCAGCTTCGGATCTTCACCCGTCACTGCAATCATGTAATCGCTCTGGTCAATCACCTTCAGCAAGACACGCCGGATGGCGGGATTGTCAAAGGGCGGTTGCAGATGATTGAGCCGCATCGCCGCCATCAGCCCGGTGCGATCCGTGATGCGCACATTCATGTTCTTCAGGGTCGGCTGCATGTCGGGCGTGGGCTGCTCCCACCAGTCCATTTCATGTGCCTGCATGGCCGCAGCCGCCGTGGAGGGGTCGCTGATCACATGCCATTCAATGCGATCGAAAAAGGCGCGCTTGGGACCAGCCGTCCAGTCCGGTTCGCCACCTTCGCGCGGCACATAGTCGGCAAACCGTTCGTAGACGACGCGATCGCCCACAACGCGCTCGTCCGCCTTGAACTTGAAGGGTCCGCTACCGACCATCTCCTTGACCTGCGTAAAGGCATCGGTCTTGGCAAGTCGCTCCGGCATGATCGCGCAGATATTGCTACCGACCTTGCCCAATGCATCTGGCAGCAACGCAAAGGGCTTCTTGAGCCGGAACTGGATCGTCCGGTCGTCCGGCGCCGAGAGTTCGTCCGTATACTCCATCAGTGTTTGGCCAAACGAATCCCGCTTGCCCCAGCGCGCAATGCTGGCCACACAATCGCGGGCCAGAACCGGTGTGCCGTCGTGGAATTTCAGGCCTGGACGCAGCGTCAGCTTCCATTGCAGGCCACCATTCTCGACAACATGCCCCTCAACCATCTGCGGACGTGCGGTAAAAGTCCCATCGATTCCGTAAAGCGTGTCGAAGACCGCCAGCCCGTGGTTTCTGGTCACATAGGCCGTCGTCCACAAGGGATCGAGCACGGTCAGATCCGCCTGCGGAATGAATTTGAGGACCCGCGTGTCAGCGCTTCGGGCGATGGACGGCATGGCAATGGAAGCACCGGCAGCGGCCATGAATGTACGGCGATTCAACATGAGCATGGATCCTTGTCTGGCATGGGTGGAAGCGAGGCCGCGACGTGGCTCGATTGAAAGATGTCATGCGTCAGAACATCATGCTGACAGCGTGACCGTCAAGGGCCATAAGATCTGCCAACGCGCTTGATTGACATTCATTTTTTGCACTTATGCTCGACCGGACAGGCCCTCGGAGGATGCTCCCATGAAATCAGTCTCGTTCCCGGATGGCGAAAGCGTGCCTGCCCTTGGTCAGGGCACGTGGATGATGGGCGAATCCGTTGCTCTGCGATCCGAAGAAATCGCGACACTCCAGATGGGACTTGATGCAGGCGCGCGGCTCATCGACACCGCTGAAATGTATGGCGATGGCGCGTCGGAAAGCCTGATCGGCGAGGCTATGGCGGGGCGGCGGGACCGGACATTCCTTGTCTCCAAGGTCTATCCGCACAATGCGTCCAGGTCCGGCGTCAAGGCTGCCTGCGAGCGTTCGCTGAAGCGGCTGAAAACCGACTATCTTGATCTCTATCTCCTTCACTGGCGCGGGTCGATCCCGCTTGCCGAGACAATAGCCGGCTTCGAGCGCCTCATGGCGGAGGGTAAAATCCGCCGCTGGGGCGTGTCCAACTTTGATCCGGCCGACATGGAGGAGCTGCGTGCGGCGACCGGCGGAAGTGCCGTTGCGACCAATCAGGTTCTCTACAATCTGACCCGGCGCGGCATTGAATGGGACCTGCTGCCAGAGGCTCAACGACAGGGCATGCCGATCATGGCCTATTCCCCCATCGAGCAGGCAGCGCTTGCCAACCATGCGGGATTGCACCGGCTTGCTACCGAAATTGGCACCAATGCGAGCGCGTTGGCGCTTGCCTGGGTGCTCGACCGCGACGGCGTCATCGCAATCCCGAAAACCTCACGCCGCGTGCATTTCTCGGCCAACTGGCAATGTCTTGATATTCGCCTCACCCCAGACATCCGCTCGGCACTCAACCGTCTGTTCCCGCCCCCGAAACGGGCAACCCCGCTGCAAATGCTGTAAGCCCCGTGCACCCGAAAAGTTCCGCGCGACAACGCCGGCCCAGTTGCGCTAGGGTCCCAGCAAATCAGCCAATAGAGCCAGCACCTTGAGACTAGAAGCAGGGTTGGCCGGGGAGTGAGACCATGCAACGACTGTCGAACGCCACGCTTTCTGCACTCCCGGCTGATATTGAACGCCCGGGCTATGACAGAGCAGCGCTGTCCACCGGCATCGTGCATCTGGGGATCGGCGCATTCCATCGCGCGCATCAGGCCGTCTATACCGATACTTTGCTGAAAGACGACCCGCGTTGGGGCATCCTCGGCGTATCGCTGCGTTCACCCGATACACGCGACGCGCTTGGCCCGCAGGATGGTCTCTATTCTGTGTCGGCAGTTGACGGAACAGGCGCGAAACGGCGCATCATCGGCGCATCGACCGGGTTGATCGTGGCGAGCGAAGACCCAACTGATTTACAGCGTCGGCTCAGCGATCCGGGTGTGCGGATCGTCTCTACGACCGTGACCGAAAAGGGCTACAGCCACGACCCCGCGACCGGCCAGCTGCGCGAGGAAGACGACGCCATCAGGCATGATATCGCGAACCTGCATCAGCCACGCACGACCCTCGGGACCCTCGTCGGCGGACTAAAACAGCGACGCGCCACTGGCATCGCGCCTTTCACAATTCTGGCCTGCGACAATCTGCCGAGCAATGGTCATACGTTGAAGCGACTGGTGACCCGGTTTGCCGAATTGGTCGATCCCGACTTCGGCAAATGGGTGGCTGGAGACGTCCATTTCCCCTCCACAATGGTTGACCGCATCGTGCCCGCGACCACGGACGCTGACCGGGTCTCGGTCGCGGCGGCGCTCGGGATGACCGATGCCTGGCCGATCATGACGGAGCCCTTCACGCAATGGGTGATCGAGGATGATTTCGGCCTCGGTCGCCCTGACTGGGACCGGACCGGCGCTGAATTTGTCGCCGATGTTGCGCCCTATGAACTGATGAAGCTGCGGCTGCTGAACGGCTCGCATTCCACCCTCGCCTATCTCGGCTATCTCATGGGCTGCGAGACAGTTGCCGATGCGATGGCCGTGCCGGCGCTAGCCTCTCTGATTGATGGATTGATGCGCGATGAAGTGCGCTCGACCCTGCCGGAACTCAAAGGATTTGACGTCCCGGCCTATTGCGCGTCGCTGGTTCAACGCTTCCGAAACCCCGCCTTGCGGCACCGGACATGGCAAATCGCGATGGACGGCAGCCAGAAGCTCCCGCAGCGCCTGCTTGGTACGATCCGCGACCGTCTCACACAAGGCCAGTCTATCGACCGGCTCGCCCTCGGCGTTGCCGCCTGGATGCGTTATGTCACGGGGATCGACGAGGCTGGCAAGCCAATCGACGTCCGCGATCCCTTGGCCCTCAAATTGCGGCAAATCGCCGATGCGGCGGGACCTGTCGCGGATCGGCTTGCGCCAGCGTTGCTTTCTGTCGAAGCCATTTTCGGCACCGACTTGCCGACGAACCCGGCATTCACAAGCGCCGTCACGAAGGCACTCACATCGCTCTACGCAAACGGCGCACGGGCGACGCTTGGCCAAATGACCGCCAATTGACGCTGTCTATTTGACGCCAGCGGAAATGAAATTGGCCAGTTCCGGCGTCTTTGGTGACGTGAACAGCTCTTCCGACGGCCCCATTTCCCAGATCTTGCCCTGGTGCATGAACACGGTGACATCGGCAACGCTGCGCGCGAAATTCATCTCGTGCGTGACGAGCAACATCGTCATGCCGCCCTGCGCCAGTTTTTCCATGACGATGAGCACCTCGCCCGTCAGTTCCGGATCAAGCGCCGACGTCACCTCATCGAACAGCATGACCTTGGGCTGCATGGCAAGCGAACGCGCGATGGCGACACGCTGCTGCTGACCACCGGACAGGGTTTCGGGATAGGCGTCATATTTTTCGGAAAGCCCGACCTGAGCAAGCACCTCGCGCGCGCGCTCGACGGCTTCCTTTTCCGGCACCTTCTGCGTGACGCGCGGCGAGAGCGTGATGTTCTGCCCGACCGTCAGATGCGGAAACAGGTTGTAGCTCTGGAACACCATCCCTACGTCCTTGCGGAGTGCACGCAAGCGCTTCTGGTTCTGTACCACCTCGTGTCCTGCGACCTCGATCCGGCCCGACTGGAACGGTTCCAGCCCATTGATACAGCGCAGCATCGTGCTTTTGCCGGAGCCGCTGCGCCCGATGACGGCCACCACCTGGCCCGACTCGACGGTCAGCGAAACGCCCTTCAGAACTTCAATCGCGCCAAAGCGCTTGTGGATGTCGTCAATGACTACGGCGGGCATTGAGCCTCCCTTCAAGGTAGCGGCTGAGGCGAGACAACGGGAAGCAGATCACGAAATAAAGTGCAGCAACGACCGTGAAAACCTGAAACGGCTTGAACACCGCCTGATTGATCAATTGCCCGGCCCGCGCCAGATCGGTGAACCCGACGACCGACACAATCGACGTGTTTTTCACAAGCTGCACCAGAAAGCCGACAGTCGGCGGTAACGAGATGCGAATGGCCTGCGGCAGGATCACATAGCGATATTGTTCAAACCGGGTGAGCGCGAGCGAGGCCGATGCCTCCCATTGCTGTTTCGGAACAGCCTGGATACAGCCACGCCAGATTTCGGCCAGATAGGCCGCGACATAGACGGCGAGCGAAGCCGACGCAGCGACTGTCGGCGGCAACTCGATCCCGAACAGCGTCAATCCGTAATAGCTCATGAACAGAACCATGAGGACCGGGATCGATTGAATGACGAGGATATAGAGCATCGCAATCCAGCGCAGCACCGGATTGCGCGACAAGCGCATGATCGCAATCCCGCCGCCCGCAACACCCCCAAGCGTGAACGCGATCACGGTCAAGAGCAGCGTCCAGCCGGTCGAGCGCAGCAGAAACAGGAATTCAGGCCAGCCAAAGCTTGTCATCAGCCCTTTTCCCCGCTCGCCGCATTCATGGAAATGCCGACAAACAACCAGCGGCCAAGCCACGCCAGAAACAGCTTCAGCGTCAGGGCCATGATTAGGTAGGTCACCGTCACGATGATATAGACTTCAAACGACCGGAAGGTGCGCTGTTCGACAAGGGCTGCTGCTCCCGACAGCTCCGGCACCGAAATGAACGAGCAGATGCTCGATGCCAGCAACATCAGCACGAACTGGCTGGACAACGCGGGCCAGACGCGGCCAATCGCCGGCATCAGGACAACGTAGCGAAACACCTGCAACCGGCTGAATGCCAGCGACAATCCGGCCTCGATCTGGCTCTTGTGGATAGAGTCAACACCCGCCCGGATGATCTCGGTGGAATAGGCACCCAGGTTCAAGGTCATCGCGAGCAGCGCCGCCTGAACGCCGGTCATGCGCATGCCGACCAGAGGCAGTCCAAAGAAGATCATGAACAATTGCACGAGGAAGGGCGTGTTCCGCATCAATTCGACGTAGGCGTCGACAAGCCAGCCAACATATTTGGGGGCAAGGCTCTTTGTGCCGACCAGCAAAAGCGCCAATGCCGTCCCACCGATAATCGCGCTGGCCGAGAGTTCGATTGTCAGAATGATGCCATCGATGATGATGGGCGAAGCCGCAATCACGGACTCAAAATGCAAGGTCATTGCCACGATCAGTCACCCTCGCGATCGCCACCAACACACGGCTTGTTCAGGTTGTCCCGCTGAGACAGCGGGCCAGAAATTCCGGGTTTGGCGACGCGCCGACCCTATTCAGAACCAGCGCGCCGATTTTTCAACAGATTGCCGGCTCGGATCAGAACGTCGGCAATGGCGGGAGCGGTCCGCCGATCCACTTGCGCGAAATGGCGTCAAGTTCGCCATTCACCTTGATGTAGGAAATGGTCGTGTTCAGCCACTGCTTCAGCTCTGTCGCATCCTTGCGGACAGCCATCGAGTTCGGCTGGATCCCGAAGATGAACTTGACTTCGCTATCCTTTTCGTCACGCGCCTTGATGGCAGCATTGGCTTGCGCATCCGGCTCGACAACAGCCTGCACCTGACCCGAGAACAGGGCCTGCATGGTCGTTGAGTCATCTTCGAAATAGAGGATGTTGAGGTTCAATTCCTTCTGGCGATTGGTGAATTCGCGCTCAAGGCTCGACCCGCGGATCACACCCACCGTCATGCCCTTGATATCTGCCCATTCCTTGATTGGCGTGCTCTTCTTGGCATAAAGGCCCGTCTGGAAAGCGCTGTAGGGAATCGTGAACAGCACCGCCTTCGCGCGTTCCGGCGTCGGAGCCAGCGTCGAGATCAGAATATCGACCTTGCCCGCTTCAAGAGCAGGAATGCGGGCTGGCGGCGTCAGGGCCACCGGTTCGACGGTCACGCCAAGATATTTGCCGATCAGCGCGGTCACATCGGAGTCATAGCCAATTGCCTTGCCTTCGGAATCAACCATTCCATAGGGCGGCGCACCGATCAGAACGCCGATCTTGATCTTGCCACGCTTGACGATTTCATCGACCGTCTGCGCTGACGCATGGCTGACGGAAATAATGCAGCTGCTCACGGCGATCAGTGCAGCGGCTAGTGTGATCTTGCGGAAAAGTCCCATTGTCTTCCTCCCGTATCGCGACGCATCGCTTGATCTTGGTACCCCGCCTCGTTCCTCGGACGGGTTATTGAACTGGACTTGGGCAATCACTCCGACGCCCGCACCACGTTGATACAAGTCCCGCCAGTGAACCTGATTTTTATGTTTTCAGCAATCGTCTGTTGGCGGCGTCGAATGGTTCCATCGGTCCAGCCAGACATATGCGGGGTCATCACCAGATTATCGAGTTCGTGGAATGGCAAGGTGCCGGGCTTTGGCGTTGCATTTGCCGGCGACGGATAGGTGTACCAGGTGTCGATCACGGCTCCCCCGATCCGCTTGTCCCGCAAGGCCTCGTAAAGCGCGGTTTCGTCAATCGTCCGGCCCCGACCAACATTGAAGATAACCGCTTTCGAACGCATGGCTGAGAACGCCTCAGCATCGATAATGCCTGTCGTCTCATCGGTCAATGGTACCGATACCACAATATAGTCGGCAGAACCGAGAAAGCTGTGTAACTCACTCAGGGAAAAGCTTTTGTCGACAATCTCGCTGGTCGCCACCGGGCTCCGGTTGGCGACGACAACATTCATCTCGAAGGCCTTCGCCCGCCGGGCAATGGCCTTGCCGATGTGTCCGAAGCCAAGCAGGCCGATTGTCTTGCCAGCAATCTCGCCATGCAATTGGGACAGGGTCGCCGCCTGATAGGCCCAATTGCCCTGCCGCAGCTTGGCATCGGCATCCGACATCGGGATCCGGTCGTTCAACAGGCCAGCAAACACATATTCGGCGATCGGCTGCTCGTGACCGAAGCAATTGCAGACCACCGCTGACTTCGGCAGCCGGGTCAGATCAATCGCGTCGTAACCCGCCCCCGGCACATGAAACAACGAAACCTTTTCAGGAATGGGCATTGTCGCATCATAACGCGCACCAACGATGACATCCGCGTTCAGGTAGGTCTGGCGATCCGACTCGCTCACAAGAGCATCCGGCAGCACGAAAATTTCCGCACCCTCGGGCGCCAGTTCTGCAAAGCCGGGAAAAAAACAGCCAGCATTCTGGCCGTGGAACACGATGCGAGGAGCCATGGACTCAAGTCCTTCAACCTGATTTCAAAACAAGGACGCGGCCAGCGAATTCGATCGGGCGCGTCCTCTCCATTACATCGAATAATGAATTTGAAACAGTTGCTGTCGAGCTCCATTGGCTTTCCCGCTTAGCTTTTCCGGGAGAAGACCTGAAATGCGGCGATGTCTGGTCCCTCCAAATCGCAAGCAAGATGCGATCAAAGTTTAGGCAGATAGCCAGGTCTCAAACTGGCGGTGTGCCGTGGGTATGGAAGGATTCCACGGTTTTCAGGCCCCAGGCCTGCCCCTTCTTCCGCTCGGCTTCCGTCCAGCGGATCGGCTTCCAGTCGGGGGCAAGCATCAGACGCGCACCGGCATTGGCGATTTCGACGCGATTGCCGCCGGGTTCCCAGACGTAGAGGAAGAACGTCTGCTGAACCGCATGCTTGTGAGGACCGGTTTCGATAAAGACCCCGTTTTCAAGGAAGATGTCGGCGGCGCGCAGGATATCCTCGCGACAATCGACGGCATAGGTCACATGATGGAACCGGCCCGGCGTGCCGGTGTGATCCTTGGTGAACGCGATATCATAGGTCTTGTTGGTACACGTCAGCCAGTTACCGGCCTCGACGCCGGTATCGAGGATGATCTGCTCGGTCGTGCGCATGCCAAACCCCTGTTCCAGAAACAGCCGTGTTTCCTGGGGATCAAGGACGAGCAAGTTCAGGGATCCAGTCGGCGCACATTGCACCCGCGCGCTGGATACTTCTGCGCCTGATTTTTGAGGGCTGGCTTCAATTCGGGCGGCGCTTCGTACCATTTGGTGTCGTAGTAAAGTTCGAACACATGGCCATCGGCATTGCGACAGCGGTAAGCGGCTCCATGGCCAAGGTCGCCTTCAGTCCAGCCAAGCCCTGCGCCCATGGCCTCCAGAACTTTCACGCGGCGCTCGAGCGCGGCCTTGCTGTTTGTCCGGAACGCGACGTGGCCGACACCAGCCGTCTTGCGCGCCGTCAGCTTGAGCGTATGGAATTCATAATCATCCCAACCACGCAGATAAACGCTGTCACCTTCACGACCGCTCTCGGTCATTCCCATGATGTCGACAAAGAACCGGAGGCTCTCGTCGAGTTTCGGCGTGAACATTTCCACGTGTCCGAGGTGGGCGAGGTCGTGAATCGGTTCATCAGTCGACATCAGGCGCGCTCCCGTGCAATGGCGTCCGCTACCCGATCAGGCGCGGCTTTTTCTCGCTTAGTGAACCACGTCCGACTTCAATGAAGCAAATTGAATTTTTGGCTTAGTTGATGCATTAGATTCATGAACTGAAGGCTCAGGGAGCAGACGTCATGCGGATCGATTTTCTGGGCATCGAGGCCTTTGTCTCAATCGCGGATCGCGGAAGCTTTCACCTGGCCGCAGCGCATCTCAATCTCTCGCAGACCGCCCTCAGCCACCGGATGAAAAAACTGGAAGACGATCTCGGCCTGAAGCTTTTCACGCGCACGACCCGTCAATTGGCCCTCACGCCCGCCGGCCTGGAACTGTTGCCGAAGGCGCGCCGCATGATCGACGATATGGTCGCGTCCTACGACTCCTTGCGCAAGCAGGGGCGACAGGGGCAGGAACGACTCTCATTCGGGTGCCTGCCGACAATCGCCAATCACTATTTGCCCCGCATCCTCAAGACCCTGAGCGAAACCTACCCTGATCTCTCCATTCGCGTTTACGACAATTCCGCCTCGGAAATCGCCCAACTCGTACAGGATGGTGAAGCCGAGTTCGCGCTTACCTTCGTCTCAGCCAATCGATGGGATCTCGATATAAAGCCGCTCCTGAAGGAGCCCTATGTCGTCCTGTGCCCGGACGACCATCCGCTCGCGCAACAGGAAACGGTCGCCTGGTCCGAACTGGAGGGCTACCCCCTCGTGCGCATCAGCCAGCAGACCGGAAATCGGGTGCTTATCGATGACGCCCTCGGCAGTCGCCGCGAATTGATGACCTGGCGCTACGAGGTGCAACATGTCGCAACCGCCGTGAGCATGGTTCAGGCGCGCATCGGCCTGACAATTGTTCCAAGGCTCGCCGTCGATGCGATCCGAACGCCCGGTCTGGTTTCGCGCCCCATGCGCAACCCGTCAGTCACGCGGACGATTGGCCTGATCATGAAGCGGGGATTGCCGCCCAGCCAGGCCGGTCAATTGCTCATGTCGCTCATCGAGCAACACCTCAATCAGGAAAGCTGACGCGTCAATTTCCTGCATGAAGTTCATCAATCCTGACAATCCCTTCATTTGATTCAAGGCTGAACCGCCAGCAAACTGCCGTCAACAATCATGGGAGGAACATCATGCGGCTGACATTTATCGGTTTCGGCGAAGTGGGGCAGCGTTTTGCCGGTCAACTGAGCGGCATGCCGGACGTGCAGCTCGCCGCCTACGACCTGAAATTCGCCGACCCATCCGCACCCAATGCCGGGATTGCGCATTCCCTCGGCGTCACTGTTGCAACAAGTGCCGCCGACGCCGCGAATGGGGCGGATATCGTGATTTCAGCTGTGACCGCCATGAGCGCCCGAGACGTCGCCAAGCAGGCAGTCGAATACCTGTCGAATGATCAAATCTTTTGCGATATCAATTCAATCTCGCCAAACCTTAAATCACAACTTTCACAGACGTTTCTGGCTGCGGGCAAGCACTACGTCGAGGGCGCGGTCATGGGACCGGTCGCCGAACCCGGCATAAAAGTGCCGATCCTGTCGGGTGGCGCAAAAGCACGAGAACTCGCCACGGCCCTGAACGCTGTCGGCATGAACGTCACGCCGGTGACCGAGGTCGTGGGACGAGCTGCCGCCACCAAACTCTGCCGTAGTATCATGATCAAAGGTATCGAAGCGCTGATCATCGAATTGCAGGCGGCCTCCAGCCATTGGCAGGTCGAGGATGACGTATTTGCGAGCCTCGCCCAGACATTTCCATCCATAAACTGGCCACAGATGCACGAAGTCATGTCATCGCGGGTCCGGCGGCATGGTGTTCGTCGGGCGGGCGAAATGCGGGAGTGCGCGGATATGCTTGATGAGATGGGTCGGTCCGGCGAAATCGCGCGCGCCATCGCGAACGTGCACGAGAAGCACGCCACGACGTGATTTCATGTACATTTCTCATCAATCAGACTGAAACACTCATTTGATTCATCTGCCGTGTTCGCCCATTGTATGATGCAACAAAAGTAACAGGCGGGGGGAGACGAAGTGCCGTAATGTGCCCACTTGATGGGACGACAGGCCATCGCAAACATCACCCTTCCCTGAGAATGCATCATCCGATCTGTGGCTGTCGTCGCGATAGGCACAGCCGCGATCATCTCAAGATAGTACAGCCCGGAAGCCCAGAATGTCTGCATCAAGCAAAACTGCCCTCGTCGTAACCGCACATCCCGGTGATTTCGTCTGGCGCGCCGGTGGCGCAATTGCATTGCATGCCAAGCGCGGCTATCGCGTCAAGATCGCGTGCCTGTCCTATGGCGAGCGCGGCGAAAGCCAGTTTGCCTGGAAGGCGGCAGGCGTAAAGCTTGAGGACGTCAAGGCCCAGCGTCGCGATGAGGCAGAGCGGGCGGCGGCCATTCTCGGAGCCGAGATCGAGTTCTTCGATGCCGGTGACTATCCCTTACGCGGCACAGAAGCGATCCTTGACCGCTTGATCGACATCTATCGCGAACTGAACCCGTCCTTTGTGCTGACACATTCGCTGGCCGATCCCTACAACGTCGATCACCCCGAAGCGACGCGTCTGGCGCAGGAAGCGCGCATTATTGCGCAGGCCATGGGTCACAAGCCCGACCCGACCCGCGCCTATAGTGCTCCGCCGGTGTTCCTGTTCGAACCACACCAGCCCGAACAATGCGACTTCAAGCCGAACACAATCCTCAACATCGATGAAGTCTGGGACACAAAATACAAGGCCTTCCAGATCCTTGCCGCCCAGAAGCATCTCTGGGAGTATTACCATCGCGTGGCACTCAATCGCGGTGTGCAGGGTGGTCGCAATTCCGGCAAGGCCATGACCTACGGCGAGGCCTATCAGCGGCTGTTCCCGCAAATTCTGGAGGAACTGGCATGAAGACCGTCGTTGTTCGCTCCATCAAGCGCGCGGCATCGGATGTCGTGCGGCGGCTTGGTCAGTCCGGGGTCAGCACGGTCCACGAAGCGATGGGCCGGACGGGACTGCTGAAACCCTACATGCGACCGATCTATGCGGGTGCAGCAACCGCAGGCACCGCTGTCACGGTTCTTGCCCAGCCCGGCGATAACTGGATGCTGCACGTGGCCGTCGAGCAATGCCAGCCCGGCGATATTCTCGTCGTCGGTGTAACCACCGACAATACCGACGGCATGTTTGGCGACTTGCTGGCGACGTCCTTGAAGGCGCGTGGCGTCGTCGGACTGGTGATCGATGCGGGTGTCCGCGATGTCAAAACGTTGACCGAAATGCAGTTTCCGGTATGGTCTCGGGCGATTTCGGCCAAGGGCACCGTCAAGGCGACCCTCGGTTCGGTCAATGTGCCGGTCGTTTGTGCTGGCGCGCCGGTTCATCCTGGTGACGTCGTCGTAGCCGATGACGATGGCGTCGTGGTGGTGCCGCGTCGTGAGGCGGAAGCAGTTGCAGAGTTGGCGGAGAAGCGCGAAGCCAATGAAGTGGACAAGCGGGCGAAGCTCGCAAGCGGCGTACTCGGGCTGGACCTCTATAACATGCGCGAGACACTCGCCAAGGCGGGGCTGGTCTATGTCGATACGCTTGAAGATGGTGAGAGTGAATGACGCATCCAATTCTGCCGCACGCCTTTGTCATGGGCCACCCGATTGCCCATTCGCGCTCGCCAATGCTGCACGGCTATTGGCTTGAGAAGCTGGGCATTACCGGAACCTATGAAAAGATCGATATCGCACCGGAAGCCTTGGGCGAGTTTTTCGCATCGTTTCGCGAAACGGGCTGGATCGGCGGTAATGTCACTGTCCCTCACAAAACGGCCGTCATTCCGTACCTGAGCGAAATCGACGCCGATGCGAAGGCCATCGGCGCCGTCAACACGATCTGGCGCGATGGCGACAGGCTCTTGGGCGGCAATACCGATGCCATCGGCTTTATCGGCAATCTCGATGATCGCACACCGGGCTGGGACATCCCAGGCGGACACGCAGTCATCCTCGGTGCGGGGGGTGCTGCCCGCGCGGCCATTCATGGCCTGCTCGGTCGCGGCCAGCGCGTGACAATCGTCAACCGGACCCGCCAGCATGCCGAGACACTGGCCGCGCACTTTGGTTCAGGCGTATCGGTCGCAGATTGGGCCGACCTCGGCTCGCAGCTGCCGTCGACCGATCTCCTCGTCAATACGACCTCTTGCGGCATGCTGGCCAAGCCACCGCTCGATGTGGACATCAGCGGTCTCAAGCAGCAGGCCGTTGTGTATGATGTTGTCTATGTGCCTCTGGAAACGGGCTTGCTGAAAATGGCCGCTGCGAACGGTCATCGGACCGTCGATGGTCTGGGCATGCTGATGCATCAGGCAACCGCAGGCTTTCACCGCTGGTTCGGCGTAACCCCGACCGTCACCTCGGAATTGCGGACCATTCTGGAAAACGACATTCGTGAAAAGACACCGGGCGCATAAGCACCGGTTCAACGGACGACATAAAAAACCTGGAGGAAACCAATGCCAGTCAAATCGATCAGACAATCTCTCTTGCTCGCCGGCCTCGTCATGGTCGGCTTTGCTGGGCCTGCCCTCGCAGACGGCACAGTGATTATCCCCGATGTCATCGAACTCTCGGGCGCAGGCGCCGTTTCAGGCACCAACTGGCGCGATGGTGCCATGATGGCGGTCAATGAGATCAATGCCGCAGGCGGTATCCTCGGCAAGAAGATCGAGATGCAGCACTTCGATACCCAGAGCAATCCGGGCGTCAGCCGCGCCCAGGTGCAAAAGGCGCTCGATCTTGAGCCTTACGTGATCCTCGGACCGATCTTTTCCGGCTCAGTGAAAGTCAACATGGCGCTCTCGCAGGCCGCTGAAATCCCGCAGATCGTGGGTGCCGAAGCCGCTGAAATCACGCAGGCTGGCAACCCCTACGTCTTCCGCACGGCGTTCGGTCAGCAGTTCTCCATGCCGAAGATCGCCAATTACGTCCGCGATGGCATCAAGGCCAAGACCATCGCCGTTCTTTGGGTGAACAATGACTTCGGCAAGGGCGGTCGTGACGCCTTCACGAAGGAAATGGCCAAGCGCGATATCAAGGTGGTCGCCGACGTCTCGACGGAACAGGGGCAGGCTGACTTCTCCGCTGACGTCGTGAAGATCAAGGCCGCCAACCCGGATGCCGTCTTCGTCTATTCGAACGAAGAGGAAGACGCCCGCTTCATCAAGGAAGCCCGCAAGCAGGGCCTGTCCATGCCGATGATCGGCGAGACGACCTTGCTCAGCCAGAAGGTCATTGATCTCGCCGGTGAAGCCGCCAATGGCGTTCAGGGTCACGTCAGCCTGTCAGCCGATGCGCCGATCCCGTCCATTCAGGCCTATGCCGAAAAGTTCAAGAAGACCTACGGCTACGGCTCCGACCACAACGGCATCAAGGGCTACACGGCTGTCTATCTGGTCAAGTACATCACTGAAAAAATGGGCAAGTTCGACAGCAAGCTGTTTGCCCAGACCTTGCACGGCCTGACCGTTACGCCTGAGCAAACCCCCGGCATCCTGATGGAAGCCAGCTGGGATGCAAACGGCGACATCGACCGCGCAAGTTTCCTCGCCGAGGTCATTAACGGCAAGCAGAAGATCACCAAGATCCTGCCGAAGCTTGGCTCCAAGTAAGATTACGCACTGCGAGGCTCTGTCATGTCTGCCTTTCTGCAATTGCTCATCTCTGGCTTGGCAACAGGAGCCATCTACGCCATCGTGGCCGTTGGCTTCACGTTGATCTGGCAGACCTCGCAGACGATTAACTTCGCTCAAGGCGAGTTCGTCATGATACCGGCGTTCTTCGTTCTTGCAGCAATGAAACTCGGCGGGTTGCCCTTCTGGGCAGCCTGTCTGGTTGGACTGGCGGTTTCGGTCTTCGTGCTTGGCGTGATGTTCAAGCAGGCAATCGTCGATCCTATGCTGAAACACGGTGTGTTGCCGCTGGTGATCTCGACAATCGCCCTGTCGCTCCTCCTGAAGGAAAGCGCCAAGGAGTTCTATTCGTCGCAGGCCCAACCGTTTCCGTCGCTCGTGCCATCGGTCGATCTCAACCTCTTCGGGGCGGTGATATCAACCCAAAGCCTGCTCGTGCTTGGCGTTGCCTTCGTCACCGTCGGCGGACTCAATCTCCTGCTCAACCGGACCCGGTTCGGGCGCGCGATGCAGGCAACGGCGCAGAACCGCAGCGTTGCCCGGATCCTCGGAGTTCCCGTCGAGCGCATGGTGCTTGCGACCTTTGTCATCAATGGCTTGCTGGTCGCGATTGCCTCGATCCTGATTTCGCCGATCTATCTGGTGAAATTCACCAATGGTGAAACTCTCGGCCTTGCCGCCTTCATCGCGGCGATTGTCGGCGGCTTCAATCAGGTGCGCGGTGCGATTGTCGGCGGGCTGGTTCTCGGTGTCGTGGACAACCTTTCGGCAGCCTATATCTCCGCCCAATATCGCGGAGCCTTCCCGCTGTTCCTGCTGATCGCCGTGATCCTGTTGAAGCCGGAAGGCCTTGTCGGCCGTCGCGAGGAGCGAACCGTATGAAGACGCTTCTGAAATATGCCCAGGTCGCGCTGGTGGTTCTCGCCATTGCCGCACTTCTCGCCGCTCCGCTGGTGCTGAAGCCCTATGGCATCTTTGTTCTCAGCCAATGGGCCGTTATGGCCATCGCCGCCGTTGGCCTGAACCTGACATTGGGCTATGCAGGCCAGATCTCGCTGGCGCAGGCATCCTTTGTCGGGATCGGTGCTTATACAGTCGCGCTGCTGCAGCCGTTTGGCGTGCCCTTCGCGCTTGCCTTCGTCGCTGCGGGCCTCCTCAGCTTCGCCATTGGCTGGGTGCTCGGCTATCCGGCGCTCCGGGTGCAGCATCACTATCTCGCCTTCGTCACCCTGGCCTTCACAACGCTCGTCTTTCTCGTGATGCGCAATGAGGAATGGCTGACGGGCGGCATCTACGGCATTTCAAACATCAAGCGACCCATCATTCTCGGCTGGTCGACCGTAAAGCCCGTGCCATTCTATTATTTCGCGCTTGGCATGCTGGCGCTCGTCACGGCAATCGTCTGGTGGCTCCTGCGCTCACCTTGGGGACGCGCATTCACCGCGCTCCGCGAAAACCCGATCCGCGCCTTGTCCCTCGGCATTGATACGCGTCGGTACACGCTGTTCGCCTTCGCGTTTGGTTCGGCACTCGGCGGATTGTCGGGTGCCATGCATGCGCCGCTGGTGCAATTCATCGAACCCACGTCCTTCGGGCTGTCGCTGTCCCTGACGCTCCTGTTGATGGTCATCGTCGGCGGCTCCGGTTATTTCCTCGGGCCTTTCGTCGGTGCACTTGTCGCCGTGATCATGCCGGAATGGCTCCGCTTTGCCGATGGGCTCTATCTCATTGCCTATGCGCTGCTCGTCCTTTTGCTGATGACCTTCTGCCCGAGCGGCATTCTTGGCCTGTTCGGTCGCCTGGCAAATCTGATCGAGACGCGCGCGGCGTCTGCCAGACGGCAATCTCTCTCTGCCAAACTCGACCAGAAGCCGGTGTCGTCATGAGCCATGTTTTGGAAGTACGCAATGTGGCCAAGCGCTTTGGCGGCGTGACGGCTGTCGACGACGTCTCGTTCTGCGTGGACGAAGGCGAGATCCTCGGAATCATAGGACCCAATGGGTCGGGCAAATCAACGCTGTTCAACTGCGTGCTCGGGCAGTTGCGACCGACCTCGGGCGAAGTGCTCGTCGACGGTCGGTCGGTGACCGGCATGCGCCCGTGCGATCTCAACCGGCTCGGCGTGTCCAGAACCTTCCAGCTGCTTCAGGTCTTCCCGCAATTGTCCGTGCGCGACAACCTTATCCTGGCCGCGCAAGAACATCAGGGCACGATGCTGTCGCGGCTGTTCGGACGCCCGGACGCAGGCCTGACCGCCGATGCCGAACAGATGATTTCCTTCTTTGGCATGTCACATCTGGCAGGCGAAATGGCGGGTGGCCTGTCCTACGGTCAACAGAAGCTGCTGGATGCCGCAATGGCCTTCATGGCTGGTCCGAGGCTCGTCCTTCTCGATGAGCCCGCCGGTGGCGTGAACCTCACGATGCTCGGCCATCTCAAGGAACGGCTTAAAACCCTCAACAGCGAACGCAAGGCAACCTTCGTCGTCATCGAGCACAACATGGAATTCGTGATGTCGCTCTGCACGCGGGTTCTGGTGCTGGCTGAAGGCAAGATCCTCGCTGAAGGCAAGCCCGCTGAGGTTCGGTCCAACCCCAAAGTGATCGAGGCGTATCTTGGCCATTGAGACCCAAAAGCTCGACAATCCGAACCCGATCCTGTCGCTTGACGGAGTGATCGCCGGATACGGACAGATGACGATCCTCAACGGCACGACATTCCACGTCCGCCGTGCAGCGATCACGACTGTGATTGGTCCCAACGGCGCGGGCAAATCGACGGTTTTCAAGACGATCTTCGGCCTGCTCAAGGCGCGTAGCGGAACGATCCTGTTTGATGGCCAGGATGTCACCAACGCGGCTCCGCGCAGCCTACTCGACGCGGGTATTTGCTACGTACCGCAGGGACGGAATATTTTCCCCGAGTTGACCGTCCGCTACAATCTCGAACTGGGTGGAATATCGATCAAGTCGCGAGCCGATCTCAACCGACGCATCGCTGCCGCCATGGAGCGGTTCCCGATGCTTGCCCGCAAGGCAGACCGTCAGGCCTCAACCCTGTCCGGCGGCGAACAGAAGCTCTTGGAAATCGCGCGCGGCCTGCTGCTGGATCCAAAGCTGGTTCTTATCGACGAACCGTCCATCGGACTGTCGCCACTGATGGTGCAGGAGACGTTCGAACTCTTGAAGGACCTGCGCGACAAGGGCGTATCGATCTTGATGGTCGAACAAAACGCCAAGAGCGCCCTCGAAATGTCTGACGATGGTATCGTGCTGGAACTCGGCCAGACCCGCATGCACGACACCGCTGCGAGCCTGCTTGCCGATCCGCGTGTAGGTGAACTGTTTCTTGGCGGTGCCATCGAGGTTCCCAACTGAACCCGACCTTGCGGCCTCTGACTCAAGCCGCAAACAGGAAGTCGTCTTCACCCAGAGCATCGACCATGCTCTGGTCGAGGCGCTTTGAATCGAAGGAAACACCGGCTTCCCCGTCCGATTGCCAGCGCAGCGTAAATTGTACGGCATGTCCATTCGACAGCGTCAATTCACCCTTATCGCCTCTTGTCGCCTTCACGGGGAGCGCGAGGCGGGCACCATCTGTGCTGAGGTCGAGGACATTACATTCGCCTGCTTCATTCCCCAACTTGTACTCGGCAACGATATTGGTCTTGCGTCGGTTGTTGAAGCGTTTTTCGGTCAATTCAAGCAGGAGCCGGTTGACCTCGTTTGTCAGCATCAGCGCCTGATCGCCAAGCTCTGACGTCAATTCAGAAATCGAACCAGCGGCTACTTGCATGTCGGAGGCCAGTTCTGGCAAGTCAGCAATACCGGAAATGACAGTCGACGTCCCATGCGCGGCTCTGTGAACGCTCTCACTGATATGACCGGCAGTCGCATTCTGTTCGTCGACAGCATTCACGATGGTTGAGGTTGTGCGGGTCATGTCCTCGACACAAATGCCAATCTCGGAGATGGCTGCGACGACACTTTCCGTTGTTTCCTGGATTTCATTGACCTGACGGTCGATTTCTTTGGTCGCCTTGGCCGTTTGTTCCGCGAGGCCCTTGACCTCCATGGCAACAACGGCAAATCCGCGACCGGCGTCACCTGCTCTTGCCGCTTCGATCGTCGCGTTCAGCGCCAGGAGATTGGTCTGGCCTGCAATATCCGTGATGAGTTTCGAGATATTGACGATGTTAGCCGTCGATTTGGTCAGGTTTTCAGCGACCGCGCGCGCCGAGCGCCCAGCCATCGCTGCCGCCGCCGCCGACTCCGCTGTTCTCGTCGTCTCCGATGAAATCTTGCCAATTGCTGCCGACAGTTCTGCAACAGCTGTTGCCACTGACGTGACATCGTCGCTGGCATCTGCCAGATCACCCATGGCCGACTCAATGCGTGCGCTCGATTTCGAGGACGTATCCTTCATTTGCTCGGTCGCCTGCTTGGCAGACTTCGACAGGTTGATGAGCGCATTGACGATGACCCCAACCGTTTGTCGAATGCGGTCGGCGAGCCCGTTCATGACGCGGCTCCGATTGATTTCTGCCTCGCGCTCGGCTTCCTGCTGGGTGCTGCGCAGCGCATCGGCTTCGATCATCGCCACGCGCAAGGTTTCGACGGCCTGCGACATGGCGGACAATTCATCCCGACCGCGAACCACCAAGGACGCGCCATGCAGTTGTCCTCGTGACAACGACTGAATGACCGACGTCAGCGCACGAATCGCACGTGTCATTCGTCCGACCAGAAGCCAGGAGGTCACTGCCACAACAAGATAGACGGCCACCATCCCGCCGATGATTTGAAGCCACGTCTGCCGGAACGCGGAATGGATCTCATCCGTTGCTGCGTTCACGCCGACAGTCCAGCCCCAAGCACCGAGCGCCGTCGCAACAGTCATCTGTGTCGCGGACAGTGATCCGTCGTGTGCGGCCAACTGATATTCCAGCGATGCCGACTTCTGTTGCTGGGAGAGCCTCAGCAGCCGCACAAGAATCGCGTCGCCGCTCATATCCTTGGCATCTGCAAGCGGTTTGCCGACCAGTTGCGGCTGCTCGGACCGGGCAACAAACCTCGCATCCGAATCACTGATCCAGACGTCAATCTTCGGATCGAGATGGAGGTGGCTGATCAACTGCGCGACCCGAACTTTGGCTGCGGATTCCGCCAATTGCCCGGATTTTGCGGCAGCGAATTCGTCAGCGACGATCGACCCCACGACCGATGCAACCGTTTGCAATTCAGCCAGCTTGGCAGCCGCAGATGTCGCCACTTGGCTTTGCACCTGCATGACGGCGAAAGAGCCAGCCCCAATGAAGCTAACGAACAAAATCGCGTGCAATTTCAACGCGATCGAAGCCTTTATCCCGCCGAGCATTTAACAGCCTTGTCTAGGTTCTGCCACAAGCCCGAAGTCTAGCGTCCAAATCTTCACATTGTGTTATTATAAATTCATTCTGAACGACGATTTCTGCCCAAAAGACTCAAGCGGTGCTTTCAGCCTCAGCCGGTTATGGACTTGAGTCGATTGACAAGCGCCGTGCCGTCGGTCGCCTCTCGCAATGCCGGTCGGACACGCAACCAGTCTTTCTGTCCGCTACGCTCTGCCATGATCGCCTTCAATGTCGGTACAAACGGGCGACCCGAGAAAATTGCCGTGATTGCGGACATTTGTTCGACGTCGCCGGTCCCGTCCACCAAGGCACGCACCAGTCGCGGCACAATATTGGCCATGCCGCAAATCGTTCCTGCACCACCTTCGGCGACGGCACGCATGATATCCGGCTCGTTTCCGACCGTGACGGCCACTTCCGGCGCATGCGCGCGGAATGCCTGGAATTGTTTGAAATCGCCGCTGCTATCCTTCAGGCCCGCGACCAGTTTGCCGTAGCGCTTGCGCAGGGAGCCAGCGGTCCTTGCCGGTATGCCGATCCCGGCAACTTGCGGAATATGATAGAGCGTCATCCGAAGGCGATCATCCGCCACGTGGTCGATGTAGGAGCTGAAATAGTCTTCCAGCCCCTCATCAGTGGCATCGCGATAGAAATAGGGTGGCAAGACCAGACAGTGCGTGAGGCCGAGACTGAGCGCGCTGCGGGTCAGGGAAAATGTCTCCGTGAGAGCTGGCATGCCTACACCAAGCCCGATCCGGTCGGGCGAAATGCCTGACTTCAGCAATTCCCCAATCACAGAAATGCGCTCGGCGGAGCTGAAGGATGCGCCTTCCCCGGTCGTGCCAAATGGCACGATACCGTCAACGCCCTCGCTGAACAGCCACTGCGTATGATCACGCAGCCGACCCACGTCCACGCTGCCGGATGCATCGATTGGCGTCGTGACAGCACACCATAAACCCTTGATCTGTTCCGACATGCTGCCTTATCTCCGTGACGAATGGCCACTGTTCCCGGGAGCTGCGCTCAAATGTACCGCCGTGATCAAGCCCTAAACGACCGAATCCCGACTTGGCCGACTGCTGGTGGTATCGATAACTTATGAAAGCTCGGCGAACCAGAGACCAATTCAGTTTCGTGCGTGAATTTCAGACGAAACACGACAGATACCGACCGATTGCATAACTTCGGCGCAAACAGATCCGCCAATTGCCCCCGCGTAGATACTCGGAGCGCATCTCGCCATCTCCATCCGCCGCCTATGGTTCTATCCCTAACCTGGCTGGCTTAGAGCGTTAGTCGCGAGCCACTGTCTGCATCAAAGGCGTGAATGTGATTTTGAGCCAGACCGATCTTGAGGACATCGTTCGGCTTGTAATCGACCCGATCGCGGATGAGCACGACCAGTTCATGTCCATCCACGTCGAGCGTGAGCTGGGTCTCGGAGCCAGTTGGTTCGGTCACGATCACCCGAGCCGCGATCCCGCTATCATTGAGCATGATGTGCTCAGGCCGTATCCCGATTTTGGCAGGTCGGCCAGCATTCTCCGCCGGTACATTCGCCAGCAGAATGTGCACACCCTTGTCCGTGATAAAGACGGCAGAGCCGTCACCTGCAAATTGGCCGTCGAGAATATTCATCGAAGGGCTGCCGATGAATTGCGCCACAAACAGATTGGCCGGTCGGTCGTAAATATCGAGTGGCGCGCCCTGTTGCGCGATGCGACCGTCGTGCATGACGACGATCTTGTCGGCCATCGTCATCGCTTCGATCTGGTCATGGGTGACATAGATCACTGTCGCGCCAAGCCGCTGATGCAACGCCTTGATTTCCGTCCGCATGTGAACCCGTAGCTTGGCATCCAGATTGGAAAGCGGCTCATCGAACAGAAACACCTGCGGATCGCGAACAATGGCTCGGCCCATGGCGACACGCTGCCGCTGCCCACCCGACAACTCGCGCGGCAAGCGCTCCATCAACGATTCCAGACCAAGGATCGCGGACGCGTGCGCGACCTTCTCGTTGATTTCCGCCCGTGGCGTGCCCCGCAGCTTCAGCCCGAATTCCATGTTCTTGCGCACCGTCATATGCGGATAGAGCGCATAATTCTGGAAGACCATCGCGATATCGCGATCCTTCGGCGGGAGATCATTGATGACGCGATCACCAATGCTGATGTCGCCCGAGGTGACGCTTTCCAACCCGGCAATCATCCGCAGGAGTGTGGATTTTCCGCAGCCGGATTGACCCACCAGGATCACGAACTCGCCGTCCGCTATGTCCACTGACACGCCGTGCAGTACGCCGACGGCGCCGTAGGACTTCCCGACGTGGGACAAGGTTACCGCAGCCATTCCGCACTCCTTAACGCCCTGATATCGCTTCTGAAAGCCTCAGCCGCCCTTGACGGCGCCAGCAGTCAGTCCCGCCACGATCTGTCGCTGCGCCACAATGGTGAGAACAAGCACGGGAAATGTCACGACAAGCGCCGCAGCCGCCAGCGGCCCCCAGCTGACCTGCTCGAATGACAGCATGTTATAGACGGCAACCGGCAACGTCCGCGTATCGCGACCAGCCAGCACAACGCCAAAGATGAAGTTGTTCCAGGAAAAGATCACGGACAGGATCAGCGAAACGACGATCCCGGGTCGTGCGATTGGCAGCGTCACTTGCGAAAAGATCTGCCAGCGGTTGGCACCGTCGATCATGGCGGCTTCTTCCAATTCTAAAGGCGTGGTCTCGAAGTATCCGATCATCACCCAGATGACGATCGGCACGGTCACCACGAGATGAATGATGATCTGCGGGGCCAATGTGCCAAGCAACCCGAGCCATTGGAATATCAGGAACATCGGGATCAGATACGACAAGCCCGGCGTCATGCGCGCGATCATGATCACGATTGCCGACTTGCTCGCCTTCATCCGGGCGATGCCGTAGCCTGCGGGAACGCCGACAATCAGGGCAAGTAGCGTCGCCGTTCCCGTGACGACGATGCTGTTCCAGAAATACAGGAAGAAATTATTCGACGCGAAGACACCACTATAATTTTTCCAGGCGATATGTGTCGGAATGAAAATCGGCGGATAGGCGCCGTTATCGATTTCCAGCTTGAGCGACAGGGAAATCATCCAGAGGAAAAAGAACAGCGCCGGTGACACGAGCAACGCGGCGCAGAACAGGGTTCCCAATTGCGATGCAAAGCGCATCATCCGCCGTCTGGTTGCCGCGCTCATTTGGTTGTCCCCAGGATACGGCCTGACAGCTCGCGGACATGCAGCAGCACCAGCGACAGCACGACAATCAGCAGGAAGAACAAGACGGCAATCGCCGAGCCGTAGCCGATTTCGGCATAGGCAAAGGCGACGCTGTACAGATAGAGGTTCGTCGTCTCGGACGCGGTACCTGGGCCACCTTGTGTGATCGCATAAATGATATCGAAGCTTTTGAGCGCGTCGATCATCCGGATCGTCATTGCGACGAGCAAAAACGGCAAGATCATCGGCAACGTCAGATACCAGAAGCGCTGGAAGGCGTTGGCTCCATCGATACGAGCGCTTTCATAGGGGTCAGCGGGCAGCGACGCCAATCCGCCGAGCACGATCAGCATCACCAGCGGCGACCATTGCCAGGTCTCGACCATCACGAGCGATGCAATCACCGTATCAGGTGCAAAGACCCAGTCCTGCGGATCCAGCCCGATCAGCGACAGGAGGTAGTTGAGCACACCCAGTTGCGGGTGAAACATCATCGTCCAGACAAGGGCAATCGCGACTGGCGTTGCCATCATCGGCATGACGAAAATGCCGCGCAACAGACCGCGCGCAGGCATTTTCTCATTGAACAGCAAGGCCGCGAGCGTGCCGATCACCATCGGAGCGACAACGGAGAGAACCGTGTAAAGCAGCGTCCGGCCAATGGATTGCAGGAAACGCTGATCATGCAGCAGGCGCAGATAATTGGCAAAGCCGACGAAATGATAGGGTTCGCCGACTTTCCACTCGCTGACGCTCATCCACAGGGTAAATGCCCAGGGAAACACGACAACAGCACTGACGACC
Organism: uncultured Hyphomicrobiales bacterium; assembly: GCA_903930435.1. GTDB lineage: Bacteria > Pseudomonadota > Alphaproteobacteria > Rhizobiales > Ancalomicrobiaceae > CAIYYN01. The sequence goes on along the minus strand of CAIYYN010000008.1, from coordinate 85,561 downwards.
ACCAGCGCCGGCAGCACAAATGGCCAGTAAGAAATGCGCCCGACCTTGCGCGAGCCCGACAGGCGACGCGCTTGCTGAGAGGCGCGCCTCTCACCGGCACTCGCGAGCGTCATCCCTTTTCGCTCCGCTCAAGGATCGGCTGGAATTCCGCAGTTGCCCGCTTCAGTTCGGCTTCCGGATCAGCCCCCGAAATCATGTTCGTCAGCGCAATACCGAACACGTCCCGGAACTCCGCAACCGGAATGATGACAGGCAGCGCAAGTCGGCTGACCGCGGCCGAACCAGCGATCGCATCAACCCAGCCGCCCGGCATCGTGACGCCAGCCTTGACCTGCGGATCGTTGAGGATCGAGTTCCGGAAGGGAACGCCCGAACCAGTCTGGAGCAGGCGAGTGCCCATTTCCTTGGATACTGCCCACTGGCAATAGAGATAGCCTGCGCCCTGCTTGGTGCTTGCCGCTGCCACGCCAATTCCGTCACCGAATGTGCCGGACGCGTGCGCCTTTGGTCCCTTGGGCATGACACCGTATCCGACCTTGCCCACAACGCGCGACTTCTCTGGATCTTCCAGCGGCGGCGCAAACCCGATGCCATCCAGCCACATGCCGACGCGACCTTGCAGGAACGCCGACTGGCATTCCATCCAGTTGTAGCCGCTGATGCCACGCGGCGAGGCTTTGGTCAGCAGGCGCTGGTAGAGCTTGGCGGCTTCGATCGCGGCAGCTGTTTCCGTCAACAGTTTGCCCGAAGCGTCGACGCTGTAGCTGTCATGGCCCAGCATGAAGGTGGTCCAGACCGGCGTATTGGCATTCTTGATACCGCGAGCAGCAAACCCGTAGGTCTGCGTCTTGGGATCGGTCAGCGCAATTGCGGTTGCTTCAAGTTCTTCGAAGGTTGTCGGGTACTTCAGACCCTTCTTCTCGAAGAGTTCCTTGTTGTAATAGACGATCCAGTAATCAACCGAGAGCGGCAAACCGCCGATCTTGTTGGTATCCTTGGCGAAAGCCTTGCCCGCTTCCCCAAAATCATCCCAGAAACCGCCAGGCGTCAGCGCCGGATCGGCGATGAACGGCGTCAGGTCCGCGAGCCAGCCGCCCTTTTCGAACTGACGCTTCTGCACATGGAAGCTGAGGTGAACAACGTCAAAGCTCGGCTTGCCCGACGACAGTTCGATTACGGCCTTTTGGCGCTGCTGCTGTTCCGGGATCTGCTCGGAATTGACCTTGATTCCGGTCAGCGCTTCGAATTCGGACTGATATTTCTGGAGAATGTCGCCGCGCGGGCTTTTGATGAGATTGACCTCAAGGGTCGTCCCGGCAAATTTTTTCCAGTCAACGGAAGACGTTGCTGCCGCCGCGCCGAAGCCGCCCATACCTGCTGTCGCAAGTCCGGTTGCGGTCGTAGCCATGAATTGGCGGCGGGTTGGTGTCCAAATCCCTGTCATGCGATCTCTCCCGATTGCGGCGCGTTCTTGCAATTTTTGCTTTCGCTTTTCAGCGGACCTTTCGGCCCTTGCGCCCTTGCTACTTGTTTAAATGCGACAATCGAACCCGTCAACAAGCTGACGGGCGAGGACAGTCATAGCCAGACCGCTCTGTTGCCGACCCAGCAGTGACACAATCAATAGCTGAGCACATTAACGCTGGTCGGGAACCATGAATTCCGCCAGCACTGCGTCATGATCGGAAATCACGCCCGACGCACCCACGGCTGCAAATGTTGCCGGATTCTCGCCGACAAGTCCCTTGCAAAACAGCCAGTCAAGCCGGGCAAACGGCGGCTTTGGATCACCATCGGGCCTTGTGCGCTGGGTCGTACCAGAAGTGTTGATCGCAGCCCAGGAATAGCCAGAGTCACGCATCACCGCAAACAGAGGCTCCGATGCCTCGACATCGAGCATCAATGCGGCAACGTCGCCTGATCCGTCACGAAGGGTGTTGGTATTGAAATCGCCGCCGAGGATCACGGCATCATCGCCTGCCCGCTCGGAAACGCACGCGATCAGACGCCGGACCTGTCTTGCCCGATCATCGGCATCGGAGGAACTCTCCAGATGAACGCTCGCCACCCAGATACGCGGCGACACATCGGCAATGCGGGCAACGATGGCGTTTCGATAGCCAATCCGTAGTTCGCGATCACCACTTGGTCCCTGATACCAGACCCCGCCGTCATCGAGGCGCACCAGAAAGCAATCGGTGAGAGCAAGCCGCGACAGGATGGCATTGCCGTGGAAGCTGGCCGCGTTCTCCAGTTCCGGGTGGAGCAGCGCTTCACGCGGTGATCCCCTGCCCGTCTCGACGAATTCGACTCCGTAAACATACCCCTCGCCGGTTGGCCTCGCCAATTCACGCACGGTGTGCAGATTGGCGGACCGCGCCATGCCGAGATCCACTTCGGTCAGCAGCACAACGTCAGCCGCCATCTGATCCAGCAATGCGCGTGAGTCTGGAACAAACATACAGCGCTCAGCATTCCATGTCGCCACGCGCAGCCGATGTGGCACCGGCGCAAGATTTGAGGGTGCCTGATACTCAAGCTGCGACAACGCCGGAACAAGCCCGACACAGACGTCGTGTTGATCTCGTGTACGCGGACCACCTTTTGCCGCGGTTAGCGCCCCTGCGGATGCCGGTGACAGCCGGTCGGTCATATCATTGATGACGATCTGCATTCATGGACCTCCTGCCCCACACAATTTGTGACATTTTCACGACGGCCACATGTCAATCGTGTCGGATAAAGGATTGACGTTTCAACCGGCTGGCCACATTCATATGTGTCATATCGATGTAACATGAGTTCTTCAAAAAAAGTTACTCGGTGGAAGGTCGTCGTAAAATCAGGCGTCAGGTCGGCGTCGCGATGGCCACAGGAGGGAATGATGAAGAAGCAACTCTCAATGGCTTTGGTCGCGGCCACATTGGCGTCAGCACCCCTTTCGGCATCTGCAGCCGAGCGCGTCAAGTTTGATTTCTGGTATGGTCTGACTGGCGCACTCGGCGAAGTCATCGCCAATCAGTGCAAGCTCTTCAACGAGAGCCAGGACAGGTATGAAGCCGTCTGCACAGGTCAGGGTGGCTATGACAAGGCCGAGCAGAACACGATCGCCGCCTATCGCGCCAAACAGCAGCCTGCGCTTGTCCAGCTTTATGACGCAGGCACCGTGAACTTCATGCTCTCGGGCGCGGTTTATCCAGCAAACAAGTTCGCCAAGGATTTCAACATCAGCATCGATTGGTCAGACTACATCCCGGCAATCTCGAATTTCTTCGGCACGTCGAAGGGTGAACTCTGGTCATTGCCCTACAACAACTCCACCGCTCTGATGTATTACAACAAGGACGCCTTGGCCAAGATTGGCAAGTCGGAGCCGCCAGCAACCCTTGAAGAACTCACCGACGATCTGAAGGCCATGAAGGCAGCCGGTTATGACTGCGGCTTCGGCATCAACTTCGACCCATGGGTCAGTCTCGAACAGTTCTCCTATATCCACGGCGTTCCGCTTGCGACCAAGAATAACGGCTATGACGGCCTTGATGCCGAGTTGGTCTATAACAAGACCAAACTCGTCGATTTCATCAAGCTGGAGAGGTCATGGGTCGATAACGGCTACGCCAAGATCATGACGCAGCAGACGGGCAAAAGCATCGTCGAATCCTTTGCGGATGGCACCTGCCAGTTCATCTACACATCTGTCGGGGACCATTCGACGATCACACAAACACACAAGGATAGCGTCCACTGGGGCGACGCGTTCCTCCCGGTGTTCGCTGGCACCAAGCGACTGAATTCTGCAATCGGCGGCGCATCTGTCTGGATCATGGCCGGGAAGTCGCATGAGACCTATGAAGCTGTCGCGGCCTTCGTCAAGTACATCACCGACTCCGAGACCGGCGTGAATTACATCGCACACAACACCGGTTACATCCCTGTGACGAAGTCTGCATTCAAAATCCTGTCGGACCAGGGCTTCTACAAGGATCCGAAATACGCTGGTCGAGAAGTCGCCTTCGCCTCACTCACGGCTTCAGAGGTCACCCCCCTGTCACGTGGCGTTCGCCTCGGCAACTACACCGCAATCCGATCAGCCTTCCAGTCTGAATTCCAGTCCATCCTGAATGGCCAGAAGGACGTGCAGGCAGGTCTCGATGATGCGGTGAAGGCAGGCAACGAAATCCTGCGTCGCTACGAGCAAACCTTCAAGGGCAAAGAGCTGCCGTGATCGCACGGTTTGGCTGACGATCTTGGGTGCCGACACTGTCGGCACCCAAAGCATTTTCAGGGATCAGGGCTCAAGCACGGCAGGCAGCATGGAAAAGCGCGTCACATTCTCGAACTACTGGCTCGCCGGGCTGTTCATTGCGCCGCAGCTGTTCCTCGTCTTCACGTTCTTTTACTGGCCGACCGGTCAGGCGCTGTATTGGTCCCTGACGCTTGAACCGCCGTTTGGCGGCGGCAACCAGTTTGTCGGCCTCCAGAATTTCATGGCCGTATTCGGTGACGCCCACTATTGGGACTCCGTCATTCGCTCGCTGGTCTTCGCGCTCGGGACAACGGCGATCTCAGTCGGTTTCGCGACGGTTCTCGCGCTCTTTGCCGATCGCGGTCTGTTCGGCCACAGCATCTTCAAATTCGCTTATTTCCTGCCCTATGCAGTACCTGCCGCCGCCGTGGGTCTGGCCTTCCGCTTCACGTTCACGCCTGACGCAGGCATTTTCGGCGCAGTCAATCACATCATTCCCGGCCTCTGGGACCCATCCCGCAACGGTGGTCAGGCGTTGTTCATGATCATGCTGGGCCAAGCCTGGAAAATGGCGGGCTACAATTTCGTATTCCTGCTGGCGGGTTTGCAAAGCGTACCGAGATCAATGATTGAAGCTGCGGCCATGGATGGCGCAGGGGTCTTCCGGCGGATGCGCGACATGCAGATGCCGATGATCACGCCGACATTCTTTTTCCTGTTCGTCATCAACATCACTGACAGCTTTGTCGACAGTTTCGGCATGATCGACGTCATGACGCGTGGCGGTCCGTCACGGGCGACCGAACTCATGGTCTACAAGATCTATCTCGACGGCTTCGAGGCCAAGGACTATTCGCTCGCCGCCGCCCAGTCGATGCTGCTGATGCTGCTCATCATGGTTATGACGATCTTCCAGTTCCGCTATGTCGAGCGGCGCGTCCACTATAACTGAGGGCCGGACATGGTTGAGCGGACACGCCTATTCGACATTCTGACCCAGATCGTGCTGATCATCGGCCTCGTGATCCTGTTCACGCCGATCTACATCGTGTTTGTCGCTGCGAGCCACGATTTCAAGACGGTGAACATGATCCCGATGCCCATGCTGCCAAGCGGGCATCTCTGGGAGAACCTGACCAAATCCTGGCAGCAGGCCGGTTTCTCGCACGTGATGATCACCTCTCTGATCGTTGCCTCGGGCGTTGCCATCGGCAAGGTCGTGCTATCGGCAATGTCGGCTTTCTCGATCGTCTATTTCCGCTATCGGTTGCGATTGATCTTCTTCTGGCTGATTTTCATCACGCTGATGCTGCCGCTTGAAGTGCGTATCGTTCCCACCTATGCGGTTGCGGCCAATGCCTTGAGCCCGGTTCAGGGCGTCATCGATTTCATTGCGAGCTATATCCCGCAAGTCTCGATCCAGCTGCCGGAATGGAACCTCCTGAATTCCTACGAGGGCCTCATCCTGCCGCTGATCGCAACGGCGACTGGCACATTCCTCTATCGCCAGTTCTTCCTGACGATCCCCGAAGAACTGGCTGAAGCCGCCAAGATGGATGGCGCGGGCGCGCTCCGGTTTTTCTTCGACATTCTAATGCCCCTGTCCAAGACGAACATGGCGGCACTCGCAACCATCATGTTTGTCTGGGCCTGGAACCAGTATCTCTGGCCGATCCTGATCGTCACCGACCAAGCCCATTATGCGACGGCTGCCATGCAGCTCGGCAAGGTCGTTCCCGGCCCGTCGTTTGGTGAGCCACCGGTCTGGAACACGGCCATGGCCGCCACACTGATCACCATGATGCCTCCCCTTGTTGTCGTCATCCTCATGCAGCGCTGGTTCGTTCGCGGGCTCGTGGCGACAGAGAAATAAGTCGAAGGGACTTTCAATGTCTGAGATCTCGATCCGTGGCGTCATGAAATCCTATGGTCGCAACACCGTTATCCACGGCGTGGACCTGACGATTGCCGCCGGTGCATTCGCCGTCATTCTGGGGCCTTCCGGCTGCGGCAAGTCCACATTGTTGCGGATGATCGCAGGGTTGGAAAAAATCTCCAAGGGCGACATCGCCATCGACGGCAAGGTCGTCAACAAGCTGGAACCACGCGAACGCGGCTGCGCGATGGTGTTCCAGAACTATGCGCTCTATCCGCACATGACGGTCGCTGACAACATCGGTTATGCCCTGAAGGTCGCCGGTGTTTCAAAGGACGAACGGGCAAAGCGCGTCAATGAGGTCGCCAAATCGCTAGCCCTCACAGACTATCTGGGTCGCAAGCCGTCGGAACTCTCGGGCGGCCAACGCCAGCGCGTTGCCATGGGACGCGCCATGATCCGTCAGCCAAAAGTGTTCCTTTACGACGAGCCGCTGTCCAATCTGGACGCCAAGCTCCGCGTCCAGATGCGCGCCGAAATCCGCAAGCTGCACAACCAGTTGGGCGCAACATCCGTCTTCGTCACCCACGATCAGGTCGAAGCCATGACCTTGGCCGACCAGATCATCGTGATGAACGCCGGACGCGTCGAGCAGGTCGGCACGCCCTCCGAGGTCTATCGCAAGCCCGCCACGCGCTTCGTTGCCAGCTTCATTGGTGCGCCTCCGATGAACCTGCTGGAAGCGAAGGTCACCGGACGCACAGAGGTAGCGATCGGTTCGCGCCATCTGATGACGCCGCATCATGGCCTCGCCAACGGCCAGTCGCTCATCGTCGGCGTGCGCCCCGAAGACGTCTCATCAATTTCCGGTGAGACGCTCAACGTGAGCTTCGTCGAAGAACTCGGCGCGCAACGCTTCGTGCATGGGACCTTCGAAGGGCAGGATTTCGTCGTCCAGCAACCGCCATCAGATTCGTCGGACAAGCCCGCAACGGTGGTGTTCTCGATCCGCCCGGAGACAATCCATCTGTTTGACGCAGCAAGCGGCCTACGAATTGAGCCGGTATCTGTCACCGCACCAGCCCCGGCCTTCGCATAAGGCTCCGGTCAGAACGTGAACCCGACGGACTGCGGAGTCTCGGCGATGGTCGTGCCCCAGGCGTCCGCAATTGCCTCGGGCGTCCAGCCACCTTCCCGGAAAGCCTCTTCGATTTCGGTCGGATGCGCCCAGAGCGAGAGCCGGTCGCCGCCGATGCCGATGCATTGACCGGTGACGCTGGCCGATCGGTCAGACGCCAGATAGACAAACAGCGGTGCGACATCCTCAGGCATTCCCATGCCCATGTCATGGCGGATCGCGTAGGGCACCGGTTCTCCTCGCTCGACGGCGGCCACGACCTCCGTAAACATCGGGATCGTCGCGACCATCGATGTCAACGCATTCGGAGCGATGGCATTCACAGTGACGCCAGCCTTGGCGCATTCCATGGCCCAGGTTCGCGTAAACGCAGCAATGCCAGCCTTTGCAGCGGAATAGGCGGTTTGACCGAAGTTGCCGCGCTGGCCCGCAATCGATGTCATCAGGATGATGCGTCCCTGCTTCTCGTTCGCACGGAAATGCCGGATGCTCGAACGGGCGCAGGTGAAGGTGCCGCGCAAATGCGTATGGATGACAGCGTCAAAGTCCTCGTCGCTCGTGTTCCACAAGACCCGGTCGCGCAGAATCCCGGCATTGGCACACATCACATCGAAGCGACCAAAAGCCGTGAGAGCCGTCTCGATGCAGAAATCAGCAGCCTCGCCCGTGCCGATGGCAACGACAGCCGGCGCAGCGCGCCCGCCTTCGGCCCGGATGGCCTCGACTGCGGCCTCGGCTGCGTCGCTTTGCACGTCGTTGACAACGACTGCCGCTCCGGCCTTTGCCAGCGCACGCGCTGCGGCCAGACCAATGCCTCGCCCTGCGCCGGTAACGACGGCCACCTTCTCGTCAAGTCGGATCATGATGAGGTCCTGAACCAGCGTTAGAGATCATGCGTTTGGCAATATCGGCAACGAAGGTTGTGTCACACATCTCGGCGTGGCCAATCGCTTTCGGTGCCAAAGCGCTTTATGCCGAAAAGCCCAGCCAAATACAATTGACTGGGCCTTAAAGGAGATCCGAAACCGCTAAAAGACGATATCCGGCAGGTTCAGGCAGACTTCATTTTCCCGGCGAGCGTCGAAAATGTCTTGGCGAGATTGGAGCCCATCGTGGTCGCACCGGTAATGATCGCAACTGCAATCAGCGAAGCAATAAGGCCATATTCGATTGCCGTTGCGCCGGAGTCGTCGTGCATGAATTGGATGACAGTTTTCATTGGAGCTTCCTTCTAGATTACCCCCGCGATCAATCCATTCGCCCTTCATCAAGTTAGCACCGGACTGCATCGCACCTTGCGACATTGCAATGAGCCATCAATAAGTCTTCCCTGTTTTAGACTCTTTAACTCGACTGGTTAATATCGAACTTTTTGATTAAACATTTAAGGACATCATCAATTTAGAAGTCTTTTATCATAATTGCGCCTGTTATCCCAAATTTTTGCTCTGATTATTATGATTATTTCAAAACCTCTACTGTCGGGGCTCTCTAAAATCATCATTCTGGCAAATGCTCTTTATATATAGGACGGAGCTGTCGATAAGCCGACAGATTTCGATTACAGCCCGCCTCCGCACGTCATGCTGGACAATTTCGACATTAAGGCGAGCCGCTTGGCTGCGGGTGGCGCCGAAGGAATGATGGCGAAACCAAACGGGAGAGAGAAAAATCCAGCCTCCGGTCGTTCGCGTCGTGTCCAAACAACTCAAAACCGTGCACGACCTGACGCACAAGTAGTTGATTTCAATTCTGGTCAGACACGCCTCGATCATTTGCCGCAGTGTCGGATACTGCGCAAAGCAAACACTTACATAATAATCAATTCCGCAGAATGATCGAAGCCAGAGGAGCGATGCAAGAGATTCCGCCGAAGGCAAATCATATCCGGGAAGACCTCTTGTCTCGCTATCCCGACCGCGACTGTAAAACCATCGAACACATGTTCTGCGGCTTCAATGACTGCAGTCGCATCACAACCGAATACGACCGCCTCGCCTTAAAAGTTCTAGTCGCACTTCAGGTGTAGCCAAGGCATGCCAGTGGTTATGCGTACGCAGCCTATTGCACAACGTGCGAATTGAAGGCGATCGAATTAGACCCTATACCTGCAAATTTCCCGATTTCCGTCTGCACGGCCGACTCCCCCGAAGCTGTTAGGGCCACAGAACAGAGGTATCGCGACGCCCACCAGACGGTCGTCACAACCGCAATCCCGACAAGATCATCCGTGAGATAATGGCCACCGTGCACGAAAGTAGAGATGAATAGCGCTATATTGAGTGGCAGGAAGGCGAAAATAGCGTAACGGATCCTCAGCGCAACGATGGTGGCCAAGACCCCGACGACGGTGTGGAAACTGGGCAGACAGATCACACCCGATGGCGCAATAAAATCGACGACCCGCAGCGAGCCAGATCGAAGTTCTAAATAGACCGGAATTGCGGGAACGTTACCCGCCACAGTGGTATTTATGAAATCATGACCTTGAATAGAGGCCGGACCAACGATCGGCACAAATATTGAAATCAAAACGGTCAACAACAACGAAACCATCATCGTGAAAATAAATCGGTCAAGACCCTTTAAATCCCCCTTAAGTGCACAAATAAATATGATGGCAAATATTTGTGAGAACATGCTAAGATAAGCAAATAGCAAAATTGTACATACAGTCGGAAAATTATCAATAAATGCCACGAATGTATGCCAGTTGAATCCAAGAAGCGCATCAATCCTCTGAACTTGCGAGTCAAATATAGTAGATAGGCTATGCGCGGCCGCTATATAGGAGAGTATCAATCCACACGACGAGGCTATTATCTGTATCGACGCCGACAACGCAACACTAAAGAAAAGCGCACCAATTCTTGAGCCCGTCATATGCCGACATTTCATATATATAGCCGAGATAAGAAAACACAATAATACGGAAAGATGCACAAAATAGTTTTTTACTTCAAATCCTGAAAATTGAATCGCTATCACTGTGACAGTAATGCATGATGTTCAAGCTAGAATAGTTGATAGACTTGGTTTATATAATTTTTTATTTATATTATATTTAACTTTCATCATTCGCCTCCGGGTTTTACTGAACAGTTTTGTCACCCGGGTGAAGTGTTGCCGCTATAGGCCACATTCGGATCCATAGCGCGGCCTTCCCTCGACCAAGCGACTGGCTGAGCAAAAGCGTCATGTAAAGCGCTTCTGTGGGTCCGTAGCGTAGGTATTATTTGCTCTGGATCGCTTAAATAGCCTAGTTAATATGCGTATATTTGATTAAACATTTAAGGACATCATCAATTTAGAAGTCATTTATCATAAAGACAACTGTTATACTCATACAATTGCTGTCATTATTATGATTATTTCAAGGCCTCTATTGCCGGGGCTCTCTAAAATCATCATTCTGGCAACTGCTCTTTATAGAGTACGGAGCTGGCGGTAACCCTCGAAATTTCAATTCTTGGCTTGTGCTAAAGCCGGGACCAGTCGCGGCAATGTGGCATAACGATGCCAGAAGCCAACGAGCCCCTCGCTTCGGTCCAAGAGACGACGCTCAGCCAGCACGGTCACCGGTATCAAGCGTCAGGGTCCCCCCGGCGACGCGCGACACGCAGGTGCAGAGCTTTTTGCCCGTGGCCTTCTCGGTGTCGCTGAAAAAGACATCGCGATGATCAATCGGGCCATCCGCCGAGAGGATGGGCAGCACACACAATCCGCATTCGCCACGACGGCAATCGGAGATCATGGCGACACCATTGGCTTGAAGGGCATCCAGCAGTGTCTGGTTGGCTGGCACCTCGAAGGTCACGCCCAGACGCGGGATAGCGACGGTGAAAGGCTCGCTCGCAAATGCGCCGCTATTGCCAAAGGTTTCAAACCGTAGCCGCTCGATCGGCCTGCCACTCGCGCGCCAGATCCGCTTGACTGCTTCCAGCAAACCGATTGGCCCACACACATAGAGTTCACCATCGGACGGAAGCGCCGCAATTTCAGCTTCGAGATCAATCTTGTCGCCGGACTCATCCGTGACCCTTCTCAGCCTGTCGCCAAGCCGCTCGTGCAAGTCGTCGGCAAATGCCAGATCCCGGGCTGTCCGCGCAGCGTAGAGCACCCGGAAGCGGGCACCTCGCTCCAGAAGGGCCAATGCCATCGAGTAAATCGGCGTTATGCCAATCCCGCCCGCCAGCAACAGGTAAAAGGAACTATCCCGTCCGAGGGTGAAGTGATTGCGCGCAGCAGCGATCGTGAACCGCGCGCCGGGCTTAAGGGCCCACATATAAGCCGAACCGCCGCGACTATCGGACAACAACTTGACAGCGATCCGGTAGCGCCCGTCATTGCATGGTCCGACCGTGGAATAGCTGCGCGTTTCCGTCCGCCCGTCAATCTGCACCACCACCTGAATATGGCTGCCCGGCGACGGTATCGGCACGGATGCGTCCGGCTCGATCTCGAACACGCGAATATCCGGCGTCACGTCCTGCGTCGAGAGAAGTCTGGCTCCAAGCCAGTTGATCGGACTCGATGCCATGTCTTATTCAGCCGCCGCGCGGACTTGACCGTGTCCGCCTGCCAACTCACGCGCAATCATCTCGTCAATCAGACGACGCGACCACATCGCACCGGCATCAATGTTGAGATTATAGAAGGGCGATCGCGGATTGGATTCGATCGCCCGCTGCTGCGCTTCCAGCACGACGTGATCCTGATCATAGATTCCCTTGCCATTGTTGACGTGGCCGAGCGTCAGGGCGCGGGTCAATTCTTCATCGTCACGACGATAATTGCGAACGAAATTCCAGAAATAATGGCAGCTCGTGTCCGTCTCCGGCGTAATGGCCGCGAGGAAATGCCCGTTGACCCCTTGGCTGCGATCCCCTTGCGGCGCCCCAGTCCCCGTAACAGCCACCCCGACATCCCCGTCAACCACCGACGGCAAATGAAATGTCACGATCTGCCAACGATCAACGCGCACACCCGGTCGGCCCAATTGCCTGGCCCAGAACGGCGGCGGCTCGATATCGATCATCCAGCGCGTCAAGGTCGCCGTCGATTGCGTATGGGTCACATCGAAGGGAGTGGCCGTGATATTTTCATCGCCGATGCTCCCGGCATGAACATAGGTCTCGTGGGTGAGATCCATGAGATTATCGATGACGAGCCGATAGTCACATTTCAGCGAATAGAATGTGCCGCCATCGCCGACAAAATCTGTGCCGTCATTCCAGCGGAAATCCGGCACCGTCGATGGGTCTGCCAGTGCAGGATCACCCGGCCAGATCCAGACCAGTCGATGCCGTTCCACGACCGGATACGCCTTGACGCAAGCTGACGGATTGATCGTTTGCTGCGCGGGCATGTAGGTGCAACGACCTGCCGGATTGAAAACCAGCCCGTGATAGCCACAGACAACCTCGTCTCCACGCAAAAATCCGAGCGAAAGCGGCAATAACCGATGCCAGCAGGCATCTTCGAGCGCTGCAACCTCCCCGTCCGTGCGACGATAGAGAACGATATCCTGCCCGCAAATCTTCCGTTTGGACAGGGAGCGTCCGACCTCTTGAACCCAGGCAGCAGCATACCAGGCATTAAGCGGATATGATCTGGCATTATCCATCGTACCCTCCCCGTTTTAGACAGTTATGTCGACAGGGGGAGATGATATCAAGCGGCATTTGCCCGGAAGGTACCAAAAAGTCCCGTCTGCCAACGCAACCATCTGAATCGGTCAATTTCAATGAGCTCAGGGCGATTTGAACGACAACCTTGTCAACTCAGGCGCTTCGCTTGATGGGTGCATTTGCCGCCAGAGCATCCGGCAGGACCGAGCCCCGCGACAACATTTCCATCATGTTCGATTGCGTAATGGGCCGCGAATACAGATACCCCTGCCCGATCCCGCACCGCAGGATGCGAAGCGATTCATGCTGAGCCTCGTTTTCGATGCCCTCAGCCACAATCTTGAGGCCAAGTCCCTGGGCCAGCAAGGTAATCGACGTAATGATCGACATGGATCCGCGATCTGTCGCGACATGATCCACGAACGACTTGTCGATCTTGATCTTCTTGAATGGGAGCCTGTGCAGATAACCGAGCGACGAATATCCCGTCCCGAAATCATCGAGCGCAATGTCAATTCCCATTTCGGTCAACTTTTCGAAGACGTGTACGATATTGTCGCTGTTGTCGATGAAGCCGGATTCGGTAATCTCGACCTCGAGCCGGTCAGCCGACAAGCCGGTCTCCTGAAGTGTCTGCGCGATCAACACCGGGATGTCGAGAGTTTCGAAATCGCCAACAGCGAAGTTGACCGCAACTTTCAGGGGTTGCGGCCAGTTGGCAGCGTCGGAACAGGCCTGGATGAGAACCATTCGCGTGATCGATGAAATAAGACCCGTCTGTTCAGCCAGAGGTATGAACAATCCCGGCGATATCAGGCCGCGCGTCGGGTGACGCCAACGGACCAATGCCTCTGCACCGACGATCACCCGATCGCTCAATCGCACCTGCGGCTGGTAGTGAACCTCGATTTCGCCGCTCTCAAGTGCCGATGCGAGCTCCAGTTCCAGTTCGACCCGCTCGGCTTGCTGTGCTTCGACCACTGGATCGAAAACGGCGACATTGGATGACTGCTTCTGTGTTGCAGTGTGCAAGGCAAGATCTGCACGCCTCAGCAAGTCCTCGAAACTGTCCCTGCCTGACGTTCCTTCCACCAACCCGAATCTGGGGGCGATTTTCATCGTATAGCCAGGCACGTGAAAGGGTTCACCGAGGGCCTGTCTTATCTTTTCCGTCGTCACGCTCGCAGTGCGCATAGGCTCGGTGGAATAGATCGCGAACTCCACACCATCCAGTCGTGCCAGTGTTTCGTGCGACGTGAGAAGTGATTTGATGCGATCACCGGCCTGTATCAGGATCTGGTCGCCAACTGCATAGCCGAAGCGATGATTGACATCGTCAAAGCGACCGAGATCAAAGCACATCAAGGTGACACGACTTGACGACTCCTCCTGTGACTTGACCCAATCTCTTATGCCACGGCGGTTCAAAAGCCCGGTCAGCGGGTCATGGGTGGCCATCTCGGCCAATCTGTCAGCGGCCATGCGCTCTTCGGTCACATCGCGAAGCGTCAGGCAGGTCCACTGCTCGGTTTGACCCGGATTCTGCTCGGATTCGATTGCAATCGATGCAACCGTAAACTCGATGATCACCTCGACACGCTTGTTGCCGGAGGAACGAACAAGCCTTGTTTCGCTCCTGACTGCGGGTGCCGCACTGTTTTGCTTCATATCGGCGATCGCATACTGGATCGCCGCCGGAAAATTCATATCTGCGGACAGTCCACGCAGACCCAGAAGGGTCAGCGCTGCTGCGTTCGACCGAACAGGGTTGCCGGCTGCATTGAGGATAATGACACCATCAACCCCGTCATCCATCACGCGATCAAGGACGTTGCGTGAGTTCCGAAACTGCGCGCCAGCAAGTCTCAGCAGCAACGAACGCAAGCCAAACTCGCTCAGCCAGAGCTGGATCGCGGTTCCCAGGAAAAGACATTGCGCCGCACTTGTCGGCAGCACAAGCAGTCGCCAATCCTGCAACCAGATGCCGAATAGTTCGAGGCCGATACTGACGCTGAGCAAGAGGCCCAATGTCGCCCGCCTGGTTCCGATCACGACCAGGATCAAGCAGAGACCCGACGCAGGAATGATCGACCAGAGCGCCGGCAACAGGCCGATATCGCTCTGTTGCATCACGGTTTCGGTCGCAAGGGCCAGAAGTTCGGGTCCAGTGATCCGACCAAAGCGGGGTACATCAACAAAGTCATGAAGCTCCAGCGCACTGGCGCCGACGATGACAGTCCGTCCATCGACAAATCCGTCTGGAATATTTCCCCGCATCGCATCGACATAGGAGAGATGACGGATCGCATGAATATCAATCGTTGGATTGACGCCGATGGGCTTTGTCCGATTGCCATCATGGCCGAGCAACGAAGCGAGAGATGTGAGCTTGGTCCCGTTTACGACCAATTGCGCCGGCATTGTTCGCACAAGTCCGTCGCTATCGAGTGGTGCATTGACGAGTGCAGGCCAGGCATTAGATGAAAACTCGGGAATTGGACTTGAAAGAACCAGCGACTGGCCAGACGCCTGCGCCAGTTGACCAAATGCAGCAAGATAAACGGGGATGCCGATATCCCCCAAGGCATCCGCAAATCCCTTGTCGCTCTCCGGATTGGAATGGGTGGAAAAATCCACGTCGAAGGCGACCGCAGCCGCACCGGCCTTCTCAAGAGCTCGAAGGAGTTGGCCATGATTTGTCCGCGGCCAGGGCCATACCCCGACCTCTGAGAGACTCTTCGCATCAATATCAACGATGACGTATTGATCTGAAGGGCTGACTGAACGTGCGGCATAGCGCAAATTCGAAACGAGACCATCCGACGGCGCAAACCAGCCGACGAGTTCAAAGGCCAACAGAACCGCAATCATCGCAATGACGGAATAGATCGATCTGAATTTCAATCCTTTCCGGCCTCTGTGCATACCGCAGGTCCCATCAGATCAAATCAAAACGGCAACAACATCGCGAACAACGAGCAACTTGGCTCATAAATTACGTGAAACCAGTTGCATACAGACTTTTAGTTTCGGTCATTCTGTTTGTTGTAACCGTTACCACCGATCCCGCCATTGCTTACACTATCAGCGTTATTATAACTGCTACGTCCGAACGAATAATCATGAGCACCGGCATTACCACCACCGCCATTCTTTGAGCCGCCACCACCGCCGCCATTATTCCCGTTACCGCCGCCGTTGCTGCCGCCGCCGTTATTCCCGTTGCCGCCGCCGTTGTTGCCGCTGCCGTTGTTGCCGCTGCCGCCGTTATTCCCATTACCGCCGTAGCCGCCGCCATTCCCGTAGCCGCCATTGCCGCCGTTATTCCCGTAACCGCCGTAGCCGCCGTTATTCCCGTAGCCACCGTAGCCGCCATTATTTCCGTAGCCACCGTTATTACCGCCTGGCGACCCCGCTGCATTTTGCTTGTTCAACCCTGATGCACTCGGGTTGTTGGTGGCGGCCGACACAGCTGCCGCAGCAGATGGTGAAACAGCCGCGACCGCTGAGGCTGCAGCGGCGGGGGACACACCCGTAACACTGGACACTGCGGTAACTGACGTGGCTGCGGCACTAGCCGCCGTTGCCGCTGCATTGGGCGCAGCATAAGTTGTTATGCGCTGTATCTGCCCGACACCGCTCACATTCAGACCCGAGGTCGCCGTCACGTGTGCAGACTGCCCAGGCAAAACATCCACTTTCTGCTTGTCACGAAAATCAACAACTTCAACCCGCCCGCGATCAACGCGCGTCTGCGATCCGGTTCGGCCGGTTGAAACCTGGAAAATCGTTCCCTTGACAACAGCGGCAACGTAGGGCGTCTCCACAGCAAAATGCTTCACCTGCTCACGATTGGCTTCAACCGTGACAGAACCTGAATATTGCCAAACGTGCGTAAATTCCTTGTCCGTACGATCATGCACGACAATCTGCGTGTCGGGCGCAACATCAATCGTTTCACCATTACGCGTCAGCCTGACCTGACTGCCCGGGGCAGTGACCACCATCAGATCATTCGGAATACCAACACCATCACGAACACGCATCTGACGTCCGTCGACGACAACGAAGACAGCACCCTGCACTCCTGAGGCAGTCCAAACACCCTTGGGGGCAACCTGTGCGTAGGCATTAGCGGCAGTGAGACACGTGACCACCAACACTCCACCCGCAAGGCCAATCGTTCGACCTTTTTTGCACATCTGACCAACCGCATCCTTCACGACGACCTTTGAGACTTCAGCTCAAATTCTCGCGATTAGTTCTACGTCGCATCGATGAATTAACACTTAAATCAATATCAAAAATCTGCCTTTGCGATCAAATTCGTTGTACAATGACATATCAATCAAATTCCAATGTTAAAATGTAGTATTTATCTTATTATTGAACATCAAAATGATTATCTATGGACATCCGCTACATCAATTCTCGCAATTTTTTTGGTTAATAACTCATGAATACGCTGATTTATAATTGATTTTACGTATTATTAGGGCAACGCCTATACCGCGAACATCACGACATGCACTACATGGCGGGTCAACACCTCTAATCGAGCCGGGCGGCGATATAGAAGGTTGTTTCGCTGCGACAGAAGCCGCAACGTCTTGTCTTCACAGTCAGGCTGCCTTTTTCATGTAAGCGTCAAATCCTTCAAGCCCACCGTTAAACGCACGCTTGAGAGCCGATGTCATCTCATCGAGCCGCGAATTTCCAACGGTTAGCGTCTCCTTTTCCATCTCCCGCGCAAGCTCGGCCAGACGCTGAAAGCCAACTGTTGCCGAGGTTGACTTCAGCGAATGGACTTCCCGCCGTATGACGTCGAGCGGCAATGGTTGATCCGCACGAGACAATTGCCTTAGCAAATCCTCTGTGTGTTCAACGAAGATGTCGAAAATCGCTCGTGCTTCTGTTGCATCAAGAGCCTCGACAAGCTCAGCATAGATTGCCGGATCAAATTCAGGCACAGAAGCCTCCTCTGGCTGCCTTGTAGGCGATTTTTCCTGACGCGGGGAATCTTCCTCCCACTTCGGCAGGTCTTGCCTGTCGGGCATCAAACGCAGGACTGCTTGCAGCAGCAAGCTTTTGCGGACGGGCTTGGCAACAAAGTCATTCATTCCAGCAGCAAGACACGCGGTCCTGTCATCCGCAAACGCATTTGCCGTAAACGCAATAATGGGCATATGCCTATACGTTCCTCCCAGCCGCCGGATGGCTGTCGAGGCATCAAGCCCGCTCATGACAGGCATTTGAACGTCCATCAGCACAATATCGAACACACTCTTTTCGACAAGCGCGACAGCCTGCAACCCATCAACGGCCTCTGTGATCGCCACATCGAAACCTTGGAACATCTTGCTGGCGACCATTCGATTGACCGCATTATCGTCGACAAGGAGAATCCGCATCGGTCGACCCAATTGACTGATACGGTCCCGAAGCCTCAGGGCAAGGCTCTTGTCATCAAGGACGGGCTCGGGAACAAATGACGACGTCGGCAACTCCAGCTCAAAGTAGAATGTTGAGCCCTTGCCGGGTTCCGACTCGACGCCGGTTTTACCGCCCATCTGTTCGATTATCCGGCGACAGATCGCCAGCCCAAGACCGGATCCGCCGAACCGCCGATTGATGGAACTGTCTACCTGCACGAAATCCTGGAACAGCGCTCCCAAGCGCTCCGCCGGAATTCCCATGCCTGTATCCATCACTGACCAGCGCAGGCTTGCAGAACCATCCGTTAGTTGCAAGCACTCGATCTTGATGACAATTTGGCCGCGATCCGTAAATTTGACTGCGTTCGACAGATAATTCAGCAAAACCTGACGGATACGCGTACTATCTCCGACGAGAACCTTAGGCAGCGCCGGATCGGCATCGACCCGGATCACAAGACCTTTCGAAGTGGCGCGCTCCCCGATGATCGAAAGGGCACCCTCCACCAGCGCCATCGTTTCGAACGGCAGGCTTTCAAGGTTGAAGGCCCCGGACTCCATTTTCGAGAAGTCGAGAATATCATTCAGGATTTCCAGAAGAATATCGCCGGAGTCATGGATGGCTCGGACGGATTTTCTCTGCTCGCTGTCAAGCTCGGTTTCGAGGAGCGAACTTGCGAGCCCAAGTACGGAGTTCATCGGCGTGCGGATTTCGTGGCTCATCATGGCCAGAAAGCTCGACTTTGCCTGATTGGCTGCCGTAGCCGCCCGTTCACGCTCGCGCAGCAGTTCGGTCTCGGCAAGCGCCTTTTCGCTCTCAGCCCGCGCCTTTTCTGCAGTCAATTCGGTCAAAAGCGCTTGTTGCCGCCAGCGACGCGCGATCGCAAATAGAGCTACGATCAGGAGAATTATGATGCTGAGGGTCAATATCGCCAGAAACCCGACAGTCTTGCTCCATTCCTTGAGCACACCCCGTTCAGACTGTGTCACAACAATGTAAAGCGGCTGGCTGGCAAGCCTGCGAGATACCTTGACGCGAAGCTCGGAATCAAACTTTCCTGCCTCGCGCAAGGTCGTCCCTTCGCCGAGATATAGACCACTGTTAACAGACACCCGCAGGTTCCTGCCCACTTCGGCATGTGGATAGCGCGCCAGCAATAGTCCGTCTTCGCGCACGAGCGATACTGACGTGCCCTCGCCGATCGTCACCGACCCATAAAAATCTTCAAAATATTGCAGCGCCATCGCACCCAGGACCAAGCCTTGGAACTCTCCATTGGGTCCTGATATCCGGCGCGCGAGATAGATATTCCAGGTACCAGATCCACGGTTCTGGACAGGGGTGCTGATAAACTCCTTCAGCGACGGATCATCCTTCAACGCCTTGAAGTAATCCCGATCAGATACATTGACCGCAGGAATGGGCCAATACCGGGAGAAATTGACCAGCTTCCCCGTCGCATCAATAATGGTGATGGCTTCGAGCTGCGGCATACCGACCAGCTTGCTTTGCAACATCGCATAGGTGTCGTGGCCACCAAAATCCTGCGAGAGCTTTGCCGACGTCAAACCCTCGCGGCTCTCGATCTGGTCAGCAATGTTTACCAGGCTGAGCTGCACAGACTGGAATGAGCGCTCTGCCTGACCTGCAAGTATCAGGGCTTCACGCCGCAGATTCAGCTCGGCGTTCACAAACGCATCTTCGCGCATGCTAAAAGCAATAAAGAGGCTCATGCCAGCTATAGCGACAATCAGAATCACCACTGACAGCGCCACAATCCGAAAGTTACGCCGACCAATCAGACCGACTTCCCGAACAGAATGGCTCATATCTTAATCCGCGCAAAAGCTGCAAAAGCCGACAACTATCGTTACTATGCACGATAGAGGTTAATATTTCAGCATTTTTGATATGCATGATTTTACTTATAAATCCATGCTAAGTTCATCCATGAAGTCTGATCCACTGGTTGAGTGCTAAACTCAATATCCTCGACTGCCTGTGTCGGACACTAAAAGGCCATCAAGTGCTTGTTCAGCACGCGATTTTGCTCTGTTTGATACTGCTTGCGAAAAGTCATGATCCACGCTGCATTGCAACCATGTCATCTTAAAGCATACATGGTATGCGCGAACCTCTTCGACATTGCGCAAAGTGGAAATCATATGCGTCATATTCGCTGATTTAATAATCTGATATGGTCGGACGCTATTTTATAAGACATTCGTCAAATCGATTATCTGGTGTAGATAAAGTTTCAGCCAGAATAGAAATTGGTCAACAAAGAGTTGACTCCCGGATATTCGCAAAGCCATGATGTTGTACCACAAGACGAAATCCTGAAAACAGGATCGAGATGGCTCACAAAAGTGGGGCTGGTTTGGAGGATCTCATGTCGCAACTAACGCCTTTGGATTCAGCGTTCAAATCGGCGCGTCGCAGGTTGGTGCCCTTCTTGTTGCTGATGTACATCCTGTCGTTCCTTGACCGGGCAAACATAGGCTTTGCGAAACAATCGTTTCAGGCGTCAACCGGTGTGTCAGATGCCGCCTACGCCTTGGGTGCGGGCATTTTCTTCCTGACCTACGCGCTGTTTGAGGTTCCCAGTAACTTGATCCTTCACCGGGTTGGAGCCCGCATATGGATGGCCCGGATCATGGTGACATGGGGTCTTGTCTCCGCTGCGATGATGTTTGCCACCAACGATACCATCTTCTACGTCTTGAGGCTGTTGCTGGGTGCGGCGGAGGCCGGATTCTTCCCGGGTGTTATTCTGTACCTGACCTACTGGTTCCCCGACAGTAGACGCAGTCAGATCATGGGACTGTTTTACTTCGGTGCCCCGCTCGCCTTCATCTTTGGTGCTCCACTCTCCGGTCTATTGCTGGAACTCGACAAGATGGCCGGGCTTGGCGGCTGGCAATGGATGTTCGTCGTTGAGGGGTTGCTGGCGAGCGCCGTTGGTGTGTGGGCGTTTTTCTATCTCGACGACAAGCCCGATGACGCCACATGGTTGAATTCAGCCGAACGGACGGCCCTTCAGTCGGCCATTTCGGCAGAGCAGAAACTGAAGACTTCGCATGGCCCCTCTGATTTCCTCGATGTCTTGTTGACGCCGAAAGTCCTGCATTTTGTGCTGATCTATTTCCTGATCCAGATGAGTGTATACGGCGTGGTCTTCTATCTGCCTACACAGGTAGCGGCCCTGCTGGGAAAAAAGGTTGGCTTCGATGTCGGCCTTGTCACTGCAATCCCCTGGATCTGCGCGCTGGCTGCCACCTTTAGCTTGCCCTCCATCGCAGATCGCACAGGGGGTCATCGTTTGATGGCCGCTGCAATCCTGGCTATTTCAGGCATCGGAATTGCGGTATCTGCGAATAGTCCCCCGGCGATTGCCTTATTGTCACTCTGCTTTGCAGCAGCCGGGTTTATTGCTGTACAGCCGCTGTTCTGGAAATTCCCGACGTCCACCCTTGGCGGTGTCGCCGCAGCCGGTGGCATCGCCGCAATCAATGCGATCGGATCACTTGGCGGATTTGTCGCGCCAAATGTCAAAAATCTGGCCGATGCCAGTTTTGCCATTCCGAATGCAGGATTATACCTGCTTGCAGGAACGACATTGATCGGCGCGGTGGCCATCTTCGCCATTCGTGAAAGCCGCCGCTGACGCAAGCCGCTCCTGACATGACATCACGCGTTCGGCTGAACACAGGTGACTGATGGCTATCCCGAAAATCAAACATATCCGAGCGTCCGTGGTTCGTGGTGGTGGTGGCGACTATCATGATGTCGACGATGGCCACTGGATTGACGATCACATCGCAACACCCATGGCCAAATACCCGGAGTACCGCGCTTCAAGACGGGCCTTCGGCATCAATGTGCTCGGAACCCTCGTCGTCGAGGTGGAGGCCGATGACGGGACAATCGGGTTTGCCATCACGACGGCAGGCGAGATTGGTGCCTATATCGTCGAGAAGCACCTTGCGCGGTTCATCGAGGGGCGGCTCATCACGGATATCGAGAAGGCCTGGGACCAGATGTATAATGCGACGATCTATTACGGTCGGCGCGGCATCGTCGTGAACGCCATCTCGGCGGTTGATCTCGCGATGTGGGATCTGCTCGCCAAATGGCGCCGCGAGCCGGTGCATGCCCTGCTTGGTGGTCCTGTTCGCGATGAACTGACCTTTTACGCAACGGGTGCCCGTCCCGATATTGCCAAGCAGTTGGGCTTCATCGGCGGCAAATTGCCATTGCAACATGGACCGGCAGAAGGCGAAGAAGGTCTCAAGAAGAACATCGAAAAGCTCGCCCATATGCGCAGTCTGGTCGGTGATGACTTCTGGCTGATGTATGATTGCTGGATGGCACTGGACGTGAATTATGCGACCAGGCTGGCCCACAAGGCGCATGAATACGGCCTGAAATGGATCGAGGAGTGCCTGCCACCCGATGACTACTGGGGCTATGCGCAACTTAAAAAGAACGTTCCGCCGGGCATGCTGGTGACCACTGGCGAACATGAAGCCACGCGCTGGGGCTTTCGCATGCTGCTCGAAATGGGATGTTGCGACATTATCCAGCCCGACGTGAACTGGTGCGGTGGCATCACCGAACTCATCAAGATTTCAGCGCTCGCCGATGCACATGGTGCCTTGATGGTTCCGCATGGATCCGGCGTCTACAGCTACCATTTCACGTGCACGCGCCATAATTCGCCGTTCACCGAAATTATCATGAGCGCACCAAAGGCAGATCAGGTGCTTCCTGCGTTTCATCCGCTTTTGCTCGATGAACCCATTCCGGTCAATGGTCGGATGAAATTGTCTGTCCTCGACAAGCCGGGCTTCGGTGTCACATTGAATCCTGAGAGCAAGTTGCATCGACCATATACGCACTGAAAAACAGCATGAATAATCAATGAATTTCACATGCGAAATTCGACTTATTCTGCAGCAAGAATATCAATCCGGGTTCGGTATAAGCATCTCTACGTTTGAGGAGATGCCAATGCGTACCCGGTTTTTTACAATTTCCCTTGCAGCAGCGCTGAGCCTGTCAAGTGCGGTCGCAGCAAATGCCTTGCCGCATTTCAGCAATCCCATGCACCTTGCACCGAGTCCGGTCGCGGATATGTTCCGGTCGGTTCAGGCTGACCCCGTGAGTTCGACCGGCGAGATCAAGTGCAGCCCAGTAGCCGCCTTTACGACCGCGCTCGACTCGTCCTCAGGCGCGCCTGACATCTTCAGGCAATTTGCCTTATTCAACTGATCGATAGCGTCATCTGCTCAGGCAGGTGGCGTACGAGCAACGCGCCTATCGTGCGCTGCAAACCAGCGCCCATGAGTGGCCGCCTGTCACAGATACCGTTCACCGACATCTGCCTCAAACCGGCTCGGATCACCCTCCCAGACGATCCGGCCATGTTCGAGCACATAGACGCGGTCGGCATGGGGCAAGGCGAACGTGACGTTCTGCTCGCCCAGCAGCACAGTCAACGGCGTCGTTTGACGCAGTTTTTCGAGCGCCTTTGAAATCTGCTCCATGATGACGGGCGCAAGACCAAGCGTCGGCTCGTCGAGGATCAGCATATCCGGTTTCATCATGAGGGCGCGCGCGATGGTCAGCATCTGCTGTTCACCGCCAGAGAGCGTTCCCGCGTTCTGCTTTCCGCGCGTCTTCAGGATCGGGAACAGCCCGTAAAGCCAGTCGAGACGCTCTTCACGCTCCTCCGGCGTCAAACGCGCACCACCGAGTTCGAGGTTCTCGCGCACACTCATCTCGGTGAAGAGATCGCGACCCTCGGGGGCCTGAACGATCCCGCCGCGTGCAACCTTCGCCGCTGATCGGCCAGCCAGCGCAGTGCCCTCGCGCTTGATCGCTCCGCTGTAGGGAACCAGTCCTGAAATGGCGTTGAACAGGGTCGTCTTGCCAGCGCCGTTGAGACCGACGACAGCGACGAACTCGCCCTTGTGGACCTTCAGACTGACGTCTTCAAGCGCCTGCGCCTTGCCATAGAACACGTCCAACTTGTCGACGGCGAGGAAAGGTGTATCGACATCCTTGAAACTTGACTCGGGCCGCGCAGCGACAGTGAGCGCTCCGCCAAGATAGACACGCCGCACCGTCTCGTCACGCAGGACGTCGTCGACCGACCCTTCAGCAATGCGCTCGCCGACATACATCGCATAAATGCGGTCAACCAGCGCAGCCACGCTCCGCACGTTATGGTCGACAATCAGCACCGCCCGTCCATCGTCGCGCATTTCGCGGATAAGCTGGGCAAAGGCAGCCGTTTCACGAGATGTCAGCCCTGCAAACGGCTCATCAACCAGAACAATCCGGGGATTGCGCGCGATCGCCTTGGCAATCTCCATTTTGCGCAGATCTGCGAAGGGCAGCGTTCCGGGGCGGCGATCGAGCACGTGACCGAGGCCGACCTTTTCGGCTATCTCCCGTGCCCGGCGCTCCGTGGCGGCATCAGGGATAAGATAAGTCAGCCGGTCCGGCAGGAGGCCAAGCAGGATGTTCTCGAACACAGTCTGGCGATGCAGGGGCCGTGAGTGCTGGAACACCATCCCGACGCCCCGCTGGGCGATCTTGTGCGGTGCCCAGCCCGCAACTTCCGTTCCGTCAACCTTGACCGAGCCACCATCCGGCGGATGGATGCCGAGGATCGACTTCATCACCGTCGATTTGCCGGACCCATTGGGACCTATTAGGCCAAGAATTTCGCCGGGGCGGATGGAGAAGCTGACATCCTTGACGGCGACAAGGCCACCAAAGCGCTTCGTCATGTGGTCGACGACTAGCAACGGCTCGCTCATGACGCCCCCCGAGATCCGCGCATCAGACCAAGCAATCCGCCCGGAAACGCCAGAATGACCGCGAGCGCCACCGCCGAAACGATGAAGGTGGCCAGTTCACCGAGGGGCCGTAGGGCTTCGCCTGCAACAATCAGGAAGACTGCCCCGAGCACCGCACCGAGAATGGTTCGGCGACCACCGAGCACGGCACCGATGATGACCTGCACACCCACCGTTACGTCAACGAAGGTGGTGACCGATGCAGCACCCAGATAGAACACCATGAGCGCACCGGCCAGCCCCGAGAAAAACGCACTGACGAGAAAGGCGGCGAGCTTGTGCTTGACGATATTGAAACCCAGTGCACCGGCCTGCACCGTGTCCTGGCCGCTGGCCTGCAGGATCAGGCCGACAGGCGAGCGCGAAAGCCCGTACAGGATCAGGCCACTGATCGTCATGAACCCGAGCGCGAGCCAGTAATTGACCTTGTCGTCAACAGAAATAATGTCCGGCACCGTGAGACCGATTTCACCGCCGGTCAGATTGGCCGCGACGACGACGAAATTCTGCAGCATCAGCACGGCAACCAGTGTCGTCAGCCCGAAGTAGGGTCCACGGACCCTGAGCGCCGGCAGCGCCAGAACCACGCCACCGATCATCGCGGCAGCAACGCCTGCCAATACGCAAATGAAGATCGGTGGCTGATAGAGACTATCGAGAATCCCTGCAGTGTAGGCACCCAGTCCGATCAGGAACGAGGGGCCAAAATTGACTTCGTTGGCGAAGCCGAACAGCAGGTCCCAGGCCATGGAAAACACGCCGAAATAATAGGCGATGGTCAGAAGCCCGAGCACATAGCCCGAGACATAAACGGGCAACGTCGCGGCGCACAGAACAATGATGAGACTGAACCAGATCTCTCTGGATTTGAGAATTCGCGACAGCATGGCTCAGCGCCTCCCCATCAGTCCGCGTGGTCTCAGATACATCACGACCACGAGCAGTAGCAGAGCCGGAATGGCGCGATAGGCGGGCGACACGAGATAGGCTGTCAACGTTTCCAGGTAGCCAACAACATAGGCGGCGATCAACGAACCGGAGACGCTGCCAAGTCCACCGAGTACGACAATCGAGAACGCGCTCGCAGTCAGGGGTCCGGCACTATACGAGGAAACGCCAAGGAACATCCCGAGCAGCACGCCGGCAATGCCCGCCAGCGCGCCATAAACCGCCCACACCGCGATGTAGATGTTCGACAGTTCAAACCCGAGCAGCGTCACTCCGCGCGGGTTCATCGACGCCGCGAGCAATGCCTTGCCCGCGCGCGTCCGGTTCACAAATCCCCACAGGCAGCCGATCGCCGCCCAGCAGATGACCGCTGTGAAGATCTCATTGGCTGGCGTCCGCACTCCGAGGATCGAGACGACGCCATCGACAATCGGCAGCACTGTCTTGGCATTGTTCGTGAAGAGATAGGCAATCGCCTCCTGCAACATGATGCCCCAAAGCAGTGTCGCCGTGAGGATGAAGATTTCCTTCTCCTCCTCGCGGATCGACCGCGTTTCCTGCAAACGGCGTACGATCATGAAATAGGTGGCGAGCGACAGGACGAAACCGGTTGCGATGCCGACGAAGGCGCCGCCGTAGGCTCCAAACCCGAACGTCCCGGCCACGGCCCAGGCAGCTACCGCTGCCGCGACCATGATCGACCCATGCGACAGATTGAGCACCCCGGTCACGCCGAAGATCAGCGTGAAACCGGTGGCACCCAGGGCATACAGGGATGAGATTGCGAACCCGTCGATCAGAATTTGCCAGAACAGCATTTACACCAAACCGCTACTCGAGATGACAATCCAGATCGTGATTACTGGCTTGCGCTGGTTTTCACGAACGACGGGAACTTGAGGCTTCCCTTGGAAAGTGCGGTTGGCCAGACGTTGATCTGCTTGCCATCCTGCCATTGCAGGAACAAGCCGCTGATGAGCCCCGCACCGGTCTTCAGGCCATGCACATGGGCATCCCCTGGCGGCAGGAACTGGACCCGGCCAATGGTGCCGACATAATCGGTGGCCTCGAGCGCCGTCACGAGCTTTTCACCATCGGTTGACCCGGCCCGATGAATGGCTTCAGCGATGTAGAAGACCTCGTCATAGGCGGTATAACCTGCGTAAGACGGGAAATTACCATACTTCTTCTGAAAGGCATCGACGAATGGCAAGGTCTTTTCCGTCACTGCAACGTCCGGACCCGAGACGGCCTGATAAAGCACACCGTCGGTCGCGCCGTTGGTCTCTTTCCAGAAGGTCGAGTTTGTGGCCTGCGACGCGATGCCGAGCATCGGGATCGGGACCTGCTGGCTCTTCCACTGCACCGTTGGCTGCACACCGACATGGCTGATGCCGGTGATGATCACATCAGGCTTCTGGCCTTCGATCCGGTTGAAGATTGGCGTGAAATCGGTCGTATCGGGCGAAAAGCGGATGTGATCGAGAACCTTGATGCCGATCGTCGGCAGGCAATCGGCGTAACCGGCATCGAGCGGCGTCGTCCAGGCAGCGTCCTCGCTCATGATGACGGCCGTTTTCATCTTCAGGCCATCAACCAGCAGCGTCTTTGCCGCATCGCAGGTCAGCTTGGCTAGCGAACCGGACGTCAGATAGCCGTGGAACGTATATTTGTTGTGTTCGTAGTCCTTAGCGATATTGGCGGTGATCACATCGGAGGCCGCTCCGGGTGTGATCATTGGCGTCTTTAGACGTCCCGACCAGGGTTCGAGCGCCAGCACCACCTCACTGATGTAACTGGCGATCACGGCGGATACATGATCTTCATTGGCCGCGCGCTGGAAGGCCCGGACGGCATCGGCGGATGACGAGTGATCATCGTAGGTCACGATTTCGATCTTGCGCCCGTCAACACCGCCCTTGGCATTGATTTCGTCAGCGGCCAGTTGGGCAGCGGCGGGAATCGACGACCCGGACACCGATTGCGCCTCGGCAATCACCCCGATCTTGATGACGTCTCCGTCAGCTCTGGCGGGCATTGACGCCGCGAGCACCAGCGCGGACAAATTGACAGCACAAAAAAGCGTTTTGGCAGGACGATACATGCCACTCTCCCTCTGTTCCCTCCAAAGCCGCGCCACATCTGTCGGGGGCGTCAGCCTCGGCGCGGCAGGTCACCGCGCTCGGCCACAAATCTGCGATGGATTCGGATAAACCGCAAGCGAATTACGCGTCAGCTACGTTAGCGCTACCAGTTTGTCCGTTTCGCATGCAAAGTCGTTCACAGACTGAAGAGTTCGGTCGTCGATGCATGGAACAGCTCTGCGATTTCCAGCCTGCGCGTGGACAGTCCCTGCTTGAAGTGGGCATCCAGAAACGCATCGAGGGTATGGGTGTTTTGTGCGACGCCATAAGGCCAGAAATCGCGACCCATCAGGTCATAGACCGACTGCAGCTGGTCCTCGACGAAAGGCATCGTGACCTTGGTTGCCGAAGTGTCCTGCAACTCGGTCAGCGCAAGATCTTTCGCCGCATTGAACGCCTTGTAGATCGCGACCGGGAGATAGGGATACTGATCGACCAACGCACGCCGGATGCCGAGCACATGCATGATCGGGAAAATGCGCGTCCGGCGAAAATAGTCAGCCGCGACCGCCATCGTGTCAGGGAACAGGCGTTTGACGCCGGGCACCCCCTGTTCAAAGCAGGCGGGCGCTCTGGGTCCTATAAAGCCGTCGATATCACCCGCTGACAGAAGATCATTCAACGAACGATCGTCGGGCGCGGACATGATCGATACATCTGCGGGCAGCGAAATCTTGAGCTTCTCCGGCCGGCCCGGCTTGTCCATGCCGCCACGCACCCATTGGATCTCGGAAGGCTGAACGCCGTACTCATCTGCAAGGATGGCGCGCGCCCAGACATTGGCCGTCAACTGATACTCAGCAACGCCGATCCGCTTCCCCTTGAGATCTTGCGGGCGGTCGATCCCCTTGTCCGCGCGCACATAGATCGACGTATGCCGGAACGCCCGCGAGAGGAACACCGGTACGGCGACATAGGGCGCATCCCCGCGCGCGAGCGTCACGCAGTAGGATGACAGCGAGAGTTCGCTGATATCAAAGGCCTGATGCCGGAAGGACCGGAAGAACATTTCCTCGGGCGTCAGGACGCTGAAAATCGGATCGACGCCATCAATGCCGATCCGCCCATCGACCAACGCCCGTGTCCGGTCATAATTGCCGACGGCAACCGAGAGTGACAATCGCGACATGAACCTTACCCTTTTTTCAAGCAGTTGCGCCCCGTTCGGCTGACGCCCAACACCACGAAAAGACCGCTTAAGTCGTCGCCTGTTTGGCTTCGCCTTTCGGCAAGCGCAGCGCCAGACAGACCAGGCCACCGATCCCGGCTCCAGCTGCCAGAAGCGCGAATATCATCGGCGCCTTGACCCCGCTGGCCACCAGAAAACCGATGAACAGCGGCCCGGAGAACGAGCCGAAGCGACCGGCTGCCGTTGCCCAACCCACGCCGGTTGAGCGGATCCGGCTCGGATAAAAAATCGCGCCAAGCCCGATCAGGCCGGAACTCCCGCAACCCATCAGCAAACCGAACAAGGCCTCGCCGACAAAGATCCCGGTCACATCAGGCGCAGTCCAGCCGATCGACGCATAAGCCAAAGCCCCGCCAATGATCGTCAGGACGAGAACAATCTGCGGCTTGAACTTGATCGTCAGATAACCAGCCGCGCCCGAACCGAACACCGAAGCAAAATTATAGAGAGCCAGCGCCAGCGACGACTGC
Organism: uncultured Hyphomicrobiales bacterium; assembly: GCA_903930435.1. GTDB lineage: Bacteria > Pseudomonadota > Alphaproteobacteria > Rhizobiales > Ancalomicrobiaceae > CAIYYN01. The sequence goes on along the minus strand of CAIYYN010000008.1, from coordinate 55,615 downwards.
TGCACGGTGATTCCCTGCGGCTTCAGCAGCAGAGGCGTCCAGGAGGAATTGGAGACCAGGATCATGAAGGCGAAATAGAATGAAACCCAAAGACAGATCGTGCCAACCGTCCGCTGCTCCTGGAACAATTCGACGACACGACCGCGTCGTTCTGTCTGGGCAGAGAAGCTGAAGCTTGCATCGTCGCTCACGGCCCTGTCAGGAAACAGCTTGCGCACGCTCGTGGCAACGGTCGTTGAATCGGCACCGCGCGTGATCAGCCAGGCGAGTGATTCCGGCAGAAAGCCAACCAGAATGAGCGCCAGCGCAATCGGAGCCAGACCACCGACCCAGAATATCGACTGCCAGCCATAAAGCGGTATAATCTGTGATCCCAGCAGGCCACCGATCACGCCACCCAATGGAAAGCCGGCCCAGACCAGACTGACGATCCCGGCCCGTCTGGCTCGCGGAACAAACTCGGTCGCGAGGCTGATGAAACTCGGCATCGCTCCCCCGAGACCCAGGCCCGCACAAAACCGGTAAACCAGCAGGGTCTGGAAACTCGCAGCCAGCGCGGTGGCGATCGTGAACAGGCCGAAGAAGAGTGTCGAGCCGATCAGCACGCGCTTGCGTCCGATCCGGTCGGCAAGTGGGCCAAGAAAGAACGCCCCGAGCGCCAGTCCGGCGAGGGCGGCACTGAACACGGTCCCGAAATTCTGTGGCGGGATATGAAGTTCGGCTCCGATGCCCGGCGCGGCCAGTCCGATTGCCTGAACATCCAGTCCATCAAGCAGTGCGACTGACGCGCAGAGTGCAATGATCATCCATTGCCGCGACTTGATGGGCTGATCGTCAATCCATTGACCGATATCGAGTGTTTGCCGTTCCGACATTCTGTCTACCCCCCAGTATTCCATCTCGGATCTTTTCGCTTTGCCAAGCCCTAGCACGGGACACAGATGGATCAATCGAAATTTGATCGACGGGAGAAATCGATAAATCGAATGACCGCGAAATGACTCCCAACCTTGAATGAATTGAAACAAATGCTGTTTGCTCATCGGACTCAGGCTGCGCTGAAAACAGCGCGAAACCTTGGTGTCCGACCAGAGGCCCAGATCAAATAGCCCATAACCAGAAATCGGGTTGACCAGACACCGGCGCGCTCCATAATCCTCATCAAAGCATGGGAGGTCCACAATGAGCGAATTTGATCGTCGTCACTTCATGAAGATGACAGCAGTAGCTGGCGCGGCAACGGGATTGGCAGGCGTTGGAACAACGACCGCCGCTGCGGCAGATGGCATCGTCAACGGACAGGTTCCGGGCGTATACCGCTACAAGATCGGCGACATGCAGTGCGCCTCCCTTCATGACGGTTCGCGCAGTTTCCCCTTGCCGGATGCATTTGTGACAAATGTGCCCAAGCCCGATGTCCTGTCGGCGGCGGAAGCAGCCTACATGCCGAAGGGCATGGTCACAGTGCCATTCAATCCGCAGGTGATTGTCACGGGCGGGAAACGTGTTCTGATCGATACGGGTAACGGCCCCGGAGCCTTCGCAGCCACTAACGGAGCCGTTGGCCAGACCTCGAAGAACCTGGTCGCAGCCGGTCTCGATCCCAAGTCGATCGACATGGTCATCCTCTCGCACTTCCATCCGGATCATACGAACGGGTTGCGCAATCCAGATGGCTCGCTTGTTTACCCGAATGCCGAGATCCTTGCGCCCGCCAAGGAGTGGGATTTCTGGATGAGCGAAGAGAATGCCGCCAAGGCGAAGTCCAGCGAACTCATGAACTCCTATTTCGGCAACGTGAAGAAGACCTTCGCTGGCATTGAATCGCGCGTCAATCGGTATGACTGGGGCAAGGAACTGGCTCCGGGCATCACCTCGGTGGCCGCTCCCGGCCATACACCGGGCCATACGGCGTTCGTGCTCTCATCCGGCTCGTCAAAGGTCCTGTTGCAATCGGATGTCACCAACATCCCGGAATTCTTCCTCATTCACCCGGATTGGCACGTCACATACGACAATGATCCCGATCAGGCGCAGGCCACCCGCCATGCCTTCTACGATATGGCCGCAGCCGAAAAGGCGCTCGTGATCGGCTACCATTTCCCGTTCCCGTCAATCGGGCACGTTGAAAAGGCCGGCACCGGCTATCGCCTCGTCCCGGTGGCCTGGAACGGCAGCCTGTAACCTCCACGATTTGGGATCAACGCCGTCGGACACGAACAGGCGTCCGTCATTGCGAGCGCGAGCGAAGCAATCCAGACTTTCGACGAACGAGTTTGGGTTCCCGACCTCGCCTTGCGGTGACAGACCGTTTTCCGAGCCGATGGCATTCATCAATGGCTTTGATTAGCCCTCGTTTTGCACAAAATGGCGGTCGCCGACGGTCCGGTAGGTCCTCTTTGGCGGCACGTAATCCAGCGGCCTGATCGGGCTGGTCAATTCCCGCTCGCCGCCATCCCGGCGGATGCCACGCCGTGCGGGATCGGCGACGGGCACGGCGGCCAGCAACCTCTGCGTATAGGGATGCTGCGGATTGCTGAACACGGCGTCGCGCGGTCCGATCTCGACGATTTCGCCCAGATACATGACGGCCACGCGGTGGCTGATACGCTCGACGATGGCCATGTCGTGCGAGATGAAGAGGAAGGCGATCTTCAGGCTTTCCTGCAATTCCATGAGCAGATTGCAGACCTGCGCCTTGATGGAGACATCGAGCGCTGAGACGCTTTCATCGGCAATGATCACCTTGGGATCCAACGCCAGCGCTCTGGCAATTGCGATCCGCTGGCGCTGGCCCCCGGAGAATTCATGCGGATAGCGGTTCATCATCGACGCATGCAGCCCAACCCGTTCGAGGAGATCCGCAGCCTTGTCGCGCGCTTCTCGGCTGCCAGCGAGCTTGTGCGTCGTGATGGGTTCGGCGACCGAGGCACCCACCGTCATGCGCGGATTGAGACTGGAAAAGGGATCCTGAAAGATCATCTGGACGCTTCGGCGTAACCGGCGCAAGTCGAGCGGCTTCAATCTCAGGACATCATATCCGTCCAGTCCGACGAATCCTGACGTCGGCTGGATCAATCGGGCAACCGACCGGCCTGTCGTCGACTTGCCGCAACCGGATTCACCAACAAGCGCGAGTGTTTCGCCTTGTGCCAGTTCAAAGGACACTCCCTCGACTGCATGAACTGTACCGACTTGTTGGCCGAAGATACCACCAAATACCGGGAAGCGCGTCACGAGATCCCGTACGGCCAAAATCGGCGATTGTGACTTGTCGACGGTTTCACTGACCGAACCCGACGGCATGGCGACACCCGTATCCGGGTCGATGATCGGCAGCGGACGAGGACCGGAGGTGCCCCGCATTTCGCCAAGTCGCGGCAAGGCGGCGAGCAGCGCGCGGGTATAGGGATGGCGGGCATGATGGAAGATTTCAGCCGTCTCGCCCTGCTCAACCGCCACGCCGCGACGCATGACCAGTGTCCGGTCGGCGATCTCGGCTACGACGCCCATGTCATGCGTGATGAACAGCACGCCCATGGTTTCTTCGGCTTGCAGATCCTTGATCAAATCGAGGATTTGCCCCTGGATCGTGACATCAAGGGCCGTCGTCGGTTCGTCCGCGATCAGGAGCTTGGGCTTGGACGCCAGTGCCATCGCGATCATGACCCGCTGGCGCATCCCACCCGAGAACTGATGCGGATAAGCATCGATCCGTGACTGCGCATCGGGAATGCGGACACGATCCAGCAGCCGCAGCGTCTCGGCACGCGCCTCCCGTTGCGACAGATTGCGATGACGGACAAGACTTTCCGAAATCTGGCGGCCAACGGTGAAAATCGGATTGAGGCTTGTCATCGGTTCCTGAAAGATCATCCCGATGTCGCGACCACGCACCGAGACCATCTCCTTGTCAGAGAGGGTCGTCAGCTCGCGTCCGGCCAATTGGACGCTGCCCTCGATACGGCTCGACCGCGCCGCCAAAAGCCGCATGATCGACAGAGACGTGACGCTCTTGCCCGACCCGCTCTCGCCGACAATCGCCATCGTTTCACCGGCGCGCACCTCGAACGACAGATCGCGCACGACCGGCGTCCACCGCCCATCGATGCGGAACGACGTCGTCAATCCCTCGACCCTGAGGACAGGTGCATTTGCGTTTGCGACGGTCTGCGTCAAGGGCCAGTCTCCGGTTCAGGGCTTCCACGGCGTCGCAAAGGAGGCGGATGGCCGTCCCTCGCGCTCGCGGATCTCTTCCAGTTCGGCAATGCGGCGATCAATGATGCTGCGGTCGAGCAGACCGTCCGGATTGGCGCGGGTCGGCATCAACTCGGCAAAATGCAGGTAACGCTCTCCCGCCACGGCATAGAGGCGGCGCAATTCGGCGAGCGGATCGGCGTGGTCGTCGGCCCTGATGTCGATCCACGGGTAGGCCTGATCCCGGTAGATGACGATGGCAGCGGATTGCCGACCGCGCTTGTCGCCACCCGCGTCTTCGCCCGCCTGCATCGCCTCCAGAAAGCGCTCGATGAATGGCTTGTCGGCGGTTTTTTTGAAAACGTCCAGCGTGGTTGCGATGACCTGCGGACCCGCGAGCATATTGCCTGCGACCGAGACCTGCTCATCCACCAGATGCCCCGCCCAATCGATGCAGGCGCTGCCGGTGAAGGCTCCGTTGCGTCCATCGCGCGTCATCAGATGCATCTGACGCTGTCGGTGCCCGGCATCCCGCGCTGTCAGGATGCCGATGACCTCCTCCGGCGTCCGACCCTCGGCAAGGAATGCAAGGCCATCGACCCCATACAGCGGATTGATGAAGGCTTGCGTCGCCACGGCACCGACGCCGGGCTTGATGTGCGGAACGAGCGTCCCCACAGAGAAGAAGCGACTGGCGACGGCAATGCCGAGGTGGCCCGTCGCAGGATCGCGCGCAACAATTGACCAGGTCATTCCTATCTCCCGATGGCGTAGGCTTGCATGAGGCGCGGAGTTGCTGCTGCGTAAAGTAGTCCATCGGCATCCCGTTTGGCGGCTGTCAGGCGACCAATGGACCAGGGTTCGGTCACCGTCAGGCGATGCCCGCGCCGTCGCAATTCATCCAGCGTCGCAGTCGGGAACGCCGATTCAATCGCGAGATGGCCGGGCTCTCTGGTCCTCGGGTGGAACGAGCCTGGGAAATGCGCCGTATGGAACAACGGCTTGTCGATGGTCGCCTGCAGCCCGAGCTTGTGATGGACATGGCGCAGGAAGAACGACAGCTGCCACTGGTCCTGCTGATCACCGCCGGGTGTCCCGAAGGCCATCGTCGGACGCCCTTCAAACAAGGCGAGCGACGGCGTCAACGTGGTGCGCGGTCGCCGACCGGGCGCCAGCGACGTCGGCAACCCCGGCTTCAGCCAGAACATCTGCGCGCGCGAATTGAGACAGAATCCGAGATCCGGGATGATCGGCGAGGACTGCAACCATCCGCCCGACGGCGTGACCGAAACCATGTTGCCGTCGCGGTCGATGACATCTATATGGACCGTATCGCCGCGCTTTTCCGTCAGATGCGACATGGTTGGCTCGTAAACCGCACCCATGCCGGACTTCTCGCCGAGCATCGTCATGACGGCATCGACTTGCGCCTCGTAGCCCTTGATACGACCCGGGATCAGATCGAGTGACGCCGTGCCGCTCATCAGGCTGCGACGGCTGTCCGCATAGGAATCGCTTAGCAGCTGATCGAGAGGCACCGTCGAAAAATCAGGGTCGCCGTAATAGGCTTCGCGATCGGCATAGGCGAGTTTCATCGCTTCCACGACCGTGTGCACGAAATCTGGACCATCGGTCGGCATTGAGGCGAGATCAAAGCCTTTCAGCAGCGACAGCGCCTGCAACAGCACAGGCCCCTGTCCCCACGGGCCGGTCTTGGCCACCGTCCAGCCGTGATAATCATAGGTAACGGGTTGTTCGACAGTTGCGCTCCAACCCGCAAGATCATCGCCAGAGAGCACGCCCTTGTGGCGGCTGCCGCTGCCGTCCATGACTTCAGCTTCTGCCAGGAACGCGACAATCCGCTCGGCAACGAAACCGCGATAGAAGGCATTCCGCGCGGCGTCGATGCCCGCTTCGCGGCTTCCGGCAGCATCCGCTTCCCGCACAATCCGTCGCCAGGTCTCGGCCAGAACAGGATTGCGAAACAGGGCATTTGGCTTCGGCACCGCGCCACCCGGCAGCCAGGTCGCATAAGATGTCGGCCAGTGCTCGCGGAAGAAGTCGGCAAGGCCTGCGATCGTGGCGGATACACGCTCCAGCATGGGGTGGCCCGCTTCGGCATAGTGGATCGCGGGCGCGAGGACGTCGGCGACGCTCATGGTCCCGTAGTCCCGGAGCATCAGCATCCAGCCGTCGAATGATCCCGGAATGACGGTCGCGAGCAGCCCGTTGCCCGGAATGAGATCGATCCCCTCGGACGTATAGTGCTCGATGGTCGCGCCTGCCGGGGCCGGACCTTGCGCACAGATGACCTCGACCCGCCCGGTCTTCTTCGAATAGATCAGGGCGGGAAGATCGCCACCGGGGCCACACAGGTGCGGCTCGACGATTTGCAGCACAAAGCCGGTTGCGACAGCTGCGTCAAAGGCATTGCCCCCCTTTTCCAGGATCGACATGCCGACAGCAGACGCAATCCAGTGCGTTGACGTCACAACACCGAAGGTGCCGAGGATTTCAGGGCGGGTGGTGAACTGGGTCATGGAAATCGGTCCGGGTTGAGAGGAAATCAGTTGGAGCGGGGATCGAGGGCATCACGCAGTCCGTCACCGACGAGATTGAAGGCAACGACGACAAGGAAAATCGCAGTCCCGGGCCAGATCGCCATCCAGGGCGCTTGATCGAGAAAGTTCTTGGCGACATTGAGCATGGAGCCCCAACTCGGCCACGGCGGCTGCTGTCCGAGGCCGAGGAACGACAAGCTCGCCTCGGCAATGATCGCGGTTGCCACAGTCAGCGTCGCCTGAACCAGGATCGGCGGCAACACATTGGGGAAGATATAGCGGGTCATGATGGCAACGGGGCCAAGGCCAATCGATCGTGCGCCCTCGATGTAATCTTCCGTCTTGATCGCTTGCGCCTGAGCGCGCGTCAAACGCACGAAGATCGGCAATGCCGACAGGGCGATGGCGATCATGGAATTGGTCAGGCTCGGCCCAAGAAACGCTGACAGCGCGATGGCCATAATCAGGAATGGCATCGCCATGAAAGCCTCTGAGACGCGCGAAATGACAAGATCGATCCACCCGCCGAGATAGCCTGCCACGATACCGAGCGGCATGCCGACCGTGATCGCCAGCGTTACCGACACAAGTCCGGCTGCAAGCGAGGCCCGCGCCCCCCAGATCATCCGCGCCAGCAAATCGTGACCCAATTCGTCTGTTCCAAGCAGATGCGCCAGTGAGGGTGCCTTGCGGATCGCCGACCAGCTGGTGGCATTGGGATTCTGGATCGGCAGATAGGGCGCCAGCAGCGCGACTGCGCCAATGATGACAATGATCGTCAGCCCAACAAGCGCACCCCGGTTGGCGATGAGCTTCGCAATGGCGCGATGCATCGGTGAGGCTGCCGCAGGCATGACGGTGTCGGTCACAGGCTGGCCCTCAATCGCGGATTGAGCAGAACGGCCATGACATCGGCCAGCAGGTTCAGGCTGATAAAGCCGACGGCGGTGCACAGCACCACCCCTTGGACGACAGCGTAGTCGCGGTTGAACACGGCGTCGACAATCAGTTTGCCAAAGCCCGGAATGGTGAAAATCTGCTCGGTCAGCACCGCACCGGCGAGCAATTCGCCGAACAGCAGGGCCCCGAGCGTGATGATGGGCACGAGTGCATTCCGGAAGGCGTGCGAAAGGACGACCTCGCGCTCGGTCAGGCCCTTGGCACGCGCCGTCCGGATGTAATCCGACGACAGCACCCCGATCATCGCCGACCGCGTGTGTCGCATGATCGACGCGGCCAGCGCATTGCCGAGCACAAAGGCCGGCATCAACATTGTCTTCAGCGATATGAGTGGATCAACGCTGAACGGCTGGTAGCCGGACGCGGGCAGCCAGCCGAGTTTCACCGAGACCACGAGGATCAGCATGATCCCGAGCCAGAAATTCGGTACCGACAAGCCCGCAAGTGCAATGAGACTGACGATGTAGTCGATGAGCGTATTTCGCTTCACCGCAGCGAGCACCCCGAGCGGTATCCCGATGAGCAGCGCGAAGGTCATGGCCATGATCGCCAATTGAAGCGTGACCGGCAGCTTTTCCACGATGAGAGCCAGCACCGGCTGGTTGGTTCGCAGCGAGATTCCGAGATCACCATGCAAGGCGTTGACGAGCCAGGCAAGATATTGAAGTGGCAGTGGATCGTTCAGATGATATTTCGCCCGCAGCAGTTCGAGCACGGCGGGGTCGCGATCTTCTCCCGCCATCACGAGCACCGGGTCTCCCGGCAGCAATTTTTGCAGCAGGAACACAAACATCGAGATGATCAGCAGCGTCGGCACGGCCAGCAGCAACCGTCGCGCAAGTAGGGTCGTCATCGCTTGCTGCCCTCCTGAAAGATCACTCGGGACCAGCCAGCCACGCGTGCGTCGGGCTGGTCCATCGGGTCAATTGCCATTGGTGACATCAAGCAGACGGATCATCCCGTCAGGTGACGGCACAAAGCCGGTGACCTTCTTGTTGAACGCCCATAGCCATGCTGTATGCCCCAGATAAATCACCGGTAATTCATCATCGAGGATGACTGCGGCTTCATCATATTTGGCCTTGCGCACCTTGGGATCGATCGAACGTCGCGCATCATTCAGGAGTTCGTCGACTTTCGGATTGCAATATTTCTCGTCATTCAGCCCGCCGGCGCAGGTGACAAACTGATGCAGGTTCCCGTCAGGGTCGACGCGCCCGGACCAGTCGGTCCGGCTCAGGTCATAGGTGCCTGCCGATTGGGAATTCAGCAGCGTGGCGAATTCCATGGTCTTGAGCCGAACATCAAACCCGGCTTCGGCGACCATCGCCTGAACCGCCTGCATCTGCTGCATCATGATCGGGTTATTCGATGTCTGAAGCTCGATGTAGACCAGTTCCTGGCCAGCTGCCTTCAGCAAAGCCTTGGCCTTGCTGATATCGCGCTCGGGCACCGGCAGAGCCGAATTGAACCACGGGCTGGTCGGCGGATAGGGCTGATTTCCCGCGAGAGCGGTTCCGTCAAACACGATCTGGTTGAGTGCCTCGCGATCAATGGCCAGCGAGAACGCCTGACGAACCCGCTTGTCCCTGCCAAACGGATTATTGGCACGTGGGCCGTTCGCGATATTGGCGTATAGCCCCATGTAGCCGATCCCGATGGCCTTGGCGAAGGTCAACTTGGGATCCGACTTGATTGTGCCGATATCCGTTGGCGCAAGTCGTTCCATCATGTCGAGGTCACCGGCACGCAGATTCGCAAGCCGGACCGTATTGTCGACAATCGGCAGATAGGTGACCTTGTCGAGCTTGACGTGGTCCTTGTTCCAGTAGTCGGCAAAGCGCTTCAGCACGATCCGGTCCTGCTGGATGCGCTCGACAAACTCGAATGGCCCGGCACACACGGGATGACTGCCGAAATTGGCACCCAGTGCCTTCGCAGCCGTTGGCGACACGATCATCCCGGCGCGATCAGCCAATTGGGCCAGCAAGGTTGCGTCCGGTGCCTTCAACTGGAACCTGACCTGCAACGGCCCGGTCGCCACAACGTCTGCGACCGAGGAAAGCTCGCTCTTGCGGCGGCTTTCGGTGAGCGTCAGATTGCGCTTGATGGTCGCAACGACCGCCTCGGCATCCATGGCCGTGCCGTCGTGGAATTTGACGCCCTCGCGCAGCGTCATCGTCAGAGACATACCGTCGTCCGACCAGGCCCAGCTGGTCGCCAATTGCGGCACGATCTCAAGCTTCGGCGTCACGTCAACGAGCTTGTCACAGAGCGCCGTATAGACGATCCGGCCAACAAATGTTCGGGATTGCGCCGGGTCCAGCGTATCGGCGTCTTCAGCAAGGCCGATTTTCAGCTCTGCCGCCAAGACAGGTGCTGTCAGCATCGCCGCCGCCACAATTGCGCCCAGAAAACGGACTCTTTGCATACCAAACTCCTGTTTCATCGGCCTACTGGCCCATCGTATCAAGTATCGTCATGCGTCCTGCAACTCGATCAGCGGATCATGTGACGTCGCCCGGATAAGACTTTCCTGCAGCGTCAGCAGATGGCGTCGCATGGCCTCCGCGGCCATTGCCGGATCACGTGCCGCGATCGCATCAATAATGGCCAGATGCTCTTCATAGGTGATCGGCTTTGTCTGCGCCTGAATCCGCGCTTCCTCACGAATCTTCTGCCAGACGGGATCTTGCCGCACGCGGTTCATGACATCAAACAAGGCAAGGATCAGTCGATTTCCTGCGGCTTGCGCAATCTTTCGATGCAAGGCCCCGTCCCAGAGTTCCCGGCTGTCGGCATCCGTACTATCCGAGATCCGGCCAATCAGATCATACATGCTGCGGATTTCATCCGGCTTGGCGCGCAAGGCGGCGAGCTGCGCCAGTTGCGGTTCAAATCGCAGCCGTGCCTCCATGACTTCCATCAGATTGGTTCCGGCAACCAGCGCCCCGATTTCCGGAAAGGCATCCGGCGGCGGCGATCCGGCGAAACTGCCCGAGCCCTGCTTGCGCCAGACCAGACCTTCCGCGATCAGCACTTCGAACGCCCGCCGCAGCGACCGTCGGCTCAAGCCGTAAATCTCGACCAGTGTGCGCTCGGACGGCAAGCGGCTACCCGGCGCAAACTGCCCCGACTGCAGCAGTCCACGCAGCTTCTCCAGCGCCTTTGTCGAATTATCTGTCGCCTCAGCCATGGATTGATCCGAACCAATTCGCGATTGGTTCAGTCCACAGCTGTTTGCAGCAACTGTCAACTGCGGATTTCGGGGGGCTCATGCGAGAATTTATCAAAGTGTCTTTCGCGGTTCTGACAACGCGACTTCCTACAATTAGACATCAATGCACTGAGCAATAAGTACCATTTTTGCTGGTATTTTATTGCAATTCATTCCCATGTTTCGTGAGCAAAGATTAGCTATTTGTACAGGAGATCCGTCGGCGCGGCCGATAGATCCCTACTCCGCCGGCGACCCTCGCCAATGCCCGGTCAACGCACGAGTTGCCGGGATTTTGCTTTTCGCCCACTCGAGGAGTCAACATCCGCTTCCGGCAATATATCCAAGACCAACCGCTGAAATCAGACCGTTTCCCGACAGATAGCCCGACGCGCGATCACCAGAGATACCCGCAGCAGCCCCACCTGCGGCAAAAAGGTTCGGCAGCGGGGTTCCGGTCCGGTCCAGGACTCGAGCTGAGGCGTCGACTGCCAACCCACCCTGCGTATGGAACAACGCCCCCGTGACCTTTACAGCGCAGTAAGGGGGCTGCAATTGCGAAACGCCACCGAATGTCCGCCCGAACACATCGCTCCCGTCACCGGACTTCAACCGCGCCACATCTGAGGCTGTTTCGAGAAATGCGGCTTCAGGCACATCCATCTGACGAGCGAGCATTGCAAGATCATCGGCCGACCGGACCGCTCCCTGCGCCTCTGCCTGCCGGAAATCCTCGAACTGTCGCGCAATCCCGGCGATACGTTCGTCAAACACCGTCCAGGCGATGCCGCCGGGTTGCGCAAGTACATGCTCGGCCTGCTCGGAATAGCCATGCGCTTCATTGCTGAACCGCCTGCCGGACTGGTTCACCTGGAACCCGCCCTCCATGATGGTTGCCCAGGTGATCAGAATACCATGCGGCGTCGCGACCGATCCGTGTCCCTGATACCCCGACAGATGGCGCGTCGCAGCCCCGAGCGCCTGCCCCATGAGCACCGCATCGCCCTGATTGCCGGGATGCCCGAAATAGAGCGCCTCCGCAAGTTCCGGAATGTGGGCCGCCACCAGCGCCTTGTTTCCACCATAGCCGTTGCAGGCCAGCACCAGACGATCGCAGCCAATCAGCTCCTGCGTTCCATCTGGACGTTCGACCGCCACGCCGGTCACGCGGTTTTTGTCATCGGCAAAGAGCGCTGTGACACGGGCATTGCAGAGTATATCGATCCCGGCGGCATCGGCGGCCTGCCTCAACCGGTCTATCAACGCTGCACCGGAACGGCTTGGCAGACCATGCATTCTGTAAGCCGAGTGTCCGGGATAATTGAAATTGGTGATGACGGAAAAGGGCAATCCGTGCGCATCGGCCAACCATTCCAGCGCCTGTCCCACGGTCGTTGCAATAGCCTGAACCACGACCGGATCAGGTTCATCGTGAGCCTTGCGCATGATGTCGCTGGCGAGCAGTTCCGGGCTATCGACGACGCCAGCTTCCGCCTGCCAGCGTGTTGCAGCTGCCGGGATCAGGCCCGCTGAAAGAGCTGTCGAGCCTCGGGGCAGAGGGTCCCGCTCGATAACCAGCACCTCCCGGCCCCGTGCATGTGCCGCAAGCGCTGTCACCAGCCCAGCAGCACCAGCGCCAACGATGACCACCGGCAAATGCACCGGACATTCCGGGGTTTCGCGCAGCACTGTGGTCATTCGCTTGGCAACTCCGCCAACATAGTTGCGATCGTCGTCACTCGCGCCACGGGCTTCAGGGCGGCAATCGCCGTCTGGTGAACTTCGTCCGAGAACGCCGCACAACCGTCCTCAAGCACGGTCACATGGATATCGCGCACATGCGCATCGCGGACCGTGGAGGCAACGCCGCCATTGGTCACAATCCCTGACACGATCAAGTGGTTGATGCCGAGCTTGCGGAGCACCCATTCCAGCCGGGTCATGTAGAAGGCGGAATAGGCGACCTTCTCGATAACTACGTCAATCGGTTGCAGCTCGTCGACAATCTGGTGACCCCAACCGCCCGGCGCAAAGTCACCTCGCCCGAGAAATGGTCGCAGGGCCTTCAGGTGTGGCGAGATCAGGGGTTCGCCACCGCGTCCGGGGACCAGCGTGAACTGGGTGGAGATGACCGGACACCCGAGGGCCCGCAACCTGACTGCGAGCGGCCGCATCCGGTTCGGGATTGCGGCAATCGCTGGCGATGTATCCCCGCCGCGCGCATAGGCTCCCTTCGGATGGATGAAGTCATTCTGCAAATCAGCAAGCAGGAGCGCCGTGGTCGCTGGATCGAAGGAATGATCGGCCATGTCAGCCTCGCGTGATGATGAGATTGCCGAACGCGTCAGTCGTCGCGGTGAGACCCGGCTCCAACACAATCGTGCTGTCGGGCTGTTCGAGTATGGCAGGGCCGTGAACGACGGAACCGACCGGCAGTTCCAGCCGTGCCCAGATGTCGGTGGTCGTCATTCCGCCCGCAAACCAGACCTGCCGTGTGCCACGCGCCGCATCCGCCGTCGATCCGCCCGCAGCCGGGGCCAGCGCCTTCAGATCGAACGCTGGCCTGCGACCGATCGCGGCCACCTTTAGCGTCACAATCCGCACGGCAACACCCGGCAAAAGGCGGCTGAATGCCTTGCCATAGGCGATTTCGAAGGCGTGCCGGATCATCTCGGCAGTCACTGCCTCACCATCGCGGATCGGCAGCGGCACCGTGACCGTATGGGTCTGGCCGACGTAATGCATGTCGAGTTCGACCTGCGTATCGATCCGCTCGACCGGCAAACCCGCTGTCTCGACGATGCTGCGCGCCTTGCGGGCCAGCGTCTGCATCGGTGCCTCCAGGCGCGCTGGATCAAGACCATCAAGCGCCAGATTGACCGTCAGCACCTCATCATGCCGGATATCGGCGATAATGCAGCCGAGCGCCGACGTGATGCCGGGATAGCGTGGCACGAGCGCCGATTTCAACCCGACCGTCTCCAGCAGGGCACCGACATGCAGGGCACCTCCACCACCGAACGGCAGGATCGTGAAGTCTGCGGGATCATGTCCACGCTCGATGGAGACGAGCCTGATCGCGCCTGCCATCTTCTCGTTAGCCACGCGCACGATTGCTTCGGCTGCGACCATGACGTCCAGCCCCAGCGCCGCCGCGATATGATGCGCGATTGCCGCCATTGCCGCCTCGACGTCCAGCCGGGCCAGCTTGCCGCCAATCGGCTTGTCCGCATTGATGCGACCAAGCACTAGATTGGCATCGGTCAACGTCGGTCGGGTGTTTCCCTGGCCATAGGCAACCGGGCCCGGTCGCGAACCCGCACTTTCCGGGCCGACATCGAGAAATCCACCGGCGTCCACATGGGCAATTGAGCCGCCGCCTGCACCAATCGTGGTGATTTCGATCATCGGCGTCCGGACAACGAGGCCAAAATCAATGGTCGTCTGTGCGCTGAGCGCCGGCTCGCCACCTGCGACCAGCGAAACGTCAAACGACGTGCCGCCGAGATCCGCCGTGATCACGTTGCTGAACCCCGCCGCTTCGGCAATGGCCGCAGCCGCGATCACCCCCGCCGCCGGTCCCGACAACGCTGTTCGCACCGGCAACCGACGTGCGGTCGCAGTCGACATGACGCCGCCATTCGATTGCACGATATGGAAGCTGCCTTCATACGCTTCAGATCTGAGACCCGCTTCCAGTCGGGCGAGATAGTCGCCGACCACCGGCTGAAGATAGGCATTCAGTGCCGTCGTCGAGGCCCGCTCGAATTCCCGGATTTCGGGCAAGATATCAGCCGAGCATCCGACGTAGTCATTCGGCCAGATGGCCTTCGCCACCTCCAGCGCAGCGTGTTCATTGGCGCCATTGGCGTAGGCGTTGATGAAGATGATGGCGAGCGCCTCGGCACCCCGCGCTAGCAATTCCCGCACGGCGGCAGCGATCTCGTCGGGATCAATCGGTTGCCGGATGGTGCCATCGGCCAGAACGCGCTCGTTGACCTCCAGCCGCAGGTCTCGATCAGCGACGGGCACAAAATCGCCCGAAAGTCCCCACGTCTCCCGCCGGTCGCGACGACGCATTTCCAGCACATCGCGAAAGCCTGCCGTCGTGATCACGCCGATCCGGGCACCCTTGCGTTCCAGCAGCGCGTTGGTGCCAACCGTCGTGCCATGAACGATGGCTGACAGGTCTGAGATCGCGCCGAACCGCCTGAGGCCCTCCAGAAAGCCGGTCGCTTCATCGCCCCGATTGGACGAGACCTTGGCGACAGAAAACGTCGCTGTTTCCGTGTCAAAACAGGCGAGATCGGTAAAGGTACCGCCGACATCAACGCCAACAATGCGAGTCATGCTCGTGTCTCCGCGCGCAATGCATTTGTGGCTGCAAGATCGACGGTGCCATCGCCCGCGACAACGACCGCGTAGTCCCTGAGCGCAGCATCGGGCGTTAGCAGGTTCTGGCGAACGTCGCGCGCAACCCGCTCGGGATCACGCGCTGTTGCCGGACCCCAGCCGCCGCCGCCCGGCGTCTCAAGTCGCACGCGCTGGCCCTTCCTGAGTTTGACGTCGGTCACCTTCGACGCCATTGGCGGTTCGAGGCGTCCGTTGTCGCTCTCCCATGAAAACCGGTTGAAGGCTGCGGCAGATCCACCTGCGACCCCGAACGGGGCAAAGCGGCCACGTTCGCCAAGCAGGAACGCGCTGGTATCGTCGGTCAAGGCCTCGATCTCGTAGATCGCGCCAAATCCGCCGCGATGCTCGCCGAGGCCTGCACTGCCCTCGCGCAAGGCCCATTGCGTGAAGAGGATCGGGCTTGCCGCTTCCAGAATTTCCGCAGGCGGCATGGTGGCGGTCGAAATCGCGTTGTTGCCGTGGTTCAGGCCGTCGCTCGCGGGAGTTCCGCCAAGTCCGCCACCGAAGAACGAGAACATCACCCACGCATTGCCGTTCTCCCGTTTGCCCGAGAGTGACAGCGCGTTGATCGTGCCAAACGGGGCGGCGATGGCGCGTTCCGGCGCAGCCTTCGCCAAGGCTCCGAAAATGACGCCGATCGCCCTCAGGATCGTCTCCGTATAGCCGCCGACCGGTCGCGGATGCTTGGCGGCAAGCAAAGTGGTCTCGGGGATGATGAAGGTGATCGGCGCGAGACAGCCCGCATTGGCGGGAACTTCCGTAAACACATGCTTCAACGCGACATAGCAGCAGGCAACCGCCGTGGAATAGGCGATGTTGAGGGGGCCCGCACAGGGCGGCGACGTCCGGGAAAAATCCAGCGTCATGTTTTCGCCCTGGATCGTCAGATCGAGTGCGATCTTCAGGGGTTCGTCAACAATCCCGTCATTGTCGAGGAAATCCTCAAAGCTGTAGGTTCCGTCCGGCAAGGCCGCGATGCGGGCGCGCATCATGGCCTCGGCCCGTGCCATGAAGGCATCAAAGGCGCTGGCAATCGTTGCCTCGCCGTAGGTATCCAGCAATTCGCCGAGCCGTCGTTCGCCGAGCGCCAACGCATTGAGCTGCCCGTTGAGATCGCCCCAGTTGGACACGGGAACACGGCTATTCGCGGAAAGGATCGCCACAATGTCGTGGTTCATCTCGCCCGCGCGGATCAGCTTGACCGGCGGGATGCGCACGCCTTCCTGGAAGCTGTCGGTTGCGCGGGCATTGAAGCCGCCCGGTACATTGCCGCCGATGTCGATCCAGTGACCCACCGACGCAATCCAGCAGAACAGCGCGCCATTCCTGAAGATGGGCCGCACGAGCCGGAAGTCATTCAGATGTGTGCCGCCGTCATAGGGGTCGTTGAATAGGAACGTGTCGCCCTCGGCCAGTCCGCCGTCCACGGCGACCTTGTCGATCACGGCCTTCACCGCAAAGGCCATGGCCCCGACGAACACTGGCAGACCCTTGGTCCCCTGCACCAGCGTGGCACCCGTCGTTGCGTGATAGAGGCCGTGACAGGCATCGCGCGCCTCTGCGATGATCGGATTGAATGCCGAGCGATAGAGTGTCGCGTCCATTTCATCGGCGATCTGCTCCAGCCGCCCCTTGAGGACGGCGAGCGTGACAGCATCCGGTGCGGTCATCGGCCATTCCTCTCGAAGGTCTCATAGGATTTGCCGAGCGCCAGCATCTCGGGCGTGCCGATCACGGCATTCAGACCGTTGAAATCGAACATATTGTTGCGGAAAGCCGCCGTTGTTCCGTCCCGCTTCAGGGTCGCGTAGAAGTCCTGCGCCTGCCGTGCGATTGCCCGTACGATGCCGCCCGGGAAAATCACCAGCGAAAACCCGAGCGCCTGCAATTCGCCCGCATTCTGGATCGGCGTCAGACCACCCTCGACCATATTCGCCATCAGCGGCAACGTGTTCGCCAGACGTGACCCGATCTCGGCGAGTTGTCCGCTTGATGCCGGCGCCTCGACGAACAGGACATCCGCACCGGCTTCGCGATACAGCATCGCCCGATCGAGCGCGGCGTCGAGACCTTCGCTCGCAACCGCATCGGTCCGGGCAATCACGAGCGTTTCCGCGCTGTGGCGTGCGTCCACGGCCGCCTTGATCTTGCCCGCCATTTCGATGGCCGAAATCACGGATTTGTCGGCCAGATGTCCGCAGCGCTTAGGATAGGTCTGGTCTTCCAGCTGGATGGCGTTCGCCCCTGCCCGTTCAAAGGTCCGCATGGTCCGGCGCGTGTTCAGCGCATTGCCGAATCCCGTATCCGCATCGACGACGAGGCTAATGTCCACCCGGTCGCGGATGAGCGCGACCGTATCGGCGACCTCACTGACTGAAGTCAGGCCGATGTCTGGCCGACCGAGCCGCGTATAGGCAACGGCCGCGCCCGAGACATAGAGCGCCTCGAACCCGGCATCCTCGGCCAGATGTGCCGTCAGGGCATCATAGACACCAGGCGTCAGCAGGATCTCGGGTGCGTTCAGTCTTTGCCGCAAGGTCAATTTTGTCATCGGATCAGATCCCAAGATAAGCTTTTTCAAGGTCTGGATTGGATTTCAGGTCTTTGGCCGAACCGCTCATGGTGACGGCCCCATTTTCCAGCACATAGGCCCGCGCGGCGATTTCCAGCGACTGGACCACGTTCTGTTCCACCAGCAGACAGGCAAGGCCATCGGCGGCGATTTGTGTGATGAGGTCGAACATCTCCTCGACCAGCAGCGGCGACAGGCCAAGTGAGGGTTCATCGAGGATCAGCAGACTTGGCTCTGCCATGAGCCCGCGCCCGATGGCCAGCATCTGCTGCTCGCCGCCTGACAGCGTGCCAGCCAACTGATGCGCCCGCTCCCTCAGACGCGGGAAGATCGTGAACATGCGTTCGATGTTCTGCTTGCGATGCGCCTTCGCGCGGCGGTAACTGCCCAGTTCCAGATTTTCGCGGATTGTCATGTTGGGGAGGATCTTGCGGCCCTCAGGCACATGGATCAGCCCTGCTTCGACAATCGCCCCCGGAGACGCCTCTGTCAGATCCGCGCCATTGAACAGGATGCGCCCGGCGCTCGCCTTGACCAGGCCGGACAGCGCCTTGTTCAGCGTCGTCTTGCCAACGCCATTGGCACCAAGCACAGCGACAACCTCGCCCGCACCGACACTGATATCGATGCCGCGCAGGATCGGAACACCGCCGTAGCCTGCGACAAGTCCTTCTACGGAAAGCAAGGGGTCAGCCATTCAGCGTCCCTCCTGTCAGTCGGCTCGCAGCACCACGTCCGAGATAGGCCTCAACCACGCTGGAATTCCGCGCAATCTCCTCGGGCTTGCCCTCTGCGATATGCTTTCCCTGCGCCAGGACGTGGATGTAGTCACACAGGCTCATGACCGCCTGCATCACATGCTCGACCATCAGGATCGTGACGCCGGACGCAGCGATGGCCCGCATGACCGGCAGCATGTCGCGGATTTCGGACGGGTTCAGCCCGGCCAGAACCTCGTCCAGCAGCAAAAGTTTCGGCTCTGTTGCCAGCGCCCGCGCCAGTTCCAGCCGCTTGCGTCCGGCAATCGTAAGGCTTGCGGCTGGCGTCTCAAGCGATTGCGTGAGCCCAACCCGCTCAGCGACAGCTTCTGCAGCCCGGATCGCCTCACCGCGCGACCGGTGCCGGAGATGTGCGCCAACCGCGATATTTTCAGCCACCGACAGTCCGGCAAACGGCTGCACGATCTGGAACGTCCGCGCGATCCCCAGCCGGGCGCGCCGGAATGCGGGCAGCGTCGTGATATCGGCCCCCTCGAACCGGACAGTTCCGGTGGTCGGGGTCTCGAAGCCGGAGATCAGGGTGAAGAGCGTCGTCTTGCCGGCCCCGTTCGGGCCAATCAGTCCCGTGATGGACCCGGCGGGCACATCGAGCGAAACATCATTGACGGCCACCAGTCCGCCAAACCGCTTGGTGAGCGCGCGCACTTCCAGCATCAGCGCCTCCCCCACACGAGAAGTCGCCGCAGCCGCCCTATGATGCCGTCGCGCATGAAGGCAACGGCCAGAATGAGTAGCGCGCCAAACAGCACGAGATCGATGCCCGGCGTTCCGCCCGCGATGCCCTTGGTCAATTGCCCCAGTCCATGCAACGCGAGGGCACCAAGCACCGGCCCGAGCGCTGTCCCGGCTCCGCCGATAATCGCCGCCATCAGGGTTTCAACGGAAATCCAGGGACCAAATCCGATGTTCGCGTCGAGGTAGAGGAAATACTGGACGTAAAGTCCGCCCGCCGCGCCGGTAATCGCTGCCGATAGCGCGATCGCCTGCAACTTGACCATCAGCACATCGACACCGAGCGCCTTGGCCGCTGCTTCATTCTCGCGGATGGCGATCAGCCACGCCCCGAACCGCGACCGTTCCAGCCGCATCGTGAGCAGCAACACGAGCGCGACAATTCCGAGCACGACCCAGTAAAACACCGAGCGCGACGCAAACTGAAAGTTCTCAGGTCTGACATCGAGCTTGACGAGCACACCCGCCGCCCCACCTGTGAATGACGCCGCATTGAACAGGATGCGGAACACTTC
Organism: uncultured Hyphomicrobiales bacterium; assembly: GCA_903930435.1. GTDB lineage: Bacteria > Pseudomonadota > Alphaproteobacteria > Rhizobiales > Ancalomicrobiaceae > CAIYYN01. The sequence continues at coordinate 35,669 of CAIYYN010000008.1, read as the reverse complement.
GGCAAAGGCAAGCGTGACCAGCGTAAAATAAGAACCGCGTAACCCGGCCCGGAAGCTCAGGTAGCCGATGACGGTTCCAGCCAATGCAGCCAACCCGATGCCCGCCGCAAACGCCACCCACGGATTGATCCCGAACCGGGCTTGCGCCAGCGCCGTCCCATAGGCCCCCAGACCGAAGAACGCGGCATGGCCGAAGGAAAACTGCCCGCCATAGCCTGCCAGAATATTCCAGCCTTGCGCCGACAGGGCCACGATCAGCGCAAAGACGAGGAAGTTCAATGTCGTATTGGCGCTTGTGAAAGCGGGAATTAAAGCCAATCCGGCCACGACCAGCAACGGGCAGAGCGTGCGCAGCGCGATCATGTCCGCGCTCCAAACAGGCCCGTCGGTCGCAGCAGCAACACGAGAATGAACAGGATGAAAATGCCGAGCTGGCCGAGGCTTTCGTCAAGAAACAGGCCTGAAACGCTCTCGATGATCCCGACGATCAGCGCACCCGTGACGGCACCGGGGATCGATCCCATTCCGCCAAGTACGACAATCGTGAAGGCAACCAGCACGAAGGCGTTGCCGATCCGGGGCGAAACATAAAACGTCGGCATCAGGAGACAGGCGGCAATCGCCACCGTCGCGGCTCCAAGCCCGAATGTCACGGCAAAAATATGCTCGACATCAATGCCAGCCAGTTCCGCGCCCATCCGCTCGCGCGCCACGGCCCGGATCGCCTTGCCCGTATCCGTCCGGATCAGAATAACCCAAAGCACCAGCGCGACCGCCAAAGAAACGCCAAATCCCGCGACCTTCGGCACGCTTAGAAAGGTGAACCCGAGATCGAAGGACGAAAACCCGTAGGGCACGTCAATCGATCGCGTGTCCGAATGAAAGACAGCCAGAAGCCCGTTCTCGATCATGATCGACAGGCCGAGCGTGATCAGCAGCACGTTGTTGTCGGAGCCTTGCGCCGCCGGTCCTACGACAAACCGCTGCAAGGCGTAACCGACGCCGAAAAAGCCGAGGGCCATCGCCGGGATCATCACAAACGGATCGATCCCGAAAACAGTGAACGCGATGAAGACGACGAACATCGCCGCCGTCAGCGTTGCCCCATGCGCGAAATTGATGATGTGCAACACGCCATAGACAAGCGTCAGCCCGAGCGCAATCAAGGCGTAGATCGCGCCATTCATGAGGCCGTTGAGGACGGCGGCCAGGATGATGTCGGGAGACAGCATGAAAGTCCGGTGCTTGGGGCAATGAAAGGGACAACCGGGTCAAGTCAGCCCGGTCGTCGGATCGCTGGCCCATGCAGGGCCAGCGTCAGATGAAGCGTCCGTCAGGCTGGATAGGGATATACGACCTTGGCATCCGCGAAATCGGTGGGATAGATGACCTTGATGTCACCCGCCTGCACCTGCGTATTGACCGGCGCCGCGCCCTGGTTCTGCCCGCCGACAAATTTCGTCGGACCGTATGGCATGATGTGACCGGCGAACGTCGAGCTGTTGAGCGCTTCGATGATCTTCAGGCGATCCGTAGACCCAGCCCGCTCGATGGCATCGGCCAGAATGACCATCGAGGAATAGTTCATCGGGATGTTGTAGGTCCAGAACTTGCCACTGGCTTCGACCGTCTTGCGCAGTGCTTCCGCCACCGGCTTGCGCGGATCATGCCAGTGGTTGCAGTCCATGAGATATTGGGCCGCATCCGGGAACTCCTTGACGAAGCGGAAGTTCGAGGCCGCGCCGTTCAGGATACAGTAGATCCCCTTCGGCTTGATGTGCTGCTGCTGCAACGTGCGCATAAGCAGGACCATTTCGCCGTAATAAGACGACGGTATCACCAGATCCGGGTTCTTGGCCTTGATCTGCAAAGCCACGTTCGACATATCGCGCGACGGTGTCGGATGAGCGATTGTGTCGAGGATTTCGAAACCGCGCTTGGGCAATTCAGCCTGCAGCAGCTTCGCCAGCCCGGCACCAAACAGCCCGTCCTCATGCACGATGACGACCGTCTTTGCGGGCTTGCCCGCAGCATCATTGATCTTGACCAGATTGTCGAGGCCGGTCTGTGCGACGATGCCGAAGCCCGGACCAAACCGGAACGTATTTTTCAGGCCGCGCGTGATGATCGAGTCCGCCACGCCGACGTCAACGAGATAGGGCAGATCATAGCGGCTGGCTGCCTGGCTGGCGGCGAGACAGATCGGCGAGGCGAAGCCGCCAACGATGGCCGAAACCTCTGCCGCCGCCATGCGCTCGACTTCCGCCGTGCCGCCTTCAGGCGTGGACCGTGCGTCACCGAAGACCATTTCGATCTTCGCACCACCCAGCGACTTGATGCCGCCAGCGTCATTGATGGCCTTGATCGCAGCTTCGGCACCGATCTGGCCCTGCTGCCCGTCATAGGCGAGTGCGCCCGTCACAGGCTGGATCACCCCGACCTTCACGGTCGGCGGCTCGGCAGCGCGCAGGATGCCCGGCATCGCAACCGTCGTGGCAACCATGGTACTTCCGGCGAGCAGGGTACGGCGATTGATGAGCTTAGTCATGGGAAACCACTCTTGTGCTGGGGGTGGACAAACGATGATGGGGACGTGTGTTGCGGGGACTGCGCTGCGCCCCGCGATCCGGGTGTTCGACGGGCGTCCAGCGACGGTTGCCATCGCGCGTCGTGCGTTTCATATCCATCTGGAAAATATAGCGATCCGGCCTGTAGAGCGCGTGCAGATGCTCGATCCCGCGATTGGCGCTGTCATAGACGGTGCGGCGAATTTCAAGGAGCGCAGACCCGACGTCAACCTGCAACGCCGCCGCCGCATCGGGTCCCGCCAGAACCGCGCTGACCGACTGCGTGGCGCGCTCCGCCGTCACGCCGGATCGCTCCAGCAGCGCCAGCAATGGCCTCGCTGCCAATTCGGCCTCGGACCAGTTCACGCCGATGCTCTCAGGCACATCGGTCACGAGATAGGAAAACGGTTGGCCGTCCGTCAGGCGTACCCGAACCGAATGCTGGACCCGCTCGGCTGGCTGCAATCCGAGTTCGGTCGCCACATCCTGCGACGGGATTTCATAGGAGAAGCTCAGGAGCTTGACGCTCGTCGCATTGCCCATGTCGACGATATGGGCGAGCAAATTGGCGAAATCGGCCACGATTGGCTTCGGCTTGCCGGACTCCGCCACGAAGGTCCCTGCCCCCGCATGTCGCCGGATCAGGCTATCTTCCTCGAGTGCATCCAGCGCGCGCCGGACCGTGACGCGCGAAATCCCGTGTTCCTGCGCCAGCACCGGCTCACTCGGCAACCTTGCGCCGGGTGCCCACACGCCGCTATCGATCCGCTCGCGAAGGAGCAGATAGAGCATGCGCGACTTGGACGTACCGACGCCTGAATGCATGGCGGGATCTGTTGCCTCTTGACTTATTTATCAGACAGCTTTCTGTTTAGGTTATGACACAGGTTCGCGGCGTCAAGCCCAAAAGCGAGCCATTGCAAAAATTGACTGAGGGAGCCTATCAACGGTGAGCAACAGGTCAGAGACACCCAAAACCCTGTTTGATCGGCTCTGGGACACACACGCGATCGTAACGCGTGAAGATGGCGAGACGCTGATTGCGATTGATCGCCATTTCGTCCACGAAGGCTCGCATCACGCCTTCGCCAAGATTGCAGAAAAGGGCCGTCCGGTCGCCCGACCCGACCTGACCTTCGGAATCGCCGACCATTATGTTCCCACCCGCAATCGTGCGAGCGGGATCGCGGACCCGACCATTCGCGGCATGGTCGACAAACTCATCGCCAATACGACCCGCGAAAGGGTGCATCTCTTCGGGCTTGAAGATCGCCGCCAGGGCATCGTGCATGTCGTCGGTCCCGAACAGGGCTTGACCTTGCCCGGCCTGACCATCGTCTGCGGTGACAGCCACACATCCACGCATGGCGCGTTGGGCGCCTGGGCCTTTGGCATCGGTGCATCCGAAGTCGCGCATGTGCTGATGACGCAGACGCTCTGGCAACGGAAGCCCAAGACGATGCGCGTTCGGGTCGATGGCGCATTCCAGCCGGGCGTCGGGGCAAAGGACTTGGCCCTGACGCTGATCGCCCGGATTGGCGCGGATGGCGCGCAGGGTCATGTGGTCGAATATGCAGGCGAAGCGGTCAGATCGCTGTCCATCGAGGGCCGTCTGACGCTCTGCAATCTCTCCATTGAAAGCGGCGCGCGCTGCGGACTTGTCGCGCCGGATGGCACGACCATCGCCTATCTGAGGGGTCGCCCCTACGCCCCCTCGGGCGCATTGTTTGATGAGGCAGCCGAGCACTGGCTGGGCCTTGCGAGCGACGCAGACGCAACGTTCGACCGTGAACTGGTGCTTGACGCGAGCGAGATCGCGCCCGTCGTCACATGGGGCACCTCGCCGGAAGAAGCCTTGCCGATCACCGGGTCTGTGCCCGACCCGGCGACGATCTCCGATCCCGCCCGCGCTGCGCAATATGCCGCGTCCATCGACTATATGGGCCTGAGACCGGGCATGGCATTGAGCGACATCACCATCGACCGCGTCTTCATCGGCTCCTGCACCAACGCCCGCATCGAGGACCTGAGAGCCGCTGCAGCTGTCCTTGCTGGCAGTAAGGCAAGCGTTCCCGGCTTCGTGTCGCCCGGCTCATCGCTCGTGAAGCGGCAGGCTGAGGAGGAAGGGCTGGATCGCATCTTCATCGAGGCCGGGCTTGAGTGGGTCGACAGCGGCTGTTCGATGTGCGTCGGCATGAACGGCGATATTCTCGCCCCCGGCGAACGCAGCGCTTCCACCACCAACCGCAACTTCAAGGGACGCCAGGGACCGGGCTCGCGTACGCATCTGATGTCGCCTGCCATGGTCGCGGCTGCGGCAATCACCGGGAAACTCGCCGACATGCGGCCATTCCTTGCCGGGAGGACGGCACAATGACACCCTTCACGCAGCTCCAGACGATTGGTTGCCCGCTGCCTGTGGCCAATATCGATACCGACCAGCTGATACCGGCCCGTTTCATGAGCCGGTCGCGCAAGGATGGATACGGCGATTATCTCCTGCACGCCCAGCGCTTTGCCGAGGATGGCACGCCGCGCGCCGATTTCCCCTTGAATGATCCAAAGTTTGCCGGCGCTCAAGTCTTGGTCGCGCTCAGGAATTTCGGCTCTGGATCATCGCGCGAAGCCGCCGTCTATGCGCTCGCCGACTACGGCTTCCGCTGCGTGATCGCCCCTTCCTTTGGCGATATTTTCGCCGCCAATTCGGTGAACAATGGCGTTCTCCCCGCCCGCGTCAGCGACGCCGACGCCCGCATGCTGATCGACCTCCTCGCCGAACACCCCTCGATCCAGATCGATCTGGAAACGCAACGGATTACTGTCGGCAATCACGTCGTCGATTTCACCATCGATCCCGTCTGGCGCATGAAACTCCTCAACGGCTGGGACGATCTCGACTTGACCGCCAGCTATGCCGCCGACATCGCCGCGTTCCAGACCCGCGACGCCAAGGCGAGACCTTGGGTGTCGACGGAGGGTGGGGATTGAGACGAATTGTTGGGTGTCAATTTCGTCGCAATCGGTTGGTCTTCATCTGGCGGAGCGACTCTGAATTGTGGTAAGATCAACGCATGAGAGAGGATTCAAATTTTCAAATTCGCGGCTTGCCCTCAGCCATTCCGAGTGAGGCCGAGTTGGCTGAATGGAATGCATTGTCTCGATACGAGCAGATTGCCCGCACACGAGCTTTTTTTGCTAATCCTGAGTGCTCGAGCAGAAGTCCCAACACAGCATATGATATTTTGCAGCATCTAAGATTAAGGATTAAATGGATTGCTTCCGGATCTAAATAAATAATCCCTATCTTTTCCACTTAAAATATAATACGATTAAAACCAAATTTGAATTAAAATAATTACGCTTAAATAAACAAAATTTATAACCTGACAGATAAGGATCTATCGTATGATACAGACCGAATATCCTTTTCTAATCTTCTATGTCGGATTTGCATTATTTGCCTGGGTAATACCCGGTGTGATAGCGCTACGGGGGGTCAAGCGCCTGTCCCATAAGTGGCGCTTTGAAAAGAGTTTCATGTTTTTCTTTTCGATGATCAGAAGCAGGTCTGGTGGCGGGCTTGAAGTGCCTATAAAAGGCAGCAAAGAAATGATGGACCCTTTTGACTATCTACATGACGACAAAGAAGATGCAAAGATATTTAAAAAATGGCAGAAATATTTTCAAATTATGAGCGCAGCCTCAGCGGTCATTTTTGCAATTATTTACATCAATTTAGTTAAATGAAATTTCAGATCATTTCATATAATTGTTATTACAATTCATTTTTTGATCAATCGACGCATAATTATTGCTACCTATTTCCAAATATTCACTTTTTCCAGATACTTACAATAATTGATCTGTTTGAATAATTTCAGCTGCGGTCAAGCCTCACCCCAGCCTCCGCAACGCGTTCCCGTCGCTGTTGAACACATGACAGGCCTCGGGCGGGATACGGACACTCAGATTTGTCTTCGCGGTGAGGCTCGATATGCCATTGGCACGGATCGTCACGAGCGCCCCTGTCGCGGTTCTGAGATAGATGAAGTGACTTTCGCCGAGGTTCTCGACCACCTCGATCACGCCGGCTAGCTTGCCGTCGTCCGCCTCGGTACCCACCTGCAGATGTTCCGGGCGGATGCCGAGCTTGACCCGATCGCCCTTGCGTGCGGTCGTCCCGTCGACGGGGACTGTGAATGCCTCTCCCCCCGGCAGAGTAACCGTCACACTCGACGACCCTGCCGCCTGAACCTCCGTATCGATGAAATTCATCTGCGGTGAGCCAATGAAGCCAGCGACGAACAGATTGGCGGGATGCTCGTACAGTTCCAGCGGTGACCCCGCCTGTTCCACGACGCCTGCATTGAGCACGACGATCTTGTCGGCAAGCGTCATCGCTTCCACCTGATCGTGCGTCACATAGATCATCGTCACGCCCATATCCTGATGCAGCTTGGCGATTTCGATGCGTGTCTGGACGCGCAGCGCGGCATCAAGGTTCGACAGCGGCTCATCGAACAGGAAGACGCGGGGCTCACGCACGATGGCACGCCCGATGGCCACACGCTGGCGCTGGCCACCTGACAATTGTTTCGGCAGCCGTTCCAGCAAGGGGGTCAGTTCCAGAATGGCGGCAGCCTTGCGGACCTTCTCGTCAATCTCGGCCTTGCCTGCCTTCGACAATTCCAGCCCGAACGCCATGTTCTCATAGACCGTCATATGGGGATAGAGCGCATAGGACTGGAACACCATCGCAATGCCGCGCTCCTTGGGCGCTGCTTCATTCACGCGGACGCCGTCAAAGGTCAGTTCGCCGCCCGAAATGGTCTCCAACCCCGCAATGAGCCGCAGCAACGTCGACTTGCCGCACCCCGAAGGGCCGACAAAGACCACGAACTCCTTGTCCCGGATCAACAGGTCAACGCCATGGATCGTCTCGATTTTGCCGAATGACTTTCGGATGCCTTTCAGCTCGACCTCTGCCATGTGCTCGTCTCCCTGTCGTCATTTCAGTCGTTAGTCGAAGCGCCGGACTCAGCCCTGCTCAATCCGTCCGAAAAAGGCCCCGAACCCGCCAAGCCGCAACGTCGCCCCATCCAACTGGCCACCGGATGCGCCCTCGAAACCATGGCCGGACAGCGGTGCGATACGCCCAAGGCCCGCGACCGAAGTTGTCGCCGGATGGCCAGACACGTTCAACGCCACAAACACCTGATCGAGCCCACCCTGGCGTACGAACGCGAGCACGGGATCAGGCGCATCGATAAAGCGCATTGTCCCTTTGACCAGCGCACGTTGCCCGCGTCGCCAGTGCAAGAAGGCCCTGACGCGATTGAGCACCGAACCGGGGGCAGCCGTTTCAGCGTCGACCGATCGGGCCAGATGATCGCCGGAGAGAGGCAACCACGGTGTGCCGGTCGTGAAGCCACCTCCGGCATTGTCTGAGCGCCAGGGCATTGGTGTACGGCAGCCGTCCCGACCCTTGTAGGTGGGCCAGAACCGTTTGCCATAGGGGTCCTGTAGCAATTCGAACGGGACGTCTGCCTCGGCCAGTCCCAATTCTTCGCCCTGATAGATCGACGGCGTGCCGCGTAAGGATGTCACCAGCGCGAGAGCCAAGGGCGCAAACCGCTCAGCATCGCCAACGTGTCCCCAGCGCGACACGACCCGCGTCACATCATGGTTCGACAGTGCCCAACTGACCCAGCCGGTCTCCAGACCACGATCCATGCCCTCCGCGATACGGCGGATATCATTGGCTGACAGGTCTGTTCCGAACAGTTCGAAACTATAGGCCATGTGGATCCGCTTGCCCGCCTCCGTATAGGCTGCGGTCATCGGATAGACGTCGTGGTCCGTCCCGAGTTCACCGACAGACGTCGTGTCGGGATAGGCGTTCAAAAGCGCCCGCAAGCGTTCGAGGAATGCCAGATTTTCCGGTCGGTTCTTGTCGTAGAGATGCAACTGCCGACTGTAGGGATTGCTGCGCGGCACCGTCGTCACGGGATCAGCAGGGTTCGCCGGGGGATTGTCACGCAAGTCGCGGTCGTGGAAGTAGAAATTCACCGTATCCAGCCGGAAGCCGCTTACTCCGCGATCAAGCCAGAACCGGGCGACATCAAGCACGGCAGTCTGGACTGCGGGGTTGTGCAGGTTCAAATCCGGCTGCGTTGTCAGGAAGTTATGCAGGAAATACTGCTGCCGGCCCGATTCCCATTCCCAGGATGAGCCACCGAAAATCGACAGCCAATTCGTCGGCGGCGTTCCGTCCGGCTTCGGATCAGCCCAGACGTACCAGTCGGCATAGGCGTTATCGCGTGACGAGCGACTTTCCACGAACCAGGGATGGCGGTCGGAGGTATGCGACAGCACCAGATCGATAATCACGCGAATACCCAATGACCTGGCGCGCGCAATCAGCCGATCGAAGTCCGCAAGCGTACCAAACATTGGATCGACATCGCAGTAATCCGCGACGTCGTAGCCGAAATCCAGCATCGGCGACGTGAAGAACGGCGACAGCCAGATCGCATCAACCCCGAGCGAAGCCACGTAATCCAGCCGATCAACGATCCCTGCGAGATCGCCGATGCCATCCCCGTTGGAATCCTGAAAGCTGCGCGGATAGATCTGGTAGATGACGGCACCGCGCCACCAGTCCGGATCGGCCCCCGTCGGGACAATGGTTTCAGTCGGCATATCTGTCATCGGTCAAGCCTTGCTTCGAAAAATGCCATATCAAACAGTCTGTTTGCTCGAACAGGTCGATCATGATCCCGGTCAACCCTTGACCGCACCGGCCGTCAGCCCCGACACGATCTTGCGCTGGAAGATCAGTACCAGAAACACGAGCGGAATCGTCACGATGACCGAGGCTGCCATGATGTTGCCCCAGGGCAATTCGTGCGTGCTCGCGCCCGTGATGAGTGCGATCGCGACTGGCACCGTTCGCATGTCGTTGGACAATGTGAACGTCAGCGCAAACAGGAACTCGTTCCAGGCGGCGATAAAGGCAAGCAACCCGGTCGTCACCAATGCGGGCCACATCAGCGGCAGAAATACGCGACGCACGACGATCCAGGGTGTCGCGCCGTCGACAAAAGCAGCCTCTTCCAGTTCCTTGGGCAACTCCCGCATGAAGGTCGTCAACACCCAGACCGTAAACGGTAGCGTCAAAATCAGGTTTGAGAGCACCAGTCCGGGCAGCGAGTTATAGATGCCGAGAAAGCGGATAAGCTCAAACATGCCCGACAGCACCGCAACTTGCGGGAACATGGACACTGCCAGCACCGTCATCAGGAGCGCACCCCGCCCGCGAAACGCGACCCGTCCCAACGCATAGGCGGCCGTTACGCCGAGAAACAGCGAGATCGCGACAACGGCCACAGCCACCAATACGGAATTGATGATGTTGCGCCCGAACGGCTGCTCCTTGAACACGGCGATGTAGTTGGACAGATCGAACGACGACGGCCAATAGGAAATCTGGAACAACGCTGTCCCGGATCGCAACGACGAGAGGATGGCGTAGTAGAACGGAAACAGCGCATAGACCACGATGACCGCAGTCAGCACCCAGAAGCCAAACTTTTGCAGCTGTTTCATCACGCAGGCTCCGCCGTTAGCCGAACCTTGCCAAGCGTGATTGCCAGAACCGTGACAATTCCGATGACGAGGAACAGCAGCGTCGATGCCGCCGATCCGATCCCGACTTCCTGGAAATCCACCAGTTGCTGGCGCGCATAGACGGACATCGAGGCCGTGTCGCGGCTGTTGGAGGTCAGCACATAGATCAGGTCGAAGATCCGCATGGCGTCCAGCGCCCGGAAGATGATCGCCACCATGAGAGCCGGACGCACCAGCGGCAGGGTGACCCGGAAGAACACCTTGACCGGATTGATCCCGTCAATGCGGGCTGCCTCGTAGATATCACCGGGCAGCATCTGAAGCCCCGCGAGGATCAGCAACGCCATGAAGGGGGTTGTCTTCCAGACGTCGACCATGACGACTGTCCACATGGCCGTCTCGGAATTGGCGGCCCAGGCGATGGGGGCGTGGATCAACCCGACGCGCATCAGCATGTCGTTGATGACGCCGAACTGGTCGTGCAGCATCCATCCCCACATCTTGGCCGACACAATCGTGGGGATGGCCCACGGCACGAGCACGGCGGCCCGCACAAACCCGCGCCCGGGGAACTCGGCATTGAGCACAAGCGCGACGACAAACCCGAGGATTGTCTCGATGGTGACCGAGAACAGCGTGAACCAGAGCGTATTGCTGACGGATCGCCACCAGAGCAGATCGACCAGCAGTCCCGACCACTCACCGTCATATCTGGCCAGATAATTGTCCCAGCCGATGAACTTCATCGCGCCGAGGTCGGCGAGATTGGCATCTGTGAAACCGAAATAGATTGTCCGCAGCAACGGCCAGCCAGCGACCATCGCCAGGACGACCAGCATGGGCGCGAGAAACAGCCAGGCCGACCGGACGCGCGATCGCTTCAAGGCGGAATTGCCAGACATGATGCCCTCCACCTGCCGCCAGCTTCGTTCAGTCAAGCCGGTTCGCTCTTACCAGCCGGAGCGCTTGATCTTCTTCAGTTCGCTGTCGAGCGATACCAGCGCAGCCTCAGGCTTGGTCTTGGCCGACAGGACATCGTGCACGGCATTCCAGAACGCACTGGAGACCTTGTTGTAATTGCTGCCCGTCACCTTGGACGGCCGCGCCACGGCGTTCGTGAAGGTGGCGTAGAGCGAGCCGAAGAACGGAACGGCGGAAAGCACATCCTTGTCCTGATAGAGGGCGGCAATCGTCGGATTATAGCTGCCCTCAATCGCACGACGTTTCTGTTCGTCACGACTCGTCAAATACATGACGAGATCGGCAGCAACCTCGGGATGCTTGGAGTATTTCGAGACCGCCAGCTCCCAACCACCGAGGGTTCCGGTGTTCTTGCCTGCATCACCGCCCTTTGGCAGGGCGACGACGCCGATCTTGCCCTTGATCGGGCTGTCCGCACCGTTGCCGAGTGCCCAGGCATAGGGCCAGTTGCGCATGAAGGCGGCATTGCCGGACTGGAACACGCCGCGCGCATCTTCCTCGGCATAATTCAGGACACCATCCGGCGAAATCTTGCCAATCCACGACGCTGCCATCGTGAGTGCAGCCGCCGCCTTCGGATTGTTCACCGTGATTCCGCCCTTGTCATCGACGATGGCACCGCCGCCATAGGAATCGATCCATTCGAGCGCATCACACGACAGGCCTTCGTAGGCCTTGCCCTGGAAGACATAGCCCCAGAACTTGTCGTTTCCGGCCTTGCGCTCGCCCTCCTGCACCTTGGCTGCGGTGGCGGTCAGCTCCTGCCAGGTCGCAGGCGCAGAAGCGCCGTATTTTTCAAGCAGGTCCTTGCGATAGAACAGCACGCCCGCATCCGTGAACCACGGGATCGCCACGAGACGCCCGCCAACGGTATTATTGTCGATGATCGGCTTGAAGTGATCCGCCTCGGCACCCTTCGAATAGGGCTTCAGATCGATGAAATGATTGCCGAGAATACCGGGCCAGATGACGTCGATCTGGAACACGTCGATGTCGGACGTTCCAGACGCCAGAATCTGCTGATAAAGCGCCAGACGTTCGGTGGTCTCATTTGGCGTCGAGACGATCTTCACCGTGTTGCCCGTCTTCTTTGACCAGGCTTCGACACCCTGCTTGCAGAATTCCAGCTCGGCCCCGACGGCACCGCACGAAATCGAGATTTCGGCTGCCTTGGCGACAAAACCGGTCAGCGACAGGCCGAGGGCCAACGCAGAGATCGACATGGTCGTGACAAGGCGACCGCTTGCATGAAAGCTCATCCGTAATCCTCCCCGATATCTTTGTTTGTACACGAATTTTCCGGGATACTGACGTACCCGAACCACCCGCGATTGAGTGTCTGAAGCGTAGAGAGGGGGGCCGACCCTGTCAAGGGTTCAGACCCAAATCTGAAACGAGGGGCTGTAGGATTAACGCCTCATACAACCAATCGATCCGACGCCTCTCGGGCCGCTATCCATCCGCTACTATCCGCCCGAAAGCAGCTCACACCCGCCAGATGGCGACGCCCTGTGGTGCGAGGATTCGCTCCCCAAGTACAAGCTCCACATCATTCGGAATCTCCCAAGACTCCGCCCCGTAGTTGAACGCGAAATGCAGCGAGCCGCGACGTCGCATCCGAATGCCGGGCGGCAACGCGTGGGCTTTTAGATCCGCCCGCTTGCACAGTAGCTCAAGCGTCGTGGACAGGAGACGGGCGTCCGGCCAGGCGGCGAGATAGTGATGGCGTCCGTTCGCGGCGAGCGCGCAATGCCCGTCAGCGAAATGAGCGAGCGCTGTCGATGCGACGTCCATATGCTCCACCCAGCGAATAGCCGCGCCCGAAACAAGACCATCAACCGCCTCGCTCAATCCCGGACGCAGGGACGAGACTTCCGTGATCCTTATGCCGAGCAGGTCCCGCAATGCCCCCGGCGGCAATTGGTCGGGTATGGAAAAATGCCGTGTCTTTGAGCCGGTCCGCGGCCCATAGAGTACCACGGCGGAACTGTCTCGGAACGCCTGTTCTGCGGCATCGCTGACGGTGGGCAAGGACGGAACAAGCACCAGCCTGTAACCCTCCAGTGATTGACCGGGCCGCACGATATCGACGTCCAGTCCTATCGTTCGCACCGCTTCGTACCAGCGAAATGCAAGTTCGAAATACCGGAAGTCGGCCCCTTGCCGCTGGATGTCCAGCACCCATTGCGCTTCATAATCAAACACAAGCGCGACAGACGCCTGTTCGTTTGGAGGCAAAGCGCCAAGCCCGGCCAACTCGCGTCCGACGCTTTCCGCTTCGCGGCCACCGACCGACAGCTCTTGCAAACCGGGCAAATTCAAGCCCGCGTGCATCTGTTCCTGCGCGGCGGGCATCTGACGCCAGCGGAAATAGCTGACGACGTCGGCCCCGTGTGCTAGCGCTTCCCACGTCCAGAGCCGAACCATTCCCGGCTTCGGCACCGGGTTCCAGGGTGCCCAGTTGACCGGCCCCGGCTGCTGTTCCATGACCCAGAACCGCCCGCCGCCGATGCCCCGATAGAGATCGTGGTGGAATGGCGCGATATCGGGATGCGAGGTCGTGGCCCATCGGTTCCGCTCATCTTCACTGAATGGAAAGCGCTCTACAAAGCCGATGGGGTAGCTATCCCAGGAGACAAAATCGTGGTTTTCGCCCACCGGCCAATGATCGAATTCGGTGAAGAAACCCATCATGTTGGTTGTCGTCCACCGTCCCGGCGAATGGGCCCGGATAATGTCGCATTGCATCCGGTCATAGGCGGCGACCTGCTGCGACTGGAATCGCCGGAAATCAAGCCGTGTTGCGGGGTTGGTTTCGGTCACAGTCAAATTGGGCAAGCTGACCTGATCGAACTCCGTCACCTCCATCGACCAGAACACAGACCCCCAGGCCTCATTCAGTTGATCCGTCGACTGGTACGTCCGGCGCAACCACTGGCGAAACGCGCGTAGATCCTCCGCGCCCCAGGACATAATCGTATCATGGCAGCCGTATTCATTGTCCGTCTGCCAGCCAACGACTGCCGGGTGTTCGCCATAGCGTCGGGCAATTGCTTCCACGATACGCGCGCTTTCCCGCCAATAGGTCTGCGACGAAAATGTATAATGGCGCCGGGATCCGAAGCCGCGCGGACGTCCCTCTTCATCGATCGGGGCAATATCTGGATGTTCATCCATGAGCCATTTCGGCGGCGTCGCCGTCGGCGTGCCGAGGACCACCTTCAGACCGGCGTTCCCGAGGACATTGAGGGCGCGATCCAGCCAGCCCCAGTCAAACGCGTCACGCCGTGGCTCGATGCGCGACCACGCGAATTCGCCGATCCGGACATGCGAAATGCCGAGCGCCACCATGCGGCGGGCATCCTCTGCCCACATCGTCTCGGGCCAATGTTCGGGATAATAGCAAACACCAAGCATCAGCGTGTCAAATCCCCGTTGTGCAGCGCGCGACCGCTGGCATCGAACACATGGCAGGCTTTGCCCGGCAGCTTCAGATGGAGCGCCTCCCCTGCCCGCTGCTTCGCCAGACCGTCTGCCCGGATCGTGAGTTCAGTGCCGTCAGTCACTGTTGCGTAGAACATGGTTTCCGAACCGAGGTATTCCGCGACCCTGAGGCTGCAGCTCAGATCGGCATCTTCTGCCGACGTGAGCACGAGATGCTCAGGCCGTATACCAAGCGTCAGGCGTCCTGCGGAAGCCGGAAGATCGAGACCATCGATCGTCATCATCCTGCCACCCGGCAAGCCGACCTGGTTGCTGGCGACATGATCCACTCCAATGAAATTCATTTTCGGTGACCCGATAAACCCGGCGACAAACAGGTTGTTCGGGCGGTGGTACAATTCCAGCGGCGAGCCGACCTGTTCGACCTGTCCGGCACTCAGAACCACGATCTTGTCAGCCATCGTCATGGCCTCGACCTGATCGTGAGTCACATAGATCATCGTCGCCTTCAACTCGCTGTGCAATTTGGCGATTTCGATGCGCATCTGGACCCGAAGCGCGGCGTCGAGATTGGACAGCGGTTCGTCAAACAGAAACACCCCGGGCTGTCGCACGATCGCCCGTCCGATCGCAACGCGCTGTCGCTGTCCACCGGACAATTGTGCGGGCTTGCGATCGAGCAGCGGTCCGAGCTGCAGCATCTCCGCCGCGCGCGCCGTACGGCTGGCGATATCTGCCGCGCTGTGGCCGGTCATCCTGAGGCCAAAGCCGATATTGTCGCGCACAGTCATATGCGGATAGAGCGCATAGGACTGGAACACCATGGCGATACCACGATCGGCGGGCTCGACGTTGACCACGCTCTTGCCACCGATGCGAAGGTCGCCTGCGCTGATCTGCTCGAGCCCGGCGATCATACGCAGCAAGGTCGATTTGCCGCAGCCCGACGGCCCGACAAAGACACAGAACTCGCCGTCGGCGATATCGAGATCAATGCCCTTGATGATCGAGATCGACCCAAAGGACTTTCGAACGCCACGCAACTGCACGTCAGCCATTGCCAGCCTCCCGTTGTTTCAGCTCCAGCAGGATTGCCGATTGTGGATAGAGTTGCGGAATCGGGAGCCCGTGCGACGCCAGTAATCCTGATGAAACAATGCCGCCCGACAGCAGTTCCAGTTGTGCGGGTGCCGCACGAACGAACGGCGGCGATCCCGGGCCGATCATCCTGACCTCGACCTCGGCATCACGCGCAATCGCGAGCGGAATTGGCACCGGGCATGGTTGCTCGGCGCGTGGTTGGTCGGTCTGGATGATCGAGGCAATCACGTGGCCCCCAAGCCCGACGCCGAACACATGTCGCCCATCACCCATCTCGGTGTGAAAGCAGCTGGCGTCGGCGTGATGCAACAGGTGTCGCAGTGACTTGTGCAGATCAATCCACTGTTTCAGTTCGTCAAATTCCGATGGCGACAGCGCAGTCGGATCAAGTTCGACGCCGAGGTGGCCGAAAAACGCAACGATTGCCCGAAACGCGAGCGAATGCGGGCGTCGTGTCTGGTGATTGGGCGAAGCCGAGATATGGCATCCCATGATCTCCGGCGGCAAGAAGCGCATCGCTCCGGCCTGGATCGACACCCGTTCAAGCGGATCGGTGCAATCCGACGTCCAGATCCGGTGCGTCCGCTCCAGAACGCCATAATCGGCACGACCACCGCCAGAGGCGCAACTCTCGATCTCAACGTCAGGAAAGGCTGCCCGCAGCCGGTCGACCAGCGCATAAAAGGCGCGCGTCTGCCGGGATGTTGCCGCCCGTCCGAGCCGGTCACCCGCATGGGTGAGATCGCGGTTCATGTCCCATTTCACAAACGAAATCGCGTGCCGTCCAAGCAACGCACCGACAGCGTCAAACAGATAATCACAGACGTCCAGTCGGGTCAGGTCGAGGACCAGCTGGTTACGCGATAAGAGCAGCGGTTTGCCCTCGATCTGCAACACCCAGTCGGGATGCTGGCGGTAGAGTTCCGAGTTCGGATTGACCATCTCCGGCTCGAACCAGAGGCCAAACTCCATGCCCAACCCGGTGACATGGCTGATCAGGGGCTCCAGCCCGTCTGGATACTTGCGGGTATCGATGAACCAGTCGCCGAGGCTGGAGGTATCGTCGTCCCGCTTGCCGAACCAGCCATCGTCAAGCACGAAACGCTCGATGCCGAGGTCCGCCGCACGATTGGCCTGCGCCTTCAGCCGGTTGATGTCGTGTGCGAAATAATTGCCTTCCCACGTATTCAACAGCACAGGACGCGGCTTGGTCGGTCCGTTCAACTTTGGCAGAACATGCGCCCGGACCGTCTGACGCATTGCCGCCGACACATCGTCGACCGACCCCGCAGACACTATGTAGAACCACGGCGAGACATAGGTTTCACCTGACGCGAGGATCATCTCGCCCGGCTCGAACAATTCCCCGGCATGTAGCAGATGCTGACCGTCGTCGATCTGATCGAGCGCAAACACATGATTTCCGCTCCACCCCAGATGCGCCGCGTAGACCGAGCCGTGCCGATCCCGCGCCACCAAAGCCGGGTAGCGGTCGTGCGATGTCCGCCCGCGGCGGCTCTCCTGCAGCCAAACTCCGCGCGAGGGAACCAGCCTGTGGACATGGAACTCGCGCCCCCAGCCGTCGCCCATGGCTTCGATCCACTCGGCCCCACCCTTGATCAGCAGGGAACCGGCCATGCATCGGTCAAGCGTGTAGTCGTCCTCGGCGAGGTTCGAGACCTCGACCCGGGTCCGCCGCACCGGTCCCGTCAATCGCTCGAAGGTCAACCTGACACCAACGCCCGCCCCCGGATCTGATGCGGAAAGGGTAACAACCTTCCCGGATTCCACCGTCGTCCAGTTGGAGGGTTGAAACACGAATTGGCGACCCTGCCGGTGTCCCTGAATTGCTGGCCAGCCAAAATGGCCCATCCCGCCTGAGGGAAGGAACACAGCCGCCGGCACGGCGATATCCATGCCGTTGATACGGCCCGCACGTGACAGGGTGTTGAGCGAGCCAGTGGCAGAGGTCGCCACTTCTGCAAACTGGTCAATGATCAACGGCATGCCGAATTCGGGCAACGCCAACGTCAGATGGCCTTTCTGGCTGACAATCTTCATCCCTTGGTCGCTCCCAGCGTCAGTCCGGCGATGAAGTGCTTTTGCATTAGGAAGAACATGGCTACCGGCGGCATGGCGGCGATGATGGAGGCGGCAGCAATCAGCTCCCAGGCCACTTTCCATTGGCCTTTCAGCTCATTCATGCCCGCCGTGATTGGCCGGACATCGGCGGATTGCGCCATGACTGTGGCCCAGAAATAGTCGTTCCAGATGAAGGTGAAAATGAGCACGGACAGGGCTGCCATGGCCGGCCGCACCAAGGGCAGGATGATGTACCAGAAGATCCGCCACTCCCCGATGCCTTCGACCCGCGCCGCCTCGACGAGCGAAAACGGCAGCGCCTTCATGAAGTTGCGCATGAACAGCGTGCAGAACCCCGTCTGGAACGCGACATGGAAGAGGATGAGGCCGGTCATGCTGTTGTAAAGGCCGAGCTTGAGCGTCAGGTCTCGCACCGGGATCGCGAGGATCTGGAACGGTACGAAATTGCCCGCAACGAACATGAAGAAGACGATCAGATTGCCCTTGAACCGATAAATGGCGAGCGCATAGCCAGATAGACAGGAGAGCGCCACCGCTCCGATCACGGTCGGGATCGTCACCCTGAATGAATTCAGGATGTAATAGCCGATATTGCTGTTGCGGAACACGGCGGTGTAATTCTCGACACCGGCAAAGCTGGACGGAATGCCGAAATAATTTCCCGACGCCAGATCCGATGCCGGGCGGATCGACGTCACTGCAATGCCGATCAACGGCAGCAGCCAGATGATGAGCGCGACAGGCAGGATCGCCTGATACGCAATCTGTACTGGTCGGGAGCGCTGGGCGATGGGCCTTGGAAACATCAGCCGTTCCTCTCCTGGCTCAGCATCCGAACGATGAACAGCGTGATGAAGACCAGCATGATCGCCAGCAGGACGACAGCGATAGCCGCGCCATAGCCCATGGCCGTGCCATATTCCGACAGCGCCTGCTCATACATGAAATAGGACAACACCCTTGTAGATCCGTAGGGTCCGCCGACCGTCATGATCGAGATGAGGTCGAACGACCGCAGCGCGCCGATGACCGTGACAATCAGCGCGATGAATGTCGCTGGCCTCAACTGCGGCAGGATGATGTGCCAGAGCATGGACCAGCCCTTGGCATTATCCATGCGCGCCGCCTCGACCTGCTCGGGATTGATGTTGTTGAGACCGGTCAGGTAGAGGATCATGCAATAGGCGGTCTGTGGCCAGAGACCGGCGGCGATCACGGCGAGCGTTGCATAGCGTTCGTCCGCCAGAACCGCGATTTCGCTGCCCGTCAAAACCTTGATTATTTTCGGCAACAGCCCGAAGCCCGGCGCATAGAACCAGCTGAAGATCAGGCCGACGACAACCTGGCTGATCACAAACGGAAAGAAGAACAGCGACTTATAGAGCCGGATGCCCGGTACCGTCTGATTGAGGAACAGCGCGACAGCCAGACCTGCCGGGATCGCAAGCAGATAGAGGACCAGCCAGATCAGATTGTTCTTCAGCGACGTGTAAAACGACGGATCATCAAACAGGTCTGCATAGTTTTGCAGGCCGACCCAGGTCTTCGGACCAAGGCCATCCCACTCGTAGAAACTGATGTTGATCGACTGAAAGACCGGATAGATCACATATAACAGGAACATCGTGATCCCCGGCGCCAGAAACAGCCATGGGGCGATGCGACGCCTGTTACGCCTGAAGAAACTCGTGCTGCTAGCCACGGCATCCTCCCGCCAAGCCTGTACGCCTTGACGCACATGTCTGACCGAGCCTGGATTTAAGGCGATGACCCGAAGGGATCGGTCGGGGCGCGTGGCCCCGACCGGTCTGGTCTTACTTGTAGACCTTGTCCGCAACCTTTTGCAGGCGTTCCAGGATCTCATCGATCCGTTCCGGCTTCACCATGAACTCCTGGAAGGCTTCCATGCCAGCCTTGGCCATGTCAGCGGGAGCGTCACGGTCAAAGAACTGGGCCAGAGCATAAGCGCTCGACAGTTCCTTGAAGCCTGCCTGGATGAAGGGATCATCGCCAACCTTCGCCTTGGTATTGACCGGCAACTGGCCAAGCGTGGCGTTCATCTTGGTCTGCACATCGGGAGACGCGAGGAAAGCGAGGAACTTCTTGGCATCTTCCTTGTTCTTGGCACCCGCCGGGATGTGGAACGTGTCAGTCGGGGCTTCCTCCGCACGCGCCAGACCTGCCGTGATTTCCGGGAACACCATGAAGCCGAGATTGTCGTTGGTCATGCCGCCCTTGCGGAAGGCATCGACAGCGAAATTGCCCATGATGTAATTCGCAGCCTTGCCCTGCGCCAGCAAGGCGGCGGCATCCTGCCAGTCAATGGCCGCTGCATTGGCAGTCGTATAGGGCACGATCTTGGCCCATTCCGCAAAGGCGGCCTTCACCTTTGGCGAGGTCCACTTCACCTTGCCTGCAGTCAGATCCATATGGAATTCATAGCCATTGGTGCGCAGGTCGATATAGTCGAACATGCCTGCGGCGGGCCAGAGCGCCTTGGTTCCCGTCGTCACGCAATCGATGCCAGAGGCCTTGAACTTCGCGCAATTGGCGACGAATTCGGCCCAGGTCTTTGGTTCGCTCACCCCGGCCTTCTTGTAGACGTCCTTGTTGTAGTAGATGCCCCACTGATAATAGGTATAGGGCACGCCCCACTTCTTGCCATCGATGGTCATCGAGGAAGCGGTCGACTTGAGCGTGTCGTTCAGACCGTTCTTGTCCCAGACATCGCTCACATCAGCAAATAGCCCCGCCTTCACGAAGGGAGCCATCCGGTTGCCTGCGTACCAGGCCGCGACATCCGGCGGATCGGCCGTCAGAAAATTGCGGATCGCGGACTTGTAGCCCTCGTGATCGAAATTATTCCACTTCACTGTGATGTCGGGATTTGCCTTCTGGAAGTCGGCAATCAGCTCTTCCATCGCCTTTTTCGGCGCGGGATCGGACTGATCGGAATTCAAGACAATCTGCCCGGCAAGTGCACTCGACGCGGTCAGAACAAAACCAAGCCCTGCGATGATCTTCAATAAGGACATTGTATCCTCCCATGGTCGGCCGCCGCTATGACGGCCACAAACCGGCCCGCGTTGTCGATTTTATCGTTGTGTTCGCAGGCACTGGCTTGACGCTATCTTCGGTTTCCGCAATCTTCTTCCGGCTGGAGATAAATTCATTCCGGAATCCTAAGGTCGGTGCACCAGTGCAACCACGCGATCCCCTCTATGTCGATGAAAGCGTTCCGGCCAATCCCGACATGGATCGCGGCAGTCCCATGGTCGTATTCGGCGACCATCGATTGTGTGGCGGCATTTCGACCCGTGTCCAGCGGATGCCCTGGCCGCACATGCACAGTCAGATCGAAATCAACGTCGTCACGAGCGGGTCGATCACCTACTGGTTTGATGGTCGGCGGTTGACGGTCAACAAGTCGCAGATCGTGCTGTTCTGGGGCATGGTGCCGCATCAGGTCGTCGCCTGCGCGAAAAACACCGAATTTGTTGTTCTCTACGTCCCGATGTCGGCCTTCCTGACGTTTCCGTCGCTCTCCCGGCTGCGTCATGCCATTTTCAGCGGCGCGATGATCGAAGCTTTGCAGGTACGCCCGAGCGACGCCGAAACATTCAATCGCTGGCGGCTGGATCTGAATAGCCGCGATGAGCAGCTCTCGGAAATCGTGCGCGATGAATTGACCGCCCGTCTCAGGCGGATGGATCGGGAGGGGTGGCGGGATATTCGCGGCCTGACGCAGGACCGCCCCCAGGACGAAAAGTCAGACCCGAACTACGAGCGCGTCCTCAAGGTCGAGCGCATGGCGCGCTTCATCGGCGAGCGTGCGCTGGACCCGATCACAGCCGACGACGTCGCGCGTGAAGCAGGCCTGCATCCGAATTACGCGATGACCCTCTTCAAGCGCACCATGGGACTGACGATCAAGCAATCGATCATCCGCCATCGATTGGATATGGCCCGGTCGATGCTCATCGCGACAGATTTGCCCGTCGTTTCCATCGCCTTCGACAGCGGATTCCGCTCATTGTCCAGCTTTTACGAGGCCTTCGAGCGCCGCTTCAAGACAATCCCGACCGCGTTCCGGACCAAATTCGCCGAGAGTTCGATGGAGTAAGTCAGAGGTTAAGGCGACAGCCGAACGATTGGTTTTGCGATACAGGATCTAGCAGCTCAAATCTCAGGACCCGCGGATCGCCAAAAGGAACTTGTCCACTTCGCCGCGCAACTTCTGGCTTTGACCCGACAATTCGCTCGCTGAACCAAGCACATGCGTCGATGTCGCGCTGGACTCGCCGGCAGCCCGCGTGACACCGACAATATTGGCCGACACCTTCTTCGTTCCGTCGAGCGCATACTGAACGTTGCGCGCGATTTCACGCGTTGCGGCTCCCTGCTCCTCAACCGCCGCAGCGATCGTCGAGGAAATGCTGCTAAGTCGCTGAACAATCTCAGATATTTCTGCTATTGCCGTTGCCGATTCCTGGGTAGATGTCTGGATCTCGCCGATCTGCGCGCCGATCTCGTTGGTTGCCTTCGCCGTCTGATCGGCAAGTCCCTTCACTTCGGCGGCGACCACCGCGAAACCGCGTCCCGCCTCACCCGCGCGCGCCGCTTCGATGGTCGCGTTGAGTGCGAGCAGGTTGGTCTGTCCTGCGATGTTATTGATGAGTTCAACGATATCGCCGATCTTGGTGGCTGCCAGTGACAGCCGTTCGACCTTTGCCGAAGTGTTACCCGCGTTGGCTGCCGCATCAGCCGCCATACGAGCCGCTTCTGTCACTTGACGGCTGATCTCGGTGACCGAGCTCGTCAACTCCTCAGTTGCTACAGCGACCGTCTGGACATTTGTCGAGGCTTCTTCGGACGCGGAGGCCACGATCTCGGACTGATAGGATGTCTCTTGTGCGACGCTCGACATGGTTCGAGCAGCGGCTTGCAATTGCGTGGCCGCTGATGACACAGCAGTGACAACGCCGCCGACGGTACGATCAAGATCATCCGCCAGTTCGCTCATCAACGTCAGTTTATCGGCTTCGGAGCGCGCATGATCCGCCTCCTGCTGTTGCTGAAGGCGCAAATTGTCGAGACCGTTCGTCTGGAATACCTCGACGGAGCGGGCCATCGCACCTATTTCATCGCGGCGATTCCGGAATGGAATCTCGGAATCGAGATCGCCTTGGGCCAAAGCCTTCATCCGCAGTTCGAGCCTCTGCAACGGACGGACAACGGAGGAAATAATGACGAACCCAATCAGCAACCCGATGGCAACGACCGTCAGGCTCAGGCCGATGTTGATGCGGTCAGCCAGATCGGCAAATTGCAACGAATTCGACTTCGCTGACAACATCCGCTGATCCAGGAGCTTAAGCACGATTTCAAGCTGCTTCTCGGCTTGGGTTGCTGCCTTGCGCATCGGCAGCGCGGCGATCATACGCGGTTGGCCAGCCGCAGCCGCACTCGCGACCTTGAATAAATCCCGATAGTCTTCCGTCGATTTCTTCAGGAGATCGACTGCGCCAATCAATTCAGCATCGCTTGAAGTCTTTGCGAGGCGGCTTATCTCGTTTGCTTCATCGGCCGCTTTCTGCGAAAACTCGCTGATCGTTTTCGAAATCGTTGCGTCGTCGTTGTAGAGGGCGTCCTTTTCATTCCGCCGACATTGCAGCAAATCCACCTTCGCCGCCGACGTATGCTGGAGCATCGCAACTTCCGTGTCGATGAGTGCGGAGAACGCAGTATTTGTTGATGAAGCCGTGAACCATGTCGTCAGGGATAGCAGCATGACCGCCAGTAAAATGACCGACATACCTACAACGATCTTCTTCAAGACTGAAAATGTCATGACTGGTTCTTGCTCCGGATGGACCTTCAAATCACGGCTATGCGGTTGGCCCTGTCTATCCAATCCGGAACAAGGCCGCGCAGTTCAGACCTATTCCTGCGCGAAACCGACGTAATAGCCGCCAATGATTTCGCCAGAGTCAGACTTGATGGGCTCATAGCCCGTGTCGTAGATGGTGCCGAGAATATCAACCAGCCCGTAGAAACTGCCGCCAGTATTCAACGCGGCATAGGCCGGGCCGGATGGATCCAGATTACTGCCCACAGCACGTTGCCCGTCGCGGAGCACGTTGGTGCTGATCCGGACGAAGTTACTTCCCTTCTTCACAAACAGTGTCGCCGTTGCGCTAAACTTGGTCTTGACGGCATCGACGACCGTGTAATCGCCATTGATCTTGGTCGCGCCGAAATACAGGGTCTCACCCTCAAGCTTTGGCTTGCCGAGCGCTGCAGTTTCCTGCTTCAGCTCATGCATGGCAGCCGCGATCTTGGGGTTATCAGCAGCAATGCCGGGCGAAATAGAATACGAAAAGACGACAGCGATCGCCGCAACCGCGATCATGACAATTCGAGGTACGTTTCCCATGCGTTTGATCCCTTGAGTTGATAGAGAAACCCAGCTCCTGGCTGACAATTTCACGGAAAAACTCGACAACTATACGTCAATACAGTGCCGCACCCGCATCCCAGCGAATTCTCACCGCGCTTTTAACAAATAAAGCTGCGTGCCAGAGACCTGTTAACCAATATTTTTAGATGGCATTGGTTGATAAAATATAAATTGCGATCAATTAAATATATGAATAATGCATTTTATTGCACAATTAATGCCCAAAAATGCGGCAACGCGGACGAAATTATCTGGTTCTAATGACACCACCCGTTGAAACCACCACCTCAATGCAAGACCTGATTTTCAGAAAACCCGAAACTTCCAAGATCTCTCAAGATCCAGCAACACTTCACCGGGCGGCTATAGGTGAAATGGGCAGCAAATCTCCAAGAATCACAACCCATCCCGCAGGCGTACCACCCTCACCGGCTCAACCGGGCCAGACCGATGCCACAGGCACACACGATGGCACCCGCAATAGCAAGGCTGGGATAGGAATAGCCTTGGCGGATCATTTCGCTGCCGAGGTAGGCGCCACCGGCATTTCCCAGATTGAAGGCGGCGATATTGAGTGACGACGCCAGTGCTGGCGCATCGGGTGAAATCAGCATGACGCGGGTTTGCAGCGGGGCCGTCGTCGCAAACGCGCAGATGCCCCAGACGAACATGAAGACCGTGGTCGCGACGGCCGAAAACATGATCCAGTAAAAGCCGAGGTTGGCGAGCGCCAGCGCGAGGAGAATGCCAACAGTTGCCAGTTCGAGATTGCGATCCGCCAGCCGTCCACCGAGCACATTGCCGACCGTGAGGCCAACGCCGAATACGAGCAGCACGGCGCCGACCCATTGGGGTGCTATGCCGGTAATGTCGCGCAAGATCGGCGCGATAAATGTCAGGATGGCAAACAGTCCGCCGAAGCCGAACACCGTCGTCCCCAGCGCCGCCCACAGACGAGGCCGCTTCAACATGGCGAGTTCGTCGAAGATGTTTTCGGTCTGCGCCGTCTCAACCGGCTTGATCAGGATGGCTGTTGCGACAAAGGCAATGACGCCGGTCAGGCTGACAACGATGAACGTGGCGCGCCAGCCAAAGAGTTGGCCAATGAATGTGCCTGCAGGCACACCCAGAATATTGGCAAGCGCAAGCCCGGAAAACATCAGCGCGATGGCGCTCGCTCGACGGTCGGGCGGTACGAGGCTCGCAGCAACAACAGCCCCGACCCCGAAATAAGTCGCGTGACACATCGCGGATACGACGCGGGATGTCATCAGGATCGCGTAGTTGGGAGCGACCGCCCCGATCATGTTGCCGAGAATAAAAAGCGCCATCAGCCCCATGAGCAACGGCTTGCGCGCAACACCGCGCGTTGCCAGCGTCACAAAGGGGGCAGCGATCACAACGCCCAGCGCGTAGCCCGTGACAAGCAGCCCAGCTGTCGGAATCGTCACCGAAAGATCTCGCGCAATCTCGGGCAGGATACCCATGATCACGAATTCGGTCGTTCCAATCGCGAATGCGGCGGCTGTCAGCGCATAGATCTGGATCTGCAGATAGGATGTCGAGCGTTCGATTGTTTTTGCTTCTGTCATGATCGTCCCGATTCCGCTGCCAAAAAGCTTTCTAAGCAATCATGCGTACAACACACGGCTTGCGTAAAGTCAGAGCAGTCCTGCGCCGCGGGAATGGGATAATCCCCAAAGGCTTGAGCGGGAATGTCGATCGCCTGTCATTCCTCCGTCATATCTCTGGGCTGCGATCACACGATGAGCTGACGCCTGTCGTGGAGACCTGAATCGACTGACAATTTTTGGAAATTTGTATAATTTCCCAGACACAAGCGAACTTGTAATATTTTTTGCGTTGGCATCACCGGATGATCGAACAAACTATTGTGATTTTGGTAGAATTTTGATACGAACTGAGCCTTGGAATGAATTTGACGGTCGAAGAACGCCATTTCGACATGGCCCGGAATGCCCAAAAAGAGACCAAACGGAGGAAAATATGTCGGACAAGTTGACACGTAGAGGAATTCTCGGTGCAGCCGCTGGGCTCGCCGCCATCCGTGTTTCAGGTGCCTTTGCTCAGGTACCACCATTGCCGAAATCACCCGTCGTCATCAACATCGTTGATGTCGCAGGCAATTTGGCTCTGACCCAGCCAGCGTTCCAGGCCTATGCCAAGGCCAAGCCGAACGTCGTCTCCAAATTCACGTTCAACAAGGCACCCGCTCCGGAACTGCCCGGCAAGATCAAGGCGCAGCAGGATGCCGGTCGACTCGATATCGATCTGGTCCTGACCGGCACTGACGCTCTTGCCGCTGGTATCGATCAGAAGCTCTGGATTCATCTGCTTCCGGAATATGCCAACCAGTTGCCCAAGCTCGACGACATTCTGCTTCCGGCAGCGGTAAAGATGCAGGCTCTGGCGCAGGGTCAGGCCCTGATCGTGATCACCTCGCCGGGTGGCCCGATCATCGAATACGCGCCCGAGCGTGTCAAAAATCCGCCGACGACAGCAGAAGAACTGCTTGCCTGGGCCAAAGCCAACCCGAACCGCTTCATCTACGCCCGTCCGGCGAACTCTGGCCCGGGTCGCGAGTTCATGATGGGCCTGCCCTATATTCTCGGCGACAAGGATCCCAAGGATCCCGTCAACGGCTGGGAAAAGACCTGGGCTTACCTCGCGGCACTCGGCGAGAATATCGAATATTATCCGACGGGCACCGGCGCCACGATGAAGGAGCTTGGTGAAGGCACGCGCGACATGCTGGCCTCGATGACCGGCTGGGATCTCAACCCGCGCATCATCGGCGTAGTGCCAAAGTCCGCCGCCATCACGACGCTCAAGGGGTTCCGCTGGATCCAGGACGCCCATTATATGGCCATCCCGAAGGGGATCTCGGACGACAAGTTTGCGGTCCTGATCGACCTGATGAACTTCATGCTCGAGAAGAAGCAGCAGGCCGTCACCTATGATCAGGGCTACGCGTACCCCGGTCCGGCCGTCAAGGACGTGCCAATCGAACTCGCGCCGGAAGAAAGCCAGAAGGCGATCAAGGAATTCGGTCGCGCCGAATACGACAAGCTGATCGCAGACGTCCCGGCGGAAGCCCCGCTTGATCCGGACAAGATGGTCATCGCGTTCCGCATGTGGGACGAGAAGATCGGTGCAAAGAAGACGAAATAGTCTTTGAATCAAGGGTTTCGCGTCTGAATCCAGCCGTTGTGTCGAGGCGGCGGGTTCAGGCGGAGACGATCAACACGACGTCCAGCCCGGTCGGCGATCATGCGTCCGGGCGGGCTTCTTTCATGTCAGCTTTTCGGCAACAGGCACCCACACCATGTCGGCAACGTTTCAATCGTTCAAGTCTTTGCGTCTCGATCGCGTCGGGCGGGATTTCGGTCGCCACAACGCACTGAAGGAAATTGATTTTTCCATCGAGCGCGGCGAATTCGTGGCGCTGCTCGGCCCATCGGGCTGCGGCAAGTCAACGGCCCTCAACTGCATCGCCGGCTTGTTGCCGACGACGCGCGGTTCGATCTGGCTTGACGAGACGCGCATCGACGTCCTTGGGCCGGAAGAGCGCGGCTTCGGCATGGTGTTCCAGAACTACGCGCTGTTCCCGCACATGACGATCCGCGACAATGTCGGCTTCGGATTGCGGATGCGCGGCGTTGCCAGGGCCGAGGCCGGCAAGCGCGTCGAGTCTGCGCTGGCCACCGTCCGGCTCACGGATCAGGCCGACAAATTGCCGGGCCAGTTGTCAGGTGGCCAGCAACAACGCGTCGCCATTGCGCGCGCCATTGTCATCGAGCCGCCGCTGGTTCTGATGGACGAACCGCTATCCAATCTGGACGCCAAGCTCCGGCTTGAAATGCGCCAGGAAATCCGCCGCATTCACGCCGGACTTGGATCGATCACGCTTTATGTGACGCACGATCAGGATGAGGCCATGTCGCTGGCGGATCGGATTGTCGTGATGCGCGCTGGCGAAGTCCGGCAGATCGGGACGCCGGAAGATCTCTACGAGCGTCCCTTGCATCTCGATGTCGCCGATTTCATGGGCTACCGTAATCGCATTCCCTGTCGTGTGCTGACGCGCTCGGGCGGTATGGCGTCGATCGATGTTGCGGGTGCGCAGCTCGAAGGTAGCATCCGCGGCACATTGGTTGGAGATGAGGCCGTCGCTGCCATCCGTCCTGATGACCTGTGCGTCGCCGACGTCGGCCTCGACGCCGTTGTCGAAGCCTGCGAATACCGTGGCCATAATTTCTTTGGTTCAGCCCGTGGTCCGGGTGGCGTCGAATTGTTCTTCCGGTCACCCAAGCGGGTTGACTTTGGGACTGCAGTCAAGCTGGCCGCGGAACCGGCAAAGGTGCTCCTCTATGACGGAGCGGCGACATGAGCGACACCGCGCGCAATCACCATTTGCCGCTGAAAATGCGGCTGTCTGCAGCCGGCTTCGATGGAGTGACGCTTCTTGTGTTGCCCGCGATCTTGCTGTTGGTTGGATTTTTCGTCTATCCGTTCTTCTATGGTCTCTGGCTCTCGTTCCATCCCAAGGATGGATCGGTGTTCGGCAACTACAAGACCTTCTTCTCCGATCCGTTTCTCTATGAAACGATTTCAAAGACCTTGTGGCTGTCGATCCCGGTGACGATCCTCAACATGGCGACGGCGGTGCCGATTGCGTTGCGGGTCCGGTTGATGAAGAACCAGCGACTGCTGACGACGATCCTGGTTCTGCCGATCACGCTCGGCACCGTGCTGGTCGCCGAAGGCATGCTCAATTACCTCGGCCCGCAGGGCTGGTTCAATCGCACCCTGATCACGTTCGGCCTGATCTCCGCACCGTTGAAGCTGGTCCATAATTACACCGGCGTGTTCCTGTCGCTCGTGATCACCGGCTTCCCCTTTACCTTCCTGCTGGTCCTGTCCTATCTGACCGGCATTGACCCAACACTTGAAAAAGCAGCCGCAACCCTCGGAGCAGGCCCTATTTCCCGCTTCCGGCACATCCTGCTGCCGTTGCTGGTTCCCGGCCTCGCCGTAACCTTCTGCCTCGGCTTCGTGCAGGCTTTCTCGGTCTTCCCGTCGGCGGTACTGCTCGGTGCCCCCTCCGGGCCGACGCGAGTGATCACCATCGCGGCTTATGAAGCGGCCTTCGAGCAATATGATTATTCGCTCGCCTCCGCGATTGCGATGATCATGGGCGTGGTCTTGCTCGCTATCATTGGCGCCGTGCTGGCGGCGCGCTCACTTTTCTATCGTGGCCCGGCCGGTGGCGGCAAAGGTTGATGCCAATGAACGCGCAAAAGTCAGTCCTTGGGACACTCGGCAGTCGTGCCTGGATCACCACCGTCTGGGCGGTGACCATTTTCTTCGTCATCAATCTGCTCGCCTTGATCGCGACTGTGATGACCAGCTCCTTCGGCACCCGCTGGCTGGGCACATGGCTGCCTGCTGGCTGGACCGTAAACTGGTATGCGTCTGCCTGGGAGGAATTCCAGCTTGGCGATCTCCTGACAACCACCTTCGAGGTCGTTTTCGCGGTCGTCTTCCTCGCCGGACTGATCGGAATTCCGGCGGCCTATGCACTGGCCCGCCGGGAATTCACCGGCAAACGCATCGTCATGCTGCTGTTTCTCTTGCCGCTGCTGGTGCCGCCGGTCACCTATGGCATTCCGCTCGCCACGGTGCTCTACAAGACTGGCCTCGGCGGTACGATGTCGGGCGTGATCCTGGCCAATCTGGTCCCGGCCCTGCCCTTCGTGATCCTGGTCATGGTACCGTTCGTCGAGCAGATCGACCCAAGGGTGGAAGATGCCGCGCGTGTGTTCGGCGCTAACACCTTCCGACTGTTCGTGCATGTCCTGCTGCCGCTCCTGTTGCCGGGCGCGCTGGCAGCGCTGCTTCTGGTGCTAGTGCGGACCATCGCCATGTTCGAACTGACGTTCCTGACCGCTGGCCCTGATAGCCAGACGCTCGTCGTGGCGCTCTATTACGCGGTCTTTGCTGCAGGTGTGCGCGCGATCCAGTCGATCGACGCAATGGCCGTGGTTTACATGCTGACGACGTTGGTGTGGTTGCTGGTGGCACTCCGCTTCGTCAATCCGACGCAGATGGTCACGCGCGCCAAGCGGCCCTAGAACTGAACAAACGGGGGGGGAAGCAGCCATTTACCGGCCGCTTCCCCTCGTGCCCCGCTCAGTCCACCTGCCGCCGTGCCCGATAATGCGCGGCGAGGACCTCAAACGCCTTTTTCCGGGTTATCTTGTCGGCGGCGATCAGGCCCTTCCGGTTCCAGCCGCGCTGGAAGGTCGTCTGGCGACGCTCTGCCCGGAAGTCGTAGAGGATCCACGGCGTGATACCCCGAACATAGGACGCTGTCGCCAGCAGCTCCAGTTGGGTCTGGTAGACCCGCACCTGCAGTTCTTCGGTGAAGAAAGTCTTGTCATCGCCATGCAGCCCGGCGACAGCATCGGCTCCGGTTTCCGTGATGATCACCGGCTTACCGGGATTGGAATTGGCGAGCAATCGGCGCAACCCGTCAAAATCCGGCTCATACCAACCGAAATATTCGTTGAGACCGACGATATCGAGATGGGCGGCGAGGCGATCCTCGATCTTCATTTCCTGCCGGTTGATGAGACAGGCGGCTGAAATCAGCCGCGTCTTGTCGGCGCGACGCGCCGAAGCCGCCAAACGACCCATGAAGCTCAGCCGCTCGTCGGTGTCGGCATTTTCGTTGCCCACCCCCCAGATGATGACGCTGGCCCGATTACGGTCCCGCCGGATCAACTCCAGCAACTGGTTCTCAGCATCCGCAAACGTATCCGGGTTGGTGAAGTCGATCGCCCAGTAAACCGGAATTTCCTCCCAGAGCATGATGCCGACCTCATCGGCAATTCGCGCTGCGAGTTCGTGATGCGGATAATGCGCCAGCCGCATGAACACGCAGCCGAGTTCCTTCGCATCTGCAAATCGACGGCGAATGTCTGCCTCGTTCGTCGCCTTGCCGAGCATCTGGTCATCTTCGTGCACACAAATTCCGGAGAGGAAGATATCCTTGCCATTCAACAGCACACGCTCGCCAACAACGGCAATCTCGCGAAAGCCGATACGGTCGCTGACACGATCCTCACCGATGGCCAGCGCAACGTCATAGAGGCGCGGATGATCCGGGTGCCAAAGCTCAGGCGAAGCATCAAATTCCAGCGAACCAACGCCATTCCTGACAGCTATTTCGCCGGGACAACCGGCCAGGCCCTGGATTTCAAGCTTGGCAACGCCGTCCACCCCGGCGGAAAGCTCTATGTCCACGCTGATCCGCTTGCCATCCATTCCGGGGACCAGTGCAACGCTGAAATCGCGGATATGCACCTCCGGCAGCCGCATCAGTCCGACATCGCGATAGAGTCCGCCGTAATTGAACCAGTCCGTATGATGCATCGGCACGCGATCACCACGCCGGTAATTGTCGACCTGAACCATCAAGCGGTTATCGCCGTTGATCGCTGCGTCGGTGATATCAAGCGTGAACGGGGTCGACCCGCCCCGATGCGCGCCGACGAACATCCCGTTCAGGAACACACGCGCTTCATATTGTGCCGCACCTATCGTCAATACGAGCCGCTCGCCCGGAGCCTTTTCGATATGAACCCGGCGCTCGTACCAGGCACCACCCTCATAGTGATACCACTCAGGCTTAACGACATTCCAGCAAGACGGCACCAGCACCTTCTGCCAGTCGCCGCCATCGTAATCCCGCGGCAATGCCCAATCTGTGACTGGCTTCGGTGCGTCCGCGTACCATCGTTGCCGCAAGCCCTCGTCATAGGGGTCAATGACAAAGTTCCATTCTCCATTCAGGGACAGAACATTACGCCCGGACGTAGTGATGAGATCGCTTGCGCCCACGCGACCACGCACAAATGCGTCGGCATAGTTCTCATCATGCAGATGATGATAGGGATCGTCGGATTCGATTGACATGCATTCCTCCGCTTTTCGCCCATGATCTTGATGCATTTGGGCATTTCGCGGCCAGTCTAACGCCCGTTTGGCATTCGTCATACTGAAATCCGGATTTTGTCCAGTTATAATCCTGATGGCGCAGACGTTTTGGATCGCCCGGACTTTATGAATGATCAGTCCGGTCAGCGACAAGCGTGTGGAACCGCTTGTCGATGATAAAGACACCCAAAGACGATAATCGATGCCGCCCTCGGGATCGCCTAGTCCGGCGACAGGCACCGGATGGCGTGGAATGAGGCTGACCGTCTCCGCACCAACGGCCTTCGCTGTGCGGATCAGCACATCAACCTTGCCTCGTACCTCGTCCGACCAGTCCTTGAACGGATTGACCCGCGACAGGCCCACAAGGCGCCAGCCGTGATCCCGCGCCTTAGCGGCAACGGTCTCAGCAGGGTCACCATTGAAGAGCGGTGTAGCCGGATCGTTCTCGCGTTCCAAGCCAATGCCACCAACGCGAGCTGCCAGCCCGAAAAGCTGTTCGTAATGAAGCTCGGGAGCGGTCATATGGTTGATGGTAATGGGCAGATTGAGCGACATTCTTCCTCCCGAAACCAGATCAGGCGGCTGTCTGACCGACGCAGATCACCAGGGACCTCAACGAGATGATCCGCGCACGGGTGCCCTTGACGACTTCGCTGTCCCCCCCCCTCGACGCTGCAAAGACTCCGCGCTCTGCCAATCGAAGTGAACGTCGACATCGCAGCGCCGTTCAAGTCGCTGAAAACAGCCGATGGTAGGGAACGCGACCTTGAAGGCAATGATATCGCGAAGGTACTATTGCGGTTCGAAGGCGCACTTGCGGGACCGCCTTTGGTCAATCGGTCGACTTTAGGACGCAAGGGGCGTGTCGCACTACAACGCATGGGGACCGATGGAACGATCCTGTTCGACCAGGAACGCGCCAACGAATTCCAGCACTAAGTGCGAGGCGATGCTGTGCATGAGCAAGGTCTCGGGACAATCCCTGTCGCCCCAATCCACGAACTCGACAGTCAATTCGTGCCAGCGCCAGGCCACAGACTTGGTTTCAACGATCTCAAGGCCATCGACGCCCATGAAATCCTGCTGGCATTGGTCGGGAATCCGGCCTTCTCCCCAATTTCCAGGACGGTCTCGCCATCTAATCCGTGGTCGATACGATGAACGCCTATTTACTCGCAAGACGCTGGTTAGATGTTGCAGCTTCAGCGGATCAGTCAGCGGTTAAGCCCGTTAGGTCATGCGCGGGAGCGGGTCGCACACCGGAGACGTGTCACGTTTGGCAAAGGTGTGGACGTGTTATCTGCTGCTATTTGCCGCACCCTTCGACAAGATGTTTGCTGGCCTTCCTATTCGCCGACACCGACCGATTAACAGCTCGGAAGCATTGGAAAATTTTTTCAATTTTATCATTTATCCGTTTCATCCGGTATTGCGCTAATCGATGTACCCATTATGAATAATTCACTAGTCGGATCAAGACGAAAGCTCGCATGACGCGCGTAGATTTGATCAAGAACCCTTGGTTTTAGACCACTTGTATTTTTGCGCGATTTTGAATTCTGCGTAACTGTAGGGGGTGTGGCGAACAAAGTTTGGAATTGCGGGATAGGATGATGATCTTTCAGGGCTAGTCTCATCCCGACGTCAGAATATCGATCTAAGGGTCTGAGTTTTTTCAGTTGTGTAACGAGGGAAAGATGCGTCGTTCAGGTCTGACAGTATTGGTCTCTTGCCTATTGTGCTGGTTTCTTGTCGCCCCGTCTGCGATGGCGGCCACCGAACTGGTCAACAACGGCAATTTCGCGACGAAAGACTTTACCGGCTGGACACTTGGCAGCAACTTTAACGGGGACTGGAATGTCGTCGGCCCTGGACTCAACAATAGTGACACAGCTGAATTAGGCCAGTGGGACAGCGTCGCCACGATGTCGCAGACCCTGGCAACCACCGTTGGCAACCTTTATGATTTCAGCTTTCAGCTTTCGACTCCGTCGTCAGGCACTGACTTTTACACCAGCCAGTACTCCTCTTTCGCTGCTGCGATCGGTGGCGTGACAGTTTACACGTCAAGCGGGCCGGTTAGTGGCACCTATAATTTTGCTACCCCATTCACAGCTACCTCCAACGCGACGGACCTGACGTTCTCATTCTATAATTACAATGGCTATTACTATCTGCAAAATGTGTCGGTTCAACTTGCACAATCCTCCATCGCGGCACCAGGCCCCATAGCAGGAACAGGCCTCCCCGCCTTGATGGGTGCGCTGGCCATTGTGGGTCTGGCGCATATGCGCCGCAGTAGCCGGACGATTACGTGAACCACTCATCATGAATGTAACGCCTGAGCCTGCACGGCAGTAGGCGCGATCAGCCTTGGCTGATCAGATGCTGATCCGGTTCAGCCTCTTTGCGTCATCGCTTTGCGATTTTCACTGGCGGGCTTGTGATGTGGTCGTGGAAATGTGTCGGATTTGACATGCTTCAATCGTTTGCGAGGCCTGATCCACGGGTTCAGTACCAGTTCCCGATCGATGCGACAGACCCGCATATGGATGCAGGGCTGGCCCCGGATATTGCGCCTCAAACCCACGATTTGGGCTTTGGTGAAACGGCATACCTTCACCGAAATCGGCACGTATATCTTGCCGAGAAAAATTGACGTCCGCATCCCCTTAGACAAAGAGGGTGATTGTGACGTACCCTTGGTAAATTAGGCCAGTTTGAACTGGAATTTTCCATTTATGATCCCGGTTGCGGGACAAGGTGACTTCGATGAAGCGTCGAAGTTCGCAGAGGCCCAGATGGCCGTCGTTCTGAAGCAGGCCGAGACCGGCACCCCGAGCGCGCGCTGTTGTGATCTCGTTTGCGAAGCTACTCTGCTTTGATGCTTTTGACTTCGAGCCGTTCATGGTCGCGTGTTAACTCGAACTGTTGGGAATGATATGAACCTATACGGCGATTAAATTCGGTCACGGTCGTGAATTCTGATTTTGCTTGACAGCGCGTGGTTCATTTTTGCGATCGCGAGCATTGTGGCTATGGTTGTCTTCTCCGATTTTGGGGAATGTGACCGCAAATGGGCGACCGCAAGTCGTTCAGCAACGTGTCTCGAGGTATCCACAGCGCATCATCATGTAGCCTTGGGTTTTCAAGATCGTTTCGATCTGCGCTTGGGTGAGCACTTGCTTCCATTGGTCGGCTTTTCCGACTCGGAAGAACGTGCCAATATCGCCGGTGCCATTGATATTGATCCAGTTTCCGCTCCATCCAGTTGTGGAGACCGCCGCGCTACTCGACGCATAACCGGTTGCGCTATTATTACTGCCATTGAGATTGATCGTATCCGCAGCACCGCTACT
>CAIYYN010000007.1 GCA_903930435.1 uncultured Hyphomicrobiales bacterium | reverse complement strand
GTTGCGGAGCGATAGCGGATAGCGGACGTACAAAATGACTGCCAGCCGGATAACTTCCGGCGAGGATTTGGAATACCGAAACGGGCTCTGAACAGTCATTTCAAGTGGCCTTCAAGACGATGAAAGGCCGATCAAAACGAATTTAGCGCCAAGGTGCCACAATCTCTTTTTTATTCTGACAATGCCCTTCAGTCCGATCCGGTGCACTATATGACCAAACATCTCCAGCAAGGCATTTATAGCGACCATTTACGCGTGAAGAAGAACATGCCGAAGATCGGCTTCCGGTCGTTCAACACAGCCTGCCGGACGATTGCCGGTTTCGAAGCGATTCTCTGGCTGAAGAAGGGTTTCGGCTTCATCGGCGATCGGACCGTCAACGAACAGAACGACCTGCTCGCGCAACTCTTCGGACTCCAAAAGGTTATCAAAGCCTGAAAATGTTGCCGATCGCAGGGTAAAATCAAACGACTGAAAGAATTGCGACAAGCCCGACGCACCTCATCCCATCCGTTCCGACGCGTAAGAGCCCGGCGATGGCGGGAAAACGATGCTCTTGTTGCCGTTCACGAAAACGCGGCCGTGGATGTGGGCATGAACTGCGCGGGCAAGAACCTGAGATTCCACGTCGCGGCCGAGGCTGACATAATCATCCACACTTTGGGCATGGGTAACACGCACTGTATCCTGTTCGATGATCGGCCCCTCGTCGAGAGCGGCTGTCACATAGTGTGCCGTTGCACCGATCAACTTCACGCCGCGTTCGAAGGCCTGCTTGTAGGGGTTCGCGCCCTTGAAACTTGGCAGGAAGGAATGGTGGATATTGATGATGCGCCCAGACATTTTCCGGCACATGTCGTCAGAAAGCACCTGCATATAACGGGCTAGCACAATCAGTTCGGCCCCGGATGCCTCGATGATGCGCAGTTGCTCCGCCTCGGCTTGCGGCTTGTTCTCCTTTGTCACATTTATGAAATGGAATGTAATGCCAAGCCTCTCGACGATTTGTTGGTAGTCACGATGGTTGGAAATCACGCCGACGATGTCGATAGGCAAAGCACCGATGCGCCAGCGATAGAGTAAATCATTGAGGCAGTGCCCAAACCGAGACACCATGAGCACCACCTTGCGCTTGGCCGTTTCGTCGATGAACTCAGCGTCAGCCTTGAATTTCAGCG
Organism: uncultured Hyphomicrobiales bacterium; assembly: GCA_903930435.1. GTDB lineage: Bacteria > Pseudomonadota > Alphaproteobacteria > Rhizobiales > Ancalomicrobiaceae > CAIYYN01. The sequence goes on along the minus strand of CAIYYN010000007.1, from coordinate 765 downwards.
AGATCCCGGTAAAGCCATCCCTTAACTGATCGAGAGTCCGACCATCTTCCGAACGAAAGCTTAGTCGCATGAAATAACGCCCAGTATTAGGGTCATCGAACTGGGCACTATCGGAAATATTGCAGCCGGTGTTGGACAGGTAGGAAGCGATTTCCGCGGTGACGCCGCGGATCGACGGGCAGGCGACGCGAAGCGCGAAGTGGGGGGCTTGTATAGACACCGGCTCGGAACTTTCTTCAGTTGCCTGTCAGGCAGTGATTTGGCACTGACGACTGAAAGCAGTCAGCGTGTTGGACTAGAGACGAGCAATCTGCAACGGCATTGATAATCCTTGGAGGCCACCAGATGGCGCTGGCTGGACCTGCGCCAACACGCAATACGGCGGAGCCGGATACTCTTCCCGTTTGCGCCTTGGGTGCGGCGACATTCATTGTGATCCGTCGGAAGAGCCGAACTGTGACTTGTCTGCCGTCGATAAAATCCAAATTCCCGGAAGGATTGAAACCATCAGCTCGCGTAGACCGGGAACGCCTCGGTCAACCTGGCAACCGCTGCCCTCGCGCCGGGGACGACTTCGTCTGCGCGGCCTTCGGCTTCCGCGTCGATCAGATCGGCGATGACTTGGCCGAGCGTCAGGAACTCCGGCTCCTTCAGACCGCGTGTGGTTGCTGCGGCAACACCGAGACGCATGCCGACCCACTCGGCTGGCCGGGGGCTATCGTTGGGGATCGGGTTCTTGTTCGAGGTAATGTTGGCCCGTGCCAG
>CAIYYN010000006.1 GCA_903930435.1 uncultured Hyphomicrobiales bacterium | reverse complement strand
GGCGGCTTTTATCATATCCTCATAAGTCGTTTGGCTCTAAGCCGAGCATTGGGCAACCTATGCTTCAATTTATGAAATGTATCACTATTGCTCTTTTCGTAATATCCTCCGGTCTCTTCTTTATATTTTTCTTTAAACATGCTTTGTTTTAAAAGTTCGTCACAGCTATTATATGGCGCACACGTATCTTCAAGATGTAGTAGCAGCCACAATTCAAAGCAAATATTTGATATGGCGATCTGAATTCCAAAAGCCTCAGCTTTTGCTCTCGCGCTTTCGTGGGTAGCATTAGTGATAGCGCTTACAGCCTCTCTATCGTAAACGACCCAAAATATGTCGCCGTCCAAAGAATCTCTCGATTTCTTCTTTTCACAAGCTGCGCCAACTAACTGAATTGGTGTATTCTTGAAGCATTGTTCAATTTTAATTCGACCAGCCGGACACGATATGTACTGTAGATAGCCATACAAATAAGCTGGTTCCGATTTTTCCCCTTCACAATATATTCGAAGTAGATTTCTGATTTGCCTCTCAGGCCTTGTCCTATTTTTCGGCATCGCTTTGATCGCTTTTTTCGTCAGAAATGTCTTCGTTTATCGCTGCTGCGATATCAGCATACTTGATTTGTGGAACAGCACCGAAACGACCATCCATATACCAGAGGCTGAACGGACTGTCGGGCGTGACCTTCCGCTTATCAAACTCATCCAGAGAATACAAGGATGACGCGCCGTTACGCTTTTCGACAAACCAGAGCTGGTCTCTACGAAAGATGTTTTCGCTAAGGCTGCTTGTGTCATGGGTTGTAAAGATTAGTTGGGCGTTGCGACGGTTAACCAAACGATCATTATAGAGACGAAGTATCGTTTGGACCAAATGAGGATGAAAACTATTTTCAATCTCATCTATAATAAGCACGCCCCCTCGCCGAAGCGACTCGACAATTAGAGGTAGTATATTAAAAACTTGTTGCGTGCCATCCGACTCGTCATCTACTTCGAACTGAACCAGATCACCGTCGTCAGACTTATGCCAGAACACAAACTTCTGGCTTGAAAATTCAATTATTTTCTTTTTTACTTCTTCCGGAAAATATTCAGGTATGAACGGTGGATTGTTGTTCTCTTCTAAAGATACTTTTTCCACGCCCGTATCGAAAAGGGGAAGGAGTTTATTAATTCGAGAATGCCTTCTATGATCGTTAAAGTAGCTCGGTATGCGCGGAGCTGAATTGTGTCCGACAAATGAAAAGCTTCTGAAGTAGCGATAAATCTCTCGAATTGCATCTGGGGCAGCAGCATTATTTCCAGCTTTTGATAAATAGCTTTGATTTGGAAAAAACGATAACTTCTTGATGCCACCCTTATAATTTCCGCCAAACTCGATAGTTTCCCATGTGTCGTGGGAGCCACGTTCAAATATCTTAGAGCGCAGTCGGCTTCCAAATGTAAATAGCCGTTCCTCCACAATTCTCGAATTCGTGAAAGAGACAAAATAAGAATATCTTGCACCACTCAAATCAACGAACTCGATCTCGAACTCGACCGGTTCAGATTTATTACGTTCATTTAACCTATACGGCTCGTATGGGGGAATTTTATCACCTTCCTTCAGATCCCCAGACTCAACAATAATCCACCGCAGCGCGTTTAGCGCTATTAAAACATTTGATTTCCCAGCGGCATTCGCACCATAGATGCCAGCCGTGCGTAGAACACTGAGCCGACCATGTGCCACTTCCGAGAAATTGTTGAAGTGGGTTGTGCCCTTTTTTTCCACGTTCATGCTGAGCGTGTGCCCATCACGAAATGATCGGAAGTTCTTGAGAGTGAAGTCGATAATCATGAGAATCCCGTCGCGTTGAACGGCTATTTTTCCCGATTTTTTTAGAAAAAATAGCCCAGAAAATGATACAGCACGTTTATGTGAGCGTTGCAATGGTTACTGACGTAGCGGTTGGCAGGCTCGAACCCTCATTGCTACTGACAAGTTAATTTGTGTGAATTTCTCTAATTTGGGATTAGTTGGAGAAAATTCATCATTACAGTTGCTTGATCATAAACAGGGCGGTTTAAGAAAGGCTCATAGCGCTCTGAGCGAAATAGTCTTTTACATGGCAAGTACGCCAGACCGGAGCGCCCGCTTACATTAATCGGATTTTTCGGACTGTTACCTAACCCTTAGAAACCAAACCTTGCTCTCGCCAAATTCCCGGACTTCGATCTCTTCCATCCCGGCGGGTACGGTGACGTCGGCGTCGGCGCGTTCTTCTAGAACACAGAGTGCGCCGGGAGTGAGCCAGCCACCATCAAGCGCGCTGGCGAGTGCCTTGTCGCCGAGCCCCTTGCCGTAGGGCGGGTCGGCAAAAACGAGGCTGAACGGGGCCTGGCTTTCAATGGCACCGAGCTTGGTGGCATCGCGGCGCCAGAGTTTGGTGATACCGGTTGCGCCCAGCGTCTCGGCATTGCGGCGGATCAGGCCGCGCGCCTCGATGGCCTCTTCAACGAACAGGCAGAACCGCGCACCGCGCGACAGCGCTTCCAGCCCAAGCGCACCGGTGCCGGAAAACAGGTCGAGCACACGGGCATCGGTAATCGGGTCCTCATAGGCATGTACGAGGATATTGAACAGGCTTTCGCGCAGCCGATCGGTCGTCGGGCGGATCGCCATCGACTTCGGACCGGCCAGTGCCGCGCCGCGATGTTTACCGCCGACGATCCGCACCATTTCCCCCATTGCGCGGCCCCGATGGCTTGCCACCATTGCCCGGCCTCGACGGCTTGATCCCGCCGGATTTCGGACCCGTCGACCGAACGCCGCCCGCAGGCCTGTCACCGCGTGGCCGATCACCCTGGGGCCGGTCACTTTGGGGCCGGTCGCCTTGCGGCCTGTCACTGCGCGGCTTACCGCCCGCGCCGCCTCTCGGCCCGAACCCGCGTGGACCGCGTGTCTCCGCATCACCACCTTCGCTACGCGGTCCCTCACGGCGTGGGCCACGCGCGGCCATGCCGCCCTGCGGCCTGTCGCGGAAACCTTCCGACCGCTTCGAACCATCGCCACCGTCGCGCGGCGGACGCGATCCAGCGCCTGCAGGCCGGTCACGGAACCCTTCCGAGCGCATCGGACGGTCACCATCCGTGCGATCCGGACGCGGGCCACGCGCCGGGCGATCGCCGAAGCTGCGTGCCGGACGTTCGCCGCCTTCACGGTCAGGCCGGGGACCGCGCTCCGGTCTGTCACCAGACGCAGTCCGTTCGCCACGTGGCTTGTCGCTGAACGGGCGACCGCCACCACGCTTTTGATCACTTGATCCCTCAGGACGCGGTCCGCGATCCGGACGGTCGCCGAAACTGCGCGCAGGACGCTTGTTCCCGAAGGCACCATCCACGCGCGGCGGCCGAACCGGACGCTCGGCCTGCTCAGCACGATCTGGTCCTTCGACCGGCTTGCGATCCCTGAGGGATGGCGTGCGTGGCGCAAAGCCGCGCGCCTCCGACCCCTCGGAGCGAGGGGCTCGCGGGCGGACAGATCCACTTTCATCACGTGGCTTGTATTTGACGGCGACCGATGGCTTACCCTCGCGGTTGAGGCGTGCCTGACGCGAACCGTCGTCGCCTGTCCCCAGAAATTCCATCTGTGTGCGGGCGGCACGCTGGCGTGGCGACTGGGCCGACGGACGCTTTTCAGAAACCGGCTTCGCAGCGCGGGCAGGCTTCGCCCCCTCACCTTCACCGCCCTGCATGTGGTGAATGATCGGCGCATCGAAATCAGCACCGGATTCATCAACTAGCCGCTGGCCGAGTTGATCCTTCAGCACCTTGCCCCGGATCTCGCGGACTTCGCCATCATCGAGATCGCCCAGTTGGAACGGACCGAACGAGATGCGGATCAGCCGGTTCACGGTCAGCCCCAGATGCTGGAGGATGCGCTTGACCTCGCGGTTCTTGCCTTCGCGCAGACCGACCATCAGCCAGACATTGGAGCCTGTGACCGTATCGATCTCGGCCTCGACCGGACCATAGGCGATGCCTTCGACGGTGACGCCTTCTTTGAGCGAATCCAGCTGCTCCTTGGTGACTTCCCCAAAAGCGCGAACGCGATAACGACGGAGCCAGCCTGTCGCTGGCAATTCAAGGACACGGGCGAGGCCACCGTCATTGGTCAGCAGCAGCAGGCCTTCGGTGTTGATATCGAGCCGCCCGACGGTGACAACGCGCGGCATGTCCTCCGGTAAGCTCTCGAAGACCGTCGGACGGCCTTCCGGGTCACTCGTCGTGGTCACCAGGCCGCGCGGCTTGTTGTAGAGAAACAGCCGGGTTCGCTCTTTGATCGGCATCGGTTGCCCATCGACAACGACGCGATCCTTGCCCGTTAATGTGAACGCCGGGGTCTCCAGCACCTTGCCGTTGACGCTGACGCGGCCTTCAGCAATCCAGGCTTCCGCGTCGCGACGCGAGCAGAGGCCGGCACGCGCCATCGCCTTGGCAATGCGCTCGCCCTGCATCTCGTCATCAGGGGCCGATTTGGCGAATTTGGCCACCCCTGCTACACGCTTGCGCTTCAAAGGGGCTGCGGGATCGGTGTTCGAAGGGGATGCCGATGTCGCCGGCTCGCCTGATTTGGTCTCTTTGGTCTTGCTCATGGCGCCTTAGTAACAGAGGTTGCCTGGGTGTGCGAGCCATCATCCGAGATGTTTTCATGCCATGAACGCCAATTCTGACGGCAAACGGGACAATTTCATGGATCTGGCACTCGTCGAGGCCCGCGCAGCAGCGGAGCGCGGCGAAGTTCCCATTGGCGCTGTCCTGGTGCGGGATGGAGTCGTTCTGGCTGCGGCTGGCAACCGAACCCTTGAACTGAACGATCCCACCGCCCACGCGGAGGTTCTCGCGATACGACTGGCATGCGCCGGAGTGGAGAGCCAAAGACTTCCCGGAGCCGATCTCTACGTCACGCTGGAGCCCTGCCCCATGTGTGCTGCGGCCATCTCGTTTGCGCGGATTCGGCGGTTGTATTTTGCAGCCAGCGACGAAAAGGGCGGAGCCGTCGAACATGGGGTCCGGTTCTACGGGTCACCGACATGCCACCATGCGCCCGAGGTTTATTCCGGGATGGCCGAGAGCGAGGCAACACAACTGCTCACCGATTTTTTCCAGACACGGCGATAGCACTGATCAATAAGTCATTTAAAACTTAAAACTGATTTTTACAACCATAAATCACATCGTCTGTCCATCAGAGAGCAATTCCGCTCTCTGATGGATGGGAGACATTCCATGTCCAAATCATGGAAGCTGCTTCTGAAGTGGCAGTGGCGACGGATGTCGGTAGCGATTACCTTCAGCGTCAAAACGTCCACCTGAGGAGCGGTCACGGTGGTGTTAGCGCACCATCGTGACTCCCACCATAGCATTCTCACCAAGAATTGCAACCGAGGAGACGTTTCTCAACCCTGATTTGTCAGTTTCAGTTGTGGACGTTCCGGCGCGATGACGCGCAGTTCCGGGTGTTCGATCAGCCTGGAAAGCTTGCGCTTGATCTCCTCGCGGAAGGGGTCGCACGCTTCGATGATTTCGCGGGTCTTGAGGAAGTCGACGGCCTGGAAGCCGTGGATCGGCGGCCGGATCAGCAGATCTGGCCGATGACGCTCGAGTTTCGGCATCATCAGCTGCTGCATCATCAACTGCGCCGAGCCGAGCATGGCTTCGAAGCCGCTTGGCCCGACCTGTCCTTCCCTGGGTTCGGGAAAAGAGACGACGTCGACCGCAATCAACAGATCAACGTTGGCATAAAGCGCATCCACCGGAACGGGGTTGAGAATGCCTCCGTCCACCATGACCCTGCCATCGATCACAACCGGGCGAAAAATTCCTGGCAGAGCACTGGATGCCGCGATGGCTTTCAACAGGGGACCAGACCGCAGATGCGCTTCTGTTCCGGCGTAAAAATCCGTTGCGACTGCCGTGAAGGGAATCTTCAGTTCGTCAAACGTCGCCGCGATGCCGTCATCGACGAAGGCGCTGATCATGCGTTCGGCATCGAGCTTGCCGAGGCCAAGACCTTCCGACCGGAACATTTCGCCAAAGGAGCGTGGCCGCAACTGCCAAAGACGGGTCAAGACCGTGCTGCGTGTACCAAAGGCTGAAATTAGCCGGTCGCGGATGTCCAACGCACTCAGCCCACCCGCATAGCCTGCCCCGATGATCGCACCCATCGACGTGCCCGCAATGGCCGCAGGCTTCAGACCAAGATCATCGAGCGCGTGCAACATGGCGATGTGCGCAACGCCTCGTGCTGCGCCTCCGCCCAGTACCAGCCCAATCCGTGGATCCGCCATAGATCGCCTCGCCGTTGCCACTCTTGTAAAGATGGGGATCTGCCTGCTGGCTGACAAGCTGTCATTCCGCTAACTGTCGCAAGTTCGCAGCGGTAAGGGCAAGGTGTCTAGTCTGCAAAAAACACTTTCAGTGCCGCCAGCGTCTCCGCCGAGTTTTCTTCCACAATGAAATGCCCGGCCGCGATTGGTTGACCGGACACGTTGGTCGCCCAGGACTTCCAGACGCTGAGGGGTGTCGACTCCGCATCAACGGAGTCCGCAGGCAGGCCCGCATTGCCCCATAAAACCAGCGTCGGGCACTGGATGCGGACACCATTTGCCTGATCCGCCTCATCCAAGAGCCGATCTACGTACCAGCCGGCACGATAGTCCTCGCAGGATGCGGAGATGCGATCCGCCTGCGAGAAGGCGGCGCGATAATGCTCGAGTGCATCGGCTGAAAAGGCACTGAGATCGCGACGCGCAGTCCAACTCGCCAGCGTGTGTTCGAGGTAACCAACCGGCGCTCCACTGATCACTGTCTCCGGCATCGGATAGGGCTGCGCAAGGAACTGCCAGTGATAGACCTTCATCGCAAAGGCAGCCGTCATGCTGGCCCACATGGCGCTTGTCGGCACGATATCGAGCACCGCGAGCCGCGTCACACACTCAGGACTATCGAGGGCCAGCCGATAGGCAACACGCCCGCCCCGGTCATGCCCGGCAACCGCGAAGCGCTCGTACCCGAGTTCACGCATGAGTGCGACGATATCGCCCGCCATGGCGCGCTTCGACATTTGCGCATGATCCGGTGATCGCTCGACCACGCCGGAAAAACCATAGCCACGCAGGTCCGGCACGATCACGCGGTGCGTTTTCGCAAGCTCGCCCGCGATGCCCGCCCACATGGCATGAGTCTGCGGAAAACCATGCAACAGGACCAGCGGCGGAGCCTGCTCATCGCCGCCGATGCGGGCGAAGATATCGACGCCCGGCAGATGGAACGTCCGCTCAGCGAACCCGGGGAAAAGATCTGGCAAGTTCATGCTTTGGCTCCTTCAGTTCTGGAGTGTGCCTCAGACCCGGGTCAGTCAGTTTAGTGCCGTTCCCGCTCAACAGCGCGCCAGCCGATATCAGTGCGGCAGAAGCCCTGCGGCCAGTCAATCTGCGCAACACCTGCATAGGCACGCGCCTGAGCCTCGGTAACGGTCGCGCCTGTGGCTGCCACATTCAGCACACGTCCGCCATTGGCCAGCAAACGGGCGCCATCGCGCCTGGTTCCAGCGTGAAACAGCGTAACGCCATCACAATCAGCCGCCTGTTCAAGCCCGCGCAATTCCGTGCCCCGCTGGTGATCGCCGGGATAGCCATTCGCAGCCATCACGACCGTCAGCGCGGCATCGTCCGACCAGACAACGGATTCATGATCGAGTGTACCGTTCCGGCTGGCCAGAAACAGCCGCAGGATATCGGATTGCAGCCGCAGCATCAGCACCTGTGTCTCGGGATCGCCAAACCGTGCATTATATTCGATGAGTTCCGGACCCTTGGCGGTGATCATGAGACCCGCAAACAGAACTCCCTTGAACGGAATGCCGTCGCGGGCCATGCCTGCCACCGTCGGGCGGATGATCTCGTTCATCACCCGGTCAGTCATCTCCGGCGTCATGACGGGGGCTGGCGAATAGGCTCCCATGCCTCCGGTGTTCGGACCCTGATCACCGTCGTAAACGCGTTTGTGATCCTGCGCGGAGGTCAGCGCCAGAACGTTGACGCCATCTGACAGCGCAAAGAAGCTGGCTTCCTCGCCATCGAGATAAGCCTCGATGACCACCTCTGCCCCGGCAGCGCCGAACTGACCAGAAAAGCAGCCTTCAACGGCCGCAATGGCTTCATCAAGCGTCATGGCAACAGTGACGCCTTTGCCGGCTGCAAGCCCATCGGCCTTGACGACAATCGGCGCGCCCTGTGCCCGGACATAGTCCAATGCTGGCTGGAGCTCGGAAAACCTTGCGTAGGCAGCGGTCGGTATTCCGTAACGGGCGCACAGGTCCTTCGTGAAGCCCTTGGACCCCTCAAGCAGCGCAGCCTTGGCGGTCGGCCCGAAGGCGGCAATTCCGGCGGCTTCAAGATCATCAACGAGCCCGGCAACCAGCGGCGCTTCCGGTCCGACCACGACAAGCTCGATCAATTCCTGCTCGCAGAATGCAATCACGGCGTCATGGTCGCTCGGGTCCAGCGCGACGCAGATCGCCAATTCGGCAATTCCGGGATTACCGGGCGCAGCAAAGAGTGTCGTCAGCAACGGCGACTGCGACAGCGCAAGCGCCAGGGCATGTTCGCGACCGCCAGAGCCGATCAAAAGGACGTTCATGGGTGTGCTCCGATGTGCTGAACCGGGATCCTGGTCCGTTACGGGCACTTTTAGGCAGCATGACTCCTGAGGGTCAAGTCAATCCCCGACGGAACACCCTTGACCCATCTCGCCTGCCGCGCCACCTTGTTGGCATGCCGATACACCAGCCAGATACGACGATTGTCGCCGATGCCGTGCGTGGCCATTGGGCCGACCGGTTTTTGCCCGACGCCTGGAAGCCCTACGCACGACTCATGCGTCTTGAACGGCCAATCGGTTGGTGGCTGCTTCTTTGGCCATGCTGGTGGTCGACGGCGCTGGCCGCTGACGCAGCACATCGTGCCTATCCAAATCCTTGGCATCTCGTTTTGTTTTTGATCGGCGCGGTCGCCATGCGCGGCGCGGGCTGTACCTACAACGATATTGTCGATCGCGATATCGACGCTGCCGTCGCCCGGACGCGGTCACGACCGATCCCGTCGGGGCAGGTCAGCGTCCGGCAGGCCAAGCTTTTCATGATCGGACAGGCACTGGTCGGATTTGTTGTGCTGATCCAGTTCAATCTGTTTTCGATCGTGCTTGGAATTGCCTCGCTTGGGGTTGTTGCGATCTACCCATTCATGAAACGGATTTCGGACTGGCCGCAGTTCGTGCTCGGGCTAGCCTTTTCGTGGGGCGGCCTGATGGGCTGGGCGGTCACCTTCGGACGTCTCGATGCGCCCGCGTTGCTTGTCTACACCGCGGCGATCCTGTGGACCATCGGCTATGACACGATCTATGCCCATCAGGACAAGGAAGATGACGTGCTCGTTGGCGTCCGCTCGACGGCACGCCTGTTTGGCGAGAAGTCGAAACTGGCGATTTCCCTGTTCTATACGGGCGCACTTATCTTGCTGGCCCTCGCTTATGCGCTGGCAGGCACGGGCGCCGTAGCCTATGTCGGGCTTGTTGCGGCTGGTGGTCACATGGGCTGGCAGATCCACCGGCTCGACATCAACGATGGCGATCGGTGCCTTGACCTGTTCCGCTCAAACACGCAAACCGGCTGGCTCGTATTCGTCGGTCTGGTTGCCGATTGCCTGATACGGTTGCTTATTCCCAGCTTGTGATTTCCCGGAGATCTTCGACCTTGACGCTGCGACGCGGATCGCCAACACGACGACGGGCGAGAAACCGTGGCCGACGCTTGGCGAGCACCGAGCGATGACGACGCGGCTGCACTGACCTGACGGACACGCAGCCGATGCGCGCTTCAACGGGCTTGTAGCTGCCATCCGGCTCGACCATCAGCAGCGGCAGGCAGAGAATACGCCCCCATGCGCGCCAGTCGGCAACGACGTCATCCATCGAGGTTGTGACCATTAACGGCAGCGACAGCATGGGATCACGATGCAGCAATTCCAGCACGATGGTGACATCGTCGACAGCGTCAGTGGCAGGCACCATGCGCACTGCCACGCCTTCGAAAATGTCCATCGGCATCCGCATGGCCATCGGAATCCCGGAGGGTAGCCGACGGCAAATCGTCGCCAAACCGCGATCCAGCACGACCGCAGCCTGAGCAGCCTCTCCACTCAAACCAGTGTTGTACCGATAGCTTTGTGGCAGAGCGTAAGGATCGATGCGCACAGTTACATCTGGTGTAACTGTATCCTGCTCGATATACTTCTTGCCAAGATTTGATTGACGTCCCACGAAAGCCTCCAGGCTGATCTTTATTGATCCATTTCCTGACTTGGCCTCACGTTACACGTTCATTTTCGCCAACGACTTAAAGTATCTGGTTAAGAAAATCTGGATTTTTTTAGAGTTACTGGATCCCTTCAAAAGAATGACTAAAGCGTTACATTCACCAGACCAAGCATCTTGCAGACGACCGAATCGTGCCATAGTTCAACGGTAGGAACCTGATTTGCGTTTCCGTTGTCGGCCTCGGGCCGCGTCGACTATGCCGAAGGGGTCGCATGACTGATATTCTCGACCAGACCAGTTCCCGGGATCGTGCGGACGCCTTGGTACGAGCTGCGCTAAAGGCAGGGGCTGATGCAGCTGACGCCGTGGCAGTGCGCGGGGCGTCGCTATCCGTGGGGGTCCGGCTCGGCAAACTTGAGGATACTCAACGTGCCGAGGGCGATGATTTCGGTCTGCGTGTCTTCATCGGAAAGCGACATGCAAGCGTCTCTGCCAATGCATTCAACGATCCGGGCGAACTCGCCGAACGCGCCGTCGCCATGGCGAAAATTGCGCCTGAAGACCCGTTTGCGGGTCTGGCACCCGCCGACCGTCTGGCCACAGCCTTTGCCGATCTCGACCTTCTCGATCCCGTACCTGTCAGCAGCGAACGGCTGATTGCGCTGGCCATGGAAGCGGAAGACGCGGCGCGCGCAGTTAGCGGTGTGACCAATTCCGGCGGCGCAGGTGCGTCTTGGTCGGTCGGCGGACTGGTTCTGGTGACGTCGCACGGGTTTTCCGGTGCCTATCTCGGCTCGCGGCATTCGATTTCTGCAACGGCAATCGCAGGCGAAGGCACGGGCATGGAGCGGGACTGGGAATCCAGTTCGAAGATCCACGCAGCCGATCTGGACGCAGCTGCCGAGATCGGTCGCAAAGCTGGCGAAAGGGCCGTACGCCGGGTTGCTCCGCGCAAGGTTCCGAGCGGTACGGCAACCGTCATCTATGATCCGAGGGCCTCAGGGGGTCTCGTCGGGCATCTGGCCAGCGCGATCAACGGCGCATCGATTGCCCGTAAGACCTCGTTTCTGAAGGATAAGCTCGGCCAACAGGTCTTCGCCAGAGGCATCCAGATCTCGGATGATCCGACGCGACGTCGCGGGCTTGGCTCGCGTCCCTTCGACGGCGAAGGGCTGACCGGGGACGTGCTGAATGTCATCGAGGACGGTGTGCTCACCACCTGGTTCCTCGATTCCTCGACAGCACGGGAACTGGGGCTTCAGAGCAATGCGCGCGCATCGCGCGGCGTCGGCTCGCCGCACCCGTCGTCGACAAATCTGACGCTGCATGCCGGAACCATATCGCGTGCGGACATGATCAAATCCGTGAATTCCGGGCTCTACATAACCGACATGATCGGATCGGGGGTCAATGGCGTGACCGGTGATTACAGTCGCGGCTGCTCAGGCTTCTGGATCGAGAATGGCGAACTGACCTATCCCGTCAGCGAGATCACGATAGCGGGCAATCTGAAGGACATGTTTCAACGGATTGTGCCCGCCGACGACCTCGTTTATCGCTACGGCACCAATGCGCCAACGGTGCTGATTGAGGGATTGACGATTGCCGGCAGCTGAGGATCGACCTGATAGTGGCATTGGAGCGCCAGTCACCGGTGGACGCGATCTCGGACCTGAGGTCGCTCTGCTGGCGGAGGCAACTCTGGCTGCTGGTCAGATTGCGCTCGGCTACTTTGGCAACGCGCCGAAAGCCTGGACCAAAACCGGCGACAGTCCGGTCACGGAGGCGGATATTGCCGTCGACCAATTGCTGAAGTCCCGGTTGCGAGCCGCCCGGCCTGACTATGGCTGGCTATCGGAAGAAACCGTCGATACGCCCGATCGGCTGGAGCGTCACAGGCTCTTCGTCGTCGATCCGATTGACGGCACGCGCGCATTTATCGGCGGCGATCCCCGGTGGGCAGTTTCGGTCGCCATCGTTGAAGGCGACCGACCCATCGCTGCCGCGCTCTATCAGCCCGCCGTCAACGACATGATGCTTGCCGCCGCCGGCCGTGGTGCCTGGCGAGGCGTGATGCAAATGGCGGTCCTCGCCTGTGACACGATCACTGGCGCACGACTGACCGCTCCGCGAAAATTCAGCGTCCTCGAGAGTGAAGCGGAACGTCTCGGCATCGCGTTGCAATCACCTGTGCCCTCGCTGGCACTGCGCATTGCCCATGTCGCCAACGGCACAGCCGACGCCGCCTTTGCCTTCGCCCGGTCGCATGACTGGGATCTGGCGGCGGCTGATCTCATCCTGCAAGAGGCTGGCGGTCGGCTGACGGATATTGATGGTGCAACACTCACCTACAATCGCGCGGTTCCGCGACATCCGGCACTGGTCGCAGCGGGTCCAGGCGTTTATCAAGCATTCAAGTCTCTCTATGGTGCGATTCTCGACAAGCATACGCGCAGTCGCGGGACCTGACTCCCGCGCTTGCATTCCAGACAACGCTTGCTGACGGAGCCAGATACCCATGCCGACCTCCACGCCAAATGCCCAGCTTCTGCATCTCGTCTTCGGCGGCGAACTCGTCGACCTCAACGGCACCGAGTTCAAGGATCTCTCGAAGGTAGACATGGTTGGGCTTTATCCGAATTACGCCTCCGCACATGCGGCCTGGAAAGCCAAGGCGCAATCAACCGTCGATAACGCGCATATGCGGTATTTCGTCGTTCATCTGCACCGCCTGCTTGATCCCGATGCAACCGCACATCACGATTGAGTTGCGACTTCCTATCGACGACAAACCACTGTAAAAGATCGCGAAATGAAGTTTGTCGGAACCGTCGAACGGAGCATCATGCCGTTTGTCTCGATTGTGCACTATGTCAGGCTTCGATCGACCAATGAGAATCTCGGACTCGATCACCTTGCTGGAAAGCACCGACCGCCACGGAAGTGTTCACGACAAGGATCTTGCGACCGAGCATGTGATCAGCTTCTTGCCGTCCGATGCAAAGCCCGATGAACGTTCAGCAGGCTTTCGTCGGGAAATAGCTGATTCTTTGTTTGTCGATGAGTGCATGATGACGTTCGGGGCGATGAAGCGGATCTTCGCGGGCGAAACACGTTCGCATTTGCGGCGCGTGATGCATTGCTGGAAAGGCGTACGGTGATCATGGTCGCACATCGGCTGTCCACCGTGCAACGCGCGGATCTCGTCTGTGTCGTGGACCAGGGTGAACTCGTCGAAGTCGGGGCCCACGATGAGCTGATTGCGATAGGCGGGAACTTCGCCCGACTGCATGAGACCCAATTTGCGTCAGCCATGAACGGCTTGGGCACGCAGGCTGGGGTCAACGGAACTCTGGATGCGGATGCCGTTTGACCTTGCAACGAAAATCAACTGAAATAGCGATACACGATCATCCCGGGATCGTTGGCCCTCGGTGTGCCGTGCGGACAGGATATAGAAAAGAAACGGCATTGAATGACTGACCTCCTGGCCAGAACGGCATTCGCGGCCTATCGCGGTGCTGGGATGCTTCTGCTACCGTTTGTGGACCTGTTGCTTGAACGTCGCACCCGGCGCGGCAAGGAAGACCCACTTCGGCGCGGAGAGCGCAAAGGTTGGTCCTCGTGCGAGCGCCCGGACGGCCCGCTTGTCTGGGTTCACGCTGCCAGCGTCGGCGAGACCATGTCTGTTCTCCCGTTGATCGACTGGCTGGCGGGATCGGGCCTGTCGGTCGTTCTGACAACGGGAACCGTCACCTCGGCAACGCTCGCCGCCAGACGATTGCCGAGGGGTGCCATCCACCAGTATGTTCCGCTGGATCTGCCGCTCTTCATCAACCGGTTTCTCGATCATTGGCAGCCGGTCGCCGCGCTGTTTGTTGAATCTGAAATCTGGCCGACCACCTTGGGCGAATTGCACCGAAGGCGCATTCCTCATGCTCTTGTTAATGCACGGATTTCTGAACGTTCCATGGCGAGTTGGCTGAAGGTGCGACCGATCGCACGTGCCTTGTTCGGACGATTTTCGCTGGTGCTCGCGCAATCGGCAGAGGACGCAGCCCGCTTCGAGCGGATTGGCGCGAGTGATGTCGTCATGACAGGCAATATCAAATTTGATTGCAAGCCCCTCGGTGCCGATCAAACGGAGCTTGAAGCTTTGCGTCGATTGATTGGCGCGCGCCCGATCCTGCTGGCTGCCAGTACCCATCCAGGCGAAGAAGCACTCGTTACCGAAGCCGCGCTCAAGATAGCAAAATCGCTGCCG
This sequence comes from uncultured Hyphomicrobiales bacterium, assembly GCA_903930435.1. Taxonomy (GTDB): domain Bacteria; phylum Pseudomonadota; class Alphaproteobacteria; order Rhizobiales; family Ancalomicrobiaceae; genus CAIYYN01. Next base: position 20,201 of record CAIYYN010000006.1, on the reverse strand, counting down.
GACTTGCTGACGATCATCGTTCCAAGACATCCTGATCGGCGAACCGACATCATGGCCGAACTTGAGGCGACAGGCTGTCAACCTGCAGCCAGATCGCGGGGGGAAATTCCGGGTCCTGAGACAGACATCTATCTGGCCGATACCCTGGGCGAACTCGGCCTGTTCTACCGCTTGGCAGATGTGGCCTTCGTCGGCGGATCGCTGGTGCCGATTGGTGGACATAATCCGATCGAGGCCGCGCAACTCGATATCGCGGTCCTGCATGGCCCACACGTCTATAACGCGCGCGATATATTCGCAGCGCTTGACGAGGGCGGCGGTGCCCGACTGGTCCGGGATGCGAATGAACTGGCCGAGCATGCCCTCCGGTTGTTGTCGATGCCGACGCTGGCACGGGACAGTGCGCGAGCCGGACGCGAGATCGTTGAGTCCGGTCGTGGGGCGCTTGAACAGACCCGCCATTGGCTGGCAACAAGACTACTCCCGGATTATCTGCCCAAGGTTGGCCAGACCACGTTGGATGATAGCCGATCCGAAATCCAGAGCGGCGATGTGGTGGAGCGCGTCGCGGGATGAGATCGGCACCGAAGTTCTGGACGGATAGGAGCTGGCCAAGCCAATTGCTGCTGCCGATCAGCTGGGTCTATGGGTCCATTTCGGGCGCACGCATGCGGCGGCCGCCGCGCAGCCGGGCCAATATTCCGGTCATTGCGATTGGCAATTTCACGGCTGGTGGCGCGGGTAAAACACCTGCTGCCATTGCGATTACAAAGCTGGTAACGGGTTTCAATTATTCGCCAATCGTCCTGATGCGTGGCTACGGTGGACGCGTCAAAGGCCCCAAGCTCGTCGACGCGCGACACGACACGGCACGGGACGTGGGCGACGAAGCGCTGATGATTGCGCAAAGTGGCTTGCCGGTAATCGTATCGCGAAACAGGGGCAAAGGGGCTGAATTCGCAATAGCCTGCGGCTGCGACCTCATCATCATGGACGACGGTTTCCAAAGCCCGACGTTGGCGAAGGATCTCTCATTCGTCGTGATCGACGATGTCTATGGCGTCGGGAATGGCCAAGTATTGCCTGCCGGACCACTGAGAGCGCCGTTGCAGACCCAGTTGGATGCCATGGATGGCCTCATCATCATCTCGAATGGTGCACCGGGCAAAGCTGCCGATGACATCGCAAGACAGGCGCATGCTTTGAACCGACCGACCTTTAATGCATTCGTCGAGCCGACGACAGACGCAGTAGATGTGCGCGGACAGCGCGTCGTCGCGTTTGCCGGTATCGGGCGACCCGAGAAGCTGGCCGAAGGCTTGCTTGCCCGGGGAGCGATTGTCGAGGAACTGGTGAGCTTCCCGGATCACCACCGATTTCGCCCGGACGAAGCTCGCGATCTCTTGCGCAAGGTCGAGGGTACAACACGACTGCTGATCACGACGGCCAAGGATATGGCGCGGCTGGCGAGTGCTTCCGATCAGGATCTGGCTGCCCTTGCTGCGCGGGCCAAGGTCGCTTCAATCAGGTTACGATTTGACGCCGAGCAGGACCTGATGGACTTTTTGTCAAACCGACTTATGGCTCTTGGCGCACATCCCCGGCGCATCAACGATGCCGCCCGTGTTGGTCCCGAGACCAGTAACTGAGCTTATCTCGAGAGATCAGGCCAGGCCGCGATGCTGCTGATATGCCTTCAGCGACGCTGCTGCGTCGACATAAGGTTCCTGAAACTCGACGCTCCAGTATTTCAGTTCATCGAGCGGGATGGACAGGCCCGTGACCGCACACCGGACAAAGGCACCGTTCGTCACGATCTGGATCTCTCCGTCAAGATAACGAAGGCGTGCTTCGCCTTGGGACCGGGGAGATTCGTAACGGTTCATCATGTCAATGCGGCTCAGTTGCGGTTTCAGCAGCGCTACCGGATCTTGGTAGCCGCTGCTTTTCCAAGTCAAGATGTCTCAGGGCAAATTATTCGGCGGCCGACGGCACGTCGCCTTCATCCTTGCCCGTTGACGAAGGTCTCAGCGATTGGACCAGATGGGTGTGGTGATCGACAGATTGTCCTGGTCCGACGGGCGCTTCCCCGGAAATTGCAGGGTCGTTCGGTCGCACAATCGCAGCCGGGCGAAGGGTATCTGGCTTCGCTTCCTGCGGATGCAGATCATCGGGCTCCGCCGAGTGCTCGTGCTCAATGTCGTCATGCGCGAGATCTGCCGCAGCGGCTTCTTCTGGCGTGATGATATGGCGAACCTTCGTAAACGGAGCAAGGATCAGGAAGATAGCCGGTGTCATGTAGAGCGTGATCAACTGCGAGAACGCCAGACCACCCACGACCGCAATGCCGAGCGGCTGACGCAGTTCCGCACCCGCACCCAGACCGACGGCAATTGGCAGCGTTCCCAGAACGGCGCAGAACGAGGTCATCATGATCGGGCGGAAGCGCAGCAGACAGGCTTCCTCGACTGCCTCGCGCGCCGAAAGACCCTGGGCCTGGCGTTCGACAGCGAAGTCGACGATCATGATGGCGTTCTTCTTCACGATACCAATCAGCATGACGAGGCCGATCAACGCAATGACCGAAAGGTCATAGTGATACAGCTTCAGCGTGAGCAAGGCACCGATACCGGCCGATGGCAGACCGGACAAGATCGTCAGCGGGTGGATGAAGCTCTCATAGAGAATGCCGAGCACGATGTAGATGACGAGCACAGCCGCAAAGATCAGCAGGCCCTGACCAGCCAGAGCGTCCTGGTAGATTTGCGCGGTGCCGGAATAGCCCGAGGTCACTGTTGTCGGCATGACGACGTCATGCTCGATGGCAGCGATAGCAGAGACTGCATCCGACAAGGCCATGCCCGGTGCGAGATTGAACGCGATCGTCGCGGCGGGTAGCTGTGACTTGTGGCTGACGAGCAGCTGGGTCGGCTTTTCAACAACGCGCGCAAATTCATCCAGCGGCACGACGCCACCCGTTGAACTGCGGAACGTCATGCGCCGCAAGGCTGCCGGATTCTGGACGAATTCGTCTTTCGCCTGAAGGATGACCTGATAGCTGGAGGCCTCCGTAAAGATCGTCGAAATCTGCTGGGTTCCGTACGCCGCGTAAAGCTGGGTCCGGATCTGATCGACCGTCAGGCCGAATTGCGCGGCTCGGTCTCGATCGATATCGATATAGGCTTCGCGGCCTTTGGTCTGCAGGTCCGAGGACACGTCAAGCAGCCCGGGAGTCTGACGCATGCGCTGCTCGATGATCGGCGCGATCCGGCGCAAGTCATCGAAGCTCGTCGATTGCAGGGTGTACTGCCACTGCGCTTTGGCCGCACCGACGGAAATGTTGATGTTCTGGATCGCCTGGAAATAGGCCGTTATGCCTGGAACAGTCGACGTTGCCTTACGCAGACGGGCGATCAGTTCCGGCATGGTCGCCGCACGTTCGGCCTTTGGCTTCACGCTCATGAACAGGATACCGGTCGTCTGGTTCGAACCCGGACCACCGCCGCCGACAACCGACAGCACTGACGTCACATCCGGATCAGACCGGACGATCTCTTCCAGTTGCACCTGCCGCTTCGTCATCGCTTCGAACGATGTATCATCCGGTCCCTGCGTACGGGCGAACAATTGGCCGGTATCTTCCTGCGGGAAAAAGCCTTTCGGAATATCGTTGAAAAGCTGGACCGTGTAAAAGAGCGTGAAGGCAGTGACCAGCAACATCAGATATTTGACATTGAGAACCGCCTTCAGGGTCCACTTGTAGAACCAGGTCAACGCGGCAAAGAACGCGTCGAACACTTGAATGATGGCGTTTGGTTCTTCATGCAGCGAATGTTCCGACAGGATCCGGCTCGCCAGCATGGGCGTGAGCGTCAACGCGACAACACCCGAAATCAGGATCGCCAGCGACATCGTGACGCCGAACTCGAAGAACATGCGTCCGACGACACCGCCCATGAACAGCACGGGGATGAACACGGCCACCAGCGATATCGTCATCGACATGATGGTGAAACCGACTTCGGCCGCGCCCGCAAAGGCCGCGTTCAATGGCGATTTGCCCATTTCCATGTGTCGGACGATGTTTTCAAGCATCACGATCGCGTCGTCGACCACGAAGCCGACGGCAAGCGTGGCGGCCAGCAAGGAAATATTGTCGACGGAGAAGTTGAAGATATACATGCCAGCGCAGGTTCCGATCAGGGACACCGGAAGCGCCAGGGCTGGAATAACTGTCGCGCGGGCTGATTTCAGGAACAGATAAATCACGCCAACGACAAGACAAATCGCGATACCAAGTGTAACGAGCACGTCGTCAATGGCGTCACGAATCGAGATTGACTTGTCCGACAGAACTTCAACGTCAATCGACGGCGGCAAATCAGCCATCAAGCGCGGCAGGAGCGCCCGAATGCGATCAACAACCTCGACAGTATTCGCATCGGGCTGACGCTGGATGGCGATCTGCACGCCTCTCGTCCCGTTGATCCAGCCAGCGACCTGATCGTTCTCCACACTGTCGACAGCGGTTGCAACATCCGATATCCGCACTGGTGAGCCATTCTGATAGCTCACGACCACCGGCATGTACTGGGCTGCACGGCTGATCGGGCCAGTGGAATCCAGTGTAAAGTTCCGCTCATGACCAGCGATCTGTCCGAGTGCCGCGTTGGAATTCGCGCCCGCAATCGCATTCTTGAGGTCATTGATCGTCAGGTTGCGGGCAGCGAGCGCGTCAAAATCGGCCTTGACGCGGACGGCATACTTCTGCGCGCCGTAAATATTGACCTGGGCTACACCCGGCAGCGTCGAGATGTTCTGGGCAAGATTGATTTCTGCGTAGTCATCGACGGTCGACAACGGCAGTGTCTTGGACTTTACGCCAATGAAGACGACGGGCTGGTCAGCTGGGTTGACTTTCTTGAAGCTGGGCGGCGTCGGCAGCTGCGGCGGCAAAAGACGCGCGGCAGTGCCAATGGCCGCCTGAATATCCAGCGCCGCACCGTCGATGTTGCGATTGAGATCAAACAGGACCGTGATGTTGGTCGCACCCGGCGTCGAGATTGATGTCATCGACGAAATGCCTGCGATGCCGGAAAATTGCTTTTCCAGCACCGAAGCAACAGTGGAGGCCATGGATTCCGGGCTCGCGCCCGGCAGCGATGCCGAGACCGAAATCGTCGGGAAGTCCACCCGAGGCACCGCTGCAACCGGCAACTGCTTGTATCCGAAGACACCGGCAGAAACGAAGGCCGCCATCACGAGGATCGTGGCGACCGGACGCTGGATGAAACCTGTCGAAATCGACATCGTGTCAGTATCCTGTCTGCTGCTTGGGTTGGCTTTGTCCACCCGGAAGGTGGCGCACTTCCACTTTCGAATTTGGCAAGAGACGGGCCTGACCATCGGTCACGACCTGGTCGCCCGCTTTCAGTCCAGAGGAGACGACAACGCGGCCATCGACCTTGCGATCAATCGTTATCGGACGGAGATCAACCGTGCTATCGTCTTTCAAAACAAACAGATAGGCACCCTGCTGACCAACCTGGACAGCCGCTTCGGGCACCGTGAGTGCGTTCGGCTCCGTCTTCAGTATGACTCTTACGTTGACGGCCTCGCCGGGGATCAGAATCTCTGCCTGATTATCGATAGTCGCCTTGACCGCCAAAGTGCCCGAGGCCGCATCGATCTGGTTTTCCGTGAATGTCAGCTTGCCGTTCAAGGGCGCGCCGTCAGTGCCCGGCAAAGTCACGAGCACAGGCACCTCTCCGGCCCGCATCGCATTGCGCAGCGCAGCCACATTGACCTGCGGCACAGCGAACGAAACATACACCGGCGTGGTCTGATTGATCGTGGCAAGCAGCAACGCATCGGCGGCACGGATCGAAGAGCCGGGCTTCAGCGGCAGTGAACCAACCCGGCCATCAATCGGACTCGTGATCACATAGTAGGACGACTGTACCTTCAGGTTCTCAAGCATCGCCTTGTCAGCCGCAAGCGTGGCCTTGGCGGTCAGATAGTCAAGGCGAGCCTTGTCCAGATCCTTCGGGCTCAGGATCTTTGTCGATGCCAAAGGCTCCGTCCGTTCAAATTCGGCCTTCGTCTGATCAACCAGAACCTGATCACGATTGATCAGCGCTGTCTGCTGGTCGATCTGGGCGAGAATAGCGCGCGAATCGAGCGTGAAGATCGTCTGGCCGGCTGAGACATGATCACCCTCGTGGACTTCAACGGTGACAATCTGACTATCGATCCGGACCTTCACCGGAATGGACGCCACTGCCTGGACGGACCCGATCAGATCCAGAACCACCGGAACAGTCGCGGCTTCGACAGGCGCAGTTAACACCGACACCGGCGGTGCTGCCGGTCTGGCAACAGCTTGCGACGGCGCCTGGCCCGATTGCGCTTGTGTTGCGCCTGCCGGGTTTGCTCCCCCGTCATTCGTCTGCGCCACCGTTTTCGGTGCAGCAACCGATGGCAGAGGCAGGGTCACCGGGAGCCGACCAGCCACTGCGATGACAACACCGGTTCCCTGGTCGAGCTTGTCGCGCACGAAAGACACGATTGACTCAGGCACACCGAGCTTTGTCGCCCCTGCGACGATGTCAGCACGCCACATAACAGCGCTGTAAAAGAGGCCCGCAGCAACGACGACATAGATCGCCAATCTGACCAGCGCCAGGATGAACTTGAGAAAAGCTTTCACCTGATGAACCACCCCTTAAACAGCCAACACCATTACGTGCCGCAAGACACCCCCTCGCAGCACCGCACCATTCCAGACCGGTCTAACACAGTGGACCTGACCAAAAGCTGCCAAGTCCTATAAAATTTGCGTTATCGGCATCAATTCCAGATGCTTACGCCAACGGAATGGAAGTTATGCGTTTCTTTAAGCCTGAAATGCATCGGGAGTCACGCAGTTTAACTGAAAAATCATGCGGTTTTATTAATGCGCCAATATGACGGATTCTGCATTGAACCTGACATTGACGCGAGCAACCAATTAAAATCAACCTTTAATCGCGGACTGATCAAATCTTTCGGATTGGCTTCCGGCTTCAAGTCAAGCGTCGGCGAGTAGCGAAGCAGGCGCACCCATGGCACGGAGCTCTATCGCGCGGCGATATCCGTGCCACCAATCGTGACGCCATCAATCCGCAAGGTTGGCTGTCCGACGCCAACCGGCACGCCCTGTCCCTGCTTGCCGCAAGTTCCAATCCCCGGATCAAGCGCCAGGTCATTGCCGATCATCCGAACCCGCGTCAGCGCCTCGGGTCCATTGCCGATCAGCATGGCTCCCTTGACCGGAGCACCCAATTTGCCATCCTGGACCCGATAGGCCTCGGTGCATTCGAATACGAACTTGCCGGAAGTAATATCCACCTGCCCGCCGCCAAAATTGATCGCGTAGATGCCATCCTTGACCGAAGCGAGGATTTCGGCGGGATCATAACCGCCAGCCAGCATATAGGTGTTTGTCATGCGCGGCATCGGCGAATGGGCATACGACTGTCGGCGACCGTTACCCGTCGGCGTCATGCCCATCAGGCGCGCATTCTGCCGATCCTGCATGTAGCCAACCAGGATACCATCCTCGATCAGGGTCGTGGTTGACGTCGGAGTGCCCTCGTCATCAATCGACAATGACCCCCGCCGCGAAGCCAGTGTGCCATCATCCACCACCGTGACGCCCGGCGAGGCCACGCGCTGGCCCATCAGGCCGGCAAAGGCGGATGTCTTCTTGCGGTTGAAATCGCCCTCGAGTCCGTGGCCGATCGCCTCGTGCAGGAGAATACCCGGCCAGCCCGGCCCAAGCACAACGTCATAACTACCAGCGGGCGCCGGTACTGCGTCGAGATTGACGAGGGCCTGCCGCAACGCTTCATCAACCGCAGACTGCCAGTGATCAATCGACACAAAGCGCTCGAAGCCCTCACGCCCGCCAGAACCGACCGAGCCGGTTTCCTGTCGATCCCCCTTGCCCGCAACGACAGAAACGCCGAACCGGACGAGCGGCCGAACATCGCGAACCCGATGGCCATCGGCGCGCAGGATCTCGACCACCTGCCAGGAGGCCGCCAGGGAGACGCTCACCTGACGAACCCGCGGGTCACGGGCCCGGGCGAAGGCATCAATTTCAGAAAGAAGTTTGACCTTGTCCTCGAAACCAGGTGCTCCCAATGGATTAAGGTCCGGATAAAGCCGGGTATTCGTGCGCCCAGGTGCAGCGGCATAAGTGCCGCTATATCCAGATCCAACCGCCCGCACCGCGTCGGCTGCCCGCTTCAGGGCTGCCTCGGATAGTTCACCTGAATGCGCATAGCCCGCGAGTTCGCCTGAAACCGCGCGCAGTCCAAACCCCTGCGTCGTGTCAAAGGTGGCAGCCTTCAGCCGACCATTGTCAAAAACGAGCGACTCCGATTGCCGGTATTCCAGAAACAGCTCGCCGTCATCACTGCCCTGAAGAGCATCGGCAACGATGGCCTTGGCCCGGTCTGGATCAAGATCGGTTGCCTGAAACAGATCCTGTGACGCGCTGGTGGAGGAAACGGACATCCGGATAACTTTCTATCAATGCGGCACGCCGAGCTGCGGAACCGACGGCACCGCCTCGAAATGGATACGCGAGATAACCGCTTCGCGATCACTTCGCCGGTGGGGCGACGGGTTTTACAAACTGCGACAAGACATCCACCCATGCCCCGGGCACAATCCAAAGGCCCGAAATCTGTGCCGGCAACTTGCCATCCCAGCGCATGATGGCGGTCGCCGCCGCCGTCTGGATTGCGATCTCGGCTTTCTGCTGCATCACAGGAAGGATCGGTGCCAGATGTTCAGCTGTGTAGCGATCATTGACTGCCTGCTGAACATCCTTGTCAAAGGTGATGGTCCCGGCCCAACCAATGTAATCGAGCGTAATCCCGCGTGATGCCAGGAAATCGCCGACATTCTTTTCGACATTGGTCATGACCTCGTTGAGATGCTTGTTGCCTTCATCGAACGTGCGGGCTGCAAATTCGTGACAGACGATCGACTGGACCTTGCCGCGGCCAACCGTATCCATCACCTGCGCAAGACTCTTGCCGTAATAGACCGACGTGAAGATCACCTCGGGACGCGACCTGTCTCCCACCGGCGGATTGACGCCGAAATAATAGAGAAACTTGGCCACATTATCTTCAGATACCGACGCCGCGATCGCGACCTCGGCGGTCATGTTCAGACCCTCGGAACTCTGGCAGGGAAAGGACTCGTTCTTGGACGAGGTGCCCGTAGACGTGCTGGCCGTCCATTCGCGATTATAGGGTGTGCGATCCACGATGATCAGTCGGCCCGTCGGGACATAAAAATCTGACCAGATGCTGTAGGTACCGCCGGAGCCAGAGAATTTCGCATGCGGAATCTGGAAGCGTTTGGCCGCGACCTTGTTCTGGTTCAGGTATTCCTCGGAGCCGAACTTTGCCTGCGAATCCTTGTTCGCGCCGACATCCGGGATAAAGAAGGCGGATTCATTGGGCAGGATGAACACGGCTTCCGCAACGTCAGTCTTGTCGTAATAGGCCTTTGCGTCACCCCCGGCAGTGGCAAGCAGCGCTGCGCCCGCGATCATCACAGCAGTCATGGTTCGGGTGATGCTCCGAACAACCGGCCACCAGATCAGGCAGAGTAGCAAGAATGTGATGATCGCTGAAAGGCCAAGCATGTGAGAGACCCAGAATTGCAGAGGAACAGTGACGGCGGCGTCGCTGCTATTGGCAAACTGACCGGCAGCCGATTGACCGAAGCTGATGGTCGTGTTGATACCAACGATCATGTTGACGGCAATGGCAAGAACTACAATCACCAGCGTCAGGATGAAGCGCCAGATCACAGACGGCGTCTTGCGTTGGAATTCAACCTCATAAACAGGCATGGAACGCTCCCAAGGGCAAAAGACAATATTGGTCCGAGACTGGCGATTCCACTTTTCGTCAGCGCGGGGTCACGATTACACCCGCGCGTATCGCCCGGCAAGCGAGGCCCTGATCACGGCAGCTTGTCGAAGCCTTCACTGAAGCCAGCCAACGCGATCGGGATACCGATCCCCTCTTCCGGCGTTTGAAACAGGATGAAGGTCGCGTTCTTGCCTGTCTTCAGTTGGTCGAGCAGTTTGTCTTCAATCACGACCTCGGCAATGCAGCCATTCGGCAGACAGCGTACAAATGCGGTGCGTCCGATATCCGTCGTATCAATCTTGAGGCCGAGACCCGATGGCAAAAGGACGCCCAACGGCGCCAGCACACGCAGGATGCGCTGCTTCTTGTCAGCTGTTCGCAGGACGATGATGGATAGCCCGACATTTGGACGATCTTCTGCCGTCACATTCTGAATGAGCGCACATTGTTCGGTCTTGGCCCCACCGGGCTTGTCACAGTGCATCTGCCAATCGCCGAACTGACCTCGCGGCTCCCCTTGCGCAAAGGCATGCGGCGTTGCACCAAGAATTCCCGCCGCCAACAGACCGGCAGCAAAGGCGATTGACAAGGTTCTGACTGTTTCGGCGCGGAAGGCGGGCAGACGGTTAAATATGTGCATGAGACCCCTGTTCAAAAGACGGAGCAAATGGATAAGGGCATGATCCTCGAAACCAAGGCCAATGCATGACCGGGATGCGAAAGTCGACTCACTTGCTGTCTGGTGCCATCCATAGCGGAAGATAAGTCGGATTTGCAGTCACAAGGCCGGGCATTCGGCGAAATTCTCAAGACCTCGGGGCGATGACCGGACCGGCTGCGACAACCGGTCACCTGTTCGACGGCTCAAGGCGCTGTTTTTTCAACAGAACCGAAAGCGCCGCACGCCGGATCGCCGAATCAATGCCATGCTTGCTGCGATAGCTCGCCGTGTCCGGACGCAGAGCGCTTGCGCGGTCGCAGCGCCCCGTGATCCGCAAGGCACGTGCATCTGGGAAACCGCCTTTTCGCATCCGTAGTTACCGGTATGTTGACTAGGACTTTCGGCGGAGTTGTTGCGGAAAGCCGCCGGAATTTCGCCATTTTTGAGCGGGTGCGTCAATTGGCAGTGCAAATTCGCAACATATTTCGTATAGTTGACCCGTTGCAGGCGAGCTTTGGCTGTGCTTTTTCTGCTGAAGCCTTGATCTTAGTCAAATGGGCTGTCATTGAGTGCGAAAGTGAATTGGTCTTCGCAAAAGCGAGATGACCAACATCGACTGTTCACATGACGTGTCTGAGGGCTGGACAGGGGACTATGTCGCTCCATCTAGCTCCTAGAGGATTGAACAGAATGGACGAACTCCTCAATGCGCCTCTGCGGGGGGCGAATGTGGGAGTTGATGAGGGGTTGTTGGGTCGATTTGGAAGGACTTGAGACACCGCCCACGTGTCGATGTCCTTCACAGTGGACCCAACAGACGATGAAGTGGTTGGTGTGATTGCCGGAACAATGCCCCTTCTCTCTTGAAGCGGCTGTTGACCGGAACGGACCGAAGACCTGGCGAAGGAGCTATGGACGTGATCCTGAAACGCAAGGCCCAATCGGGCTCAACTAGAACTGCAGGCTTTTCGTCCCTGACCGGACTGACCGGTGTGGGAATTGCAGCAATTGCGGTGACCTTGGCCGCAATGCTGGCAGCGACACCGGCGCTCGCCGAGATGATCGAGACGCCGCAAATCGTCAAATGGCAACTGTATCTGCAGCCCTCTGCCACTGAAGTGATGGAAGACATTCATTCTTTCGCCAATCTGACGATGTGGATTGTCGGCTTCATCACATTGTTTGTGCTGGGCCTGCTGATCTACGTCATGGTGCGCTTCAATGCGAAGGCAAACCCGGTTCCATCCAAGGTCGCTCACAACACGATGATCGAGGTGATCTGGACCATCGTGCCGGTACTCATCCTCGTTGTCATTGCCGTGCCGTCCCTCCGACTGCTCTACAAGGAACTCGAAGTTCCCCCGGCGGACATGACGGTCAAGGCGATCGGAATGGCAGGCTGGTCATGGACGTACGAATATTCGGACGTGCTGGATTCCAAGAAGCAGCCGGTTTCCGTTGGCAGCATTTCGTTGACGACGGCAGATTCTGACAGCCGTACTGACCCGAACACCCAGCCGCGCCTCTTGGCAGTCGACAATAATTTTGTCGTTCCCGTCGGCAAGACCATCAAGGTTCTGGTCACAGCCGAGCCGATTTCGGTCATCCACTCGTTCGCGGTGCCGTCCTTCGGCGTGAAGGTCGACGCGATGCCCGGTCGACTGAATGAAACCTGGTTCAAGGCCGAGCGGACAGGGATGTACTACGGCGAATGCTCTGAACTCTGCGGACAGGGCCACGCGTTCATGCCGATTGCGGTGCAGGTCGTGACCGAGGAACAGTTCAAGGCATGGTCTGAAGCCGCAAAGACGGATGTCGACAAGGCCTACAAGGTATTGGCTCAAGCCATTGACGCCGACACCAAGAAATTGGCCGTTGCCTCCAAGTGATGATGGTGCCGGAGTGTCGGCACCATCCCCTTTTCGATTTCAGCTTGCGCAATTCAAGACCGCCTCGTGATTGACGCCCATACCTGAGAGGGTGGCCAAGTCTGACGAAAAGCGGTCGAAACCAAACCGACGAAGGAGCAGTCCCCATGGCTCACGCAGCAGCCGATGACGGTCACCACGGGCACCCAACCGGGTTGCGACGGTACCTGTTCTCGACGAACCATAAAGATATCGGCACGCTTTATCTGATCTTCGCGATGATGTCGGGTGTGATCGGCGGGTTCCTGTCGGTGCTGATCCGCATGGATCTGCAATCGCCGGGTCATCACATCATCTCCAATCCGCACACCTATAATGTGATCGTGACGGGTCACGGCCTGATCATGATCTTCTTCATGGTGATGCCTGCGCTGATCGGTGGATTTGCCAACTGGTTCGTGCCGATCATGATCGGTGCACCGGACATGGCCTTCCCGCGCATGAACAATGTGTCGTTCTGGCTTTTGCCTCCGGCGCTCGGCCTGCTGGTGATTTCGATGTTCGTCGAAGGCCCGGCTGGCGCGAACGGCGTCGGTGGTGGCTGGACGATCTATCCGCCGCTTTCGACCTCGGGTCAGCCTGGTCCGGCGATGGATTTCGCAATTCTGTCGCTGCACATCGCCGGTGCGTCCTCGATCCTGGGCGCGATCAACTTCATCACGACCATCTTCAACATGCGCGCCCCCGGCATGACGCTGCACCGGATGCCGCTGTTTTGCTGGGCGGTGCTGGTGACAGCGTTCCTGCTGCTTCTGTCGCTGCCGGTTCTGGCAGGTGGCATCACGATGCTGCTGACTGACCGCAACTTCGGCACCGGCTTCTTTGATCCCTCAAAGGGCGGCGACCCGATCCTGTTCCAGCATCTATTCTGGTTCTTCGGGCATCCGGAAGTGTACATCCTGATCCTGCCGGGCTTCGGCATCATCAGCCACATCATCTCGACCTTTTCGCGCAAGCCTGTCTTCGGCTATCTCGGCATGGCCTACGCCATGGTCGCGATCGGCGTGGTCGGCTTCGTCGTGTGGGCGCATCACATGTACACCGTCGGTCTCGACGTTGATACACAGGCCTACTTCGTCGCTGCCACCATGGTCATCGCCGTGCCGACCGGTGTGAAGATCTTCTCCTGGATCGCCACGATGTGGGGTGGATCCATCGAGTTCAAGACACCGATGGTCTTTGCCATCGGCTTCATCTTCCTGTTCACGGTCGGCGGCGTCACAGGCGTCCAGCTGTCAAACGCCGGTTTTGACCGCGTTCTGCACGACACCTACTTCGTGGTGGCCCATTTCCACTACGTGCTGTCGCTTGGCGCCGTGTTCTCGATCTTTGCGGGCTGGTACTATTGGTTCCCCAAGATGAGCGGCTACATGTACTCGGAATTCATCGGCAAGCTGCACTTCTGGGTGTCGTTTGTCGGCGTGAACCTGATCTTCTTCCCGCAGCACTTCCTCGGTCTGGCCGGCATGCCGCGTCGCTATGTCGACTATCCCGATGTCTTTGCGGGCTGGAACTTCGTGTCGTCGATCGGCTCTTACATCTCGGCCTTCGCTGTCCTGATCTTCTTCTACGGCATTTTTGACGCCTTCCGCCGCAAGGTACCGGCTGGCAACAATCCGTGGGGTGAAGGTGCGACGACGCTGGAATGGACGCTGACGTCACCACCGCCCTTCCACCAGTTCGAAACGCTGCCGCGCATCACCGGCGACAGCCACTGATCTACACATGCGCCGCGTGGCCAGACGGATGACCGATCTGGCCACGCGGTCTATCATCTGAAAGTTTCGGGCAGCCGAGCCAGACGTAAACTGGCCCGTCCGGAAAAGGCAGAGCGAGGCTTTGCCGATAGGTGTTAAAAGGGTTTTCATGTCGGACGTCACGAGATCATCAGACCAGATAGAGGTTTCCACGGCCGGGCCGGGAGACTTCCTCGCGTTGATGAAGCCACGCGTGATGTCGCTTGTCATCTTCACGGCGTTCGTCGGCATGCTCGTTGCGCCATCGGGACTTAATCCCTTTCTGATGGCGGTATCGCTGCTCTCGATCGCCGTTGGTGCTGGCGCGGCTGGTGCCTTGAACATGTGGTACGACGCCGATATCGACGCCGTCATGTCCCGCACCACGAAAAGGCCCATCCCGTCGGGTCGGGTAACGCCGAACGAAGCGCTTGCCTTTGGTCTCGTCCTGTCGCTCGGCTCGGTGATCACACTCGGTCTGGCGGCGAACGTGCTGGCTGCAGGGCTTCTGGCCTTCACGATTTTCTTCTATCTGGTCATCTACACGATGTGGCTGAAGCGGCTGACTCCGCAGAACATCGTGATCGGCGGCGCTGCCGGTGCATTTCCGCCGATGATCGGCTGGGCAGCGATGACAAATTCGGTGTCGATTGAATCGATCGTCCTGTTCCTGTTGATCTTCACCTGGACGCCGCCCCACTTCTGGGCGCTGGCTCTGCTGAAATTGGACGATTATGCCCGCGCCGGTGTCCCGATGCTTCCTGTGGTGGCCGGTGAAAAAGCAACGCGCACCCAGATCCTGCTCTATTCGATCCTGCTCGTACCCGTCGGCATTGCGCCCTATTGGCTTGGGTTCGGTGGTATCGCTTACGGCATCATTTCCACTGTTTTGGGTGGTGTGTTTCTGGCGCTCGCAATGCGCATCCGTCTGTCAACGGACCGGGCGGTGATCCGTCGCAGCTGTGGCAAGCTGTTTGGCTTCTCCATCCTTTACCTGACAGTCCTCTACGCTGTGCTGCTCGTTGAGCGGCTCGTGCATCTGGTATGATCGGGAAACGGCTATGACGAGTGGTACAGTAATGACGAACCAGACGGGCTCTGATGACGAAGGCGTGAAGCTAACAGAGTTGCAGTCAAAGCGTCGTGGCCAGCGCAATTTGGCAATCGGCCTCGCGTTGCTCGGTTTCGTCTGTCTGTTTTATGCAATGACGATCGTGAAGCTGAGCGGAGGAATGCATCATTGATCCGTTCGATCAGCAACAGAGGCAGCCGATGAATTCGGAACAGCCGCCCAAGTCAGAGGCCCAGAAGAAGCGCGATTTCAAGGTTGCGGCTTCTGCGGGCTCTATTGCCTTGGTGACTCTCGGCCTGTCCTTCGCGGCAGTGCCCTTTTACACCTGGTTCTGCAAGACGACAGGCTATGGCGGAACCACACAGGTGGCCGTCTCTGCGCCCGTCGATCAGATTGATCGCACGTTCGAGATTCGCTTTGACAGCAATACGTCGCCGGGCCTTCCATGGAAGTTTCATCCGGAACAGTCATCGATCATCGTTCATGGTGGCGAAGTGGCCACCGTCAACTACGTGATCGAGAACCAGTCGGACGAGCCCACAGCGGGAATGGCGGTCTACAATGTCGCGCCAGACGGTGCAGGCAGTTACTTCGACAAGATTGTATGCTTTTGCTTCACCGAACAGAAGCTCGAGCCTCGCGAACAGATCATCGTGCCGGTCACGTTCTTTGTCGATCCTGACATCGCCAAGGACCGCAACATGAATTCCGTCACGTCGATTGCACTATCCTACACTTTCTACCCATCCACAAAACCACGCAAACCACTCGCGTCCGTTGAGGACACGTCCGTGCCGAAGCTGTGATGCGGCAGGACAGGGAAGCTGACCACGGGGGACACCATGGCTGAAACACATTCGACCCAGAACCACGATTATCACCTTGTTGACCCCAGCCCATGGCCGCTCGTTGCCTCGATTGGTGCGTTCATCATGGCCGTCGGTGCCGTCGGCTACTTCCATTGGCTGAAGGCGGAGAAGGTCGTCATTGGCGGTCTCGTTGATGTCGCAGCGACCGGCCCATGGATCCTGATCCTCGGTCTGGCCGTTGTGCTGTTCACCTTCTATGCTTGGTGGTCGGACGTCATCAAGGAAGCGAACACAGGCCATCATACGCGGGTCGTGGCCATTCACCTGCGCTACGGCATGATCATGTTCATCATGTCCGAAGTCATGTTCTTCGTGGCCTGGTTCTGGGCATTCTTCGCCTTCGCACTGTACCCCCACGAACTCAAGCAGCCGCTGCGTTCCGATTTCATCGGCAACGTGTGGCCACCGGTTGGCATCGAGACCCTCGATCCCTGGCATCTGCCGCTCCTTAACACCCTGATCCTGTTGCTTTCTGGCACGACGATCACCTGGGCCCATCATGCGCTGCTGCACAATGATCGCGACGGACTGAAGAAGGGCTTGCTCGCAACCATCGTGCTTGGTCTGAGCTTCACCTGCTTCCAGGCCTACGAATATTCCGATGCGACTTTCCATTTCGCTGGCCACATCTACGGCTCGACATTCTTCATGGCGACCGGTTTCCACGGCTTCCATGTGATCGTCGGTACGATCTTCCTGATCGTCTGCCTGCTGCGCGCCAATGCAGGTGCCTTCACGCCGAAGCAGCATTTCGGCTTCGAGGCAGCCGCCTGGTACTGGCACTTCGTTGACGTGGTCTGGCTGTTCCTGTTCTCCGCAATCTATATCTGGGGAAGCGCAGGCGGACCACACTAAGACCGAGATCCAAGGTCTTCGATCCAGTGAGCGAGGATGCGACGAAAAAAGCGCGTTCTCGCTCTTTTTATTTGCCTCGGTACGGTTCATGGGCAATGGTCCGGTCTGTCAAAGACTATGGTCTTTGCCGGGAGATCAAACGATGCCGATGATCCAGAACCTGACCCGGAAGCGCCCAAAGATGCCCGCGCCAGCAAACTCAAATGTTCACCCGTTCGTCGCCGGTGTCCTGGGCAAATGTCCGCGTTGCGGGTCAGGCAAATTATACTCGGGGTTTCTCACTCTGGCGCCGAAATGCGAGAGCTGCGAACTGGACTTCAAGTTTATTGATGCAGGCGACGGCCCGGCGGTGTTTGTCATCCTGCTGGTCGGCTTTATCGTCATGGCGGCGGCGCTCTATACCGAGGTCAAATACAGGCCCCCCATGTGGCTGCACATGACGCTCTGGCTTCCCCTCGTCATCGCCTTGTCCCTCGGACTGCTGCGCCCGATGAAGGGCCTTCTCGTGGCTCTTCAATTTTCAAACAAGGCTCAACAGGGTCGCCTGCAGTCAGAGCCGGACGCCATGGCAACTGAACTGCCGGCTTCGAACGTTCCCAGGGTCGTCAACGGTCGTCCTACTGGACAGGATCAGATTGATTGATGGCGACGAAGAGTACCTCAAGGCCGATTGGCGGACTGATCTGGCTGGGCGCTTTTACACTCGTGGCCGTGGTTATTCTCGTTTCGCTTGGAAACTGGCAGATGCGCCGGCTCGCCTACAAGACGAAGCTCGCATCTGACGTGGTTCATCGCTTGGGTGAGGCTCCGTCCCTCTTACCGCCTCGCGACCTATGGCCTGCGATGGATCCGGAAGTTGTTGATTACAGCCGCGTCAAGCTGACCGGTCATTACGTCTTTGACCGCGAGTTCCATGTCTTCACATCCCTCACCGAACCCAAGGGACGCGAAGGCGGCTTTGGCTGGTGGGTGTTTACGCCCTTCATCGAGAGCGATGGAACGGAAGTGATCGTCAACAGGGGCTTCGTGCCGGACCGGTTCAAGGACCCGACAACGCGTCAGGCCGGACAGCTAACCGGTGAGCTGGAGTTGACGGGCCTGCTGCGTCGCCCAGAGGGGAGCAACAGTTTTACCCCCGCCAATGACCTCACCCGAAACCGCTGGTTCACGCGTGATCCCGTTGCGATGGCAATCCAATTGGGCTTGCCACGGGATCGCATCCTGCCGTTCTACATCGACGCCGATGCCAGCATGACACCTCCCGGCGGACTGCCGCAGGCTGGTGAGACGATCATCGACTTCTCGAACAATCACCTCGGCTACGCCCTGACATGGTATGGGTTGGCCATTGCGGCGGCAGGCGTCTACGCTGCCTATGCCTTCAAACGGCTTATAACATGATCAGCGGGGATCAGTGGACCCGCGCAATGCAGAAATCGACCACTTCCAGCAATGCGCGCTTGTGCGGACTGTCCTTGAAGGGTGCAAGCGACGATTTCGCCAGAGCACCATAGCTTCGAGCGCGGGCCACCGTCTCTTCAATGGCCTGCGCGCGACCAAGGCGCTCGATGGCGCTCGAAAGATCGCTCGGCTGCAAGTTTCCTTCGGCGATGCACCGCTGCCAGAACGACCGATCCTCAGCGGTCCCGCGCGCGTAGGCAACGAGCACGGGGAGCGTAACCTTCCCCTCCCGGAAATCATCGCCGACATTCTTGCCCAGTTGAGCCGTCGTTCCGCCGTAGTCGAGCGCGTCATCGACAAGCTGGAATGCAAAACCAAGGTTGATCCCATAGCTTCGGAGCGCGTATTGCTCGTCGCGTGGACGTCCGGCCAGAACTGGACCGACCTCCGCTGCGGCTGAAAACAGGGCTGCCGTTTTCGCCTTGATCACGGCGAGATAATCACTCTCGGTGGTTGTCATGTTCTTGGCGGCAGCTAGCTGCATCACTTCGCCTTCAGCGATGATTGCAGCCGCGTCCGACAGAATGCCGAGACATTCCATCACACCGACATCGACCATCATGCGGAACGCCTGACCCAACAGAAAATCGCCGACGAGGACGCTGGCCTGATTGCCCCACACCTTCCGGGCGGCCAGTTTTCCGCGCCGCATATCGCTTTCGTCGACGACATCGTCGTGCAGAAGAGTCGCGGTGTGCATGAATTCAACCGCCGTCGCCAAGGCGATATGGCCTTCGCCGACGTAGCCGGACATTTGCGCAGCAGCGAGTGTCAACATCGGACGCAAACGCTTCCCGCCCGAAGAAATCAGGTGATTGGCGACCTCTGGAATCATTTCGACATCGGAGCCTGCCTTGGCCAGAATCAGCTGATTGACCCGCGCCATATCAGCGTTCACCAGCCGGACCAACGGATCGATCGAGGGCTCGTCATCTATTCTCTCATCGAGCGGAATTACCAGTCCCACGCGTCGAAGCTCCTTCATGCGAACAGATCTTGGATACGGTTCAAGACGTCGCCTGGACCATCGACCAAAGATCACGTTTCGAGTAGCACGTTCGCAGTCACAACGAAATCAGGAAAACGAGCATAACGACCGCAACTTGCGTTCCTCACAGCCAACCATGGGACACGAGGTATCCGGTCATTGGTTTCCATCGTCATTTCGACGCGCTATTTCCAAAACTGTTCTTGAGACATGCCGAAAATCATCCGCGACCGGCTTGTCAACGGGACCTGCGACCTGTCAATCTCGTAGCTTGAGTTAGCCGGTTGATGGGCAGGACACATGGAAGAGCTGATCCGATCGAACGACCTGGTCCTGATTGCAACCGTCGAGGCTCTGCTGACAGGCGCCGGCATTGTGCATTATGTGCTTGATCAACATATGAGTACCCTGGAAGGGTCACTAGGCATGTTACCACGGCGGGTGATTGTGGATTCAGATCAGGCGATCAAGGCCCGTCGGCTGATGGTGGACGCGGAGCTGGGGCATGAATTGCGTCCGGAGCCCAGTCGCGGATGACATCACTTGAGCCTGTTTCGACCCTCCAGCCAGAGAGCGACGACGAGTCCGACACCTCGATTGACCAGTTGCTGGGCGGGCGCATTGAAATCGAGCAGCCACGCAGGGGCTGGCATCGAGCCGGTCTCGATGCCCTGTTTCTGGCGGCGGCGG
>CAIYYN010000005.1 GCA_903930435.1 uncultured Hyphomicrobiales bacterium | reverse complement strand
TATAAATATAATTAAAGTAAAAATTTTTTGGAAAATGAATTTAATATTTTATTAAAGGAAATAAATTGAACGTATAAAAAGTGATTCTTGCAAATTTGACGTTGATATGGCTTGATGATACGCGGGCTTTATACCAAAAAACTAAATGTGTCCGTTTTGTGTCTGGGAAGGTCCTTGTTTGGCCCTTTTTCTGGTTGACAAAACAGTCCGGCCGATTGGGGCTATTGACAGGAGTTGGAACGATACAGCTGATTGAACGCAAGACGGCAGGGCAGGCGATAGGTCGCCGAACTGCCATCGCAGCACTTGGAATGAGCATTCTAGGGCTTACCATGGGCGTCGGACTGGCCGCAGAGCCTGTGCTGACGGTGAAACACAAACGTCGGTCACGGACCGCAAGCGCCGATCCCGCGCAGCAGAAACCTGCAAATCCAATGGTCGGGATGGCGTCATTCTACGGAGCAGGCGATGGCAAACGTACAGCCAGCGGTGAGCGATTTGATCCTCACGCCCTGACCGCAGCCCATCGGACGTTACCGCTTGGCACGAAGGTGCATGTCACGAACCTGGCAAATGGCAGGTCGGTCGTTGTCCGGATCAATGATCGCGGGCCCTATTCGCACGGCAGGCTGATTGATCTGTCCCGGTCTGCGGCCGAAGCGCTTGACTTCATTGGGCGTGGCGTAACGAAAGTACAGATCGCCGTCGTCTGACGTTTGTCTCAGGCACAGGAGCCGGCACTCGGTCCGCTCCTGATTTCACTGACGGAAGCGGGATCACGCCACCGGGGCAAGATCGAGCAAGCGGCGCGCTTCTGCTGCGCTCGCCACGCGATACCCCTGATCGGCAATCATCCGCGCAGCAATCTCGACCAGTTCCGCATTGCCGGATGCGAGACGATCCTTGGAGACGCGGATATTGTCCTCCAGTCCGGTTCGCACGTGGCCGCCAAGTTCAACAGACCAGCGCCCAACCTCCGCCTGGAATTTGCCGATACCGGCTGCCGTCCAGGTCGCCTTCGGCAAGAGTCGGTTCTTTTCGGAAATCAGGAATTCGAGGATATGCCGCTCGACCGGCAGAGCGTTCTTGACACCCAGCACGAACTGCATGTGCGGATGGTCATTCAGCAGGCCGCGATCGACCAGATTGCGCGCTGAATGGATCATCGAGAGGTCGAAGACTTCGATTTCAGGCTTGACGTTGAATTCGAGCATCCGCGTGGCCAGTTCGTCGATCAGGGCTGGAGAATTCTCGTAAACGATGGTCGGGAAATTCACAGATCCCGTCGACAGCGAGGCCATGTCGGGCCGCAGTGGAATGGCCGAGCCGCGTTCAGCATTCGTCCGGCCTCTCCCGCCAGTTGAAAACTGGACGATCATTCCGGGGCAATGCTTGATGATGCCCTCTTGTACGCGGCCGAACAGCTCCGGGTCTGAGGAAGAGGATTCGTCGGGGTTGCGAACATGGATGTGAACAAGCGTCGCACCGGCCTCGAAGGCGGCGTGCGTGGATTCAATCTGCTCCGCTGTCGTGACGGGCAACGCCGGATTATCCTTCTTGCGTGGAACAGACCCTGTAATGGCAACGGCGATGATGATCGGGCGCATGGCAGTCTCCCTGAATGGCAGCCAGTTGCTTGAGCGCGGCTGGCGTTCGGGACCGCTTTGAGAGCATCCCGTTTGTGCGGCAGACGTAGCCGCTTTCGTAAAAAAGCGAAATTGGCATTTTGTGCCTGGAGAAAGTGCGAAAGGTTATGGAGGTGCTGTCTTTAATTGTGTGATTTTTAGTTTCAACCAATACGGGTTTGTTGGGCTTTTGGAAGTCCGACAGAAATGGAAAATCCATGCCAAAAACGCGGATTAGGTCGCAACCAGTCGAAAAACTGTCGTTTGGACAAAAAAAAGACCGCCAACTCGCGTTGACGGCCCTAAGTCTAGGGAGGAAACGCCCAATAAGGGCATGCAGCGCGCTAAAGAGCTGCGCTACAAGATGAAATATGCGCGTTGCACCGCAGCAAATCAAGCGCAAAAGGGTCATGTTGCACCGCAAAACGGTTGGGGAGGCATGCATTTTTTGCATGGTAATGCCGACTTGACCAATAATCACGACAATAGCTGGCGATCATTTGACGATGACGCATGCTCCTTGTTATGGCGTTATGCCCGGCCCTTGCTCTATATGGCGCAATCCCGAGTTTGAGGTGCGAGATGTCTGATGGTCCACAGCCGCGTAAACGCCGTCCGGTTACAAAGCCAGAGTCTTCGGGTTCTGCTCTGTGGCTGAAAGGTCTTGGGATCTTGGGCTTGATCGTGCTGATGGTCTGGGTGACGGATCGCTTCATCGAAAATGACAAATTGACCAGGTGTTTGACGTCTGGGCACCGTGATTGCGGCCAGCCAATTGAACCCATCAAGTAAAGCGGTAGTCAACTCCCATGCCAGCCCAAATCACGCCACTGATCTCATCGCTGCCTGCGTCGGTTCCCTTCGTGGGACCGGAAACCCAGGAGCGTACCCGTGGGCGGACGTTCCGGGCGCGCATAGGGGCCAATGAAAACAGTTTCGGTCCGTCGCCAAAGGCTATCGCAGCCATGAGCGCCAAGGCGGCGGATATCTGGAAATACGGCGATCCGGAAAATCACGACCTGCGCCATGCCTTGGCCAGCTATCATGGTGTTGGCCCGGAAAACATCATGGTCGGCGAGGGGATCGACGGGCTTCTCGGGCTTGCCGTACGGCTCATGGTCTTGCCGGGTACGAAAGTTGTGACCTCGGTTGGAGCCTATCCGACCTTCAATTTCCACGTCGACGGATTTGGCGGCCAGTTGATCAAGGTGCCCTACGCCAATGATCGCGAGGATTGGCGCGCCTTGATCGAGACCGCCGGGGTGCATAACGCCGCTTTGATGTATCTGGCCAATCCCGACAATCCCATGGGCACATGGTGGGAAGCCGACGAGATAGCGCAGATGATCGCTGCGATCCCTGAGACAATGGTTCTGTGCCTCGACGAAGCCTATGGCGAGTTTGCGCCGGAGGGCACATTGCCGCCGATCGATGTCTCGATCCCCCGGCTTCTGCGCTTCCGCACCTTTTCCAAGGCTTGGGGCATGGCGGGTGTCCGTATTGGCTATTGCATCGGGGAAGCAGGTCTCATCCGCCAGTTCGATAAGATCCGCAATCATTTTGGGGTCAATGCACTCGCACAGGCAGGCGCAATCGCAAGCCTCGGCGATCCCGATCATCTCGTTCGGATCCGGGCGGCGGTTGAAAAGGCCCGTGCGCGGATTGGAGAGATCGTCCGGCCCTTCGGTTTCGTTCCTTTGCCATCTGCGACCAATTTTGTCAGCGTCGATTGCGGACGCGATGGCCTATTTGCCAGAAAGCTCCTGAACGCGTTGATTGCACGGGATGTGTTTGTGCGGATGCCGGGTGTTGCGCCACTGGATCGGTGTATCCGGATCGGATGCGGTACCGATGAGGATCTCGACTACCTGGCCTCTTTTCTGCCTGAGGCGATCGCGGCGGCATCCGAGGCCTGAAATCGGGTCACGAGCGATTGAGTGGCGTCGGCTACGGCGTGCAGGGGATGCCCGCAGCCAACGCCACCACGACCGAGGACAATAAGTCGCCCAACCGTATGGAGCGCGCCTTATTCCATCTGTTCCAGTAGCTGTTGAACCGGCCTCACCCCCGGGTTGGCCAGTCACTCTGGTTGGACATGGTTGATTTCCATATCATTCTAGACGGTCAAATGCGCGTCCATGAATGCGTGTATACTGATATATGCGCTATTTTGAATGGTTAAAATCTACGTGAACCGCAAACGTTTGTGATGCGGTTAATCTCAGCCAGCGAAACCCAGATGATTTTCGATAAATAGGATGCATCACATGGGCTCCGGTCACGCGCCCTTGGATTCCCGGGCTGTGCTTGGGGCAACCCGGGGTATTGCTGCAGAGCGGGAACAGATTTCAGTGTTTTGCGCTGTCCTGGCTCGCGACCCAGGCGTCGTATTCAGCCTTGGTCGCCGCATCTGGCGGATAGAGGCCGAGGATCGAGCGGCCTTCCTTCACACGCTCCGTGACCCAACCTTCGAAGCGATCCTGTGCGAGCGCTTCTACAGCCACCTCTTCAGCCAGATGGGCCGGGATGACAACGACGCCTTCGCCATCACCGACGATGATGTCGCCGGGATAAACCGGGACACCGCCGCAACCGATGGGATTGTTGATGTCGAGCGCATGATGCTTGATGAGGTTCGTCGGGGCAGACATGCACTGGAAATAGGTCGGGAATGGCAACTTGGCGATTTCCGGGCTGTCACGCAGTCCACCATCGGTCACGACGCCAGCCGCGCCGCGCATCATCAAGCGTGTGACGAGGATCGACCCGGCGCTTGCCACGGTTGAATCGCCCCGGCAATCCATGACCAGAACATGGCCGGGCGGAATCTGCTCGACTGCGGCGCGCTGCGGATGGCTTTGATCCTGGAATACGCTCAAGGGATCGAGGTCCTCGCGCGATGGAATGTAGCGAAGGGTGAAGGCTTCGCCGACGAGTGGCGGATGGTCCGGTGCCGTCGGAACGACCTTCTGGATGAAGACGTTGCGGAAGCCGCGCTTCATCATGATCGTTGTCAAAGTGGCTGTGCTGACGGACTTGTAGGCCTCACGGGCGAAATCAGAGAGTGGCATTGGTGACCTTTCGAAGTTGATCCTGCAGAGCGGGAATGACGTAGGCTGCTAGTTCATCGCATGGAGACGGGGTGTTTGCGTCGACCGATTGTCCAGCCGCTCATGCATCATGGTCAATCCCTATTGCCGGGGCCGACCAGCTCCGTCAGAAATGGCCACTGATCAATATAATCAAGCAGGGTCGTCTGCCTCAGAACCGTGTGGTCTGAAATGGACATCAGCTTCCTCCCGGGAAACGATTTGACCGGGGTCCGGTCGCAGTGCCGCCACCTTTGTCGTTTTTGGCGTCGTCATCGTGTCGGGGACAAGTTGTCACTTTTTTTGAAAAATTTGTCAACTTGAAAACGATTTTAGTGTATACGTGTTTTTAGCGCACATGAGACCGGGTGCGCCCGGCCAGTCGTCCATCGTTCAAAGTATCAGATGAAACAAGATCTTGGGGAGCAGATTATGTCGATCGATATCACAGCCGCCGTCCGTGGCATCTCCGGTGTCCACGTGACGGCCTATCACGCTGATGGTTCAATTGATCCGCGCTTGACGGGTGAGGTTGTCGACCGCATTGCATCGGCTGGTGTCCATAATATTGTCTCTGGTGGCAATACGGGCGAGTTCTACTCGCTGACACTCGACGAAGTGCGGCTTGTCCAGGACAGCGCGATTGCTGCCAACAATGGTCGTTCCGCGCTGACCGCTGCCGTTGGTCGTTCGATCGGCGATGCAATAGCCCTTGGCCGTCGCGCCCGCGACGCCGGTGCGCACGCGATCATGGCGCATCAACCGCTCGATCCCTTCGCAGCTCCGCAGTTCCAGGCGAAGTATTTCCTCGACATCGCCGATGCCGTCGAACTGCCGCTGATTGCCTATGTGCGCTCTGATGCGATGTCGCTCGGTGACATCATGCGCGTGGCCAACCATGCCAATGTCGCGGCGGTCAAGTTTGCGACCACCAACGCGATGTTGCTCGCCGAATGTATCCGCGAATCCGATGCGAGCACAGCTATCTGGGTCTGCGGATTGGCTGAAGCCTGGGCGCTGCCGTTCTACGCCATTGGCGCGCGCGGCTTTACCTCGGGTCTTGTGAACGTCGACCCGCATCGCTCGCTTGCGATCCACGCCGCCCTTGAGGCTGGCGACTTCGCCAGGGCGCGCGACCTTGTTGCAACCATCGCCACATTTGAAAAACTCCGCACCAAGTTTGGTAACGGGGCCAATGTGACGGTCGTGAAAGCTGGTCTGGAAGCAATCGGATATCCGGTGGGTCCAGTTCGTGTGCCCGGTCTGGATCGCCTTGATGCGACCGATACCAGGGTTGTCGGCGAAATCGTCGCCAGCTGGGGTGTGCAGCACCGGGTCGCGCGCTGATCTTGGATGCGCCCATTGGCCAGGACGGTTTTGATGGGACGCCTTCTGACATCGTCTGTATAATCGTCTGACATCACAGGCTTGGCGGATGACATCTTCCGGTCAATCTCGCACATTAGCTGCAGTTGATGTCAGAGGAATCGCATGACCGCCGCAATAGACCTCGCCGATTACAAGGATGGCCTCCTGTTTCTGGCCACGGCTGGTGTCGTTGTGCCCATCGTGCATCGGTTCAAGATCAGCCCAGCCGTCGGGTTTCTGGCGGCAGGTGCCGTGCTTGGACCCTTCGGGTTCGGGCGACTCGCGGACCGGATCCCGCCGCTGCACTGGATCACGCTCGGCAACAGCGAAGCGATTGCCGGATTGGCCGAGTTCGGTGTCGTCTTTCTGATGTTTGTTGTCGGGCTTGAGTTGTCCCTCGGACGCCTGTTGACGATGCGGCGACTTGTCTTTGGTCTGGGGCTGGCGCAGGTCGCGGTCTCTGCCCTGATTGTTGGGGGGCTTGCTGCCCAATTCGGGCTCAAGCCGGGTCAGGCGCTCATCATCGGCACCTCGCTCGCGCTCTCATCGACAGCAATCGTCGTCGATGTCCTGTCCGGCCAGAAGCGCCTTCCGACCGCTACGGGACGCGCAACCTTCGCGATCCTGATTGCGCAGGACCTCGCCGTTGTCCCGATCCTCTTCATTGTTGAAACGCTGGGGCAGGGGGGCGACTCCGTTGCATCGGGGTTGCTCGTCGCCTTGTCCAAGGGCGTTGTGGCGATTCTGGCGATCGTCATCATCGGACGCTTGCTGCTGCAACCATTGTTCCGGCTCGTTGCAGAAACCCACAACGTCGAACTCTTCATGGCAACGACGATGTTTGTGGCCGTGGGAACCGGCGTTGCGGCGGCCTCTGCCGGACTGTCGATGGCGCTTGGCGGGTTTGTTGCCGGGCTGCTGCTTGCTGAAACCGAATACCGCCGCGCCATTGAGGCGACGATCGAGCCGTTCAAGGGCCTCTTGCTCGGCGTCTTCTTCTTTTCCGTCGGCATGGGCTTCGATGGTCAAACGATCCTGACGCAACCGATCCTGATCGTATCGATGACACTCGGTCTCGTCGCCGTGAAGGCGGCCATCGCTGCGGCGTTGTCCCGGCTGTTCGGACAATCGTGGTCAACCGCGATCAAGATCGGGTTACTGATCGGTCCCGGTGGCGAATTTGCCTTTATCGTGATCGGTTTATCGGTCGCGGCAGGGCTGTTGGATCACGCAAGGGCGGAGCCAATTCTGGCCGTCGTGGCTATCTCCATGGCCGCCGTGCCGCTGTTTGATTACCTTGGCCGGCGCCTGTCCGTTCGTGTGGAAAAGATCGTCCCGCCAGATCCGGCCACGCTCGTTGCGCCTCCGATGGAAGATACGGCGCGTGCGATAATCGTCGGCTACGGGCGCGTCGGCGAACTTGTGGCGAAAATGCTCGCCCGGCACAAGCAGGCTTATATTGCGATTGATCGCAGCGCTTCGACTGTCGCTTTGGCCCGGCGCAAGGATCAGCCGGTCTATTTCGGTGATTTCTCGAATGTCGCCTTTCTCAAGACCTGCGGCATCGAGAGCGCGACCGCCATCATCATCACGGTGGATGCACCGGCCCTGGTCGACGGGATCGTGAAGGCGATCAGGGCCATGCGCAATGACATCGTCATCGTTGCCCGCGCCCGCGATTCAAACCACGCGCGCCATCTCTATGAAATCGGCGTCACCGATGCCGTGCCGGAGACCATCGAGGCGAGCCTGCAATTGTCGGAAGCGGCCCTTGTCGGCCTCGGCGTGCCCATGGGTCCCGTCATTGCGTCCGTGCATGAGCAACGCGACGAAATTCGCAAGACCTTGACCCACGCCGCCGATGCGTCCGATCACGCGAGCGAACGGTCCCGCAAAGGCATGGCGAGCGGCGCGACACGTCGGCTGAAACCGGGCGGTTAGCAGGGCTCAGATCCGCTTCCACGCATCCCGCAGGCTTGCGGCACGTGCGGCGACGTCAGCGGCGGTCATGCCGGGCTTGTAGATCGCCGATCCCAGGCCGAACCCCTTGGCACCCGCCTTCGCGTAGCCGGCCATCGTCGTTTCATCGATGCCGCCTACTGGTAGCAGTCGTGTGCCCTTCGGCAGAACCGCCAGCATGGCCTTGACCGCGATCGGCGGGATCATTTCGGCTGGAAACAGCTTCAGCGCCGTGGCACCGGCATCAAGTGCTGCAAAGGCTTCGCTGACAGTTCCGATGCCCGGCAGATAATCGAGGCCCCTGGCGCGGGCGGTTTCGGCGACGGCGATTGCAAAATTCGGGGCAACGATCAGTTTGCCACCTGCGTTTGCGACATCGTTCACCTGATTTGACGTCAGCACGGTCCCCGCACCGATGAGCGCGCTATCCCCGAACCGGTCAGCGATCAACTCAATGCTCTTCAGCGGTTCCGGCGAGTTGAGCGGCACTTCGATCAGCTTGAATCCGGCGTCAACCAGCGTGGCTGCGATCTCGACAGCCTCGTCTGGCCTGATGCCGCGCAGGATCGCAACAAGCGGCAATGTGTCGAAATAGGGTCCAAACGCGCTCATCCGATCAATCCCAACTGCCCGGCGATGCGATAAAGCCCGCGCGCCGCGGCATCTTTTACGCCGGTCGTGGTTGCGATGCCAGCCCGTTTCAATGCGAGCCCATAACGCGCCTCAAGAAGCTCGGACCCGATGATGGCGACCCGATCCACGGCTCCAAACATGCGATCAGCTTCGTGGATCTCGTTGCCGATCAGGAGGCCCGAGAGATAGGATGATACTTCGGTTGCCGCCTTGCCTGCGACCAGAACCGAGGCGCGTGCCCCAAACAGCCGACGAACCAATCCGCCAGTCTCCGTCGTATCTTCCAGCGATTCATCCACACCCGCCAGAAAGGCCAGTTCGTGGAAGTCGTCACCCTCGGCCAAGCCGCCGATGAGCGACTTGTTACGAAGCAGGTCAAACAATTCACCCGTAACAAAGGTCGCAAAGCTCTCGATGCGACCGTCTGAAATATGCGCCCATTTCGAATGGGTTCCCGGCAGGACGACAAGCGACGGCCTCGTCCCCAGATCCGCGCCGAAGACCTGAACCTCTTCGCCCCGCATGACGTCTGCAACCGGCTGCGTCACGCAGACTCCCGGCAGGAAAGTGAATGACAGCCCTTCGATTTCACGGTGGAGGGCACCCCTCGCGAGATCGGCTTCGGTGGCTGGTGCTGTCACATAGGGTGTTTCGATCCAGCCATTGCGGCTGGTGATCATGCCGGACAGGATCACGCGCCCGATACCTTGTTGCAGCCAGTCCGCGAGTTCCTCGCGAAAGATGCCGACAAAAGCCGCGTGACGGTCGGCATCGGGGGTGACCGACTTGATCCCGCGCGGGCTGGCTTTCGTCGCGAGGATTGTCCCGTCTGGGCCATACCGATAGGCGCGAAAGCCAGTCGATCCCCAGTCGATTCCGATCAATGTCTTGCCGGGCATGGATCCTCCGCAGATGCTCTCTCGTGCTTTCAAATAGCCGAATTGGCAGACTGGCCTCAAATTGCGACAATTTCAGAGACGTAAGTCAATTTTAGGGTGCCTGTGCCATGTCTCATTTCAAGGAGCACCTTGCAATGGCGTTTGACACAGAGCTGCAAACCGAGACGAAGCCGGACGAACTGACGCCAGAACGGCCTGCTCCCGAGGCGGTTTCAAGCGGACGGCTAGCGCTGATACTTCTGGCCGTCGCCATTACCCTGTTTCAGGCGATAGAAGGCCTGGGTCCGAATACGAGCTGGCTTCTGACAGTCGGTGATCGCTGGCTAGATGGCGCACTACCCTATCGCGATACGCTGGACACCAATCCGCCGATTGCCCTGCTCGTCTTCCTGACCTCGGTCTACCTGTCGCGTTTGACGGGACTTACTGCGGAACTGGTGCTAATCACGGTGGTCAGCGCTCTGTGTCTGGCCGTCATCGAATGGACTGTCAGTACCCTGTCGCGTTCCGGTGGCCTGACGCATCCCGGTCGTATGCGGGTCACTCTGGGATTTGCGCTGCTGGTGCTGCCGATGTCCGGCTTTGCCGATCCCCTGCATCTGGCGATCATCGCTGCCGTTCCATTTTGGGCGGTGATGTGGCTGAATGCCGAGAAGCGCCCTGTTTCGCGGTTCACCTTGGTCGTTGGCGGGATATGCGGTGGCTTTCTGATCAGTATCAACTGGCTGTTTTTGCCTGCGATCATCTTGCCCGCACTTGTTCTGGCGCGGATCGAGCGCAGGTTCTCTGGCCTGTTTCGCCCGGAATTTGTCATCGCTGGCTGCTTTGTGCTGGCCTATGTCGCTGTCCTCTTTTTCGCCTTTCCCGCCTATTTCTCCATCATCCAGCCGCTGCTCAATGACCTCTATCGACCCGTCCGCGAGCCGATAGAGGTGATCCTGACGACACAGGCAATCCGCTGGACTGTTCTGGCTGTCTTTGGCCTCTGGCTGCTCGCCCGTACAGAGCCGGCGCGCCCACGCATCGCGATGGCATTGCTGACCTCGCTCGGCTTTGTCTTTGCTGTCGTTGATCAGGCGAAGTCCGCGCCAATGCAGTTCTATCCCATGGTTGCCTCACTCGTTCCTGCGCTCATCTTCGAGGGCTTTGATATCGCCAACCGACGCATCATCCGGGCCCGTACGGCGGACAGGCTAATTATCGTTGGCGGATTTCTCGCCATTGTGACTGGACTGTTCTTTGCGTCTCTGTCCTTCTTCGAGTATCCGAGCCCGGCTCTTACCCTGGCTGATCCGATCACGAAGCTGGTGAAGCACCCGAAAGTGGTGGCCATCACATCTGACCTCTCGGTCGGGCATCCGCTTGTGCGCAGGATTGGCGGTAGCTGGATCGGCTCGGAGCCAAACGCTTTTCCAACCCTCGGCGCGCTCTACAAACTGGGTCTCAAACCGACTGAGCCGCCTGAAACAGCACGACTGGTCCGGGTCATCGTCGACGATCGCGCCCGGATGGCCGCCGATATCGCACGCGGCAAGCCCGACATCATCATTGTCGAACGTGACGAATTGATCACTCAGGCCTGGTTCGCCGATGATCAGGATCTCAAGGCATTTCTGACG
The DNA here is from genome assembly GCA_903930435.1 of uncultured Hyphomicrobiales bacterium. GTDB lineage: Bacteria > Pseudomonadota > Alphaproteobacteria > Rhizobiales > Ancalomicrobiaceae > CAIYYN01. The sequence continues at coordinate 68,205 of CAIYYN010000005.1, read as the reverse complement.
GGCTTTCACAAGTCGGCTACCCATGTCGGTGATTTCGAACTTTGGGTGTCCGATATCTCGCGGACGTTAGAGTGATCTTAAGGCGACGCTGCTATGTCGGAATGACAGGTTTCGCATGATCATCACGAGGCAGGATGTCTCATCAATCGACCGACCAGACAAACCCTGCTCTTGAACCTCATTCATCAGCCCGAATTTCGCCCTTTGGCTTTGTCGCGATCGCGCTGGTTTTCGCCGTCGGCATTCTCTATCAATTCACCGTCCCCACCGGCAGCGACGTGAGTTGGCTCATTGTGGTGGCGGAACGTGTGTTCGACGGGCAGCGACTTTACGTCGACATCATCGAATCCAACCCGCCAATGGCCGTCTTCATCTATCTGCCGGCGGTCGTTGTCGAACGGCTGACGGGCATTTCAGCCGAGTCCGCCGAAATCCTGTTGACTGGTTTGGTCGCCGCCGTCAGCCTTGGCCTGTCGGCGATGTTGATCCGTCGCGCGCGATTGACCATTGCGCTCGAACGCTTTGTCTTTTTTGGTATTTTTGTTCTGGTCATTCTTCCGCGTCTGGCGTTTTCGCAGCGTGAGCACCTCGCCTTATTGCTGATGCTGCCTGCTGTGACGATGATTGCAGCGCGGGCAGCCGGATTGAAGGCTTCTGTTCTCTTGTCCATCGGCATTGGCGTCGCGGCGGGCCTTGGCGTGTCACTGAAGCCCCAGTTTGCCGCCGCCCTTGTCATCCCCGCGATCGCAGTCACTCTCACGACCCGGTCGTTGAAGCCTCTGTTCCGGTTGGAAAATCTTGTCGCGGCAGTCGTCGCCTTGATCCTGGTGGGCGTCGTCCTTGTCGCCTTTCCCGCCTATGTCGCCGAAGTTGTTCCGATGGAAGCGGCAACATACCTTTATGAACGCCTGCCTCTGATCGACATGGGGCTGCAGCCTCCGCTCCTTGCCTTGATTGTTGCCGGTGGTGTGACGGCCTGGCTCTGCCGCAAGGGCCCGGACCGCGTGGTGACGGATACATACCTGCTTGCGGCAGTCGGCTTCGGGATCGCCTTTGTCGTTCAGGCGAAGGGCTGGCGCTATCAACTCTATCCGGCTGCGGCCCTGGTGTTTCTTGCCTTCCTCGTCGAAATCCTGCCTCGCCTGGGGGCCGTCCTTGCATTGCAGCAACCGGGCCGCAGTGGTCATGCCCGCGCCATCGCGCTTGTCATTGCGTTGGTCTGTCTCGTACCTTTGATCAACCTTTGCAACATAACCGGTGCCATTTCCTTGCCGTTGGCAGCCGAGATCAAGGCACTTGCGCCGCATCCGCGCGTGCTCGCGCTCAGCACCGATCCGGCGATTGGTCACCCCTTGACGCGCGTCGTTGGTGGCATCTGGACGTCGAAAGTGAGCGGCCAACTGATCACCCGTTCAGCCAACTATCGTCTGGCCAACTTCGCAAGCGATTACACCATCCGGGCGGACATGGCGCACTGGATCGATTGGGACCGCGACCGCATTGCCGAGGCGCTTCGGACCGGAAAGCCCGATGCGATTGTCATTGATACCGCGACCTTTGACTTGCCTCATCTCCTCGACGCCCGCCCCGATATCGCGACGATGTTTGCGCACTATCACAAGATATCCGAGGCGAATGGTGTCGAGCTGTATGTGCCGAATTCTCTGTCGCGCCCGTCAAGCGGTGCGGAGCAAACCCGATGACCCCAGGCGATTTGAAAGCTGATCATAATCTCTCAAGGACAGACTGGCTGGTCCTGATTGCGCTGTTTGTCGCGGCAGCAGCGTTTCAGCTTTCCAATCCGACCAATGGCGATACCAGCTGGTTGCTGACGGTCGGCGAAAAGATCCTCTCGGGCGATCAACTCTACAAGGATGTGATTGAAACCAATCCCCCGATGTCCGTGTTCATCTATTTGCCGTCAGTCGTTGCCCAGGCGATCTCGGGTGTGTCGGCTGACGTGTTTCAAGTCTTTTACATGCTGATCTTGATCGCTGGCAGCCTGCTGCTGGTTGGGTCGATCATGCTGACATCCGGTGCGACCGATGGAATGCCCCGTTTTCTGACGATGTCGGCCTTCGTGCTGACGATTATCCCGGTCTATACATTTTCCGAGCGCGAGCATATCGCCGTGACTTTGATCTTGCCGGCTCTGGTGTTGTTGGCCACCCGGGCTGATCGCTGTCCGCAAAGGGTCGGGCAGGGCGTTCTGGCCGGACTTGCTATGGGTCTCGCCCTGTGCCTGAAGCCACAGTTCGCTGTCGCCATTCTTTTACCGAACCTTTACGTGGCCGGTCGGCTGCGCTCACTCCGGCCGCTATTTGCCATCGAAAATCTTGCGACGGCGGTTGTCGTCATGGCCTACGGCGTCTTCGTGATCCTGCACTATCCTCTCTACCTGCAAGTCATTCTTCCGATGTTGCAGGAAACCTATCGGTCTGTTCGCTTGCCGATCTATCTGATGCTGCTATCGCCCCAATTCATTTCGGTTTTTGGCGCTGGCGTTGCGACGGCTAGTCTTATGCCCCGGCATCGATCCCTGTCGTTCATTCTTGCGCTCGCCGGTTTTGGATTTCTGTTTGCCTTTTTTGAACAGGGCAAAGGCTGGCCCTATCACCTGTTCCCTGCCATCGCGATTTTCTTCATTCTGTTCCTGACCCATGGCATGCCGCGCTTTGTTGCAAGTCTCGAAGGCCGCGAACGTCGGTCGCCCTTGCCGCTCGCAGCAGGAGCCATCGCAATTATCTGCTTCGCATCGCTGTTTCCGTTTCTGAAGGCGCGAAATATTTCGTCCCTGCCACTTGCCGCGCGGATCGAAGCCATCGTTCCGCATCCGAAAATTCTGGCGATCAGCTATGAATTGTCCATCGGCCATCCCCTGACCCGGATGGTTGGCGGCACCTGGGTCGGGACTGTGTGCAGTGAATGGCTGAGCGAGACCGCGTCGCTGATAGCCGACCTGCCGACGACTTCGCCTGAGCGAAAGGAGCGGTTGCGCGGTTGGATCGAGCATGATCGTGACACCATGGCGCACGACCTCCGGGTAGGACAGCCCGACGTGGTTCTCGTTGATCGCAAGACCTATCCCTGGGACGATCTCATGGCGAGCGGATCTGAAGCCGCGACGCTTCTCAAAAATTACCGTCTGGTTGATCGTGCGGGCGACATCGAACTTCTTGCCCGTGCCGATCTTGCGGCGCGGTTCCCGGTCGATCAGCCAGTCAGGTAAAAGGTGGGGCGATCAAAATCGCCTCTCGACCAATTCACTGTTGGTGTATAACGGTTGCCAACGGACTGCGTGAGACATGAACGAGGTATGCCAGTGCTTGAGCGCACGACTGGAGCTGCGACGGATCTTGCCGCGTCCGCAACGCACGCCGCAACGATTGTCTACAGCCTGATCATCCCGATCTTCAACGAAGAGGCCGTACTGCCCGTGCTCTTCGCACGCCTGGATGTATTGCTCGGTCGTCTTGATGCCCCGGCGGAGATCATCATGGTCGACGACGGGAGCCGTGATGCCAGCGCCCGAATGATCGTGGAACAGGTGCGCCGGGATCACCGGTACAGGTTCATCGCTTTATCGCGCAATTTCGGCCACCAGATCGCGATTACGGCTGGCATGGAGGCATCGCGCGGCGCGGCCACCATCGTCATGGACGCCGACTTGCAGGATCCACCGGAAGTGGTTCTGGATCTGGTTGCAAAGTGGAAAGACGGCTTCGAGATCGTCTATGCGCAACGGATCAGTCGCGACGGCGAGACGGCCTTCAAACTGGCGTCCGCGCGTGCCTTCTACTGGATCCTGCGTCGGTTGGCGACTGTCGATATCCCGGAAAACGTCGGCGATTTCAGACTGGTCGACCGCGCGGCGCTCGATACGTTCCTGTCTATGCCGGAGCGTGACCGGTTCGTGCGCGGCATGTTCGGATGGATGGGCTTCAGGCAAACAGCCGTGCCGTTCCATCGCGCGGCGAGGGCCGCCGGGGAAACGAAATACCCGTTGTGGAAAATGTTGAAGCTCGCCGCCAATGGTGTCGTGGGTTTCTCCGATTTTCCATTGCGACTGGCACTCTGGCTGGGATCGCTGATCTCCGGGCTGGCGGTGCTCTATGGCATCTACGTGCTGCTTCTGGCGCTCTTTTCATCCCATCTTGCAGCGGGTTGGGCATCGACGATTGTCGTGGTGTCGTTCCTGTCCGGCATCAACATGCTGATGCTGGGCATCATCGGTGTTTATGTCGGTCGCATCCATACCGAGGTGAAGCAGCGGCCGCTTTATGTGGTGGGTCGGCGATTCGGGTTTGATACGGCGCCGTACAAGGCCGAACGGCATCCCTTGGGTGCTTCGACCGGGCACGAAGACGTCGACACGACCAACAACTCCGGTGGCATTGAATGAATGGTTCCGGACCAGGTGTTCGCGCCCGAGGCGCGCTGACGGATCCCTGGCGCTTGCTCCGGTTTGGTCTGGTTGGCATTGTCGCGACTGTGCTCTATGCGGTGTTCGCGTGGCTCTTCACAGTACCCGCCGGGTTGCCGGCGGTCGTCGCATCCATTCTTGCCTATTGCCTCGGAGCGTTGTTTTCCTATTCGGCGCATCGCCGGATTACATTCCGGTCTGACCGACCGGTCATGCAAGAAGTTCCGAGGTTCGCTGGCGTTTCCCTGATCGGCTGGATTGTTGCAATTTTATCACCTTTGATTCTAACCAACGGCTGGGGCTTGCCACCTGTCGTCGCGATAGTGTTTGCTTCCGTTGCAGTGCCGGTTTTGAGCTTTATCGGGCTGGAGCGCTTCGTGTTCCGATCGAAATAGACACTCTGGAGCAGGGGCTGCCGGCACGCAGTTGAAAGCGCTATCCGTGCCTATGGATTTGAGGGCATTGTCGGGTGTGAAGTTACTGTTGGTGGGTTGAGATCATGGCAGACCGCAATGCGGGCGACATGGAGATGATGAACACCAGTTCCGGAATGCCAAGGATAGCTTCCGGCGCTCGATCAGACGGCGTTACAAAGGGATTGACGGTCAAGAGAGTGCGGCTGTTCCATTCACAGAGGCCGTTTTCGCTCGGCATTACCAGCGTTCCCGCCAGGTTGATGTACGGGCTTGTCATTCTGGCAACCATCGCCGGTACGTTTCTTCTGCAATGGTTTGTACCGGAAGTCACCGACATCAGCTGGCTGTTTGTGATCGGCGAAAAACTGCTTTCGGGCGAGCATCTCTATACGGACATCATGGAAACCAATCCGCCGATGTCTGTGTTGCTCTATCTTCCGACACTGCTGCTGGCCCATCTTGTCAAGATCAGCCCTGAACTGCTTGAGATCATCCTGACGCTTGTGCTGGTTGCGCTGAGTGTTGGCTGGACCAGCCGGATCCTGCTTGCCAGCCAGCAGATCGAAAACCTGGCGCGCTACAGAATATTGGCAGGTTTGGCGCTCGCGGTGTTGCCACTGGGGTGTTTTTCCGAACGCGAGCATCTGGCTCTGCTGTTTTCGCTGCCAGCATTGGCGATCATCGCTGCGCGCATCGACGGATACGAAATTGACTGGCGCGTCGCCCTGATTGCGGGCCTGGGTGAAGGGTTGGCAGCGACGATCAAGCCGCAACTGGCCCTGCCGATCATTCTGGCGGTTGGCTGGGGCGTTTTGCAAATGCGCTCGCTCCGACTGGTATTTTGGCTCGAACACATGGTTGGTGTTGCCGTTTCGCTTGCTTATGTCGCGTCTGTTGTCGTGTGGTTTCCCGAATTCATCCACACCATGATGCCGCTGCTCATGGATACCTATCGTCCTGTCCGGTATGACTTCGTCGAGATAGCTGGCGCAGTGGGTGCGATTGCCTATTACATCATGCTTCTGGCACTGATCATAACCTCGGGCCGGCGTGTCCTGGAACCCCGCCTGATGGTGCCCCTCCTTGCGACCATCGGTTATTTCGGCAGTTATATGGAACAGTCAAAGGGCTGGTCCTACCATCTGTTTCCCGCGATCGGTCTGATGACAATCATTCTGCTCGACGAGGTCATTACGCAAGCCTACAAGCCTGACTCAGCCAGTCTCAGGGGCCGCATTGCGCTCAGCGCTCGGATCGGCGTGGTTGTCAGCTACATCGCCGGAATCGGGTTTCTGGCGGATTATCTGGAAGAGCGCCAATGGGATGCGTTTCCGCTCGCCGCCCGCATGGAGAAACTGGCCAAGCACCCGACAATTGCGATCATCAGCGATGACCTTGGCCTTACGAACCCCTTGACGCGCATGGTTGACGGCACTTTCGTTGGCACCTTGGCAAGCCAGTGGATTACCAACTATGCCCGGTTCCGGATCGAGCACGAGCATCTCGACGAGGCCGGCATTCGCCGCATGCAAGCCTGGATCGACTATGATCGAGCCATGTTGACCAACGACATCCGTCGAACCCATCCCGACTTTATCGTTGTTGATCGGGGCGAATCCGACTGGTTGGCCTGGGCGCGGGAATCACCGGAACTTGCGGCACTGATTAGTGATTACCGCCAAGCCGGTCGCGCCAATGATGTGTATCTCTTGGCCCGCGCCGACCTGGCGCCGCATGATCCGCATCCATCGACGGGCAAATTCTGGCGGCTCGGCAGTTCTGACCGATGGGAAGGGCTGGCGGACCGCGACGAGTTTGGTGCAAAGGTCATTCGGTCAGCCGCAAAATGAGGCCTGAGTTCGAGGCGCTTCCCCTCTTGCAAAATCTGCAGGCGGCTACTCCGTCAGGTTAGCCCGCCCGCACTCCATCGAGGAACCCGGCGACAGATCCCTTCAGTATGTCGCAGTTCTCATCCAGCTTGCCCGACGCCTTCAGGACGACTTCAGCGATCGTTCGCGACCGAGTGGCTGCCGACCTGACTTTGTTGATGGCTTCCATAACATTCTGGTAGCCGTCAACGGCGTGTTGAACGCCCCGGGCTATTTCGGATGTCGCCATGCCTTGTTCATCGATCGAATGGGCAATATTGGAGCTGATGGCGTCAATCTGGCGAACGGTGGTGCAGATATCGCTGATGGCGCCGACTGCACGGTTGGTCTCGCTCTGGATACTCGAAATATGCCGGGCTATCTCCGTCGTGGCACTTGCGGTTTGTCCTGCCAGCAGTTTTACTTCGGAGGCAACAATCGCAAAGCCCCGTCCGGCTTCGCCGGCGCGTGCAGCCTCGATGGTTGCATTCAATGCAAGCAGATTCGTCTGGTTGGCGATCTGGTTGATGAGCGCAAGGACCGCACCGATTTCTTCAGCAGCCTTCGCCAGTTCGCGCACTTGCCCCGTTGTTACTTCGGCCTCACTTGCAGCCGACGAGGCCATACGGGAGGATTCTGCGACTTGATTGGCGATTTCATGGATGGAGTTTGACAGTTCTTCGGCGGCAGCAGCTATCGTTTGAACATCGCACGACGTCTTTGAAGCTGCTGAAGCCACCTCGATGATCAACTCCGCCGTATCTTGCGCCGTCTGGTTCATATCGTCCGATGTCCGGTGCAGATTTTGGGCTGCGACTTCCACACCTTCGAGCGTCGCTTTGGCGATGCCGTCGAATTCTCTGGTCAAGTGTTCCAGGCGACTCGCACTGGCGACCCGTTTTGCCGTGTCCTGTCGCTCGCGATCCTCGGCTTCGCGTTTGGCCTGGCTTGTTTCCCGGAAGATGGCCACGGCCTTGGCGATGTCGCCGATTTCATCCCGCCGGTCCGTGTCCAGGCCGATCGTGTAATCGCCCTCGCTCAGTCGTTGCATCATGGCAGGAAGCCGCTGGATCGGGATAGCGATCGATCGACCGATCCACACGGAAACAAGGCCAAGCAGTGCGAAAGCAGCCGTCAGCTGCAGGCCGATATCAAGGGCTTCCCGGTAGAAGGTCGCGTCAATATCGTCGGCATAAACGCCCGTGCAGACAACCCATCGCCACTCTGCAAAGGGTGAGCAGTAGGAGATCTTCGGGACAACGTCGGATGTACCGGGCTTGGGATACCAGTATTCTGTAAAGCCCCCACCTTTCATCCCAGCCGCCAATTGGGCCTCATTGAACCGCTTGCCGTGTGAATCAATAGAATCAAGAGCATATTTGCCCTCTTTTTGCGGAGCCACTGGATTGAGAATCAACGTCCCGTCCATTGCCAGGATGTAGTTGTATCCGGTCGTTCCGTATCTCAGGTTTCGAATGACATTGATTGTCCCGGTCTGCGCGCTTTCGGCATCCAGCTTCCCGCTTGCCTGCAAGCCTTGATGATATCTTGCAACGCTGATGGCTTCTTCAGCAAGGTTGCGAATGCTCGCCTTTCGTTCCTCCAGGATGACTGCACGGACCTCATAGAGGCAATAAAGCGCAACCAGAACCGCACACAGGTTACCCAATGCGACAATGAACAGGAGTTTTGTCGTTAAACGCATGTTCCAGAGCATGCTTTGCCTCGATCTGAACGTCCCTCACAAGTCAAGATTGACCCGGGATGGATAGTGTAATGTATAGTATTATGAGATATAAATAGACTTAAATTTCAATTAAGACGAATTAGATTTCATCGCGGTATTTTATAGGCCGAATTCTATATCATTGAAATGAATTATATATTGGATAAATTGAATTTATATTTTATCTTATACTCAAATATTGATATAATATACAATTTATATATTAAATGATCGGATCTTGCGAGCGCTTTTACGCAGGCTGCAGGTGGCGGATTTTTTGGGCAGGCGCAATGTGTGATCTGCTGCTGGCGACAATCGACAGGCTTGCATTGACATCCCCCCCTCTTTGCCTATCAACGGAGCCGCAACAACATCAACCCGCTGAGTGCCATGTCCAATCCCCAGAACGCTGACCTGACTCTCGACCCAGTCGCCCGTCGCCGGACATTCGCGATCATCTCGCATCCGGACGCAGGCAAGACCACGCTGACCGAAAAGCTGCTGCTGTTTGGTGGTGCCATTCAGCTCGCCGGACAGGTTCGCGCCAAGGGAGATCGTCGCCAGACCCGCTCGGACTGGATGGGCATCGAGCGGGATCGCGGGATCTCGGTCGTCACCTCGGTGATGACCTTCGAATATGGCGGCTACGTCTATAACTTGCTGGATACCCCGGGCCACGAGGACTTCTCGGAGGATACCTATCGGACCCTGACAGCGGTCGATGCCGCCGTCATGGTGCTGGACGCGGCCAAGGGCGTCGAAGCGCGCACGCTGAAGCTCGTCGAGGTTTGCCGCCTGCGCGATATTCCGATCGTGACCTTCGTCAACAAGATGGACCGCGAGACGATGGACCCGTTCGAGCTGCTCGACGACATCGAGAAAAAGCTCGCGCTTGATACAACGCCGATGACCTGGCCGATTGGTCGCGGTCGCGCCTTCGCAGGTTCCTATGATCTTGTTGCCAACACGATACGCCTCAAGGATGCCGAAGAGTCCATACCTGTGAATGGACCGGAAGACAGCCGCATCGAAGCCTTGCTGCCGCCGCAGGATTATGCGGCCTTCCAGGAAGAGCTGCTGCTTGCCCAGGGCGCGTCGCGGCCCTTCGTGCGGCAATCCTTTCTCGAAGGGCATCTGTCGCCGGTCTATTGGGGCTCGGCACTCAAGGACATGGGTGTGCAGGATCTGATTGAAGCGCTCGGTGCCTTTGCGCCCGCGCCGCGCGAGCAGCAGGCCGATACGCGCGTGGTGACCTCAGGCGAGCCGAAGATGACCGGCTTTGTGTTCAAGATCCAGGCGAACATGGATCCGAACCACCGCGACCGCATTGCGTTCATGCGTGTGTGCTCAGGCAAGCTTCAGCGTGGCATGAAGGCCAAGCTCGTCCGCACCGGTAAGCTGATCGGCATTACCGCGCCGCAATTCTTCTTTGCTCAGGACCGCTCGATTGCTGACGAGGCCTTCGCCGGCGATATCGTCGGCCTGCCCAATCACGGCACATTGCGCATCGGTGATACGCTGACGGAGGGCGAGGACATCCTGTTCCGGGGCGTGCCATCGTTCGCGCCGGAAATCCTGCGCCGCGTCCGCGTTGCCGATGCCATGAAGGCCAAGAAGCTGAAAGAGGCCTTGCAACAGATGGCCGAGGAGGGCGTCGTGCAGGTGTTCCAGCCGTTTGACGGATCGCAGCCAATTGTCGGCGTTGTCGGCTCGCTGCAGCTGGACGTGCTGAAGGAGCGCATGAAGGTCGAATACGGGCTGGAAATCGACTTCGAAGTCAGTCGCTTCTCGGTCTGCCGCTGGGTGGCGACGGAAGAGCCAGCTAAGCTTGACGAATTCGCCCGCCGCGATTCCTCCGCCATGGCGCGCGATCTCGATGGCGACCCGGTCTATCTCGCAACCTCCACCTTCTCGCTCTCCTATGAACAGGAGCGCTGGTCGATGCTGCGCTTTACCGACGTGAAGGATTACCAGAAGCAGAAGGCTGCGTGATCGCGCGCACCGGCACGGTCTCGACGGTCTCGATCATGCCCATCCCGAACAGCACGCCGATGCAGGCGTAGCCTGTCTGCAAGGCTGCGATCAGCAGGAAGGCGTCCATGACGGTTTGTTCGGCAGTGATCAGGCCGGACAGGCCAAAGCCGATTGTCGCGAGCAAGATCAGCATACAGGCCGCTGCTATCATTCGGATATCGAGCCGCAGTCCGATATAGGTCCCGGCGAGAAAAGCAATCGCGGACAGGGTGACCATAGGCGCACTCCCTATTACTTGACTGCGTCTATGATTGCATAAACACCCTAAGAAAACGTCAAGCAATTTTTCTTGCCGGAAAAGTAGCCGAAAGTAACCGGCTGGCGAAATCTTATCTTCCCGCAAACCGGTCCGTCGCCATGATCAACTGATGCAGGATACCGGGTTCGTTGAAGGCGTGACCGGCGTCTTCGATCATGTGGAAATCAGCTTCCGGCCAGATCTGGTGCAGGTCCCAGGCGCTCACCGGCGGGCAGGCCATGTCGTACCGACCCTGAATGATGACGCCGGGGATGCCCTTCAGCCGCGTCGCGTCGCGCAACAGCTGTCCTTCGTCCATCCAGCCACCGTGGACGAAATAATGGTTCTCGATCCGGGCAAACGCATGGGCAAAATGCGCGTCGGAATGGGCGGCACTGAAGGCCGCATTGGGCAGAAGCGTGATCGTCTCGCCTTCCCACAGGCTCCAGGCCTTGGCCGCGGACAACCGGGTCGCCTCATTGGCCGAGGTCAGGCGGCGATAATAGGCTGACATCATGTCGCCGCGCTCGGCAGACGGGATTTCCGTCTTGAACGGCTGCCATTTCTCAGGGAAAAACCAGGATGCACCCTGCTGGTAGTACCATTCCAGTTCGAACCGACGCAGCGTGAAAATGCCGCGCAGGACCAGCTCGGTCACATGGGTAGGGTGCGTTTCCGTATAGGCCAGCGCGAGTGCAGACCCCCACGAACCGCCAAACACGAGCCATTTGTCGACGCCCGCCGCAACGCGCAACCGCTCGATATCGGCGACCAGATGCCAGGTCGTGTTGTTGTCGAGGCTTGCGTGCGGCTTCGACCGCCCACAGCCGCGCTGGTCGAACAGCGTGACGTCATAGCGCTTGGGATCAAACACGCGGCGGTGATCTGGTCCGCAGCCGGCGCCCGGTCCGCCATGCAGGAACACGGCTGGCTTGGCGCCTGGTGTCCCGACACGCTCCCAGTAGATCTGATGTCCGTCGCCGGTATCCAGCATGCCAGAGGCATAGGGCTCGATAGGCGGATAAAGCCCGCGACGTGGTGTGCCATCAGGGTCAGTTGAGCGGTCGAAGGTCATCTCGGGCTCCCATATCGGTGTTGTCCCGATTACATCCGAAGTCATGGCCTCTGACTATAGCCAAGTTATGCATGGCTGCGCAGACTGCCTTCACGCGGCTGCGGCTTCACCCATTGCTACGGATGCATCGGCCCGGACACCGAGCATGTGGCAGATTGCATAAACGAGATCGGCGCGGTTCATCGTGTAGAAATGGAAGTCGCGGTAGCCGCGCTTGACCAGATCAAAGACCTGTTCAGCGGCGACTGTCGTTGCGACGAGGTGCCGGGTCTTCTCGTCGTTTTCCAGCCCCTCGAAGCGTTTCGCGAGGCTGGCGGGAACGCTGGCGCCCGTCTTTGCTGCAAATCCGGCGGTCCGCTGGAAATCGAGCACCGGCACGATTCCCGGCACGATCGGGATCGTAATGCCTGCCGCCCGGACCCGGTCGACGTAGCGCTCGAACACGTCATTGTCGAAGAAGAACTGTGTGATGGCGCGGGTCGCACCAGCCTCGACTTTCCGCTTCAAAAGGGCAATATCAGCGGGCAGATCCGGGCTTTCCGGATGCTTCTCCGGGTAGGCCGACACCGAAATCTCGAAATCGCCGATGGCCCGGATCCCCGCGATCAGGTCCGGCGTCGACGCATAGCCATCGGGTGCAGGTTGATAGGCGTTTCCAAGACCGGCGGCGGGATCACCGCGCAGCGCCACGATGTGCTTGACGCCCGCCGACGCATAGCCGCGCACGACATCATCGACTTCTGCGCGGCTTGCATCGACGCACGTCAGATGAGCGGCGGGCTTCAGGCTGGTTTCACGCACGATGCGGGCAACCGTTGAATGGGTGCGTTCGCGCGTGGAACCGCCAGCACCATAGGTCACAGAGACGAAGTTCGGGCGCAGCGGAGCCAGCCGTTCAATGCAGGACCAAAGCGTCTCCTCCATCTTCGGGCTCTTCGGCGGGAAAAACTCGAACGAGACGCGAATCCGATTGTGGTCAATGACATCAGCTGAGGTCATGCCGGGAACTCCTTATGTGACATGGACCGACTGGCGCGCTGTGCAGGGCGCGTGCCGGTCCAGATTGTGACGCCAAGCTTGTCCGGCCCGTTGGGGGACGGCGTGGCCGGTACGTCTGTGACGGCGACGGGATCGAGACCCGCCGCATTCATGGCGCGCGAAATTTCGGCGTGACTGAAGCCGAGGCGACGGTGCGCGTGCTCGTCGCGCAGGCTCTCGACCTCGTGCGGACTGAGATCGACGACCACGAGGCGACCACCCGGTCGCAACACGCGGGCTGCTTCCCGGATCGCCCGTTGCGGATCGTCCAGATAGTGCAGGACCTGATGAATGGTGATCACGTCAAAGCTGTCGCGCGGCAGGTTGAGCGCGTAAATGTCGCCCTGTCGCACCTGAACGCCGCTGATCCCGGCTTTGTCCAACTGCGTTCTCGCGATCGACAGCATGTCGTGGCTCTGATCGATGCCGACGGCGCGGGCAAACCGTCCATCCAGCAATTCAATGATACGGCCCGTGCCGGTGCCGATATCGAGCAAGGCGTCGAAGGGCTGCTTGCCGATGACCTCCAGAAGCCGACCCTCGACAACAGTCTCTTCAACCTGCAACGAGCGGATCGCGCTCCAGGCGTGTGCGTTGCGGCTGAAATAGGCGCTGGCCCGTTCGGCGTGGGCACGCTTGACGGCGTCGAGGCGCTCGCGATCCCGGATCAGGCCAGCGTCCCTTGCATCCAGGAGCGACCCGAGCACCGTCGAGAGCGTCACTGCCGCGACCGAACCAGCGAGCCGATAGTAAACCCACGACCCCTCGGGAAACCGGTCAATCAGCCCCGCTTCCACGAGCAGTTTGAGATGCCGGGAGATGCGCGGTTGGCTTTGTCCGAGAATTTCGGTGAGGTCCTTCACCGTCAGGTCGCCGCGTTCAAGCAGTACCAGAATTCTGAGACGCGTCGATTCGCCAGCCGCGCGCAGAACCTCCACCAGTCCTTCGGCGGACAGGCGGTCAGTCGGATCGGGCGCGGCGAGTGGCGATAGGTAGCTCATACGGAAACGATATAAAGATATCTTTATGTCGTTTCAAGTGAAAAATGGAGGGCCCTATTGTTTCGTCATGTGCCGGTTTTCTGTCTGCCGTAATTTGATTGCGAACCGGTCGAAAATCATCAGAATGAGCGTCAATTGCACCAGACGACGTGTAAGCTTTGGGAGGAATGGAAATGGATGGTCTGATCTTGATCGGGGTGCCCGCATCGACCTATGTGCGGGTTTGCCGGATTGCCTTGGCTGAAAAAGGCGTCACCTATGAACTGGTTCCGGCTCGCCCCCATTCTCCCGATGTGACGGCGATCAATCCCTTGGGCAAAGTACCGGTTATGCGCCATGGTTCGGTGACCCTCTCGGAATCGAGCGCCATCGCCCGTTACATCGATCAGGTGTTTCCCGGACCGGCTCTGTTCCCGACAGACCCTGTCGGGAATGCCTATACGGAACAATGGGTTTCCCGTGTGAACTCGTCACTCGACCTCGTCCTCGTCCGTCAGTATCTGATCCCGTACATCTTTCCGGGTGGTCCCGATGGTGCGCCGGATCGGTCGAAGATTGATCCGGTCATCCCCGCCGTGACGAAGGCGCTTGAGCTTGTTCAGACAGGAGTTGCAGCGACAGGTCATCTCGTTGGCGACCAATTCACCTTCGCCGACATAAACCTGATCCCGATCCTCGAGTATTTGCAGATGACGCCCGAGGCAGGCAGCTTCATCGCTCAGTCGCAACCGATTCAGTCTTATCTGAAACGACACGCAGCCCGTGAAAGTGTTGCCTCCACGGTGGCCAAAAGGGCTGCCTGAGGCGTGGCTGGATAAATGTGGCGCAAGGGCCTGATCTGATAAATCGAGCGTCAGACTGTACCGGCAAGCGCAACGATAGGCCTCGTTGCGTCGGCGATCGTGACGTGGACGCGACCGCCTGAGAACCGCGTGATCAGGTCCGACACGTCCACGATCGCCGCGTCGAGGTCGCCAATACCATTTGACTGGATTGTTAGTACCGCGCGGCGCGTCGCCTTTGAGACGAGGGTGCGGGCGTCCTGCCGCCAGTTCCAGCGTCGACACAGGACGTGGTTTGCGTCCGCGTAGACGACCTCTCCCGGCTTGGGTGGATCTTCCGTCAGGATGGCTTCGCCGCCAGCTTCATCGTTCGAGGCCATGTCAACGAAACTGTCCCCGTCGCGCGAATAGCGAAAGGCCAGATCACCGCTGACGAGATCCAGATCATCAGCGCCAATCGGAAAGACGTGTGTCAGCGAGACGGCATTATAGGCGTCGACAAACGAATTGATTTGGGGCTGTGGCCGTTCGGCGAGCGCGTTCTTGACCAGGCGTTCCACCGAGCAGCGATAGCTGGTCTTCTTGATGCCGAAGGCCTTGTAGGCCAAACGCCATGCCAGAATCCCCGGGATTTCGCCCAGTTCTTGCCCTGCCCAGCGCGAGCGGGCGTCGGCTTCGCGCGACGCAATCAGACTGGCCAGGGCAGCAGGCCGGTCATCCATGATCCGCAGGTCTTCGGCGACCAGGACGGCGACACGAAAGTCTGGAAAAGCAGGGGAGAGTTCCGAAATGTCGATGCGCATGCGTCTTTTTAACGCGAAACGCATCGCTAGCTCAACCATTTGATCTGAGCAGAATAAGACTTTCGGTCGCGAGATTTATCCGAGCATGTTTTCCCGACGTTCCTTGCGCCAATTGCCGAGCAATTTGACAGCCATGGGCTTCGGCATCTGCTGGTAGCGCTGCATCGCTGCCTGACGGGACCGGCTGTCGAGGTTATGGCGCCACCTGCCAAGTCCGAGCAGACCGAAAATGGCCCGACTGTCGATGCCATAGGCCCGCGCTGCGATGAGCAGGGTCTCGGGTGTCTTTTCAAGATACCAGGATTTGACGTCGCTGAGGCTGACGCCGACGATCCGAGACAGGGTGACAAGCGATTCCGCAAGCTTTTCTTCCGCGACCAGTCGCATGAACTGGCTCTCGCCGAATTGTCCCTGCTGCGCCATCTGATCGACACGCGCGCGGGCAACCGCGAAGTCGAGACCGTCCAGTTCCTTTGCCCGCTGTGCAGGCGTAAGGCCATCGAGGCTTGCGGACTGGGTGGTGATGCTTGGCTCCAGATATTCCCGAACTGTCTTTGAGCCGAACTTCACCATGATATGAACAGCAATGCCGGGCAGATCCGGACGGCCGACCAATATCTGTTCCATCGCCTGATCGCTGCGAGCCTGGCCTGCAAGCCGGCTGAAGCCACGCGGACTGATCTGCGCGCCCTCATTCCTGGCGACTTGAACGCGGACGAGATCATCGCCACGGAAAACGAGCACATCGCTGACCGTGGGCGAAATGACGGGCCGCTGTGCGATCGCAATCATGTGGCTGGTCGGATGTTCATCACAGATCAGCACAAGATCTTCGTCTGTCAGGACAGTCGACTGGATGAGGATCGGGCGTGCAATCTCGATGGTGTCACGCGCCAGCCTGAACGATATCCCATGCGGTGCATTTGAAATCGGTGCCAGGCTTGACGACAGGAAGAGGCGCGTCTGCGGGGAGATGGCGGCACTCAGATCGGTGAAGAGGCTGTCAAACTCCTGGATTTCGTTTTCCGACAGATTCGGAGCCGCATGACCGTACATGCTTACCAGTTGCCGCGCGAGTTCGTCGCGATTGACCGTGGTGCCGGCTCCATTCGTCGGAACGAAGGTCGTATGATCCTGCGAGTTGTGTATGGCAGCAAGATTGGGGACCAT
This sequence comes from uncultured Hyphomicrobiales bacterium, assembly GCA_903930435.1. Taxonomy (GTDB): domain Bacteria; phylum Pseudomonadota; class Alphaproteobacteria; order Rhizobiales; family Ancalomicrobiaceae; genus CAIYYN01. The sequence continues at coordinate 51,631 of CAIYYN010000005.1, read as the reverse complement.
GAAAGCACCTCAGTCAATGTAAGTCGTTATCTGAATGTAATCACAGATTATATTTAGATTCAATTGGATTGTATTTTGAGGGATTATTTCGAGTTTATTCGTGAATTCATATTTTATTCTAATTTGTATAAAATTTTATCGAATAAATTCATTATTTATTTCAAAATGAGAGTCAAATTTATCTAAGTATCTCATGGCATTTGATTTTTATTTTGTAATATCTTTGCGCTGGCGGTTTTGACAGGCACAGTCGCTTCGGTTCCACCAACCAGCCAGATGCTTGAATTGTGTGTCGCCGACTTTTAGATGGTGCGGTGATGGACAGTTGGAGTATAGGAGGCCCGTTCCATCCATGGAACTGAGGCCGGTTGAATGACGCTTCTGCCGGGCACACCTGTCGAATGAGATGAACTGGAATTGGATCTTGCTGATTTTGCGACTTGCCGGTTCGATCCGCCCGGCTGCCGTGCTGGCCTTCATGCTCCTGCTGGCGTCCTGCGGTTCGATCGATAACGCCCCCATCAACGTGCCGTCCTCGATTCCCCAGTTGGGTCCTGTCGCCCCGATCGCCGGGGACGACAGCCTGCACTCGACGATCGTCGGCCTCGCATTTTCAGGTGGCGGAATGCGGGCTTCCGCCTTTTCCTTCGGGGTGATGAGGGGGCTGGACCAGATCCGCTTGCCAGAGGGCGGGCGCCTGCTGGACCAGGTGCGCTTTGTTTCGGGTGTGTCCGGCGGATCGGTCACGGCGGCCTATTTCGGTCTGAAGGGTCGCGCCGCGCTCACGGATTTCGAAAGCCGTTTCCTGTACCGGAATGCCGAGGAAGCACTCCGCACGCAGGTCTATTCGGTCGACAATGTGACACGCGCGCTCGGCAGCGGCGTCAATGACCGCTCTGGCCTGCCGACCTGGCTGGCCAAGAATGTCTTTGGCAATGCAACCTTTGCCGACATGAACCGTCCCGGTCGCCCGCTTGTCTGGATCAACGCGTCCGACATCAATTCCAAGACGGCCTTCATCTTCGAGCCCATCACCTTCGCGACGATCTGCTCTGATCTCAGAGCTTTCCCGGTCTCGGAAGCGGTGGCCGCATCGGCGGCGGTACCGATCGTGTTTACGCCGGTCGTGGTCAAATCCTATGCCGATAAATGCGGCTTCTTGCTTCCCCCGCACCTGCGGGCCATGGGTGAGGATCGCAACGTCTCGGCCAATGTCCGGGCCTATGTCGCGGCGCTGAGCAAATACCGCGATCCCAACGCGCTCGGCTTTATCAAGCTGCTTGATGGTGGCCTGACCGATAACTGGGGCCTGGATGGGTTGAACGTGGCACTTGCCAGCGCTGCCGAACCCTATCAGCCGCTCAGCCGGCAGGATGCCATCGTCTTGCAGAAATTCCTGTTTCTCGTGGTCGACAGCGGTCGCAATCTGCCCTCCGACTGGTCGAAGACCTTGGAGGGGCCGACCGGTGCGGACCTGCTTGAAGCCGTCGCTTCCACTGCCATCGACAGCTCTGTCCGCAATTCCTTCGAGGTCACGCGCCTTGAGATGCATAATTGGGAAGAGCGCCTGAAAGCCTGGCGTTGCAGCCTGACGCCAGAACAGGTTGCCGAGGTGCGCGGCTCCGCCGATGGCTGGGATTGTCACAACGTCAGCGTCCGCATCGACCGGGTCTCCTTCGAAGACCTCGATCCCGCAACATCGGATCGCCTGCAGAAGATCCCGACGCGCTTCGTGCTCGATCCCAAAGACGTCCGCCTCACCATCGATGCTGGCGCCGCTGCCGCCGTGAAAGTGATGGGCGGTGCGGTGAATTGAGATTTGGTTGCGCTGCGTCAGACAGCGTGATGTCAGATGATCGTTCTGAGGCCGGGATGCAGTTGGTCGCTCCGCTCCGCAAAACGGAAGTCTACCGTACCAAACTGTCCTTCGGCGACCAGAACCGGCGGTAAGAGTGATGCGTCAAAAATCCGCCAAAGATTGCACTTCAGAGCAAGTTCGGCAGCATTGGCGATGCTGCGCGGAAACCGACGCCGAACAATAGCCTCGGGGACGTCATGTCCACCTTCTGCGACACGCCGTGCAATCCGCTTCAATGTGATTTCGACGTCAGGAACCGTGAAATATTGAAGGTTGACGTTCATCCCGGCTGCATGGGCTTCATCGACCAGATGGAAATGAGTGCGCCCGGCGAGCGTCGTTTCCATCGCAAAGGAAGTGCCCGACCGCATGAAATCGCGACAGCGCTCAAGCGCCACACGCGCTGCATCGCGTTCCGCCGCCTGTGGCCTCAACGGCGAGAGTCCGCGTGCGATCTCATCCAGATTGACAAAGTTGATGGTTCCGGCGGTGGCTAGCAGGTTGCGAAAGGCATAGGTTGTCTTGCCTACGCCATTCGGTCCCGCAATTAGCCAGAAGGTGCCCGCCATCTCAGCATTCCTCACCGCGTCAGTGGCTTGTACCGGATGCGGTGCGGCTGGGTTGCGTCAATGCCGAGGCGGCGTTGCTTGTCGGCCTCATAGTCCTGGAAGTTGCCTTCGAACCATTCGACATGGCTGTCGCCTTCATAGGCAAGGATATGCGTTGCCAGACGGTCAAGGAACCAGCGATCATGCGAGATGACCACGGCGCAGCCTGCGTAGTCTTCCAGCGCTTCTTCGAGCGCGCGCAGGGTTTCGACGTCGAGATCGTTGGTCGGTTCGTCGAGCAGCAGCAGATTGGCACCATCCTTCAGCATCTTGGCCAGATGCACGCGGTTGCGCTCACCGCCTGACAGCATGCCGATCTTCTTCTGCTGGTCGCCGCCCTTGAAGTTGAATGCGCCGCAATAGGCCCGGCTGTTCATTTCGCGCTTGTTGCCGAGATAGAAGACTTCCGCGCCGCCCGAGATTTCTTCCCAGACGGTCTTGTTCGGATCGAGTGCATCACGCGACTGGTCGACATAACCGAGTTTCACGCTGTCGCCGATGGTGATGGTGCCGGAATCCGGCTTTTCCTGCCCGGTGATCATGCGGAACAGCGTCGTCTTGCCTGCGCCGTTCGGTCCGATGACGCCGACGATACCACCCGGCGGTAGCTTGAACGTCAGATTGTCGATCAGCAACCGGTCGCCATAGCTCTTGGACAGCCCCTCGAATTCGATGACCTTCTTGCCGAGCTGTTCGGCAACCGGGATGATGATCTGCGTCGGAGTGATGACCTTCTCGTTGGCGCGTGCCACGAGATCCTCGTAGCGCTGGATACGCGCCTTTGACTTGGCCTGACGGGCCTTGGGAGACGCTGCAATCCATTCCTGCTCGCGCGCCAGCTGGCGCATGCGGCTTTCTTCGTCGCGATTTTCCTGGATGAGGCGCTTCTGCTTCTGCACCAGCCAGGCGGAATAATTGCCTTCGTAGGGAATGCCTCGACCGCGATCGAGTTCGAGAATCCAGCTCGTCACATTGTCAAGGAAGTAGCGATCATGGGTGACGATCAGCACGGCACCCTTGTAATTGCGCAGGTGCGTTTCGAGCCAGGAGACGGATTCGGCGTCCAGATGGTTGGTCGGTTCGTCGAGCAGCAGCAGGTCTGGCTCGGAGAGCAGCAACTGGCAAAGTGCGACACGACGGCGCTCACCGCCCGACAGCTTTGTCACATCGGAATCGCCCGGCGGAACGCGCAGCGCGTCCATCGCCATTTCGACCTGGCTGTCGAGATCCCAGAGGTTCTGCGCGTCGATCTGATCCTGGAGGGTGGTCATCTCCTCCATCAATTCGTCCGTATACTCTTCGGCAACCTGGGCCGCGATCTCATTATAACGGGTCAGCAAGGCGGTCTTCGGCGCGACGCCGAGCATGACGTTGCCAAGCACGTCGAGTGTGGGATCGAGCGGTGGTTCTTGATGCAGATAGCCGACGGTGGCGCCCTTGGCTGCCCAGGCCTCGCCAGTAAACTCCTTGTCCATCCCGGCCATGATCTTCATGAGCGTGGACTTGCCGGAGCCGTTGACACCGAGAATGCCGATCTTGGCATCGGGGAAGAACTGGAGATGGATATTGTCGAGAACCTTCTTGCCGCCGGGATAGGCTTTCGACAGGCCATGCATGTAATAGATATATTCGTAAGCAGCCATGAGGGCCTCGCCTTGGAAGTCACTTGTAACGGGGTCAGCGCAGACATATCTGCGGGTGATGTTGCGGCTTATGTAGCTGTTGCTGGTCGCCGGAGCAATGGCGGCAATCACGTCCAGACGGTCTAATCACAGTCTATGAATTCCGTCGCAATGGTGTATGCATCTGCGCGGTGTGTTGCATTTCCGGACACACTCTTCGAATCCTTCAAAGGCGCTGGCGATGATCGGGTCTGGTCGCTCTCTCAAGTCAAAAGCAGTGATGCTCGCCGCCATTTCAGCGATTGCCGGGTTAGTCGAAACCGGCGAGGCGACTTCGCCCGCCAGGGCTGACGTCCAAAAGGTGCTGTTCGTCTGTGTGCATGGGCGGACGAAGCAGATATGCCCGCAACTACGCGCCAGCCTGCGCGCGCCCGACGGCTGGGTTGAAGACCGCACCGCTGAGGCCAAGCAGGGCCGCGTGATCTATGTGCAGAAGGGCAAGACCTTCGATACCGCTCCCCAGGCCATTACGGTGCAGACAACACCCAATCGCGCGAAGACGGCACCCGACGTGCTCACTCACCGCGATCAGGATAATCTGAAGCAGGAGCACAAGGATGTCACGATCCTGCCGCTGCCGCCAATTGACAACCCGCGATTGGGCGGCCCGGTCAAGCTCTTCAAGTTGATCGTCCCGGATCTGAAGGTCCGCAATACGCTCGTCGAAACCCGTTTCCTTGACAAGGATGCCGACGGCCAGACCTATAGCGTCGAAGTGACGCTCTCTGCCCAGAATGACAAGGCGTTGGCTGAAGTGAAGCCGAAGTTCGATCAGATGATCAAAGGGTATTGAATTGAATGCACTATATGGAATATTTTTTCCCAGTTATGGGGCTCGCGTACAGTGACCCCTTTGCGTTTACTGCTGGATCTGTCTGCTGAATTGAATTGCCAGCAGAATATATTAGTAATCCACTAGCTGTTATGGCACCATAAGGTGTTCGTTTATCTGCCATTTTTCGTTTAATGATCTTATTTATTGTTTTTGTTGACCGGTGTTGTTTGATTTTGTATCGTGATTTAAAAGGAGTTGTGCGATGTTTGCCTTTTGGAAAAAAATAAAATCACCGCCGACAAACGAAGAAATAAAGATCGCGACTCTGATCGCCAATTATCCTTTGTACAACCCACCACATTGGGCGCACATACTCGCCCTGTCTACCGATGCATTCCAAGAAAATCGAGACTATTTTTTGTCCAACGCGGAGGCCAGAATAGATTGCTTGCGACAATTTTTCGGCGAATTTGGAGTAGCCGTCGATTTCTCCAATGAAGCGATAATCGGAATTTCTTGCTGGCTTGCGGACCATATTCTTGCTTTGCCCCCTGCAATCAGTATCGACTTCGATAATAGTGACGCAAGACATGTCTTTTATAACTATACAGGTCCCTGGGACGCCGACCACAGAGTTCTGAATTTCTTGTTCGATTTGGGCATTTTTTTTGGTCAGACGATTGTATCGCGCCGCAAAAAAGCTTACTGGCATTTTGTTGGTGGCTTCGACGATTACAATCCAAGATTTATCCATCAAAGTATCACCGTTCGAGGTGTATCTGCAAAGCCGATCGATCCATTCGAAAAAACAAGCTTGAATATTATAGGAATACGAAATAATACGCTTTTGATTAATTCTCGTCGCTGCCGAAATCCAGAATTTGTCCGCAATCATAGTCGCTTCCGACTTGCCAACAATCTCCGTGCATTTGCAGACAATAAATATAAAGGCCCTGAATAGGGTTGTTACACACATAGTGACGTGATATTTTTTAAACTTATGGTTGTTATTTTTGTTCACAATGGAATTACGAACCGGTCGGGCGATCCATTACGGATTCCTGTTCGGGTAGTCGAAGGAACGTTTGGACGAGTCAGCACGGCCTTTTTTGCGACCAAGCTCGAGACCGAAGTTGATAGTGTGTGGAGGAGGGATGAACACGAGTAACGTGCAATCCTTCGAGGTCGACTACGACCGTGCGTCCGGGCTGACAAGTTGACATGTTGGCTGACGTTTTCAGGAATGCCGAGATTACAACTGCTTCCGCATGAACACCTCGGTCATGCCTTCGACGGACAGGTCCGGTAACAACCCTACCTCGGCGAACCCGTTTGCCCGATAGAATCTCCGTGCGGCTTCGTTCCAGTCGGTGACGCAGAGCCAGAGGTTTGCAGCTTCACCGGCGATTTCCTGCTCCATCCACTCGATGATCGCTCGCCCGATACCGCGCCCGCGTGCCGTCTCTGCAAGGCCCAGTGTTTCCAGATAGGCACCGCGCAGGAAGGGAAAGCGGACGACAACTGCGCCGACGATCTCGCCCTCAGCCCGAATGGCGAAGCGTCCCGCGCTCGGATCAGCTCGCCGGAAGCGGTCTGCCATCACGCTGGCAGGGCGGCCGTGGGCTTTCCAGGGATCGATACCGGCCAGAAGCGCGCCCAAAGCGTCCGCATCCGGCGTGCCTTCCGTCAGGGAGCATATGCCGAGATCGTAAGTCATCTGCCGAAACGGTATCGCCATATGATTAACTTATTGTTTTAAATATGTTAATTGACTTGAGTGGTAGCCTTGGCGGGCTGCCCGGCCGGCAAGGGTGCGACAACCCGCTTCGGCAGGCCCCAACTGTCGTATTTGTCGGTATCGCCGGGCTTGAAGTCGTAGCAAGTGCTGGCGATGACAGGCTTTCCCGCCGCCAGCAACTCGCTCACGGTCACAAACTGGAAGCCGCGCGCTTTCAGTCCCGCGATGATGCGTGGAAGCGCGTCGCCGGTGTGATAGCCGCGCCCATTGGCGTGCGCCAGGATGATCGAGCCCGGTTTAATAGCGGGTAAGGCATCATGCACGATCATGTCGGCGGTCCGAAATGGCGAGGCATCGTCGGCGGACACATCCCATTGAATTGCCAGCATTCCGGCGTCATTTACCGCCTGCATGCTGGCGGGATTGCAGGCCCCGAACGGAAAACGGAACAGGGTCGGACGCGGGCGCGGCGGCGCGTTCGGACTGACACATTGCGATTGGGCTGCGACCTCGGCGAACGCGGCGATCGGCGCATAGATCTCGCGCTTCAGTTTCTCCGCATCAACGGTCCTGAGATTGGCATGGGTCCAGGTATGGTTGCCCACCTCGAATTGCGCGGAGTTGGCGATTTCGCCGAACCGGTCCACGTGGGTCTCGGCCCAGTGTCCGCCCGAGAAGAATGTTGCCGGGATATGCGCCTGTCTGAGGATATCGAAGATCTGCCCGTCGTATCCGGCGACCTCGTTGGGTGTCTCGCAGAGGTCGAATGTGAGCGCGACGAGCTTCAGGCCAGCGGGCAGTTCCACCCGGCGGATCGATCCACGCAGTGCATCGGGGATCGGCTGCGCGGGGATGGTGCCATAATCGGGTACGGGGACATGAGCGGCGGCTATCCCCTTGTGCACGAGCTTTTCATCAGCCCGCGATGGCGCAGGGCATATCGGACCTCCGGCTTCGGCGGCACGAGCGGGTGTGGCGGGGGCGAGCAGGACCAGCGCAACAAGGGCAGCAGAAACCGCAGTTGTGCGGAACGAATCAAACAGGGTCATGCGTTCTCATATCATTCTTTGAACTGATCTTTTTCCCGAATTCGCCGATCAGGCTTAACGAAGCCTTTTCCATTTTGCGCGACATTTAACCGCATGATGCGCCTAAGTGTACCTGCGTTTGTTATCGCGTTGATTTCGCTCCTGTTGACGGGCTGCGGCCTGTTCGACTTCGGCGGTGGCGGACGTGCCCAATGGCGCCATGAAGCCGAGGCCCAGTGTATCGCCTCCGGTCGGGTCAAGGCCAGCGACGCGATCACGCCGATCCCCGAAGTCGACGGACACAACGGCTGCGGTGCCGACCACCCCTTCAAGGTGCATGCCTTCGAGAATGGCGAAGTTGCCCTGTCAGAGACGGCAGAACTCAATTGTCCGATGATTGCCGCAACCGATGACTGGCTCGAACGGGTCGTCCAGCCAAACGCCATGTCCTTGTTTGGTCAACGAATTGTTGGCCTGAAGTTGCTCGGGACCTATAGCTGTCGCACCATCGCGCATGTCAGCTACATGTCCGAACATTCCTACATGAATGCCGTTGATGTCGGCGGTTTCCGGTTCGCCGATGGACACGATATCGTCATTGGCCGCGACTGGAATTCGCCGGATCCGGTGGTCCGCCAGTTCCTGCGCATCGTTGGCGATGAAAGCTGCCAGATCTTCAACACGGCCCTCGGACCCGACTATAACTCTGATCATCATGATCATTTTCACCTGGACCTGGCATCTCGCCAACGCACACACAGGCGGGTTTGCAAGGCGGGTGGGTTGAAGGATGGTCCGGCGGGTGATCTGCTGCCAACGTTCACCAGTTCGATCAAGCCAAAGGGAACCCCGTTCGGTGAAGGGCCGCAGCCGATGCCGGGTGAAATCGGAAAATCATCTGCAGAGTCAAAGACCCCGACGGATTATATGTCAGGCAAGGAGCCGCCGCTGCGTGATGATGCGACAGAAGATGACGACTGAATGCCGGATCAACATTCCGAACGTCTGAATGGAAATATATTCCCTTGTTAATATGTTAAAATGACGTTGCATGACGCAGGTCGCGCCTTTGTGTGTTGCTCGGCTTCGTGCTAGATATGGCTGGGTTCGGCGTCGGATTTTGTTATGCGGCGTTGTCATGAAAGTGTCGGGTGACAGTTCTATGAAGATCGCACTTCCCAAGAAGAGTTCGAAAGGGCCGGGTCGATCGAAAGCCGTCGTTCAGGCCGGCGCCCACAAGATGCGGAGCATCACGCGATTCATGCGCGCTCATTTGCCGTTGAGACCCAAACCTGATGCGGTCAAGTTCAGTTATGCGACGTCCGACCAACCGGTCCTCACGCGCGCTGTTATCAAGACAATCGAATTTGTCGGTGGCCAACGCAAGCTGAAGAAGAGCTATCTGGAGGGCCGGGCGGCGATCGCGCGCGGCGAAAGCTTCTTCGATATGGCCATCCGCATGTTGGCGCTGGATGTTGTCTACGACCGTGCGCAATTGGCCAAGGTTCCCAAGCAAGGCCCGGTCTTGTTCGTTGCCAATCATCCCTACGGCGTGCTCGATGGCGTGACGCTTGCCTGGCTTGCCATGAAGGCCCGGCCCGATGTGAAGGTTCTGGCGGCTGGTGTCCTGTGCAAACTGCCGGAATCCCGCGACCATCTGCTCCCGATCGACTTTGGCGAGACCCGGGAAGCCCAGGAAACGACCTTGAAGTCGCGCATGCTGGCGCAAAAGTGGCTGCACGCGGGCAATGCCATCGGTATTTTTCCGGCAGGCGGGATCTCGACAGCCGACAAGCCGCTCGAAGGTCCGGCGCTTGATCTGCCGTGGGCTCCCTTCACCGGCAAGCTGGCGATGGGGTCGAAAGCAACCGTTGTGCCGGTTTTCTTTGAAGGCCAGAATAGTCGGCTTTTCCAGCTTGCCTCCCATCTGTCGATGACACTGCGCTATTCGCTTCTGTTCCGCGAGACTGTCCGCCGCATGGGAACACGGCTTTTTGTGCGGATCGGCGACCCGATCCCTTACGAAGAATGGTGTCATATCAAGGAGCGCGAGCCGCTGGTCGCCGAGTTCCGTCGCCGCACGCTCAGCCTTGCGCCGCTCGGCGGGGAAGACATCATGAAGGATGGTCGTCTCAAGATCTACACGAAGCCAGCGCCCCTGCGGAGCCTTGGCTGATGTCTGACCTGGTCGGGCGATCCAGCGTAGCACTGTACCGGAAGCCCTGACCCCATCATGACCAATGTCCTCCTGATCACTGCCGATCAATGGCGTGCCGATAGCCTTGGCTGCGCCGGACACCCGGTTGTCAAAACCCCCCATATTGACCGGCTTGCGCAGGAAGGCGTGCGTTTTGCGCGACACTACGCACAGGCCGCGCCCTGTTCGCCTGCGCGCGCCTGCCTCTATACCGGCCTTTATCAGATGACCAATCGTGTCGTGATGAACGGCACGCCGCTCGACAGGCGTCACCTGACCATTGCGCAAGCTGTCCGCGCACTCGGCTATGACCCGACATTGTTCGGCTATACGGATATTGGCGTTGATCCCCGAACGACCTCTCCGGCGGATCCCTGGCTGAAGACATATGAAGGCATCCTGCCGGGCATGTCGGTTCGCGTGCACCTGCCGGAGTATCCGGGTCAGTGGCTGTCGTGGCTTGGCTCACGCGGTCACACGATTGCTTCGAACTGGCGCGAGATTTTCCTGCCCTCAGATGATGAGCCTGCTTACTGGGGCAAGCCACCGAAGTTCTCAGCCGAGGAAACCCAGACGGCCTATCTCGCGACCGAGTTCGGCAAGTGGCTGTCGGAGCAACGACAGCCCTGGTTTGGGCATCTCTCATTCCTCAGCCCGCACCCGCCATTCGTGGTGCCGGAACCCTATGCGACCATGTATTCGCCGGATGCAGGACCAGACTTTAATCGCCGTGCCAAGGGTGCCTCTGGTGCGCTGCATCATCCCTATCTGGCCTTTGCCGATGAACGGCAGAAAGCCGGATTAAGCGAACGGGATGAACGCCAGATGCGCGCGACCTACTGGGGCATGGTCTCGGAAGTCGATGCGCAGATCGGGCGTGTGCGTGGAATGTTGGAAGCCGCCGGTGCATGGGACGACACGATCATCGTGCTGACGTCTGACCACGGCGAGCAATTGGGCGATCATCACCTCTGGGGCAAGCTCGGCTTCTACGACCAGAGCTATCATATCCCGCTGATCATCCGTGCGCCTTCATCGGTCGGCGAAATCGTCGGTGGCGCAGTCGTGAGCGATTTTACCGAAAGCATCGATCTATTCCCGACCATTCTCGACCTGATCGGCGCAGATGTCCCCGATCATCTCGATGGCATGTCACTGAAACCCTATGTCATCGGTGAAAGCGCGCCACTGCTACGAACTGAAGCGCATTTTGAGTATGATTTTCGTGACGTTGTCTCCGGCAAGGCCCAGGCTGAACTGGGTCTGGACATGGATGCCTGCTCACTGGCCTCCTTGCGCGATACGGCGTTCAAATATGTGCATTTTGCCGGATTGCCGCCTGTGTTGTTTGATCTGACCGTGGATCCGAACGAGCTGGTCAATGTCGCGGACGATCCGGCCTATCGCGACACAAGGCTTGCCTATGCCGAGAAACTGCTGGGTTGGCGTGCCCGCCATCTTGACCGCACGATGACCGGATTGGCACTCACGGTTGAGGGCGTCGTCAACGGGCGTCGCATCAAACGATAATATTCACGCAGACCGGTTGCCGTCGGCCTCAAAATATGGCCCTTTCAACGAAAGGGTTCATTGGGAAAGACGCGTGTCAGATGAGCAATAATCGGTTGATGTGGACCTATTTCGAAGGCGAATGGCATGAGGGCAATACCCGGATCCTGGGCGCTGCGAACCATGGCGGATGGCTCGGGTCAATGGTTTTCGACGGTTGCCGGTCATTTGAAGGAATAGCCCCGGATCTGCCGCGTCATGCCGAACGCGTCAACGCCAGCGCTCGTGCGATGGGCTTGGAACCGACGCTGACCGCCGAAGAAATCATTGGCCTGACCCGTGATGGGCTGAAGCATTTTCCTGCTGATATGGCAGTGTTCATTCGTCCACTTTACTGGGCGGATGAAGGCGATGCCGGCATGATCGTGCCGGATGCATCAACGACCCGGTTCGCCCTCAGCCTTGAGGCAATGCCGATGTCGGCACCTACCGGCTTCACGATCACGACGACCCGTTTCCGGCGTCCGACAATTGAGACCGCGATCTCCAATGCCAAGGCCGCCTGTCTCTATCCCAACAGCGCCCGCATGGTGCGCGAAGCCCGCGCCAAGGGCTTCAACAATGCGCTTGCCTGCGACGCCAACGGCAATGTGGCGGAATTTTCCTCGTCGAACGCCTTCATGGTCAAGGACGGCGAGGTCTTCACGCCAATCCCGAACGGGACGTTCCTCGCCGGCATTACCCGTTTGCGCGTGATCGGCTTGCTGCGCGATGCCGGCGTACCCGTGCACGAGACGACACTCAGGATCGAGGATTTCCGTGCTGCCGACGAGATCTTCTCAACCGGCAATTACGCCAAGGTGATGCCCGTGACTGCCTTCGACGACAAGACATTCGCCTATGGCCCGATCGCCCAGAAGGCGCGTGCTCTCTATTGGGACTGGGCGCATGCGACTGCAGTGCGCTGACGGGGGCTTCATCGCCTTAAATCCGTCGCGGACGTCGTCATACCATCGGCTTTCCCTTGCAAATCTCTTCAATCCCTCAAGGACTCCCCCATGCAGTACACTCGACTTGGCCGCACCGGACTTGAGATTTCGCGCATTTGCCTGGGTTGCATGAGCTACGGCGACCCGACATGGCGCGGCTGGAGCTGGGTGAAGGATGAGGCAGACAGCCGACCATTCCTGAAGCGGGCGCTCGATCTCGGCATCAATTTCTTCGATACGGCGGATGTCTATTCACTGGGTGCCAGCGAAACTGTCGTTGGCCGGGCGCTGAAAGATTATGCCCGACGCAGCGACGTCGTGATCGCGACCAAGGTGTTCAACCCGATGGGGGATGGCCCCAACAAGCGTGGCCTCTCGCGCAAGCATATCTTTGAGGGGATTGACGCGAGCCTGAAGCGGCTCGGGACCGACTATGTCGATCTCTATCAGATCCATCGTTATGACTACGAGACGCCAATCGAGGAAACGCTTGAGGCGCTCAATGACGTGGTGAAGGCTGGCAAAGCCCTGTATCTGGGCGCATCGTCCATGTGGGCGCGTCAATTCGTGCGCATGGTGCTGACGTCGCGCGCCAACGGCTGGGCCGAATTCGTCTCCATGCAGGATTTCTACAATCTCGCCTATCGCGAGGAAGAACGCGAGATGCATCCTTTCTGCCTTGAGGAAGGGATTGGCGTCATCCCTTGGTCGCCGCTGGCGCGGGGGTTTCTCGCCGGCAACCGCCCACGCGAGGGGCAGGCGACGACACGAGCGACCGAAGATCAATTGGCCCAGGGCTATTTCGGCATCCCGCAGGATTACCGTATCAAGGACCGGCTGGACGAAGTCGCCATTCTGCTTGGACTGAAGCCGTCGGTGCTGGCTCTCGCCTGGGTGCTGTCAAAATCCGCTGTTTCCGCGCCGATTGTGGGTGCGACCCGACTGGAGCATCTTGATGATGCCATTGCGGCGCTGGACGTAGTGCTCGACAGCGAGACAATCACGGCGCTTGAAGAGCCATACGCGCCTCGTCCGGTGCAGGGTCACAAGTAAGACTTACGGGTTCGGGGTGGTATTGCTTGCCACCTTGGCCTTGTCCTGCTTGACGCTGGCAACTTCCGTCATGCCGGTCACGCGCTTGACCTGGCTGCAATAATTCCACGCGCCCTTGTTGATCGTGTGGGTGCGGAAGCCACCCTTGTATTTGGCGATCGTCAGGCAGATATCTCCCTTGGCGATCTGATAATCCTGCGCCAGTTCCTTCATGCCCCAGACGATATTGGTTTCCGGATTGAAGAGTTGGTTCGTGGTGCCCCGGTAGCCCATTTCACGAGCCGTCGATGGCATGACCTGCATCATGCCGACCACGGTATGTGTCCCGCGCAGTTTCGGGTCGAACTTGCTTTCCACCCACGCCACGCCAAGCGCGAGCCAGAGCGGGATCTTGTTGACGCTTGCCTCGCGGCGGAAAATATCGAGATAGGCCGATGCGCCCTCAGGGATGCGCTTTGGCTCGCCGAGGATCGGAGCCGCATCAAGTGGCCGCGCATGACTTTCGGTCTCGGGCAATTCGGTCGGAGCCGTCAACGACGCGACCTTGACGCCAAGGGAAGCTGGTCGTGTCTTGGGAACAGGAAAGATCTGGCCAATTTGCACGACAGGATGGCTGTCGATCGCCGCTGATCCGACCGGCGCCGATACCGTGCTGGATGCGGCTGCGTCGTTGGCAACGGAACGCGCGCCCGGCACCCAGGCATCGCCGGGATCCAGCGAGGCTGTGCGCAGCGTGAAGCTCTTGGCATCCGAAATCTGCGCAGGTTCGCTGCGGGCGAAGAGATCAAAGGCATCATCGAGCTTGGTCTTGATACGGCTGCCAGTCGATGCCGTTGAACCGCTGGCGACATTTCCATCCGGGCGGAAGGCGACCCAGTCGGCTCCGGCTGGATCGGTTGGCTGCCAGTCGAGGCTTGCGATGACAATGGCGCGGTCTGACTTATCCTTTTCGACAACGATCTCGCCAAATGCGACGGCGGAGGCACCACAGGTCATCAGGCCGAACAGCGTCACCAGTGCGGTGCGCGAGGCCTTGAGGGGACGATTGGCGATTTGGCGGGACCAGCTCATGCCTGCCCCCGGTCTTGCTGCGCCTGCAGGAGTGCGTTCAGGGTCATGATCGTCGATCTGTCCGCAATTCCGTCGACACGTTCCTGGCGCCAGTGGCGCTGGAAGGCCGTGACAACAGCGACTGTCGCCGTATCAAACACGCCGGAGAGCGCGATTTCATAGCCCAGCATCGCCAGCATTGACTGGATCGCGCGGACCGGCTGGCCTTCGTCGCCGGATTTGAGTTTTGTCCCGTCGCTCAAGGGGACGGGATCGACCCAAAGGCCGAGGCCAGCACCTGCGAGCCGGTCCCATGGGAATTTCTCGCCCGGATCCGACTTCCGCATCGGCGCTATATCGGAATGAGCCAGAATACGGAACGACGGCATTCTGTTTCGCGCGACGATGTCTCGCGTCAAGGCAATGACCGAGTCAATCTGCACGTCGGGGAAGGCGCGATATCCGGGATGTACTTCGCCTGAGCCCGAGGTGTCAGCAAAGGCTGCGCCGGACATGTCCCAGAAATGGCCCGGGTTCACGATTTCGATGCCGATTGAGGTGGAGTTGATATCGCGATCACCCTTCCAGGCACCGAGCCCGGCATGCCAGGCTCGCCGTGCCTCTGGTACCAGCTGTGTGATGCGGCCGTCCTCATCAACGACATAATGACAGGAAACCTGGCTTTCCTCAGTCGTCAGCCAGCGAATGGCGCGTTCTGCCGAAGAAAGGCCCTTGCCCGCAGGCATGCCCGTGTAATGCAACAGGACCATGTCGGGCCGCTGGCCCAGGCCATAGGCTCCTCGACGCTCACCGTGGTTCGGCGAGGCGCGGAATTCCGACACAAGATCACTGTCCGCTCGCAACGGAGCGTTGGCGTCAGTCGGTCGATGGGGTGCGGTCATTAACGTCATTGACCCCCCTTTTAATCAATTATTCATGCCTCGTGTAGCCCCCGAATGCATCACAGGGGTCAACTGGCCCCTGAGGCCAGCGCAATGTCCGCTCCAATTTGCTCGAACCGGGCGTGACGGGACCATCCAACGAGACGTATTTTCGCGTGTAAGAAATTGGAAATAAATAGAAATAATGTAATTTGAGCCAACGGCTGGCGCGCTTCCTGACTGGTGGGAGGGACTTGTTAACCATTCGTTCAATTTCATATTTTTGTATAACTTTTTCAGCGCATCGATTTTTGCCCTTGAACTCTCGGCAAAGGGGCTGCTATCGCATTTTTGCCATAATCTTTGGAGGTTCCAATGCGTCACTTATTTCTTAGTCTTGTTTTCGCCTTCGTTGCTATCACCGCTTCGTTCCATTCGGCTCAAGCTGCTGAAGCCAAGCAGGATTTCACCCTCGTCAACAAGACAGGCTATGAGATCAAGGAAGTTTATGTATCCCCATCGAAGTCAGACGACTGGGAAGAGGATGTGCTTGGGAAAGATACGCTTTCCGACGGTGACAGCTGGCGGATCAAGTTCCACCGCAACACCCGGACCTGCAAGTGGGATCTCAAGGTTGTCTATGCAGACGATGATTCCGACGCAGTCTGGAACAACATCGATCTCTGCTCGATCGACAAGATCACGATCAAATATAACCGCAAGTCGAATACAACAAGCGCAGTATTTGACTGATTCCAATTCGTTACATTCGATACAAAAGCAAATGCCGCTGACATCGTTGATCGTGTCAGCGGTTTTCTTTTTGTTTCCGTTTCGCCTGAATTTAAGTCACAAACACTTCACAAATAATTCAAGCGATTTGACTTAAACAGGTCTTGCGCCGAATCCGTAAAACATACAAACACGGTGCTGCCATAATCTATAGGAGAAAATTATGCGTCATTTCATACTTTCGATTGCATTTATGCTCAGTGCTTTGGTCCTTGCATTTGCGCCCGCCAATGCGGCAGAGGCAAAGCAGGATTTTACGCTCGTCAACAAGACTGGCTATGAAATCAAGTCTGTCTTTGTATCTCCGAGCAAATCTGATGACTGGGAAGAAGACGTGCTCGGCAAGGACACGTTTGCGAACGGCGATTCCTGGGAAATCAAGTTCCACCGGTCGGCGACGACCTGCAAGTGGGATCTGAAAGTTGTCTATTCAGACGATGACTCCTCGGCAGTCTGGTCAAATATTGACTTGTGTTCGGTCGAGAAGATCACGATCAAGTACAACCGCAGCAGCAACGTCACGTCTGCGACGTTTGATTGATCCTGACACGCGCTTTTTTAAAGCGCTTCCTGACGTGCGTTTGTCGAAACCCCGGTCCTTGTGGCCGGGGTTTTTCATTCACGTGAGTGCGCATTGCAGGTCCGATCCCGGAATTTCATTGACGCTCCGGCGGGAATGGCCTAGGGGCGGGCGGTCAGTCGGTCGGGCGGCCGCTCTTGCAGATTTGTAAGGGAGGAAAGTCCGGGCTCCATGGAAAGACGGTGCCGGATAACGTCCGGCGAGGGTGACCTTAGGGAAAGTGCCACAGAGATCGAACCGCCTGAGGTGCGCCTCAGGTAAGGGTGAAAAGGTGGGGTAAGAGCCCACCGCGGAACCGGCAACGGGGCCGGCATGGTAAACCCCACCGGGAGCAAAACCGAATAGGAACGACGCGGAGGCAACTCCAGCTGTTTCCAGGCCAGTCGTTCGGGTTGGTTGCGTGAGGCGTCCGGCAACGGGCGTCCCAGATGAATGGTCGCCGCGCAGGGAAACCTGCCATACAGAACCCGGCTTACAGACCGACTGACATTTTTCCACAGTCCCAGTCGTCAACGGTGCGCCTGATCACGGGCAAAAACCGCTCGATCCCGCGCGCCATCTCGACGAAGCGCCGTCTCCTGCCGGAACAAAGTTTTAACCTTACCTAGTGTTTAATCGAAATGAGTACGCCGACGTCATGATCTGACCCTTCCATTGACGCCCAAAAAAGCCCATGGTATCCCAAAACATCCCAAGTGACGTGATCAGGTGCCGGGTGTCGACGGAGCGAAGAAGGGTTCGCAAGGTCGCCCACGCCATTGCGTTGAGCCAAGGGATTGGGCGCGATTTGAACCGTGTCAGGCCTCTTCTGGTCTGCTGCGAACCGAGGGCAAATGGACCGGTTTCTTGGCCGTCACGTAAAGCGGATCGATTCGAAGGGGCGGGTCTCGATCCCCGCTGCCTTTCGCGCCGTTCTGTCGAGCGATGGTTTCGAGGGACTGTTCGCGCTGCGCTCGCTCAAGGTTCCGGCGGTGGATGCGGGCGGGAATGCGTTGATCGGCGAAATCGATGCGTTGCTCAGCGAGTACGATCGATATTCAGACGACTATCAGGCACTCTCGGTGGCATTACTGGGGGCAGGCGATACGTTGACCCTCGACGGAGAAGGCCGGATCGTGCTGCCGGACTGGGTGCGCGACGCCTCGGGGATCACGGACGAAGTGGTCTTTGTTGGCCAAGGTTCGCGCTTCCAGATCTGGTCACCGGAACGCTTTGCCCAGTTCGAGCAAGCAGCCCGACTGAAGGCGGCCGAGATCATGACGGCGCGTTCGTCGCGTGGGGGGACGGTCTGATGTCAGATCTGACCCGTCCGCATCTTCCCGTCATGTTGCCGGAAGTCCTTGCCGCTCTGGCGCCTGCGCCGGGTGAAATCCACATTGACGGCACCTTTGGCGCGGGCGGCTATACGAGCGCGATCCTGCAGGCGGGTGCTGATGTCATCGCAATTGATCGCGACCAGACTGCCATTGCCCGCGGCGCGGATGTTCAGGCGGAATTTCCCGGCAGGCTTCGGCTCGTGAATGGGCGGTTCGGGCAACTCGATGAACATGCCAATGCGTTTGGCGTTGCAAGTGTCGATGGCGTCGTTCTCGATATCGGTGTGTCGTCGATGCAGCTAGATCAGGCCGAGCGGGGATTCTCGTTCCGTAATGACGGACCGCTCGACATGCGCATGGGACAGGACGGCCCGACAGCCGCCGATATCGTGAATTTTCTGCCCGAAAAAGACCTGTCGCGGATCTTCTGGGTGCTTGGCGAGGAAAGGCGGGCAGGTAATCTGGCTCGTGCGATTGTCGAGGATCGGGTGGGTGAACCCTATTTGCGGACACGGCAGCTCGCCTCGTTGGCCGAGCGGGTGATCGGCGTCAAATATGGGTCGAAGCGGGCGGAGATTCATCCCGCGACCCGCGCCTTCCAGGCCCTGCGCATCTACGTGAACGATGAATTGGGCGAACTGGGCGAAGCACTTGCGGCGGCAGAGCGTATCCTGAAGCCCGGTGGTCGCCTTGTCGTGGTGACGTTCCATTCGCTCGAAGACCGGATCGTCAAGCGGTTCTTTGCAGATCGCTCACGTGACAAGGCGGGCGGATCGCGCCACGCGCCGGAAATCGATGTCCCCGAGCCGACCTTCACGCTGCTGACCAAGGGCGCGCTGGCGGCAAGTGACGACGAGACGGGCAACAATCCTCGTGCTCGTTCGGCAAAGTTGCGTGCGGGTCTGCGGACGGCTGTTCCGGCTCGCGCCGTCGATTTCGCGGATCTCGGCGTTCCGCAACTGATACCCGCCGCTCGATCGGGGAAAAAATAATGCTGAAAACGCTCAACGTATTTCTGGTGGGATTGATGCTGGCAGTCGTCGGCGTCGTCTATCTCATGAAATATGACAGTGAGCGGGCCTCGGGACGCATTGCGAAATTGCAACGCGATATTGTGGAGCGTCGCCAGGAAATCGCCAGCCTGAAGGCTGAGTGGAGCGTGTTGAACCAGCCGCACCGGATTCAGGACCTGATCCAGAAATATCACAGCTATCTCGATCTCGATGCGCTCGACCCAAATCAGGTCGCCTCGATTGAAGACATCCCGATGCGCCCAAGTGCCAAGCCCGATGAGTCCACGTCCGGCGCAGCCAAGCCGCAGTCGCGCATGCTGGCGATCGGCAAGCCGTCCGACCTGACGGGCTCCTTGGCGAAGAAACCGGCTGATGCACCGACCCACAAGGCTTCGGACCGGCTCGACCCGCCTGCCATGCCCAAGATGATTGATCCAAAGCCGAATGATCCCATCAACGCGCTGATCCGGTGAGGACAGAATGCGGAACCCGTTTCGTCGCAAGCCCGGCCCGATGACAGCGTCTGACACGTCAGATGTGCCGGAACAGACTGACCACCGTCCACCGCGTCGCAAGATGCTGAGCGGCCCGCGCGTCATCATGACGATCACGGCGTTTGCGGCAATCTATGGTCTGATAGCCGCCAAGCTGGTCATGATCGGTATGGCCAGTGACGACCATGCGGCAGCGCTTGAGGTGGCGACCCGGCAGGTGTCCGCCTCGCGCCCGAACATTGTCGACCGCAATGGCGAGGTGCTGGCAACCGATATCCGGACGTCCAGCCTGTTTGCCGAGCCCCGCCATATTCTCGATGTCGATGACGCCATTGATGCGCTGTCGACAGTGTTGCCCGAGATGAAACAGGCTTCCTTTCGCTCGGTCATCCGTTCGCGACTGTCGACCAAGGCGGGCTTTGTGTGGGTCAAGCGCGAGATATCGGCGACCGAACGGGAGAAGATCCATCGGCTCGGGTTGCCGGGCATCGGTTTTATCGACGAGAACAAGCGCTTCTATCCCAATGGGCCATTGGCATCGCATGTCGTCGGTCTCGTGAATGTCGACAATCAGGGTATTGCCGGCATGGAGAAGTATCTGGATGACAAGACCGATCTCTTGAAGGTCAATAAGGACGGCAAATTGCCCCCGGAAGGGTTGCCGCCGGTCAAGATTTCCATCGACATGCGGGTCCAGCATGTCGTGCGCGACGAGGTCGAGGAAGCCGTCAAGAAATATCACGCTGTCGCAGGCATGGGGATCGTGCTTGATGCGCGCACCGGCGAGGTGCTTGCCATGGTATCAATGCCGGATTTTGACCCGAACGATCCCAAGGAAGCGCTCGACAAGGAGCATATGAACCGCGACACCGCTGGCGTCTATGAAATGGGATCCGTGTTCAAGACCTTCAACTCGGCCCTGACGCTGGATACCGGCAAGGTCACGCTCAATGACGTCTACGAAACACGCGGCGGCCTGACGATCGGTCATCAGCATATCTCGGAATTCCATGGCAAGGGTCGTCCGCTCACGGTGCCTGAGATTTTCCTGTATTCTTCCAACACAGGTTCGGCGCGCATGGCGCTGCGGGCAGGAGCGCAAGCCCAGCACGATTTCTTCGACAAGGTCGGCTTCTTCCGCAAGCTCGACACCGAATTGCCGGAAGAGGCAATGCCCCGGTTCCCCAAGCGCATGTCGGATATTTCCACCGCGACTATGGCGTTCGGTCACGGCATTTCGGTAACCCCGATGCACACCGCGATTGTCGGCGCAGCCATGATCAATGGCGGCGTCCTGTTCAATCCGACGTTCCTGCCGCGGACCCGCGAACAGGCCATGGCGTCGGCCGTGCAGGTGATCAAGCCTGAAACCAGCGCCGATGTCCGCTATCTCTTCAAGATCAATGCAGCCCCGCCTGGATCAGGCACACGGGCGCAGGTGGATGGCTACAGGGTCGGCGGCAAGACGGGGACAGCAGAAAAGGTCGACCATGGTCGCTATGATCACGACAAGCGCCGCAATTCGTTTTTGGCTGCTTTCCCGATTGATGACCCGCAATATGTCGTGCTGACGGTTCTGGATGAGCCAAAGCCCGAAAAGGAAGGCGCATCAGCCGTTGCCGGCCTGAATGCGGCTCCAACAGCGGGCAATATCATCCGCCGTATCGCGCCCATGCTTGGCGTCATGCCGAAGTTTGATCCTGCCCAGGTAACCGCGTCGTCCAATTAAGGCCACGCTTGGCCAATAGCTGGCGGGTTTGGGCCTATAATTTGTTGACTGTGCGATTCGCTTCGATCGGGCGGATCGCAGGGTCCCGAAGAGAGTTTCCAATTGATGCGTTTGCATGATCTCCTGTCTGGCTTGACCGAAAGCATCGACATCGCCACCGCTGGCGACGTCGAGGTGACAGGTATTTCCGCCGACAGCCGCAAGATTGTTCCGGGAGAGATGTTTGTTGCGCTCGCAGGGACCAAGGGGGACGGTGCCCGATTTGTCGGCGACGCGATTGCACGCGGCGCGGTGGCGGTCATCGCTGCACGCGGTGTTAATCTCGGGCCTTTGTCCGTTCCGGTTGTCCCGGTTGAGGACCCCAGACGCGCTCTGGCCGTCGCGTCGGCTCGCCTCTATCAGCCATTTCCAAAAACGATTGCGGCGGTCACAGGTACGAGCGGCAAGACGTCGGTGGCGGCATTCCTGCGCCAGATCTGGGCATTTGCTGGCCAGCGTGCGGCGTCGATCGGGACAATCGGCATCGTCACCCCCGACTATGAGACCTATGGCAGCCTGACGACGCCGGACCCGGTTGATCTAGCCCGCAGCTTCCACAGGCTGCAAGCTGAATCCATCAGCCATGTCGCCATTGAGGCTTCCTCACACGGGCTGGACCAGAGCCGCCTTGATGGCGTGCCGCTGTCTGCGGGTGCCTTCACCAACCTGTCGCGGGATCACCTGGATTATCACCCTTCGGTAGAAGCCTATTTTGATGCCAAGATGCGGCTCTTCGAACGTCTGCTGCAGCCAGGTCAGGGTGCCGTGGTCGATGTTGATACCGAGTACGGTCGGCAGGCAGCCGCGCGGGCAGGCGCATGCGGGCTCAACGTCATCACGGTTGGGCAGAGGGGCGACCATCTGAAAGTTCTAGCGACTCGTCCTGACGGATATGCGCAAGGTGTCTCGCTCGAGGCCTTTGGCACAAATCGTGAGATCCGGCTGCCGTTGCTCGGCACCTTTCAGGTGTCCAACGCCCTTGTCGCGGCAGGACTTGCGATTGGGACGGGCACGCCGGTTGACACCGCCCTCTCGGCGCTTGAGACGCTGAAGGGCGCACCCGGACGGCTGGATCTGGCTGGCGTGACGGCCTCGGGCGCACCCGTCTTCATCGATTATTCGCACAAGCCCGATGCGCTCGAAAAGGCGATTGCGGCGCTGCGTCCCTATGTCGCCAATCGGCTGGCGGTCATCTTCGGATGCGGCGGTGATCGTGATCCCGGCAAACGTCCCGTCATGGGGGCCATTTCCGTGGCCGGGGCCGATATCACGATTGTGACCGATGACAATCCCCGCAGCGAAGATCCCGCTGAAATCCGCCGACAAATTCTGGCCGCTGCCCCCGGCGCACTCGAAATCGCGGATCGGGCCGAAGCGATCCGCACCGGCGTCAAGCTGTTGCAGGCCGGGGATATTCTGATGATCGCCGGGAAAGGACATGAAACCGGCCAGATTGTCGGTGATCGAGTGCTGCAGTTCTCCGACATGGACGAGGCAAGGGGCGCGATTGAGGAGACACGCCGGTGACTGACTTCCTTTGGGCACTTGATGACTTTGTCAAAGCGACCGGGGGCCGCGTCATCGGGTCGTTGCCGCCGGGCGTTCTTGCGATCACAATCGACAGCCGTACGGCGGCTCCCGGCGACGCCTTCTTTGCCATCAAGGGCGATGTCCATGATGGTCATTCCTTCGTGGCGGCTGCCCTTGAGCGCGGTGCGGCGCTTGCCGTCGTCTCGGAAGCAAAATTGCCGGAACTCAATCCGGACGGTCGCTATGTCGTCGTTGACGATGTGCTGAAGGCGCTGGAACGACTTGGTCGGGCTGCTCGCGCTCGCACGAAGGCCAAGATTGTTGCCATCACGGGCTCTGTCGGCAAGACGTCGACGAAAGAAGCCTTGGCGGCGGTGTTGGGCGAACAGGGGCGGGTCCATTTTTCGCCTGCCTCGTTCAATAACCACTGGGGCGTTCCGCTGACCCTGGCGCGCATGCCCGCCGACGTGGACTACGGCGTCTTCGAGATCGGCATGAACCACGCGGGCGAGATCACGCCACTGGTCGGCATGGTCGCCCCACATGTCGCCGTGGTGACGACGGTCGCGCCGGTGCATCTGGAGTTCTTTGACTCCGTCGCCTCCATTGCGCGCGCCAAGGGTGAGATCTTTTCCGGCGTGGTCGAAGGTGGTGCAGCCGTCATCAATGGCGATATCGTCGAGACCGGGATCTTGCTCGAGATGGCGCGGGACGCCGGCATTGCCAATATCATCCGGTTCGGAGAGACAGCCGGATGCGTATCCACGATTTCCCAACTGGTGCTTAAGCCGGACATGTCGGTCGCCCGTGGCGTGATAGCCGGGCAGGAGCTGACCTGGAAAGTCGGTGCGCCGGGCCGTCATATGGCGATCAACTCGCTGGCGGTCCTGACATCTGCGTGGCTGGTGGGTGCCGATCTCGCAATTGCCGCCCTGACCCTTGGCGAATTGACGGCCCCCAAGGGGCGCGGTCTTCAGCATCGCCTCGAAGTCGGTGGTGGCGAAGCGACCCTGATCGATGAAAGCTACAACGCCAATCCCGCGTCGATGCGCGCCGCGATTGACCTGTTGGCCCAGACGGTCGTTGGTCTGCGGGGCAGGCGGTTTGCGGTGCTCGGCGACATGCTCGAACTCGGCGAGACCGGGCCTGCGCTGCATGCCGCGCTTGCCGAAGATCTGGGGCGGGCCGGGATCGATCAGGTGTTTTGCGCGGGGCCGTTGATGCGATCGCTGTGGCTTGCGCTGCCACCGGGTCGTCAGGGAGCCTGGGCCGAGACATCTGCGGAACTGAAGCCCCTGGTCCTGAAGGCTATCGGGCCGGGCGACGCGATCATGGTCAAGGGATCATTCGGCAGTCGGATGGGGCCAATCGTCGAAGCCATCCGTTCCAAATTTCCCAGCGTCGAACATCCGATCGACCTGACAGAGGCATAAGGATTTCATCGATGCTGTTTCTTCTGGGTGAGCTTAAAGACAAGTTTCTCCTGTTCAATCTGTTCAATTACGTCACCTTTCGCACCGGCGGAGCCATCCTGACCGGGCTGGTGTTTGTGCTGTTCTTCGGTCCGGCAATCATCAACACGTTGCGCGCCAAACAGGGCAAGGGTCAGCCGATCCGCGCCGATGGTCCGCAATCCCATCTTCTGACCAAGCGCGGCACGCCAACGATGGGCGGTCTGATGATCCTGGCCGGTGTAGTCGTGTCCACATTGTTCTGGGCCAACCTCTTCAATGTCTATGTCTGGATCGTGATGCTGGTGACGCTCGGGTTCGGCGCGGTCGGCTTTTATGATGATTTTCTGAAGGTGACGAAACAGTCCCATCGTGGCTTCTCAGAGCGACAGCGTCTTGGGCTGGAAGCCGTGATTGCGGCGGCTGCGGTCTGGGCGATTGTCTCGGTCGGGCGTGATGCAAGCGCGACCGGGCTGGCGTTTCCCTTCCTGAAGGGATTTCTCCTGCCGCTCGGCTATTTCTTCATCGTGTTCGGGGCCTTCGTAATCGTTGGTGCGGGCAATGCGGTGAATTTCACCGATGGTCTGGATGGTCTGGCGATTGTGCCAGTGATGATCGCGGCTGGCAGCTTTGGGCTGATTGCCTATCTCGTCGGCAATGTGAATTTTGCGCGCTATCTCGATATCAACTACGTGCGCGGCACACAGGAACTGGCCGTCGTCCTCGGCGCCCTGATCGGTGCGGGGCTCGGCTTTCTCTGGTTCAATGCGCCGCCTGCCGCCATATTCATGGGCGATACGGGGTCATTGGCGCTCGGCGGATTGCTCGGGACCGTCGCGGTAGCCACCAAGCATGAAATCGTGCTGGCCATTGTCGGCGGCTTGTTCGTGCTGGAAGCGGCTTCCGTGATCATCCAGATCACGAGCTTCAAGCTGACCGGAAAACGGGTCTTCCGGATGGCGCCGATCCACCATCACTTCGAACAACTTGGCTGGAAGGAACCGCAGGTCGTGATCCGCTTCTGGATCATTGCCTTCGTGCTTGCCCTCATCGGCCTGTCGACGCTGAAACTTCGGTGATCCCATGATTCCTGTCCGCACCTTTTCCGGCAAGCGCGTCGCGGTCTTCGGCCTCGGCGGCTCAGGCCTGTCGACGGCTGAGGCGCTGGTTGCGGGTGGTGCTGACGTCGTGGCTTGCGATGACGGCGAGGTTGCCCGTGCACGCGCTGCTGACGCGGGCATTACGGTTGTCGATCTGCGTACGCTGGACTGGACCGGGATCGAAGCCCTGTTGCTGGCTCCGGGTGTTCCACTGACCCATCCGCAGCCACATTGGTCGGTGGAACTTGCGCGCGACGCTGGCGTCGAAGTGATCGGTGATATCGAGTTGCTGGTTCGGGAACGCCGTGCACTGAAGGACGTCTGCCCCCTCATCGCGATCACCGGGACCAATGGCAAATCGACAACCACGGCCCTCATCGCGCATCTCCTGGCCTCAACGAGGCGCGACGTCCAGATGGGCGGCAATATCGGTCGCGCTGTCCTGACGCTTGATCCACCCGCCGCCGGACGGATTTACGTCATCGAATGCTCGTCGTTCCAGATTGATCTCGCTCCCGGCCTTGATCCGACCGTCGGCATTCATCTCAACCTGTCGCCGGACCATCTTGATCGCCATGGCACGATGGCGAATTACGCAGCCATCAAGGAGCGGCTGATCGCGGGATCCGACCTTGCCATTATTGGCGTGGACGATCCCCTGTCGCTTGCAATTGCCGAGCGGTCGGAGGAGCGCGGTCAGAAACATGTTCTGATCTCGGCGAAGACCGCCTTTGAGGATGGTGTCTATTTCGCGGACGGCAGTGTTCATGCCAATGGCTCGACCTTCTCGCTTGACGGAATCGGGTCCTTGCGTGGCCAGCACAATGGGCAGAATGCTTGTGCCGCCATTGCAGCCGTCCAGGCCATGGGCTTGAGCGAAGCCGACATTCGCGAGGGGCTGGCGACTTTCCCTGGGCTGCCGCACCGGATGGAAGAGGTCGGACGGCTTGGAAACATGTTGCTGATCAATGATTCCAAGGCGACCAACGCAGATTCCACGGCGCAAGCTTTGGCCAGTTTCAAGGATATCCACTGGATCATTGGCGGCAAGGCGAAAGAGGGCGGCATCGAGCCACTCGCCGGCTTCTTTCCCCGGATTGCCAAGGCCTATCTGATTGGAGCAGCAGCCGATGCATTTGCTGCGACGCTGGAGGGCAAGGTGCCCTATGAGCGATCCGGGACGCTGGATGTAGCGCTCGCATCTGCCACGAGAGACGCCGCACAATCGACATCGCGCGAATCCGTCGTGCTTCTGTCGCCAGCATGCGCCTCCTACGACCAGTTCAAGAGTTTCGAGGATCGGGGCGATCAGTTCCGGGTGATGGTGCATGCCATACCGGGTGTCCTAAGACGCGGGCAAACGTCCGGCAATGATGGAGCTGCCTGATGGTTGACAGGATGGATCGGTCGCCCTTTGCGCAATGGTGGTGGACGATTGACCGCTATCTTCTGGCGAGCTTTGTCACATTGATCGTTATTGGCCTTGTGCTCTCGTTTGCGGCCAGTCCAGCGGTTGCCGAACGGATCAACGCCGATACGTTCTTCTTCATCAAGCGACACGCGCTCTTTGTCATTCCCTCCATCGCGATCCTGGTCGGCTGTTCGTTTTTCAGTCCGCGCTACGTCCGTCGTATTGCACTCGTCGCACTGGCGCTCGGCATCGTGATGCTGCTGTTGACCCTGTTCATCGGGCAGGAAGTCAAGGGTGCGCGCCGCTGGATCACGGTTGCCGGTATCTCGATCCAGCCGTCAGAAATCGTCAAGCCAGCCTTCATCATTATTGCCTCCTGGCTGTTTGCCGAGCAGCATCGACGCTCGGAATTGCCCGGCTACCTGCTCGCGACATTGCTCCTGGCGGTCGTGATCGGATTATTGCTCGCGCAGCCAGACGTCGGGCAGACGCTGCTGACAGTCCTGTCCTGGCTGGCTGTTTTCTATGTTGCGGGCATCCGGATGCTGTGGATTGCCGGTATCGGCGGGATTGGTGTGTGCGGCGTCTATTTCGCCTATATCACCTTTCCGCACGTCCACGCCCGCGTGGACCGGTTCTTCGCCAAGCCCGTTGCCGGCCCGGCGAAGTTCGCAAGCGACAATTTTCAGGTCCAGACGGCGCTCGAAAGCTTTACCAATGGTGGCTGGTTCGGGCGCGGCGCAGGCGAGGGCACGGTGAAGCACATCCTGCCCGACGCTCACACCGATTTCGTGCTGGCAGTGCTCGGCGAGGAATTCGGCATCCTTGCCGTCATCGCGCTTGTGTCCTTGTTTGCCTTCATTGTCGGGCGCGCGCTTTGGTTTGCCTTCAGCGAGGATGATCCCTTCATTCGGCTGTCGGTCGTCGGACTGGCCACGGAATTCGGCGTTCAGGCGGCGATCAATATGGCGGTGAACTTGCACCTGATGCCAGCCAAGGGTATGACCCTGCCATTCATTTCGTATGGTGGTTCGTCAATGATGTCGCTGGCCTTCGGCATGGGCTGCCTTCTGGCGCTCACGAGGCGACGACCGCAGGCAACCCGAATAGTGGCTCCCATCAATGGCGACTGAGGCTTCCGAGGCCAATTCAAAGGGCGTAATCCTGCTGTCGGCAGGCGGCACGGGCGGTCATCTATTTCCAGCGGAAAGTCTGGCCGCTGAACTCGGGCGGCGCGGCTGGACGGTCGATCTTGCCACCGACGAGCGCGCCGACAAATATGGCCGGGCCTTTCCGGCGCGCGCCATCCATATCATAGCCTCGCAGACGATCCGGGGCCGTACGCCGATTGCGCTCGCCCGCACGCTCTTCGCACTCGGACGCGGTATCCTGCAATCCCTTGGCCTTATCCGGCGCATCCGCCCGGCAGCCGTCGTCGGGTTTGGTGGTTACCCGACCTTTCCGCCGCTATTTGCCGCCAACCTGGCCGGGGTGCCGACGGTCCTGCATGAGCAGAATGCGGTCATGGGTCGCGCCAACGTGCGCCTGTCACCTCGCGTCTCACGCATTGCGACGAGCTTTCCCGAAGTGCGGATGCCGGAGGCGGCTCGAGCCAAGGTCGTCATGACGGGCAATCCCGTTCGCGACATGGTGATCGCTGCCGCACAGATGGCCTATCAGGCACCGGAACCGGATGGCGAGTTCGAACTGCTCGTGTTTGGTGGCAGTCAGGGCGCACGCTATTTTTCGGATGCAGTGCCTCCGGCCATCGCGTTGCTGCCGCCGGAATTGCGCCAGCGGTTGAAGCTCGTGCAACAGGTTCGCCCCGAGGATCTGGCACGTGTCGAAGCCGCCTATGCCAAAACGGGCGTCGCTTTTGAAATTGCGCCGTTCTATGTCGATTTGCCGGAACGGATCGCACGCAGTCATCTCGTGATCTGCCGGTCAGGTGCATCAACGGTAACGGAACTGTCGGTGATCGGTCGTCCGTCGATCCTTGTGCCCTTGCCCGGCAGTCTCGATCAGGATCAGGCGGCAAATGCCCGTGTTCTGGAAGCTGCGGGTGGTGGCTGGTCTTATGCGCAGGCCGACCTGACGCCCGAGGTGCTCGCTGGGCGGATCGCGTCTGCGATGTCTGATCCAGCGGGCCTTGCGGCGGCGGCTGATGCGGCTCGCCGCTGTGGGCGCCCTGATGCTGTCGCGCGTCTTGCTGATGTCGTTGAAAGCGTGGCGCGGAACCGCTAAGCCACATTCCTGATTTTCCCTTGGAGACTGTCGCCCATGAAAATGCCAACCACCATCGGCCCCGTACATTTCGTCGGCATCGGCGGGATCGGGATGAGCGGTATCGCCGAGGTGTTGCATACGCTTGGCTTCACCGTGCAGGGGTCCGACGTCGCCGACAATTACAATGTCCAGCGCTTGCGGGAAAAGGGCATCAAGGTCTCCATTGGCCATGATGCCTCCAATCTTGGCGATGCGCGCGTCATCGTGGTGTCTTCGGCCATCAAGCGCGAAAATCCCGAATTGCTGGCCGCCCGGGCTCGCCTGTTGCCGGTAGTACGCCGGGCGGAAATGCTGGCCGAGCTGATGCGGTTCAAGTCTGCAATTGCTGTTGGCGGCACCCATGGCAAGACGACGACTACGTCCATGATCGCCGCGTTGCTCGATGCTGGCAGCTTCGATCCGACTGTCATCAATGGCGGCATCATCAATGCCTATGGCACCAATGCGCGGCTTGGCGCAGGTGACTGGATGGTCGTGGAGTCAGATGAATCCGATGGCTCCTTTGTCAAGCTGCCAGCCGACGTCGCTGTTGTTACCAATATTGACCCCGAACATCTCGATCACTACGGCACGTTCGACAAGGCCAAGGCCGCTTTCGCGCAATTTGTCGAGAATGTGCCGTTTTACGGCTTCGCCGTCATGTGCCTTGATCACCCGGAAGTGCAGGCACTGGTCGGCAAGATCGAGGATCGGCGCGTCGTCACCTATGGATCCAATCCACAGGCCGATGTCCGCTTCTTCAACGTCCAGGCGGCGGGTCGCTCGTCCAGATTCTCGGTCATGTTCCGTGATCGTATCGCCAATTCCGAGCGGGTGATCGAGGGGCTGACGGTGAACATGCCTGGCATTCACAATGTGTCCAATGCCACGGCAGCCATCGCGGTCGCCGATCAACTCGGCATTTCGGCAGACGCCATCCGCAAGGGTCTGGCGTCCTTTACGGGCGTCAAGCGGCGGTTCACGCATACGGGCGACTGGAACGGTGTCCAGATCTTCGATGATTACGGGCATCACCCCGTCGAAATCATGGCCGTGCTCGCAGCGGCTCGCTCTGCCGTAACCGCCGAAGCACGCGGCGGACGCGTCACCGCGATCATCCAGCCGCATCGCTACACGCGCCTGTCGGACCTGTTTGAGGATTTCTGCCAGGCCTTCAATGACGCCGACAATGTCTATGTGGCCGATGTCTATGCGGCCGGGGAAGCCCCCATTCCCGGTGCCAGCCGTGATGCGCTTGTCGGCGGATTGCGTGCGCGCGGCCATCGCAATGTCGTGCCTTTGGAACGCCCCGAGGAGATCGCCGGGCTTGTGGCCGCCAGTGCGCGCGATGGGGATTACGTCGTGTTCCTCGGCGCAGGCAACATCACGCAATGGGCCTATGCCCTGCCCAAGCAACTGGCTGATCTGACCGGGACGAATGCAAAGTGAGTGCATTGCTGGCTCAATTGTCCGGAGGCGGCGTCCGGGGATCGATGCAGGCCGGGTTTCGGCTGGCTGATATCACCTGGTTCCGGGTCGGTGGCTCGGCTGAGCTCCTGTTTCAACCCGCCGACGAAGCTGACCTTGCCCTGTTCCTGAAGCGCTTGCCCGAAGAAGTCCCCGTCACCGTCATCGGCCTCGGATCGAACTTGCTGATCCGCGATGGCGGTATCGCAGGCGTGGTGATCCGGTTGGGGCTACGCGGTTTTGGCTCGGTGATGGTCGAGCCCGACGGACGCTTGCGGGCCGGCTGTGCCGTGCCGGACAAGGCTCTGGCCAAGGTCGCGCTCGATGAAGGCCTCGGCGGCTTCGCGTTCTACCACGGCATTCCCGGCGGTATTGGCGGCGCCTTGCGCATGAATGCCGGGGCTAACGGCGGTGAGACACGTGAGCGGGTCGTGTCTGTCAATGCCGTGACGCGGTCAGGCGAGATGATCACCTTGAGCAATGCCGACATGGGCTATGCCTACCGGCATTCATCCGCTTCAAGGGATCTGATCTTCACCAGCGCCCTGTTCGAAGGCATTCCCACGCCGCGTGCCGAAATTGAAGCGGCCATGCAAGCCGTGCAGGAGCATCGCGAAACCGCCCAGCCGATCCGAGAACGCACCGGCGGCTCAACTTTCAAAAATCCGCCCGGCCATAGCGCATGGAAGCTGATCGACGCGGCCGGCTGTCGCGGATTGACCATCGGCGACGCGCAAGTGTCTGAAAAACATTGCAACTTCCTGATCAATACAGGCAATGCCACCGCCCACGACATCGAACGTCTCGGCGAAACCGTCCGCGCCCGCGTTCTGGCCAAGTCCGGGGTCCGGCTGGACTGGGAAATCAAGCGGTTGGGTGCCTTTGAGGCTGGCAAAGAGGTTGCGGAATTTAGCGAGCAGTGAATTCGCCACCACCGTCATCGCGAGCAATGACGCTTTTAGCTTGTAGTTGTGTGCTCCTGTGGCTAGTTTGCTTTCGCAATTGCGCGGAGGATTCCATGACCAATCGAGCCTGTGGTGTTCGTATTCTTCTATCTTTTTTTATCGCGCTGGTGTTGCAACTCGAATTGACTGGTCGTTCTGCTAGCGCAGATGACTCAAGCGAAAGCCTCAAAATCTATCAAACCGAATTTCATCAAGCGATCAGAGAGTTCAACTCGAGTAATTACGATAGTGCTTATGATCATTTTATGAAATCGGGCGATGCTATTGAGCCACAGAATAAAAAATTTGCTGCTTTCTCTCATTTGATGGCCATGGATGTCTTAAGGGTCAAGTTGAGTCTTCACCAACTCAACAGCAATCAAATAATCAACGCGATGGCCTATATTGATAGCGAAATTATTCCAAATATTAATAGAGCGGAGTCGCGAGATCTATGGGGGAAAGCAAAATTCTATAGTGGAGTTTTTCGAATATTTCTCAAAGATGCGGAAGCCCGTGATGTTTCGAATACGAGAGATGATGGAATTTTCTCGGAGATGATGGTGGCTCGAACAGAGTTTATTGATGCGCTCGATTGTATCTCAAAAAAGGATAACCCACTCCTTTGGAGCATGATTGCTTATCAACTTGTCGGAATTGAATCGGTTTTAGGTGTGTATTTTAAGGACCGAAGCGAACTGCTGCATGCAAAATCTCTATCGGAAGACTTATTGACGTATTATTCCGGTGTAGGAGATGACGGAAAAGCGCAGCAGGTTCGGTCAAGACTGGCAGAGATCGATAAAAATCTAAAGCAATTTCAGAATTGATGCTTTGATCGCCACTTGCGATCACTCTACGCAGACAATGATTCTGGATAGAGCTTGAATACGGTGTCTTCGCGCCGGTGAGGGTCCGTATCCTGATTTAGCTTTGAAAACAAAATTCGTGTATGTGGCCCTGGAATACACCGATGGTCGCATTCCGCATTAACGGATCGTTTCGCGCTTCTTTTTGAAAATCGTCGCTTTTGAATCACCTTGGCAAGTATTTGTTAACATTCATTGCGCTAAATTAACCTCGGCCCAATCGTCGGGTTTGCTGGTCTATTTTCAAATTTCAAACAAGTGCCGGGAGATCCGATTGTCGAAGCGTAAGCATGTGGCCGTTCTGATGGGGGGCTGGGATTCGGAGCGCCCGGTGAGCCTTGCGTCTGGAAACCCTTGTGCAAATGCTCTGGAGGAGGCGGGTTACCTAGTGACTCGCGTCGATGTTGGACGGGATATTGCCAATGTACTGCAATCCTTGCGTCCCGATGTGGCCTTCAATGCGCTGCATGGACCCTTTGGCGAAGGCGGCAAGATCCAGGGCCTGCTCGAACTCCTTGAAATCCCCTACACGCATT
Source organism: uncultured Hyphomicrobiales bacterium (assembly GCA_903930435.1). Taxonomy (GTDB): domain Bacteria; phylum Pseudomonadota; class Alphaproteobacteria; order Rhizobiales; family Ancalomicrobiaceae; genus CAIYYN01. The sequence continues at coordinate 18,727 of CAIYYN010000005.1, read as the reverse complement.
CGGGTGTCTTGGCGTCATCGCTGGCGATGAACAAGGACAAGGCCAAGGTCATCTATCAGTCAGTCGGCATTCCCGTCGCCGAGAGCCGGACCGTGAGCCGGTTCGAAGCGGCCCGTGCGCACGTTTTGCCGGTTCCTTACGTCGTGAAGCCGGTCGCGGAAGGCTCCAGTTTTGGCGTCATCATCGTCAAGGAAGATCGAAATCATCCGCCACAAGAGTGCGCGCGCGATGACTGGCCCTATGGCGAGATGGTCATGGTCGAGCGCTATGTGGCTGGTCATGAACTCACATGCGCCGTCATGGGTGACCGCGCTCTGGGCGTGCTCGAAATCGTGCCCGTCTCGGAAGCCTTCTACGGATATGATGCAAAATACGCGCCCGGTGGGTCCCAGCACCTTTTACCGGCACCCCTTTTACCAAAAATTTACCAAGATATCCAAAAGCTAAGTTTGCAGGCGCATCAGGCGCTCGGATGTCGAGGCGTTTCGCGCAGCGATTTTCGCTACGACGACACGCCTGGTGCCGAAGAGCTGATTTGTCTGGAGACGAATACACAGCCCGGAATGACGCCGACATCCCTGGTACCGGATATCGCGTCCCACGAAGGGATCAGTTTTGTGGATCTCGTGAGCTGGATGGTGGAGGACGCAAGTTGCGATCGATGAGCGGAAGCGTTCGGACGGGCCGATATGCGGTGTCAGAGGGAGCCTTGCGAGGGTTCCGCTGGGGCCGACTGGTGCGTCTTGCGCGTCGGCTCGTGAACGTGACGGATCAGCGCTTCGTCAATATCAAGCCCATGACCGGCAATTGGCTCGCGATCGGTGTAATGGCGTCGGCCATCGGTTATGGCATGATCCTCGGTGGGCAATGGAAGCCATTTCTCGATAGCGTGTCGTCTGCTTTCGGCTTCGGCATCGAATCAATTCAGATCAATGGTCTGATGGAAGCGAATTCGGAAGAGATCGCTGACCGGATCGATGTTGGTCTCCATACATCGCTTTTGATGCTGAACGCAGAAAATGCCCGCGCGCGCATTGCCGAGATCCCTTGGGTTGCGGATGTCGAGGTCAAGAAGGTTTATCCTGACAAGCTGATCGTCAATCTCACCGAACGACACGCCTTTGCGCTCTGGCAAGAGGATGGCCAGCTCAAGGTGGTTGATCAGACTGGCGCAGTGATGACGTCGATCCTGGAGCCGCAACACGGCTCCTTGCCGCTTGTCGTGGGGGCTGGTGCCAATCAGCACGTCAAGGAAGCCGTTGCCCTGATTGATGCGCAGCCAGCCTTGAAGCCACGGATCAAGGCGGCACAATTTATCGCAGGCCGTCGCTGGAATCTGGTCACGGAAGACGGCGTCGAAATTCGTCTGCCGGAAGAAAAGCCCGAAGTGGCCCTTGCCAAGGTCGCCGATCTGGACAGGACGAAGCGGTTGCTTGATCGCGATATCCTCGCCATCGACATGCGAGACGCCGATCGCATTCTGATCAAGCTGTCCGATGCCGCATTTGCGCAGCGTCAAGAGATGCTGAAGTCGCGCGCCAAGAAGAGGGCGTCCGACACATGACCAGATACACCGGCTCAACATCCGTTCCTCGCATGCGTCCCTTGTCGACGCGCAAGCCCACCATCGTCTCGGTGCTGGATGTTGGATCATCCAAGGTCGCGTGCATCATTGCGCGGCTGACGCCTCGTCCTGCGAGCGCATGCCTGCCCGGTCGCACGCATGATCTTCAGGTTCTCGGCTACGGCATGCAGCGGGCGCGCGGCATGAAGTCCGGCGTGGTCATCGACCTCGATCAGGCCGAACAGTCGATCCGTCTGGCGGTCGATGCCGCTGAACGGATGGCGGATCTCACGATTGAATCGCTCATCGTCAGTCTGTCGGCAGGGCGGCTGAGGTCAGAAGTATTCCGTGCGTCCGTTGATGTGGCTGGTCTGGAAGTGGATGAAGCCGATATCCAGCGCGTGCTGGCGGCAGGCGGGGCGCATTCGGTCACCGAAGATCGGGCGCTGCTCCATTCCTTGCCAACGGGTTATGCGCTCGACGGATCACGAGGCATCGAAGAACCACGCGGCATGCTGGGCGAGAAACTGTCGGTCGACATGCATATCGTCACCGCCGATTCCGCACCCATTCGCAATCTGGAACTGGCTGTCAACCGGTGTCACCTGTCGGTCGAGACAATGGTGGCCGCTCCCTACGCATCGGGATTATCCACACTCGTGGACGATGAAGCCAATATCGGTTGCGCCTGCGTCGACATGGGTGGCGGAACGACATCAATCGCCGTCTTTGCCGATGGTCACTTCCACCACGCCGATGCCATCGCCATCGGTGGCCAGCACGTCACGAGCGACATTGCCCGTGGTCTGTCGACGCGGATGATGGATGCCGAGCGGATCAAGACGTTGCATGGCTCGGCGCTTGCGACATCCTCGGATGATCATGAGATCGTCGGTGTGCCGAGCGTCGGTGACGACAGCCATGACATCGTCAATATCCCGCGTGGTTCGCTGACCCGGATCATCCGCCCGCGCATCGAGGAAATTCTCGAACTGGTTCGCGACCGTCTTGCGGCCTCAGGTCATGCCGGCCGTGTTGGCAAGCGCGTTGTCCTGACCGGTGGTGCCAGCCAGTTGACCGGTCTGGTCGAAGTTGCCCGCCGGATCCTCGGTCGAAATGTCCGGCTCGGACGTCCGCTCGGGATTTCGGGCTTGCCGCAGGCCGCCAAGGGACCGGCATTTGCCGCTTCGGTCGGACTGCTGATCTATCCGCAGGTAGCCCAGATTGAACAATTTCGCCCGCGTCCCGGGCGCAGCCTCGTGCCGGAAGGGAGCTATCTCTCTCGCGTCGGCCAATGGCTGAAAGAAGCTTGGTAGGCCTCGCCTGCTGAACCTCAAGACGACCTGGCCGGCGTTTTTCGGTCATCTCTGAGACGCGTAGAAACAAAGACCATTCATACTGTGCCGCTACGGCGGCCGACGCTAGGAAGGGCGAGAGTGCCATGACGTTAAATCTGAAAATGCCCGACATTCGGGAGCTCCGGCCCAGGATCACGGTGTTCGGCGTCGGTGGTGCTGGTGGCAATGCCGTGAACAACATGATCCAGGCGGGACTCCGCGGGGTCGATTTCGTGGTCGCGAACACCGATGCACAGGCGCTCACCCTGTCGAAGGCCGAGCGCATCGTCCAGATGGGCGTGGCTGTCACCGAGGGCCTCGGTGCCGGTGCTATGCCGGAAGTTGGCGCGGCAGCGGCGGAAGAGGTGATCGATGAAATCACCGATCACCTGACCGGTGCGCACATGGTGTTCATCACGGCAGGCATGGGCGGCGGCACCGGTACCGGTGCAGCGCCTGTTGTTGCCCGGGTGGCGCGTGAACACGGTATTCTGACCGTCGGTGTTGTGACCAAGCCGTTCCACTTTGAAGGCCAGCGCCGCATGCGGGTTGCCGAACAGGGCATCCTGGAGCTTCAAAAGAGCGTTGATACCCTCATCGTCATTCCGAACCAGAATCTCTTCCGGATTGCCAATGAGCGGACAACCTTCGCCGATGCCTTCGCGATGGCGGATCAGGTGCTCTATTCGGGCGTTGCCTCGATCACCGATCTCATGGTCAAGGAAGGCCTGATCAACCTGGACTTCGCCGACGTCCGTTCGATCATGCGCGGCATGGGCAAGGCGATGATGGGCACGGGCGAGAGCCAGGGCGAAAAGCGCGCGCTGCATGCAGCCGAGGCAGCCATTGCCAATCCATTGCTCGACGAAACCTCGATGAAGGGTGCACGCGGCATCCTTATCTCGATCTCGGGCGGCAAGGACCTGACCTTGTTTGAAGTTGACGAGGCGGCGACCCGCATCCGCGAGGAAGTCGATCCGGATGCGAACATCATCCTCGGCGCCACATTCGATGATGGCCTTGAGGGCGTTGTCCGGGTCAGCGTCGTTGCGACCGGGATCGATCAGATGAGCCAGCAGGCTTTTGACGAGGCCGAGCAGCGGATGATTGACGTCCAGAACCGGGCCAAAGCGGTTGCTCGTGCAGCGGAGACAGTCACCCCGGCGGCAACCACTGCCGCTGCCCAGGCATTCATGCGCAATGATGAAGCCATCGCACAGCGTCGCGCCGAAGCAACAGCCGCAGCAATTCGCGCTGAGGCCGAAGCCCGTCTCGAGCGTGAGTTGGCGCTGCCCGAGACACCTGCGCAACCGGCTTTCAATCCGATCGCCCAGCCAGCCTATACGCCGGTTGCCCAGCAGGATCCGGCGGTGACCATCGAACGCCTCGAAGTTCAGCCGACGGATTATGCCCGTGTTGCCGATCCGATTCAGGAACTCGAATCGAACCCGGCACCGCGTTACGAGACACCGGTGGAACGCCGCCCGTACATCCCGCCGCAGGCGGAAAGCCCGACTCAGGCCCGTCCAACGGCGCGGATGCCCCGGATCGAGGAGTTCCCGCCGATCGCACAGCGTCAGATCGCCACGCCGCAGACCCCGGCTGAAGCCCACCATGATGACGAACGTCGTCCGATGAGCCTGCTCAAGCGGCTTGCCAGCGGCTTCCGTCGTGATGACCATGAAGCTGAAGCAACCCAGCAGGCGCCTGTCGTCCATACCCAGCCACGCGATCCGCAGTTCCGCCAGGAACCGCGCGGCGAACGCCCGCTGATCTCGCAGCCACGCATGCCGACGGACCAAGCGACCCGGTCGCAGAGCGGTCAACTTGACCCGCATGGTCGTCAGCCGGTGGCAAGGACCCCGGCTCCAAATGCACCGCAGTCCCGCTCGCCTGAAGAGGATCAGCTGGAAATTCCGGCTTTCCTGCGGCGTCAGAGTAACTGAAGGTTCTACAATCTGCGATGAAGATCGCGCCACCCTTGAACGTCATGTTTAAGGGTGGCGCGAATATGTCACGAATCATTAATTATAGGAATTAAGTGTTTCTTACCAAAATATTACAAATTTTCCGGGTTGGTAACATTGTGTAACCGAGTGTGATTTTGCGTTTGGGAGCTTCGCGGTTAACGTCCCGCTTGTTCGACGCAAATCGGGCTGGAATTGGGCAGATTCGCAATCAGCCTCGGACCAGAAAAGCCCGACTAACGAGCAGTCAGGTTTACGGAAATCCGTGATTTTCTGACCAAGCTCCAAGGTGACGGTATGGTTAAATACGGCGTGTCCACCCAAACGACGATCGCAGACTCGGTTCGGCTGGTCGGCATTGGGGTACACAGTGGAGATCGCGTCGCGGTCACCCTGCATCCTTCAGACGCCAATACAGGCATCGTTTTCCTTCGGACTGAACTGCCGGGACGTGACGTCGAGATCGCGGCAAACTGGAAGTCCGTTTCAGCGACAGATCTCTGCACAGTTGTTGGCGATCCCTCACGTGCGACAATTGCGACAATCGAACATCTGATGGCTGCGCTGCGCGGTCTCGGTGTCGACAATGTTCTCATTGAAATTGATGGTGCTGAAGTTCCCGTCATGGACGGCTCCTCGCGTGCCTTTGTGGAAGCGATCGACCAGGTCGGTATTGTCGAGTTGTCGGCTCGTCGCCGGATGATCAAGGTGCTGAAGCCGATCCGGATCGAGAATGCGCATGGTTGGGCTGAACTTCGTCCGTTTGATGGTTCGCGCTTCGATGTAACGATCGATTTCGCATCTCCCCTGATTGCTCGCCAGTCAATGACACTGGACCTGACCCCGAAGTCGTTCCGGACCGAGATCGCGGGTGCTCGCACATTCGGTTTCGTGAAGGACCTGGAAAAGCTTCTGCCGATGGGTCTTTGCCGCGGCTCCAGCCTTGAGAACTCGGTCGCCATTCGCGATGATCGAGTGCTGAACCCTGAGGGTCTGCGCTTCGCCAATGAATTCGTCCGTCACAAGATGCTCGATGCTATCGGCGATCTTGCGCTGTCCGGAAACCCGATCATGGGTCTGTACCGCTCGTACAAGGGTGGTCACAAGATGAACTTCGAAGCTCTCAAGGCTCTTTTATCTGACCGTTCGGCATGGACGATGGTTGAGATGCCGGTCCGTCGCGAGAGCCCGGCTGCTGAAATTGGTGCCGGCATGGCTGCGCCGGTCTATGGTCCCGAGACATATTGATTGCGTCGGATTGATGCTCACGTTGCGGTGCCGGAGCTTGCTCCGGCATTGTCTGTTTAAGACCAATTGTCTTTAGAGGGTTGACGCGCTACGCCGCACTTCGGCTTTTCCGTGAACCCAAAACCGATTCCTGACGACTGGCCACAATTTCCACCCAAATTCAGGTGACGAAGGCTGACGTGGGGACAGTGGCAGCGCGCGCTGCTTTGGTATAGGGTGCGCGCGATTTGACATGATCGGTGCCTGGTTGATACCCGGTGGGTTGAGTTGAAAACGGTTGGATGCGCCCGGCAACGTGCGGAATTGAGTAAAGGACCTGTCGACGTCATGAAATTTGACTTGCCTCGGATCGCCGCTGTCCGCCAGCCCATGTCGTTTTATGTCGCGCGCGCGGCTATTCTGGGACTTGCTTTGGGCAGTGCTCTCCTGGTTTCGGCGTGCACTGACACGGAGCAGGAAGAGTTGAAGGTGGATAATACGCCACCTGATCAGTTGTACAACGATGGCCTTGCCGCCATGCAGAAGGGCAACTCATCCGAAGCGATCAAGAAGTTCGAAGATCTCGATCGTCTTGCGCCCTATTCAGAGTTGGCAAGAAAATCGATCTTGCTGCAAGCCTATACAAATTTTCAGCGCAATGCATTTACGGACGCAATCACGGCTGCCAAGCGGTTCATCACGATTTATCCGCAAAGCGATCAGGTGCCTTACGCTTATTACTTGATCGCCGAATCCTATCACAAGCAGATGCCAGACGTGTCGCGTGATCAGGAGATGACCCAGAAGGCACTCGACGCCTATATGGACGTTGTCACGAAATTCCCGACGAGCAAGTTTGCACCGGATGCGCAGCAGAAGGCTGAAGCGGTACGGGACCAGCTCGCGGGCAAGGAAATGGATATCGGTCGCTTCTATCTGCGCAAGCGCGAGTTCCTTGCCGCCATCAACCGCTTCAAGGTGGTGGTGGCCAAGTATCAGACAACGCGCCACGTCGAGGAAGCGCTGTCGCGTCTGGTTGAATGTTACTACTCGCTGGGTGTTGTGCCAGAGGCCCAGACGGCTGCTGCCGTGCTTGGTCATAACTTCCCCGATAGCCGCTGGTACAAGGATAGCTATGCGCTCCTGCAATCGGGTGGTTATTCGCCGCAAGAAGACAAGGGCAGCTGGATTTCAAAGGCATTTGAAGGCTTTTCTGGCTTCAAGCTCTGAACGAAATCGCGAGCAGGCTTGGATTCCCTCCGGGCTTGATGTCGCCTGTCAGGCGTGTGATATCCGGAACAAATAGGCTACAAATCGGGCGGGTTTCGCGCGAATCAATCCGGCCATTCATCTATTGAGCCGCTGCGGAGCCGGTGTCATTCGTCGATAGCTGCGTCTTTTTGAGGTACGGCATGCTGGCAGCCCTCACCATCAGCGATATCGTGCTGATTGAAAAGCTGGAGATCGATTTCAGTCGCGGTCTGACTGTGCTGACGGGGGAAACCGGTGCGGGCAAGTCGATCCTGCTGGACGCGCTCTCATTGGCGTTGGGCGGCCGTGGCGACGCTGGACTTGTCCGGCATGGCGCCGAGCGCGGTCAGGTCACGGCGACATTTGAGGTTGGTCCAGACCATCGCGTCTGGGCGCTCCTCAACGAGAATGATATCGAAGCCGATGGTGAACTGATCGTTCGCAGGGTTCAGAATTCAGATGGCCGCACCAAGGCCTTCATCAACGATCAGCCCGTCAGCGCCAATCTGCTGAAGCTGATCGGCGACACGCTTGTCGAAATTCACGGCCAGCATGACGATCGCGCCTTGGTCGACGAACGGGAGCACCGTCGGTTGCTCGATGCGTTCGGTGGCCTGGAACCGCTGGTGGCGGAAGTGGGCAAGCTCTGGGATATCCAGCGCAAGGCCGCCAAGGAGCGCGACCTGATGCGGGCGCGGATCGATGCAGCCCGCCGTGACGCGGATTACTTGCGCAATGCCGTGGATGAACTCGACAAGTTAAAGCCGGTTCTGGGCGAAGAAACCGAACTGTCCACGGCTCGCCACACGATGATGCAAGCGGAGAAAATTGCGGCTGATCTGAAGGAGGCGCTGGAAACACTCGAGGGATCGCAATCGCCGATATCGACTGCAGCTGGCTTGCTGCGCAGGCTCGAACGCAAGAGCGCGCAGATGCCGGAACTGATCGAGACCGTCGTCAAGCCGATCGGCGACGCTGTCGATGCGCTTGAGCTTGCGCGCACGGGGCTTGAAATCTGGCTGCGTAAATCGAACTACGATCCGAAATTGCTGGAAAAGACCGAAGAGCGCTTGTTTGCCCTGCGCGCAGCAGCCCGCAAGCACGACGTGCCGGTCGATGGGTTGGCGGGGTTGCGGGATCGTATGGCGGGTCAGGTATCCGAACTTGATCATGGTGAGGAACGCCTCGTCGCACTGGAGGCATCGCTTGCCAAGGCGCAAGCGGATTACGGTGTGGTGGCCGAGAAATTATCTGCAGCTCGCGAGAAGGCGGCTGTCGGACTAGAAAAGGCGGTCAATAGTGAACTGCCCGCCCTGAAGCTGGAACGCGCCCGTTTCAGCGTGCAGTTGGCGTCTGATCCAACCAATCCGGGGCCACTCGGCATTGATGCCGTCGAATTCTGGGTCCAGACAAATCCTGGCACCCGTGCCGGGCCCATCCTGAAGGTGGCATCGGGTGGCGAACTCTCCCGGTTTCTCCTGGCGCTGAAGGTCAGTCTTGCTGACCGTGGCTCAGCACCGACCCTGGTGTTCGATGAAATCGATACCGGGGTTGGCGGAGCGGTCGCGGAGGCGATCGGCTTGCGCCTGGCAAGGCTTGCCGAGCGCGTTCAGGTCATGTCGGTCACGCATGCGCCACAAGTCGCAGCACGTGCCTTCGCCCATCTCCTGATTTCCAAGGAGGCCCGTCGCACGAAAGGCGCTGAGGATCGCGTCGCAACCCGGGTGGTCAGTCTTCAGTCCGACCAGCGGCAGGAAGAGATTGCGCGGATGCTTGCCGGAAGCGTTATCACCGATGAAGCGCGCGCGGCTGCCGCCCGGCTCATCGCAGGAGCGGCGGCTTGATGATGGAAGCAAGCGCGCCCTATCGACGGATTTGGGAGGACCAGAGCCTCGGCAGGGTCGTCACATCAGGTCATCCGTTCCGAATCGAGCGCAAGGATTGGCGGTGGCTGGCAGCTCTATTTGTTGCCACGCGCGCCGTGATCGCCTTTGGCATCATCGCCGCGTACCTGTCCAATACCTCGCGGATGGAAACTGGCCTCGACGACCTGTTCTGCAATTGGGATTGCGACTGGTACTCCGGGATCGCGGAAAACGGCTATCAGTCCCTTGATGCTGTCAGTGCCTCCGGCGCAGCGAACTGGGTATTTTTCCCGCTGTTTCCGATCCTCATCCATCTTCTGTCGGCGATTACGGGATTGCGGCCGTCCTATTCCGGTTTGCTCATCGCGCAGGCCAGTTGGGGGCTCGGTCTCTACCTCATGTATCTGGCGGCACGTGATCTGAAAGGTCCGGAATTCGCCCGACATGCGGCAACGATCTATGCCGTCTGGCCATTTGCCATTCACGGTTCCATGCCAATGACAGAGGCACTATTCGTTCCTCTGACCATTGCGATCTTCCTGTTTGCGCGCCGGACAAACTGGCTGATTGTGGCGATGCTGGTTCCATTGCTCTCGGCAACGCGCACGGTGGGGGTCATGATCGAACTTCCCCTATTCATGCTTGCATCAGAGCAGTTCGGAGTCTGGCGTGTTCTGACGCTCCGTCCCGGCACCGAGCGCGCGGTGCTGGCGCTGGCTGCGGCAGGTCTCGGGATTGGCCTCTTCATGGTTTATCTCTACGGATTGACCGGCGATGCGCTTGCATTTTCGCATAATCAGGCCGCCTGGAAACGTCATCTGGAGGCACCGTGGATGATGATCCTGGACGAATTGAACCCGGCGATCATCAGTCCGGCGTGGCTCCTCGCCAATTCGCTTGATATCGCCACCTGCGCTGTTGCGATCGTGCTTCTGGTGTTTCTCTGGCGGCGTGGATTGTGGGCAGAGGTTGCCTATGCGCTTGTCGTCGTTACAATCGCCTGTTGTACGGGCAACGCCAGCAGTCTGCCCCGATACGCTGGCGGGCTTTATCCCGTGATGCTGGCTTTCGCGCTTTGGTCACAAGGCCCGTTGCACCGGGTGCCAACCTATGCGGCTTTGACGGCCGGGATGGCCGCCTTGTCGGTGGCCTGGGGACTGGAACAATTCTATGTCATGTGAGCCCGCCGACGCGACCCAGCAGAAGTCTCGAGGGCTCTTCGGCTGGCTGCTCGTCGCCGTGATTTTCGGTCTTGTCGCCTTTTATGCCCACGTCGTCGCGCTGCTGATGAATCCGCATATGGACGAGGTGTATCGGCGCACGTTTCTGACCGGTGAGTTCTCGGTCTATCCCTCCACTGGCGCCTGGAAGCCGGGTGACGGGCTTGATTACAGCATCGGGACTTATGTTGATTTCTCTCGCCCCGAGATGCGCAAATGGCTGGGTCGGTTTGACTGGCGCGGCGATGATGCACCGACCGTCACTCTGCGCGGGATCAGCGGCCGCCTCTATCTGCATGTCATTGGCGAAAATGACATTGCATCACGCCAGCATCGGCTTTCCCTATCGCTCAACTGTCGCATTCTGCCGCATCATGCACACGAGATTGAAGTGCTTGTGAATGGTCGGTCGGTGGCCATTGCTGACTGCATCGCTGGTGCCATCACGATTGATGCGCAACTTGCGCCCGGTCAACTGGGCGTCAATCGCTACGATGAAATCGCGATCATGCGCGATGAGGGCAGTTTGTTCGAGCGGATCATGACCCGCGTGGGTCTGAGGGCACAAGCAGTGGAATTAGTTGGCTTGTCGGTGGACGCCCAATAGCGGTGATTCTATTGTGCGCCGAAATCTCCTCCAACAGCAGACGTGATCCAGATGGCCTCGCACGCGACTACGCCGACCTCAACCCCCGTCGACGCTTTGACCGAGCTTGAGGCGGCTACGGAATTGGCGACACTTTCTGCCGAGATTGCGCGGCTCGACCGTCACTATTTCCTCGAAGATGCCCCTCTTGTCACCGACGCCGAATATGATGCTCTCCGCCGCCGCAATCTCGCGATAGAGGCCCGGTTTCCGCACCTGCGCCGGGCGGATTCGCCAAGCCTGAAAGTTGGGGCAGGTGTCTCCGAGCGCTTTGACAAGGTTCGTCACGCTGTGCCGATGCTGTCGCTCGACAATGCGTTTTCGGATGACGACGTCGCCGATTTCGTCGGCCGTGTTCACAAGTTTCTGGCGACCCACGGCGGACGCGTCGACTTTACCGCTGAGCCGAAGATCGACGGCCTGTCCTGTAACTTGCGCTACGAGGCCGGCAAGCTTGTGTCCGCCGCCACCCGGGGCGATGGTGCCGAGGGCGAGAATGTCACTGCCAATGTGCGCACCATCGCCGATATTCCGACCGTCTTGCCGCCCGGGGTGCCGGATGTCGTCGAAGTCCGGGGCGAAGTCTATATGAGTCATGCCGATTTTGCCGCGCTCAATGCGCGTCAGGCGGCAAGTGGCGAGAAGACCTTCGCCAATCCGCGCAATGCTGCGGCAGGGTCTTTGCGCCAGCTTGACGCCAGCATTACCCGTGACCGCCCGCTCAAGTTCTATGCCTATGCCTGGGGCGAGATGAGCGAGATGCCTTCGGAGACCCAATCGGGCATGATCGCTGTGCTCAAAAGCTGGGGCTTTGTAACCAACCCGCTGACTGTTGTCCGCGCCGATGCGGCGGGTCTGCTCGACCATTTTCATGCCATCGAAGCGCAACGTGCCGCGCTCGGTTATGACATCGATGGCGTCGTCTACAAGGTGGATCGGCTCGATCTGCAGGTGCGCCTCGGTTTTGTATCCCGTTCGCCGCGCTGGGCGATCGCCCATAAATTCCCGGCGGAAAAGGCAACCACGATCCTTGAAGATATCGAGATCCAGGTTGGCCGGACAGGTGCCCTGACGCCCGTCGCACGGCTGCGTCCGGTGACGGTCGGTGGCGTCGTCGTCACCAACGCCACGCTGCACAATGCCGATGAGATCCTGCGGCTCGATGTCCGGGTTGGGGACACCGTGACCGTGCAGCGCGCAGGCGACGTCATCCCGCAAATCCTGGGCGTCGTCGATGACGGCGAGCATGCCGCGCGCCAGACGTTTGTCTTTCCCCATATTTGTCCGTGTCCGCTGAAGACTCCGGTGAACCGTGAAGTCACCGCTGGCGGCGATGCTGGCGTGATCTCGCGATGCTCCGGCGAGTTCGCCTGTCCCTATCAGCGGATTGAGCACCTGAAGCATTTTGCCTCGCGACGCGCCTTCGATATCGAAGGTCTCGGCGAGAAGCAGATCGAGGCCTTCTTCAATGATCCCGAGCTGCCGGTGAAGGAACCGGCGGATATCTTCACGCTCGCTCGCCGCGACTCGCAGAACCTGAAGAAACTGAAGGACAAGGAAGGCTTTGGTGCGACGTCTGTCCGCAAGCTGTTTGCGGCAATCGATGAACGGCGCACCATCGCGCTTGAGCGCTTCATCTTTGCGCTCGGGATCCGCAATGTCGGCGAAACCACGGCCCGCCAACTGTCACGCGCTTATGGCAATTGGGAAGCGTTCCACGATGCGAGCCTGAAGATTGTTGCCGGTGATCTCGCCGCGCGCGAGGAAATGGATGCCATCGACCAGATCGGCGAAACCGTGATCGACAGCATCGCGGCCTATTTCGGTGAAGCTCATAATCTGGGGGTGGTCGAGCGTCTGGTTGCGGAAATGACCGGCGGCATCGTCGAGGCGGAACGGCCCAAGACCGATACGGCGATTGCGGGCAAGACCGTTGTCTTCACTGGAACGCTCGACAAGCTCACCCGCGACGAAGCCAAGGCGCAGGCTGAACGTCTAGGCGCGAAAGTCAGTGGCAGCGTTTCGGCCAAAACCAGCATTCTGGTAGCTGGCCGCGACGCCGGATCGAAACTGACCAAGGCCCGTGAACTCGGCGTCACAGTGGTCGACGAAGATACCTGGATTGCGATGGTAAGCGGCTGAGGCGATTTACGTGTGTTGATTTCAAACCCAACCAGTGAGATAGTATCGGCATGACAAAGGCGGATTCCCCATTGAAAACGACTCGCGCTCGACCAACGAGTGCCTATCGGCCACTTGGAACTCTGGCCGATGGTGTTGTCGTGCTTCAGCCGAAGGTAAAGCCGACCCATTTTACAAACAGCGAAATCCGAAAGACGATCAAAAAAATCCTTGAGACGAACACGGACGATTGCTGAATTTCTCTTATTTGGCATGTCTGAAACTGGATCGAAATGACATAGCAGGATTTTGACGGTCTAATTCAGAATATAAAAAGGCGAATTGGAATGCCTGCGGACAATCGGAATGTTTTTGTCAATTGTCCGTTTGATGATGACTACCGTGACTTCTTTTATGCCATTGTTTTTACGATTTTCCGGTCAGGTTTCTACGCACGCTGTGCATTAGAGGCAGACAATGCTGCCGACAACCGTTTTGACAAGATCTGTCGGATCATTCGCGATTGCCGTTTCGCCATCCACGATATCTCTCGGACCGAAACAAGTGGCAATCCGCCTTTGCCGCGTTTCAATATGCCGCTTGAACTTGGTCTCTTTCTCGGTGCCTGCAAGTTTGGCGGTCAGGCACATCGGGATAAGACCTGCCTGATCTTTGACCGAGACCGCTATCGTTATCAGCGTTTCATCTCGGACATTGCCGGGCAAGATATCCACAGTCACAACGGAGACATCGGAACCCTGATCGCCGATTTGTCGGCATGGCTCCGCGATCAGCGCGGCGGTCGAAATGTTCCGGGCGGACAGGCGATCCGATCCGAATTTGCCGCGTTTACAGAAACGCTGCCTCTCATTCTCGCCGGACGGGGACTGCGTTCTGAGGAGATGACGTTTGGTGACTATTGCTCTGTTGTCACGCAGTATCTGGTTCTGACCGGCTGAAGCGACGCTCTCAGACCCGGACCAGGATCACCCCGTCACGCGCTTCGAGCGGACATCCGGCAGGAAAACCGCCAGCAGGCCGATCGCGGGCAGGAACGAGCACACCTGATAGACGAAGGTGATCGAGGTGCGATCCGCCAGTGCGCCAAGTGCCGCCGCCCCGATGCCGCCCATTCCGAAGGCGAAGCCGAAGAACAGGCCGGCGATGGTTCCCGGCTTGCCTGGCACCAGTTCCTGCGCAAAGACGACGATGGCCGGGAACGCCGATGCCAGAATGAATCCGATCGGCAGCGTCAGCACAACGGTCCAGAACAGGTTGGCGTAGGGCAGGGCCAGCGTGAAGGGCAGCACGCCAAGGATCGAGAACCAGATCACCGACCTGCGACCGAAGTGATCGCCCAGGGGACCACCGGCAACGGTGCCAAGCGCGACTGCGCCGAGATAGACGAACAGCAACAGCTGCGCTGTCGGCGTCGATACATGGAACGTCTCTTTTGTGTAGAAAATATAATAGCTTGAGAGACTGGCCATATAGAGGAACTTGGAGAAGATCAGCGCGCACAAGATGATGATCGAGCGCACGAGCACGGCCTGCTCAACGGGCGACTTTGCCGCATTGGCTGGCTTGCCTTTCGCGGCACGGCGCTGGTCACGATACCAGAAGCCCACGCGGGTCAGGATGATCGCGCCCGTCAACGCAAACAGCGCAAAAAAGCCGATAGCGTGTTGGCCGTATGGGACGACCAGCACCATCGCCAGCAACGGACCGATTGCCGACCCGATGTTGCCACCGACCTGAAACACCGACTGGGCCAGTCCGTGCCGTCCGCCCGATGCCATGCGGGCCACGCGCGAGGATTCGGGATGGAAGATGGATGACCCGATGCCAATCACGCCAACGCCGACCAGCAGCACGCCAAAGGATTCGGCGAACGCCATCAGCAGCAGGCCCGTCAATGTGCAGGCCATGCCGACCGGCAGGCTGAAGGGTTTCGGATGCTTGTCCGTGTACATGCCGACGAGCGGCTGGAGGATGGATGCCATCAGCTGCCAGGTAAACGTCAGCAAGCCGACGTCGGCATAATTCAGCTGGAATTTGTCCTTCAGGATCGGATAGACCGCCGGAATCACCGACTGCATCAGGTCATTCAGGAGATGCGACACGCTGATCATCATCAGGATCGCAAACGCCGGACCTGATGCGGCTTTGGCCACGGACGACGCGGTTGCCTTCGCATCGGTGCTTGCGGCTGGTGCGGCCTGATCGGAATCGGTGATGGCGCTCAACGTCTGACATCCCTGGCTGATGGTCAAATGGCTTGAAATCAGCGCCTTTATGCATGGAAATGGTTTCAAAAAACAGATGATGCGACGAATAGCTGCTACGCAATCGCACGCATCTGTGAGGAATGCCGCGATTGCGTCCTATATATCGATCAAATTGCGTATTTCCTGTGGGAACCGGATGCCAGAGGCTGGCAATCCCTTCCCACGCGAATTCGCTGCTATAGTTATTGAGAAGAACGATTCGGAAACACTTATGTCGCGTCGCCCCCGTGTCCATGTTGCCCAGCATGACGAACTCGATGATCCCTTTGCAGAAGGGACCGCGATGGATGTGTCGCATGTGGACGACGGCCCGGTCATGGATGAGCCGCCGCCGCACGAAATTATCCCCGAGTATGCGGATGGTCCTGCGCCATTTGAGACCGACGATGCGGATGTCATCGCGCCCCTCGCGGCTCCACCAGTGCCGATGCGCGCGCCTTCCGGCATTGCGGCAAGGGCGCAAGCTGCACGGATGCCTGCCGCCTCGCCTTATCTCGATAATCTCAATCCCGAGCAGCGCGATGCGATCCTGACCATCGATGGTCCCCTGCTCGTGCTGGCGGGTGCCGGAACCGGCAAGACGCGGGTGCTGACGACCCGGATTGCCCATATTCTGGCGACAGGTCGGGCAAGACCCTCGGAAATCCTCGCGGTTACCTTCACCAACAAGGCCGCGCGCGAAATGAAAGAGCGTGTCGGCCATCTGGTCGGCGAACGCGTTGAGGGCATGCCCTGGCTTGGCACCTTCCACGCGATCGGCACACGCGTTCTGCGCAAGCATGCCGAGTTGGTTGGCTTGCGCTCGGATTTCACCATTCTGGATACGGATGACCAGATCCGCCTGATGAAGCAGCTCATCCAGGCTGCCGAGATCGATGAAAAGCGCTGGCCTGCCCGGCAACTCGCCATCTTCATCGACAGCTGGAAGAACAAGGGCCTCGGGCCGGAGGCAATCCCGCCGCTGGAGGCGCGTGCCTTCGGCAATGGCAAGGGCGGGGAGCTCTACAAGGCCTATCAGGCCCGCTTGAAGACGCTGAACGCCTGTGATTTCGGCGATCTCCTGCTGCACGTCATCCGGATCTGGCGCGAAAATCCCGATGTCCTCGCCGATTACCAGCGCCGGTTCCGGTACATCCTCGTTGATGAGTATCAGGATACCAACGTCGCCCAATATATGTGGCTGCGGCTGCTGGCGCTTGGCTCGAAGAATGTCTGTTGCGTCGGTGATGATGACCAGTCGATCTACGGCTGGCGCGGTGCCGAAGTGGACAATATCCTGCGCTTCGAGAAGGATTTTCCCGGCGCCAAGGTCATCAAGCTGGAGCGCAATTACCGCTCCACGACGCATATTCTGGCGGCTGCCTCGCATCTGATCGCCCACAACGAAGGTCGTCTGGGCAAGACCCTCTTTACCGAGCGGTCCGATCCCGATGCGGATAAGGTGTCCGTCGCGTCTGCCTGGGATTCCGAGGAAGAAGCGCGCTCAATCGGTGCGGAGATCGAAGGCTTGCGCGGGCAGGGGCAGGCGCTCAACGAGATCGCCATTCTTGTCCGTGCCTCGTTCCAGATGCGCGAGTTCGAAGACCGGTTCGTCACATTGGGGCTGCCCTATCGTGTTGTCGGCGGTCCCCGGTTCTATGAACGCGCCGAAATCCGCGATGCGCTCGCCTATTTCCGGGCAACCGTGCAGCCTGCCGATGATCTGGCCTTCGAGCGCATCATCAACGTACCGCGTCGCGGGATCGGTGATACGACCGTCCAGCAGGTGATCAAGTTCGCCCGCTCGCGTGATGTGCCCGCCTTGCAGGCAGCGGCCATGCTGACGGAAACGCAGGACCTGACGGCGCGTGCTCGCACCGCCCTGCGCGGATTGACGGATAGTTTCGCGCGTTGGCGCGGGCTGCTCGATACATTGCCCATGACGGAACTGGCCGGGCTGATCCTCGACGAAAGCGGCTACACCGAAATGTGGCAGCAGGATCGGTCGGCGGATGCGCCGGGCCGACTGGAAAACCTGAAGGAACTCATTCGCTCCATGGAACCCTATGAGACGCTGCCAGCGTTTCTGGAGCACATTTCGCTGGTGATGGATACCGACGCCAATAATGCCATGGATGCCGTCAATCTGATGACCCTGCATTCGGCTAAGGGCCTGGAATTCAATTATGTCTTCCTGCCGGGTTGGGAGGAAGGCGTATTCCCGCACCAGCGCGCGCTTGACGAAGGCGGTCGCGCCGGGCTGGAAGAAGAACGTCGCTTGGCCTACGTCGGCATCACGCGGGCAAAGAAGCGAGCCTATGTCTGGTTTGCCAGCAATCGCCGCATCCATGGCACGTGGAGTTCCGGCATTCCGAGCCGGTTTCTTGATGAGTTGCCGGAAGCGCATGTGGCCATCGTCGAGAGCCACAGCGGTGGCTATGGCGGGCGCGGCGGATTTGGTCCGAGTCGTTTCGACAGCAACACCAGTTTTGGCTCCAATTATGCGACGCCGGGTTACCAGCGAGCAGCGGCCAAGGGTGGCTTTGGCGGTGGTCAGGCGCGCGGTGGCCGCGTGGTTGATGAATACGACTTTGACCAGCGTCCGCCCGACGAGATTGCAGGTCGCGCCCAACCCGGATGGGGTGGGGCCGAGCGGGGTCGATTTGGTGCGAGCGGCGGCGCATCCGGCTTTTCCGAGCGTCGGTCAAGTTACGAGTCAGACGCAACGCGCACCGCAACTGATCGCTGGGGTAATCCCTTGCGCGAGAAGAAGCTCGGTCGTGTTCTCGAAGGGCAGCTTGTGGCCAAATCGGTGTCCGATGGTAGTTCGGCCTATAAGGTCGGCAACAGGATCTTCCACGACAAGTTCGGCGGCGGGGTCGTTGTCGAAGTGGAAGGCAACAAATTGACAATCGATTTTGATCGCGCAGGCCGCAAGAAGGTGGTCGATGACTTCGTGAAGCCCGTCTAGGGCTCGTTGACAAATAGGTTTCGGGCGCGGCGCGAGTCGAAATTTGGCGCGGAAAAGGCGAAACGACCGCAGTGGAGCTCATCTCCACGAGGGAGGTTCAACGCATTCCCCGCCGAATTTCGCCGCGCCCCTCCGGGGTATGGCGCAAATCGCCCAGCTTGGTGTCGAAAACGCTTGACTGGGGATAACCCAGCCTGCGCATTTTCTCCTGAATCTGGACGATTTTCGCTCATACCGCGCTCCAAATCCTATTTGTCAACGAGCCCTAGGTCTCGGGGGCAGAATTTGTCT
>CAIYYN010000004.1 GCA_903930435.1 uncultured Hyphomicrobiales bacterium | reverse complement strand
GTATTCTTGTCAATGGTCAGGTGATCGAGCCGGATTTCGATATCTTCAATGCGGCCGGAAATGCTGCGCGCCGGGCAGTCGTGAAGGACTATGTGATCAAGGGTGACAGCGATCGCGCCTTGATCAGCTTCGAACCGCTCGCGGGCAAGGCGATCCTCTCGGGTATTGAACTGCTGCCTTGAGTTCAATGCGCAGGAACGTTTCCGGTCATCTCACCTGGCTTCGGATTTGTGTGATGAACGCCTGCAAGGCCGGACTGCGTTTCTCACCACGACGAAAGGCCAACGAAATCTTGCGCCGAATTTCCGGCACCACCTTGCAAACCCAGACATCCTCCAGATCGTAGCTGGCCCGAAGTCCTGGCAGCATGGAGATGCCGCAGCCCTTGCGGATCAATGCGATCGTGACCTCAAATCCCTTGCAGCGCGCCACAATGCGCGGACTGAATCCGGCTGACTGGCAGGCTTCCGTCAACATCCGCGTATAGGCATCCGAAGCCGTGTCTATCGCCCAGCGCTCATCACGCAGTTCATGCAATGTGACCGTGGATCGTTCCGCAAGCGGATGATCCTTCGACACCATCACGTTGAAGACATCATCCATCAACGGGATCGTTTCGACATTTGGGTCGAGTGCACCGGTTGGTACGTTGAGATCATCGATGATCGCGATATCAGTCTGCCAGCTGCGGAGCGCGGGCAGGCTTTCGGCAGGCTCCATCTCGTCAAACAGGATCGTCAGATGCGGGTGCAGTTGCAATAGCGCGTACACGGTCGAGGGGATCAGGGCTGCCGCAACCGACGGAAACGCCGCAACACGCAAGTCTCCCGCGATGACCTGCTTCAGTTCGGCGAGGTCGGCGCGGGCCGACTCTACTTCGGCGATGATGCGCTCTGCGCGCTCGACGAGCTTTTGGCCGGCCAGCGTCAGGCTGACCCCACGCCCCCGTCGCTCGATCAACGCGATCCCGACCTCGTCCTCAAGAAGCGCAATCTGTTGCGATACGGCGGAAGGAGAAATGAGCAGTGCCTCGGCGACGGCGGCCATGGTCTTTCGAACCGACAGTTCGCGAAGCGCGCGCAAGCGGGCAAGGTCCATGGTCGGCTCCTCGTGACTACGCTTATTCATTAGTAAATCTGGATGTATAATTCAATATTAATAACTTTTTCTGTCTTTGGTCCGGCATTAAGTGATGAGCAACGACCTCAATGATTGCGCGGACTTGCCATGACCGATCAGACCCACATCCACTTCGATGCATCGGTTCATGAAAGCGATCCCTTGATCGCCAGGGCGCTCGACGACGAGCGGAGGCGACAGCAGAACCAGATCGAACTGATCGCGTCGGAAAACATCGTCAGCCGCGCCGTACTCGATGCGCTCGGCCACGAAATGACGAACAAGACGCTGGAAGGTTATCCGGGAAATCGCTTTCACGGCGGCGGGGAGTTCGTTGATGTCGTCGAACAGGCCGCAATCGATCGCGCCAAGCAACTGTTCAATGTCGGTTACGTCAACGTTCAACCGCATTCAGGTACGCAGGCCAATCTCGCGGTCTTCTTTTTGCTCGTGAAGCCGGGGGACAAGATCCTGTCGCTGGATCTCGCCGCCGGTGGCCATCTGTCCCATGGCATGAAGGGCAATCTGTCCGGTCGCTGGTTCGAATCGCATAATTACAATGTTAATCCGCAATCCGAAGTCATCGACTACAACGAACTGGAGCGCGTGGCCGAGGACATCCGACCGAAGCTGCTCATCACGGGCGGCTCCGCCTATCCACGCGAACTCGACTTCGAGCGCATGGGCAAGATCGCCAAGAAAGTCGGTGCATGGTTCCTCGTGGACATGGCGCATATCGCGGGGCTTGTTGCAGGAGGTGTCCATCCATCACCGTTCCCGCACGCCGATATCGTGACCTGCACGACGACGAAGACGCTGCGCGGTCCACGCGGCGGACTGATCCTCACCAACAACGAGGACTGGTACAAGAAGCTGCAGGCTGCGGTTTTCCCGGGCGTCCAGGGGTCGCTGCATACGCAGGTACTGGCTGCGAAGGCGATCTGCCTTGGCGAGGCGCTGCGGGACGATTTCAAGGCCTATGCGCGCCAGGTCCAGATCAACGCGCGTGTGCTGGCCGCGACTTTGATCGAGCGCGGCATTCGCATTGTGTCCGGTGGCACAGACACGCATATCGTCTTGCTTGATCTCTCCAGCAAGGGGTTGATCGGCAAACAGGCCGAGGTCGTCCTGGCACGGGCCAACATTACCTCGAACAAGAACCCGATCCCCAACGATAGCCCCCGGCCAGCCGAGTGGGTCGGCATGCGTCTCGGTGTTGCCGCAGCAACCACACGCGGTCTGAAGGAACCGGAGTTCCTGACGCTCGGCCACGTCATCGCCGATCTGATCGACGCGGAAGCCGAAGGCCGCGCAGACGAAGTCGTCCCCGGCGCGAGGGCAGCGGTTGCCAGGTTGACCGAGGCGTTCCCGGTCTATGCGAACTGATGGCTTCCATCCGTCCGGGAATTCCTGTCCTGACCACGCGATATTGGCGGGTAGGGGCTTCAGATTGGCCCCGACGATGACAGCGCGCCGCACGGCCGTCGAATGCCCCTCTTGTCAATGCAGGCCAGTTTGAACCGGACTTTTTCATATGAGATCCCGACAGTCGAACAACGAGCGTTGGGAGACAGTTGCCGGATTGAAGGAGGCCACAACCATCGACCGAAGTTAAACCGTTATTAAACAGGCAAATATACTGTCTTTCGGGCTTATGCGTATGGCCGTGTGAGCTTAACAGAAATCGTCAGCATGCAGCCCGACGCTCCCCCGTTATCCGAAACGACCCTATCGCACGAGACGGACTTCACCGGTATCCGTCTGGCAGAACTCTTGGGCGCTTTAAGCCAGGCGCTCGATATGACCGAAGGACAGCCCGACGGTCACTGCATCCGGTGTTGCTGGATCGGCGTCCAGATCGGGCACGAACTTGGATTGAGCGAAACAGAGATCTGGGAGCTCTATTACACTCTGCTCCTGAAAGATCTCGGCTGCTCGTCCAACGCGGCGCGTATCTGTCAGCTCTATCTCACCGATGACATCAGTTTCAAACGCGATTACAAGACCATTGGTGACCGGCTGCCGCAGGTGCTCGGCTTCGTGCTCAGTCACACGGGGATGAAATCGGGCCTTGCAGAACGGTTTCGTGCGATCATCAACATTTTGAAGAATGGCGGCGAAATCGCCCGTGAACTGGTCGAAACGCGCTGCCAGCAAGGTGCCCAGATCGCACGTCTGATGCGATTTTCCGAAAGTGTCGCCCACGGCATCCAATGCCTCGATGAACATTGGGACGGCAAGGGAAAACCAGAGAGGTTGGCGGGCGCGGCAATTCCGCTTTACTCCCGGATCGCGCTGCTGGCACAGGTCGTCGACGTGATGCAGGCGAGCGGCGGACCGACAGAGGCGCTACGCGAGGTGGAACAACGCTCTGGCACCTGGTTCGATCCAAACATCGTGGCCGCATTCAAACGACTGGCGACCAGTCCGGAGTTCTGGACGATCCTCACCCGGTCCGATTTGCCGTCAATCGTGCTGGCAATGGAACCGGGTCAGCATGAGGCCATCGTCGATGATGATTACCTCGATGACATCGCCGCTGCCTTTGGCAAGGTGGTTGACGCCAAGAGCCCCTATACGAGCGGCCATTGCGAGCGGGTGACGCTTTTTGCCGACATGATCGCGGAGGAATTGGGACTATCTGCCAACCATCGCCGCAAGTTGCGCCGCGCGGCGCTGCTGCATGACATTGGCAAATTGGGCGTAAGTAATTCGGTGCTCGATAAACCCGCCAAGCTCGATGACGACGAATGGGCTGAGATGAAGCGTCATGCAATCTACAGTGAGAACATTCTTTCCAGAATCCGTGCGTTTGCCGATATCGCACGCATTGGCGGAGCGCATCATGAGCGCCTCGATGGCAAGGGCTACCCGCGTGGTATCAGCGGCGACCAGATTGACCTCGACACACGGATCGTCACAACAGCCGATATTTTCGATGCGCTGACCGCTGATCGGCCCTATCGCGCCGCGATGCCGATCTCCCGAGCGCTGGAGATTATGGGCGAGATGATCGGTATAGCGCTCGACATCACCTGTGTTGAGGCTCTGACGCGCGGGCTGGCGCGGCTCAACCCACCGGACACGTCGATTGCTGCGTGAGATATTTGCTGCCGGAAAGTGCGGTCATGCCAATGGATAGCCGCAAGAGCGCACGAAGGTCCTGATAGGCGAAACAGGATGACCAAAACGCTGCCTAACGTTTAACTTACTGCAGGCCGCCGACGCGGCTCTGCGGCGTTCATCGAGGATGATGTCAGTTGGCTGGCATCACCTCGGGCAGATCAGTTCCATGAAACTGTCTGTAAGCGCTGCGCAGCTTGCCATTTGCCAGATCCTTGGCGATCCACGCATTGATACGAGCCTTCAATGCGTCGTCCCCTTTGCGCAAACCGACAGCATAACCGTTTGTCCGAACGACGAATTTCGTTACGAGAGGATTGGCAGGCAGTTTCTGGTTGATATCGCCCATCTGGGCAGGTGCAGAGATGATGATGTTTTCCTGCCCTGACGCAACGGCGGTGATCAGCGTCGCATCATCATCGAACCGGACAATACTGATCTTCGGATCGGCCTTGACCATCTTAGTCGCGTCCATGTCGGCACCGGTTCCGCGGGTAACGGCAACCGTCTTTCCTTCAAGGTCCCTGGCGCTGGTAATGGACGTAGCTTCCGGCGCGGCGCAGATGATGGAAATCATGCCGTAGGGCACCGAGAAGTCGATGACCTTCTTGCGTTCCTCGGTCACGGAAAACGACGACATGACAATATCGACCTTGCCCGTTTGCAGGAACGGGATGCGATTTGCGCCCGTGGCGGGGACGATATCCAGTTCGACGCCCAACTCCGATGCCAGCAATTGCGCAGCCGCAACATCCGATCCTGTCGGTTTCATGGAAGCGTCAACGGTACCGTAGGGCGGCAGGCCAAGGTCGATGGCAACTATCAGCTTCTTGCGGGCCTGGATGTCGCTGAGCGTATCGGCGAAAGCCATTTGGCCACATGCGGAGAACGTGATCAACGATGCTGCGATCAGGCGGGTCCAGTTCATGTCGTTTCGCTCCCGTGTCGTTTTTGAGGAATTCATCAGAGTCCGTTTGCCACAAATTGCTGCAATTCCGGCGTTTGCGGTGCCAGGAGCACGTCGCCTGGTCCTGTTTCGTGAATGCGCCCCTGGTGCATGAAAATGACGGTATCGGCGACATGGCGGGCAAAGGCCATTTCATGCGTGACGAGGATCATGGTCATTCCGCCAGCCGCCAGATCTTCCATCACCCGGAGAACCTCGCCCTTGAGTTCCGGATCGAGCGCCGATGTAACCTCATCAAAAAGCATCAACTGCGGCTGCATCGCAAGCGCGCGGGCGATTGCAACACGCTGCTGCTGGCCGCCGGACAATTGCTCGGGATAAGCATCGAACTTGTCGGCGAGGCCAACCTTGGCGAGGACCTCCTCGGCTACGGTCCGTGCCGTCGCGCGGTCCATGCCTTTGACCCGGCGCGGGGCTAGCATGATATTTTCAGAGACGGTGAGATGCGGAAACAGGTTGTAGCTCTGGAACACGATGCCAACATCCTGGCGGACGCGACGCAGTTCGGAGCGACTGGCGGCTGATATGTCCTTGCCGCAGACCGTCAGTTCGCCTGCCTGAATGCGTTCGAGCCCGTTGATACAGCGCAGTGCGGTGCTTTTTCCGGACCCACTGCGACCGATGATGCAGACGACTTCACCCCTTCGAACCGAAAAGGTGATGCCTTTCAACACGTCGATGGCACCGTAGCGCTTGTGGACATCGTTGAAGGCGACTATCGGCCCGTCCGGGGCCATGGTTGGAACGACGGTCATGGATCAGGCTCCCCGGCTGCGCAGACGTGCCTCAAGCCGGCGGCTGAGCCGTGACAGGGGCGAACACAGGCTGAAGTAGATGGCACCAACAAGGGTGAAGATCAGAAAAGGCTTGTAAATCGCGTTATTGATGATCTTTCCGGCTTGGGTGAGTTCGATGAACCCGATCACCACCGAATAAGACGTGTTCTTGATGATCTGAACCATGAAACCGATGGTCGGAGGGATCGACAGCCGGATGGCCTGGGGCAGGATGATGTCGCGCATCTGCTGGAAATCGGTGAGCCCGAGGCTTTCGCCCGCTTCCCATTGCGTCTTCGGGACAGCTTCAATGCTCCCGCGCCAGATTTCGCCGAGGTAGGCTGCCGCAAAAATCGTCATCGAGACAGCCGCCGCGACAAAGGCCGGAATATTGAAGCCTGCAACAGCGAGACCGAAGAATGAGAGGAACATCAGAACCGGCAACGGAATGCCCTGAACGAGTTGAACATAGAGATAGGAGAGCCAGCGCAGAGACGTGACGCGGGAGACCCGCATCAGGGCAATCATCAGCCCGAGCACTCCGCCACCGAGAAAGCCGGTGAGTGCCAGCAGAAGCGTCCAGCCGGTACCTTCGATGAGATAGATCAACTGGTTGGTTGTCATGATCGGCCCTCAGCGCTGTGCGAGCCGACGCCGGCGTGGAAACACGATCCAGCCAAGGCCGAGGATGATGAAACGCAGGATGATCGACATCACGAGATAGATGACTGCCACCACGATATAGATCTCGAACCCGCGAAAGGTCTCCGACTGTGTCCGGCTGGCCGCTGCCATCAATTCTTCAGCCGATATCTGCGCCATGATCGAACTGGCGAGCATCATCAGAACGAACTGGCTGGCGAGTGCTGGCAGAACCTTCTCGATGGCGGGCGGAAGGATGACGTCCAAAAATGTCGAGATGGGTCCAAGCGCCAGACTTTCTGCTGCCTCGACCTGGCCCTTGTGGATCGACTCGAT
The DNA here is from genome assembly GCA_903930435.1 of uncultured Hyphomicrobiales bacterium. GTDB lineage: Bacteria > Pseudomonadota > Alphaproteobacteria > Rhizobiales > Ancalomicrobiaceae > CAIYYN01. The sequence continues at coordinate 12,756 of CAIYYN010000004.1, read as the reverse complement.
CCCGGCGCGAATGATCTCGCAGGAATAGGCACCAACATTGATGGTCAGCGCTATGACCGCCGCAGCAAACGCGGGAACACGGAACCCGATGCTGGACAGACCGAAGAAGAGCCAGAATGTCTGGACGAGCAGCGGCGTATTCCGGATGATTTCGACATAGGTTGCAATGGTCCAGCGCAACCACCCCGGTCCGGTTACCCTGCCGACAGCAGCGCAGGTGCCAACAAGAAAGCCGCAGACCAGCGCAACAATCGTGAGTTCGGCAGACAGAAGTGCGCCATAGGCAAGGTCCTGCCAATAGGCATTGTCAGCGTCCCAAAAAAAGCTGAAATCAAACTGATATTTCATCGCGTGGGACCGCTCGGCAGGTCTTGAGGCCAGCCCCTGGCGCTAAAGCGGAGTGCGTTCGTCGGGCAAGTCGTGAATGCACCGCGCATGCCATAACCTCCCGGTCTCGGCCATGTGTCTGACCGTCACGTCGTTTGTCGCCCGTTTCTGCGATGGACTGTGGCGATTCACTAGCATGACGATTTGGGTGAGACAAGTATTCTGTATGCAGATTGGATCGAGTCGATCCTGCGCGAGAGCGTCGGAGTAGCGATATCGTAAATCGACTTGTTTTATAATTGTATTTATAATCAATATTTTGTTTGAATTTTGGTGTCTTGCTGAAAACGTAACTGGCCCAAGGTGCTGCCCTATCACCTTTTGCATAACAGACATTTTTTGCATGCTGCATACAGAATATTGACGCGAGACAGCGGGCTGTTACTATTCCCGGCAAGAGTTGTCGCCGGAACGCGGGTTGCCCGTATCGGCCGACACGCGTGCCGGAAATGATGTCATCCGGTGCAATCAAGACGACATCACATCTGGAGGACGTCCCATGGCAGTCGAGGGAGCATCAAGTTCAGATCTGGTTGCAACAGGTAAGCCGACCCGCGTTCGGTGGAGGATTTTTGCCATCGTTTTCCTGGTCGTCGTCGTCAATCTGATTGACCGGACCACGTTGTCGATCGCCATGCCGACCATCTCGAAGGAATTCAACCTTCAACCGGCGTTGCAAGGTTTACTGTTGAGCGCATTCTTCTGGAGTTATGCGCTCCTGCAACTGCCAGGCGGATGGCTTATCGACAAATTTGGTCCACGCGCTCTTGTGGCAGGCTCGACGGTGCTTTGGGGCATTTTTCAGGCTTTTGCCGGTCTTGCGACCGGCTGGATCGGTCTTCTGATTGCCCGAACCGGCCTTGGCGCTGCCGAAGCGCCTTTGTTTCCGGCTGGCGCGAAATTGTCCGCGCTCTGGCTGGGACCCAAGGAGCGCGCCCGGGGGGCCGTCTTCATGGATAGCGGCGCGCCCCTGGGAGCAGCGTTTGGCGGCGTCATCATCTCGACGCTTATTCTGCAACTGGGGTCCTGGCGGCTCGCATTCATCGTTGCCGGTGTGGTGACGATCCTGCTGGGCTATGTTGCATGGATCTATCTGCGCAATCATCCCGCCGATCATGCTGGCGTCAACGCGGCGGAACGGACGTTGATTTCGGACGAGACCGCACGGGCGCCACCGAATGGGATCGAGGTGATCGAACCGATCAATTCGCGCTCGATTGCCGGCCTCCTGATCGGTCGCATGGCTTGGGCTATGATCAATTTCGGCCTTCTGACCTGGGGCCCAAGCTATCTGGCACAGGCTCGTGGACTTGATCTGAAGCAAATGGGCTTTGCCACCTTCGTGATCTTCCTGGCCGGCATGTTCGGTTCTCTGTTTGCGGGGATGGTTGCCGACGATCTGATCAGTCGCGGTTTTGCCCGCCGGACAGTCTATCGCTGGATGCTCGGATTTTCCGGCATTGCGACGCTGATAAGCTTTCTCGCCCTGCCACAGGTCAGTGATCCAATCGTGGCTGTTGCTATCCTGTCGTCCACCCTGTTCTTCCTCTATTGGGGCAGCCTTTACTGGAGCCTCCCCACGATCCTTGCCCCGCGCGAGAAGGTTGGTTTCGTCGGCGGATTGATGAATTTTGCTGGCTCATCAAGTGGTATTGCGGTGCCCATCATCACCGGTGGACTGCTTCAGTTGACAGGGTCCTACTTCGCCGTTCTGATCTTTTTCGCTGCCTGTGCTGCCCTTTATGTGGTTGGGACGCTGTTGATCCGCTTTCCGGCCATCCGGCCGATCGGGAGTATCGAGACATGATCGCCGATCCCTGGACCGGTTCGATCATTGATGCGCACCAGCACTTCTGGGAACCAGCGATCAATCCACATCCCTGGCTGAGACCTGAGGCGCGGATTCCGTTCCGCTATGGCGACTACAGCGCGATCAAGCGGCGGTATCTGCCGGACGACTATATCAGGGATGCCGCAGGTCGCCCCATCGTCCAGACGGTCTACGTCGAAACAGAATGGGAACCAACCGATCCGATTGGCGAAACGCGCTATGCCGCATCGGTGTCAGAGCGCTTTGGCTTGCCGAATGCGATTGTTGCGCAAGCCTGGCTTGATGCGGACAATGCGTTTGACGTTCTGACACAGCAGGCGGCCTTTCCGCTCGTGCGCAGCGTTCGCCACAAACCGGGAGGTCCTGCCCGGCTTGAGGAGGCTGGTGCGTCGACCACCCTCATGTCGAGCGATCGCTGGCGCCGGGGCTTTGCAGAACTCGGGCGTCTAGGGCTTTCTTTTGATCTCCAGACGCCTTGGTGGAATTTCGGTGAGGCTATTGATCTGGCACGTGATTTCCCGGACACGACGATCATCCTGAATCATGCTGGACTGCCAGCGGATCGGGATCCCGCAAGGGTGAGCCAATGGCGATCCGCATTGGAGCGTCTGGCAGCTTGTCCGAATGTTGTCGTGAAGATTTCTGGCATTGGCGTGCCTGGCAAACGCTGGACACCGGATCTGAACGGCGAGATCGTTCTGTCGGCGATCGGTATCTTCGGTGCCAGCCGGGCGATGTTCGCCAGCAATTTCCCTGTCGATAGCCTGTGTGCGACGCTGCCCGAAATAATCGACGGCATGATCGCCATCACGGCTGGTCTGCCAAAGGCTGATCAGGCAGCTTTTTTCCATGAGACAGCCCGGCGTGTCTATCGCTTGCCCGACGTGCAGCAGGCCAATCGTCCGGACCCTGGCTCGCCCAATCCCACCAGCGTCGCGCAGCACAGCGCGTGATCGAAGGAGTTTTCCCCTTGCCCGTTTCAACTTGTCCCACGGTCGCACTTGCCACCGGATGCCCGGCCGGTATCGGTGCCGAACTGGCGGCCTATGTCCTGTCATCCTCAGACCTTCCCGCCAACGGTCGCCTGATCGTGTTCGGTGACACACGCGTGCTCGAAAAAGGAGCCAAGGCGCTGGGCGTCGTGCCTCGGGCTCACATACTGACCAAGGGCGAGACGATCCCGTCGGCTGCAGGGTCCTATTTCGTGGATCTTGCCAATCTTGATCCAGCGACGATCCCGGTCGGCACCTATTCCGAAGGGGCCTCGGCCTTCGCGGTGGAGACCTTTTCGGCGGCGATCGATCTTGGCATCTCAGGCGAGGCCGATGCGGTCGCCTGGACGCCGTTCAACAAGGCCTGCATGCGGTTGACCCATCCCGGTTATGAGGACGAAATTGTCTTTACCGCCGAGAAGACCGGCTACAAGGGCGCAGCCAGCGAATTCAATATTCTGCCCAATCTGTGGAATGCCCGCGTTACCTCTCATGTTCCGATATCGCGCGTTGCTGCACTCATCACGTTTGACGCCGTGATGCGCAGCCTGCGCCTGACCCACCAGGCGATGCGCGAAAGCGGATTTGCCAACCCCCGCATTGCACTTGCCGCGCTCAACCCGCATGCAGGTGACGGCGGCAATTTCGGTCGCGAGGAAATCGACGTGCTGGAACCCGTCGCCGTCGCCGCACGCAAGGAAGGTATCCTGTGCGACGGGCCATTCCCATCCGATACGGTCTTTGTGCGCGCCCAAAGGGGCGATTACGATGCGGTCCTCACGATGTACCATGATCAGGGGCAGATCGCGATGAAACTCATCGGTTTCGAGGCCGGTGTGACCCTGCTGGGCGGCTTTGCCTTTCCGCTGGTGACGGCGGCGCACGGATCAGCCTATGACATCGCCTACAAGGGCGTTGCCAATCCCGGGGCCATGATGAACGCGATGGCAATTGCCTTCCGCATGGCGGACGCCCGCAAAAAAGCAAAGGCAGCATGAGCGAGCCGAAGCGGATTGCCGGTCCTGAAGCCGGCATGATGGATCTGCCTGAATTCAGCCCACCACCGGTGATTTCTATGATTGCGATGCGTCACGACTTGTCGCAAGAGAGAGACCCGATACGAGCGCAGGCTTTTCGGGTTTTCACTCGTTAGTCAATGTCGCGTGCAGGCTGAACATTCGCCGAGCGATGCAGTGATGGGATACGGCATGGAACGAAAGGGCGTCGAGCTCTCGGACGTTAGCGACACCGCCTTTGACGGTGTGTCGAAGATTTCGCGCGTTACCTTGCATGAAACCGTCCTCAACAAGATCCGCGACATGATCATCGAGGGCAAATTGCCGCCGGGCACCCGGATTAACGAAGTTCATGTGGGCACAATGCTCGGCGTTTCGCGTACGCCCCTGCGTGAGGCCATCAAGAGTCTGTCGAGCGAGGGGCTCGTTGAAATCATGCCCGCCAAGGGCGCGATTGTGCGCAGCTTTTCGCTCAAGGACATCGGCGACATACTCGAAACGCTGAAAATCATCGAGCAGGCTGCCGCGCGACTGGTGTGTCAACGAGCGAGTGACGAAACCATCGACGGGCTGGTCCGGATGCATGAGCGTATGCTCCTGCATTATCTGCGTCGTGAGCGTCTGCCCTATTTCAAGCTGAATCAGGACATTCACGCGGGCATCGTCGAGGCGGCCGGGAATGTCATCCTGTTCCAATCGCATCAGCAACTGCAGGCTCGGATCAAGCGGATCCGGTTCATCGGTAACGAAGAGGACTCCCGCTGGGCCGGTGCCGTCGACGATCACGAGGCCATCATGAAGGCACTCGTGGTGCGCGATGCTGATCAAACCGCTGAAGCGCTTGGCCTGCATCTTGACCGTACTCTCGTTCGCATCCGCGAGGCGACGGGTGAATAGAACTAGGCTCCAGACCCATAAACGCGTTTTCCCGATGTTCGTTGGTATGATTCCCCGTCTCCAAATGGAGATCAGGGATGGATCGGGACCTGTTCTGGCTTACAGACGAGCAATTCGAGAAGAGCGCGGCGCATTTGCCGCGAGATACGCGCGGCAAGCCACGTCTGGATGATCATCGCGTGATCAGTGGCATCCTCCACGTGCTGAAATCTGGCGGGCGCTGGATCGACGCGCCACCGGAGTACGGTCCCAAGAAGACTCTTTACACTCGCTATGTGCGCTGGGCCGCGAAAGGTGTGCGGTCTCGACTTGTCCTCACACTTTCAAGCGGAAATAGCCCGCCGCCACATGTGATCATGGATCGTTCCGCCGTCAAGGCTCACCGCGCGGCAAAGGGAGAAGCCGCAGGCCGGCGAAGCCAGACGGGGAGAGTAAAGTCAGGCCGTCGGCCGCTCACGTGGTGTGCGAACGACGAAAATCCATGCTCTGACTGACGCACCGTGCAGGCCGATTGCCTTCCATCTGACTTGAGGGCAAGCCGATGATTGCACAGCAGCTTTGACCTTATTGGACAATCTTCCACCATGCCGGATCCTGCATGCCGACAAGGGCTATGACAGCAATCAGATCCGTCGGCTGACCGAAGCCAAGGGCACCATGCCCAACATCCCGCCAAAGGCCAATCGCGTCGGTAAGACCTGCATTTCGTCCTACTTCTGCCGCCACCGGAATGCCATCGAACGCATGTTCTGTCGTCTCAAGGACTTCAGGCGCATCGCAACCCGTTACGATCGCCTCGCCGCCAACTTCCTGGCCGCCATCCATATCGCTGCATCCGCCTGCTTTTGGTTATGAGTCGGGAGCCTAAATCGAACGGATTGTCCTTGTCCAAGCGGATATTTTGCAACAGAGCCCGAGACGTTTCTCAGTTAAGCCGGTCCAGGGAGCATATCCATCGAAACACTCTTGATCGGGTGGATCCATCTTTGCCTAGCGGACGAGATTGCGCGTTAGAAGGGCTGTCAGCACCACGACACAGCAAGCGAGGAGCGCCGCTGCAAGCGCCACGAACAAGGCAATCAGCGACCCTCCCAGGCTCAATGCCAACCAGCCGCCGCCAATTGCAATGACGACCGGGCAGAACCGCCGATCAGCGCCCAACCTAAGCGACCGGCACCTTGCGGTGCAAGATACAGCGACAGGCCGATACCGAAACAGCCGAAAATCGGGCCTACAATCCGCAAGTAGGTACGTCCTGCGTCCAGCATCGCGGGCTCGTCGCTGAAGAGCTGTAGCCAGGCGTTAGGAAACACCGCCGCAGCCAATCCGATTGCCTCGGTCACGCCAAAGGCGAGTAGTGCCCCAATCAGTATATCGAACTGGTCCACGCAAGCATCAGATGTTTTTGCTTTAAGAAGGTTCGGGTCATCTAAACTCTTACGGCTGATCGCTTTTACGAAAACGTCGGCAATCCAGCGAAAGCTGCCGTCAATCCTGACCGTTTCTCTGGTTAAACGCGTAAGCCTGATCAAATATCCAACTTTGTCAGCCGCCTCAGTTCGGCGACGATCTCAGTCTTGTCGCGAAGATGCGCTATGGCCGTCTCTAATTCGTAGATCTTTGCTCCCACAAGGAAGCGATACCAGAAGCCTTGCAGGAAATGGTAGATCAGTCCTTCTTTGCCATCGAGAAATCCAAGCTGAAAGATGTACCGATACACAAAATAAGATAAGGCACTGATCTGGAAGGGTACCTTATTGTAGATCCGCTCCTTGACCAACCTTTTGACGGCTGCCTGCCAAGATCCGCCTTCTGATGCCAGCTCGACATCCCGATAAAACAACCCATATTTCTGATTTATAACGTCGATTGCCTCGCGTGTTGCATATTTGTTGTGCTTTTCGGTGAAAAAAGTAAGATCATTAAGATTCCAATCCGAAAAACTGCCATCAAAGGTGACTGTCCTGCCTCCCCAAACGATGATGTGCTCATCCATCCAGCGGTCTTCGATGCGGCCCTGACCGCGACGCCAAATACGCAGTAGAACTAAGGGATATCGTCCGCCGTGCCGCACCCAGCGGCCGAGAAAAATATGCTTTCGTTTCAAGTTGATACCGGCAACATCTTCACCTATCGATGGCATCCGCCGCTGAATTTCGACGGCAAGGTCGGGCTCGATAATTTCGTCGGCATCAAGGCGCATAATCCACGCCGCCGTTGTCGGCGCGTTGTCCAGGCCCCACATAAATTGCTTCGCGTAGTTGACAAATTTGTTTTGCAGCACAACCGCGCCGTTTTCACGGGCAATGTCCACCGTGCGATCGGTCGAGTAGCTATCGATGACAAATACAGTTTTTGCGATAGGTGCAACAGCTGCGATCGCGCGAGCAATATGCCGCTCTTCATTGTACGTCAGAATAATGACATCAATGTCATGCATGGCGTTGTAATCCACTCTCTATGATTGAACGCAGTCGATCCGCAAGATCGGGCGACGGCATTGCTTGAGCTACGGTGCAACACATCGATTTATCATTTGGGCACAGCATTGACGTGCTAGCACGAATGTGAAGTGCACATTGGCAACTCCTGTCCACCATGAGGAAGCTGCCTTGCAATGACCTTCGATCCTGTGTCGGAACATGCAGTAGCAAGTGAAATCCCCACCGGACCTGCGCCGAGGATACCAGCGGCTGCCTGAAGTGCGACGTTATCGTCCATTAGAGGAACAATCATGACGGACCTGCGCCGTATTTAGCAGCAGGGAAACGCACTGTGCGCTTCTTCAGCTCGCGCGCCGGGTTACCAGCATAAACCGTCCAAGGTTCAAGATCGCGAAAGGCACAGCCACGTGCGCCCAGCACGGCTCCCTCGCCGACATGGACGCCGGGTCCGACGAAGGCTTCCGCCGCAATCCAAGCCCTGGATCCAATGGAAATCGGACGCGCCTTCAACTGAAAGCCGACATCTTCGATATCATGGGTGCCGGCGCACAGATGCGATCCCTGCGAGGCGAGCGAGTAGGGTGCGAACGTGATCTTCGCCATTGAATAGACCTGAACGCGTGGTCCGATACAGGCGAAAGAGCCCATTTCGAGGTTCTTTGGCATCCAAATCCGCGCAGTTGGATAGACGACGGCTGTTGACGATATGTGGGCTCCAAACAGTCTGAGTAAAAGACGTCGCCAGCCATGTAACTGCGGCGGCGTCCAAGCAGCCAACATAAGCCAAGTAACGTTCCAGAGCAGCCGATAGACGCGGTTACTCAGGCTGAAGCTGGCACCGCCTTCCCACGTTTTGTTCGCCTTCGCGTCCAGAATTTCCATGCACACTCTCAAACGTTGCCGTCCATTAGGAGTTTGGACTACACCAACTATAGGAAGGGAGACCGAATGCGGTGTTCCATTCGCCCCGAGTATGTCAATTGCCTTCGGCACACGGTCTCACGTTCTGGCGTTGGCCTCGGCGATCTTGACATCGATAAGCTTAGCGATTTTATGTGCCGCCTCTGAAATATCGAAATATGTCTCAAATCCGTCGCGCGCCTTGCGGCCCATCTCCAGACGGAACTCCGGGTCGAGCGCTAGCCAGCGCTGTAGCAACGCCGTAATGCCAGCTTGGTCGTCTGTTTCGATAAAACCGCCTCCGGAGACCTCGATCTCGCGCCAGATGTTGACCTTGTGAGTGGTCAAAACCGGGATGCCGCACGCCATAGCCTCCGCCAAAACGATGCCGAAGTTCTCTTGATGAGATGGCAATACGAAGGCTTCGGCGCCGCGGAACGCGCCCCATTTGGCATCGCCTGTCAGCATACCCGGCCAATGAAGCCTATTACCAATTCCCAATTCACTTGCGCGGGCGCGCAATCCGGCTCCAAGTCCCTCTTGGTCTGGACCCGCGACGACAAGATGCAGTTCGGGATCTATCTGAGCAGCAGCTGCAAATGCTTCGATCAGCAAATCGCAGCCTTTCTTTCGATGAATCCGGCTGAGGTAAAGGAGATACCGATGGTCGGCAAGATCCGGCAAAAGGCGCTTGAATGTCGCAGTTTGCTCCGGTTGAGCCGGCGGCGGTGATTTGGTGCCATACCCAGCAACAAATTCGGGATAGTTCGAATGGCCGTGGAACATGCCCCGTGCCAGGATACGCTCGTCTTCGGCTGTGAAGATAACCGAGGACGACTGCCTCATTAGCCGTCCCTCAACGAACCACCAAAAGAACTGCTTAAAGAAGTGCTTAAGTGGATAGGTCTGCTTGAACCAAGGATCCAACATCCCGTGCGGGAAGACAAAATAAGGAACCCCGGATCCCGGCAAAACCCGGGACGCGGCAAAAGAGGCAAAATTCCAGAGGCCATTCACGATCACCGCGTCATACTCGTGTGCATGTCGCCGGAGCCATGGGATCAATCGCGGCGTGTACATATAGTGATTGAGTAAATTAAACCGCGAATTGGGTCCAACTGGCGGCCCGAGGGCAAAAATCTTGATCGGAGAATCCGCCAAAAACGCCTCGTCTGGCCCATCTGCGGAGACAATCTCCACGATATAATGATTGGCATTTGCCGTGCTAATATTCCAAACACCTTCGATCGGTCCACCCGAGCGGCGGTCGGCGGACGCAATGATATGTAAGATTTTCATTCTCTGGCTCTTCTAAAAATAGGGAAAATCAAGGAGCTCACTTATTTGAGCCGACTCAGGGCTTTCGACAAACAGCCTTCTAATACAAATTGGTTTCGTCCGATAAAGCGACACAGCAGGTGTCTTTGCCAGGTCCTCATTTTCAATATCTCGCTTCGTCGTTAATTTTAGAACGATCGACTGATACCATCCTTTTCATAATATATATTTGACTGCATTCAGGTACTGATCCCACTTTTTGAACCCTAAGATAACACCGCACCAGCCTATTGCGGTCCGTTAAAATGTGCAGCGGGAACTTCGCCAGGTTCGTTCGTCCCTTGTCTATCAAATCGCCTCGGCCGGTATCACCGCCAATTTGATCCGATGGCTATATGATCATAAATGTCGTGAGGCACCTTGGCTAGCCCAGCGTCGTAATCGAACGGTAAGAAGCGCGATTCCAGTTCGCATTGCGCCACCAAAGCAACGATGGCGGAGGTCGCGGGTCGTACCTCACTATCGACGCCCACTTGCAACAAAAATTTGCAGCAGCCCATGCCAAAAAATGACAGGCTGACACGGATAGAGTTTGATTGTTATACTTTGGGCCATTCACGGAGCACCCTCAAGAGATTGCTTCCTGGGTGATTGTTGAACCGCCATTTGCACGCCTTGAGGAACAAAAAAGTGACACTTCTGGATGCCGTTATAGGCAGCCAAGTGCCGCTTGGCCTGGTTCCAGAAGGTCTCGATCCCGTTGATATGATTGCGCTCAGATGCGAATTTTTCCTTTTGGTTGATATGATAATGATGAAACCCCGAGACAACCAGAAAGTCATGTGATCGAAAGCGATCGGTGTAGACGATGCTGTCGGGCCCGATCGTCTCGCAGATAATTCTCAACAAATTCAATGGCTTGATGTTTTGAATCGTCACCGTATAGACAAGACCGCCCCGCTTGAGGAGCCCAAAGACGGGCACCTTTCCGGCATCGCCTCTACCTCTCTTGCCCTCGCGCCGCTCACCGAAATAACTTTCGTCCACGTCGACCTTGCCCGTCAGAAAAGGGGTCTGCTAGGCAAGCTTCTGCGCAATCAACACGCGTAATTTATGGAAATAGAGGACCGCAGCGTTGCGATTCACGCATGTCAGATCAGCCGCCGTTTGCGCCGGAACACCAGCAACGAACAACCTTAAAAGCTCCAGCTGAAGACTTGGCAGGAGTCGACTTTTCCGCCTTGCCTTATCCACCTGACAAAATAGTCTTTTCTAGCTTACTATGACGGCTCCTAAATTTATTGTAAGAGGCGTCTGTGGGAACTTGGGCGACTATGCTCACCACATTTGCTCTTTCTGGACAGGACATCAATGATCCGATATTGTCGTAATTGAGAGAGCCTTGTGCCACTTAACTGACTTGAAACAGGTGGTAGATAAACCATGTTGGCATGTCAGGACTTGTACGAAACCACAATTCTACCTATCATGTATCTAGCTTATATTGCGCCCTTCTCAAGAATTTGGGGTTTTCATGTTTCGACGTGAGCTGTATTTTTGGATATCGCTAATCTGTGTTTCAAATGCTCTTTTGCGTTATATTGTTTTCGCATTTAAGATTTACGACCCTTATGGCGCCGTTTTTTCTGGGTTTAACTTGAGTTCTATTATCTGGTTCGCCCTCATTTGGGCGCTGTATTTGTTGTTTCCGACACGATCTCAAATGTGTACCAGGCTCGATTATATTTTTGCTGCATTGAGCTTGATATTCGCCCTGCTACCAATGGAACATGTTGGCTGGATTGGTGTCGGTATCGCCGGGATAGCAATGTGGGTACGATCGGACGGAGATGTTAAGCAGAGAACTGCAGGAAAGCTGTTGGCTGCGGTTACGGTGCCACAGCTATGGTCTAAAATCGTTTTTTCGATTTTATCGAAATACATCATCGTGTTTGATGCGACGCTTGTGTCCCAGATAACGAGAACCAGCCGAATTGGCAATTTGGTCGCCATTCCCGATGGGAGTGGTTATCTGCTCATAGAGGGGCCGTGCTCGTCTTTTGCCAATATATCTCTGGCATATCTGGGTTGGGTGATGGCATTGATGTATTTCGGGCTCAGACGATCAACCCGAATGTATCTCTATTTTCTCTTCATTGTTTTACAGATCGTTATCGTCAACACGATCCGAATTGCTCTGATCGGCTATTTTCCGAGACAGTATGAGCTTATTCACGGAGAAGTCGGATCAACAATCATTGGATGGGTCTATGTCATTGTTATCTTTGGAACCTGCGCCTGGGCTGCCAGGACCGCGCCTCAGGACTCATCTGATCCGCGCCGTGTTGACGCTAATACTGGTGTTCTCAATTGGACTTAAGGTGGCAGCAGTCTTATCGGGCAATGTTGCAAAGGACCCTGTGCGGGATAGGGGCCTTGCCGTTCAATATATCGCTAGATTGGATAGTTTTCTGAACGCGAACGGCTTTACGACCGATGCGCAAATGTTCGATGGCGACCGGTTGTCTTTGCGGGTCAATAATTCCGACTGCGACTTTATGATGCTCCCTGTCGATCCGAACGGCTGGGATAGCGAAGAATTCGTGCGCCGCCAAGCAAATGATGGCAATCTAACGTATGTGACACGATTTGGTCTATTCTCGTATCTGCCGACATTTTACACTGTTCCGGATGTCTATTTTTCGTACGTCGCTAGACTTTTTGACGTACAGAGAGCTGATCCTATGATATTCGTGATTGCGATGCGAAAGCAATGTGAGCTTACAGGTGTCAACTGGGCGGATCTATACCACTGATAGTTGTACTCGCCTTCTGTGTGTGTATTTCCAACGCCGGAAGCGAACTCACACTGTAAGCGCGTAGCCGACCCCATCTTTGCCGTTAGCTGGTCGACTGTTACCAATTTCGACATGGTTCGAAGGAGTTGGTAGCAACTATGTCTGCGCCTATGTCTAGACCTAGAAGTATCCAGTTGATCGAGGCCGTTGCAG
>CAIYYN010000003.1 GCA_903930435.1 uncultured Hyphomicrobiales bacterium | reverse complement strand
GGGCAGACGTGTTCGACTACATCGAACGCTTCTACAACGTGGTGCGCAGGCACTCGACATTGGGCTATATCAGCCCCGTCGAGTTCGAGCAGAAAGCTCGATAAGCTTAAGTGGGTGTCTACGAAACCGGCAGCAGGCCAACCTGAGCGGTCAGGATACCAGCCAATGGGTCGCGGTGGGCGTAATCCCACCAAGCCCAGGCACCCACAGCAAGAGCGACGATGGCCAAGGCAATCGCCACCTTCACAATGATCGACAGCCGCTTTTGCTTGGGTTTGATGTCTGTCGCCTGCGGAACGGGACTGGGAGCATTCATTGCGCGACCGCCAAGTGAGGGCCAGTGTTGCCATCAACGACCAAGGGCTTGTCGACAGTGATGGGGTCGTCCCATCCGCCGCCAAGGGCCTTGGCAAGCGAAATCGTATCAGTTGAAATTAGCATCCGACTTTGGATCAGCGCATCGTCCGCGGAATAGAGTGAGCGCTCGGCGTCGAGCACGTTGAGGAACGGCACGGAACCGGCTTGCCAAAGCTTCTTGGATAATCTGTCAACCTCACGATAGGCACCTGCGGATTTTGCAAGCTGCCCGGCACGTATCCGCTCCTGTGTTTTCAGAACAAGTGCGTTTTCCACGTCTTCCAGCGCCGTCAACACAGCCGATTGAAGCGCAAGGCGGGCTTCGTCGCGCTGTGCATCAGCAACCTCGACCGCCGCGACCAAAACTCCCCCATTCAGGAGTGGAACTGTTAATGTTGGCCCCCACATCCAGCCAATGGAGGAACCGCGCCCAAGACTGCCTATCCGGTTGGCAGAACTTGCAATTGTTCCAGTCAGGCTGACGCTGGGATAAAGCGCGGCGTCGGCTATCCCGATTTTCGCTGTTGCTTGCGCAAGCTGACGCTCAGCCATCGCGATATCAGGACGACGGGATAAAAGATCGGCGGGAAGTCCAGGGCGTAAACTGTCATGGGGTTGAGGCAGCGGCCTGGCCTGATCGAGTCGTTCCAGCAATGCGCCGGGCTCGCGACCCAGCAGGATGCCGAGCCGGTGGATCGCTTCTGCACGGGTTTGCACCAATTGCGGAACGACGGCTTCGGTCGAGCTGGCCAGGGCGGTCGCATTGGCGAGGTCCAGCTCTGAACTCGAGCCTGCGTCGAGCAGAGACTTGGTCAATGCAACTGTCTGACGCTGCGAGACGGCTGTCCGTTTGGCAAGTGCAATGCGAGCCTCGGTGCCGCGTAGGGCGATATAGTTGGTGCAGATATCGCCGATCAAAGTGAGCAAGGTGCCTCGCAGATCTGCGTCGGCGGCTTCCACTCCATAGGTCGCCGCTTCGATCGTCCGGCGTTGGCCGCCGAACAAATCCAATTCCCAGGATGCATCAAAACCCGCCTGAAACAGCCAGGATGGAGCCCCCTTATTCTTTCCGGGCAGTTTGGTTTCTGTTCCGGCCACATCACCAGTAACGACTGGGAAAAGACCGCCGACCGCAAGTCGACGGGTCGCGCGCGCTTCACGAATTCGAGCTTTGGCGGAAGCGACATTGAGATTTTCGTCAACCGCTTCGTCGACGAGTCTATTCAGGACGGGATCGTGAAACGTCTCCCACCACCTTGACAGATCGCTGCGCGGGACAAGGGTCTTATTGTCTGCGGAAAAGTGGGTCGGGACGACCAGCCCTGCACCGGAATAGTCCGGGCCGACCGAGCAGCCAACAAGACAGACAGCCATTACCGCGGTCGTTAGCATGACCAAGCACCTTGCTGGATAAGTGTCTGACTGGCGCTTGTTGGAGACGTTTGACACGGGTACCACGCTTGCAGCTGAAGCCGCACGTCCGGCCAAGGCACCACCTTAGGCCGAATGACAGGCAGGCGAGCAGGATCGGAATCTACCCAGAGCGACTCGGCCCTATTGAACCGGTCTCATACAACGGCAGAAAAGCGGAGGCCTGATTTGAAATCGGGCCAGTGAGTGGCAAGCCAGGAGTTGCTGCGAAAGTGCCAAATCAGGCGATAGTGATATCGTTCACAACGTCAGTCGTGCCTGGTGCCGACCAGGCGGTTGTGACTGCTAGATCTCGTTCGTCGCTGGAGAGTGCGGAGCCGGATAGCGTGACCTTACCGCCGTCGACATGAACCATCACGCCTTCCTTATCGAAGAGCCAAGAACGCCGAAGTGCGCGTTTGATATCATCTTCAAGATTGATTGCATTGACGCGGGGCGTCAGCGAGATATGGTTCGAAATGCCGATGACGCCCGATAGCCCGTGGACATCACGTTCGGCATCTTGCTTCTGATATTGCCAGCCGACTTCACCCGTGAGCGTGACCCATCCCTGTTCGACGCTAGCGACGATACCATCATTTGGCAACCTTCCGTCCCATGCGAGACGCTCGGCAGCAGCAGCGGCAATATCGTCATCGTCATGGCTGATGCCAGAAGACAGCCGCACGCGGATTTCTTGGACGACGGCGCTAACGCCACGAACGTGCAGGGCGGCCTTCTCGGCAGCGATTTTCTGCACATAGGTCTCAACATGGCCGGTCAGAGTCACAACACCGGCTTTTGCAGTGACGCCGACATGGCCCGATATGATCCTCGGCTGCCAGGCCAATTCAGCCAAGACGCGGGTTTGCAGATCGCTATCGGTTGTCATGGTGTCTCCTCGGAAATGAACGGGTTCCGTGCCTGGCGCCGCGACAATGGCGATCAAAGGACTGTCTTCTTGTCCCTATCAAAGCCCGCACGATTGGAGGCTAGCGAAACGCGAGGGCCTGTGAAGCATCGGAAACTACCTGCAGCGTTGTCCTCGACGCCTGTTCAATGACAGGGCTGGCGGAAATCATGACCAAACCAATTCGCGCAAAATCCGGTCGTGGCCATACGGGTAGTTTCCGGTGCTGTTCAATCTTGTGTCGATAGGGACCCTATAGGTCGAACGGTTCGTCGATCGATCAGCGATCCTTCTCGTAACCCCAAGGAACCAGCCATGACTGATGCACTCGCAAAATTCACAGTCCAGATGCAGATCAGCTTGAAGGCCATGCAACATCGGATGGAAGCCCTCAATTTGGCGGCGAAGACCGGCGCTGACGTGGCGCAAAGAGAAATCCGCAGTCAGATCATCTTTCTCGAGGAGCAAGCCCACAAGGCGGAGGGCATGATCACAAAGGCCGGGGCCGACGTGAAGGCTTGGGCCGATGAGCCGATCGCGACCGTGGCGGCATGGAAAGCGAACTTCGATACGCATCATCTGAATGCGCGCGCGGAAAGGGCGACACGTTACGCTGAAGCAGCTTCGGAGGTCGCCATCGCCAGCATAGCCCAAGCCGAACAGGCAAAGCTCGATGCCAAGCTTGCCCACGCCGAAGCCGTAGCAGCCAGCGCAATGAAATCCAAGGCGGTCTGAGCGAGAGCCCGATACCATTCCCCTAACAGCGATCCGTGGAGATCAAATGTATCACACCCACAATTCGATCATCGTTACCAGTCGCACCCAGTCGGTCGCGTCGCTCAACAGCCACCTCGCAGCAGCCATAGACCTGCATGGCCAAATGAAACAGGCACATTGGAATATTCGCGGACCGGATTTCATCGGGTTGCATCTGCTGTTCGACAAGGTCGCCGTTACAGCTGAACTCTATTCGGACATGATTGCCGAACGGGTGGGTGCGCTGGGTGGCGAGGCTGAGGGCACTGTTCAGGTTGCTGCTAAAACATCCTACCTGACACCCTATCCATTCCGGCGGGCGGAAGCGCACGAGCATATATTCGCTGTCTCGGTCGCGCTCGCAGCCTTTGGGGACGGCATCAGGACCTCCATCGCGGACGCTGCCAGATGGGGCGATGTCGCCACCGCCGATCTTTTCACGGAAATGTCCCGCGGCATCGATGCTCAGCTCTGGTTAATTGAATCCCATCGGTCTCTGGAATGACCGAATTCAATCCCGCTGACAGCCACGGGCGTCAATTGAAGGCGCGTTCGGGCGCAAATCAACGATGCCTAAGCCGCACCAGACCGCCTGCATTCGCCTTTCCCACGAGTAAAGATTTCGTGGCTTCGAAAGTACTGTCAGATAGCATCGAATGTTTTACGGATAGCATCGGCTCCGACAAGGAGATTCTGCCTCCCCTGACATTCGATGAAGATCTATCAGATCGCCTTTGAAGCGCGTTGTCTAGGTAGAAATCGAAACTATCGATTATCGATCAGTCTGTAAAAATTGATATATGTTGAGTTTGATTGAAAAGTAAAAATATAATACAATATTTTTACTTTTAGTTGATCAATTTTTACTATATATAAAGGTGGGAACACGTGATGAAAGCTTTCGTCTATCAAGGCCCCGGCAAGTTTGCTCTAGAAGAACGCAAAAAGCCAGAAATGTCGGCACCCACAGACGCCATCGTACGCGTCACCAAGACGACAATCTGTGGAACTGACCTCCATATTCTGAAAGGCGACGTACCAACGTGTAAACCTGGCCGGGTTCTCGGGCACGAAGGGGTCGGCATTATCGATTCTGTGGGTGCTGGCGTGCAAGCGTTCAAGGTTGGCAATCGGGTACTGATTTCGTGCATTACCGCATGCGGCAAATGCGACTATTGCCGAAAGGGGATGTTTTCCCACTGTACGACGGGTGGCTGGATTCTGGGTAATACCATCGACGGCTGCCAGGCAGAGTACGTTCGGATTCCCTACGCCGATACGAGCCTCTACCCGATCCCCGATGGCGTCGACGAAGAGGCGCTCGTGATGCTGTCGGATATTCTGCCGACTGGCTTTGAGTGTGGCGTTCTGAATGGAAGGGTTAAGCCTGGCGATACGGTAGCGATCGTTGGCTCAGGCCCGATCGGACTGGCGGCACTGCTCACGGCACAATTCTATTCGCCGGCTCGGATTATCATGATCGATCTGGATGATAATCGTCTTCAGGTCGCCAAGCGTTTCGGTGCCACTGATACAGTCAACAGTGCTGATGGCAAGGCGATCGAAGCTGTGATGGCTTTGACCGATGGTGTGGGCGTAGACACCGCGATCGAGGCGGTCGGCATCCCGGCAACGTTCGAACTTTGCGAGGGACTTATCGCTCCCGGAGGGACAATCGCCAACATCGGTGTGCACGGCACCAAGGTTGAACTTCATCTGGAACGACTTTGGGATCGCAACATCACGATCACCACCCGGTTGGTAGATACAGTATCGACACCGATGCTGCTCAATCTTCTCAAATCGCAAAAAATCGATGCCAAACTTTTGATCACGCATCATTTCAAGTTGGCCAAGATCCTCGAAGCTTACGAGACCTTCCGACATGCAGCAAAGACAAGTGCGCTGAAAGTCATTATCGAATCATAGATAGCGCGTTGCTGTGACTAAATTTAGAGTTCAAACAAGAGGTTCCAAATGACCTATCAAACCATCAATCCGTTCGACGGCGAAGTCATGAAAACCTACACTGCGATTTCAGACACGGATCTGGAAACAAAGGTCGCTGCCGCCGCGGCCTGCTACGGAACCTGGCGCCACACGTCATACAAGGAGCGTGCGACGATCCTCGCCAAGGCCGCCGAACTTCTCCGCGCCAACCCCGACAAATTCGCCAAGGCGATGACACTCGACATGGGCAAGCGCATCGACGAAGCCCGTGGCGAAGTACAGTTCAGTGCCGACATTCTCGATTATTACGCAGAACACGCCGAGCGGTTTCTCGCGCCCGTTGAACTCAATCCGAAGGTTGGCAAGGCGCATATGGAAATTAGCCCGATGGGTATAATCTTCTGCGTCGAACCTTGGAACTTCCCCTATTATCAGTTGGCGCGGGTGGCCGGGCCTCACCTGATGGCTGGTAATACGATCCTCGTGAAACACGCCGCCAACGTCCCACATTGCGCGGTGCTGTTTGAGGAACTTTTGCGTGATGCCGGTGCGCCGACGGGGCTCTATTCCAACCTGTTTATCTCGCACGATCAGTCTAATAAGCTCATCGATGATGTCCGCATCAAAGGTGTTGCGCTCACTGGCAGCGTCGAGGCTGGCAGAACAATTGCCGCGCGCGCGGGCCGAAACGTGAAGATCTCGTCAATGGAACTGGGCGGCAGTGACGCCTTTATTGTTCTTGAAGACGCCGACATGGAGCACACCATAAAATGGGCGGTGTGGGGCCGCATGTACAACACAGGGCAAACCTGTTGCGCCGCAAAACGTTTTATTGTCGTCGACAAGGTAGCGGATACATTCCTTGAAAAGTTCCAGTCCGCGCTCACCGCGCTTACCCCAGGCAACCCTCTCGATGAAAAGACGACGCTCGGACCCTTGTCGAGCGAAGGAGCGCTGGTGGGATTGCTTGCCCAGGTGGATAGCGCTGTCGCACATGGTGCCAAGGTCATTATCGGCGGCAAGCGACTGAACCGCAAAGGCGCGTTCATGCAGCCGACCATTCTGACCGACGTGAAGCCTGACAATCCAGCCTTTCGTGCTGAGTTCTTTGGCCCGGTTGCGATGTTTTTCCGCGTCAAGGACGAAGATGCAGCAATTGCGTTAGCCAACGACAGTGATTTCGGTCTCGGCGGTTCGGTCTTCACCAAGGATGTTGCGCGTGGGCTCAAGCTCGCTAGTCGTGTCGAGACAGGTATGATGTTCATCAACAATATCAGCTGGTCTGACGCCGAACTGCCCTTCGGCGGAATCAAGAATTCAGGCTATGGTCGTGAACTCGGCGATATGGGCATACAACAATTCGTCAACAAGAAACTGGTGCGCACGGGCGACTTCAGCGCGCCGGTCTGAACCTGGACACTTTGTGGCCGATCAGACCTGAACTCTGTCAGCTGCGACTGGCTCCCAAGCCAGCGATGACCCGGACCGATCGACTACCATCCGTCCGGGTCATCATCTCTCCCGTTACCATCGACCCTACGAGCGCGCGTCCTGGACCGGGGCGACGTGGGAGAAACCATATGTCGATCATGATTGCCGTTCTGAAGGAAATCCGTCCGAACGAAAGGCGCGTTGCGATTGTGCCTATTGTTGCGACGAAACTTCAAAAACTCGGCGCGATAATATCGATACAGGCAGGTGCTGTAGACTGTATCAATCTCGCGCCAATCAACTATCCCGATACAGTCTTCCAAGCGGATTTGGCCTCGCTCGTTGGATCGGCAGACGTGGTCCTGGCTGTCCAGCCCCCGGACCTTGCCGTGATTGATGCAATGCAAGAAGGTGCGGTGCTGATCTCGTTCATCTATGAGGCAAACGAACCAGACTTGGTGGCGCGATTGCTCACCCGGAAAATCACGTGTTTTGCTATGGAACGTCTGCCGCGTATTTCGCGTGCCCAGTCGATGGATGCGTTGTCAAGCCAGTCCGCTTTGTCAGGCTATTATTCAGTCATGCTGGCCGCGACGCATCTCAGTCGCGTCATCCCCAAAATCACGACAGCTGGTGGCGGTATTGGACCGGCGAAAGTCCTGGTGCTTGGACTCGGTGTCGCGGGGCTTGAAGCAATCGCGACAGCGCATCGGTTGGGCGCTGTCGTCGAAGGCTACGATGTGCGGCCAGAAACCAAGGAACAGGCGATGTCGCTTGGAGCGAAATTCGTCGACACTGGTGTCGATGCAACTGGCACCGGAGGTTATGCCCGCGCTTTAAGCGCAGACGAAAAAGCAACCGTTGATGCCGCACTAACAAAACATATCCAGGCGGCCGACATCATCATTACAACTGCTGCGATACCAGGAAAAGCCTCGCCTAAACTCATAAGCGTTCAACAAGTCGCAGCCATGAAGTCGGGTTCTGTCATCATTGATCTCTCATCAGAGGGCGGAGGCAATTGCGAGGCGTCGAAGCCGGGTCAGACGATCTGCGTAGGTCAGGTCACAATTGTGGCTCCCCTGAACGTGCCAAGTTACCTCGCCGAGGACGCGTCGAGCCTTTACTCGAAAAACCAGTTCAATCTCATGGCTTTAATTATCAAGAACAAAGCCATCGTCTTCGATTGGGATGATGCGATCCTTGCCGGCACCGTCCTCACGCATGCCGGCAAGCCGAAAGCGTTGGCAGCACCTTTGATCGCACCACAAAAGCACATCGGCTGAACCGGAAAGAGCGTTCAATGGGTATATCCATCGACATGACGGGTTTTGTCGCCGTTTACATCTTCATGCTTGCTGGCTTCGCCGGTTGGGTGATCATTGGTCACGTGCCGGCAATATTACATACACCCCTGATGTCCGGCTCGAATTTCGTTCACGGCATAGTTGTGGTCGGCGGCCTCTATGCACTTTTGAATGCCACTACATTCGAGCAACAGGTGATGGGCTTCGTGGCCGTTTTGTTCGGCGCCGGCAACGCGGCTGGCGGCTATGCTGTGACGGCCCGTATGCTCAAGATGTTCCAGCCAAGCCTGCATGCCCCACCCAAGCCAGCGATTTCCGTTGTCGCTTCGCCAAAGAAAAACTGAGGAGCGATCATGTTTACAGCTTCCGCTGAATTTATCATCGGCGCAGTCGATCTTATCGCGTCTTTCCTGTTTCTGTTTGGGCTGCAACGCATGTCGTCGCCGGTCACCGCATCCTCAGGCATCGGGGTCGCCGGCATCGGCATGGCCGTGGCAGTCCTCGCCAGCTTTCTCTATGCGCTCAACGTAGATCAGGTGGTCAAGCCGTATCTTGCCCAGAATATCGCGCTTGCCATAGTCGCGCTCGCGTTCGGCGGTGGACTTGCGTGGCTCGCCGGCAAGAGGGTTGCCATGACTGCGATGCCGCAGATGGTGGCGATCTACAATGGTCTCGGTGGCGGCGCGGCTGGAGCTATCGCCGGTATTGAACTGTTCGGTGACAAATACGACGGTGCCGGCCAGCTATGTGTCACGCTATTAGGAGCCATTATTGGTTCCGTCTCGTTTTCTGGTTCGATCGTCGCCTGGGCAAAACTAGACGGACGGTTAAAGAAACCCACACGATTCAAACATCAACGGCTGGTCAACGCGCTGGTCTTTGTCAGCACGCTCGCATTCGGCGTCGCTATTATCAATGCTGTCTTAGGTGATGCACTTCGGCCCGTATCAGTGTCGGCTCTGATATACGTGTTTTTCGCGCTGGCGCTTATTCTCGGTATCATGCTCACTCTACCGATCGGGGGTGCCGACATGCCAGTCGTTATCTCCATCTACAACGCCTTCACCGGCCTTGCAGTTGGTCTTGAAGGCTTCGTCCTTCAGAATCCGGCGCTCATGATCGCCGGTATGGTTGTCGGTGCGGCCGGCATGTTGCTAACACTCTTGATGGCGAAAGCCATGAACCGCTCGATAACAAACGTGCTTTTTTCAAACTTTGGGGAGGTCTCCGCCGCGCTCCAGGGCCAGATAAAGGGCGAATTGAAACCGACAGCCGCCAGCGATGCCGGTATAGCCATGCGCTATGCCGAAAAAGTCATAATTGTGCCCGGCTACGGGTTGGCTGTTGCACAAGGTCAACAGAAGCTATTCGAATTCGTTAAACTACTGCAGGCAGGCGGCGTCAATGTCAGATTCGCAATACATCCGGTCGCCGGACGTATGCCCGGCCAGATGGACGTATTACTTGCCGAAGCCGGTGTCCCCTATGACATGATCTTCCAGCTGGAAGACATCAATGACGATTTTGCCAGCGTCGATATCGCGCTTGTTATTGGTGCTAATGATGTAGTCAATCCAGCCGCGCGCTCTGACAAGTCATCGCCCATTTTTGGCATGCCGATTCTCAATGCGGACAAAGCAAGGCAAGTCTATGTCGTCAAGCGCGGCGAGGGCAAAGGCTACGCCGGGATCGTCAACGCGCTCTTCTACGATGATAACTGCAATATGGTCTATGGCGATGCCCAGGCCGTGCTTGTCAAGATGATCGAGGCGATACGTGGCCTCGGCTTGCCGGCCGCAGCATAACCTCCTGCTCGTCTATCGTCGCGGTCGCGGGCCGCAGAAGCGAGCGATTTGAGTAGTTTCCGTGGCTACCAGACGTTCCTCCCTTCGACCCATTCTCTCCTCTCGTGCGCCACTCACAACGACGATCGGCGACATGATGGCACAGCCCGGCGCAACAGGTGGAGCTTCGACATGACGACCACAGTGATGATGTCCAAGGCAACACAACAAGCGACGGCGCCCACCCGCGCTGGCTATATCCTTGCCTGGGGTCTGTGCCTCGTTTTCTATTTTCTTCAATATGCGCTTCGATCCGCTCCCGGCGTGATGATCCCGGAACTGACGGGAGCCTTTGGCCTCACGACACTCGGCGTAAGCTCGCTGATCGGCCTTTACTATTACACGTATGCCGGCTTCGCGATCGTGTCAGGGGCTTCTCTTGATCGCTGGGGCGCAAGAATGCCGATCGTTATCGGCGTGTTGGCAACAGCTTCGGGCAGCGTGCTGTTCGGGCTTGGTGGTATGAATGAGGCAGAAGGCGGTCGGTTGCTACAAGGTGCCGGATCCGCTTTTGCATTCACGGGTGCCGTTTTCTTGGCCGTACACGGTTTCTCAGCGCGCTGGTTGGCAACTGCCGTCGGGGTGACGCAACTGGCTGGGATGCTGGGCGGCTTCGCCGGACAATTCGCCGTCTCTCCGCTGGTACATGGTTACATCGCCTGGCAATCCTTCTGGATTTATGCTGGCGTCGCATTGGGCGCACTGGCGATCTTGCTGGTTGTCGCAACTCCGTCTCAAGAGACCGCGGCGGGTGGAATTGCTCGCAGCAAGACCTCCCTCTGGTCGATGCTTGCGCCCTATAAGATCGTTCTCAGCAATCCCCAATCTTGGCTCTGCGGTATCGTGGGTGGTCTCCTGTTCATGCCGACCACCATCGGCGACATGATCTGGGGCGTGCCGTTTTTGGGTGGCGTTGCAGGTGTGTCGTCGGGCGAAGCCGTAGCCCGATCTTCAATGGTCCCGCTCGGCTGGGTGATTGGCGCGCCGCTGCTTGGTTTTATTGCGGACCGGATTGGCAGCCGTAAACCGCCGCTGATTGGCGGCATCATGTTGATGCTGATCTCCGGTGTCGGCATCGCATTCTACGGCGATCTGATACCGCCCTACCTGGGTGGTCTCGTCTTTGGCATCGGTTCCGGCGCTGCGATGATCCCCTATACGATGATCAAGGAAGCCAACCCCGATAACGTCAAGGGCAGCGCGACAGGCGCGATGAACTTCCTTGTCTTCAGCCTCAGCGCTTTCCTTGCACCCGTCTTCGGACTTGTCCTGTCGTGGCTCGCGAATGGGTCGAAATTGACCGTTCCGATCTTCCGCGAGGCCGATCTCATCTGGGGTGCGGCCATCCTGCTGGCACTGGTGCTCAGCTTCTGTCTCAGAGAAACAGGTAGCCGCCGCAATCACTGATCTGGCGAAATTTGCGGCGACGACAGACGACAGCACCCGATTTACACGAGCCACGCGCGTCCCGCCGGAATCGACCTACGTACCTGCGTCCTGCACAGTCGGCATTGAGGAAAACATGACAACGAGAGTTCAGGATTTCACACCGGTTGTCGATCTCACGCGCGAGAAAGGAACCGGACCGGCGCGCCTCGAACGCCCGGTTTATGTCGACCTCATGCCCCCCTGCAACCATGCATGCCCGGCGGGCGAGAACATCCAGGCGTGGCTCGATCTGGCGCAGGCCGGCAATTATCGCAAGGCCTGGGAGACGATCCTTGCCGACAACCCCTTTCCCGCTGTCCACGGTCGTGTCTGCTATCATCCATGCGAGACCAGTTGTAATCGTACCGAAGTCGACAGCGCCGTGAGCATTCATGCGGTTGAGCGGTTTCTGGGCGACCTCGCCACGACGAACGGCTGGACCTTGCCGCCGCCTTTAATGGGTACCGGAAAACGCGTGCTGATCGTCGGTGGTGGTCCAAGTGGATTGTCCGCGGCCTATCATCTGGCGCGTCTTGGACACGCAGTTGAAATTCGGGAAGCTGGGCCTTTGCCCGGCGGCATGCTGCATTTCGGCATTCCCGCCTATCGGCTACCGCGTGCTGATCTCATGGCAGAGATTGCCCGCATTGAGGCGATGGGCGTGACGATCACGCTCAATCACAGGACCACCGATGTGCTCGCCGAGCAGGCCGAGGGACGGTTCGATGCTGTCTTCATCGCCATTGGCACCCAGATCGGCAAGCGGATCGATATTCCTGCCCGAGACGCCGCTCGGGTCTACACGGCCATCAACCTGTTACATGACGTGGAAAGCGGCCACGCTCCAAAGCTCGGGCGGCGGGTGGTCGTTTATGGTGCGGGCAATACGGCAATGGATGCGGCCAGGACCGCCAAACGGCTTGGGGCCGAAGAAGCGCTGATCGTGTTCTTCATGGACCGAGCGCACATGCAGGCCCAGGCCTTCGAGGCTGATGAGGCCCTGTCCGAAGGCATCAAGATCCGATGGTTGAGCAGTATCCATGAGATCGACGCGAGCCAGATCACCGTCGAACGGATGACGATGGACGCCGATGGCACGCCGCAGCCCACAGGCGAATTCGAGACTCTTAATGCTGACTCTGTCGTGCTGGCCTTGGGACAACAGGCCGATATCGGCTTCCTTAGGGGCATTTCCGGCATCACGTTCAAGCCTGATGATACCGTCATCGTCGATGCCGGGATGATGACCGGTCGCAAGGGCATTTTCGCTGGTGGCGACATGGTGCCTGGCAACCGGACCGTTACGACGGCGGTCGGTCATGGCAAATTGGCGGCGCGGCACATTGATGCCTTCCTGATGGGTTCGCCGACAATCGTTGCCGCCGCAAAGCACAAGCTCGCCAGCTTCGATCTCCTGCATTTGCCGATCTACACCGACGCGCCCGCAGGTGTTCAGCATGAACTTGCTCTCTCCGAGCGGCTTGGTCATGGCTTCGTCGAGACGACGCAAGGGCTCTCCGTAGCCGAGGCGCTGTTCGAGGCCAAGCGTTGCCTGTCCTGTGGCAATTGCTTTGAGTGCGACCAATGCTACGCAGCCTGTCCCGAACAGGCGATTGACAAGCTCGGCCCCGGCAAGCGCTACGCCTATAACTTCGCGCTTTGCACCGGCTGCGCCGTTTGCTTTGAGCAGTGCCCATGCCACGCCATCGACATGATCCCGGAACCAATAACGACACGAGTGGAGCGCCGGGCATGACCGAAGCAATCAAGCTTGATGCGACAGCCCCCATACGCGCGACCATGGATGGCAATACGGCCGTCGCCCATGTCGCCTATCGGGTAAACGAGGTCTGTGCCATCTATCCGATCACGCCCTCCTCGACGATGGCTGAACTTGCCGACGAATGGGCATCCCTCGGGACAAAGAACATCTGGGGCGGCATTCCCGTCGTCCAGGAAATGCAGAGCGAAGGTGGTGCAGCAGGTGCAGTCCACGGCGCACTCCAATCGGGCGCGCTGACGACGACTTTCACGTCGTCGCAAGGGCTCCTTCTGATGCTGCCCAATATGTTCAAGATCGCGGGGGAGCTGACGTCGACCGTCTTCCATGTTGCCGCGCGATCACTCGCTACACAGGCATTGTCGATCTTCGGGGACCATTCAGACGTCATGGCAGTCAGGTCGACTGGCTTTGCGTTGTTATCGTCGGCGTCGGTGCAAGAAGCGCACGACATGGCCTTGATTGCACAGGCATCGACCTTGGCCGCTCGTGTGCCGTTCATGCATTTTTT
Source organism: uncultured Hyphomicrobiales bacterium (assembly GCA_903930435.1). GTDB lineage: Bacteria > Pseudomonadota > Alphaproteobacteria > Rhizobiales > Ancalomicrobiaceae > CAIYYN01. Next base: position 31,149 of record CAIYYN010000003.1, on the reverse strand, counting down.
CGACGGCTTTCGAACGTCACATGAACTGAACACGCTTGAACTCATACCCGACGCGTCGATCCGCGCAATGATTCGCGATGATCTTGTCCGCGCTCATCGTGGTCGCGGGTTGACGCCGGAACATCCGGTCATGCGTGGTACCGCGCATAACCCGGATACGTTTTTCCAGGCACGGGAAACGGTGAACTCTTTTTATGCCGCGACCCCGGAGATCGTCGAAACCGGGATGGCGGAGTTTCACCAATTGACGGGCCGTGCCTATAAACTTTTCGAGTATTTTGGTGCGCCTGATGCCGACCGCATCGTTGTGATCATGGGCTCAGGCACAGAGACAGCGGCAGCCACAGCCGCGTTCCTGAATGCCGCTGATCCGCAAGGCATCAAGCTTGGGGTCGTTCAAGTCCGGCTCTATCGACCATTTTCGATACAACATTTCCTCGCCGCTTTGCCGGCGACGGTGAAAGCGATCGCCGTACTCGACCGAACGAAAGAGCCGGGCAGCCCAGGTGAGCCACTTTATCTCGACTGCGTAGCCGCTCTGATGCAAGGGATTACCTTGGGTGTTCTGGCGAACCTGCCGCGCCTGGTGGGTGGCCGCTATGGCTTGTCGTCAAAGGACTTCACCCCGGCGATGGCGAAGGCGGTGTTCGACGAACTGGCAAAACCGCACCCGAAGAATGGCTTCACCATCGGTATCAACGATGATGTCACCCACCTGAGCCTTGTCTATGATCCGGGCTTCGAGATTGAACCCGATGATGTCGTCCGAGCCGTCTTCTATGGTCTTGGCTCGGACGGGACGGTCGGTGGCAACAAGGGTAGCGTCAAGATCCTGGCGGAGGAGGGGGATCGCTATGCGCAGGGGTACTTCGTCTACGACAGCCACAAGTCCGGCGCACAGACGGTCTCACATCTGCGTTTTGGGCCCAAGCCGATCCACGCGCCCTATCTGATCGCCTCGGCGAGCTTTGTCGCCTGCCATCAGTTCGGTTTTCTCACCAGGGTCGACGTGCTGGAATTTGCAGCGTCCGGTGCAACGTTCCTGCTGAACTGCCCCTATGGGCCGGAGGATGCCTGGGCGCATCTGCCGCGCGAAGTGCAGCAGACCATCATTGACAAGAAGCTGAAGCTTTTTGTCATCGACGCGACCAAGGTCGCCCGGGACACAGGACTGGGCGGACGCGTGAACACTGTCTTGCAAACGTGCTTCTTTGCTCTGTCCGGCGTGCTGCCGCGAGATGAGGCAATCGGTCGCATCAAGCATATGATCGAGAAAACATACGGCAAAAAAGGCGACAAGGTCGTTAAAGAGAATTTCGCCGCCGTCGACCAGACGCTGGCAAATCTGAAGCCGGTTGTCGTGCCACTCGTAGCGACAAGCACCGCCGTGCGGCCACCAATCCTGTCGCCCAACGCACCCGCGTTCGTCCAATTGGTGACGGCAGCGATCATGCGAGGGCAGGGGGATGCTTTGCCGGTCAGTGCCATGCCCGTTGACGGCACATTCCCGACCGGCACGTCGGCCTGGGAAAAGCGCAATATTGCCGACGAGGTTCCAATTTGGGAAACAGACGTCTGCATCCAGTGCGGTCAGTGCTCGCTCGTCTGTCCGCATTCGGTCATTCGCGCTAAATTTTACGATAACGTCAGACTGCACGATGCAGCGGTACCGGCGCCAGATACCTTCAAGTCTGCACCAGTCAATGCGCGTGGCTACCCGGAAGCCCGCTTCACGCTGCAATTCTATATGGAAGACTGCACTGGTTGCGGCATTTGCGTCGAGGTCTGCCCCGCACACAGTCCGCGCGTGCCCGGCAAGAAAGCGATCAACATGGCGCCAAAAGCGGCCTTTCTCGAAGATGAAAAGGCCAATGTCGCCTTCTTTGAGACGCTTCCGGTCAATGATCGAGCGCATGTTGATTTCGCCAATGTGCGCGGGATTCAGTTCCTGGAACCGCTGTTCGAGTTTTCCGGCGCGTGCGGAGGATGCGGGGAGACGCCCTATCTGAAGCTCCTGTCGCAATTGTTCGGCGACCGCGCGCAAATCGCGAATGCGACAGGATGTTCCTCCATCTACGGGGGCAATTTGCCTGTGACGCCTTGGACAAAGAACGTTGATGGCCGGGGCCCTGCATGGTCAAACTCGCTGTTCGAGGACAATGCTGAGTTCGGCCTCGGCTTCCGGCTCGCCGCTGATATGCAACTTGCATTGGCTGAGCGGTTGTTGAAGGAGCTTGCACCACAAATCGGCATCGAACTTGCCGACGCCATTTTGGCCGCGCCGCAGATCCGCGAATCCGAGATCCTGACGCAACGTGCCCGCGTCTCTGATTTGAGACATCGCTTGAATAAACTTGGAGAGCTGCCTGCTGCACTTGATCTTTTATCCGTCTTGGATCATCTGGTGCGCAGGTCGATCTGGCTCGTCGGCGGTGATGGCTGGGCCTATGACATCGGCTATGGCGGGCTTGATCACGTCCTGGCGAGCGGACGTGACGTGAACGTACTGGTGCTCGATACTGAGGTCTATTCCAACACGGGTGGCCAGGCATCAAAGGCGACGCCACTTGCAGCGGTGGCTAAATTCGCCGCGGCGGGAAAGCGAACTGCGCGCAAGGACCTCGGCCTGCAGGCGATTGCTTACGGCAATGTCTATGTGGCTCAAGTAGCCATGGGAGCCAATCCGCAGCAGACACTGCTTGCTTTTCGTGAGGCGGAAGCTTGGCCGGGGCCGTCGCTCATCCTTGCATACAGCCACTGTATCGCGCACGGATTTGATCTGCGTTTTGGCATGAAGCAGCAGGATTTGGCAACCGCGTCCGGTTATTGGCCCCTGTTTCGCTACAATCCGGCGATGGCGACAGCCGGTGAAGCACCGTTCCGACTTGATAGTCCGAGGCCCACGATCCCAATGAAAGATTATGCTTACAATGAGCTGCGCTACCGCAGTCTCGCGGCAAACCGGCCCGCAGAAGCCTCGCAGTTGCTCAATATGGCGCAGGCGGCCGTCGACGAAAAATACGCCCAATATGAGGTGATGGCGTCCCGCGATGGTAGCCGCTTTCATCCTGATGCCCGCACGCTCACCATAGAAAAGGCTTGAAATCATGGGCATCGATCTGACCACACACTATCTAGGTCTGACGCTGAAGAATCCGATTGTAGCATCGGCTTCACCGCTGGCATCGACGATTGCAGGTATCCGACAATTGGCTGCCTCAGGCGCCGGTGCGATCGTTCTGCCTTCACTGTTCGAAGAGCAGATCCGGCAGGAGCTTGCAGCCTCAGAACAATTAATCGGCGTAGGTGCGGACAGCCATTTCGAAGCGGGATCCTATTTCCCACCTTCCGTAGCAGCCAGTGATGTGCCGCGCCGTTATCTTGACCTTGTCGCTGAGGCAAGCAAGGCGGTCGAGGTGCCCGTGATCGCCAGCCTGAACGGTACCACGGTTTCGGGCTGGGTCGACTATGCTGCCCAGATTGAGGCAGCAGGGGCAGCTGCGATTGAACTGAATGTCTACAGGATTGCGACAAGTGCATCAGCAACAAGCGCCCTTGTTGAGAGCGATTGCCTTGGGCTCGTGATGGCCGTGCGTGCCTCGGTGAGGATACCGATTGCAGTGAAGCTGCATCCGTACTATTCGGCCTTCGGGGCTCTTGCGCGGCAGTTGGATGCAGCAGGCGCGGACGGGATTGTCTTGTTCAACCGGCTCTATGCGCAGGATATTGACCTGGTCCGGCTGGGTTGGGTCAAAGATGTCGCGCTCAGTCATCCAAGTGAAACCCGCCTCGGACTGCTTTGGCTATCGCACTTGTTCGGGCGGCTGTCGCACGCTTCTTTGGCGGCGGGAACTGGAGTTGAAACCTCCGACGACGTGATCAAGTACCTGTTAGCAGGTGCCGATGTGGTCATGACGACATCGTCTCTGCTGCGAAATGGACCTGGGCACATCAGCGCCTTGCTGTCTGGCGTCGAAAACTGGATCAAGCTGCGCGATTTCAAAGAAGTGACGGAAATTCGGGGTCTCATGCGTGATCGTACGCCGGAAAGCGATACCGAGCGACGTGAGCGTGGCGGCTACATTCGCAGCTTGACGACCTATCGGGGACCCTACGTGACCGGTTAATACCACGGCCCTGACATAGTGAGCGTCGATGATAACAGGATCTCTCCAAGATTTTTCGGATTAATAATTCATATATTCGCTCGCTATTTTTGCGTTCAATTTAATCTGAATTCGACTCTGCGAAGTATTTAGGTGTTTTCCGATTCTATAATTGAGCCAGTCAATCCAGTAAAAGAGAGGAGGATTAAAAGCGCGCTTTAAGTTGCTTGCTTTTCCAAACGGACAATCTGTCCCGTGCTTGGTGTATTCAAATGAAAATCAAGATTATCGCATTGACGACGCTCATATTTGCGAGCATTCCGACTCTAGCTCTGGCACAAGGCTTGGTGCGTGGAACCGAAGAAGGAGCCGATCAAGGTGCCCATAGCGCCGGTCCGATTGGGGCTGTTGTTGGGGGTGTTGTCGGGGGCGTTACCGGCGGCGTAAACGGTTTATTCGGTATCGATCAGCGCCCTCGCTTTAGGGATTACGCCTCAAGAGAGCATCGCCGCTCGTATCATTATTCAGACGAAGTCGTTATCGGGGCTCTACTGCCAGATAATGGTGTGACTTACTATGACGTTCCGTCAGAGTATGGTGTCCATGATTATCAATATACCGTTTTAAATGATACGACTGTTCTGGTTGATCCCAGAACACACCGCATTGTTGATGTAATCGCGCGCTAAAAGCCTTAATGAAGCTGCCTATTGTCAACAGCATTGCTTCATTACTCAAAACCAGGAGGGCTGAGTTCAATTAAGTTTGTACTCGGTCTTTCCTCGTTGATATTCCAGCGACTTTTGCAGATGGCAACGCCTCGAGACCTGCTTGAATATATTTATCATCTGTAGAAGATTCAAAATCCAGCGAATGACAATCAAACTGCCACCTCAGAAGGTAAATTGACAAGGGTGCGAAGAGATATTTACAGACAGAATTCGTGTTGCCTTAAATCAATGCGTATATTGCGCAATTTTTGCGTCAAATTGACTTGAGTTTCTGACAATAATACTTATATCTTTTCGTATTAAATCACAGCAATTTTTGCCTTTCGCGCGCAGCAGTCTTTCCATTTCATTGAGCTTACAGAATGTCCTAGTGCGCTTTAAGTATATTCCGATGCTTTTTCAATTTCCTACACGGACTTAACTCGTTATTGCAAACCCAACTTCGGAGGATTTCCAAATGGCACTAGCCCCAGCATCAACTTCTGCAACTCACAAGCCCGCCGTTGATGCACATCTGGCAGCTGCGTCGCAGCATGCAGCAACTGCCCACCATCATCAAGAAGCCGCTCACGAGCTTTCTATCGGTAAGCACGACGAAGCCAAAGAGCACGTCGCAGCCGCCGCAGACCACAGTGCCGCAGCCCACGCCGCGACCACTGCAGCGGTCAAGCACACAGCGAAGTAATTAAAAATTCGACACAGGACGCAGCAAATACAGCTACGCCCTGTGTTCGATCTATTTCCGATTAGCCGATAAAAAAACGAAATTATTAGATAGCGGCGAGATAGAATAAGATCCGAGATCATAATTAAATAAATTGTCCTATTTTAAATTACGAAGGCAATTTTTTTATAGATATTTTGCGCATTTTAGTCTATATCTTACACGATTAGCCTGAATCTCATCTTATTTATGCACTCATGAATCTTTTTTGGAGAATACCAACGAGTCCATATGGCCTCGTGAGGTCGCGGTTCGCCGCCAACCCAAGCCATACGATCTGCTCGAATGGGGCAACTGTACAGTCAGCCGCGCGTCTGGCCGTTTTGTTGGCCGCCCGCGATCTAAGGCGCGGGTGATCTGGCGATTGCCTTCGCCACCACGATCTGCGGCGGTTCACTTGACCAGAATGATCCGTACCGCGCCTTGTCGAAGCCGTAGTCGTAGAGCTTTTGCATCGCATCTGTCTCAAACCCGGTTCCTGTCGTCTCCGGGTAATCGTTGCCGACATAAGTCAGGTGAAAGCCGATCCCATCGCGGCGCGCAGCCCGATAAGTCTGAGCGAGAATGGCTTGCGTTCCAACCCGGTTCATGATGCTGAAGGCTTCGGCGGCAATGACCTCCGACTGGTTAGGAACAACAGCAAATCCCGGTTCAATGCGACCGTTCTCGATGATGTAAATATCGGGCCGCGCGTGCTGCGAAACCATCGATTTGCCGCCAAGAAGATAAGCGTCCGGCAACGTGAAGACAGGAATGCTTACGGCGCCGTCGACGTGCATTTCCCGAAACTTTTCTCCAAGTACTTCCGTATCGATCATCTGAGGTGCGAAGATGACCGGCACGCTCGCCGATGCGGCGAGCACGTCGCCAAACAATTTGAAGGCTTGTGGGCCGCCGATTGCGGCGATGGCCCCCATGTCCCAGATCATCGCGCGTTGGGCATCGAGATTTGTTGTGACCACGAGCAACCTGCGCCCTTTACGATCTTCAGCGGCAACCGCCTCGAACATAGCCTCATCGACATACCGGGAAACCAGCCTCCTCAGTTCGCCGTGACCGAACAGTGCGACCCCAAAAATAGCACCGAGCGGGTCGGGATGGCTGATCAGTCGTTCAGCCTCGCCGTCCGTATAAATCTGCTTCAACCGATCATCATAGTCCGATCCAAGGAATGCGAAGGGCGCGATCAGGGCGCCGACAGATACGCCGGAGACAACCGTAAACTTTGGACGCTGTCCCGAAGCTGTCCAGCCGGCTAGAACTCCCGCACCGAAAGCGCCTCCGCCCCCGCCACCAGAGAGCGCAAGGTAGCTATAATGCTTCCCATCTACAGGAACCGCCTGACGTGCGGCACTCTGAAACGCGCTGATTTGTGAATCCGCCCAGAAGCGAATGCTGGCAGGTCCGATCGGGACCGCCGCCATCTGCGCTTCTTCGGTGAACAGCAGGCGCGGCGATCCCGCGCATGCGGTGAGCAGAACCATAGAAAGCGTCAAGGCGAGCGCATTGCGTCGTTTGGCTCTCGGTACCGTACCTGAGCGGCGAAACGAACTCGCTTGATTTGGAAGAGGGCACCTTGTCTGTCGAATTGGATCCATCGCTGCCGATTCTAAGATTTGAACGAAAACAGCTTTGAGCCTCATGTGAGGCGGCGGATCGCGCAGTCCAGAAAGGTTATCAGCTTTCGTGGAAAGATAGTGATCTTTCCGAAATCTGTCTCCTAATAGGGGAGCCAGCATCATTTTACCGAATTTTCGAGCCCTGCGCCCAATTCGGGGACCGCGAAGGGACGACAGTCATATCCCCATCCGCCTTGAAATTCAGCTCTTCAGCAATTCACACGCAGAGTCGTACAGCAATGAACTGGGGCGGGCGATGCTAATATATCAAAGTAGCACGTTGACATTTCGATCTAAAATGAACCCAAAAGTTGATTGAAGGCCCTACACAGATCATCAGGACACCGGTGTTGCAGGCTTTCGTGGTGGAAAATTGGAGCAAGCTTGACCTGATATCGCACTGATAAGGTCCTGATAGGCGCCGGATTCCGTTCTGTTCATTTTTGATCGGGCCCTCTTATGACCACCAAAGAAATTCAGGGCAAGCGACTGATATATTAGAGATTTCACCCGTTAAGTTGCCAAATGAGCTCAAAAAGTATGCCTACTTTCCCTGTAAATTCCCTGCTTTATCCAATTTCGGACAGAGCCCGGTTCGCTTGTGACTGCGCCCACCGCCAGTCAATCCCGCAAATCGTCTCTGATAGCTGTCTGCCTTTGCAAGGCCCCGTTTGTTCGGGGCTTTTGGCGTATCAAGCGCTGTTGAGGCTCGATTTTCCTGGGCTGATTTCGGGGTCTTAATGGCCCGTTTTTGCGGCGCGTCTCCGGCCGTTTGCGATCAACTGCGGTTTCGCAAATTCCCTGACTTCCCTTTATGTCATTATTTGATCGACTGGTTTTCGCCTGGGCATGATGACCTGCTCCCAGCAAAGGCAGGCCTAGAGTCGGGGAGCACGTCAAGATGGATCAGAAAGAACGTCAAACCGGACTAAGCCTGAGGGGCAAGGTCAGTCACAGTCAAGGCGTATGCAGGCTGCCGTCGCGCAGGCGGGTTTGGGTCCAGGTGGTCACGCCGTGCTCGCACGGGTATTTTGCCGCTTCTGCCTCGTTGAAATCAACGCCGAGGCCGGGTTTGTCGTTTGGATAAACATAGCCCTGCCGGAATTCCGGCAAACCGGGGAAGACATCGAGCAGGGCATCGCGAGGTCCGCGCAATTCCTGAATCACCGAATTCGGCGGCTCGGTGCCAGACCATTCCTGCACGCCGAAATTCCGGGCGGCGAGGTCGATATGGATGTTGGCCGCGTGAGCGAAAGGCGACATGTCGCCGGGTCCATGCCAGGCGGTTCGCACGCCGAATTGCTCGGCAAAAATCTGCAGCTTGCGTGATGGCGTTATACCGCCAACCTGGCTCAGGTGGACGCGAATGAAGTCGATCAATCGCTCGGTAATCAGGTTACGCCATTCCAGGGGATGATTGAATAGTTCGCCCTGTGCAATCGGGATTGAAGACTTGGCGCGCAACTCCCGCAACCAGTCGCCTTGTTCAAGCGGGATGGCATCCTCGAGGAAAAAGAGGTTAAACTTTTCAAGCGCTTGGGCAAAGCGGATCGCGTCAATCGGCTGCAGCCGCTCATGCACGTCGTGGATCAATTCGATGTCTTCGCCAATGCGACTGCGGATCGTGTCGAACATGGCCTCGGTGGCGCGCATGTAGCCGCGCGGGTCGAGATAAACGCCGGACGCGGCACCATCCGGGCTACCTGCAGGTGCAAGCCCGAAACCACCGCCGCCATAGCCGCCGGACTGACAGCGGATATGCGTTATCCCCTGGCTGCGATAGCGTTCGATGTTGCTGCAAAGCTCTTCGATGTCCCGACCATCTGCATGACGATAGACCGGGACGCCCGCCCGGACCTTGCCGCCAAACAGTTGATAGAGCGGCATATTGGCCAATTTGCCCTTGATATCCCACAGCGCCATGTCGATCCCTGACAGGGCGTTGTTCTCGATCGGGCCGTTGCGCCAATAGGCGTTCTGGTGGACGAGTTGCCAGATTTCTTCGATGGCTTCCGCATCGCGACCTATGAGCAGCTGGCGAAGATAGTCCTCGACCAGAGACCGCACAGTCAGTGCCCGATAGGCAAATGTGGCGCATCCATAGCCGAAGAGGCCGGGCTGGTTGGTATCCACCCGCACGACAACGAGGTTGATGCCTTCGGGGGCGGTCAAGATGGCACGGACATTGGTAATCGTGATCGACATCTTTTATCGCAATCCATGAGGAATGTCGGGGAGCCAGACAAAGTTGGCTCCCCCTTGGAACACTTTATTTGATGGCTGTAATGCGCTTCACCAGTTCCTTGCCCTTGTCGGAACTCACCAGCGAAATGTCACCGTAGTTGATAACGCTTGTGAAAGACGCGATATCCGGCTGGATCACTGTCAGCTTGGTCTTCAGCACTTCCCGCGCCGCCGTATCGGCCTTGACGGTCAGTTCGAGATCCAGCTTTTCAGCCTCTGCTGCGGCAGACAGGAGCGCTGCCTGATACTCCGGTGACAGCTTCTTGAACGCGGCGTCCGACATCGAGATCGTCGACGGTCCCTCGATGTGATTAGAGAGCGTCATGTATTTTGTCACTTCGAAGAACGAAGCGGTCAGGATGGCTTCCGGTGTGTTTTCGACGCCCTTGACGACACCTGTCTGCAACGCGGCATAGACTTCGCCAAACGCCAGCGGGGTTGGTGCTGCGCCATACTGCTTGAAGGCCGCAACATAGATCGGCGATTCCGGCACGCGCATCTTCAGCCCCTTCAGGTCAGCAGCTAAGCGGATTGGCGTGTCGACGGTGAACATCTGGCGGAAGGCCATCGGCAGGAATGTCAGGATGCGGATCCCGGTCTTGTCGGCGATCATCTGCTTCACGTCTTGCGCAACATCAGAGTCGAGCACGCGCTGAAGATGGTCGTAATCCCTGTAGAGATAGGGCAGCACCATGACGGCGCTTTCCGGCACGAAGGATGGATACTGCTCGACCGCGATGATGCCCATATCGAGCATGCCTGATTTCAGGCCGGCTGCATTGTCCTTCTCACCACCCAATGCGCCGGACGGGAAAACCTTGACGATCACGTTGCCATTGGTCTTTTCCTTGACCAGTTCGGCGAACTTCAGGGCGACCGTGTTCAGTGTGTGATCGGCGGGCATCTGGTGGCTGAAATTCATCGTCACCTTCTGCTGGGCCTGAACCGGGCATGCAATCAACCCCAACAGGGCTGCGGCGGCGAGTGTTGAGAGCAAGGTTTTCATATGGACGCGTTCCTCTTTGGGCGTTTTGTGTTGGGATGCGGGATCAGATGAAGCCGAAATAGCGCGGCAATACGAGGCTGAACCAGGGGACGAAGGCGACAATCAACAGCCCCAGGAAAAGCAGAATGGCATAGGGAATCATGGCCTTCGAGGCGGCTTCGACCTTTGTTCCCGTGACGGAACAGCTGATGTACATGCCGACACCGATGATCGGGGCAAAGCAGCCGAGGCCCATGGCGATCAGGAGCACGATTCCATATTGCACCGGCGAGACACCGAATTTCGGGGCGAGCGGCATCAGGATTGGTGCAAACACCAGAAGGGCTGGAAGACCTTCAAGCAAAGCACCCATGATGACCAGGATGATCAGGCTCAACAGCATGAACAGCCAGTTCGAGTGCCCGGCGACCTGAATCATCAATTGCGCCATCCGGGTTGGAATGCCGGCTGCAGTCAGCGTATAGGCGAAGGTGCTGGCCGTGGCCGTGATGAACAGGATCATGCCACCCTTCACCACCGTATCCGTCACCGCCTGCCACAGCTTGCGCCACGTCAGTTCACGATAAAGCAAGGCAGCGAGCACGAGACCATAGACCACGGCAACGGATGAGATTTCAGTGGGGGTCGCGAGGCCGGTGGCGATGCCAACCACGAGCAAAAGCGGGACCAGCAACGCGGGAAATGCAAAAATTGCCGTCCGAGCCAGTTCGCGCATTGGTGCCTTTATGCCGGGATAGCGATTGCCCATCCGGGCCCGTACATAGATCGCCGCCATCAGGCACAGGGCAAGCACGACGGCGGGTAGCAAACCGGCCAGGAACATCGCTCCCATCGAGACGGTCGTGATCGAGCCAAGAACCAGCATCGGCAGGCTTGGCGGGATCGTTTCTCCCATGACGGCAGCGGCGGACAGAATGGCGGCGAATTCCGGCTCATCATAGCCATTGTCGCGGATCATCGGCTTCAATGCAGTACCGACCGCCGCGACATCCGCTGCTTTGGAACCTGAAATGCCGGAGAAAATATACATGCTGACGACGATGACCTGAAAAAGCCCCCCACGTACGCGCCCGACCAAGGCAACGACGAATTCCGAGAGCCTGCGGCTCAGTCCACCCTCGGTCATCACGTAGCCGGCCATCATGAAGAATGGGATCGCGAGCAGCACGAAGTTTGACACGCCGGATTGCATCGTCGACGGGATGGTAATCAGGTGACCATTGCCGCCGAACACAATGAAAAAGGTCGCGACGGACGCCAGCACAAAGCCAACTGGCAGCCCGACGGCGAGCAATCCTGCGAACAAGGCTGCCACCAGCCACAAAAGAGCGGGCGTGTCTTCCAGCGGCCCAATCAGGATATCCAGACCAAAGAGTAAGGCGACCAAACCCGCAGCCAGCAATCCTGCCAGCACATTGTCCAGAAGGGCGTTCTGCAACAGCCGACCGACGGCGAAGAATGCCATCAGCCCCATGCCGACCGTCAGCGGCAGGACGAACCAGCGCATGGAGATTTCCATCACTGTCGACAATTCTTCGGCGCGTGACTCGACCACTGACCACGACATCCAGCCAACAAAGACCGACAGGGCAAGCACAAGCCAATCGACAAAGACGAGGGTCAGCGACCGCGCATAGGGCGGGAGGCGATCGATGAAAGCGTGCACGGCGATATGTTCGCCACGATTATAAGCGAGTGCACCGCCGATAAAGGCAACGATGCCAAGCACGAGATTGCCGAGTTCATTGGCCCAGAGCAGGCTTTCGCCGAGGAAGCTGCGGGAAATGACGTTGGCGAACAGCACCAGCAATTCCATGAGCACCGCAGCGCCGACGAACACGTTCAATGCCTTGTCCACGGCAGAAACAAGCCGGATTTGCCCTGGCCGTGTCGGTCCGAACTCCATGTGGCCTGTGTCCATTTGGACATTTCCCCCGGTACCGGCTCCAGCCACTTTCCGACAGTGTTTGGGCAGGTCGCGTTTTCCATTTGCGCTTTTATCTTATTACGTATTACCTTTGGATCCGAAAAGCATCAAGCCCGAATTCGCGATCGTGACGACCGGGCGGTAAAACACGGGATGCGGAGGGCAGGAAAGGCTGATGTTGACAAACCACCAATCGCCACGCACGACGTTTCAGGAGCAGGTTCTCGCGCGCATTGGGCAGGATATCTGTGCGGGCGTTTATCGGCCCGGCGACGTATTACCCGCAGAACCCGAACTGTGCGAACGCTTCAACTTCAGCCGCATCGTGATCCGGGAAGCGGTCAAATCGCTGGCGGCGAAGGGCATGGTCGATGTGCGCCGCAAGGTCGGTACCCTGGTGCAACCGCCGTCCAACTGGAACCTGTTCGATCCAGAAATCATTGCCTGGCGGACGCAGGCCGGTGGCGTTGATCTTGCGCTCGCCCAGGATCTGATCGAACTCCGGCGCATCGTCGATCCACCAACCGCACGGCTGGCAGCACGACGGGCGTCGCCCGAGGCACGTGCCACATTGCGCGCGGCGTATGAAGCGATGGCGCGGGCCGTCAACGGCGACGGTGACTACATCCCCGCCGATCTCAGATTTCATGCGACCATTCTCGACGCCAGCGGCAACCAGTTCCTGCGCAATATGCAGGTCGCGATGAGTGCCATCCTGCGCGTCAGTTTCCAGATCAGCTGTCGACGCGAAGGTGGTCCGGCGCATTCACTGCCGATGCACGAAGCGCTGTGCGTCGCGATTGAGCGGGGGGACGAGGACGCTGCGGAAAAGGCGGCGCGTCAGTTGATCAAGCAATCGGAGTTTGACCTGTTCGAAGGACTTGGAATCAGCATCAACACCTGAAGCGGCGACCAAAGCCGTCCAAAACATCAAACCTTGAGGGAGAAAACACAATGAGCACCATCCGCCTCTCGCGCCGTGCGCTACTCGGTGCATCCGCCACGCTATTGGCAGCGCCGGCCCTGATTGGGCGCGCCAATGCTGCCGTCACGCTGAAAGTGGCGACGTCGTTTCCTAATGACCCGAAATTTTCCACCGCCCGGATCTGGTACGATCTGTTCCTCCCCAAGCTCGCAGCCTATACGGACGGGGCGCTGGTCACGCAGTTTTTCCCCGATAACCAGCTCGGTCAGGAAGCAGACGTTGTCAGTCAGGTGAAGCTTGGCGTGGTTGACATGATGCTGGTTGGCACGCCCATCTGGACCAATATCGTGCCGGAATGTGGCGTGTTCGACCTCGGCTATCTCTTCGGTGATTATGATCATTTGCAGCGCGCTTCGGCGACACCGGCAGCTGCAAAGCTTGAGGAATTGCTGATCTCAAAGGCTGGCGCGCATTTCCCTGCCTGGGGACGCAATCTCGGCGCGCGCAATTTCATGACGAAATTCGCCTTCTCCGGTCCCGCCGACCTTGCTGGTCGCAAGATCCGCTCGTTGCCAAATCCGGTCGTCACCGAGACGGTCCGCCTGATGGGCGCTGCGGCGACCCCGATGGCCTTCGGTGAGATCTACACCGGCTTGCAGGCAGGCGTAATCGACGGGCTCGAACATGACGCGCCCACGATCCTGGCCTCGAAGTTCTATGAGACCGCCAAGTTCTTCACGCTGACCAAGCACATCCACAATCCCTTCGGGGCGTTCGTCTCCAACAAGACGATGGACAAGCTGCCAGCCAATCAGCGCGATGGATTGACCCGTGCCATCAAGGAAGCAACCGCCGAACATTTCAAGCGCGCGGCTGCGATTGAGAATGAAGCGATTGATCAGTTGAAGGGTCTGGGCGTGACGGTCAACGACTGCAATCGGGAGGTTTTCCGCGAACTGGTCAAGCCGATGTGGGGCCGTTTCGCCGAGAAGACGCCGGGCGCGCGCGACCTGCTCGACGCTGTCGCAGCCACGTTCAAGGGCTGATCCAATGATGTGGAAGATCCTCCTCAGCCGGTTGCTGACTGTGACCGAATTGGCAGCGGCCGCCCTTTTGGCTGCAGATCTTCTGGTCGTGGTCGCATCCGTGCTGGGGCGGTTCTTTTTCGCAGCGCCGATGGTCTGGAGCGACGACGTGGCGCGCCTGCTCCTGCTTGCCGTCACTTTTCTCGGGGCGGCGGCGGCGTTGGCCCATGGTGACAACGCGGGCGTGACCTTCTTCGTCGATCGCCTTCCATTGGCATGGCGGGGCAAGGTTGACGCGACCGTGTCGCTAATCGTGATCATCGTATCCGCAGCCTTGGGCTGGAACGCCTATGTGTTGCTCGCCGATACGGCCGGTCAGACGGTGGGTGCAGGCGTGCCCCAGGAGCTGTTTTTCCTGCCGATGTGCCTCGCGGCAATCGTGATGACGTTGTTTGCCCTTGACCAGATGCTTGTGCACTCACGGCTGGACATCCTGATAGCGGCAATCGGGGTCGGCATCCTTGTGCTCGCGTTCTGGGTCTACAGATGGCTGCTGCCGGATGCCGAGCCAGACCTGAAGCTGCTGATGGGGTCGGCCTTTGTCGTTGCCCTCGTGATTGGGGTTCCGATTGCCTTTGTGCTGGCGCTGGCAACACTCGTCTTTATCTGGTGCGGCGATATGTTGCCGGGTGAGATTTTTGCCCAGCAAATGGCGCGCGGTATCGACAATTTCGTGCTGCTGGCCGTGCCGTTCTTCATCCTGGTCGGTTACCTGATGGAGGCCAACGGCATGTCCGTGCGCCTGATTTCGCTGCTGCAACGCGGGGCAGGTCGTATTCGCGGCGGACTGGACGTGGTCATGGTGCTGAGCATGGTGATCTTCTCCGGCATCTCCGGGTCCAAGATGGCTGACATTGCTGCAGTGGGGTCTGTGTTGGTGCCCGCTGCGCGCAAATCCGGTCAGAAGCCCGGTGAGGCAGTCGCCTTGCTGGCGGCATCCGCCGTGATGGCCGAGACGATCCCGCCGTGCGTCAACCTGATCATTCTCGGGTTTGTCACCAATCTCTCCATCGGCGGGCTGTTCATGGCAGGGCTACTACCGTCGGCGCTGATGGCCGCCGCATTGATCGGGACATCGATCATCATCGGTCGGCGCACGTCGACGGAGGCCATCGTCGGACTTGCGGGCGAGAGCCTGCGCGAAATGGCGATCAGCGGGTTTGCGGCGGCTGGCCTGATCGTGCTGATCTTTGGCGGATACCGCTCGGGCTTTGCCACCGCGACCGAAATCTCGGCCTTTGCGGTTGCCTACGCACTTATCGTGGGTGCCATCCTGTTCCGTGAGATGACCTGGAAAAGCGTGATCTCGGTCATGCGCCACGCGGCAGTCAGGTCGGGAATGGTCCTGTTCATCGTGGCCGCAGCCCAGAGCCTCGCCTACACGCTGACCCTGCAGCAGATCCCGCACGCGATTGCCGAAATGATGGTCAGCTTGTCAGCCGCGCATGGCGCGTGGCTGTTCCTGCTGCTGTCGGTCGTGATCCTGATCATCATGGGGTCTGTGCTGGAGGGCGCTGCGGCCTTAATCATCTTTGGCCCGCTGCTGATGCCGGTCGCGCGGCAACTGCATGTCGACCCCCTGCATTACGGCGTGATCCTGGTCATCGGAATGGGCATCGGGTTGTTTGCCCCGCCGCTTGGACTCGGCCTCTATGGTGCGTGCCTGATCGGTGGCGTTAAACTGGAAGAGACCGCACTGCCAATCCTCAAATATCTCGGCATTCTGTTCGTCTGTCTGCTGCTGATCACCTTCGTTCCTGCCATCAGTACGATACTGCCGCGTGCGCTTGGATATTGATCGATGCGGATCCTGCTGACCCATACGCCACACATGCGCACTCACTATTATGGGCAGCGCGCCCTGGCACGGCTTCAATCGCTTGGCGACGTGGTCTTGCATCAGGGAAATGACGTTCTTGAAGGTACCGCCTTCTTGGAAGCCGCCGAGAAAGTGGATTTCATCATCGCGGACCGTGCGACTGCGGTGCCCGCAGCGGTCTTTGCGGGCTTGCCCCATTTGCGTGCAGTCCTGCGCTGCGCGGTCGACATTCGCAATATCGATGTTGCGATGGCCTCATCTCACGGTGTGCTGGTAACGCGAGCCAAGCCCGGCTTCATCGAGTCAGTGACGGAACTGGTTCTGGGTTTCCTCGTAGATCTCAATCGCGGCATATCGCATTCAGTCAGCGACTATCACGCAGGGCGGAAGCCCGCCATCAGCCTTGGACGCCAGCTATCCGGCACCACGATCGGGCTCATTGGCTATGGCAGCATAGGCCGAGCCCTGGCGCCGATCGCTCAGGCGTTGGGAATGAGCGTATTGATAGCTGACCCATATGTCACTGTGACCGATTCCGGCTTCCATCAAGTGAGCCTGCAAACCCTGCTCGCCGGTTCGGACCATGTCGTGTGCCTCGCAGTAGCAACCGAGGCCACCGAGAACCTGATGGATGAGGCCGCCTTTGCGCTGATGAAGCCCACGGCTGTTTTCATCAATGTCTCGCGCGGCAATCTCGTGGACGAGGCGGCACTGACGGCAGCGCTTGTTGAGGGACGGATAGCCGGAGCCGCGCTCGATGTCGGTCGTGCGCCCGACCAGATGCCGACGCCCGAACTCGCAGCGCTGCCGAATGTGATTGCAACGCCGCATATCGGTGGGCTCACGCAGCCCGCTATCGAGGCTCAGGCACTGCATACCGTCGAGCAACTGGGCACTCTGTTGGCTGGCGGTTTGCCTGACGGGGCGGTCAATGCCGCGCAATGGAAGCGCCGCATTTAAGAAAAGTTCAATTAATAACAAGTTTTGCGAAAGTTTCTCATGTATATTTAAGGCATATATTTAGTCTAAAAATTCACTTATGTAATAAAATATATCAATAAAATTGATTTTTTCTCTATTTTAATCATTATAAGCAGTTCGATTTTTTAAAAAATTGTCAATTCCATCAATTCTTCATTCTGTGAAGGTGACTGGCAGGGTGATGAAACTACGGTTAGGATGCCGGAGTGCATTGATTTTAATGATCGTCTCTCCTTCATGAAGCTTCTGGGGTGCGGTTGGTGTGTCGGAATGAACATGGTGGTCATATGCCGATCGCGGTTCGCCGTTGCTCAATGAATGATGTATTCATTGCTTGAATGACACGCTCTATCGCCAGACCATCCTCGAAATTGACGAGACGAGCAGGGCGTCCCTCCAAAGCGTTCAGGATTTCATTGGCTTCGATAACCTTGAGCTCATTAAATCCGAGGCCATGGCCGGGGGCGGGAATGAAGAATTGATAGGGTGCATGGACTGGAGCAACGAGAATGGTCCTGAATCCCTGTTCGTGTGCGGCGTCTGAGCGCACGTAGAGCTGGAATTCATTTGCCCGCTCCTGGTCAAACAGAATTGTCCCTTCGGTGCCCATGAACTGCAGCGCGATCCGCCCCTTGCGTCCCCAGGCGGACCGATTGACCAAAAGCGATCCCGAAAGTCCGCCTCCAAATCGCAGCAGTGCTGACGCGATATCGTGGGTTTCAAGGTCGCGTTCGCTGCCATCGGCGGCTTTCAGTGACTTGAACGGTCGCGCCATGTCGACGTTCACCTCTGTCGGCAGACCGCAGAGTCTCTGGAGCATCGAGAGGGGGTGGACAGCAAAGTCGTCAAGGGCGCCAATGCCCGATTCCGCAGTGTGCTTGAACCCGAAGGGCATGTCAGGATTGGCCATGAAATCCTCGTCCATCTCGACGCGGACATGGGTCAGGCGACCGATCCGCCCTTCCTTCAGAAGCACCTCGATCTGGCGAAAGGCGGGACTCTGGATATAGTTGTAGCCGAGCGCCGTCAGCTTGCCGCTGGTCCTCGCTGCCGCTGCCATCTCTTCTGCATGGGCAAGGCGGGTTGCCATCGGCTTTTCGCACCAGACATGTTTTCCCGCCGAGAGTGCCGCAATCGCCATCTCATGGTGAAACTGCAAGCTCCTCAAGGCCAAGGGCGTCAAGGAAGCCAAGATCGCCGTCATGATGGGCGAACTCTCCAATCAGGCCGCCCGTCAGCGCACCAAGGATATCGAAGACGTCATCGCGACGCCCGATTGCAACTTCATGAAGATCGTTGAGAAGCAGACCGCCAACTGGTCGCGCACACAGGCCGCTGACCTCATGACCAACTGGCTGTCTGCCGGTCTGAAATTCGACGCCTTCATCGCTAACAATGACGAGATGGCGATTGGCGGCATCCAGTCCATGAAGTCGGGCGGCGTCTCGACCAAGGATCACCTCGTCGGCGGTATCGATGCGACCAAGGATGGTCTGGCTGCGATGCAGTCCGGTGACCTCGCCGTCACTGTGTTCCAGAACGCAGCAGGTCAGGGCCAGGGATCAGTCGATGCGGCTCTGAAGATCATCAAGGGCGAGAAGGTTGAGGCCCGCGTTTGGGTTCCGTTCGAACTCGTCACGCAGGGCACTCTCAAGAATTATCTCAGCAAGAACTGAGTTCGAGCCGCCAGCATGTGGGCAAGCCAGTCTTGCCCACATCGCGTTTCCGTCCCACGATCGAACAAAATCCGCTCAGGCGGCGTCGTTGCCTGATGCCAATTGGAAGTCGGGAGGGTTGTCCATGGTCAGTGCACAGACACTTGCCGCCGTTGCGCGCTTCAAGGAAAAGATCCGGCGTGACGGACTTCTGACGATCGAGGGGATCCGCAAGGAGTTTCCCGGCGTTATCGCGCTTGATGATGTGCGTCTGCATCTGAAGGCCGGAACCGTCCATGCGCTCATGGGCGAAAACGGCGCGGGCAAATCGACCCTCATGAAGATCATTGCCGGCATCTATCAGCCCGATGCTGGGGTCATCAAGCTCTATGGCGAGCCGG
Source organism: uncultured Hyphomicrobiales bacterium (assembly GCA_903930435.1). Taxonomy (GTDB): domain Bacteria; phylum Pseudomonadota; class Alphaproteobacteria; order Rhizobiales; family Ancalomicrobiaceae; genus CAIYYN01. Next base: position 11,926 of record CAIYYN010000003.1, on the reverse strand, counting down.
TCACGCTGAAGTCGCCACTGGATGCGCTGGAACAGGGTATCGCCATGATCCATCAGGAGCTGGCGCTGCTGAACTGGATGACGGTAGCCGAGAATATCTGGATCCGACGCGAGCCAAAGAACCGGTTGGGCTTCATCGATCACGCCCGCATGGCCGCGATGACGCGGGATCTATTCGACAGGCTCAACCTGACGATCGATCCTCTGGCACAGGTCTCGGAATTGACCGTTGCCCAAAAGCAGATGGTCGAGATCGCACGGGCCGTCAGCTACAATTCGCGCATTCTCATCATGGACGAGCCGACGTCGGCCCTGACCGACCGCGAAGCCGAGCATCTCTTCAAGATCATCCGCGATCTGAAGGCGCAGGACATCGGCATCGTCTACATCACGCACAAGATGCACGAACTCTTTGAAATCGCAGATGAGTTCACTGTATTTCGGGATGGGCGCTATGTAGCGACCCATGCAGCCAGGGATGTGACCCGGGAAGACATCATCCAGATGATGGTCGGGCGCGAAATCATCAATCTGTTCCCGAAGGTGGATTGCCCGATCGGTGATGTCATTCTCGAAGTCCGAAATCTGACCTTGCCTGGCGTCTTCCACGATATTTCGTTCACGTTGCGCAAGGGCGAAATCCTGGGGCTGGCAGGTCTGGTCGGGTCAAAGCGGTCAAATGTCGCTGAGGCGATTTTCGGTGTCGAACCGGCAGCGTCAGGCGAGATCATCATTGGCGGCAAGTCGGTGAAGATCACGAGCCCGGCCGTCGCAATGGAACAGGGGATTGCGTTCCTGACGGAGGACCGCAAGGAAACGGGCTGTTTTCTGATCCTCAATTGCCTGGAGAATATCCAGTCGGCCTTGATCACGCGCGATCACGTCAAATGGGGGGTCGTGGACCAGAAGGCCGTCACGGCGCTGGCCAGTGACATGGCCGAACAGCTCCGCGTCAAGACCCCCGATCTCGGCGAAACGGTCGAGAACCTTTCAGGCGGCAATCAGCAGAAACTGCTCATAGCCCGTTGGCTGCTCACAAAACCGCGCATCCTCATTCTTGATGAACCAACGCGGGGCATTGATGTCGGTGCCAAGTCCGAGATCCATCGGATCATCACCGGGCTGGCTGCCGAAGGCGTCGCCGTCCTGATGATTTCGTCCGAACTGCCGGAGGTGCTCGGCATGAGTGACCGCATCATGGTCATGCACGAAGGCCACGTCGCCGGGTTTCTCGATCGTGCCGAGGCGGATCAGGTCAAGATAATGGGACTGGCCGCTCGCTGAGAACAAGACGCGGGGAAAGACAGGAAAACAGATGAGTCAACAGGGAGAAGCGACCATGGCCGACGCCGCCCGATCTCCGCAGGGCACTCGCAAGACCCAAAGGCGGTTACCGCCCGAACTCAGCATCCTGCTGGTGCTGATCGGTATTTCGGCAACGTTCGAAATTCTGGGCTGGGTGTTGCAGGGACAAAGCTTTTTCGCCAATCCGCAGCGCCTGTCGATCATGATCCTGCAGGTCTCGGTGGTCGGGATCATCGCGATTGGCGTGACGCAGGTGATCATTTCAGGCGGGATCGATCTGAGTTCCGGCTCGATTGTCGGGGCTACCGCCATGATCTCCATGAGCCTTGCGCAGGTCAGCACCTATGCGCGCGCGGTTTATCCGTCCCTGACGGATTTGCCGGTGATCATCCCGGTGTGTGCCGGGCTTCTGACCGGATTGCTCTGCGGTGTCGTCAACGGCGCATTGATTGCCTATACAAAAATCCCGCCGTTCATTGCGACGTTAGGGATGATGGTGGCCGCCCGTGGCTTTGCGAAATGGTACACAAAGGGCCAACCTGTCAGCTTTCCGACGGACTCCTATGCGAGCCTCGGTGTCGGGCTGACGCCTGTCATCATCTTCATCTGCGTTGCCGTGGTGATGCACGTCGTGCTGCGCTACACGCGGTACGGCAAGTTCACCTACGCGATTGGCGCAAATCCGCAGGCAGCGCGCGTTTCCGGCATCAACGTCGAGCGGCAGATCGTCAAGATCTATGCGGTGGCAGGCGTGTTGTCGGCGCTTGCGGGTATTGTCGTGGCTGCCCGTGGTCTGACGGCGCAGGCCGGCATGGGCCAGATGTATGAACTGGATGCCATCGCCATGTCGGTCATTGGCGGTGTGTCACTGTCCGGCGGGCGCGGTTCGATTGTCGGCACGACAATCGGAATGATCATCTTCGGCGTGATCATTTCCGGGTTCACGTTCCTGCGGATCGACGCCTATTACCAGGAAATGATCAAGGGCGCGATCATCGTCGCCGCCGTCGTTGCCGACGTGCACCGTCAACGGAAGCGCCTCAAGAAGGCCTGATCCACCGACCTCCGTTGTGCTGGCGAGCCGACATCCCCGCACAACGTCCTGGAGCCGTGGGGACCTCAACTCCCGGGTACCTGCGGCTCCTCTTTTCCGACCCGACACCCATCCTTCCAACCGCTTTGCTTGCCTGTCATAGGCCACCCATGCCCCTTCAACCTGTCCAGGGAGGACAAGATGCGCATCGCCCTCGACCCCTTCATGCACCGTCACCTGTCGCTCGACGACCTGCCGTTCAAGGTCCGGGATCTCGGCTACGACTGGATCGAACTCAGCCCGCGCGGCGACTTTCTTGAGTGGTTCAAGGCCCCGCGCGTGTTTCCGGCGAGGATCAAGCGCTTCAAGTCGGCACTCACACAGGCCAATGTCGGAATTGCATCGCTGCTGCCAATGTACCGTTGGGCCTCGAACGACGAGACCGAGCGCAAGCCGGCAGTTTGTCATTGGAAGCGGGCGATCGAGATCGCCGTTGAACTGGGCGTCGATACAATGAACTCCGAGTTTGGTCGCGGGCCGCACCCTGACAAGGGGTCCTGCTATTGCTGCCATACGGGATCGATGATCGAAACGTGCGAAGATGCCTGGTGGCGCTCCATGGAAGAACTCGTGCCCCTTTTTGAGAAGGAGGGCATCAACCTGCACGTCGAGCCGCACCCGGAAGACTGGTGCGAAACCTTGCAGCCCGCTGTCGATATCATCCGCACCGTCAATTCACCGCGCGTGAAATTCCTCTATTGCGCGCCGCATACATTCTATTTCGGCGATGACACAAAGGCGATGCTGAGGGAATGCGCGGATGTGCTCGCGCATGTCCACGTCGGCGACACCTTCAATCACAAGGCATCCTCGGGGCTGCGTTACATCCTCAATCCACCCGGTACGAACGCCCGCGTACACCAGCATCTGAACATCGGGCAGGGCGAAGTACCGTGGGATGACTTCTATTCGACGCTCGCTGAAATCGGCTTCGACGGGATCATGACGTCCTGCGTCTTTGCCTGGGAAGACCGGGCGGATGAATCTGGCCGATTCATGCGTCAGCGCATGCAGGACTATGTCGACAAATACTTCAAGCCCTGAGCGGCCTTCAGCCACCTTATTCTGTCCTTCAAATCACAAAGTGAGACAACAACATGACTATCAAAATCGGTGTCATCGGCACAGGCGCCATCGGTCGGGATCACGCCCGCCGGATCAATCAGGTCCTGGCTGGCGGCAAAATTGTCGCCCTTTCGGACGTCAATCGCGCTTCGGCTGAAGCGGTCAAGGCCGATATCGCCCCGGACGCAGTTATCTATGCGACGGGCGAGGAATTAATCGCGTCAAAAGACGTGGACGCCGTGCTCGTCACATCGTGGGGGACGACGCATGAACAATATGTCCTGGCAGCAATAGCGGCAGGCAAGCCGTGTTTTTGCGAAAAGCCACTGGCAACGACCGCCGATGGTGCGCGCCGGATCGTCGACGCGGAGGTCGCCTTTGGCCGTCGTCTCGTGCAGGTCGGGTTCATGCGCCGTTATGACGCGGGCTATGTCGCATTGAAGGAGGCGGTTCGGAGCCGTACCGGTGCGCCGATTCTCGTGCATGCGGCCCATCGCAATCCGGCAGTCCCGGAAGCCTACATCACGCCGATGGCGATCCATGACACGCTGATCCACGAGATCGACGTACTGCGCTGGCTGCTTGACGATGACTATGTATCCGCCCGCGTTCTCTATCCACGCAACGCTGCCCGTTCCCACTCCAAGCTCAGGGACCCACAGGTCGTGGTGCTTGAGACGAAGAAGGGTGTGTTGATCGACGTCGAGATCTTCGTTAACTGTCACTACGGGTACGACATCCAGTGCGAAGTGGTCGGAGAGGATGGCATAGCCCGCTTGCCTGAACCCATGGCAATCCAGATGCGACTGGGGGCAAAGCTCCAGAACGACATCCTGACGGATTGGAAGGATCGATTTGTGGCCGCCTACGACGTGGAACTCCAGGATTTCCTCAAGGCCGCCGCAATGGGAACCGCGAGCGGTCCGAGTTCGTGGGACGGCTATGTCGCGGCGATCACATCCGATGCCTGCGTTGCCGCTCAGGACAGCAACGGCTCTCCGGTGCCTATAACCATGTCTGATCGACCGGCCCTTTACAGCTGACAGGGAATTCTCATGCGACATCTCGACGTCATCACAATCGGTCGGTCTTCCGTTGATCTCTACGGCGCGCAAGTCGGGGGACGGCTCGAGGATATGGGGTCGTTCAACAAGTATATCGGTGGCTCGCCGACGAATATCGCGTGTGGCGCGGCGCGACTGGGGCTGAAATCCGGCCTCATCACGCGCGTCGGCGACGAACATATGGGCCGTTTCATCCGCGAACAGCTGGTGCGCGAAGGCGTGGATGTGCAGGGCGTCGTGACGGACCCCAAGCGACTGACGGCGCTGGTGTTGCTCGGGATCCGCGATGAAGACCAGTTCCCGCTGATCTTCTATCGCGAGAACTGCGCCGATATGGCGCTATCCGAAGACGATATCGATCCGGCCTATATCGCCAGTGCGCGGGCTTTGGTCGCCACTGGCACACATCTCTCAAACCCGAAGACCGAGGCAGCCGTCCTGAAGGCCCTCCGGCTTGCCCGATCATCGGGTGCACGCACGGCGCTCGACATCGACTATCGCCCCAACCTCTGGGGGCTTGCCGGTCATGGGGCAGGCGAAAGCCGGTTCATCGAGAGCCAGGCGGTGACGGCCAAGCTGCAGACGACGCTGCCGCTCTTTGATCTCATTGTCGGTACCGAAGAAGAGTTTCATATTGCGGGTGGCTCAACGGATACACTTGCGGCACTGAAGGCCGTTCGCGCCATCACGCCAGCGACGCTCGTCTGCAAGCGCGGCGCGAAGGGCGCGGTTGCCTTTGCCGGCGCAATCCCGGCGAGCCTTGATGATGGCGAGACGGGTCCAGGCTTCCCGATCGAAGTCTTCAACGTGCTCGGCGCTGGTGACGGGTTTTTTGCAGGATTGTTGCGCGGCTGGCTCGAAGACGCGCCATGGGGACGGGCGCTCGAATATGCCAATGCCTGCGGCGCTTTCGCGGTCTCGCGGCACGGCTGCACCCCAGCCTATCCCTCGCTGATCGAACTCGATTATTTCCTGAAGCGCGGCATCCGTGAAAAGGCGCTCAGGCATGATGCGGATCTGGAGCAGATCCACTGGGCGACAAACCGGCATCGTGATCATGGGCCGGACCAAACGGACTATCGCCTTTTTGCCTTCGACCATCGCGCGCAGCTGGAGCAGCTGCCGGGCTATACGCTTTCAAAAGGCAGTGCATTCAAGGACCTGTGCCTGTCGGCGGCGCTCGCGGTTCAAGCAGGCAGGCCCGGTTACGGAATACTTTGTGATAATCGCATTGGTCGGCGCGCCCTGCATGCGGCCTCGGGGACGGGGCTGTGGATCGGTCGCCCGGCGGAATGGCCGGGGTCTCGCCCGCTGACGCTCGAGCCGGAACTCGGGCCTGACTGCGGCACCTTGTCGGAATGGGCGCGCGAGGATGTGGTCAAGGTCCTGTGCTTCTGTCACCCGGATGATGATGCGGCACTGCGGGCCGAGCAGGAGGCGACTGTCAAACGGCTGTTCACGGCCGCGCGGCGCAACAATCTGGAATTCCTGCTGGAGATCATCCCGTCCAAGGTTGGTCCGGTCGATGAGGAGACCACCGCGACCCTGATCCGCCAGTTCTATGCAGCGGGCATCTATCCGGACTGGTGGAAGCTGGAGCCAATGGCGACCAAGCGGGGCTGGGATCTCGCCTGTGCGGCTGTCGAGGCGCACGACAGGCATACGCGGGGGATCGTCGTGCTCGGGCTGGATGCGTCTGAGGAAGACCTGGCGGCGAGCTTCGCCGTGGCGGCGGCTTATCCCTTGGTGAAGGGCTTTGCCGTGGGGCGGACGATCTTTCGGACGGTTGCCAAGGCATGGTTCAACGGCGAGATAGATGATAAAGCGGCGGTAGACGAGATGGCAGAGCGCTATCGTCGACTGGCGGCGCTCTGGGATAAGGCGCGGGCAAGCGCCGGGGGGAAGGCCTGATGACTGAGACAATCCGCCTGACCGCAGCGCAAGCGATGGTGCGCTGGCTCTCGGTCCAGATGACCGAAGAAGGCGAACGCTTCATTGACGGGGTCTGGGCCATCTTTGGTCATGGCAATGTCGCCGGACTGGGCGAGGCACTGCACGGGATCGGCGACACATTGCCTACATGGCGCGGGCAGAACGAGCAGACCATGGCGCATGCGGCAATCGCCTATGCCAAGACCAAGGCACGCCGTCGGGCCATGGCGGTTACGTCGTCCATCGGGCCCGGTGCCACGAATATGGTGACCGCAGCCGCGCTTGCGCATGTCAATCGGCTACCTGTTCTGTTTATTCCGGGCGATGTGTTTGCCAATCGCCGCCCGGACCCGGTCCTGCAACAGATCGAGGATTTCGACGACGGCACAGTCTCGGCCAATGACGCCTTTCGTCGGGTCGTCCGCTATTTTGACCGGATCATGCGACCTGAACAGCTCCTGACGGCCCTGCCGCGCGCGCTGTCCGTCATGACGGATCCCGCCAATTGCGGACCTGTCTGCCTTGCCTTCTGTCAAGATGTGCAGGCGGAAGCCTATGACTATCCGGCAAGGTTCTTTGACCCGAAGGTCTGGCGGCTCCGCCGACCGGCTCCGGACCCGGTCGAGGTTGCGGAAGTCGCGGAACTCATTCGCAAGGCGACGAGGCCGCTGATCATCTCGGGTGGTGGCGTGATCTATTCCGGCGCCGCGGACGGGCTCGCGGAGTTCGCCGAACGGCACAATATCCCGTTTGTGGAGACGCAGGCCGGCAAGGGCGCGAATTCCTTCGAGCTGAAGCATAATTTTGGCTCGCCGGGTGTCACCGGGTCTGAGTGCGGCAACAAGCTGGCAGCGGAAGCCGATCTGGTGATCGGCGTCGGAACGCGGTTTCAGGATTTCACCACCGGCAGCTGGGCGCTGTTCCGCAACGAGGCGCGCAAGCTGGTCTCCATCAACCTGCATGGCTATGACGCCCTGAAGCACGGGGCGACCGGGATCGTTGGCGATGCGAAGGCAACGCTGGAGGCGCTGACGGCGGCACTTGGCGGATATCGCGCCGCCGATCCGGATTTCGCCTCACGCGAGGCCTGGCATCAGACCGTTCAGCGGATCACGGCAGCACCGGGCGCAGGGGCAGGGGACCTGCCGAGCGATGCGCAGGTGATCGGCGCGGTTCAGCGGGTCTCGACCCCCGACACAATCGTCATGTGTGCGGCAGGCACCATGCCAGGTGCGCTTCAGGTGCTCTGGCAGGCGTCCAAGGGCGGCTATCACATGGAATACGGCTTTTCCTGCATGGGATACGAGGTCGCCGGAGCCATGGGGATCGCGCTGGCAGAGCCAACGAAGGAGGTCATCTGCTTTGTCGGTGACGGCTCCTACATGATGGCGAATTCCGAACTCGCCACCGCCGTCATGCGGCGCATCCCGTTCACCGTAGTGCTGACCGACAATCGCGGCTACGGCTGCATCAACCGGCTGCAAATCGAGTGCGGTGGCGCCGAATTCAACAATCTCTACAAGAATTGTCGCGTCGAGGAGCAGCCGGACATCGACTTCGTCCTGCATGCCCGCTCGATGGGGGCACATGCGGAGAAGGCGACGTCCATTGCTGATCTCGAAGCCGGGATCGTGGCCGCGCGCGGACGGACCAAGCCGACGGTGATCGTGATCGACACCGATCCGGTGCCGGGAACCGGTGGTGGCGGTCACTGGTGGGATGTCGCGGTGCCGGAAGCGGGCGGACCCGAGCGCCTTGACGAAGCCCGCCAGCGCTACACTGCCAACACGCCGCATCAACGCACGTTCAATTGAAGGCCAGTTCCATGATCCTCTTCGGTACAAACCCAATTGCCTGGTCCAATGATGATGACTGGAGCATCGGCGATCATCTCTCGCTCGATGACTGCCTCAACGATTGCCGCACCATCGGTTTTGATGGCATCGAAAAAGGCCACAAGATGCCCAACGAGGGGCATGAACTGAAGGCGCGTCTGGGGGCCTACGGACTGCGATTTGCTGCGGGGTGGCATTCCACGAATATTCTCGTCAACGACATCGAGACCGAGAAGAAGGCCTTGCAGGTGTTCATCGACATGGTGAAGGCCGCCGGTGGCGATCACATCAACGCGTGCGAATGTTCCAACACCGTGCACGGCAATGATGCCCGGCCCGTCAATGATCGCCCGATCATGACGGATGCCGAATGGGAGCGCTTCTCAGCCGGATATGAGGCTTTGTCGCAGTATGCCCATGAGCAGGGCGTCAAGATGGGCTACCACCATCACATGGGCACGATCATCGAAAGCCCGGAAGATATCGATCGCTTCATGGCGATGGCCGGACCCTATACACGTCTGCTGTTTGACACAGGTCATGCGTATTTCGGTGGCGGCGACCCGGTCTCGATCATCCGCAAATACATCGACCGGATCACCCATATCCACTGCAAGAACATTCGTCCACCGATCATGCGCGAAGTCCGCGAACACGGTCACAGCTTCCTCGAAGGCGTGCGGCGCGGTGCCTTTACCGTCCCGGGCGATCCAGAGGGCTGCATCGATTTCGAACCGGTGCTGAAGGTCGCGGCTGATAATGGCTATTCCGGCTGGATCGTCATCGAAGCCGAGCAGGACAGCCTCGTCTATGAACCCGTCAAATATCAGGGCATGGGCCTCAGGACGTTGAAGGCAATTGCCGACCGCGTCGGGCTGAAGTGAGACACGAAAGTGTTTCAGTTCTCGGGTGAGACTGACTAGCGGCTGATTGTCGCCAGACGTGCGTCGATAGAGGACTGGATCCCAGCCTCGGTCGACATCGTGAAATCCTCCATTTCGAGGTTTATCCAGTCATTATCAGCGAGCCTTTTCAGGCCGTGCCAAAATAGGGGAATGCACAGTCATCCCACTGGTATCGATCGCGGTGCGGCATCTCTGACGGCCAGCTTTTGCTTTAAACAAGCCAGTTCGGAACCGTATCATCAACGGTAGCTGCGGGAACGCCGGACATTGTGACGATCTAGGTTACTCCGATCTCACCAGCCAGACGTATTGTTTGCTCAATCTCGCGGTGATGTTTTTCACCGAGGGCACCGGGGTCAAGCGGATTACCCGAGCAGTTCAGCGCCGCGATTTCCAGCCCACGCACCGCGATTTCCTTGAGCTTCGACTTCAGCAAACCCTTGTCCGCGAGACGTTCATCAGTATGGAAATGTGGCGCAGAGGACCAGCCTCCACCGGTCATTTCAATACCTTCAACGCCAAGCTTCACGCATTTGTCGAGCATCTCGATGAACGGCAGATTGCCCATGACGTCGGTGCAGATTGAAAGCTTCATCGATACAGTTCTTTATCTGCAGACGTGTGTTGTGAAAACTGCTGGATTTATTGATAAATCGCGGGTCGTAAGCAGAGATTGATGGCTTCTCGCGCACCGTTGGCCATAGCCTTGACCCCGGTCGCACGCGTGACCGTAGCGACGTACCCATCCCAGGCCGAGGGGCCTGTCGCCCCGTCCTCACGAGCTACCGCAATCCACTGACGGAACTCTTCGTCAAACGCAGCGACAAACCGCTCTCGCCAGTCAAAGGGGACGCGACCTGAAAATCCACCATTCGACTTGGCGACAACATCGTTGCACTCAGCCAGCGTGACCACACCAGTCTCACCGACAATTTCACTTCGGATATCATAGATATAGGCAATGTTGACGGAGGTTTCGATGCTGACGAGGGTGCCGGATCGCATCACGATAAGGGTCAGGAGCGGATCAGCAAGTCCACCGCCCCTGTTATTCTTGCGTGGAGGCATCACCGAGATTGCAGCAGGCTCATCGTCGAGCAGATACCGGGCGATGTCGATATCGTGTACGGCGGTGTCGGTCAGGGCATTATTTGCCGTATAGTAACCCGGTACCGATGGATTTCGATGACCGCTCTGGAAAATCAAGGGTGCGCCGGTGACGCCACCGAGCAGCGTGCCCTTCATCGCCCGATATCGGGCGTCGAAACGGCGCATGAATCCAAGTTGCACCAGCCGACGACCAAAAGCGGATTCGGCCTCAAGAATGGCCAGGCAGTCTTCCTCTGTCTCAGCCAATGGCTTTTCGCAGAAGCAGGGTTTCCCTGCCTTGATCGCAGCGAGAACGCATCGCGCGTGCGTCGTCCCCCAAGAGGTGACAATGACCGCTTCAACTGTGACCTGATGCGTGATGAAAATAACCGAGAGACCGCGTTTGCGGGCCTCCAGGACAATCCGCAGGACGTGTGAGGCCTGTTTGACACCCAGCGCCGCCGTCGGTTCATCCAGGATCAAGACCGCGTGCCAAAATGCACGGCGCGCGCCATGGCAAGTGCTTGTCGTTCGCCTCCTGACAAGGCGCCGTTGCCAGAGGTCTTCGTACCAGCCCCCCGCCAACCGGAGGGCCGCAATCCCAAGACCGACTTTGACGCCACAGGTTGCACCGAGGCCCACCATGCACTAACATTCAGCCAGAACTACTCATTGGGGGCCGATCAACAGTACATCGACACGATAAGGCCGCCAAACGGCATTTGAGGAAAGCCAAGCAATGCGTCCATTCCCATTCCTGATCGCTCTGGCCTCGACGGTCTTTTGCGGCTTCGGTTCGCCCGTCTATGCGCAAACAGGAATGCTGCTCGTATTCCCTCATGAGCAAAACGTAACCAGCGATTCGCCCGCCGGCTGGAGGCCTTCTCATATGCAGATCGAGAGCGTTTCGGGCGCCATAGCGGCCTACTACACAGCCCTCGATGCAAACCATTATCCGCAGGTTTACGCGATGATGACTGAACAGTGCTCCGAGACCAGACTTTGCACCACCCTCGGGTTACGATGCGTGAGGTGATGTTTCGATCCACGCCCCGTGAAGGGGCGACGCCGCTGCATCACGTCCAGCAAGCCACCAGTCACGCGTTTCGATCCACGCCCCCGTGAAGGGGCGACGGCCATGGGTTGTCTCGTTTAATGTGAGGTCAATGGTTTCGATCCACGCCCCCGTGAAGGGGCGACTTTTTTGCGTTTCGCCATCGGCATCCATCTGGGCGGTTTCGATCCACGCCCCCGTGAAGGGGCGACGGCGCATTTCGATGACGCTATCGACATCCATCAGCGTTTCGATCCACGCCCCCGTGAAGGGGCGACCAACGAGCACCGCCAATTTGGAGATCTAGCCATGTTTCGATCCACGCCCCCGTGAAGGGGCGACGCCACGCCTACGCGCAACAATTTGTTACCCGCAGTTTCGATCCACGCCCCCGTGAAGGGGCGACAGTCCTTTGCTCGCCTGATGGCGCTTAATCCCGCTGTTTCGATCCACGCCCCCGTGAAGGGGCGACCGAGCGTCATGACATGCATCACCGGCATGTGCATGTTTCGATCCACGCCCCCGTGAAGGGGCGACCAACCCTTCCCCAGCTCAGGAGCACCAGGACATGTTTCGATCCACGCC
>CAIYYN010000002.1 GCA_903930435.1 uncultured Hyphomicrobiales bacterium | reverse complement strand
TTGTGCCGGATGCCGCGATCGCGGTTTCGCTGGTGCCGAGGCCCGAGCTCGTGCCGGCATTCAGGCCGAGCGAGGTCAGGATCGAGCTTGTGCCACCGATGGTGAGACCGGTCGACGACGTGCCGGAGCTGAGGACGATGGCGCCCGACGAGATCGTGGCGGTGCCCGATCCCGCGATGTCATTGATGGCGCTTGTGATATCGCCGACCGTGCCGCTACCGATGTAGATCGTGCCGCCCGTGGCGCCATAGGAGTTGGTGCCCGAACCCGCCGCAAAGGTGACCGTCTGGCCGTTGACAACCAGCGAACCAGTCGCGAGCGTCGCGGCCAGCGTATCGGCGTGGGTGGCCGATGTCAGGGCCGTTGCCGACGTGATGGCAACAGGTGATGCGAGGTTGTTGTCGACGGCCGTGCCCGTGAAGCTGCCCGCGGTGTAGGTAGTGGTGCCGAGCAGGTTCTGCGCGGTTGCGCCGGTGATGGCAGCCGAGGTGAACTGCGACTTGGTCGAATAACCGATCGAGGTCTGCAGAGCCTGGTCGGCGATCGACTTGGCCTGATTGACCAGGCTTTCAAGCGAGGTGATGCCTGTGTTGGCGGCCTGCAAGACCTGCACGCCATTCGAGATACCATCGAGCAGGTTCGAAATATCGCTGGCGCGATTGTCGAGGCCCTGTGCGGTGAAGAAATTTGTCGGGTTGTCGAGGGCAGAATTGACCTTCTTGCCGGTCGACAGGTCGTTTTGTGTCGTTGCGAGGTTTGCGGCTGTTTGTTGAAGAGCCAGCAGATTCTGGCGAACGGCTGCGGAAAGAACGATACCACTCATGATACTAGGACTCCTGTCCGAACTCGGGAACACTTCCGTTCTGGAAGTATTCGGACTGTCCCATGACGTAGTTAAGCAATAGTAAATTACGAATATATCATTTTAATCATAAATATATTAATATGCATTCATTATCAATTTAGTATGGATAATATTGTCTTAACTCCCACAAACACGTCATCACGCGTATTTGAGACAGGCCATTTTTCTGTATATTTTTTTCCAAATTTTTTTTCAGGTTGTTTTCGCCAGCAGAGTTCCAGGAGTCGCTCGCTGGAAGGCGTTCTCACGGCGCTGGATCTCGGCAAGATAACTTTTCAGTTTCAAGGCTTGTTCGTCTGGAAACTGTAAAACAACCTGTTCCGTCTGCGGATCGATTTCCATGAAAACCAGAGAATTTGTGGAGGGATCACGCGTAAATTTGGCCACCGTCGTTGCAGCCGTTGAGCTATCCGGAACAGACCCCGATGGTGCGCCGTTGCCAGTCGGCTGCTGTTCGGTTTGCCCGGCGGACGCCGATGCTCCGATTGGTGCTACACTCTGGCTGCCTTGCGGCAACAAGGTATCGACCGACCCCGTCAACGCACTTTGAGGCGCAACAGGAACCGCGACCGTGACCGGAAAGGTGGTATAACCCGAACCTACCTCCATAACAGACTCCATACAGAACAGTCGCCATGATTGGCGATCATCATGGCTCAACTACACCAGCACACGCCTAGCATAGGAATAATCATTTAAAGAAACTCCAATAAAAATGGTGAATCATGCGAACTATACTTTAATCTAGACTCAAGCTTATTAATGCTAATGACGATTTATGCAACGGATTATAAACCGTGATTTCGACCGCCCGACTTAGACTCGTCAAATTCATTTGGATTGCGCAATCAGATTAACACATTGAAATATCTAATTTTTTTGCATTCACCGTTCTTCGGGATGAATTTCTCCAAAAGCGCGAAGGGGGAACACATTGCTCGCGCGCGGCCACAGACCATTAACGGATTATTCATGTTAACTATTTATTAGCCATAATGTGTCGAAATGATCCACGCCAACTGCATGGATCGACCGAGCGAAAAAATGACAAACCTGACGCTTTCCCGCGCCAAACTCGACCAGATCGACGTATCCGGACTCGCGATTTCGCGCACCCCGGCAACGCCTCTTCGAACTGACACCCAAAAGGCCGGCGCTGTTACGGGCCTGACGTCGGGCAATGCCGACTTTGATCAATTGATGGACAAACTTCATGTGGCCTTTGGCGCACTTACCCGCACAGACGAAGATCAATCGCATGTAGCAGCAAGAGCAGCCGAAGATCTGTCCACGAGTTACGCCTCCATGACGGGCCGGATCCAACCCCTGGCCGATGACGCAGCAAATCAACTGGCAGCATCCCTTCAACATGGTCTGTCCACCGTCTCTGCCTCCATTTCGGATCAGACCGGGCTGAGCATGCTGAGATCGCTATAAGTAATTAATTTAACAAATGCGGCCGATGTAACATGTGCATAAAAGCTTTTTCCCAACGAAACGACCCTATTCCGCCGTTACCCGCATTGACGTATCTTCCGCAATGACTTGATGATCTGACACAGATCCCGCTGCTGGACGGATCAATTGATAATGAGGATGTGAAAATGGCGCTTAAAGTCGAACTTAGACCGGGGGAGCAGATCATTATTGGGGAATCAGTCATTACGAATGATAACCAGCGTACCCGGCTGTACATCGATGGCGATGCGCCGATCCTGCGCGAAAAAGATATCATGACGCCTGCTGCTGCAAATACGCCGGCAAAACGAATATATCTTGCTGTACAATTGATGTATTTATCCAAATCAATGGAAAAGATGCAAGATGACTACTTGAATTTCGTGCGCGATATACTCGAAGCATCCCCAAGTTCGACACCCTATGTCACGCGGATATCGCACGAAATGCTGGACGGCAATCTTTACAGAGCCCTCAAGGAAGCCCGCAATCTGATCGATTACGAGGAGATGATACTGAATCATGCAGTCCCGCGCAGCTGAAGCCTATCGCTCGACCCGACAGAAAACTGCATCTCCGCGTGAACTCGAGGCAGGTCTGCTGCTTGCGGCGGCCTCTCACCTTCAGGCGGTGCCAACGGATCTCGTCGACGATCGCCACCCCCCGAACACAAAAGCGCTGGTCGCGGCCATCACGTTCAATTGCAAGATCTGGACGATCCTGATCACATCGGCAATGCGCGGCGGGAGCGATCTGCCGGACGCTATCCGCCAGTCTGTCGCAGAACTCGGGCTTTACGTGATCCGGCGAAGTGCGCAAACCCTGCAGGAGGCTTCCGGCCAATCGGCACGCGATGCGCTTGCAACGCTTGTTGAGATCAATCGTTCGGTTGCGTCCGGACTGCGTGGATGACAAATCGCCCACGTGTCGTTTTTGAAGGAGCCCGGCACGCCGACCGGGCCACCATTTCAGTCGAGCGAATGACCGTTCAACGCGCTCAGCCCGTCGACGTGATATAGGTCGCCAGAGACATATGCAGCAGGATATTTGATGCTTCGTAGCTCGCCTGCATTTGGGTCTGGAGAGCGGCCAGCGAAGCGACGGTCGTCGTCTGGTCTGCGTTCTCTATGTTGCTGACGACGGTCTGATAGGTACCGACCTGTGTCGTCAGACGCGTCTTGGCATCATTTGCGGCTGCACCTGCATCGGCGATATCCGTCTGGATGGCGGTCAGCGCATTGGTGGTCGTTGGTGCCGCCAACGCGTTCAGGACCTTGGTTCCGAGCGACAGATAGGAAGCCTTTGCCGTCGCCGTTCCGCTTGACGCATTAAAGGTCGAGGCAACGGCCAGCTGCTTGACGATATCCGAAAATCCAGGCTCGTTGGCACGAACACCGAAGTTGATCGAAATCTCATTATCGACCTGGGCTGTTGCGTCCTGACGCGGCGTGGTCGCAGATTGATCACCCGTATACCAGGCGACGGTGTTGCCAGTTGGCCCGGTGGTCCCGGCAACAAGCGTGGTCGCATTGGCAAAGTCCGTCGGGCCGCCCGAACCCGGCTGAACGCGCTGCGGCGCGGCACCTTGATAGGTATCGAAAAAGTCGTTGCCTGCTGCTTCAGCCGAAGCCGCGACCAGATCGGTGTTACCGATCGTCGTCAACGATGACGTCAGTGCCGCACTGAAATTGGCTGCCGTGGCCGCTGGCGTGGAGCCGAGATAAAAGACGCCGGGTCCAGGAGGTGCCGGAGACGTTGCGCCGGGCACGATGGCAGGCACATTGGCAGCCGTCAGGACGACCGGCTCTGCCGTTCCGTCCGGACCCGTCAGGTTAATGGTGATCTTGTCGCCGGGGCCGATGGTGGAATTCGTGAAATCAACGCCAAGCGTGCCCTGCCCACCCGCCGGTTGGGTCAACGCTGGCCCGGTCGTCGGGTTGGAATTGGACACGCTGCTCAACTGCCAGCCAAATACGCCGCCATTGGCTGTCAGATCCACCGCATTGGCGTTTGTTGCAGGCGTCGTCACCTGTAGCCGCCCGAGCACCTGCCCGGTCGTCGCGTTCGCGGTTCCCTGATCAGCCTGCAGTCGCTCCGATGTGACCTGATTGAACCCGGCCTGCGTCGCAGTCCCATCGAGGATGGTCGTCAGGTCGGTCACCGGAGCGGCGTTTGTGGATTTGCCGCCGAATACATAATCACCGCCGATATTCGAGTTCAATGTGGAGACAACCTCTTCCAGACCGTTGGCAGCGGTCTGTTGTTGCTGTGTCAGTCCGTTGGTGAGAAGCGTGTAGTCCTGCTGGGCAAAATTGGCGCGCATGGAGGTCGCGGTATCACCGATCCCCTGGATCGACGTGTTCAGGATATTGACGCTCGTGGACGCGTTGTTGATCGTGTTCAGATAGGTATTGGCTTGATCGATCTGGCTCTGGAAGTCGATCGCCAGCGACCTGTTTTGTCCCAGACCGCCAAAGTCCTGCGATTGCAGGCCGGTGGACACCTGCTGTTCGAGGTTCGTCATCTGCTGACGCTGAACGCCCAGCTGATTGATGATGTAGCTCTGAAAGCCATATTGCGCGACGGAGGTCATGGGGACTCCTGATAAAGTTGGTAACGATACGCGGTATCGATTGACGAGAGAGAATGACCGGCCTCAGGCGGGAGGCCGATTGAGTACATCAGACCTGTATCTGCATAAGCGTCGACAGCATGGATTGCGCGATCGTCATCACGCGGGCATTGGCGGTATAGGCCGACTGGATCTGCACAAGTTGCGCCAACTGGTTGTCCATATTGACGGACGAAGTGGTGGTATATTGCGATTGCAGATTGTTCTGGATGACCTGCTGGCTGGACAGCGCACTTGTAGCGTTCTGCGACTGGGCTCCCCAATACGAGGTCATCTGGTTGGCCAGTCCGGAAATGGTCGCAGCGAATGACGCCTTGCCGGTCACGATTCCGGTTTCCGAACCATAGGTCGACTGATTGTTGGTGAACTGGTTGAGAAGCGCCGTCGGGCGCGTCGGGTCACCCGGCAGCGTGGAGGCCGAATAGCTGACCAGTAGCGACGGATTGGACACGACCTGTGAATTCACCGAGATGATGGACGATAGTCCGGTGCGCTGAAGCTGGCCGTTGCTGTAGTTGCCGGTATAGACAACGTTGGTCGTTCCCATGGTGAACAATGGCAGCGTCGCTGTCCCGCCCTGCACCTGGGTCTGCGTGGTCGTAGCGCTCAGCGACGCCACCTTCGGCGTTCCGCTGGTCAGGCTGACGACCTGAAGCAGATTGCCTGACGGATTGGAGACGGTAAAATTGGTGCCAAGCGCCGTCTGGAGAGCCGCCGCGGCCGCGACTGCAGTCGCCCCCGCAACGCCCGAATTGTCAAAGCCGATCACCTTGACACCCGGGTTGGTGCTCGTCGACTGCGGCAGCGGCAAATTGCTCGCGCTGCTGACAGGAACCAATTCGATCTGCTGGGTATTGCCTGCTCCGTCCACATACGAGAGGTTGACCGGATTGCCATTCTGAATGCCGGTAAGATCGACGGATTGGCCGGATTGGGCAGTGGCGCCCGAACCGATCGATACTGCCGTGCCCTTGGTCGTCGTATCGGAGAATGCGCTGGCAATGGAGCTTGCCAGGTCGTCCAGCTGGTTCTGGGCTTGCGGCAAGACCACGTCACGTTCATTGACGAGCGCCGCCAGCGACCCCGACCGGATTTGACCGGTCGCGATCAGATCCGTCGTGTTATCACCGGTGCCGGTTGTCACGCCGCTCAAGGCGGAATTGCTGGAATTGGGTGTGTAGACGGAATCGGCAGACAGAATGCCTGCCTGATTGAAATTGAGCTGCGTCGCCTGTGCTCCGACAAGCTGCTGACCAGCCGTCGTGAACACATTCATCAGGCCGGTGCTGTCCGTCCGCGTTTGCACGTCGACATACGACGCAAGTTGTTGAACATCGAGATCGCGTTGATCCTGGAGATTGCTGATGTCGCTGCCGCCAGCCGTACCCGCGACAATCTTGTTGTTCAGATCGGCGATGTTCTTGGTCAGCGTATTGACATGCTGAACGGCGTCGCCGATCGAAGCGTCGGCCTGTGATCGCAGTGACTGGACATTGCTGCTCATCTGATTGAGCGTCGAGGCAAGCGTCTGCGCGGCACTGGTGGCACCCTGCTGGGCAGATTGGCTCGACGGCGAGGCCTGCAAGGTTGACAGCGCGGATGACAGGCCGGAAATGGAGGCTTCCAGCGTGTTGGTCGCGCCGGGTGTTCCAAAGAGCTGGTCGATGTTCGTGGCGTAGGAGCTCTGCGTCGACAGATAGGAGTTCTCGGACGTCGACGTGTTCAGCTGCTGCTGTACTTCGGTGTTAAGCTGACGCTGTACCGTGCCGACCATGCCGTTCAGGCCGGTGTCGGAAATGCGGTCCTCAACCGAGAGCGTTTTCGTGGTGTAACCGGGCGTGCTGGCGTTGGCGATATTCTGCGCAACCAGCGCTGATTCCTGCTGGTTGATCTGCAGACCTGCCACGGAGGCCAAAATTGCGCTCGAAATAGTCATGTCGTCAGCTCCTCGGGCTTCAACACCGTTAAACGGCCCCTGTCAGGGTGCCGCTGATCGGTCATTCCGGTTCGGGGCAATCTGCGAAGCCTCGAACCCTGTATTTGATCCCGTCGCCGGGAACCGAAATGAGGTGACCTTGACGACACACCTCGTTCATCAGAGACCGGCGGACACACTCCTGCACCCGCCACCACGCGACGTCAGCGGATGATGTCCATGACGGACTGCATCATCGTGTTTGCCGTGGTGATCACCTTGCTGTTGGCGGAGTAAGCCTGCTGGGTGACGATCATGTTGGAAAACTGCGAGGCGATATCCGTATTCGATGCCTCAAGCGAGCCGCCCGTGATGTCGGTCGAGGCCATCTTGACGGGCGTACCGGACTCATTGTTCGGCACGTAAATCCCACCCGTTGATGCGGTCAGTGCATCAACACCGTTGAACTTGTAGAGTGGCACCAGGGCAATCGCGACCTGCTGGCCGTTGGTGTAGCTGGCCGTCACCTCGCCCTGGGAGTTGACGCCGACAGTTGTCAGCGATCCCGAGGCATATCCGTCCTGACTGAGCGTGCTGACATCAACATTGCCATTGGGCGACTGGTACTGGGTCAGGCCACCCGTCCCGAATTTCATGGTGATATTGCCGAGGTTCGACCCATCGACGGTCATGTTCGAAATCGTCATCTTGCCATTGGCAGGCGAGACGAGCTGGCCACTGCTATTGAAGACAGCTGACGTTCCGGTATTCGTCCACATTGGCGTCGTACCAGTCGCGGCGGTGTTCGACTGGTAGAACAGGTTCCAGGTTGCCGGTGACGTCGAGATCTGCGCCCAACGCATCTGCACGTTGACGGCGCTGCCGTTGGACGTATAGGCCGTCGTCGAAGATCCCGCGAGCGACTGCGCCTGGAAGGTCGTATTGTCCTGGGCCTCAACATAATTGGCTGGATTGGTGCCTGTTGCTGATTGCCCGGTGGTTGTAAAGCCGATATCGGTTGCCAGGGTGCCCGCACCGGTTCCTGTTGTCGTAATAGGACTGACTGTGACACCTGAACTGGTGCCAGTCACCGAACTGGTCAGCACGATGGCCCCATTGCTATTGGCTGACGCCGTTATCGTTGACCCGCTCAAGGCACTGTTGATGGCCGCCAGCGCCTGCGCCATGGACACATTGCCACCTGTGCCGCTGCTCGAATTAAACGTCACATTGTAAGGCGTACTCGGGCTGGCCGCGTCGGTAATCGAAAACGAGAGCGTTTGGCCAGAGCCTATCGTCATCGGGGTATAAGCCGCCGTTGCGGTCACTTGGGCAGCACTCGCCGTATTGGTCGGATTGACCGTGAAACTGGACGGGTTCAGCACTCCCGACGTCGGCGTCGCCGGCAGGTTCGCCGCGTAGGTTATCGCGGTGGTCTGATTTGCCTTGAGATAACCAGTCGAGATTTGCAACAATTGCGCAGTATCACCGACCGGGTTTTGCGTGGCAGGATCGATCGGGATCGCCATCAGCGCCGCACCAGCGCTATTCACGAGATACCCCTGCTTGTCCATCGTGAAGTCGCCGGCACGCGTGTAAACATTCGCGCCGCTAAAGGTTTCCGAGCCGTCCGTTTCACCGGTTTTCAACTGAACCTGAAAGAACCCCTCGCCGTTGATCGCCATGTTCGTGGCAACGCCGGTCGCGTTCACTGCACCCTGAAGTGTGTTGGTGGGTGAGGAAATCGCCATCACCGAGCCAGCAAGGGTCGTGGCGGCGTTCGAACTGTCACCATTGACGAGATCGGAGAAAGTCGTCGAGTTCGACTTGTAGGCAGTCGTCTGCGAGTTGGCGATATTGCCCGAAATATTCTGCAGGGCGAAGGCCTGTGCCGCCAAACCGGCGACAGACGTGGTCATTGCTCCGAAAAGTCCCATTGTGAACTCCCATAGGTGTGGCGCTCGTCAGCGAAGCTTCTGCTTGCTTGTCACGCCTTAAGGAGCACGAGCCGTGCCAATCATCATAGAGGTTTTTCATATTATTTTTCAATGATTTAAGTTTTGTTTACCATTAACGGACCCGGCAATTTCCGGTTCTTGTCGGCAAATTTTGCCCGGCAGGTGCAGCGTCACAACCGCTTTACCGCCCGCCTTGACCCGCGTAAGCTGGATTGCCGTTGCGGCGTTTGCCGGATCCACCGCGACAGGGCGACCCCGCAATGATCGATTTTCTTCCGGACTGAGGAGCCTGCCTGCACCATGCGTTTCACCGGTACCGCCGATTATGTCGCCACCAAGGATCTCAGCATCGCCGTCAACGCAGCTATCACGCTCGAGCGTCCGCTGCTCGTGAAGGGCGAACCTGGTACCGGAAAGACCATTCTCGCCAAGGAAATAGCGCGCAATCTTGGTGTACCGCTCATCGAGTGGCACGTGAAGTCAACGACCAAGGCGCAGCAGGGGCTCTACGAGTATGACGCGGTGTCGCGTTTGCGCGACAGCCAACTGGGCGATGCCCGGGTGCATGACATCGCCAACTACATTCGACGCGGCAAGCTTTGGGAGGCTTTCACGGCACCCGTCAGACCCGTTCTGCTGATTGACGAGATCGACAAGGCAGACATCGAGTTCCCCAATGATCTCTTGCTGGAACTCGATCGGATGGAATTCTTCGTCTACGAGACCGGCGAGACGATCAAGGCCGTCCAGCGCCCGATTGTGATCATCACATCCAATAACGAAAAGGAACTGCCGGACGCGTTCCTCAGGCGTTGCTTCTTCCACTACATCCGGTTTCCAGACGCCGACACAATGCGCACGATTGTCGACGTTCACTTCCCCGGTTTGAAGAAGCAACTGCTGGACGAGGCCTTGCGGGTATTCTTGCAGGTTCGGGACGTTCCCGGCATCAAGAAGAAGCCGTCGACGTCAGAATTGCTCGACTGGATCAAGCTGCTGCTCAACGAAGATATAGACGAGACAACCCTGCGCGAGCAGGATTCCAAAAAGCTGATCCCTCCGCTGCATGGTGCACTCCTGAAAAACGAGCAGGATGTGCACCTGTTTGAACGCCTTGCATTCATGCATCGGCGCGAGACCCGCTAGCGCGCTTTACTTGACCCGGTTCCACGTCTGGCTGCGGCCGAACGCCGAAATGCCGACATAACCGCGCACGACAAGGTGGGCGCCATCCGGGCTCAGTTGCATCAGCGCGTTATAAACCGTTCCGGATTCGGGATCGAGGATCGTGCCGCCGGTGTATTCGAGGCCCGACTGTTTCATGCCGTCAATGATCTGAAGGCCCTTGATGGGTGCATTGTGAGCTGCGCCGGTGCAGTTGGCGCAAACCGGGTTCGCGGGATGGCCCGGGTCCGGGAAAATCGTCGTGACGCGACCGACATAGACGCCACCAGACAGGGAGATCGTCACCGTGGACTTGGCCTTGCCGGACTTGTCGTCAATCGTTTCCCAGACGCCCGCCGCCGTTACATCCGCCCAAGCGCCCACAATCGACAGGGCCAGAAACGTCAAGCCAATCCAAAACTGCGCAATCATCCGCATACCAGAACTCCCTCACCAAATCAGTCTGCCTTCAAACTTTTTATCCACGCGAGCAAATGCCGCGAGCGCGAGCACGTCAAGTGCCGGGTTCGCGATACCGTAACGGCATGTTCAAATAAGATGTGCAAAGATCGGTCAGCGCGCCCGATCCTGTCCGGATTCGGATGACCTGACCCGTTCACGCTGCCAGACCCGATTGACACCAACCGGAAAGACACGACCTGCATGCCTCGCCTCCTCCTGCTGCGCCATGCGAAATCATCCTGGGATGATCCGGAGATCGATGACTTTGATCGTCCGCTCAACACGCGCGGTCGCCGCTCCGCGCCATTGATGGGTCGCCACTGCGCCCAGCACAGTCTCCTGCCCCAGACAATCCTGTGTTCGTCCGCGCGGCGAACCCGCGAAACGCTGGCTGGCATCATTCCCTATTTCGAGGAAGACCTCACCATCCGCACGACCCGCGACCTCTACATGACGTCGCAGGACGCCCATATCGAACTGATCAGATCGCACGGTGATACTACTCGCACTTTGATGGTGATCGGCCATAACCCGACCCTGCGCGACCTCTCAATCACCTTGGTCGGCAGTGGCAATCCGGCGCTCAGAGCGGAGCTCGACGAGAAATTCCCGACGGCGGCCGTTGCCGTCATCGATTTTGATGCGCGAAACTGGGTCGACATCGCAGCTGGCGGCGGACGCCTCGTCGCATTCTTCCGACCGCGCGAGCTCTTCATGATCGACGGAGAAGCGAGCGATCTCGACGAATAGTTTGCTACGGATTCCACCGGCATACCGCCTGCCCTGGTGCCAAACCTCGACAAACACCGGGGAGACGTGAGTATCCACTTCAAGTGCCGGAATCAGTTTGGAAGGCAAGTTGAATCAAATTCTTAGATTTGATTTTTTGAATCTATTTCAGCACGTTGTGCGGCTTTCCGGACTCAATTTCCCAGCACCTTGAAGTCGTTTCAAGGCCAGGTGGGTCAACCTGAATCACTGTCTCAAGCGGCTCCAGTCAACAAAAACGCGAGGGATTTGGGTCCCTCGCGTTGAGTCTAAACTGGAGCTTCAGGACACTCTCAGTCGAGATGACCCGATGCGTGAGCCAGCAATGTATACACCTTGCCCGTGTCGGACGTCAGGTAGGACTGCGACATGACATTATCGCGGTCGGTGCGGGCGACGTCGGCGAGCAGTTGCTCGAAGTCATCGATGTAGCGATCCACGGCAGCCCGGAACTCGCTTTCACGCGAATACTTGCGGCGGATTTCCTCAAACGTCTGCTGGCCCGGCAACGTGTACAGGCGACGTGTGAACACATTGCGTTCGCCACGCTTGTAGCGTTCCCAGAGATCAAGGAAGGCTTCGTCATCGATGGCGCGTGCGATGTCGACGGAGAGCGAGTTGAGGCTCTCGACGATATGGTGAGGCGCACGCTCGGCACGCGCCGGATGACCCGATCCGCTCGGCGTCTGCGGTTCGTCATTCGACGCCCGCTTCAGCAGATCAGCCACCCAGCCGCGTTGACCACTCGCCTCAGCGTCACCGCGCAGCGCACGATCGACACCTGCGGCAACTTCACGGGTCGCCCGCTCGGAGTTTGCATCCCGACCGCCACGTGGTGTTGGCTCGGACGACACGAGCGCACGGCGCGCAGATTGGTCGGGCTCAGTCGGTCCACGACGCGAAGGTTCGGCCGTCCTGACGTCATTGACCGGCGCCTCGACGGCTCGTCCTCCCGATGAGCGCGCAACGACCGAGCGCGACACATCCATTGCCGCATTCTGCTTGCCAGCGAGGCTGGAGAGTTCGCTGAGTGCCTTCAACTGATCGGTGACAACCTTGCGAAGCGCAGCGGTGGATTCCTCTGCCTCGCGCGGCAGCTCGAACACGCCGCGCTTCAGTTCGTTGCGGGTCGCGTCCAGTTCTGTCTGCATCATGCGCGCGGCTTCACGCATCTTGTCGGTCGCATCCGCAAAGCGCAGAGTCGTCTCGGTCACGGAACGCGCCATCTCGGCGATCACGGCTTCCTGGGCCTGACGCAGTTCCTGGGCAGCCTTTTCGCTTTCAGCAGCAGTCAAGTTGCGGAACGTGGAGAGCTGGCCGACAACATTGCGTACCGCGGTTTCGGCACCAGCACTCAACGTGGCACCCACTTCGCGGGCCCGGACTTCAGCAGCCGTCAGCGTATCGCCGATCAGGCTCGTGAACGAGCGCATCAGGCTGTCGACGGTTTCGGTCCGGTCGCCAATCTGCACGGTCAACTCCGCAAGCGCACGTGCCCGCTCGGTGATGGTGGTTTCCAGCAGCCGGTTCGCCACGTCGATTGCGCGGGTGGCTTCCTGCAGGCGAGCCGCCTTTTCGCCGAATCCACCGGTGAGCTGGTTGATATCTGCCAGAACTTCCTGGCTGATGACGCGCAGCGCTCCCGCTTCGCTCGATAGGGTGTCCGACGCCTGACGCGTATCGAACATGATCTTCTCGACATACTGCTGCATGTCGGTCGACTGGCGCAAAAGGTTCTGTTCGATCTCGGTGAGGCTTTCGCCCGAGCGGGTCATGATCGATTGCAGCACCATGTTGGCCTGGCCCAGACGATCCAAGAGGCCACTCATATCGGCGGTGATCCGCTGATTTGCGGCTGCTACATTCAGGATCGCCTTGTCGCTTGCGGAGGAAACGGTTGTTGCGACCTCCTCGTTGGCTTCCGACATCTTGGCAACTGCCGACTGGCTGGCTTGCTCGATGCTGCCGACAAGCTGTTCGTTGGCAACGATGATACTGGTCACAGCCTGATCGCTGGCCAGCGCAAGGCTGCTGACGACGTCTTCGCGAGCCTGGGCGGCAGATTCGACCACCAGCCTTGACTTTTCCTCAAGCGCACGGGCCGTATCGATGCCTTGACGGGCAACAGCTTCGGTGATGTCGCGACCCTTGCGATCCAGCGCCTCGACCAGCAGATCGCGCGCCTCGCCAAGACGGGCATCGATTGCCCCGAGCTTGTCGCTCTGCTCCGACAGGTTCGTAGCCACCAAATGGACGCGTTCGTACTGCTCGACGACTTCCTGGGCGGCCTGCGTCAGGACACGGCGTGCATCGTCGCTCTTGGCCGTGATTTCCAGTGTCGCTTCCGACATGCTGCGCATGACACCCTGACGCGCCTTTTCAGCTTCCTGACCAAGGGTCGCGCCAATGGAGCTGAGCCGCTCCTTGAGCATCCGATCAAGATTGCCAGCCCGATTTTCCAGTACGTCGGACAATTCCTGCAGGCGACTGCCAAGCGTTGCGTTCATGTCGTTGACACGTCCGCCGATCTGGTCGGTCACCTCGCCAGCCTTGCGTCCGAGCGCCTGGGTGAATTCACCCATTCTCGTATCGAAGGTCGCGGTGACGATTGCCTGACCCTCATTGAACGTCCGCGCGATATCGCGGGTCCGGTCGATGAGGGTTTCGGCGATCTGGCGAGCGCGCTGATCAAGGGCTTCCTCGATCTTCTGGGTGCGGGTCTCGATGGTCGTGTTGAAGGCATCGGTGCGTTCGGCAAAGGTGATGGCCACCTTGTCGACGCGGTTTGCCACGGTGTTTTCAAAGTCGATCGCGCGTGCCTGCAATTGCTTGCCGACATCGTCTGCCTTGCTGTCCAGCGAGATGCCGAAGTGCGCAATCTTGGCGTCGAGCGCGGAGCTGAGGCTCGCGGTGCGTGCCTCGATGGTTTCGCCGAGCTGATCGGTGCGTGCCTGCAAGGCGTCGGCGAGCGCTGTCGTGCGCGTGAGGAGGGTCGTGTCGACCTGGCCAAGGCGGGCTTCCAACAGCGCGCGCATGTCCTCCGTCCGCTGACCAAGAACCGCCACGACGTTACCAGCGCGAATGTTGACAATATCCTCCAGCGTGTTGAGGCCGCTGGCCAGTTCATCGGTGAGCGCATTGCCGCGCGTCGTCAGCGTATCGGTCAGGCGAGACGCCGCAACCGAAACGCTTTCATTGACGCGGATGCCCTCGTTGGTGATCGCGCGGGACGCCTCGGTTCCGGCCGCATGCAGGCGGTCGGCCAGATCCGTCGTTCGGATTTCCAGTTCGGCTCCAATGCCAGACAAGGATGCCTGCAGGTGATCATGGAACGCGGTTGCACGGGCATCAATCGTGCGATCCAGCATCTCGGCTGTTTCAGCGAGGCTGGCTTCGATCCGACCGCCCTGAACCACAACCGCGTCATACATGCGATCAGTGGTCGCGCCGAGGCGAGTGGACAATTCGTCACCGCGCAAGGCGATGGTTTCCGCGATCTGCGAATGGGTCGTCTGCAACGACGTGACCAGCTTCGATGTCGTCTCCACGATCGCCATGCCGACGTTGCCAGCGGTGCTGTTCAACGTGTCGACAACGGTCGCGGAGGTGCGGGCAAGGCTGTTGCCTGCGTCGTTTCCAGCCAGCTGGATCTCCTCGACCACGGCACGTCCCGTTGCCGTAACGGTTTCGGCCAGGGTTGCATTGTTCTGGCTGATCGCCGTGACAATGTTCGCACCGGTCTCGTTGAGCGTGCCGATCACCGTGGATCCGGTTTCACTGAAGGCATTGACGAGACTTGAGCCTGTGCCATTCAGCTGATCGACAATGCCCGTTCCCGTCTGGTCCAGTGTTTCGATCAGGCTGGCGCCGGTTTGCCCGAACGTATCGTTGAGGACCGTCGCCCGGTCGGTCAACTGATCGATCATGGCGAGGCCAGTCGTCGAAATCGCATCCGAGACTGACGCAGTGCTGGCAGTCAACAGCTCGACGAGGCTTTCTGCCTTGGACGAGAAGCTGCTGGCAATCGCCGTTGACCTGGATGCCAGGGTTTCGATGACCTGATCGCCGGTCTTGATCAGGGATGAAGTCACGTCCTCAGACTGCTCAGACAACTTCTCGATCAGCTGGTTGCCAGTGCGCGTCAAGGCTTCGTTGACCGAAGCGGAGCGCTCGATCAGGGTATCGACGAGCGTGGCTCCCGTCAGGCCCAGCGTTGCGTTCACGCTTGACGAACGGTCGGAGAGTGTCGCGACCAACTGCTCGCCGGTTTCGGAGAAGCGGTCAATCAGGCCCGCGCCCATGCTCTCAAGCGTCGAATTGACGGCAAGTGAGCGGTCGCTCAATGTATCGATCAGGTTCGCCCCGGTCGTTGCGAAGGCGTCACTGACGTAGGCCGAACGCTCGTTCAGCGTATCCACCAGTGTCGCAGAGGTGCGTTGCAAGACATTCGTCAGATTGGCCTCGCGTTCGGCCAATCCATCGAGCAATTCGTTGCTTGCGCGCAGAACCGCTTCCTGCAAGCCAGCGGTCTTGTCACCCATCGAATTGGCAAGATTGTTCACGTTCAGCATCAGCGTGTCGCTGATCTTGGAGCCTTCGATGGTCAGTGTGTCAGCGACAATATTGCCGGCGATATTGATCCGCTCAGCCACGTCTGCGCTCACCTCGGTCAGCGATCGCATGATGAGTTCTGCTGACCGATCGATTTCCTGCGTCACTTCGGCGCCCTTGCTACCGATGACCGAGGTCAGGCGGAGTGATGCCTCTTCAACCGTCTCGATCACCTGAGCCTGTGCGAGGCGCAGATCATTTGCGATGGACTCATGCGTGCCCGACAGGGTCGAGCGAATGCGCTCGGCATTGTTCACGATGGATTCGCGCTCGCTGACGAGTTCCTCGATCAGACCGCGCACCTTGAGTTCGTTGTCGGAATAGGCGCGTGCCAGAGACGAGACCTCGTTATGCACAAGCACTTCGAGTTCGCTTGCCCGCATCACGGCCTTGTCCAGCCCCTCGCCGAGTGCTGTCATCTCCCGACGGATGGCGTGACCAATCGAGGCGACGGACTCGCGCGCATTGGCTTCCGGCTCGGCAAGCCGGATCGCGATCTCGGCCATGGTCCGCGACGCAATCCGCATCTCCTGACCACGCCAGATCATCATGGCAAAGATGAAAAAGAATACGGGCGGAATGACGACACCGCCAAGTACCCAGGCGAGCATAGGCGATGCCAGCAACGACAGCATGGCCGTGGCAGATCCACCAAGCGACAGAATGCCATAGGCGACGCTGGCACCGACCCAGACGATCGACGCAATCAACGCGATCCAGTAGGGCATCGGCGAGGGACGGGCATTCAGCGCATTCAGGATGGAATTTGAGGAAATGCGATCATCGTTGGCAGCGGTCCGGCCTGTTGTTCCCGGCAGCGCGACTGACATGGCTTCCGGCTCATTGGCCGGTTGCGGCGGCACCAGAAGCGGCTCGGCAGTGCGAGACGCACCCCTTGTCGATGAGGTCGTGTCAGAAACCGGGGGTTCCGGCTGGCTGCTGCGCTGGCTTGTGACCTGACGGCTTCGTGTTGTGGTCACCTCTTCGCGACGCGGCGCGGCCAATGGCGGGGCGGTCATCGGCGGGGGGACCGGCGCAGTCGCGGCTGGAGCGGCAGGCTTGGTTGCCTCTTCCGGGCCACCAAAATCCAGCCTCAGGGCCTCTTCGACGGCAGAAAGAGCGGCTTCCGCTGCTTCGCTAGCCTTCGTGGGTTGTGTCGCCATGATCGTTCACGCCTCGCGTCCGTACGAAAAACCTGTCGGTCGCCCAGTCCTTGCCAGTCTCTGCGCCATTTGATCGGCGCATCCCTGACCCCAGGCCGGAGCCACTGTAAATCGAAGGTCGCAGCAGATAAAATACTGCCAGATCTTCGACAGAAACCTTGAATTCCCCGGAAAATCCCACGTCAATTGACAGGGCTTTTTCCGCATCTGGTCCCGGCGATCCACAAAGCGTGTTCCAGGCGCCTTGAAATCGTCAGGTCGTGTCGTTGAAAACCGCACTTTCCGTCCAGTTTTCGCTCTTTAGACGACCACATGGTACCGAACCATTAACGAAGTTGAAACCTCTTGGGCAGCTTTTCCCGAAACATCGTTAACGACGACCGATTCGACCTGCCCTTTGCTGTTTTTCGAGTCAAGGCCGGGTCAGCATGATGTGCCGGTTTTCGAGCCATCAGCAGCCGGAAAAACAAGGCAAAGTCGAGGCAAACAGCTTCGCCGCCTCAGAAACATGTTGCCTGCCCAGGCGCCTCCCGGAATGCGGCTTGACCATTCGATAACCCTAATAGCGATCAATCCGCCAGATTTAACCTCATGTTACTCAGTATGCTCGATCCTGCATTTAACGACAGCAAGCAGAACGCGAGATGAGACAGATGACCCAATCCGCAGCCCTAGCAATGCCGATGCCTTCGATCATGCTGCATCCTCGTCCGGTAGATCTTGTGCATCTGGCTCTCCAGACGCAAGGCAATAAAGACCTCGAAACCGAAGTTCTTCGCCTTTTCCTGCATCAATCGACTGTCCAGATCGCCCGGATCAGCAGTGCGACAACCTCGCAGGCCTGTTTCGAGGCCGCGCACAAGCTGAAGGGGTCTGCCCGCGCGATCGGCGCTTCCGGTGTCGCCGACTGCGCCGAAGCCGTTGAAATCGCCGCAACGACCGGCCAGGACGTGATCGGTCCGCTGACCGACCTGAGCCGGGCCGTCGACATCGCCAATCATTTCATTATCGATATCATCGATTGAACGCCCCCCATGTCGCGGGCTGACCAATCTTGTCGCCGCTGCGCAGCTCTGCGCGAATTGCTGCACATCAAGGCTTGACGTGTTGGTGGAACCGTCTATTCCGGGCTGATCAGCGTCTCGCGTCAGAGACCACCGGCCAAAAACACGGATTGTCAGCCTATGCCCAAGATCACTTATGTCGCGTTCGATGGCAAATCACAGACCGTCGAGGCCTCGGTCGGTTCGACCGTCATGGAAGTTGCGGTCCGGAACCTGATCCCCGGCATTGAAGCCGAATGCGGCGGTGCCTGCGCCTGTGCCACCTGCCACGTCTATGTCGATGATGCCTGGACAACGGTTGTCGGCAAGCCCGAGCCGATGGAAGAAGACATGCTGGATTTTGCATCCAACGTGAAGCCGGAGTCGCGCCTGTCCTGCCAGATCAAGATCACGGCTGCGATGGATGGTCTGATCGTTCGGACCCCCGAAAAGCAGGGCTGACCGGATCAGGCTCGCCCGCTCGACGAACATCGATTGCCGGTTTGACGCACGCGCGCTAGCATCATCGCCACTGATCCCTGGGGTGACCTGATGCTGGTGTCGTTTCTGACTGACCTGAAGGCAGCCGGCCTGCCGGTATCCTTGCGCGAATATCTGTCGCTGATGGAGGCGATGGCCGCCGACCTCGCGGACAAGCGCGTCGAAGATTTCTATTATCTCGCCCGCGCCACGCTCGTGAAGGACGAGAAGAACCTCGATCGCTTTGACCGGGTGTTTGCCAACACGTTTCGCGGCCTCGATCTGATGTCGGATCTCACCGCCGAAATCCCTGAGGAATGGCTGAAGAAGCTCGCCGAGAAGCATCTCACCGACGAGGAAAAGGCGCTCATCGAGTCACTCGGCGGCTGGGACAAGCTGATGGAGACGCTGAAGCAGCGGCTCGAAGAGCAGAAGGGTCGCCATCAGGGCGGCTCGAAATGGATCGGTACGGCAGGCACGTCGCCCTTTGGCGCTTACGGATATAACCCGGAGGGCGTCCGCATCGGCCAGGAGGAAAGCCGGCACCGACGCGCGGTCAAGGTCTGGGACCGGCGGGAGTTCCGCGATCTCGATGACACCGTCGAGCTTGGCACCCGCAATATCAAGGTCGCGCTGAAACGCCTGCGTCACTTCGCCCGAACCGGAGCAGCTGAAGAACTCGACCTCGATCATACCATCGATGCCACGGCGCGCAGCGGCTGGCTCGACGTAAAACTCCGCCCCGAACGCCGCAATGCCGTCAAGTTGCTCGTCTTTTTCGACATCGGCGGATCGATGGACGATCACATCAAGATTTCCGAGGAATTGTTTTCAGCGGCGCGGGCCGAATTCAAGACGCTGGAGTATTTCTACTTCCACAATTGCCTCTACGAAGGCGTCTGGAAATCCAACCGCCGCCGCCATACGGAGCGGACCCCGACCTGGGATATCCTGCACAAGTACGGGCCGGACTACCGCGTCATCTTCGTGGGCGATGCCGCGATGAGTCCCTATGAAATCAGCCATCCCGGCGGATCAGTCGAGCATTTCAACGAGGAAGCGGGCGTCGTCTGGATGAAGCGCGTGGTCGAAACCTACGACAAATGCGTCTGGCTCAATCCGACGCCGGAACACATGTGGCCTTATTCGCAGTCCACCATCATGCTGCGCAACATCCTGTCGCAACGCATGTTCCCGCTGACCCTGGAAGGCCTCGACCACGCGGTGAAGGAACTCGCGCGCTGATCGGGGCACGGTCACCGACCGATGCCCATGCCTTGCGACCAAGACGACCTTTATTCCCGGAGCACCAGCACCGAGCACATGGCGTGACGCACGATCTGGGCGGCATTTGAGCCGAGGAAATAGGTCGACATGGTCGGCCGGTGCGAGGAGACGACGATGAGATCCGCACCCCAATCCTTCGCCTCTTCAATCACTTCGGTATAAACGCTGCCGATGCGCACGACCGTATCGGCTGTCGCACCATGCGCCTTTGCCATGTTGGCCAGAACGATGAGTTTTTCCTGCGCGTCTCGCTCGGCCACAATATCGTAATCGGCCGGCAGGAATTCAGTGACATAGCCGGTCAACATCGGCGTGACACCAACCAGCCGGACGGTGCCGTTCGACTGCTTGGCGAGCGCAGCCGCATGGTCGACGGCGACGCCTGCAAATTCAGCTTCATTCGGATCGATGGGAACAAGAATCTTCGAGAACATGGTGATCTCCCTGCAACCGGGCGGCTTCCATGCCGTCTCGCGCGTTGCAAGGAGAGCTATAAGCGATTGATCAGGCTCGGACCTTGAGCAAGGTCAATTTACCGAACGGCAGACTCAAATGCGCTTGACCGTCCAACTGACGATCGCCTGCATCTGCTGCTGCAGCACTTCATCCAATGCGCCGGTGACCTTCGCGGCGCTATCACCCGCGACCGCTCCATCGCCCGTGAAGACCTGGGAGGCGACGACCTTGCCATCCTTGTCATTCATCAATTTCACGGCGATCTCGACATGCGCGAGTTTGTTTGCGGCGTCATAATTGAAGGCGCGCAGATCCGTCAGCACCTGAAAATCAATGGAAAGCCCCTGCCCCGGCGTTCCGGCGCGCACCTTGCCGGAATTTTCAAACGTTTCAACCAGGCGGCTCTGGATCAGCTTCGGCAGACGATCACTCCACTGCGCGCCTGGAAAATACGCAATTTCGGTCGGGCTTGGCCGCACGACGATGCGCGTGGTGTCGAGCGCCTTCAAGGCGGCAGGCTCCGGGATCAGGATCTGCCGCGCGTCCGACTTGCCTGACTTGACGCCTGCCGGAGCCGTCAGATCATAGGTCGCGAGCGCTTCGCCGCCACCCCCAAGAGAGCCACATCCCGCCAGTCCGCCAACCAGCGCAAGCATGAGCAGAGAAAGCCCGCCAGCCCTCACACCGTGCACCAAACCTCCCACGGTAAAATGTCTGCCCATCATCCGACCCATAGGCTGCCACCTGCCACTCATCGCCGACCGGGTCCATATTCAGGAACGCTGTCTTTGCTGCCAAACAACAATTGCTGCGGATTTCGGTCAAAATTGGCCACAGCCCGATCAATCGTCACGAGCGTCTTGCGACTTTCGGTCACGAAATCCTTGATCGCTGCGGTAATATCATTGGCCTTGCTGCCGTAGATGACGCTCGTATCCTTGAACGCCTTGGCCGCCTCTGTCGCTTCAACCAGAAACGACTTGCCCTGCGCAAACAAGCCCTGCCCGGCATCCGAGCCGACGATCCCGTCAATCTTGGCCAGGATCGGATCAAACCGGTGCGAGGCGATCTCGACCTGTTTCATCGCGCCGCTGGCATCGGTCATGAACTGCTTGAGTTCATTGGACCGATCAGCGACCGCTGCGGACACTGTGTTGATGTTCGCGCTGGCTGCCCGCGCATTCTTGAGCAAATCGTCGAATTCGCCCGTCTTGCTGCCGACATAGGTCGATATCTTGTTCACCTGATCGATGGCAGAGGAAATCTTCACCGGATCAATGGCCGCGACGACCTTGCGTACATCGGATACGGTCGCCTGAAGATCCGTCGCCACATCCTGCAAATGCGCCGTGGAGGCAGCGACCTGATCGCTGACCTTGGCAGCATTGGCGATGATTTTCGCAACCTGATCACGATCAACGGCGGTGGCAATCGCATCGAGATCTGTCGTCAACTTGTCGATCCGCGCGGAAACGGCATTCAACGTATCGGCAGCCGAGCCAACGCTTTTCAGGAATTTGTCGATATTGGGCGCATTTGTCGCAAGCGAGTCGCTGACGGTCTCAACATTCTTGATGATTCTCGTCACCGAAGGTGCGGTTTCCTGGACGACCTTGTTAACGGTATCGAGCGTCTCATTGGCGCGCCCGAGCGTTGTCTTGGCACCCTGCATCAGGTCCTGTACCGAATTCGCGTCCGCGTTCAGTTCAGGAATACCGCCCTTTTGATCGAGCAGGCGAGGCGAAGCCAGACTGCCGCCGGTAATTTGCACGGTGGCATAGCCCGTCAGACCGGAGAAGCCGAGCGCAACACTGGAATCCTGCCGGATCGGCGCATTCGCGTCGACTGCCAGATAGGCCACCACGTGATTCGGTTCATCGCCGGCAAACTGGACCTTGCTGACTTCGCCGATCTTGATCCCGTTGAACGAGACGGCCGCACCCGGCAACAGGCCGCCAACGGTGCCATGAAATCCGATGGCAATTGTCGCGCGCGGACCTCTCTGATCGCCCTTCAGCAGCCAGAACGCGCCAGCGAAGCCTGCGAGGATCACCGCAAACACAAAAAGCCCGATTTGGATGAGATTGGCTCGGGTTTCCATTCAGCGGGTCTCATGTTCCAGTGCAGCGCGACCACGCGCGCCATGGAAGTAAGCGTTTAACCAGGGATCGTCAAATCGCAAGATATCATGAAGCGGACCTTCTGTGAGTACCTTGCCGCGCGCAAGCACGGCTATTCTGTCACAGACCGTCACAAGACTATCGAGATCATGCGTGACCATAAAAACCGTCAACCCCAGAGTGTCCCTCAACTTGACGATCAACTCGTCAAATTGACCAGCGCCGATCGGATCGAGGCCGGATGTTGGCTCATCGAGGAACACGATCTGCGGATCAAGCGCCAGGGCACGCGCCAGTGATGCCCGTTTGACCATGCCGCCAGAGAGTTCCGCCGGAAACTTGTCGGCGGCATCCGATTGCAAGCCAACCATCTCGATCTTGAGCCGGGCAAGATCATCCATCAGTCGCTCGGATAATCGCGTGTGCTCGCGCATCGGCACCTGAATGTTCTGCTTCACCGTCAAAGACGAAAACAGGGCACCATTCTGGAACAATACCCCCCACGAGCGGTCAATCATCTCGATCTGCTTGCGGTTGGCCTTGTCGATATCATGACCGTAGATGACGACCTGCCCCGAACTCTTGCGATTGAGCCCGAGGATTGTCCGCATGAGAACCGACTTGCCGGTTCCGGACCCTCCGACGACACCAAGAATCTCACCGCTGTAGACATCGAGATCGAGGTTTTTCAGCACGGTCTGCTGACCGAACCCGACCGTCAGGTTCCGCACGGAAATCAGCTCGGAGCCTGCTGCGACCGAAGCGGCGGGCGGAATGTAAGCACCGTTCCTGGACAGTCTCTGCATCCCGCTAGATCCCGATGGAGGCAAAGAAGACGGCGAAAAATCCGTCAACGACGATGACAAAGAAGATCGATTTCACGACGGCCTGTGTCGTGTGTTCGCCGAGCGATTCGGTACTGCCGAGCACGTTGAGACCTTCCAGCGAGGCGATCAGGCCGATGATCAGTGCCATGAACGGTGCCTTGGTGAATCCGACAAAGAACTCCTGCAGATCAATGGCCTCATGCAATCGCGACAAAAACACCTCGCCCGGGATGCCGCCATAGATCGCAGCATCAAGGGCCGCGCCGAACAGCGCCGCGAGATCCGCGATCAGCGTCAGGATCGGTAGCGCGGTGATCAGCGCAAGCAGTCGCGGCAGGATCAGAACCTCGACCGGATCGATGCCGAGCACCCGGAGTGCGTCGATCTCCTCGCGCATCTTCATGGACCCGAGTTCGGCGGTCAGCGCACTGCCCGACCGACCAGCCACCATGATCGCGGTGAGCAGGACGCCAAGTTCGCGCAGCGTCAGCATGCCCGCGAGATCAACAACATAGAGGTCCGCGCCGAAACGACGGAAATAAAAGGTGCCTTGCTGCGCCAGAATGCCGCCGATCAGGAATGACATCAGCGCGACGATCGGCGCGGCATTGAGACCGGTCCGTTCCAGATGCGTCAGGTAAGCGGCCCAGCGAAAGCGACGCACGAATGTCAGCCAGCGCACAAGCGCTGCGCTCGCACCGCCGAGGATGCTGAGCACCTGGGCAAGTTCATGGACAAAGGTCTTGCCCATCCGGCCGAGGCTGACAAAGAAATCGAGCGGACCCGATTTAGGCTTGGCCTGAACGTTCGGCTTGAGGTCGTTGGCGTTGACCGCCTGCATCAGCACCCGGTGCTTGTCCTCACCCTGCATCATTTTCAACGGCTGTTGACTGGCCAGAACAAGCCGGTTGAGCAACAGCGCCCCGACGGTATCCAGTTGACCAATCGCGCTGAAATCGATGGCAAAGGCTGCGGCCGATGCCTTTCTGGTTCCATCTGCCAAGGCCCTCACCTCCGCAGATACAAGCTTTTCCAGCACGCTGGCGTGAGCCAGGGTCCAGTCACCCGACGGAAACGCAGTCACGGCCCCGCCCACGTCGGCCTTGCGCAGGGACGGCGGCTGTGTCGACCAGGAAGTCGGTTCGGCATTCAGACTCATGACAGTCCTTTTGATCGCCTTGCAGGCAAGACGCAATGCTCAGGTCAGGGTACCAAATAACTAATCACAGTTTCTGATGATTTTGTTCAAATCAAGCTCGTGACATATCGTCGGGTGCAGAAGTGCGATCCACGCCAACCCAGATGACAGCGATCACAATCGCGATCACATCGACGCCTGCCATCAACTGAAATCCTGTCCCGCCAAAATTCCGGAACAGTGGTCCCGACGCCAGCGTCGCTGCGGACATGGCGAGCGCACCCACGGTCGTATAAAAACCCTGCACCGTAACAGCGAACCGGTTTTCGACCCGTTCTACAACGAGCCGCATCATGGCCAGATGGCAACAGGCGAAGGTCAGGGCATGCATGGATTGGAGCAACAAATAGCCCGACGCGGTAGTTACAAGCGGAAACAGGAGCCAGCGAATGATTGCCGCACTGCCTGACAGAACGAGCATTTGTCCGGGCCGCCAACGGTTGAATAGTCTCCCGGAGACAAAGAACATCAGGATTTCCGCGACGACTCCCGCCGCCCAGAACACGCCGACCTCCGTTCCAGAATAGCCCGTTTGCCCCCAGTAGAGACTGGAAAAACCGTAGATCATCGCATGACTTGCCTGAATCAGGGCTGCGGCAACCATCCCGCCCACCAGCGCCGGATCGCGCAAAAGATGCTTGAGCAGCCCCAGATGCGGTTCGGAGCTGTGTCGCTCGTCGGACGCCGAATGTCGACCTGCCTCCTCGGGCGGCGCAATGGCGAGCACGAGCGCAGCACCCCACAAGGCCATCAGCAAAAGCCAGAACAAGGAATGGGCAGAGAACTGGGAGATGACGGCGCCGCCAATCACGTTGGCAGCGACGAAGGAGACCGACCCCCACATGCGCATCCGGCCATAGTCGGCCTTGCCCTGTCGCACGATGGACGTGGCAAGCGCATCCACGATCGGGTTCGACGCATTGGAAAAGAGCGAGACGACGATTGAAATCGCCATCAGCGGCCAAAACCCGTCAGCTATCGCGAAGGCGGAAAACGTTATGGCTGCCACCGATGAATACAGCATCAGAACCCGGCGTCGATCCCCTACGAAATCCGCAAGAATCCCGAGCGGAGATGCGACGACAGCGCGCAAGGCCATCGGGACTCCGATCAACAGTCCGATCTGTGTAACGTCCATCCCGCGATCGGCCAGCAACAGCGGATAAAACGGCATATAAATTCCAAGCGCAAAGAATAAGGCGCCATAGACAGAAGCCACTCGATCTCCGGTGGAAGACCATTTCATCGTGATTGCTCATATTTTTGTGAAGACTTAAACTTCAATAAAAGATTCTGCCGTTATAGTGCGTGCGCTCGAAGCGACTGGTACCGTGTTTCAGATACGATTGTCAGGCGCAAGTCATCGTGTTGATTCGCCGGTCCCTGTTCAGGTCAGCACCGTACGGTGCCCATTTGCCAGGGAATTCTGCGAGACGACTGCGGGAAATGTGCCGGGTCGCACAACGGCGGCTGAGACTGTACTCGTGTAATAGGCAGGGCGAATGTCGACCACCGAATCAACGCAATTGGCGATCGAAGACTACGAGGCGATTGAAGAAGCGGTGATGGAGACGGCGCGCGGACGCTGGTTTCTCGCCGAATATGCCCGTCGTCACCGTCAGGCCGATACATTGGCGATCGTCGACCGGCTGGACCGTATCGAGCGCACGGTGAACCGTCAGCGCAAGGTTCCCGATGTCGACCGTATCCGGCTTGATCTCGCCGACATGGCCGAAGCCATTACGCGGACGAAGCAGGAAATCTTCCAGATGAAGGTGGAGTCCGAGCAGGGCGGTCGCTTTGCCGAAGCCTCCAACGAACTTGACGCCATCGTCTCCCAGACCGAAGCTGCCACGGAAACGATCCTGCTGAACGCCGAAAAGGCCCAGGAGCTTGTCTGGACGTTCCGCGAAAACGGCGCAGACCCTGAACTCTGTGACACGCTCGAAATGGCAATCACCGAGATCTACACGGGCTGTTCGTTCCAGGATCTGACGGGTCAACGGACCCGCAAGGTTGTGACGGTGTTGCGCTATCTCGAAAGCCGCATCAATTCCATGACCGGAATCTGGGGCCTCGACGAAGAAGAAAACGTCGACGTCACCGAAACGGGGACGTCAACGTCCGATCAGTCCGTTACAATCGATTTCGATGCGCTCGCATCGGCCATGGCGCTGAAGCCAGAAGTCAGTCTCAACGATCTGCAATTCGATCCGTTTGATACGCGACCCGACGCGCACCTGCTGAATGGCCCTCAACTCGACGGCCGCGGCGTGGAGCAGTCGGAGGTCGATGACCTCCTGACGATCAATTCAGCCGATGATTTTGTCGCTGTCCATGCCGAAGACACGGGCAGATCGATCCAGGAACGAGCTGACGCTGCCGCACTTGACCGGGAAATGGCAGATCAGCTCGCCGCCGCCGACGTGTTTGCCGTTGAAGACGTACCGGCGTCGAAGACACCGGCCAAGAAGCGCCCTGCCCGGGCCGCAACTGTCGGCAATGTCGCTCTGGCGGTCGAGCCAAGCGAAAATGTCGACGCCGCACCCGCCCTCAAGGTCGTCAAGGCGCATGATCCGATTGCGGATCTCAGCATGGAAGAAAAGCTCATCGTCTTCGGCTAAGCGCCCTGGACACAGTCAACCGGCTCGCGCTGGCCTTAAGCCTGAAGCGCCTGTGCGAAGACATCCGGGTCGATATTGCCGCCGGACAACACAGCAACGACGACCTTGCCCTTGATATCGGCGCGGCCCTGCAGCAACGCGGCCAGAGCAACTGCGCCGCCGGGTTCCACGACCAGCTTCAACTCGCGCGCCGCGAACGCAACCGCGTTCATCGCCTCGGCATCTGTCACCGTCAGTCCACGTGTGACGCGGCTGCGATTGATCGCAAACGACGCCACCCCCGGCATTGGTGCCAGCAGCGCATCACAGACCGATCCTGACGACGTCGGGTTTTTCTGACGTTCGCCCGCCAGAAAACTGCGCGCCTGATCGTCAAACCCCTCCGGTTCAACGGTGTAAAGCGCGGCATTGGGGGCCCGTTCCTTGACCGCCAGCGCCACGCCCGCCGTCAATCCACCGCCGCCGCAGCACACGAAGACCGCATCCGGAGTCAGGCCCAAAGCTGCCAGATCGTCCGTCAACTCCAGACCGATCGTCCCTTGACCCGCAATCACACCCGGATGTTCATAGGGGTGCACGATTGTCGCGCCGGTCGATGCTGCAATGCCTGCCGTAATGGCATCCCGGTCGTCGCTTGCGCGATTATAGGCGACCACGCTGGCTCCATAGCCTTCGGTCTTGCGGCGCTTGATGGCAGGCGCATCCGACGGCATGACGATGGTGGCCGAAGTGCCAAGTATCCGCGCGGCTTCCGCCACGCCTTGCGCATGGTTGCCCGACGACGACGCCACGATTCCATGCGCCCTGACGCTTGGATCGAGCGAGGAAATCGCATTGAACGCGCCGCGAAACTTGAAGGATCCGGTGCGCTGGAGACATTCCGGTTTCAGGAAAACCCGCGCCCCGGTGATCGCATCCAGCGCATCTGAGCGAAGCAGGGGTGTCCGGACGGCTTGCCCCTTGATCCGGTCCGCCGCCTTCAGCACGTCAGCGAAGGATGGGACAACGGTCTCGGCAGATACTGCTGGGGTCAAATTGGTCATAGCCGGCTCCTTTTCAGAGGAGACTACCCCCCGCGACACCGGTCATTCAAGCCAATTGAATGCGGCTCAATCCTGTTCCGCTGGCCGCAACTGGATGATCTGCTTTAGCGGGCGGCCCTTGTCGTTGCGGCGGGTCTGGGCTTCGGTCACATTGTTGATGAATTGCTGCGTCGTCCCGGCCCAGGTAAAATCCCGGGCACGCGCAATGGCAGCTTCAGAGCTGATATCGAGAGCCATCAGCGCCGCTTCCCTGAGATCCTCAGAGAGCGCACCGGCCCCAGAGGTCCCGATGATATCCAGCGGTCCCATGACCGGGTAGGCAGCGACCGGTACGCCAGAGGCAAGCGCTTCGATCACCACGTTTCCAAATGTATCCGTCTTTGACGGGAACACGAAAACGTCGGCGTCAGTGTAATGACGCGCCAGATCCTGACCGACCTTTGGCCCAAGGAAATGGACAGCCGGATATTTGCGGCGCAATTGCTCGAGATGCGGCCCATCGCCGATCACGACCTTGGAACCGGGCAGGTCCAGCTTCAGGAACGCTTCGAGATTCTTCTCGACCGCCACACGCCCGACATTCAGGAAAATCGGACGGGGCAGATCGTAAACCGGCTCATGGCGCGGATGAAACAGCGTCTGATCCACGCCGCGTGACCAGGTCATCAGGTTCTTGAAGCCACGGGCAGACAGATCCTTTTTCAGGGTCTCTGTCGCAACCATGCACCCAAGACTGCGGTTATGGAAACTGCGCAGCCAGGCGTAGGTGAGTCGCTCTGGCACGGGCAGCCGCGCCGAGAGATATTCGGGGAAGCGGGTATGGTAGCTGGTGGTGAAGCCAGGGCCGCCGTTTGACACGATCCGGCGTGTTAGGATGCCGAGTGGCCCTTCGGTCGCCACATGGACAAAGTCCGGGTTTGACCGATCAATCCGCCGCGCGATCTGGCCAGGGGTCGTCAGGGCGAGGCGAATCTCGGGGTAGGTTGGGCACGGCAATGTCCGGAATTCCTGCGGCGTCAGCATGTCAACGTCGATACCGACCTTGATCAGTTCTTCCGACAGCCGTTCAAGAGACCGCACAACGCCATTGATTTGCGGTCGCCACGCGTCCGTGACGATAAGGATCTTGGTCATGCAGCCGCGCGCGCCTCACTGGAAGCCGAAGCCGTGCGGGCTGCTTCAGCGGGCATCGTCCACTGGACGATCTCGTAGCGCCCGTCGTGATGTTCGACGATAGCCGTGCAGCTTTCAACCCAGTCGCCGGTGTTGAAATAGCGAACACCGAAGTCATCATGCATGGCCGCGTGGTGGATATGACCACAAACAACGCCATCTGCACCAAACTTCTTGGCTTCAGCAGCGAGGGTCTTTTCGAAGCTGCCAATGAAACTCACCGCATTCTTCACCTTCAGCTTCGCCCAGGCCGACAACGACCAATAGGAAAAGCCCATCCTGCGACGGACGCCGTTGAAGATCGTGTTGAAGCCAAGGGCTGCCGTATAGGCCCAATCGCCCAGGAACGCGAGCCAGCGGGCATGCCGAACCACGACGTCAAACTGATCGCCGTGGATGACCAGCATGCGCTTGCCATCGACGCCCTCGTGCACGAGGCTGTCGA
Organism: uncultured Hyphomicrobiales bacterium; assembly: GCA_903930435.1. Taxonomy (GTDB): domain Bacteria; phylum Pseudomonadota; class Alphaproteobacteria; order Rhizobiales; family Ancalomicrobiaceae; genus CAIYYN01. Next base: position 15,662 of record CAIYYN010000002.1, on the reverse strand, counting down.
CAACCTCGACAACGCCAAAATGCGAACCAAGATAGTCACGCAGGAATTCATCGTGATTGCCGGGCAGATAGACGATCCGCGAGCCCTTGCGGCCCTTGCGCAGGATCTTCTGCACGACGTCATTGTGCGACTGCGGCCAGTACCACGACCGCTTCAGGCGCCAGCCGTCGACGATATCGCCGACGAGATAAATCGTCTCTGCGTCATGGACGCGGAGGAAATCGAGTAGCAATTCTGCCTGACAACCACGCGTGCCCAAGTGAACGTCCGAAAGGAACAGGGCCCGGTAGTGCCTCGGCTCCGTGGTGTCCGTCATGTGCGGGCTCCAGATACCAGTGTCATCGGGTTTCGCTCATCAACACGATTCAGATATCCAAATTATGACGGGCAGACACAAGTTTCACAGAAGTGCCCCCGCTCCGTCAACCCGATACGTCTGGTTGTGGCGATTGCAGCTGAGCGGCAAGTCCGGCGGCAACAACCGAAATCACGATGCAAATAACGATCGGCGCGCGGTAGCTGCCTGTAAAATCGAATGTGAAACCGGCCAGGGACGGCCCCACCAACGCGGCAAAACCGACGGACGTATAGAGATAGCCAATCATCGACCCGATGTGTCGCGATCCAAAAAGATCCGTTGCAACAGCAGGATAAAGTCCCACCGTACCGCCATAGCTCATGCCGAACACGACCGCAAAAATGGCAAGCTGACTAAATCCCGTCGCTGTCGCCCAGATCACGAAGGAACCGGCAACTGCGAGCGTGAGCGCTGCGAGAAGTCGTATCCGACCAAACCTGTCACCCAATCCGGCCAACACAAACCGCCCGAAAATATTTCCGATGCCGATGATCCCGATCAGCACGGTTGCGGCCTCCAGCGGTACGCCGAGGTCACGCGCTGATGGCACAATGTGAACATAGGCAACGAAAGTCGGCACCGATGCCAGCGCCATGGCCAGATAATAGCGGATGAATTGCGGCGTCTGCCAGGCGGTGAGTGGCGACGGCCCGCCGCCTGGCCGATCTCCCGAGGCGCTTGCGCTTCCCCCGCCCTCACCGCGTTTGCGCAAGACCAGCGCCGCGGGCAATCCGACAAGTCCGATCACACAGGCAATCGCGATCAGGCACAGACGCCAGCCCAGAAACGGCAACAACTGCCCGACACAGAGCGGCAGGATCAAGGTCCCGATTCCGAGGCCAGCCGTCGCCACGCCAGACGCCCGGCTGCGCTTGACCAGAAACCAGGATTGCACGGCCCCGATCGCCGGAACATACGATAAGCCGATACCAACCCCCACACCAAGCCCGTAGGAGGCGTAAAGAAAGGGAAGTGACCCGGCAAAACTGGCACCAATATGCCCGAGGATCAGGGCGATCATGCCGACGAGAACAATAGCGCGGGTAGGAAACCGGTCAGCCAATGGCCCGGCGAGAGCGCCCAGCCAGTAGTAGGTCACGGCAGCCATCGAGAAAATCAGCGACGTTTCGCCCCGGGACGCATTGAACTCGGTGGCAAGGGCCGGAAACAGCGCAGAAAAGGCGTAGGCTGACCCGAAGGTCACCGCCGTCACTGCGTGCGCCCCGCCGACCACGCGCCAGCCGGCCGGCGAATCAAGCGCCTCTTCGTAGCCGAAGGGTCTCACAAGACCAGAACTCACCTTCATGACCTCGTAAAACCTCGGCGGAGATCCATCAGTACCCCATCATCGCGTCGCCGTATCGGATGATGTATCAAGCCACAGTCCAGCTCTGCATTTAGCGCAGATCACGCCCGCAAGGAGCGCCCGGCCAGCTGTTGCGCTTCACTAACATGTCACGCATAGTCACGCGCGAAAAGACGCGGGTGCTGAGATCCCAACACGCACGGCTTTCCGTCAGTGGTCCAAGGCAATTTGGCCCCTGCGCGGTCCCAATCAGAAACGGCGAGGAGTCCGAGGAATGAAACTTGTTCGGTTTGGTGCCAAGGGTGCCGAAAAACCCGGTATCGTGGATGCCAATGGCGCGATCCGCGACCTGAGCGGCGTGACAGCCGATTTTGTTGACGCCGGTGTTTCCGTCGATGCGATCAACAAGATCCGGGGCGTCGATGTCTCGAGCCTGCCAATGGCCCCCGCAGGCAGCCGCCTCGGACCGGTCGTTGGTCGTGTCAACAATTTCATCGCCATTGGCCTGAATTACGCAGACCACGCGGCGGAGAGCAATCTGCCGATCCCGAAGGAACCCATCATCTTCAACAAGGCCCCGTCAACGCTGGCAGGTCCCAATGATGATGTCGTGATTCCGCCGGGTTCTGAAAAGTCTGACTGGGAAGTCGAACTCGCCATCGTCATCGGCAAGGACTGCTACCAGGTCTCGGAAGCCGACGCGCTGAACTATGTCGCCGGTTACGCCGTGTGTAACGACATTTCCGAGCGCGCCTGGCAGACCGAAGGCACGGGTCAGTGGACCAAGGGCAAGTCCGCTCCGGGCTTTGGACCGCTCGGCCCCTGGCTCGTGACGCCGGACGAGATCCCGAATGTCCAGTCGCTGTCCATGTTCCTGGATGTCAACGGCAAGCGTATCCAGACGGGCAATACCGCGACCATGATCTTCGGCGCGGCGTTCATCGTGTCCTACGTCTCGAAATTCATGCTGATGCAGCCGGGTGACGTCATAACCACCGGTACGCCCCCGGGTGTCGGCATGGGCTTCAAGCCTCCGATCTATCTGAAGGTCAGCGATACCATGCATCTGGGCATCGAAGGTCTCGGCGAACAGCACCAGACCTGCATTGCTTACAAGTAATCTCGCAATTCAACTGATTTGGATGGGGTCGGCACCTTCGGGTCGCCGGCCTCATTTTTAGCGCAACCTCGGTAATCCGATCGTCAACGGGTCAGACGTCATAGACCCGGCGGATCGGGCGGCGCGTGTTGCGATGCTCAACCACGACGGCCTGCGTCTGGCCTCCCCGGCGCGGAGCCGAGATCGTCAGGGTGCGTGACTTCTTCGCCGCCGCAGCGGCTGCCTTCTCTTCCGCATCAAGGCGCGCCATTTCGGCCCGGACCGTTTCAATCGGCATGTCCATCAATTGCGCGGCGATCTCGACCTGACCTTCGATATCATCGGTCAGCCCTTGCGCGGCGGCAATCGCCTCCGAGAGATCCGGGGGATCGTGGCGCACGCGGCGCGGTCCATATTTTGTATTCCAGGCGGCTGTCATGGTCTTGTCTCTCAAGCATGTTCTCAACGCAGAACACGTCTACTTTGGGCTATATGATGCCGCTTTTGCTGCAGTGCAGCAAGAGTTTTGTTCAAGAGCCAACTGTTAGCGTTAAAACAATGTCTTATGCTGTGGCAAAGTTCTAACAGTCAGCCCGCCGGACGGGACTGTATGACGAGGCTCTCGATCAGGTCGATCAGTTTCCCAGCCGCAATTTCGGGCTCGCCGATGTTCTGGATCACGACCAGTTCGGGGGCCAATGGCAAGGCGTCGCTTGCACTGCGAGCGAGTCGGCTTGCCACATCGTCGGTCGTCTCACGTCCACGCTGACGAAGACGTCCGGCGAGAACATCGGCGGGCGCAGTGACGAAGACGACGACGGTCCGCTTGTATTTGGTCAAGGCGACCGGAATCACCCGGCGTGACACATTGACGACCACGACCTTGCTTGCTGCGACGGCTTTATCCGCAGAAACAGGCACCGCGTAATCGAGACCATGTGCCTGCCAGTGCATGGCTACCTGATCGCTGGCAACAAGGCCAGCCAGATCAGCAGCGCTGACGGGCTCGTGATCCTCATGGGTATCGGGACCCCGCGTGATCAGCCGGGTTGGAAAAAGCACGGATGTGCCGTCGTTAAAATGGGAGCGCGCGAGCCGGATCAGCGTGTCCTTGCCAGCGCCCGATGGGCCGACAACCAGAACCATGGCTCCAGGTCCAAGCCGGATGCCATCATCATTGGCCGCATCGACGGGATATGTCGTCATCTGGAATTCGATCTCGCGACTCATGCGTCGGGTCAATGTCTACCGCGCCGAGCCTAGAGCGCCAAGCCAACGATTGTGTGACTGGTGATCGCCAGCCGTCAATCACACCGGCACAGGGGCAAGGGGATCAGCCAGCCGCGCGCAATTGCGGGACTGGCATATGAAGACCGGCCTTTTCCTCGGCTGCCTTCTGCTCGCTGCGCTCGCGAATGACAATCAGCAACCCGGATCCAATCACGATGAGTGTTCCGATGGCCACCGTGAAGCCGGGAACCTCACCGAATATCCAGAAGCCGAAGATGATCGCCCAGATCATGGACGAATATTCGAGCGGTGCGATGGTCGACGCCTTCGCGAAACGATAGCTCGACGTCAGCAGGATCTGACCGACGCCACCGATCAGACCCGCGAGCACGAGGCAGACAAGCTCGAGATTGGTCGGCATGACCCAGCCGAACGGGACTGTCGTCAGCGAGAGAACTGCACTGAAGAACGAGAAGAACACGACGATCGTGCCGGTCCGTTCCGTCCGCGTCAGTTCAGACGTCTGGACGGCGGCCAGCGACATGAACAGGGCGGAACCGAAGGCCATCGCCGCGCCGGTAGCCCCGGCATCGGTCCCGATGCGGCTCAGGTCAGATAGATGGGGCGACAGGATGACGATGACGCCCGAAAATCCGAGAGCAACGGCGCCCCAGCGATGCAGTTTCACGACTTCGCCCAACATGATCGCAGCAAGCGCGACAGTTACCAAAGGCGCTGCATAAGAAATCGCCAGTGCGTCAGCAATCGGAAGCCGAGCAAAGGCACCAAACCAGAGCGCCATCGATGTGACACCGAAAAAGGCCCGGAACAGATGTCCGACAGGGCGATGCGTCCTGGTCGCCGCCTTCAGCTCCCGGTTCCATGTCACGTAAATGAGCACTGGCACCAGAGCCAAGAGGCTGCGAAAAAACACGATTTCACCGACTGGCACATGGCCGCCCGTCTGTTTCACCAGCACAATCATGATGGCAAATACAAAGACCGAGACCAGCTTCAGGCCGATGCCAAGGAGGGGCTGCACGATGAGAACACTCGACTGAACGATGTTGATACAGTCTCGTATACGGTAAAATGCTTGCGATTTCGTGGACGAAATCATCGATTTGCTGACTTTTTGCGCACTTCTGCTATGCGGAATCGCCAATGATCCACTCAATTGCGATCAAAGACTCATGGTGCGGATGAGTTGCTTCAGGACTCGGACTGCCCCCCCTCAGCCCCGGACTTGCCAACGCCCGAAATCGGGCCTAACACTTCACGATCTCAAGGGGGTGCCCGGCGGTCGCGTGTCCGGCCGGGCTGAGAGGCTGCCAGCCAACTCCTCGAACCTGATCCGGGTCATTCCGGCGGAGGGATTGGGATGACTGACGCGGCTTTGCCCGCGCCCATCTTGTCACCATCGCCAGTGAACCGGACAAACCGGAGCGTGCTGATGGCCTCAATCCTGTCCGCAACCGATATTGCCGCCCTGCATGATGCCGTCAGGGCCAGGCGGCCCCTTGTGCAAAACATCACCAATTATGTGGCGATGACCATCTCGGCCAATGTGCTGCTGGCGCTCGGCGCTTCGCCTGCCATGGTGCATGCGGCAGAAGAGACCGAGGAATTCAGCGCCTTCACCGATTCGCTGGTCATCAACATCGGCACTTTGTCACCCGCCTGGATTTCGGGCATGAAGCTCGCCGCCGCAACCGCCGTTGCCCACACCAAGCCATTTATCCTCGATCCCGTCGCCTGCGGAGCGACGCGTCTGCGCACCAAGACCGCCAACGACCTGCTTGCCCTTCGCCCCAGCATCATTCGCGGCAACGCGGGCGAGATCATGGCGCTTGCGGGCAGTTCCGGGGCGAAGTCGCGCGGTGTGGATTCGCTCAGTTCAGCCGACGAGGGCTTATCGGCGGCGGTTGCGCTGGCGACGTCTTCGGGCGCAATCATCGCGATGACCGGTGAAATTGACTATGTGACCGACGGCGTCAGAATCGCCCGGATCACTGGCGGTCATGGGTTGATGCCGCTTTCGACGGCGCTTGGCTGCGCGCTGACGGCAACAGTGGGCGCCTTCGCCGCCGTCGCACCGCCTTATGAGGCCGCCGTTGCGGCTCTTGCGACCTATGCCGCAGCGGGAAAGGTCGCCGGCGACCGCTGCCCGAATGGTCCAGGGCATATGCCCGTCGAACTCTGCGACGCACTCTATCAGTCATCAGAAACCCAGATCGCCGCCCATACCACTGTCGAGGAGATCCAGTGATGGCAAGAGACCTTGACCTCCGGCTTTATCTCGTGACCGACCGTACCCTCGCGGGATCGCGTGGCGTGTTTGAGACCGTCCAGGCGGCTGTCGCAGGTGGCGTCACGCTCGTCCAAGTACGCTCGCCCGAAGCAACGGGTCGCGATTTTGTCGAGGAAGCACGGGGTTTGAAGGCCCTGCTGCATCCGCTTGGCATTCCGCTCATTATCAATGACCGGGTTGATGTGGCGCTCGCCTGCGATGCAGACGGTGTCCATCTCGGCCAGAGCGATATCGAGCCGCTCGCCGCCCGCGCCATGCTCGGACCTGACAAGATCATCGGGCTCTCCGTTGGGTCCCCCGCTGAATGGCAGGCGTCGCAGCACCAGCTCGGAGCCGTCGATTATATCGGAACCGGCCCCCTGTTCGGGACGACGACGAAGCTCGACGCGGGCAAGGCCATCGGCCCCGACGGATTGGCGGCGATGGTCGGCCTCAGTCATCTGCCCGTTGTTGCGATTGGCGGCATCGGAGCGGCAAACGCGGCTTCCGTCATGGCTGTGCGGCCTGCCGGGATCGCGGTTGTCTCGGCCATCATGGCAGCGGTCGATCCGGCGGCAGCGGCCCGTCAGCTGCACGAAATCGTTGACGTCGCAACTGGTCACCCCGCATGACGGCCATCGCGTTGACGATCGCGGGCTCTGATACCGGTGGCGGCGCGGGCATTCAGGCCGATCTGAAGACGTTTTCGGCGCTGGGGGTCTATGGCGCGAGCGTGATCACCGCATTGACCGCGCAGAACACACTGGGTGTCCACGGCATCCACGATGTGCCCTCGGATTTTGTCCGCGCGCAGATGGACGCTGTCCTGTCTGATCTCAAAATCAATGCAATCAAGATTGGTATGTTGGGTCGCCGCGACGTCGTTTCGGCAGTCGCAGGCGGATTGAAGACATGGCCGCAAAGGCCGGCGGTTCTGGATCCGGTGCTGGTCTCGACGTCTGGCCGCACATTACTTGCCGATGATGCAATCGCGACATTGATCACAGACTTGATCCCGCTCGCTACCCTCATCACGCCCAATCTGCCGGAAGCGGCGCGATTGCTGGGGTGCAACGAGGCGAGTTCAAGGCAAGAGGTCGAGGATCAGGCGAGGCGTCTGCTTCAGTTCGGTTGCGAGGCCGTCCTGCTGAAGGGCGGGCATAGCAGCGACAGCGAAAGCGCCGACCTCCTTATGACAGCAACAACCCTCCGCTGGTTTACTGCGCCGCGCCTGCCGACGCACAACACCCACGGCACCGGCTGCACGTTATCCTCCGCCATCACAGCCGGTCTGGCGCACGGATTGACGCTTGAAAAGGCCATCGCCGCCGCGAAGGTGTACGTCACCGACGCCATCCGCGCCGCCGACACGCTCTCAGTTGGAGCAGGACGCGGACCGGTGCATCATTTTCAGGGGATCTGGGAGTGAGTGCGGCGGCTTGGTGAGGAAGGTGCTGTGCAGAGATCCTGTCAACGCACCCCTCATCCGCCCTTCGGGCACCTTCTCCCGCAAGGGGAGAAGGGTCAGACGAAAGCGCATCGTATAAGTCCCCTTCTCCCCTTGTGGGAGAAGGTGCCCGAAGGGCGGATGAGGGGTCGCGAAACTTACACCAGATGCCGAAACTCGCGACGAGCATACCCTCGCAATCTTATCGCCGATCTAGTGTTGCCTTGATCCGGGCGACGAAGCGGCGAGCGCCACTCACCCGGCCGCCTTGATCGTCTCCCAGACGCGGGCTGGCGTCATGGGCATATCCATGTGGCGGATGCCGTAGGCGCGCCACAGGGCATCATTGACCGCATTGGCGACGGCAGGCGTCGCGCCGATGGTGCCGGCTTCACCTGCACCCTTGATACCGAGCATGTTGGTGGTCGATGGCACGTTGCGGGTGTTGAAATCCACAAACGGGAAATCATCAGCTCGTGGCATGCAGTAGTCCATGAACGAGGCGGTCAGCAACTGGCCGTTTTCATCATAGACGGTCCGTTCATTCAGCGCCTGTCCGATGCCCTGGGCAACGCCGCCGTGCAACTGGCCCGCCAGCAGGATCGGATTGACCGTGACGCCGTAGTCATCAACGACCGTATAGCGGACAACGGTGACCTTGCCGGTCTCGGGATCAATCTCGACTTCGGCAACATGCGTCCCGTTCGGATAGGTCGCCTCATGCTGGTTGAACTTGCCGTAGCCCTTGCGAGCCTCTTCGTCCGGCGCAGCGGCGGCGATTTCCGACAGCGTCAAAGACTTGTCGGTCCCGACGACCCGCACCGCGCCATCGGCCAGTTCGAGATCCTGTGGCGAGGCTTCCAGCTTGTCGGCAGCGATCGCCTTGATCTTTTCCACCAGCACCTTGGAGGCAATATCGACCGACGCCAGGCCCAGCGGGATCGAGCGAGACCCGCCGGTTCCGCCGCCATTGGCGACACGATCCGTATCGCCCTGCACGGTGTGCACCTGCTTCACGTCCAGCCCGAGATAGCCCGCGATCACCTGACCATAGGCCGTTGCATGGCCCTGACCGTTCGTCTGCGTACCGATATAGAGCGTGACCGATCCGTCCAGCCCGAGCAGCACATTGGCCTCTTCCGATCCGGGGAAGGCGCAGGCTTCGATATAGGAGGCAAAGCCCTGTCCACGGATCTTGCCCGAGGCTTTCGAGGCTGCCAGACGTGCTTCAAAACCGGCCTTGTCGGCCTTGACGAGCGCTTCTTCCATGTGGCCGGTGAAATCGCCGGTGTCATAGTGGCGACCGGTCGGCGTGACATAGGGCAGTTCGCGGATGAAGTTGCGGCGGCGCAGCTCAGCCGGTTCCAGCCCGAGATCATGGGCTGCAACGTCCATCAGACGCTCGATCAGATAGGCGGCTTCCGGGCGGCCTGCGCCGCGATAGGCGTCGACCGGCACCGTGTTCGTGAACACGCCCTCGACTGTCACCGCAATGGCCGGGATATCGTAGAGGCCCGTCGTCATCGTGACACCGACCCAGGGAATGAACGGCGCATATTGGCTGAGATAGGCACCCATATTGGCAATCAGATCGACGCGATAGGCGAGGATCTTGCCATTGCCGTCAAGCGCCAGTTCAGCGGTCGTGATATTGTCGCGGCCCTGCGCATCGGCAAGGAAATGCTCGGTCCGGTCACCGATCCATTTGACCGGACGGCCCAGCATCCTGGCTGCCTTCAGCACCAGCGGATACTCGGAAAACACGAAGGACTTAGTACCAAAACCACCACCGACGTCCGGGGTAACGACGCGCAGATCCGCAGGCGGAATTTTCAGGATATCATTGGCGATGATGTTCCGCATGCCATGGCCGCCCTGCGTACCGGCGGTCAGCGTGTAGCGGCCTGTTTCGGGATCGAACTGACCAATCGCGCCACGCGTCTCCATATAGTTGGTGACGAGGCGCTGGTTGTCGACAACCAGCTTCACGGTCTTGGTAGCCGAGGCGAAGGCCTGATCGGTCGCGTTCTTGTCGCCAAGGAAATATTCAAAAGCCTTGTTGGTGCCCAGTTCCGGCCAGACGATCGGCGTCGAGGGGTCCATGGCGGTCGCGGTATCGACAGCCACATCAAGCGGTACATAGTCGACTTCGATCATTTCTGCAGCGGATTTGGCATCATTCAGCGTGTCGGCGACGACAAACACGATTGGATCGCCAACGTGGCGAACCGTCGTCAGATTGAGCACAGGACGAGGCGGCAGCCAAGGATAGGAACCATCGGGCTGCTTCACGAGACCCTTGGTCGGGATATGGCCGAGATCGTCAATATCCTCGCCCGTGAGCACCAGATGAACGCCTTCGGCACGGCGTGCATCCTCAACGCCCGACAGCGTGAACCGGGCATGCGCCATGCTGGAGCGAATGACGTAGCCGACCAATGTGCCTTCCGGCGCGATATCGCCAACGAAGCGGCCCTTGCCGGTGATCAGGCTCTGATCCTCAACCCGTTGAACACTGGCTCCGATCCCGAAGCGCACTGGCGCGGTCATCTCATTCATGGTGCGATCATCCCTGTCGGCAACAAATCATGTGTTGGTTTTTATCCTAACCAGTTTCGTAGGTAAGCGGAATCAATTTGATGACAAGGGCCCGCAAAAATACGGCGTGGCATCGTTGCATTTTGGACATGGCCGAAACTGTCTTTTACGGCGCAGGCTATCCAATCCCGACATGAGAAGTCACATAAAAGCTCTTGCGCAGCCCGTTGGTTCATCCCTCCCCACCGGGGAGGGTCCGGCAAAGCCGGGGGTGGGGACCTTGAACAGGCTTCCGCGCAAGTCGCAAACCCCGCCCCACCCGGCACTCCGTGCCGCCCCCCCCTGAATGGGAGGTAGAGACACTGCGCACTTTTTTAGAACCCAAAGGCTTGGTCGAACGGCGACGTCGTCAGGTTTCAGTGCTAAACTTGGGCTTTATCCATGCCGGACCTTTTTATGGCCTTCACCTCGCGTATTCGCCCTGTCCTCTCCTACGCCGTCGCCTTGTCGGCGGCCCTCGTGCTTGTGCTCAGCTTAATTTCTGGCGGGATCTGGGTGGCGCTGGATCATTATGCTCGTTCGTTGCCGCCGATCCGCGTGACGTCGGCCCATGTCCGATCGGTAACGGTTGTCGACCGCGATGGACGCCTGTTGCGGCCCTTTACGACGGCGGATGCGAAATGGCGGCTTCCGGTCGATGTGAAGGACGTCGATCCCAACTACATCAAGATGTTGCTGGCCTTTGAGGACAACCGGTTTTACAGCCACCCCGGTGTCGACCCGTTCGCCATTCTTCGCGCTGGATGGCAATTGGCGCGTGAAGGACACATTGTGTCCGGCGGTTCGACGCTGAGGATGCAGGTCGCCCGCCTTCTGGAGCCGCGCGGCGAACGCTCTTATGGCGCGAAGGTCCGGCAGGCGATCCGCGCCATCGAACTGGAACGCCGGTTCAGCAAGGATGAAATCCTGACGCTCTATCTCTCGCTTGCGCCCTTTGGTGGCAATGTCGAGGGATTGCGGGCGGCATCGCTCGCCTATTTCGGCAAGGAACCGCGTCGCCTGAGCCCGGCAGAGTCTGCGCTGCTTGTTGCCCTCCCCCAATCGCCGGAGACGCGCAGGCCAGATCGACAGATGGCGCAGGCCCTCCTCGCCCGTAACCGAGTGCTGGATCGAGCTTACGAGCACCGTCTGCTGACGGTCGCCGAACTGGAGCACGCCAAGGCCGAGCCGATGCCCTCGGGTCGCCTGCGGTTCCCGATGCTGGCCCCGCATATTTCGGAAGAGCTGGTTGCCGAACGCCCGGATATCAAGATCCACCATACGACACTTGATTTCCGCATCCAGTCCTCGGTCGAAACGCTTTTGATGCAAGCCGTGCCGCGCCTCGGCCCGAAGGTCTCCGCCGCCGTACTTGTGATCGACAATGCAACGGGCGAAGTCAGGGCGCATGTCGGTGGCGCGGACTATTTTGCAACGGAGCGCGCGGGCGGTGTCGATCTCGCCCGCGCTTACAGATCGCCGGGATCGGCCCTCAAACCGTTCATCTATGCGATGGCCTTCGAGAATGGTCAGGCGCACCCGGAGACCATTCTTGAGGACAGGCCCGCACGCTATGGTGTCTGGGCACCGGAAGATTTTGACCAATCGTTCCGGGGACAGGTCACCGCCCGCTACGCCCTGCAACAGTCCCTCAATGTGCCAGCGGTCGAGTTGCTCGATGCCGTCGGCCCAAGTCGTCTGGCGGCAAGACTGGCGGCAGCCGGCGCTGATCTGCACATGCCGAAGGATAGTCCGCCGGGTCTCGCCATCGGCCTTGGTGGCCTCGGCATCCGGCTGACTGACCTCGCCCGACTTTACACGGGGCTAGCGCGCGGCGGCATGACGGTGGCGCTCAAATGGCGGCAGGATGACGCCCCGACCGCTGCCACGGCGGCCGTGACGGACCTGCGCCTCGTTGACCCCGTCAGTGCCTGGTATGTCGCCGATATCCTGCGCGGTGCGCCGCCCCCGCTCAATGCGATGCCGGGCCAGCTCGCCTACAAGACCGGCACATCCTATGGCTATCGCGACGCCTGGGCGGTCGGCTTCGACAAGCGCTGGACCATCGCCGTCTGGGTCGGGCGTCCCGATGGCGTGCCGGTGCCTGGCCTGGTCGGTCGGCTGGCCGCCGCGCCTATCCTGTTCGACACATTCCAGCGCATCGGTACTCCGTCGGAGATCATTCCGCAGCCATCCAATACTCTGATGGCGACCTCTGCGACGCTACCGCCACCATTGCGCAGCATCCGGCGCGATGCTGCGCGGACCGTGACACAAACCAGCCAGATCCCGCTCTCGATTTCCTATCCGCCGGATGGTGCCGAGATCGACCTCGGCCTGCTCGCCAAGACCGGCGTCAATGAGATCGGCCCTCTCGCGTTGAAGGCACTGGGCGGTGCGCCTCCGTTGATCTGGATGATCAATGGCGTGCCGGTTACACAACCCGACGCCCGGCGAACCGCAAGCTGGCTGCCCGATAGCGCCGGGTTTGCGCGCGTTTCAGTGGTTGATGCCAAGGGAGCCACAGCCTCGGTCCGGGTTCGGCTGGAATGAGATAAACACGCATCACGCGCGTTTAGTTTTGAAAATATCAATCAGAAGCTTTATCATTTTACTTGAAAAGCGACCCGGATTCGCCTACCCTGAAGGTCGGGAGAGATTTCTCTCCCCCGACCCTCCTTCACTGGGTTTTATCCGAGGATCACGGTTACCGAGACCGTGATCCTCTTTCCCAGGCGAAGGGAAAGCTTCCATGTGAGTTTCATGGCCTTTCCTTTCAGGGTACCGTCAGACGCAATTGTCCGACGATGACCGGATATTTCCATGAAACTTTGAGATGATCCAATTAAATTTCAATCTAGAGTATATTTATTGAGTTATAATGCAACCGACTTGTGACGCTCGGCGTAGCGAGCATGGGTTAACCTGGAAACCCCTATGGAAAACGGCTTCGATCCGGGCTAATCCTTGGCACCACGTTTCGCGCAGGCGCGCCTTCCAGCCATAGGAATTATCCATGCGGCCGTTTTTCATGCTGATCAAATGCCATCTGGGCAAATCCTATCAGGTGGCCAGTGCCTTGGCTGATGCCGAAATCGCATCGGAAATCTTTTCCATCGCCGGTGATCACGACCTCATCGTCAAATTCTACGTGCCTGAGACCACCGATATCGGCCATTTCGTGAACGAGAAGGTGCATGCCATCAATGGCATTCAGGACACCAAAACAATGATTACATTCAAGGCGTTCTAGCTCCAACGCTCCGTCATTTTCCGCCATGCGTTTTATCAGCGAGATCACAGATGCCGATTGCTGAAGACAGGTTTACTGCGCTCGAAGCTCATTTTGCCGCGATCAAGCATCTGCACATGCGGGACCTCTTCGCCGCCGACCCCGAGCGCTTCAAACGCTTTTCAGTCACGGTCGACGATCTGACGCTCGATTATTCCAAGAACCGGATCGTTGCGGAAACGATGGACAGGTTGCTCGATCTGGCGCGTGCGTCAGATCTCGATGGCTGGCGGGCGAGGATGTTTGCCGGCGCGCCGATCAATGCAACCGAAGGACGTGCGGTCATGCATGTCGCCTTGCGGTCTCCTGCGGCCAAGGCGCAGATGATCAATGGCGTTGACGTCTCCGCCGATGTCGCGGACGTCCTGCGTCGGCTGGGGGCCTTCGCCGAGGGCGTACGCTCGGGCAGCATTCGGGGAGCAACCGGCGAGGTCTTTACCGATGTTGTCAACATCGGCATTGGTGGATCGGACCTCGGACCCGCAATGGTCACGCTGGCACTTGCGCCCTATCATGACGGACCGCGCGTGCATTTCGTCTCCAATGTCGACGGCGCGCATCTGCATGACACGCTGAAAGGTCTCAATCCCGCTTCGACCCTGTTCCTGATCGCGTCCAAGACCTTCACCACGCTTGAAACCATGACCAATGCCCAGAGCGCGCGCGACTGGCTGGTTTCACATTTGAGCGACGCAGCGGTTGGCGCCCATTTCGCCGCCATATCAACGGCGCTCTCCCGCGTCGCCGCCTTCGGGATCGCGCCAGATCGCGTGTTCGGGTTCTGGGACTGGGTCGGGGGCCGCTATTCCGTCTGGTCAGCGATTGGCCTGCCGGTGGCAATCGCCGTCGGGTGCGAGCGGTTTGCGGAATTTCTCGCGGGCGGTCATGCGATGGACGAGCACTTCCTCAATGCGCCGCTCGATCAAAACCTGCCGGTCATTCTCGGCCTGCTGGGTGTCTGGTATCGCAATATCCTTGATTTCCCGACCCATGCCGTCATCCCCTACGATCAGCGGCTGTCGCGGTTTGCCGCGCATATGCAGCAGCTCGACATGGAGAGCAACGGCAAGGGCGTCTGCAAGGACGGCACCCCTGTCCCACGCCAGTCAGGACCAGTGGTCTGGGGCGAACCGGGCACCAATGGCCAGCATGCGTTTTTCCAGCTGATCCATCAGGGCACCGAGGTCATCCCGGTGGATTTCCTGCTGGGGGCCAATCCGCACGAGCAGATGTCCGATCATCACGACAAGCTCATTGCCAATTGCCTGGCACAAGGCCAAGCGCTCATGCGCGGCAAGACAGCGGTGGAAGTCGAATCGGAATTGGCGGCGGAAGGCCTCTCCGCCGAGCGGATCAAGGAACTGCTGCCGCACAAGGTCTTCCCCGGCAATCGCCCGTCGAACACGCTTGTCTACAGCAAGTTGACCCCGCACATGCTTGGCCGATTGCTCGCGCTCTATGAGCACAAGGTGTTTGTCCAGGGCGTGATCTGGAACGTGAACTCATTCGACCAATGGGGCGTCGAGCTTGGCAAGCAGCTGGCAAGCGCCTTGATGCCTGTCGTCAAGGGCGAAGCCGACACGTCTGGTCTGGATGCCTCGACCGCAGGATTGGTCGAGACGCTCAGGGGATTGCGCGGCTAGCTTGTGCGAAAACGATCAGTTTCGGCGCGCACATAGCCGGCAGACTATCAAGTCCGCGTGCAGATTGCAGCGATGTTGATCGGCGGGCTTCCTTCACGCCATCCCCGGCTGACGCTCGCGGTGCGTGGCTCTGATTCGGATCAGTCGAGGGGAACGTCGGAACAAGGAGAACGGGAGCCGGTCCTCCCGACGGATCTGGAAAGGATTAATCGGTATTGTCAGCCATATCTCGTCGGCAGCACACGCAACGTCGCAATGTGACTTTCACGCCACACCACAGAGCTATGGCGGAATCTGGGTGATGACGGTTTGAGAAAGGCGGCGTATCGAGGCGGGTGACGAGCCAGCCAGAACCTCCAAGCGAGAGCGATACGCCATGACCGAGAATACCAACATTCACCGCCTTCGCCAGCCCGGCGA
>CAIYYN010000001.1 GCA_903930435.1 uncultured Hyphomicrobiales bacterium | reverse complement strand
GTTTGGCATTTAAATATGAGAATCTTGGCCGTGGGATTCTCAAATTAAGAGCATCTGCGGTAAAGCCTTCCGCCGACGAGCTCGGGCTATCATGCTCTCGGCAGCATCAGTGAATCGGACCTTGTTTTCGCCAATCATGTGACCGCGCAGCATTCGGAGCATCTCCGGTCCAGCGCGCTCGACAATGGCGATGCCTGCCAGCAGGGCGGGCCGCATGTGAACGGGCAGGATCGGCTTAGCAGGCGTGGGCAGGTTCTCTTTCTCCGTAGCGACGACACGGTCGAGGTCGGGGATGATCGCGCCGAGTACCCGGAAACGCCCAAGGTCGTGCTCGCGCGGTATCGGCCTTGGAATGCGTCGCATCAAGAGAAGCCGAGCGATGTCCAGGTTGCGATGCCACGTTCGGCTTCATCATCGAGTAGCTTTTCGCCATAAAGAGCGGCTCTGCAATATTGCCGGAAAGGGGAGGGGTGCTCGCGACCGCCGGGATCCGAGAGCGGGGTTGCGCACAAAGGGCACGTAAGGCGCCACCCCAGAAGCTGGCTTCGCAGGATCGGCGCCGGTTCCCCATGTTGCGAGCTACAGTTCGTGCAGATCTGCGTCGGCCTAACAGCGATGAGCCGATGCGATGATTGCGAGATATTTCCGAAGATCATTCGGTTGATCACGGCCGGCTCGGTGGCGAACATGCTGGCCAAGCGAATTTCCTGATCACTGCTCAGTTGAAGATCGGCCGCTCGCAAGGAGGAAGCTTCAGGCAGGCAATGCCGAAGCATCACCAGCGGTGGAACCGCGTAGAAGGCGGCATGCCGGCTGATCCAGGAGGACAGGAGTTCGTCTGGGTGGGGCGGCAACCGCACCGCTAATTGTCGAGGCGGTGTGTTCTCAATCATGCGAATGCTGCCTCAGCGTCGAACTGTGGCACCCAGCCCTCGACCGCTTCGTCAGTGATATGTTCGCGGCCGCTCGCGATGGCATCGACCGCGAGGCAGTTGATCATCTGGAAGATGTTAGCAGTTATACCTTCAGTGATCTGCAGAATCCGTCGCAGCGATTTAGGTGTGAGCACCGAGGGCCGAAGAAGCGGCGTGTTGCGTAAGATCGAAACCACCAGAGTTTCGAATTGTTCGTTCGCGGCCCACCGGCTCAAGGTGAACTGTTCGAACCGGCGCGCAAGTTGAACGTCGCCGCTGATGGCCTCCCGCGCGTCGTTCACGCCGAAGCATACCAACGAGATCTGCAGACGATTGCTGAGGAAGCGCAGCGTATTCAGGACGATGCGTTGCTCGCGATAGGTTCCCGCAAGGATATTGTGCACCTCGTCGATGACCAGCACTTGCACACCGATCGCTTCCATGATCCGCAATGCTGCCTGTTCCATTTGAGCGATGTCCGCGCGTGGACGTTGCGGTGCGCCGAGAAGGGTGAGTAGCTCGGCGTAGAAGCGTCGCTCGCCCGGCCGACTGGTCATTTCCATGGCCAGGACAGGCGTCTTCAGTGTGCCCGTCAGAGGATGGAAGCTCGGCGGGTGTTCGTTCCGGAACCGCTTCATGATCATCGTTTTACCCATGCCGCTGTCGCCGTAGATTGCGACCGAAGGCATGCGCGTGCCTCGCGGATGGTCGAGAAGTGCGCTCAACCTGTCGAGCACCTGCTTGGCGCGTGGATAGAGCACCCAGCGGCGCGATCGTATCGCGCGAATGCGCTGTTCATCCGTTTCGGTAAGCAGCGCAGCGGCCGCGGCTGTCAGATGAGAGACTTGTTCGTTCATATTCACTCCAGCTCAATCTGCATCCTCAACAAAGGGTACGGGTTTGCTGGAGTCGACACCGCGGAGCGAGCCCCATTCGCGATCATTCACCTTCGATTTCATCGTTTGGCCCTGTCGTCGCGCCGCCGCCGTTTTACTGATCGCCGCTTCAACCAATTCACGCTGTGCGATTGCGGTGCGGACAATAGTCTGGGCGTCGACCTCGCGGCGGCCTTTCGCCAGCAGGGTGCGCCGTGCAGTCATGGCCTCTTGCAGGGTGATCGAAGGCAACGTCACATCGGCATAGCGAGCCTCCACGAAGTTTCCTGAAGGCCTTCGAACGAAGATGCGGGCCATGTCGCGCGGATCGTATTTGACGAGGAGGCGTCGCTCCGAACGCCCGACGTCAGCGTTTAGCGCCGCTGACCAGTAACGCAGGCCGAACAGATGAATGCCAGTCGGCCGCAAAGTGCGCTCCTGCTCGGGCAGGAATGTCAGCCAGAAGCGCATCCGATCTTGTGGCAGCCGCAGTGGGATCTCGTCCTCGCACTTCCGCCAGATCGCGATCGGCGGACGACCAAGACTGCTGTGGATGGACTGATGATAGGAGCCGACGATTTCGAGCGCGATATAGCGCTCGAGTTCACGCAGTGTCAGTGCCGAGTGTCGCTTTGAATTGTACTCTGCGAGCTCCTGCTCATTGCTGAACGTCGTGCCGGGCAGTAGATGCAGCCTACCCATCTGCGTGCCGATCAGGCGCTCGATGTGGCCGCCGAAGCGCGGCTCACCTGGTGGTCGCCAATCAATTGCGATGCCTGCATCCTCGCATCCTCTCTTGAAGGCTTGGCTGCGGAAGTCGGCGCCATTATCAACATGTAACGTGTCCGGCATTCCGGCGATGGGCCACGGCTCCGCGATCTCACGCTCCCGCAACCATGCCGATTTGTCGAAGACGGATTGGAGCAAACAAAGGCTGGTCGACAGTCGGGACGGTGCCTCCATGGTCAGATAAAACCCGGTCACCATTCGGCTGCAGACATCCATTGCCAGCGTCAGCCACGGTCGTCCGATCGGCTGCCGAGTGTCCTCGTCGACGACAAAGATATCGGCCTTGGTATGATCGATCTGGACGACTTCCAGGGGGCGGGCTGCCCTGAACACTCCAGGAACGGCCGTTGTCGCCTTCACGATCTTTTGCTCGCCGCGTCGTCTCGCCCGCTTTTGAAGGTCGATGTCCTCAAGGCGAGCCACTATCGTTCGCTGATGCGGTGGTTTCAGTCCGACCGAGATGCAATTCGTCCGCACGTCCCGTACCAATTGCGAGATCGTCGGTCGGGTGCGCTTCAGGTAGAACGCGTTGATCGTCGTTCGAACGATTTCCTCCCGCTTCTCGTCCAGGGTACGATGTCCCTCCGGCCGACCGCGTTTGCGTTCCACAAGCGAGAGGACGGTCCCGCCGGCTCGGAACAGCTTGACCAGACGGTAAGCCGTCGCCTGGCTCAGGCCGAGATCGGTCGCCAACTCTGCGACATCTGCGGCCGTCGCATTGGTCGGATTGTCCTTCAGGAAACCGCGGATCGCATCGGCACGACGGCACGCTTCATCCCAAAGCGCCTCCTCAATTTCCTCGGGAAATGGATTGCTCATTGCAGACTCGCGCGAAAAACATCCAGAATCTGATTCTCATATAAAGTGACAAAAGCCAATACGGATTATCAAATTAAATGCTAATTCTCAATTTAATTGCGCAGGCAAACTACTGAAATCGTTGAGGTCGGATTCGCATAATTAAATGGAAAGCGACACTTGCGGCGGTGAGATCCCGCAGTTTTGCCATTTGCCCAGGCAAATCCAAAATACATGCGTCAACTTGCCTCATTTTGTTGGCTTTTGATTTTGGCATAACGCGTCTTCGGTATGCCGAAGCGACTAATTCGCCTGGCATCAGGACAAGCCCGAAACCGGGCGCACACCACCAACGCTCCAATCGAAGAAAAAGTCGACTTCGCAGTGCGTGCTTATCCGGTCCGTTGGGCGATCTCGTTGTAAGTGAGACCCTCCTAGCGGTGTGCGGAGCATTACCAATATGCCCTGACGAGACGGCCTATGCGCGAGACGAGCGCGCCGGCGATGCGGGTCCGCGTCGACGATGGCGTCCTCTAAAAGCTGGTTTCTCCTGAAGCGTGGCCGTGGAAGCCTATCTGCTTCACGACTTAGGTACAAAGATTTTGGATCAGATGAAAGCGATCCGCTACCTGTCGGGCCTTCCGTGCGCCTTCGCTGACAGACTGTGCATATCAGCCGCAGCGGCTCGGCTGACGATCTCGACGATGGAATGGTTTTGCGGCCACTTAGCCACATACCCGGCGCTAAGGTCGTCCGAAATGTTGACAATCGAGCGACGCTCAAGATGGACAACAAATATGCCCTGCCGCGTCGCCAACTCCAGTCGTCGATGCCCGCCACCTAAATCTCTATGGCGCCATTAGCAACCGCAGCACCTTGCTTCAAATTCCGCGAGATGGTGTCTTCGCTTACAGGCATACCGAGACGCTGCATCGGGCGTTCGCCAAGATGACCGTCCGTGTTTCGGCCGAGCAGCCCGACCAGTTCGACGGCCCTTTTCGGTCGGCGCGCATAAGAGGATGCCACAGTCTGCAATAGGTAGGCGAACGTCTGTCGCTCACATTGCTGCTGCAAGCATCGCCGTCGGCTAAGCCGGAGCATCACACTCATGACCTTGCCTTGAAGGCTGCGGTTGAATCAATCATGTCGCCTACTGTTTATTAGTCGGCAATCTGGGCAAATGCCTATCCCTGGCCCGACCGCGGTGACAACCCAAACATCCCCGTCAGTGCGCTCGACACCCAGGATCTTGACCCCTAGCCCGGGCGACCATTTTGATTTCGTTTGCATAACTGCCCATGAGCGATGTAGCCGCGAACAGCCGATGAACCCCACAAAGTCACGAAGAGTCGTAGGTGTTGGAGCCGCCGCCGCTCATGACCTCGTGATACCTAAAGGTTCCGCGGCAATGTTGCATTGCCATATAAGACGCTGTATACCGCCTTCGCGGAGATGAGATGACATTCGGTACCCGGAAGCGCTACTTAAGTAGATTGAATGGTCTGAATTGGTCGATTGCTTGTTCGCTCGATTGCTTGAGCACGGTGTTTTTGCCGATGTTCGTGAATGACGAAACCAACAATATAATATGACCATAACCTAACCAACATGTCCATCCTTAGAGCTCGTCATGTCGTTCTAAGTTAAATTTTGCCGTAATATTGGGATTTAAATACGAAATACTTGTCGCGATGGAGTTGGTATATGCGAAATACTTCTTTCACGGGACTATGCGGTGCATGATGCTATGCAAGATGATGAGCGTAGACAAGCTTCTTGGATTGGTATGGCAGCCGCGCATTCCCCCCTCCGAAGCACCGCGCACGACTGAAGGCTGGTTAAAGTCACATGCGATTTGAACGGCCTCTGAAGATCCTGATCCATGGGCTCAACTATGCGCCAGAGATGGTTGGCGTCGCAGTCTATACCACAGGGCTTGCCGAAGAACTGGCTCGCCGCGGCCATGAAGTCGCCGTAGTGGCCGGCAAAGCCTATTACCCGGGCTGGATGGTTCATCCGGACCTCCGCGGAGGCTGGCGCCGTCGCACCCGCCAGAACAATGTCGATCTGACCTATGTCGCCCATTATATACCTGCCAACCCAAGCGGGCTGAAGCGGGTGCTGCATCACATGAGCTTTGCCTTTTCGAGTGTGATACCATTGCTGCTTTTGGCGTGGAGACAACGGCCTGATGTGGTCTTCGTCGTCGCACCATCCTTAATTGCTGCTCCCTTTGGGCGCTTGGCTGCTTTGGTAGGCGGCGCCAAGTCGTGGATCCACATTCAGGACTTCGAAGTGGAGGCGGCAATCGCGACCGGGCTTGTAGCCAGACATGGCATTGGCACGAGATTAGCATACTGGTTTGAAGAGCGGGTACTCCAATCCTTCGGACGCGTCAGCTCAATATCGCCGGCGATGTGCCGAAAATGTGCGGATAAAGGAGTCGCGGTAGATCGGATCGTTGAGTTCCGCAACTGGGCCGAGATTGATCATATCCGACCTGCCGAAGGGACGTCTACCTATCGCATGGATTGGAACATCCTGACGCCACATGTTGCACTATACTCTGGCAATATCGCCAATAAGCAAGGCATTGAAATTCTTGTCGAGGTGGCAAAATCTTTGAGTCACCGCGCGGATTTGACGTTCGTGATCTGCGGCGAGGGGCCAAACCGCGTTCATCTTGAACGATTGGCTGAAGGCCTGACGAACGTCCAGTTTCATGACCTTCAACCCAAGGAGCGGCTTAACGATTTGCTGGGGCTCGCCACCATTCATCTGCTGCCGCAACTCGCTGGCACCGCCGATCTGGTGCTGCCGTCCAAGATGGCAAACATGATGGCATCGGGTCGCGCTATCATTGCCACCACACTGCCGGAAACCGGGTTGGCGGAGGAGGTGTCAGGGTGCGGCCTGATTGTTCCGCCAGGGGATGCAATTGGCTTTGCCCGTGCGATCGAGACATTGCTTGATCACGAAGATATCCGCCTGGAATTCGCGCTCGAGGGACGGAAGCGTGCGGAGGAACGGTGGGAGCGGGGAAGCATCATTGATCATCTTGAAGCCGACTTCCGGACCTTGCTGGAGTAGGTTTCGTTTGTACAGCAGCGTTTGTGAAGCGTGTCGGGCAAACCTGTCTTCACATAGGCAAGGCCCATTTGGTTGGCTGAGGGAGTGGGCGTGAATGGACCAACTAATAGCCCGTTTTGTGCGTTCGAAGGCCACTCTTGTTAACTTTTCGATGTTGATTTTCGGCTTTGGCTTCGGGCAGGGTTCACTTTTCATCGGCCAGACGTGGCTTATAATCGAGGGACAGCCAACATTATTGGCTAATTTTGGCATTCTGTTTTCCCTCTTCACGCTCGGATCCCAGTCGGTGGATTCCGGGGCGACCGTTATCCTTGCCCAATATGTCGCGCACAACGCTTACACTCAGGACACCGCTTTACCGATCTGGATCAAATACACGGAGATAACACTCTTTCGGTTTTTTGTGGCGGCGCTGTCCTCCATCATCTTGTTTGCATTTGTCGTTCTCTATTCGGCTGGAGCGTTTTTCTCGTCCTATGCCATATGTGCGTGCTTCGGCCTGATGGCCTGGGCCTTCAATCTGTCCGGCATCATTGACGGTATCCAGCGAAGCGGCATCAGCGGGATAACTGCGTCGATACCTTACGTCCTGTCGGCGATCGCCTTGGTACTCGTTCCAGCCAACGATCTGGCCAAATCAGGCATGGTACTCGGGGCGGCGTTTTCTCTGGGCTATGTCTTGACCGTCGTCATTCAGTTCATCTATCTGATGCGTGAGGGGTTTGGCCCAAGGCTGGCACGACCGAGCCTGGCGGGGTTGCGCATCAGCATACGGGAGTGCATTGGGATGCTGCTCGGGCTGATCCCGGGGCAGATCTACTTTAGGTTACAGCTCATGATCTGTAATTTTGCGCTGGGAACCCTTGCCACTGCAGTGGTCGTTTACGTAAAGCAGATCGTGTCCTCAGCGGTGCAGGTCACGTCCTTTGTTCGACGGACGGAATTCGCATCGACTGTCACAAGGATGGCAGCGACACGAGAGCGGCTCCTCTTTGCGGCGCTTGCCACCCAGGTTGCCAGTCTTGGCCTGACTGTAGTGCTGGCGATTGTCGTCGAACTCACAGGGTTATTTACCTATCTCGAAACCAGCAAGCCGATTGTCGGCTTCGTGCTGCTCGTCTATGCAGTTACCATTTTGACGGATTCAGCTTCCCAATGTATCGGACAGGGGTTGGTTGCCAAGAAGTGGTTTTACATCAACAGCTTTTGGCGGATCGTCGCGATGGTGATCGCGATTGGCGTCAATGCGCTGTCTGCCGACAAGCTGCAATATCTGTCGTTTGTCTTGGCTGATGTCGTGTCCCATGCCATCTTCATCGCCGCCGGCCTCGTCCATTTTCGAATGGGATCGCAGCGTACGACGTTGCAAGGCGTCGTATAGGAGTGATATTGTCTAAATTGGTAGATTTGGTATGATCGATATTTTAACATTCTTATGGGGCAACGTTTGGCTTGATGCTATTATAGTTCGCCGTTAGGACAGGCATTAGCTAACAACTGCCGTGCCTACCCTGATAACAAAAGTGCTATAGTCTGGATCTACCTATGCGTAACTTCGTTGGAAATTGGGAAAATCTGAAATGAATGCCTCTCTTTCGAGAAATGTGAGACCGCAATCAACCGGATTCCCAAATTATTCCAACCTAATTATCTATAACTCCTATATTCTTTTTCCCTTATTTTCACTTATAAATATCTTTAGGAATTTTATCGATATTTTGACGATTACATTTGCTGTTTTGGCGTGTTTCCATTCGCATTGGAACAGTAGGCGCATCCAGATTTTTGCGCCACTATTTGCATTTTCTTCTTTATCTATACTTTATAATCTCAGATCCTTCTTTGAAGTTCAGAACCTCGATGTTGTTGATATTTTGAATGACAACAAGATGGTCGTTTATATGTTGTCGGTAGGATTGATTTTCATAAGGAGTGGGGCGCCTAGCGTTCACGCGATAACGACTGGGGGAAAATTCATTACTTTCTTCCTTTTTATGCAATTTGCCTTAAGTGGATTTTCTTCCCGACCGATCGGATCTGGCGAGACGAATTATGATGCTTTTCTGATTTCATTGTCGATTTTGTATCGGGCTTTTAAAAACGGTCGATTTGAGCGAGCCGATGTATACTTATTTTTTGGTCTTCTTATAACGTTTTCTAGAACAACGCTAATTGCCGTGTGTTTTTCTTTCGCATTTATGTATCTAATAGGTCGTGTGCGAATTAATATATTTATTATTATTATGGCCGTTGCAGTGTTGCTTGGTGCAACACTTTTTTCATTTTACATGCGTGGACTTGATATCGACACAGATTCATTCGATCGACTTTACATGTATAACAGCTTTGTCGGACTTCTTGCAAGATCAGATGTCGTACAACTTTTATTCGGGTACCCTTTAGGTGATGTAGTTCCAGCGATTACACCACCTGAACTAAAATGGCTTTGGGAAAGTCAAGTAGTTGATCGCTCAAAATTTGGTGTTTATCCATTCCTTTTTCATGCCTTCTGGCTTCGCTTGATTTTGAACTATGGCGCTGTGGGCGTCATCGCTTTCCTAACTGCTCATGCTGTCTTTGCGGCTAGAGCGGTATCTACTCTCCCGCTGATGCTTTTTTATTTTTTATGTGGGACGACGAACGGCGTCTATTACTTGTCAAACTCAGGACCACCGGCACTATTGATTCTGGCATCTTTTGTTTTGGTCAGTGGTGATGTAGGAGAGCAAAATGCAGTTAGACGGAGATAAATATCCCGTCGAGCATAGACGGGGTCTGATACTTGGCGTTGCGATCGCTTTAGCCGGCTCTGGGCCTGCGATTTCGGCCGAGACCAACGCTCAGCAACCCGACATGATTGTCGATGTACGTTCCCGGGGAGCCAAAGGCGACGGCATCTCGGACGATACAACTTCGATCGAGGATGCAATAGCTGCAGCAAATGGCCGTGCCATCTATTTCAAACCTGGTATCTACGCAATTTCAAGGCCCATAAATATTCCTGATAATACAACGCTTGTTGGTCCATCAAAGAAATTATATCCAAACTTTAGCTCAGACTGGATGCAGAGGGCGACTAGTTGGAGTAGCGAATGCGCGGTGCTTCAATATGTCGCGGGTAGGCATGGAGCCCTCTTCGAGGGTGGTAAATCGCTATCAGTCGAGGGGCTTGTATTCCGATCCGGACAGAAGCGTAGCGCCCTAGATCGTTTATATCACACGGCTGTCTCACACGTTCGGTTTATGAATTGCGTCTTCCAGAACTTGGAACAGCTGGCCGGGACCGACGAAAGTGCTTGGGGCGCATGGCAGTTCTCTGGCAATATCGTCGTGGGATGTGCGACTGCCTTTTCAGGTGCGATGGTGGACATGCAAATCAGCAACAACGTCTTCACATCGTTAGCTTCAAGCGCAATTGCACTCCATTCGGGTGCAGGGGCGAACATAATCGATGGAAACCGTTTTGAGTGGGGAAAATGTGGATTGATTATCGGCCGAAATAGCAGATCTAATATCATATCCGAAAACATTTTCGATGCGCATGACACATTTGCTATCTCGATCTCAGGAATCTCAAATCAAAATACCATTTCCAATAACATCTTTTGGCGCAACGGTCGCTCACTAAGTGCTGCTTTTGGGAATAGCGCGCACATAGTCTTTGACCAATGCGAACCCCAACCACTACAGGGCAATATTTTTATGGCAGGGAACGCTGATGGCGGTGGCAAGATTTCACCACTCTTCGGGATCGACTTAAATAAACTTACTTCGGATCTCAATCTCGATGCTAATCAGCTCGACAGCCGCAGCGCGGTAAATTTTCCTGTTCGAATTGCCGGCTCTGAGCTTGCTGGATTTCGTGTAAAAGCTGTTGGTACTATCGATCTCCGCAATTCTGATCCTGCCTTATTATTAAATAGGATTAAAGCCTGTCAGATCTATTCTTCGGCTGTACGCGAAATGATCACTGTCTTAATAAATCAGGATATTGATCTTGAAGAGACGACGGAGCTTTCGAGGCTGCGGATCGTTGCTGTTGGAGGAGAGAGAAAGATTCAAATGCACGAGGGTAATATTTTAATTATTGGTGGTTTAGATGGCATTCGGATCAGCGGGCTATACTACGAAAGCCAAAATGAAATGCAGTTGGTGACGGGCGATATTGACAAATGTCGAGTTTATTTTGGACCAAATCGTTTGGTCGTGTTCGAAGCCGTTGCAGCTGAACGCCGGAGGCGATTTTGGCAAGAACTTGAAAAGGCGAATCTCCGGTGGGTGAGCGCTCAGGCTTAAGAAAGTTCAAACCGACGCACAGTTGATTTTCCCGCTTGAGCTATGGTTGGTCGTCAACGCGGTATGTATTTGCGGGCGGATCTGCACAGGGTATCTGACGTTGCTCCCAAGTTTTATCCAAGTGTGAGGTAAGCGCGTAGCCGGTACCGTTCAGGGCTTATAATGCCACGGCATGAGCTCTTCAATGTCGGCCTGTTTCCAGCCGTTCGCCAGGCGCTCGAGGGTTTGCTTTGCCCAGGCGAATGGATCGACGTCGTTCATTTTGGCTG